>NZ_DGCP01000012.1:463595-481437 GCF_002384975.1 Maritimibacter sp. UBA3975
ATGTTGGCGATGCCGCCTTCGTAGATCAGGTCCACGATCAGCTTCACTTCATGCAGGCACTCGAAATAGGCCATCTCGGGGGCATAGCCCGCTTCGGTCAGCGTCTCGAAACCCATGCGGATCAGTTCGACGAGACCGCCGCACAGCACGGCCTGCTCACCGAAGAGGTCGGTTTCGCACTCTTCACGGAAGTTCGTCTCGATGATGCCCGAACGTCCGCCACCGATGGCGGAGCAATAGGACAGGCCGATTTCAAGCGCCTTGCCGGTCGCGTCCTGATGAACGGCCACGAGGCAGGGCACACCGCCGCCCTTGACGTATTCGCCGCGCACGGTGTGGCCCGGACCCTTGGGCGCCATCATGATGACGTCGACGCCGGGCTTGGGCTCGATCAGGCCGAAGTGGACGTTCAGACCGTGGGCAAAGGCAATGGCGGAGCCTTCCTTCAGGTTGTCGTGGACGTACTTCTTGTAGGTCTCGGCCTGAAGCTCATCGGGCATGGTGAACATGATGACGTCGCACCAGGCGGCGGCTTCCGCGATTTCCATGACCTTGAGGCCTTCGCCCTCGGCCTTCTTCGCCGACGGCGACCCGTCGCGCAGCGCGACGACCACGTTCTTGGCGCCGCTGTCACGCAGGTTCAGCGCATGGGCGTGGCCCTGCGAGCCGTACCCGAGAATGGCGACCTTCTTGTCCTTGATGAGGTTCACATCGCAATCGCGATCGTAATAAACGCGCAGGCTCATGGCATGCTCCCTTTTTCTGTCGTTCGGCGGGCATACTAGGCCTGTTTCAGTGAAAATTCGTGCAATCTGGCGACGTTCTGCGAAAAATGAGTATCCATCATTTGCCGAAATGAGAATTACTGCAGAATTCATGTGCGGACTCAGGCGGCCCGCATGCCCCGCTCAGGCGTCCGGCAGAGCGCGAGGAGTGCGCGGGCCTCCTGCACGGACAGGGCGGGCCGATTCAACTGGCTGGCACGCTGACCGCAGGTCTTCATGACCGCCAGCAGCTCGCCCCGTGCCGTTTCGTCGAAAGCGCCAATCGCGACAGCGCCGGTGAAAAGGCTCTCGCTTGCGAGCCCTTCGGAAAACACCATCTCGTGGCGGGGCAGGAGCAGGTGGATGTACTGCGCCTCGCGCCGTGGGGCCGGCCGGATGCCCCGGCCGTCGACCAGCGCCTTGGCGGGAACCAGTACGTCGGTGGAGCCATAATAGAACTCGGCCGCCGCCGCGCGCACGAGGATGCGGTGATTGGGCGAGACGTAGAGGTCCGCGTGATTGCCGAGCGCGCCCTTGCGCAACAGGATCGGGGCCTGTGGTCCGAGGCCGCAGACCGTGCTCGCGCCCACCCAGCGAAGCGGTTGCAGCCCGCGGTCAAGCGTCTGGACGAGGTCCCCGGCACGCAGCTCCTCGACCGCCTTCGCGCCGCGCGCCGTGTCGATCCGGGTGCCCGCGAGAAAGCAGGGCACTGTATCGGAAATCTCGGTGCTGCCCCCCGATCCGCCATAGGAGGACTCGCCCCGTATGTAGGTAAGCGTGGTGCCCGGGGGTGGATGGCCACCGGCGAAGGTGACCCCCACGACATTGGTCGAATAGCCCTCGGTGATCGAGATGCCCAGCATCGTGTAAGAGGTGCCATCCGGTCCGAAGAGCGTGACCTGAAACTCGTTCTCGACATTGACGGGCGCAGGGTTCTGCCACCGGATGTCCGACGTGCTGGGGGTATAGGTGGTGCCGTCGATCGTCGCCGGGGCTGTCAGCAACTGGTCGGTGACCTGCGAGCCCGAAAAGGGGTCATCGCTGATCACCCCGTCGCTGTCCTCGAAGGTGATTTCGGCATGATCCGTGGGCAGCGTGATCGTGAGGTCGTTGGGGTTTTCCCACGAAAAGGCGTTGCCCCAGAGTGAGGCGCCCAAAATGTCGGCGGTGTTAGTGGGGCTCCCGTCGGCATGCGTGATGGTCACGCCCGACTTGGCATAGACGTATATCGTCTGCTCAGCCATGAATTGCCCGTATGTCCTGCGGTCGTGTCGCCGCTTGTGCTCTTGGGGAAAGAATAGCAGGCGCGGCGATCCTGCGCTAGTCGGGGAATTTGGCGGTTCCATGAGCCCACTGCCCGTGAGAATTGACGCTGAACCCCCGATCTGCGATCAAGTCATGCGTTCTCCTGACCAAGCACGAGAAAATCATGCGCATCGACGATACGGACCGACGGCTTCTGCGGCGCCTTCTGGCGGACCCGGGCCTTAGTGCCGGGGCGCTGGCCGAGCTTGCGGGCGTCACCCCCGCGACGGCCTCGCGCCGGCTCGACCGGATGACGCGCGAGGGGGTCATCCGAGGGCAGCACGCGGTGATCGACTGGTCCCGGCTGGGTTACGGCGTCGAGGTGTCGTTGCGCTTCACGCTCGACAAGACCGATCCGCGCGCCTTCGACGAATTCATCGCCGCCGCGCGCGACGTGCCCGAGGTGACGCAGATCCAGACGTTTCTGGGCAAGGTCGACGTGCGGCTTCACGTCATCGCTCGCGACATGGGGCATTATCAGCAGATCTACCGTGAGCGCATCCTGACCCTGCCGCATATCTCCGAGATCGAGGCGCTGATGCAGGTCGCCACCATCGTCGAGCGCGAGGCGCTGCCGCTGTGACCGCGCTGGACGACATCGACCGCGCCTTCCTTCGCGCACTGTCCGAAGACGCCACTGTGTCTGCCGGGGCGCTGGGCCGCCGGTTCGGCCTGTCGCAACCCGCCGCGTGGCGCCGGGTCAAGCGGCTGTCGGATGCCGGTATCCTCGCCGGGCGGCGGGTCGAAATCGACCGGGAGGCGCTGGGCTTCGGCGTGACCGTGTTCCTCGGCATCAAGCTTGCCGCGAAAGGGCGGGTCAGCCTCGAGGATTTCGAGCGGGCGGTCACCGCCATCCCCGAGGTCCAGCTCGTCCATCATGTGCTGGGGCTCTACGACTACCGTCTGCGCATCGTCGCGCGCGACCTGTCGGATTTCGAGCGCATCCTGCGCCGTCGCATCATGACCCTGCCGGGCGTGGGCGAGGTCGAGGCAAACGTGCTCTTGTCGGAGGAGCGTCGTCCGGGGCCGATCTGACCGGCCCCGGCACGCGTCAGCTCGTCACCTGCTCGCGCAGGATCGACGCGGTGATCGACACCATCAGGTAAATGCCCGCGAAAACGAGGAACGCCAGAAGCGTGTTCTCGAAGGAGCGGGGATAGGTCGGCTGGTCCGGCGCAACCGGATGCACCCCGAGCTCGAGGTAGCGGGTCTGCTTGTTCGCCTCGATCCGCGCCGTTTCAAGCTGTTGCAAAGCCTGCTGCATGAGCGCGGTGCGCGTTTGCAGGTTGGTCTGCGCGATGGTCAGCTGACCGGATACGGAGGCGAGGCTGTCGCCGCCCTGCTGGCCCTGCTCCGTCAGCCGGGCGCGCAGGTCCGCCACCAGATCCTCAAGCCGCGCGATGTCGCCGCGCACACCCTCGACACGCGCCTGGTTCGGGCGCGGGTTGTCGAGAAGCTGCTGAAGCTGGAGCCGCTTTTGCTGCAACTGAGTTTCGAACGTGTTGACCTGGCCCATGATCGAGGTCGCATCCGACGTCGCGTCGAAGATCCCCATGCTCTCCTGAAGGCGCAGGACATCGGCCTGCGCTTCCAGCATCGCCCGTTCCGCATCTTCATAACTGTCGCGCGCCCCGGCCATCTGGTCGTCGCGCAGGCGGCTGGTCAGGTTGTCGACACGCTGCTCGGCGTAGCGGATCAGCGCCTCGGACATGGCCGCCGAAGTTTCGGGATCGGCGGCCACGACTTCCATCTTCACGATGCCTTCGGTCGGATCGAAGCCGATCTTCACGTTGCGTTTGTAGGTCTTGTAGGCTTCCTCGTTCGTCGCGTTCGCGTCGAGCCGCTGGATCGGGTCGATGGACGGGTCCGAGAAATGCTCCTTGAACCCCAGTTCCTCATTCAGCCTGAGCATCGCGTCGCGGGAGGTGAGGTAGCTCTGCACCGTGATCGAATCCTGCGACGTGGCGAGGCCGGAGCCCGCAAACAGGCTCGACATCGCCGTGCCGCCGCTTTCGGCCTTCTGGATCACGAATTCCGATTTCGTGGCATACATCGGCGTCGCCACGACATAGAAATACCAACCTGCGAGAAGCGTCGGGAGCAGGACCAGCGCCGCAAGGCGCGTGGCCAGCAGCAACAGCTTCTTGCGCCGGCGGCGCACGATCTGCTCCTGCATGTCCTGAATCGACCGCGCGCGGTCAGCGGCGTCCAATACGTTCGTGGAGGGAAGCTGCTGTTGCTGCGGCTGGATCGTCTGGGGAAGCTGGACGCGGCCCTCGGCCCCCTGCGGCGGCTTGCGCGGTTCTTCCTCCTCGGACGAGACGAGCTGTAGCATGTTGGCGGTCTGGAACGGGTCGACCCCGGACTGACGCAAAAGGCGCACGGCGTCATAGTCGGACGTGGCCGGAAGCCCGTGCTTCTGCGCGACCCGGCGGGCCATGCGCAACTGGCGGCCCGTCAGGCCCTCCTGCTTGATGCGCCCGATCTCGACCTCGGGCGGCTCGCGGCGCGACGGGGTCGGCTGCGGTTTCTGACCGCCCTGCGAGGCGGCGGCGCCGGGGAAGGGGGCGCTGCCGAAGCCGTCTTCCTGACCTTCGAGCGCGGCCTCCTCCATCTGGTTGAGCTGGCGGGGCGGGCGCAGGGCCGCACCTTTGGGCGCGGGCGGACGTTGCGCGGGCTGCTGGGCGGCCGGACGCGGCTGCGCCGTCGGTTGAGCGGCAGGCCGTTCCTGCGCCGTCGCGGGCGCGTCCCCGCCTGCCTCATCCCCGGACGTGGGGCGGCGGATGCGGAATTTCCTAGCCTTGGGTGGAGTAGTCATAGAGCTGTTTCGCTTCTTCCAAGGTGTCGAACATGAAGAGCTGCCCGTTGTGCAGCACCGCCGCCGAACGGCAGAATTTCTCAAGCGTCTGGGCCTGATGGCTCACCACCACGACCGTCGCGCTTTCCAACCGCTGGCGCAGCACGTCGCCTGCCTTGCGGTTGAACTCCGCATCCGTCGTCTGCGGCATCCCCTCGTCGATAAGGTAGATGTCAAACTCGAGCGCGAGGAGCAGGGAAAAGGTGAACCGCGCCTTCATGCCCGACGAATACGTGCCGAGCGGGAAGTCGTAGTATTCTTCGAGCCCGCAAAGCCAGCGCGTGAACGCCTCGATGTAATCCGGGTCGAGGCCATAGAGCTTGGCGATATAGCGGGCGTTTTCCTTGGCCGAGAGCTTGGGCACCACGCCGCCCATGAAGCCCAGCGGGAAGGACACGCGGCTCGTGCGCCGGATTTCGCCTTCGTCGGGCTTTTCCAGCCCTGCCATCATCTGGATGATCGTCGTCTTGCCGGTCCCGTTGGGCGCGAGGATGCCGAGCGAATTCCCGAGTTCGACGCGAAACGACGCATGGTCGAGGATGACCTTGCGCTGCACGCCGGTCCAATAGGACTTGGAAACGTTGTTGAATTCGATCATTCGAACCCCGGTTACTGCTGCGGCCTCGGTGTCTGTTGTGACCCAGACATCGTTAACGAGAGGCTATAGCGGGCCAATCTGTCCTCATTATGTCGGATGAAGCCCCCTCAAGACAACGCTTTGTCGATGAATGGGGCGTGATCGTGACGAAATTAACCATATCGTGCGAAACAATCGGCCTTTGAGTCCCGGTTTTCAGACCGCGCGTTTCTCAACCCGCAACAATTTACCCGCCACCAGCGCGGCGATGACCGCCACGAAGCTGAAGAGCGCGCCCATTTTGGCGGCCTCCTGCACCGGGCCGGGATCGAAGGCGACGGCGGCGAAGAACAGCGACACGGTAAAGCCGATGGCGGCGACAAGGCCGACGACCACGAGGTCGGCGGTCCGCATCCCGTCCGGCAGGCCCAGCCCGAAGACGCGCGCAGCCAGCAGACCGGCGAGCGCGATGCCCACCGGCTTGCCCAGCAGCAGCCCGCCAAGCACCAGCCACGTCGGCGCGCCGATCGCCGTGACCACGACACCCGCGTTCACCAGCCCGAACAGGAACAGGATCACCTCGACGGGAACCTGAAGCGCATGTTCGGCCTCGTTCAGCACGTCATGCAGATGCGTCTCGGCCTCGGCGAAGATGCCGAAGGCCCGGTCGGCATGGGGCAGGGCGGGGATCAGCGGCAAGAGCGCAAGCGCCGGGTGCAGCCCGGACTGGGTGAAGGCGAAAAGGCTGACAAGCCCGGCGACCGCATAGGGATACCACGACAGGTGCAGCCGCACCCAGGTCGAACGCGGGCGGTTCTGGTCCCCCCGGTCGAGCCTGCGCGGCAGCCAGTTGAACGCGACGAAAGCGCCGAATGCCGCCGCGAAGGACAACAGCAGCCACACCGGGGCGATTGCCGCGCTCGGATAGAACAGCGCGAGGATGATGAGCCCGCCCGCATCATCCGCGATGGCGAGCAGGAGCAGGAATCGAACCGCGGGATGCCCCGCGCCAAAGACCATTCGCCCCACGACATAGGAAAATGCGATATCCGTCGCGGTCGGAATCGCCCAGCCATTCGCGACCGCGTCATAGGTGTCGGAGCCGAGGATCGCGGCGAGCCCAAGATAAACGACGACCGGCCCGATCATCCCGCCCGCCGTGGCGACCAGCGGCGTGGCGGCCTTGCGCCCACGCAGCGCCCCGCGTTTCAGGACCACCGCTTCCCACACTTCCTTGCCGGCGATGAAGAAAAACAGCGCCATGAGCAGATCGTTGACGAGATAATGGATGGTCAGCACCCGCTCCACGTCGCCGGTCTCATAAAGCTCCGCACCCGGGCCAAAGGCCATGTCCCAGCGGTGTATTTCTTCGCCGATCCATCCGTTGAACCAGAGCGGGAACTCTACGAAGTGGCGATACCCCACGGGGTCGATGTTCGCCCAGACCAGCGCGATCAGCGCCCCGCCGATCAGCAGGACCGAGTAATTCGCGATGAAGTTCCAGACCCGGTACATGCGCCGCTCTCCAAAAGAGGTTAACGGCTGATGTAGCGGAAGGGGCGGGGCGGCTCAATGCCGCGCGGTCGGCCTCAGAAGCCGGCGACCAGCGGCACGTTCCGGTCCCGGTGGATCACGCCCATCTCGGCGGCGCGCTCCGGCTCGGTCAGCGGACGGGCGGGGGTGCCCTGTCCGGCGATCATCATGTCGACCAGTTCCGGCATGATCGCCCGGATCTCTTCCAGCGCCTCCTGGCCAACGGCCTCCCGTGCGCCGGTCCCGAGGAACAGGCTCTCCATCGGGGCACCGTCCGCGATGACCACCTCGTGGTCGTCGAACAGAAGGTGGACATAGATCACGCCGCCCACGTCCTCGGCGACCTCGAAGCCGGGCAGGCCCAGAAGCGAGCGGACCGCCACCAGCACTTCGGTCGTGCCGAACATGCCCATGGCGAGGCGCGAGCGGACGAGCACCCTGTGTTGCGGCGACAAAAGCACATCGCGCTCCGGCAGCCCGTGACCGAGCGCCCCCTGACGCACGCGGATTGGCCGGATCGCAGGGTTCTTGCGCAGCTCGAGCGGGCCGAGGCGGCGCATGGCCACCCAGCGGATCGGCTGCGGACCATTGTCGACGGTATTGACCAGATCGCCGGGCTTGAGCCGCACAACCTTCTTCTCGCCCGTGGGCGTCTGGATGCGGGTGTCGGAGCCGAAACAGACATAGCCCTGATCGGCCAGCTCACGCACGGCGGCGCGGTAATGCTCACCGGTGATGGTCTCGATCTCGATGGTTTCGATGGGCTTCTCGACGAAGGCCTCGGAAAATTCCGACCCGTCTGCGAAGGGGGTGAGGAACACACGGCCAAGGGTGTCCTGCAACACGACCATCCAGGTCGAGTCGGTCTTGCGGTCGATATAGGTGAGCTTCACCGAAACGTGCAGAGAGGCGACCATCTCGGCCACCTTGCCGCCCCAGGTCAACCGGTCAGCGACCGCGTCAGAGGTGTTGTCGAGCAGCAGCGTGTTTTCACGCGAATGCGCCGGATGCTGTGAGTCGCCCAGACGATAGCCCACAAGCCGACCGGCGGTTTGCGCCACCGTGTCCCCCTCCGCGAGGTCGAGATCGGCATAGGTGCCGATATAATAGGCTGAAAGCCTGCTCGTCGCCATGTCTACCCTCAGTTCTTCAATGTCTTATTTCCACTTGGCACTCGTACAAAAAACACTGCTCTTGGGACTAACCCGCAGCATGGATACCCTGCCCATAGGGTCGGAAATGGGGCACGTTCGTGAACAATCCGTGGTTAATGTCCGGACTGGATCGGGGCATTGTTGCCTATGCGGGGAAGGTTTAAGCTCTTGTTATGCAAGGCGTGCCGTCACTTCCCGACCGAATCCGGGCCTGCCGCATTTGTGCCGAACAGTTCCGTGCGACGAAGACCGGACATGCCCCACGCCCCGTGGCGTGGTTCGAACCCGGCGCACGGCTGCGCATCATCGGGCAGGCGCCCGGAATGCGGGTGCATGAAAGCGGCGTGCCCTTCGACGACCGCTCCGGCGACCGGCTGCGCGACTGGATGGGGGTGGACCGGGCGACCTTTTACGACCGGTCGCGCGTGGCGATCACGCCGATGGCCTTCTGCTTTCCCGGCTACGACGCGCGCGGTGCGGACCTGCCGCCCCCGCCCGTCTGCGCCGCGACCTGGCATGACACGGTGGACGAAACACTCGCGCCCGAGTTGATGCTGCTCGTCGGTGCCTATTCCCAGCGGCGCTACATCGGCGCGCGCGGCTCGATGACCGACACCGTGCGCGGCTGGCGCGATCACGCCCCGGGCATCATCCCCTTGCCTCATCCGTCGTGGCGCAATACCGGGTGGCTCAGGAAAAACCCGTGGTTCGAGACCGAGCTTGTCCCGGTGCTCAGAACCCGCGTCGCGGAGGTGCTGAACCCATGACCGAGGAAACCGTGCTCGATACCGCCCATGCGGCGATGCAGGCGGATCTGGAGGACGACGGCGCGCGGCTGGCGTTCTACGGGCACCTGGCCGACGGCGAACTGTTTCTCCTGCTCAAGGAGGAATCGCGCGGCGAGTCGGTCAATCCCGAGCTTTTCGAACTTGAGGCAGGCGAAGACGCGCCGCCCGACCGCTATGTCCTCGTCTTCGATCAGGAGGACCGGCTGGCGGCCTTCGCCGAAGGCCCGGCGCCCTACGCCGCCCTGCCGGGGCGCGTGATCGCGGCGATGGTCGCAGGCTCCGGCATCGGGCTGGGCGTGAACCTCGGCGTTGCGCCCTCGTCGATCCTCATTCCGGCCGCCGCCGTCGACTGGCTCGCCCAGACGCTCGGCCCGGCACCGGAGGAGGTCGAGGGGCAGGTGCGTGCGCTGGAACCGCCCACAGGCCTCTCAGACCGGCTCATCACCGGGCTGTCCACCAAACTCGCGGTGGCAGCGGGGCTGTGCGACCACGCGGTGCTCGCCCGTGCGCTCTATGACGACCAGAGCGAAGGCCTCGTCCTCGCTTTCATCGACGCGGCCGAGGGATCGGAAAGCGCCCTCGCGCGTGCCGCGCAGGAGGCGATGACATTTTCCGGTGCCGACCAGCGGCTCGACGTCGCTTTCTTCGCGTCGGGGGACGAGGTCACGACACGTCTCGCCAAGGTGGGTCTGCGGTTCGACATGCCGGAACCGGAGCCGGAGCCAGAGGCGCCGTCAGTGCGCCCCGCACCGGGCTCGGACCCGTCGAAACCCCCGATCCTGAAATAAGCGGGCTTGCAGAAAAAGAACGCCGGGGCGCTGATACCCCGGCGACCAAACCGTCCGAATTGTCCTGATCCGACTTACTGCGCGGCGTAGAGCATCACCCAGACGGGCCGGGAGCGCAGCAGCGCAACGCCGACACCGTAATCGACTGCATCCGCGCGCATGATGTTGGAGCGGTGACCGCCCGACGTCATCCAGTCCTTGACCACCTCGGCCGCGCTGCCCTGCCCGTGGGCGATGTTTTCCGACGACAGCCGCGCCGTGTAGCCGGCCGACGCGATCCGGTCGAAGGGCTGGGAGCGGCCCGCCCCTTCGTGTGAAAACCGTTGGCTCGAAGACATCCAGCAGGCATGGCGCTGCGCGGCCCGATCAAGACGTGCATCCCGGCGCAGAGCCTTCACGCCGCCGTTCTCACGCTCGGTATTCACGGCCCGACCGGCATCGGCCATGAGCGCGGCGGCATTCGACGGCAGGTCACAGGCGACCGAAGCACTGCCCGCAATCGCGATCAGCGCCGCGCACAGGATGGCTGCGAGCGGGCGCATCAGCCCTTGGCCGTCTTCTTGGCCGTCCCTGCCGCTTCCAAAGCCTCGATCCGCGCCTTGAGCGCGTCGTTTTCCTCACGGGCCTTCTGCGCCATCGCGCGCACGGCGTCGAATTCCTCGCGCGTCACGAAGTCGCGATCCGCCAGCCAGCGGTCCATCCAGCTTTTCATCGCCGTCTCGGCCTCGGTCCGCGCGCCTTGGGCCACGCCCATTGCGTTCGTCATGAGCTGAGACAGGTCGTCCAGCACCTTGTTTCGGGTTTGCATGTCGATCTCCTGTTCAAAGGGCCGCTCGGTCCAAGCGCCGGTTGGCCCCATGCATCACATGTATATGGGCGACACGTCTACGATTCTCAACGCGTGCGACAGGTTGACAGTTCCGCCGCCCCGGCGCACCAAACGCCCATGTTAGCCGCGATCCAGTTCCCGAACCTGTCGCCCGAGGCCTTCGGCTTCGACCTTTTCGGGATGCATTTCGGCATCCGCTGGTACGCGCTCGGCTATATCGTCGGCATCGCGATTGGCTGGTGGATCATCCGCATGGCGATCTCGCGCCCCCGGCTCTGGGCGGGCGAGCAGCCGGGCATGACCCGCGCGCAGCTCGAAGAACTCGTGACCTGGATGGTGATCGCCATCATCGCGGGCGGGCGACTGGGCTTCGTGCTGTTCTACCAGCCGGGATACTACCTTCAGAACCCGGTCGACATCGTGAAGATCTGGCAGGGCGGCATGTCGTTTCACGGCGGCTTCCTCGGCGTGATGATCGCGCTCATCCTGTTCGCGCGGAAATACAAGCTGGTCACATGGTCGGTCTTCGACCTGCTGGCCATCGCGACCCCGCCTGCGCTGGGCCTCGTCCGGATCACGAATTTCATCAACGGCGAGCTTTGGGGGCGTCCCACCGACGCGCCGTGGGGCGTGATCTTTCCCGGTCCCGCCGCGCAGTCCTGCGCGACCGGTACCGATCCCTGCGCGCGCCACCCCTCGCAACTCTACGAGGCGGGGCTTGAGGGGCTGGTTCTCTGCATCATCCTCCTGACGCTCGCCTTCGCGATGGGCTGGCTCAAGCGGCCCGGGATGCTCACCGGCGTCTTCGTGCTGGGCTACGGCGTGTCGCGCTTCATCGTCGAGTTCTTCCGGCAGGCCGACGCCCAGTTCATCACCCCGGACAATCCCTGGGGCCATGTGGTCCGTCTTGGCGAGGCGGGGCTGACGATGGGGCAGGTTCTGACCCTCCCGATGATCGTCGGCGGCCTCGCCATCCTGATCTGGGCCGCCCGGCGCAGCCGCGGATGAGCCTCGCGGCGAAACTGCGCGCGCGGATCGCCCAGAGCGGCCCGATGAGCGTGGCCGACTACATGGGCGAATGCCTGCTCGACCCCGAGCACGGCTATTACACCACCCGCGACCCCTTCGGCGCCGCAGGCGATTTCACCACCGCGCCTGAGATTTCCCAGATGTTCGGTGAGCTGGTCGGCCTGTGCCTCGCGCAGGGGTGGATGGATCAGGGGTCGCCCGCGGCCATCGTTTTGGCCGAGCTTGGCCCCGGTCGCGGCACCCTCATGGCCGACATCCTGCGCGCCACGCGCGGCGTGCCGGGATTCCACGACGCCCTGCGCGTGGTGCTGGTCGAAGCGTCCGAGGCGCTGCGCACCCGCCAGCAGGCCACGCTCGCAGGCTACGGCGTGACATGGGCCGACCGGCTGGAAGACGTGCCGCCGGGGCCGATCTTCCTCGTCGCCAACGAGTTCTTCGACGCGCTCCCCGTGCGCCAGTTCCAGCGCGACGATGGCGCGTGGCGCGAGCGGCAGGTTGGGCTGGCCGACGACGCTCTCACCTTCGGCCTCGGCGGGCCGGTCTCGCTCACCGCCCTCGACCGGTTCGCGGAGGCCCGCGACGGCGACCTTGTGGAGCTGCGCCCGGCGGGCGAGGCGGTCATGGCCGAGATCGACGCGCGCATCGCCGCGTCCGGGGGCGCTGCACTCATCATCGACTACGGCGACTGGCACTCTCTGGGCGACACGCTCCAAGCCGTCGCGAAACACGACACCGCCGATCCGCTCGCTGACCCGGGCGAGGCTGACCTCACCTCCCATGTGGATTTCGAGGCGCTGGCACAGGCCGCGCCGCGGCTGACCCACTCGCGCCTCACGCCGCAGGGCGTGTTCCTCGAACGTCTGGGCATCACCGCACGCGCGCAGGCGCTCGCCCGGCGGCTTGAGGGCGAGCCGCTCTCCCGCCACGTCGCCGCGCATCGCCGCTTGACGCACCCCGATGAAATGGGAACCCTGTTCAAGATCCTCGCGTTCGTGCCCGAAGGGGCGCCCATGTTGCCGGGACTCGAAACATGAACCTTGAAGTCATCACCTCCACGGCCCTCGACGGCGTGCGCCACGGGTTCTTTACCCGCAAGGGCGGCGCCTCGTCCGGTATCTATACCGGGCTGAACTGCGGCGGCGGGTCCGACGATCAGGAAGGCGCGGTCGAGATGAACCGTGCCCGCGTGGCCGCGTCGATGGACGCGTTGCCGGAGGCGCTGGTCGGCGTGCATCAGGTCCATTCCCCGGACGTCGTCGTCGTGACCGAACCCCAGAACGGCACCAAGCCGCGCGCAGACGCCCTCGTCACCCGCACGCCGGGGCTGGTGCTGACCGTGCTCGCCGCCGACTGCGAACCGGTGCTCTTCGCCGACCCCGAGGCCGGCGTCATCGGCGCGGCCCATGCCGGCTGGCGTGGTGCGCTCGAAGGCGTGCTGGAGGCCACGGTGGACGCGATGGTGGCCGAAGGCGCAACGCGCGAGAACATCCGCGCGGTGGTCGGCCCCACCATCAGCCAGGCCAATTACGAAGTGGGACCGGAGTTCATGGACCGCTTCATGGACGACGACCCCGAAAACGGCCGCTTCTTCGCGGGCGGGCAGGGCGACCGTGTGCAGTTCGACCTGCCGGGCTTCGGCGTACATCGTTTGCGTGAGGCCGGGGTTGGCCATGCGGAGTGGACCCGCCACTGCACCTATGCCGACCCCGAACGCTTCTATTCCTACCGCCGCTCGGTCCACCGCAAGGAAGCTGACTACGGCCGCCTCATTTCCGCGATTCGGCTCTGACGATCCGCAGCGTCCGGGGCGATTGTTTCCAAAATGGCCCCTAAAGCGGCCGTATCTTTCCCCGAACCTGCCCAATCTCCGCCCGATTTCAGGCGCTTCATGGTCCTCAGCAAACACAGGGGCCACGCGCCCCGAGACGAAAAAAAAAAGAGGCACCCATGTCGAAGCAACGCTGGATCAAATCGATTGTCGAAACCGCCGCGACGGAGAAGGTTGATCTCCCGTTCCATCGTGGCAACCGCAAGCGGGCCGCCGCACGCGCCAAGGCCGCGTAAGCGCACCGACAGTCGCGAAAGGGCCGTCCTTCGGGGCGGCCTTTTGCATTTGCGGGACCGTCCCTCTTGCGCGCCCGCCCCCCACTTCGGGGGTTCCCAATCGCGGAAACCTCTGGATAAGCTGGCGGGGGATTTTTCGGGGACGGACATGCATTTATTCAGACTGCTGGCGCTCATCCTGTGCCTTGCCGCCCCGGCGGCCGCGCAGGACGGCACGATCACCACCGGCACCGGCACGACCAGCGAACAGGCCCAGGCCGACGCGGCCATCGCCACCAAGATCCGCGACATCCTGCACGAACTCGACGGATACGAGGATGTCACGGTCGTCGTGAAATCCGGCATCGTCACCCTGCGCGGCACCACGCTCGACGTCAGCCAGTCCGAGTCGCTGAACGGTCTAGTGGGCCGGGTCGAAGGGGTGGTCGCCATCGAGAACGAGGTGGGCATCTCGACCGACGTGCGCCGCCGCCTCACCCCGATGGTGGAGCGCGTGCAACTCAGGTTCTGGCAGGCCGTGGCCTTCATGCCGCTGGTCGGCGTGGCGCTCATCGCCTTCGCCATCGTCCTTTGGATCGGCTTCTTCATCGCCCGGCGGCGCCAGCCGTGGGACAGGCTCGCGCCAAACGCCTTCATCGCCGACATCATCCGCGCGGTGATCCGCATCGCTGCGATCGTGGCCGCCGTGGTCGTCGCGCTCGACATCCTCGGGGCCACCGCGCTCTTGTCCACCATTCTCGGCGCGGCAGGGATCATCGGCCTCGCCATCGGTTTCGCCGTGCGCGACACGGTCGAGAACTTCATCGCCTCGGTGCTGTTGTCGGTGCGCCAGCCCTTCGCGCCCAATGACGCGATCTGCATCGACGGGGAAGAGGGCAAGGTCATCCGTTTGACCAGCCGTGCCACGATCATGCTCAGCTTCGACGGCAACCACATCCGAATCCCGAACTCGACCGTCTTCAAGTCCAAGATCATCAACTACACGCGCAACCCCGAGCGCCGCTTCGCTTTCGCGCTTGGCGTGGCCTACGGCACCGACCTCGCCAAGGCCCGGGAGCTTGCCGAAGAGACGCTCAAGGCGATGCCCTTCGTGCTCGACACCCCCGCCGTCTCGATCTGGACGACCGAGCTGGGCGGCTCCGACATCGGCATGAACCTCACCGCCTGGATCGACCAGCGCGAGACGGGGCTGCTCGCCGCCCGGTCCGAGGCGATCCGGCAGGTTCTCCTCGCTTTCGACGAGGCCGGAATCCAGATGCCGGAGCCGACCTACCGCCTGCTCATGTCCGACACCGAGGCAGAGGCGGACGCGGCCCCCCCGCAGGCCACGGCGGCCAGCCCTGGCACGAGCGAGGTCCAGAATGTCGAAGCCACGCTGGAGCACGATCTGGAGAATATCGTGGACGCCGAACGCGACACGGAACGCGAGGATCTCCTGCGCTCCGACGCGATCAAGGAATGAGGCGGGCGTCCGGATTTTTTGGCTTGCAGCCCAAGGTCGGTTTGAGTAGGAACACGCGCACTGTTGGGGTGTAGCCAAGTGGTAAGGCATCGGTTTTTGGTACCGTGTATCGTAGGTTCGAATCCTACCACCCCAGCCACCGACCCCGGTCTCATTCCCTGCACGACGTTTGGCGCCGTTTTCCCCCGCGTTTTCGGTGGCTTGACTGCGTCCCGCTTTACCTGAGACGCACCTTTCCCACCATTCACGGCCCATTTCCGGCCTGTGTCTCAGTTCGCAATTTTCGCGGGTTCGGTTTTGGCTGGATTTGGCGGTTAACAGGGAATTAACAGGGAATTCTCCATTTCCGGCGCTGAATCCGCGCGATTCCGCGGATTCTGGTCGCGGATAATAGCGTGTTTACAGGGGGTTGCGGGGCATTTCCCTGTTCTTACAGGAACAGGGAATTCCAATCCCGTGATCAGGGAATGTACGCACCCGAAACAGGGAATGGCGCGCCAAGAACAGGGAACCCGTTTTCGGCCACCCGTTCAGCGGAACCGGGGCTCTCCCAGCTCGGGCAGAGCGCCATCATCCTCGTCGTCGGCTTCGGGGGACAGGTCGGCCCAAAGCAGGGTCACCGCATGCCTGTCCCGACCGACGCGGGTCTGCTCGAAAAGCTCGATCTCCGGGCGATGGGTCCAGGCCGCCGCGTGGGTCTCCCGGAACGTCGTAATGCCCCGAACTCCTTTCGAAACCACGTCGAACGCCTGGCTGATCTTTGGCAGGGGGTCGTTCTTTTTGGGCGCGAGGTGCGGGAACCCGTCTCCCCGAATGGAATACCGGATCCGGCCCTCGTGGGACCAGATCGCGGCCAGGGGCTCGTCCCGGCGCTCGACCATGCGCCGGATGCAGGCCTCGCCGCTGAGGTCGAGGGCGCGGCGCAAGTGCTGAACGTCTCGCAGGTGTGGGTCGCAGGAGAGGTGCCGGTCGAACATGGAGGACGGGGCCAGGAGCTCGATCGCGAACCGGTTGGCTTCGGCCTCCTGGCGCAGCTCCCGGCGTCCTTCGCGGGTCTCACGCATGTCGCGCGAGGTGCAGCGAAAGCCGGTCCCGCTTGAGACCTCGTGGCGCTCGAGCAGGAAATGCCCCAGCTCATGGGCGATCGTGAAACGGGCGCGTTGGTCTCCGTGGCGGCAGTTTGCGAGGATGACGCCATCGCTGCGGACCCGGTCCGTCAGGAGCATGCCCTCGAACCCGTCAAACCTGTCGATCCGGACATCCGAGATGTCGAGGCCGAGCGCGATCTCGACGATCGGAACCGCCGAGGTCACCGGTCCCAGCTGGGCGTGCAGGCGGGTTGCCAATCGGTCAGGCGCGTGGATATCCGCCAGGTCGATCCGGTCGAGCGCCAAGGGTCACGAGCCCTCCGTGGCCCTGGCTTTCATCGATGCGATCAGTTCTTCGATGATCGCCCGATCCCGGTCGGTCAGGCTTTCGAGGTCGCGGTGCATCCGACCGACCTTGATGTCTTCGGGCGCGGGCTCGGGCGCCGTGCCGGTCAAGACGTCGATGCTCACGCCATAATGGGTGGCCAGTTTGCGCACGAGCTCGAAGGACGGATTGCGGCTGCGGCCTTTCTCCAGCTCCCAGACATGGGCCTTGGAGACGCCGACGGCGTCTGCCACCTGCTGCAGCGACTGGCCCGAGGTTTGGCGCAGTCTCATGAGACGTTCCCCGATCTCCATGGATCCTCCCCGTTCGCCATGTCTGACGACCGTATACGCCCAGATTGACCGAAATGCAATCGTAAGATATATCGAACGACACAGGCAGGCAGAGCCGATTCTGTCGAATGAGCAGATCAAGGAGGTCAGGAATGACCCGAGACAAGATCGAGAACGTCGCCCTGGGCGACCTCACCCCCTGGGCGCGCAATGCGCGGACCCATTCGAAGAAGCAGGTGCGCCAGATTGCGGCGTCCATCGAGACCTTCGGGTTCACCAACCCGGTCCTGATCGACGAGCGACGGACCATCCTTGCAGGCCATGGCCGGGTTGCGGCGGCCGAGCTTCTCGGGTTTGGCGAGGTGCCGTGCCTTCGGCTCGATCACATGAGCGAGGCGGAGAAGCGCGCCTATGTTCTGGCGGACAACAAGCTGGCGCTCAATGCAGGCTGGGACGAGGACCTGCTCGCGGCGGAACTCGGCGCCTTGATGGAGGCTGAGCTCGACTTCGACGTGGGACTGACGGGATTCTCGATCCCGGAGATCGACGGGATCCTGGAGGCGGTGGCGCCGGAAGAGCCGGACGATCCGGCGGATGACGAGGTGCCTGAGACGGCGTCGCGGCGGGTCCACCCCGGCGATGTCTGGCGGCTCGGGCGCCATCGCCTGGTGTGCGGGGATGCGCTCGACCCGGCTGTGGTCGGAGGCCTGATGGCGGGGCAGGTCGCGCGGATGGTGTTCTCGGACCCACCCTACAACGTGCCGATCGACGGGCATGTGGGTAACTCCGGCAAGGTGCAGCATCGGGAGTTCGCGATGGCGTCGGGCGAGATGAGCTCGGAGGCCTTCACCGGGTTCCTGACGACGGCGCTCGGCAACATGGCGGACCACGCGGTGGACGGATCGATCCACTTCCTGTGCATGGACTGGCGCCACATGGGCGAGATGCTGGCCGCGGGAGAAGCGGTCTATGACGAGCTCAAGAAC
>NZ_DGCP01000017.1:0-75186 GCF_002384975.1 Maritimibacter sp. UBA3975
CCAAATCATTTGACGACGGACATTCACGGTCACCCAAGCCTTGGGCACCTACCAGAAACAGGTGATGGAGGGGAAGTCTTCCGCTCGGACATCACGCAGCCAAGCGCGGACCATCATGGAAGTGGTGGATCCCATGACCAATCTTCACGAGTTGACCCAAGCCCAGATGTTAAGAGCCGTCTCGGCTCTGCTGGAGGAGCGGAGCGCGGCCACTGTCAACCGTTGCCTCGACAACTTCAAACGCGCCATCAATCACATGGGAGAAACTTACGACGCCAAGCTCCCGGCAAAAATCAATTGGACCCGTCTCAAAAAGAAAGAACCAGAGGAACGCGTGAGGGAGTTGACACGTGCCGAAGAGAACGCGCTCTTTGAACACCTGCGCAATGACCTCCACCCCTTGGTGCATTTCGCGCTGCTCACGGGAGCCAGGCAGGGGACAATCTGCGGTCTGCTCTGGTCGGATATCGATTTCGATGAAGGACGCATGATCTTCCGTATCAAAGGCGGCGGCACCCAAAGGTTCCCCCTGACCGAAGAGACTCGCGAGCTTCTCCAATCCATCCCCCAGGCACGTACACCGGCAACTCGCCGCTACGTCTTTACCTTCCTCGGCGAAGATGGCCAGCCTCACCCAATCAATCCGTCGGGTGGGCATATCTGGATGAAATGGAGAGACGCCGTTCGTGACGCCGGCATCGAGGACTTCCGCTTCCATGATCTACGTCACACCTTCGCAACCCGGATGCTCCGGCAGACCGGCAATCTCAAGCTGGTTAGCCGCCTATTGGGTCACAAGAGCCTTGAAACGACCATGCGTTACGCACACGTTCTGGACGATGATTTGGAACAGGCTCTCAGCGCATACGCGGTACGTCCTGCCACACTTTCTGCCACAGATTCCGGTAAAGTATTGAAAATTAAAAGTGGTGACTGAGCTTCCCAAGCTGACGACGAGGGTTCGATTCCCTTCACCCGCTCCAAACCTCTCCTCCCACACGCCTCCGAACCGCTCGCAAACCCGGCGCGGCATCTGGCCATCGCGGCCCCGCCTGGTTTACGCTGCACGCAGTTCTCGCGCGGATATTCATCAGGGAGATTTGAGATGCGGTGCCATGAAGTTGACTATGAGATTTTCGGTGACGACATGCAGGTCGTCGAGGTGGAGCTCGACCCCTCCGAGGTCGTGATCGCGGAAGCCGGGGCCATGAATTACATGGACGACGGCATCGGCTTCGAGACCCGGATGGGTGACGGCGCTCGGCCCTCGGGCGGGATCATGGATTCGCTCCTGAACGTCGGAAAACGCGTCCTGACGGGCGAGTCCATCTTCATGACCCATTTCACGAACAACGGTCAGGGCAAAAAACGCGTGGCATTCGCCGCGCCCTATCCGGGCAAGATCATGCCCATCAACATGGCCGAAGTCGGCGAGGAACTCATCTGCCAGAAGGATGCCTTTCTGTGCGCGGCCTTCGGCACCACCACCGACATCGCCTTTCAGCGCAAGCTCGGGGCCGGGTTCTTTGGGGGCGAAGGCTTCATCCTTCAGCGCCTCAACGGCGACGGAATGGCCTTCATCCATATCGGCGGCACCGTCATCAAGCGCGAGCTGGCGGCGGGCGAGGTGCTTCGGGTGGACACCGGCTGTCTCGCGGCCATGACCAGCGGCGTGGATTACGACATAGAACGCGCCGGGAACCTGAAATCTATGGTCTTTGGTGGCGAAGGTATCTTCCTTGCCACCCTGCGCGGTCCCGGCACCGTGTACCTGCAAAGCCTGCCGTTTTCGCGCCTCGCCGACCGCGTCCTGCGCGCGGCGGGTCCGGGCGGCAACAAGGGCGAAGGCTCGGTGCTGGGCGGCCTTGGCGACATGTTCGGCGACCGTTAGGCCTGAAGGCCCGCGGCGACAGCGCCACGGGCCAACACAAAGGTCAGGCGTTTTCCGGAACGCGAACTGCCTCATCGGCGCCCAAAGGCAGCAGGAAACCCTCGAAAAAGGCCGATAGCGCCGCGTGATCTTCGAGCGGGAGGACATGGGCCACATATTGATCGGGCCGCACGATGACCAGCGCGCCTTGCGTCCGGTCGACACCGCGAGCGTCGAAGATATCTGCCCCGGTCTTGAGCGGCGCGCAGAATATCTTCTCGGCATCCGGCAGGCCGAAGCGCCCCTTCAAGGGTCGCAGCGCAGCCGGCATCTGGTCCATCTCAAGGGTATCGTGGGCCTCCTGAAACACCGCGCGCAGGTCGATCACCGTGTCAGGATCGGCCCCCTCGGGCGTGAACCTGCGCAACGGGCTTTCGGGGTCATCGACAAGATAGCGGCAAAGCCGGTCAACCTCGCCCCCCGCCTGCCCAGTATCGCCCGCGCCCGCGAAGGCGAACAGGTGCCAGCGGTTGTTGGCCTCGATCGTATGCCCAAGGTGAAGGTGCATGGCATCGCCGAGACGTGTGACCGGCCAGGAGTGGAACCGCGTCCCGATCTCGAACCCGGATGCACGCGCCTGATGAACCGCCGCTCCGGTCAGGGCCGATGGCTGATAGGTCACCTGCATACCCGCCGTGTAGCGCCCGTTCTTGATGAACGCCTGCTGGAACATTGGGTCGGCCCCAGCCGCCCCTTCCTCGGAAATAGGGGCACTCATGACCCGGGCCCACTCCCGGTCGAAGTCGATAAGGTCCTGCGCCACCGCCTGCCGCTCGGCGGAGTAGCTGTGGAGCAGCTCCGGCGCCGCGCGGCCCTGAAGCACGGTGACGAGCTTCCAGCCAAGGTTGAACGTGTCGCCCATCGAGACGTTCATCCCCTGCCCGGCTTTGGGGCTGTGCGTGTGGCAGGCGTCGCCCGCGATGAAGACGCGAGGCGTACGGTCCGAACCCACCGGCACGTCGTCGAACTTGTCGGTCACGCGCTGTCCGATCTCGTAGACCGACCACCACACGACGTCTTTCACATCCAGAGAATAGGGTTTGAACACGCCCTGCGCGGCTTCGATCAGCCGGTCCACCGTGATGTTGCGACCGCGCACCCGCTCGCCCTCTTCCAGCTTGTCGAGTTCGATATAGATCCGCACGAGGTAGCCGCCTTCACGCGGAATGATGAGGATGTTGCCGTCCTTTTCGGACTTGATGATGGATTTGTAGCGGATATCGGGGAAATCCGTCACCGCGAGCACGTCCATCACGCCCCAGGCCTGATTGGCGGAATCGCCGTGAAGCTCACGCCCGATCGACGTGCGCACGACACTGCGTGCGCCGTCGCACCCGACCACATAGCGGGCGCGCACCACTTCGCGCTCGCCCTCGTGGCCGGGGTCCACGCGCAGGAGCGTCACCGTGACCGGATAGTCCTCGGCGCTCTCGTCCACCGTCAGATCGACGACTTCGCGGCCATAATCCGGTTCCAGGCGTGAGGGCGAATTGCGCATGATGTCGAGGTACATGTCCTGCACCCGCGCCTGGTTGAGGATCATGTGGGGCATCTCCGACAGCCCCTCCTCCACGTCGTCAACACGCCCGTTGCGGGTGATCTGTCCGGGGTTCTCGGGATCGGGCTTCCAGAAGGTCACCTGATTCACATGGCAGCCCTCGCGCATGATCTTGTGGGCGAAGCCGAAGGCGTTGAACATTTCCATCGACCGGCAGGATATGCCATCCGCCTGCCCCTTCTCCATCGCTTCGAGTTTGCGCTCGACGAGGCGCGTGCTGATGTCCGGAAAGCCAGCAAGCTGCGCCGCAAGCGTGAGGCCCGCAGGACCGCTGCCGACGATCAGCACATCGACCGTGTCCGGCAGCCGGTCACCCTGGTCTACCCGCCCCGCCGCGAGGTCATGGATGTCCGGGTCACCGGGCCGAAAGCCGTTCAGGTGGAATTGCATGTCTCGTCCTCCCAATACGCAGAGCGCCAGAATTTGATATGTATGCATATTATCTTCACGAGCACCCCGTCAAGAAATAATATGTATGCAAATCATTCTCTCCGCGCTATCAATCCCAAGCCTTTGATCTTGCGAGAAACCGAGGACAGGATGGAAACGACACGGATGGCCGGGCACCTGATCCGGCGGCTCAACCAGCAATCGACGCAGGTGTTCCAGGCCCGGATGAAGGCCGAGGGATTCGACCTCACATCCGTCCAGTTCGCCGCCCTCTCCGCCCTCGCAAATAATCCGGGCATCGATCAGGCCCGCCTGTCCGCCCTCATCGCCTATGACCGCGCCACGATCGGCGGCGTGGTGGACCGGCTGGAGCAAAAGGGCCTCGTTGCACGCAGCGTGAGCGACAAGGACCGCCGTGCCCGCGTCCTGACCCTGACCGAGACGGGCGAGAACCGGCTCGCCGTGATGACCCCCGTGGTCGAAGACCTACAAGCCGACATCCTCAACCGGCTGGACCCCGGCGAGCGCGCGGCCTTCGTGGCCCTCGCCCGTCGCGCCCTTGGCGAAAACGACGAAATGGACCCCGCATGACGCTCTCCCATCTCACGCCGCTCACCCGCGCCGACCTCGCGGCTCAGGGTATCCCTGAGCCTTGGGCCTTCGGCCGCGCCGACAAGGTGCGCTTTGGCGAACTCGACCCACTCAACCACGTCAACAACGCCACCTACCCGGGCTGGATGGAAACCGCCCGCGTCGGCTATTTCGACCATATCGGCTTTGACCGGAGCGGCGACATCCGCCTCGTCCTCATCAGCACATCCCTGCGCTACCTCCGCCCGATCCACCTGGGCGACAGCTACATCGTCTGCGTGCGCGCGACGAGTTTCCGCACCACCTCGTTCACCACCGAATACGCGATCTATGTGGACGGACAGCTTGCGACGACCGGCGAGGCGGCGATGGTCTGTCTCGGTCCCGATGTCGCCACCAAACGCCCGCTCCCGGACGATGCGCGCGCGGCCTTCCTGCGCGACGGCGCGGTCGACCTCAGGGACACGCCCGTCTGAGCGGTCAGACGAGCTCGCCCATCGCCTCTTCGAGCAGCCGCGCATCCGCATCGGCGCGCTGTGCGTTCTCCGACAGCACCCGTTTCCAGTGCCGCGCGCCGGGCCGTCCCGCGAACAGGCCCAGCATATGCCGGGTGACCTGAGACAGCTTCCGCCCCGCTGCCAGATGGCGCTCGATATGCGGCTGCATCGCCCGCGCCACGTCGCGCGGGTCCGTCATCGCATCGGTGCTGCCGAATATGCGGCTGTCGGCCTGCATGAGGATATCGGCGGGCTGGTGATAGGCCGCGCGCCCGATCATCACCCCGTCCATCCCGGCGTCGAGATGCTCCTGCGCGGCCTCAAGCGTGGCGATGCCGCCGTTGATCGACAGGTGCAGGTCCGGGCGCTCGGCCTTCATCCGGTGGACGAGCGGATAGTCGAGCGGTGGAATGTCCCGGTTCTCCTTGGGACTAAGCCCCTTGAGCCACGCCTTGCGGGCATGGATCGTGAACCGGCGCACGCCCGCATCCGCGACGCGGTCGAGAAAGGCGGGGAGCACCGCCTCCGGGTCCTGATCGTCCACGCCGATCCGGCATTTCACGGTCACCGGCACATCCCCCGCCGCCGCGATCATCGCAGCCGTGCAGCGCGCGACCAGTTCAGGCTCACGCATGAGCACCGCGCCGAAGGTGCCCGACTGCACCCGGTCCGACGGGCAACCGACGTTGAGGTTGATCTCGTCATACCCGCGCGCCACCCCCATACGCGTGGCCTCGGCGAGTTCCGCAGGGTCCGACCCGCCGAGTTGCAGCGCCACCGGATGCTCCGACGGGTCGAAGTCGAGCAGATGCGCCGCCCCGCCCCGCACCAGCGCCGGCGCGGTGACCATTTCGGTGTAAAGCAACGTCTCACGGCTCATCAGCCGGTGAAACACACGGCAATGGCTGTCGGTCCAGTCCATCATGGGCGCGACGGAGAGACGGGCGTGGCGGTCGATCTGCATGGCGGCGGGTCGGCTGTCGGTCGGTTGCGGGTCGGAAGGCACCTGATACCCCGTTCGGGGCCGCAGCGCCACCTCTGAGCGCAGGTAGGACCCACGGCCCGTCCCGTCAATGCGGTTTGACACCGGCAGCCGGAGCGGTCACGCAGCGACATGCGCCTCGTCCTCCTCACCGCTCTCACCATGATCGCCTTCGCGGCGAACTCGATCCTCAACCGGCTCGCGCTCGCTGCCGGGACAATCGACGCGGTGAGTTTCGGGACGATCCGGCTCGTCTCCGGCGCGGCGATCCTCGCGCTTTTGGTGCTCGCCTCCCGCCGCTCCCTGTCCTTCACCGCACCGGGGCGGTGGGCTAGCGTGGCCGCGCTCCTCATTTATATCTTCGGCTTCAGCCTGGGATATGTCGCGACCGATGCGGGGCTGGGCGCGCTCATCCTCTTCGGCACCGTGCAGATCACCCTTTTCACCGCCGCGATCCGGGCGGGCGAAACGGTGACATTGGCTCGCAAGCTCGGCACCGCCATCGCCTTCGCCGGTCTCGCGCTTGTCCTCTGGCCAAGCGGCGGCGTGACGCTCGACCTGATCGCAAGCGGTTGCCTCGTCGCTGCCGGGATCGGCTGGGGCCTCTATACACTCAACGGACGCCGGACCACAGACCCGCTTGGCGCCACGATGACCAGTTTCGTGCTGGCCGCGCCGCTGGGCCTGCTGCTGTCGCTCGCGGTCCGGCTGGGCGGTCATCCGGCCCTCCTCACCCCGGACGGCGTGCTCCTCGCCATTGTCTCGGGCGCCATCACCTCGGGCCTCGGATACGCGCTTTGGTATACGGTGCTGCCCCGACTGGCCACGACCACGGCGGCCATCGCGCAGCTCGCCGTTCCGATCCTCGCCGTCGCCGGGGGCATCCTGTTCCTGTCCGAACCGCTCACCCCGACCTTTGCCCTCGCCACGCTCCTCGTTACCGGCGGCGTGGCCCTGTCGCTCAGGCGCTGAATCCTGGCCGCCCTCAGTTGCGCTTGCGCTCGTCGAGGCCGAGGCCGCGCCCGATGATCTCGCGCATGATCTCGCTCGTTCCGGCATAGATCCGGCTGATGCGCGCATCACGGTAAAGCCGGCTGATCTCGAATTCCTCCATGTAGCCCGCGCCACCGTGAAGCTGGACACATTCGTCCACCACGCGCCCCTCGACCTCGGAGGTGAAAAGCTTGGCCTCCGACGCCATTTCGGCCGACAGCTCCCCCTTCAGATGCTCGCGCACGCAATGGTCGACCAGCGCCTGCGCCGCGTCGATCTCGGTGCGCATCGAGGCCATCTTGAAACGCGAGTTCTGGAACGTGCCGATCGGCTTGCCGAAGGCGCGGCGCTCCATGATGAACTCCATCGTGATCTCGAACGCCCGCTCGGCGCGCGCCACAAATCCGACGGCCCCGTTCAGCCGCTCCTCGGCAAGGTTCCGCATCATGGTCTTGAACCCGCCCCGCGGGTCGCCGATCACGTTGTTCTTCGGCACTTTCACATCGTCGAAGAACAGCTCGGCAGTATCCTGGCTCTCCAGACCCATTTTCTTGAGGTTGCGACCACGCGAGAAACCCTCCATCCCGTCTTCGACAAGGAACAGGCCGACCTCGTGGCTGGCCTCGGGGTTGGTCTTGGCCGCGACGATCACCAGACCGGCAAGGAACCCGTTCGAGATATAGGTTTTGGACCCGTTCAGGACCCAGTGATCCTCCATCTCGACGGCCCGCGTCTTGATCCCTGCGAGGTCGGAGCCGGTTCCCGGTTCGGTCATGGCGATGGCGAGGATCGTATCGCCCGAGACGCAGCCGGGCATGTAGCGCGCGCGCTGCTCGTCATTTGCGTAGTGTTGCAGGTAGGGCCCGGCGATCCGGTTGTGCAGGCCGAGGAAAAAGCCCGCCTCCCGCGTCCCGATCTCTTCGACGAGGATCATGTCATAGCGGAAATCGTCCAGCCCGAGGCCGCCATATGCCTCGTCGGCATACATGCACAGAAAGCCCTCTTCCCCCGCGCGCTTCCAGATTTCGCGCGAAACGCAGCCTTCCTCGCGCCATGTCTCAGAGTTGGGGAACACTTCCTTTTCCGCCCAGGCCCGGACGCTTTTGCGGAAAATTTCGTGCTCTTCGTCATAGATCGTGCGTTTCAGCATCGGACCCTCCGGCTGATTGTGTATTTTTTGGTTGTAAGAACAGGGAGTTGGCGGGGCGACGCGCGCCCCGCCTGAGGTCAGATCACTCGAGCGTCTGAACCAGCGTCCAGGAGCCGTTCTCGATCCGGCTCACGAACACCTCATCCGCGCCGACATGGTCTTCGGCGGAATAATCGACAGTGTTGCCACCGATCGCGTCGTCGTAGTTGAGGCTTTCCATCGCCGCGATGAAGCTCTCATGCGTCAGGTCCGGACCCGCCGCTTCGAGCGCCTTGACCATCGTCGTCGCGCCGCCATAGCCCAGCAGGGCGCCGGTGGACGGAAGGTCTTCGCCCGTGGCTTCCTTGTACTTGGCGATCCATTCAGCCACTTCCGGCTCGCCCGCACGCGCTTCGAGATCCTGCCAGCCGGCACCGGCGTAAACGCCGTCCATCACGCCCTGGGCGGCGAGGCCCTTGGCGACGACGGTGTGGAAACCAGCGCCCGACACCATGAAGTTCACGTCCATGCCGAGTTTGTTCGCCGTGGCGATGGCGTTGATCTGCTGGCTGACGCCAAGCGCCATGCCCACCGTGTCACAGCCGGACTCCTTGACCCGCCCAAGCGCACCGGTGAAGTCGGACTCGTCGGGCTTGTGCGCGATTTCCGCGCCCATCTCGATCTCGCCCGCCTCGGCCAGTTCATGCACGGCCGCCTCGATTTCCTTGCCGAAGTCGGTGGGCAGGATCATCAGGCAGAACTTCTGCGCGCCTTCCTCGGCGACCATGTACTCCGCGGTCGCCTTGATCGCTTCGTAGTAGGACGACGTGCCCGCGAACTTCCACGGTGCCGGCGGCTCGATCATCTGACGCGCCGCGGTGATCGGCGACACGTTCGGGATACCCTTCGGCTCCATCAGCTGGAACATGGCAAGGTTGTGGGGCGTCCCGAGGCTCAGGAGCATCGCGAACACCTGGTCGCGGTTGATCAGCTTGTTGGCCGCCTGTGCCGCGCGCGGCACCTGATAGCCGTGATCCTCGGTGATGTAGGTGATCTTGCGCCCGTGAATGCCGCCGTTGGCGTTCACTTCCTCGAAGACCAGGTTGGCCGCGGTCACGGCCGGCACCGAGAAGGGCGCGAAAATACCCGACAGGTCGTGCGCGCCCCCGATCTTGATTTCGTCTTCGGTAACGCCCTGCGTTTGGGCAAAGGCCGCCCCCGTTGTGGTCATGGCAGCAACGGCTGCCAAGGCTTTGAGTTGTTTCATGTTTTCCTCCCTGTTAAAGCCTTGTCTTCAGTACATCTGGTCAATGAGCCCGGCGTGGCGATCATTGACGAAATTCCGTTTGAGTTTCATCGTCGGCGTCAGTTCCTCGTCCTCCGCCGTAAGCAGGATGTCGATCAGGCGGAAATCCTTGATCTGTTCGACCTGCGCGAATTGCTTGTTGGTCTCGGCCACCACCTCTCCGATCAGGTCGCGAACCTCCTGCGCCCGCGTGAGCGAGGCGAAGTCAGAGAACGGAATCTGTCGGTCCTGCGCGAATTTCTCGACGTTTTCCTGGTCGATCATGATGAGGCAGGTCAGATACTTGCGCTTGTCCCCGATCACGACCGCATCCGAGACGTAAGGGCTGAATTTCAGCTTGGACTCGATCTCGGCCGGCGTGATGTTCTTGCCGCCCGCCGTGATGATGATGTCCTTCATCCGGCCGGTGATTGTCAGCGCGCCATCGTTTCCGATGCGCCCGATATCGCCGGTGTGCAGCCACCCGTCTTCGTCGATCGTTTTCGCTGTCTTCTCGGGCTTCTTCCAGTATCCGGCGAAAACACAGGGGCCGCCGACGAGCAGTTCGCCCGTCTCGTCCAGCCGCAACTCGACACCCGGCAGGGGCTTGCCCACCGTGCCGATGTTGTTGTCGTCGACCGTGTTCACTGTGGCCACGCCGCCCGTCTCGGTCATCCCGAAGCCCTCGACCAGCGGCACGCCAAGGGCGGCGAACCAGTCGATCAGGTCGGGCGAGATCGGGGCCGCGCCCGAGGTCACACGGCGCGCGCTGGCAAGGCCCAGCATCCGGCGCAGGTTGCGCAGCACCGTCGCCTCGGCCACCCAATGCGCCAGTTTCAGGCCCGCGCCCGGAGTCTCGGCCGCCGCGTAGCGTTGGCCGACATGCATCGCCCAATCAAACGCTTTCGCGCCGACCGGCCCCGCTTCGGACCGCATGATGGTCACACGGGAATAGATCTTCTCCCAGATCCGGGGCACACCGGCGAAGGTGTCGGGCGAGACCTCCTGAAGGTTCTCGAACACCGTCTCGGGGCTTTCGGCGAAATTCACCGTGCAACCGTTCGCGATGGGCGCCTCGACCGAGACGAGCCGTTCAAGGACGTGGCAGAGCGGCAGGAAACACAGCTGATTGTCGGTTTCATAGAAATCGAGCATCTGCTCGCCCGCGACCAGCTGGAACACCATGTTGCGGTGCGACAGGATCGCGCCCTTGGGCGGGCCGGTCGTCCCGGAGGTATAGATCAGCATCCGGGGGTCACCCGGCTTCACCGCCTTAAGCGCCGCCTCGAACCGGCCCGGGTCGGCGGCCTTGGCGCCTATTTCGAGCAGCTCGTCGAGGAACATCACCTTGTCGTGGGAAAAGGTGGCAAGCCCCTCGCGGTCGAAAACGATGACATGTTCAATGCCTGGCATGTCGTCACGGGCCTGAAGCCACTTGTCCAGTTGCTCGTCGTTCTCGACGAACAGCACCCGCGCGCCGGAATCGTTTGCGAGATAGGCCAACTGCCCCGCGCTGTCGGTGGTATAGACGCCCGCCGGGATCGCCCCGATGGCAGCAGCCGCAATATCGCAGTAGATCCACTCACGCCGGTCCTCGGCGAGGATCAGCACCGGCTCCCCCTTGGCCACGCCTAGCTCCAACAGAGCGAGCCCTATCTTCTTTGAGGTCTCGTAGTAGTCGCTCCACGAATAGCTTTTCCAGATGCCCAGCTGTTTCTCGCGATGGCAGGTGCGCGCACCGTATTTCGCGCAGCGATCCGCCCAGAGCGAAACGATCGTGGTATGCCCTTCGAAGGCGATGGTGTCGTCGGATGTCACCCGGCTCATCTCCATGTCTTGCGCCTCTTCCACCGTTTCTGCCCGCGCTCCGTCTCCTCGGTGCGACCCAGGTAGAATTCCTGGATATCGTCCGAGGCCTTGAGCTGCGCCGACGGCCCGGTCATCACGATCCGCCCCATCTCAAGGACATACCCCCGGTGCGCGGTCTCCAGCGCGATATGGGCGTTCTGTTCGACGAGGAGCATGGTGACGCCCTCTTCCGCATTGAGCCGCGCGATGATTCCGAAAATCTCCTGCGTCAGCAGCGGCGACAGGCCCAGCGACGGCTCGTCCAGCATCATCAGCTTGGGTTCGGCCATGAGGCCCCGGCCGATCGCCAGCATCTGCTGCTGCCCGCCCGACAGGAACCCCGCCGCCTGGCGCCGCCGCTCCTTGAGAATGGGGAAGTAGGTGTAGACGAGGTCGAGATCGTTCGAGAGGTCGCCCCGGCGCGTGTAGGCCCCGAGCTTGAGGTTCTCCTCAATCGACAGGTACGGAAACACCTCTCGCCCCTCGGGGACAAGGCTGATGCCTTTGGAGACGACCCGGTCCGGGTCCAGCCCGCCGATGGTATCGCCCATGAAGGTGATCTGACCCTTCTCCGGGTCCATGAGCCCCGCGATGGTCTTCATCAGCGTCGTCTTCCCGGCCCCGTTGGCACCGAGGATCGTGACGATCTCACCCTTTTCAACGTCGATGGACACGCCGCGCAGCGCCATGATCGCGCCGTAGAAGGTCTCCAGATTGCGAACGGACAGAACGGTCATGCCGCATCCTCCTCGGGCGTGCCAAGATAGGCCGCCTGCACATGCGGGTCCGCCTGCACCTCTTGCGGCGTGCCCATGGCCAGCGGCCTACCGTTGGCCACCGCCAGAACGCGGTCGGACACCTGGTTCACAAGGCTCATGTCATGCTCGACCATCAGAACGGTCAACCCCATGTCCCGGCGCATGTCCTCGATCCAGAAGGCCACGTCCTGCGTCTCTTCGACGGACAGGCCCGAGGCAGGTTCGTCCAGCAGAATGAGCTTCGGGCCGAGGGCGAGCGCGCGACCGATCTCGACCACCTTGCGCACGCCATAGGGCAGTCCCGCGATCATCTTGTTGCGGTAGGCTTCGAGTTCGAGGAATTCGATCACCTCTTCCACCCGATGCCGGTGCTCGCGCTCGGCCCGGCGCACCTTGCCCAAGAACAGGATGTCCTGCACGAAATTGGTGGAACGGTGGGTATGCTGCCCCATCAGCAGGTTGGCGAGCACGGTCGAATGGTCGAACAGCTCGATGTTCTGGAACGTCCGCGCGATCCCCAACCGGGCGATGTCATGCGACTTCTGCGCGGTTAGATCCTTCCCGTCAAAACGGATCGTGCCCCGTGTCGGCTCGTATATCCGGCTGATCAGGTTGAAGATCGTCGACTTCCCCGCCCCGTTCGGCCCGATGATGGCAAAAACCTCGCCCGGCTCGACCGAAAACGACATCCCGTCCACCGCCTTCACGCCGCCGAAATGCACGGCCAGATCGTTCACCTCCAGCAGGCTCATTTCATGCGCTCCGTCTTGAGATAGCTCTTCTGGCGGCGGAACATGTCACGCCGGGCGAGCGGGAAGATGTCGAACCACGTCCGGATCTTGAGCCAGCGACCGTAAAGCCCGGCCGGCTCGAAGATGATGAACAGGATCAGGATCGCCGCGAAAATCATGGTATCGAGCCCCGGGATCGACCCGAGGTTGATCCCGAAATTCGCGTTCAGCCCGTCGCGCAGGATCGCGATGACCTGCGGCACGGCCGTAATCAGGATCGCGCCAAGGAAGGCCCCCTGAATGAAGCCGAGCCCGCCAATCGTGACGACGAGCAGCAGGTTGATCGAGATGAAGATCGAGAACAGCTCGTAATTGTAAAACCCGATGTAGTGCCCCATCAGGGCCCCCGCGAGGCCCGTGACGCCGGTCGACAGCCCGAAGGCCAGCGACTTGGTCCGCGTCACGTTGATCCCCAGCGCCCGGGCAGAAACTTCGCTGTCACGCACGGCGAGGAAGGACCGGCCCGTGGGCGAGCGCATCAGGTTGGCATATCCCCATGTGACCAGGATCACGATGGCGAGGCACAGCCAGTAGAAGTTCTCGAGCGCGCCGTAGCGGTCGAAGCTGATGCCGAAGAACTGGATCGACGGCGCCATGATGCCCCCCACCCCGCCGGTGATCGGCTCGAGCAGGATGACCATCTCCTCGACGATGACAAAGACCGCGAGCGTGGCGATGGCGAGGTAAATGCCAGACATCCGCACCGCCGGAATGGCGATGACCGCGCCGAACAGCCCGGTGATGAGACCGGCGAGCGGGAACGAGATCAGGAACGGCACGCCCACGTTCATCAACGCCGAGTTGGCATAGGCCCCGATGGCGAGAAACGCGGCGTGGCCGAGGCTCACCTGACCGGTGTGCCCCACGGCGATCATCAGCCCCATCCCAGCCAGCGCCCAGATGAGCGTGTTGGTCGCCTCGGCGAGGTAGTATTCACCGACGAGAAACGGAAGGACGATCATCAAACCGGCCAGCACCGCGACCTTGGCCCGGCTCCAGCCATGCTGATGCAGGTCGATGTCGCGGTCGTAGGTGGTCTTGAAGACGTAGCGCATACTCAGACCTTCTTCATCTGGATCTGCGAGAACAGGCCGCCGGGCCGCAGCACCAGCACGACGAGCATGATGATGTACGGCGACATCTTGGCCAGCTCACCGGGGGCATAGCGCCCCGCCACCGGCTCGATCACACCGATGATCAGCCCGCCCAGAAGCGCGCCGGGAAGCGACCCCATGCCGCCGATCACCGCCGCCGCAAAGGCCTTGATGCCCAGAAGGCCGATGTTCGGGTCGATGGCGCCCTTGGTCGCGTAAAGCACGCCGGCCACGGTCGCCACGGCACCCGAGAGGCCCCAGATGAGCGAGTTGATCCGCATCACCGGCACGCCGACGATATAGGCCGCCATCTGGTTCTGGCTCGCCGCCTGTGCGGCCAGCCCGATCTTGGTGAACGCGAAGAAAGCCCAGAGCGCCAGCGTCAGTGCAAGCGTCACCCCGATGGTGACGAGATCGGCAAGGCCGACGACCAGCCCTCCGCCCCTGAAATTCTGCCCGGCGAAGGGGGTTTCCAGCACCAGCGGCGTATAGCCCCAGATCGACCCGGCCACGAAGCGGAAGACAAAGCCCATCGCGATGGTCAGGATGACGAGTGCGAATTGCGGCTGGCCGAAGATCTGGCGCACCACGACCCGTTCGACCCCCCATCCGACGGCGAACATGATCGCCATTGCAAGGATCACCGCGATCCCGAACGGAAGCCCCATCTGGTCGGTGTTTCCGATCCCGAGCGCGACGAAGGCGCCCAGCATCATCATGTCGCCTTGGGCGAAGTTCACGCCCTCGCTGGCCTTGTAAATCATGACGAAGCCAAGTGCGACGAGGCCATAGATGCACCCGTTCGCCAGTCCTCCGATAATCAGCTGCAGAAACTCCATCAGCGGAGCCCGGACGCAATTGCGCCCCTCATGCAGTCTATCATGGCCGTCTCCTCCCATCGGCAATGAACGCTGTTGACACGATTTAAACACTCGTGTTCAATTTCAGTCAACAACGATTTTTCGGGACGGACACGAAAGATGAATACCGCCACCCCGCGCATTCACGAGGCCGCCATGCGCATCTTTGCCACCGAAGGCGGAAAGACTGTGGCTGTCAGCGACCTCGCCCGCGAAGCGGGACTCTCGCGCGGCACGATCTACAATAACCTCGACGACCCGCATGACCTCTTCACATCGGTGTGTGAAACGGTGGCGACCGAATTTCGAAGCTCGATCAACGCCGCCTGCGCCGACATGGACGACCCGGCCGAAAAGGTATCGGCCTCGATTCGCCTCTGCGTGCGGCGCGTCCATGACGACCCGCACTGGGGCCGCTTCATCGCGCGCTACGCCATGCTGGAACCCCGGCTCGGCAGCTTCTGGGCCGAAATGCCGGCCGAGGAATTGCGGAGCGGCCTGATCTCGGGCCGGTTCACGTTTCTGCGCGATCAGGTGGCCTCGATCACGGCCACGGCAGGGGGCGCGACCTTCGGCGCGATGAGCCTCGTCCTCGACGGCCGACGCACCTGGCGACAGGCCGGATCGGACACGGCCGAGATCATGCTACGCGGCGTCGGACTTGACCCCGCCGAAGCACGCGCCATCACTCAACGCGAACTTGATCCCCTGCCCCGGCTCGCCGTCTTCGACGCAGCCTGACCGGACGGGATCTCATGGGAGGACAAAGCCATGGCTGAAGCAGCCTATATCTACGATGCGATCCGAACGCCCCGCTCCAAGGGCAAGGCGGACGGCACCCTGCACGAGGTGAAGCCGATCCACCTCGTCACCTCGCTTCTGAATGAAATGACCGACCGGCACGACTTCGACACCGCCCGGGTGGACGATGTGATGCTGGGCTGCGTGGCCCCGGTCATGGAACAGGGCGCGGTGCTGCCGAAAATCGCGCTGCAAAAGGCCGGTTGGGACGACAGCGTGCCGGGCGCACAGGTCAACCGCTTCTGCGCTTCCGGCCTCGACACGTTTAATACCGCGGCCGCCAAGGTGGCCTCGGGCTGGGAAGACCTCGTCTGCGCCGGCGGGTTCGAATCGATGAGCCGCGTCCCGATGGGGGCCGACGGCGGCCCCTTCGCCGAAGACCCGGAAACCGCGCTCGACACCGGCTTTGTACCGCAGGGCATCGGGGCCGACCTGATCGCCACCATCGAAGGGTGGAGCCGCGACGATGTCGACGCCTTCGCACTCGAAAGCCAGAAACGCGCGGCCCATGCCCGCGATTCCGGCTGGTTCGACCGCTCGGTCATCCCGGTGCGCGACGAGAACGGGATCGTCGTTCTGGAACGCGACGATTTCATCAAGCCGGACACGGACATGCAGAAACTCGGCGCCCTGCGTGCCTCGTTCGAAAAGCCCGGCGCGATGGGCTTCGACTCCGTGGCCCTCGCGAAATACCCGGAAGTCGAGCGGATCAACCACGTCCACACGCCCGGCAATTCGTCGGGCATCGTCGACGGCGCCTCGCTCATCATGGTCGGCAACGCCCAGGCCGGCAAAGACCTCGGCCTCAATCCGCGTGGCCGCGTCGTTTCCATCGCGCTCACGGCAACAGAACCCACGATCATGCTGACGGGGCCCGGCCCTGCGTCCAGAAAAGCGCTCGCCAAGGCGGGCCTGACCATGGACGACATCGACCTCGTCGAAATCAACGAGGCCTTCGCGTCGGTCGCCCTGCGCCTCCAACGCGACCTCGATGTGCCGGACGAAAAGCTCAACGTCGTCGGCGGTGCCATCGCGATGGGTCACCCGCTGGGGGCGACAGGGGGCTGCCTCGTCTCCACCATGCTCGACGAGTTGGAGCGGCGAAACCTGAAGCGCGCGCTGATCTGCATGTGCGTCGGCGGCGGCATGGGCATCGCGTCCATCATCGAGCGTCTGTGAGGGAAGAGATCATGGAAGACTTCATTTACGAGAAAGACGCCGACGGCATCGTCACCGTGACGATGGACATGCAAGGTCAGGGCGCAAACACGATGAACGCCCGGTTCGAGCCGGGGATGCGCGCCCTGTGCGACAGGCTCGAAGCGGAAGAGGGCCTCACCGGTGTCGTCTTTGCATCCGCCAAATCGACCTTCTTCGCAGGCGGCGACCTGAACGACATTCTCGCCACCAAGGAAGCCGGAGAGCGCGAGTTCGCCCTGATCGAGAATTCCAAGGCGACCTACCGCCGCCTGGAAAAGCTCCCGGTCCCGGTGGTCGCCGCAATCAACGGCGCGGCGCTGGGGGGCGGCTATGAGCTTTGCCTGTCGTGCAACCACCGCATCGTCGTGGACGACCCCAAGGCGATCACCGGCCTGCCGGAGGTGACGCTTGGACTGCTTCCCGGTGCCGGGGGCGTCGTGCGGATGACCGCCAAGCTCGGGCTGGAAACCGCCCTCCCCCTCCTGCTCGAGGGCAAGCAACTCCCGCCGCGCAAAGCGCTCGAAATCGGCATGGTGGACGAGATCGTCGCGACCCGTGACGACCTGATCCCGGCCGCGAAGGCGTGGATCAAGGCGAACCCGGACAGCCACACCCAACCTTGGGACCAAAAGGGCTTCCGCTACCCTGGTGGCGACGCGCTCCACCCGCGCATCCGCCAGACCATGATTGGCGCGTCGGCCATGCTCTACCAGAAAACCCGCGGTTTGCTCCCGGCCCCCGAGAAGATCCTCGACGTCGCCGTGACCTCGATGAAGATGAACTTCGACGCGGCGCTTCGGATGGAGACGCGGCGGTTCATCGGCCTCATGGCCTCGAAGGAGGCCAAGGCCGCGATCTCGACCTTCTTTTTCGGTATGCAAGGCATCAAGTCCGGCAAGGTCCGGCCCGAAGGGGATCGTTGGAAAGCAACATCCGCTGCCGTATTGGGCGCGGGCATGATGGGCTCGGGCATCGCCTATGCCCACGCCAAACGCGGGCTGAAGACGATGCTCAAGGACACCGAAATGGCCAGTGCCGAAAAGGGCAAAGGCTATTCCGAGAAGCTATGCGACAAGGCCATCGGACGCGGGCGTATGGACGAAGACGCGAAATCCGCGCTTCTGTCACGAATCGAACCCGTGTCCGAGAATGCCGCTCCCGGCAGCGTCGACATCATCATCGAAGCGGTGTTCGAGGACATCGACCTCAAGGACAAGGTCATCGCGGACACCTGGCCGATGCTGTCGGATGACGGGATCTACGGCTCCAACACTTCGACCCTGCCGATCTCGATCCTCGCCGAAAGCTGCCCGGACCCGACCCGGTTCATCGGCCTCCACTTCTTCTCGCCCGTCGACAAGATGAAGGTGGTCGAGATCATCATGGGCGAAAAGACCTCGCAGGACACGCTGCGCAAAGCCTACGACTACGTCCAGCAGATCGGATACATGCCCATCGTCGTGAACGACTCGCGCGGCTTCTTCACCTCCCGCGTGTTCGGCACCTTCATGGACGAAGGCTGTCAGCTTCTGGTGGACGGAATGAAACCCACGGCGATCGAACGCGCGGCATGGCTCGCCGGCATGCCCGTCGGCCCGCTTCAGGTGTTCGACGAAGTGTCGCTGATCCTCAGCCAGAAGGTGCGCAAGACGCATGAGGCTCTGGACGAGCGTCTGGGCGTCGACAGCCAGTTCGGCCACCACAACACCGCAACACGCGACGTGACCGAGCCGATGATCGAAATGGGCCGTGGCGGGCGCCAATATGGCGGCGGGTTCTACGACTACGACAGCGACGGAAACCGGCACCTCTGGGACGGGCTCGGCCAGTTTGCCAAGGGCAATGCCGACATTCCTTTGCAGGACGCCATCGACCGCATCCTCTACCGTCAGGCGATCGAGACCCTGCGCTGCCTCGACGAAGGCGTGCTGAACACCGAGATCGAAGCCAACCTCGGCGGCATCATGGCCATCGGCTTCCCGCATCACACCGGCGGCGCGATCCAGTTCATCAAGGGTGAAGGGATCGACACGTTCAAGGGCCGCGCCAAGGAACTCGCGGACAAGTACGGCGAACGGTTCGCGGTGCCCGATACGATCTATGACCGCTTGCGCGAGAGCGAGGCCAAGGCGGCATGAGCGGGCCGCTCGAAGGTCTGAAAGTCGTCGAAATGCAAGGGCTTGGCCCCGCCCCTCTGGCGGGCCAGTTCCTTGCGGATCTGGGCGCGGAGGTGGTGCTCGTCACCCGCAAATCCGGCCCTGCCGACAAGACCGACATCAACAACCGTGGCAAACGCTCGGTTGCCCTGAACCTCAAGTCGCCCAAAGGCGTCTCCGCCGCGATGGCGCTGATCGAGTCAGCCGACGTGCTGATCGAAGGGTTCCGGCCCGGCGTGATGGAACGCATGGAGTTGGGGCCAGAGGACTGCCATGCGGTCAACCCGCGCCTCGTCTATGGCCGCATGACCGGCTGGGGTCAGGATGGCCCCCTCGCCCAGACGGCCGGCCATGACATCAACTATCTCGGCCTCACCGGCTTCCTCCACGCGACGGGCGAGGCCGACCGCACCCCACCCCCGCCCCTCAACATCGGCGCGGATTACGGCGGCGGGACCATGTTCCTTCTCTTCGGGATCATGGCCGCGCTGTATGAGCGCCAGACCTCGGGCAAGGGTCAGGTGGTTGATGCGGCAATGGTCGACGGGGCTTCGGCGATGATGGGGCTGATCCACACCTTCATCGCGCGCGGCCAGTGGACCGAGGACCGGCAGGCCAACCTGCTGGACGGCGGGGCCCCGTTCTATCGCACATACGAATGCGCGGACGGCAAATTCCTTGCCGTCGGCCCGCTCGAGCCGCAGTTTTACGCCGAACTCGTGCGCCTCGCCGGCCTGACGGAAGACCACCTTGCCAGCCAGAACGCCATGGGCGACTGGCCGGACCGGCGCGCGGCCTACGCCGAGGTGTTCAGGCAAAAGACCCGCGACGAATGGGCTGCGATCTTCGACGGCTCGGACGCTTGCGCGTCACCCGTCCTGACCTGGAGCGAGGCTCCGGACCACCCGCACATGGCTGCACGCGGCACCTTCACAAAGGTCGACGGCGTCACGCAGGCCGCCCCGGCCCCACGATTCAGTCGCTCGGCCCCGTCTGCCCCAACCCCACCGCAGGCCCCCGGCAGCGATACCGACACCGTACTCAAAAGCCTCGGCTATGACGATGACGCCATCGCGCAGCTTCGCGATGCCGGCGTCCTGACCTGAGAGGAACCGCATGTCCGACGATCCCATCCTTTACGAAAACGACGGCGCCATTGCCCGCATCACCCTGAACCGGCCAGACGCCTTCAACGCGATGGACCCGACGCTGCGTGAAGGGCTGCGCGAGGCGATCCTGAACGTCCACGAAAACGCCGACGTGCGCACAGTGATCATCTCGGGCGCGGGTCGGGGTTTCTGCTCCGGCACCGACCTGAAAGAGGGTCTCTCGCGCCACACGGGGCTGTTTCTGGAACAGGAATACCGCCCCATCCTTGCGTCGATCAGCGCGTCTCCGAAAATCTGGATCTCGCAGGTCCACGGCTCCGCGGCCGGGATAGGCGCGGCGCTCGCGATGAACTGCGACATGATGGTGATGGCCGAAAGCGCCAATATTTACATGGCCTTCGCCGCGATCAACCTGATCCCCGACGGCGGCAACACCTGGCTCCTGCAACGCGGGCTGGGCTACAAGCGCGCGCTCCAGACGATCCTCGAAGCCCGGCGCATCCCGGCGTCCGAAGCCGTCGCGCTCGGTCTGGCAAACGAGATGCACCCTGACGACGATCTGGCACAGGCCACCACCGCGCTCGCAACCCGCATCGCGGCCGGCCCGCCGCTGGCCACCGCTGCCGCCAAACGCCTCCTGCGCGCCGTCGACGGCATGTCCTATGCCGACGCGATCGGCGCTGAGGGCACGGAACAGACCGCGCTTGCCGAGGCGAACGACACCCGCGAAGGCGTCGCGGCCTTTTTCGAGAAACGCAAACCCAATTTCACAGGCACCTGACATGACCCTTCCCGCCATTTTCGACACCATGCGTCTGCCCATGATCGGCGCGCCCATGTTCATCTGTTCCGGCCCGGAACTGGTCATCGCCCAGTGCAAGGCGGGGATCGTCGGCACCTTTCCGGCGCTGAACGCGCGGGAGAAGGAGGGGGAGCCGATCCAGCTCGAAGAATGGCTGGTGCGCATCAAGGCGGAACTCGCAGAATACGACGCGGCCCACCCGGACGCACCTTCGGCCCCCTTCGGCGTCAACCTGATCGCACACCGCACCAACGCGCGCCTCGCCCGCGATGTCGAGATCCTCGTGAAGCACGAAGTGCCGATCTGGATCACCTCGCTCGGCGCGCGGCCCGAGATCAACGAGGCGGCACATTCCGTGGGTGCGGTCGTGCTGCACGACGTCATCAATGTGAAATTCGCCCACAAGGCAATTGAGAAAGGGGCCGACGGTCTCATCGCCGTGGCCGCAGGTGCTGGTGGGCATGCGGGCACATGGTCGCCCTTTGCGCTCATTCAGGAAATCCGCGAATGGTTCGATGGCCCGGTCTTTCTGTCGGGCGCGCAAGCCACGGGCGATGCGATCCTCGCCGCCGTCGCGATGGGCGCGGATGGCGGCTATGCCGGGTCGATGTTCATCGCGACAGAGGAGGCGAACGCGCCGGACGGCTACAAGCAGATGATCTGCGACAGCGGCGCGGACGACATCCTCTACACCGACCACTTCACCGGGGTGAACGGCAACTACCTGATCCCGTCGATCACCAGGGCCGGGCTCGACCCGACCGCGCTTGGCGACGACAAGGGAGACGTGTCCAGCGTTGCAGCAGGCGAAAAGTCGAAGGCCTGGCGCGACATCTGGGGCGCGGGACAAGGGATCGGCGCGATCCGCTCCGTTCCGCCCGTGGCCCAGGTCGTGGCGCGGCTGGAAAACGAACTGACCGCGGCTCGTAACCGGCTTCAGAAACGTCTGGGCTAGTCGCGGTTATTCTGCACGAAACTTACAAGCTGGCGCGTCGAGGGATCCTTCGACGCGCTGTCCTCCTCACCCGACAGGACCGGGGCCAGCGCTACGGCCAGCTCCTTGCCCAGTTCCACGCCCCACTGGTCGTAGGAGTTGATGCCAAGGATCACTCCTTCCACGAACACACGGTGCTCATAAAGCGCGATGACGCGACCCAGCATCCGGGGCGTGAGCATCGGATAAGCGAGCGTCGTTGACGGGCGGTTGCCGGGAAAGACCCGGTGCAGCGCCTGCCGCTCCAGATCGTCCGGATCGCCGCCCTTTTCGCGCATGATCTCCCGCGCCTCTTCCAGAGTGCGGCCCTTCATCAGCGCCTCGGACTGGGCAAGGCAATTGGCGACCAGAAGCGCGTGCTGGTGCGCAAGGTCCGGCTCATGCCCCTTGGCGGCCACGAGGAATTCGCACGGCACCGGCTCGGTCCCCTGATGAATGAGCTGATAGAACGCATGCTGACCATTCGTCCCCGGTTCGCCCCACACCACCGGCCCCGAGGGGATGTCCAGCGTCGTTCCATTCATCGCCACCGACTTGCCGTTGCTCTCCATCTCCAGTTGCTGAAGATAGGCGGGCAGCCGCGACAGGCGTTGATCGTAGGGCAGCACGGCGCGGGTGGGGTAGCCGCAGACCTGCCTATGCCAGATCCCGACAAGCGCCAGCATCAGCGGCATGTTCTCGGCCCCCTCGGCCTCGCGGAAATGCACGTCCATCTCGTGCCCGCCCGCCAGGAATTCCCGGAAGCGCTTGGCTCCTACGGCGATCATCAGGCCAAGCCCCACGGGGCCCCAGACGGAATAGCGCCCGCCGACCCAATCCTCGAACCCGAAGACACGCGACGGGTCGATGCCCCAGGCAGTGGTCTTCTCGACCGCCGAGGACAGGGCCGCGAAATGCCGCCCGACGACGCTTTCCCCGATGCCCCGGCGCAGCCACTCGCGCGCCGTTTCGGCGTTGGTCATGGTCTCGATGGTCGTAAACGTCTTGGAGGCCACGATCACCAGCGTCGATTTCGGGTCCAGCGCCTGTAGCGTGTCATGGATATGCGCGCCGTCCACGTTGGAGACGTAATGCATCCGCGGGCCGTCATGGAATGGCGCAAGCGCCAGCGTCGCCATCGCGGGGCCAAGGTCCGAGCCGCCGATCCCGATGTTCACCACATCTGTAAAGCGACCGCCGTTCACCGGCCGCACCTTGCCGGTACGCAGCCCCTCGGCGAACTCCTCCATCCGGTCGAGCGTCTCATGGACGCCAGGCAAAACGGGCTCCCCGTCCACCAACGCGCCCTCCGGCCCCGGATCGCGCAGCGCGGTGTGCAGGACCGCCCGCCCCTCGGTCTCGTTGATCTTCTCGCCCGTGAACATCGCCTCGCGCCGGGCCGCGACGCCTGCGCTTTCAGCAAGTCCAAGCAGCAGGTCGCGGGCCGTGTCGTCGATGGTCGTCTTGGAATAGTCGAACAGCATGTCGTCCATGCGCAGCGAAAATCCGGTGGCCCGGTCCGGGTCTTCCAGCAGCGCCGCAATGGTTACGTCCGCCTGCTTCGCCCGGTGCGACGCCAGTTTTTTCCACGTCATGGTTTGCCCTCATCCCCCACGCGGACACTCAACGGCCGCGCGTTCCGTTCGTGATCAGGCTAACGCTTATTGCGCCCAGTGAACAACCGCCCCTTTCAGGACGGCCTTGACCGGAGCCTCCATCGAATCCCGCGTTTTCGCGGCCTTTTCAAGTGCTTCGCGCTTCGCATCCCCCGTGATGACGATGTGCTTGGACATGGCACCGTTCAGCACGCGGGCCGTCAGGGTGATGCGCGGCTCAGGCGCCCCCTCTGCACGCATCGGCAAAAGCGCCGGCGCGCGCGGCGACAGCGCCTCTTCGAGCCGGTCGGCGCCCGGGAAAAGGCTGGCCGTATGCATGTCGGCCCCCATGCCCAGCAGCACGACCGACAGCGGCAAGGCCGCCTCCACGCCGGCAGAGAGCGCATCGAGCGATTCTTCGGGCGTATCGGTGCCGCCATAAAGGGGCACCAGCCGGGCCGCCTGCGCCGCGTCACGAAACAGCCGGTTCTTGAGAAGGCGCGTGTTCGAGCGGTCGCTGTCCTCGGGCACCCAACGCTCATCCGTGAGCATCACGTCCACCCTGTCCCAATCGAGGTGCAGCGCGGACAGCGTGTCGAAGATCGGCCCCGGCGTGGTCCCGCCCGGCACGGCGAGCGACGCGCGGTCCTCGTGCCGCAACGTCCCGCGCAACTCGGTCGCGATCAGGTCCGCGAGGTCCATCATCATCAACTCGCGGTCCGGGTATTCCTTGAGCTCATAGGTCATGTGCGCAACTCCCGCCAGCGGCGACCGTCCCGGTGCATGAGGATCAGCGCCTCCTCCGGCCCCGTCGATCCGGGTTCATACGGGTGCGGGCGATCTTCGCGCACGGTCCAGCTGTCGATGATCGGATCGGTCCAGGCCCAGGCCGCCTCCACCTCGTCCCCGCGCATGAACAGCGTCTGGTTGCCCCGGATCACGTCCATGATGAGGCGCTCATAGGCGTCCGGCACATCCGCCGCCTCCTCGCCCAGCGCCTCGGCGAAGGTCATGTCGAGCGGCACGTCGATAAGCCGCATCCCCCCCGGCCCCGGTTCCTTGATCGTCACGGTCAGATCCATGCCCTCGTTGGGCTGGAGTCGGATGGTCAACTCATTGGCGCTCTGGCCGGTATCTTCCTCGAAGATCGAATGGGGCGGCTCCTTGAACCGCACCACGATCTCGCTCACCCGCTCCTTCATGCGCTTGCCGGTGCGCAGGTAGAACGGCGTGCCATTCCAGCGCCAGTTTGCGATCCGCACCTTCATGGCGACATAGCTTTCGGTGATCGAGCGCGGATTCTCCACGTCGTCGATGTAGCTTTCAGCCTGCGACTTGTACTGCCCGCGCACGATGTCATCGGATTCGACGGACTCCAGCGCCCGGATCACCTTCAGCTTCTCGTCACGCACCGCGTCCGGGTCGTATTTCGACGGCGGCTCCATCGCCGTGAGGCACAGAAGCTGCATGAGGTGGTTCTGCACCATGTCGCGCATCGCGCCGGACTTGTCATAGTAATCCCCGCGCCCGCCAACTCCCACGGTCTCGGCGACGGTGATCTGGATATGATCGACGTATTGCGCGTTCCAAAGCGGCTCGAACAGCATGTTGCCGAACCGCACCGCCATGAGGTTCTGGACCGTCTCTTTCCCGAGGTAATGGTCGATGCGGTAGATCTGTGTCTCGTCAAAGTGCCGCGCCAGCGTCTCGTTCAGTGCGCGCGCGGACGCAAGGTCGTGACCGAATGGCTTTTCCACGACGATCCGGGCCTCGTCGTCGGCGATTCCGTGATTCATCAGCCGTTCCGCGATATCGCCGAACAGGCTCGGCCCGACCGAGAAGTAATAGGCCTTGATGACATCCGGGCGCATGGCGTGCGCAAGTTCGTCCCAGCCGTCCGTCCCCTTCGCGTCGACCGCGACATAGGTCAGCCGCTCGAGAAACGCATCCACGATGTCCTTGTCGTTGCGTTTCTGGACGAATTCGCCAATCGCACCACGCACGAAGTCGCGGTAGCCGGCTTCGTCCATCTCGCTGCGGGCCGCCCCGATGATCCGGGCGCCTTCGGGCATCTGGCCGTCGTGGAAACGCCGGTACAGGCCGGGCAGGATCTTGCGGCGGGCAAGGTCTCCGGTGCCGCCGAAAATGACGAGGTCGAAGGGGTCGACCGGGATGACGCGCGATACCATCTGTCTCTCCGTTCCGGCCCGAAGCCGGTGTTAGCGCTAACCGAGGCGCATTCGCCTGATACCCTTCCGTAGATCGCGAGTCTACCATCCTTCGACTGCATCACAACCACGTCACGCTTCGGTCCCGGGACTTTTCGTTGTCGCAGCTATGGGTTAGCCAATCCGAAAGGAGCATTCGACCATGGACCAGCGCGTATCCCGTGCCAATGAAGGCAAGTTCGTCGACCCGGCAACGACGGCGGACGGCAGCGCGCGCGCCACGGTCGCCCTGACCCAACCGACGACGCTCTGGTTCAACACGGGCACGCTGTGCAACATCGCCTGCGAAGGCTGCTACATCGAAAGCTCCCCCACGAACGACGCGCTCGCCTACATGACGCGGGGCGAGGTTGCGGGCTACCTCGACCAGATCAACCAGCGCGGCTGGCCGGTGCGCGAGATTGGCTTCACGGGCGGTGAACCCTTCATGAATCCCGACTTTCCGGCCATGCTGCGCGACGCGCTTTCGGCGGGCTACAGCGCTCTCGTGCTGACCAACGCGATGACCCCGATGCTGCGCCCGCTTGTGCGCAACAAACTGGCCCAGCTCATCAAGACATTCGGCGACAAGCTCACCCTGCGGGTCTCTCTCGATCACTGGACCGCCGAGGGCCACGACGAGGTGCGCGGCCCGCGCAGCTTCGAGGGAACGATGGCGGGACTTCGCTTCCTTGCCGAAGCAGGCGCGCGCATCGACATCGCCGGGCGTGCCCGGTGGAAAGAGAGCGAGGCCGAAGCGCGCGCGGGCTATGCTGCCCTGTTCGACGAGGTCGGGCTGGACCTGGACGCGTCCGACCCCGCCCGGCTGGTGATCTTTCCGGAAATGGACACCTCGGTCGAAGTGCCCGAGATCACCACCGCGTGCTGGAGCATCCTCGACAAGTCACCAGACGACGTGATGTGCGCCTCCTCGCGCATGGTGGTCAAACGCAAGGGCCGCACACCCTCGGTCGTCTCCTGCACGCTCCTGCCCTATGAGGATGACTTCGACCTCGGCCCGACGCTCGCCGATGCCGAAGGACCGGTCGCGCTCAATCATCCCCATTGCGCGAAATTCTGTGTCCTGGGCGGCGCGTCCTGCTCAGGGTGAGCGGGCATTAACCATTCTCAAATATCGGTGCGCTAAGCCCCTACCGTGTTTCAGCGAAGGGGCGCGTTCCGTGGCCGACAATATCGTATGGTCTACCATTTACCTCGGCAATTTTTCCGACATGGACACGAACGAAGGCTCGTATTCGGTCGAGGATGCCTCGGCCCTGCTGACGACCTTTGGCGCCGGTCCTGGCAACGCGCTGTCCAACGCCATCGTGGACGTCCACACTTGGGGCGGCGGCGACAACGCGGTCCAGGCGGACAACACCGGGACGTCCGACTACATCCAATATGATCTTGGCGCAGGGCCGCAAACGGCAACGATCGACTCAGGGGCCGCGCTGACGGGCACCGCGACCTTTCACGACGGCACGACCTATTCCTCCATGTTCGGCGTCTTTCAGGACACGAACGGCAACGTTTTCCTGCTCGTGATGGACGATCAGCCCGAACTCGCGAGCCAGGGCCTCGACACGATCACATTCACCTCGGTGGCCGCCTCCAATTTCTCCGGTGTCTCGCAATTCGCCCTGAACGACCACGACTTCGTCTGCCTCGCACCGGGCGCACGGATCGCCACGCCGGACGGCCCTGTCCGAATGGACCGGCTCCGACGCGGAGACCTTGTGACCACGCTCGACAGCGGGCCACAGCCCATCCGCTGGATCGGCAAGCGCCGCCAGCGTTTCGACCCACGCCCGCATCCCGGTCAGCCGATCTGCATTGCCAAGGGGGCGTTCGGGCCCGGCCTGCCGTGGCGCGACCTCATCGTCTCGCCCAACCACCGCGTCCTGATGCGCACACAGCCCACGTTCGCGCTCCATGATCCGCTGGGGGCGCTGGCCCCGGCCAAGGCCCTCACCCGGCTCGCTGGCGTGCGCCCGCAGGCCGGGCGTCGCGCGATCACCTATTTCACGCTGCTTCTCCCCCGGCATGAGGTGATCATCGCCGACGGCCTCGCGGTGGAAAGCCTCTTTCCCGGGCCAGAAGTGTTCGCGAGCCTCGATGGCATCGACCGCTCCCACTGGCTACGCCTCGCCGGGCGCGATGGCCGCGTCACCGGCACGCCGCCGGCCCGGCTCCTGCTTACGACCTCCGAGGCGCGCGCAGCGATCGACACGCATCAACTCCACGCGCCCGAAACCGCGCCGGTCCCGCTGTCCTGGTCTGGCGCCCGACACCGCGCGCGCCCGCGCCCGGCCCACCTCGCAAAACGCGCCTGATCGCCACTTTGGCCGTGGAACCGCCACGACAACCCGGAAAAAAGCGCGCGCCGCAAGGCGCGCACTTTTTGGGAACCGCACCCCCCGGCGTGTTACGCCTCCAGTTCGGCATCCCAGTAAAGGAAATCCATCCAGCTCTCATGCAAATGGCCCGGCGGGAACTTGCGCCCCATGTTGCGCAGCTCCTCGGCGCCGGGCTGGCGCGGCGGCTTGCGCAGCGCGAGGCCCGATTGGTGCAGATGCTTCGACCCCTTGCGCAGGTTGCACTTGGAGCAGGCCGCGACCACGTTCTCCCAACTCGTCACCCCGCCCCGCGCACGCGGCACGACATGATCGAAGGTCAGATCACCCTTGGACCCGCAGTACTGGCACCGGAATTCGTCCCTCAGAAAAAGATTGAAGCGCGTGAAGGCCACGCGCTTCTGGGGTTTGACGTAATCCTTGAGGACGACCACCGAGGGGATCCTGATCTCCATACTCGGGCTTCGCACCACATCGTCGTATTCGGCGATGATGTTCACACGGTCGAGAAAGGCCGCCTTGATCGCCTCCTGCCACGGCCAGAGCGATAACGGATAGTAGGACAAGGGCCTGAAATCCGCATTCAGTACCAAAGCCGGATGCGCCTTGGGATTGCTGTGCTCACGCACGAAATGTGTTCTGAAATCGCCGTCCATCGGAGTGACTCCGCCCTCGCCCTGTGCCTCGCTCGCAGGGCGGGGACAACCCGCCCCGTCTGTTTCTGATCTTGGACTATATATGGGTCAGGAAACCTGACAAGCCCCATGATCTGGAGGCACCCTGCCAGCGCTTCGTATCAGGCTTGTGACGGGCCACACACCCGCCGACGTTCACCTTGCATTCTGCTCCATCACAGGCCGTCATCGCCACGATCACAAACGGAAATACCGCTGCCTCCAAGGCTCCGGTTGGGGCGAGCGTATTGGACGCCCTGGGGCGTCGCAGCTGCTATCAGGACGCGCGCCTTACCCATTGACGAAAAGGGATTTTTTATCTGAGCTGCAAGCGCGAACACGCGGACTTTCAGCTATGCGGCGCTTGCCCACCCAAGGTCGTTCAACACCAAGGCTCAGACCACCGAACGCGCCGACGCGAAACACCCCATCTTGTGCAGCCATGCTGCGCGCTTTCACGAACCTTTCCAGTGGCCGCTTCGACACGCATCCGGCCGATCCCGACCGCCCGCACATCACGCGCCCCGACTAACTTGCCTTGGGGGCGATTCCCAAACGGTCGGCCATGAAGGACAGCGCGACCGACAGCCCGTCGGGCGCGATTCCGTGGCCCGTGCCCTCCTGAACATGCCCGTAAACGGTGAAGCCCGCGTCCTGAAGCACCTGTCCGGCCTCTTGGAAATGCGCGACCGGCACCATCTCGTCCGCGTCGCCATGAACGAGCAGCACGGGCGGGCGCACCTTCACGGCCTCGCCGTAGGTCTCGGTCTCCAGAATACGGCCCGAAAACGCCACGATCCCGGCCACCTCGGCATCGCGCTGCGGGACCACACGCAGCGACATCATCGTGCCCTGGCTGAAGCCGAAGACGATCATCCGGTCCGGGGTCAGCCCGGTCTCGGCCAGAACCTTGTCGAGGAAGGCGTCGATATCCTCATGCGCGCGCGCCGCGCCCTGTGTTGCCGCCTCCTCGCTAGACCCGTCGAGCCACGGGATCGGGAACCACTGGAAACCGAAAGGGTTGCCCGAACACTTCTCCGGCGCATCCGGCGCGTAGAACGCCGTGTCGGGCATGTGATCGGACAGCGGATCGGCCAGTCCCAACAGGTCCGCGCCATCGGCCCCGTAGCCGTGCAGGAACACCACGACCGAGTCAGCCGTCCCCGATGCCGCATCCCGTTTCTTGTAGGCCAATTCCCGTGCCATCAGCGCACCCCTTCCCTGTTTTTCGCCACCCGGTAATAGGCCCACAGCGCCCGCGCTGCAACGCCGCGCCACGGCGACCACGCCCCGGCCAATTCGCGCAACGCGCCTTCGCGCGGACGCTCCGGCAATTCGAACAGGACCCGCGCGGCCTCCTGCAACGCCAGATCGCCGGGCGCGAAGACATCCGCCCGGCCCAGCGAGAACATGGCGTAGATCTCCGCCGTCCACCGCCCGATCCCCGGCACGGCGACGAGCGTGGCGACCACGTCCTCGTCCGACTGGTGGCGCAGGGCGTCAAAATCGATCCCTGCCTCCGCCAACGCCCGGGCATAGCGCATCTTGGGCCGTGACAGCCCAACCGCGCGCAAATCATCCTCGCTGGCCCGTGCCACCGCTTCGGGCGTGGTCAGCCCCGCCGCCACCACCCGCGCCCAGATCGCGGCGGCAGAGGCGGTCGAGACTTGCTGACTCACGATGGCCGACAGAAGCTGGTCGAACCCTTCGGGCTTGCGCCGGAGCGGCAGCGCGCCGGTCTGGTCGAGCGCCAGCGCGAACCGTGGCTCATGACGGGCGAGCCAGTCCGCGCCCTCAGCCACGTCCTCCGGCCCGTGGATGATGCGCCCGACGCTCACAGCCGTTCGATCCAGTCGAGCGCGGCCTCGACCGTCTCGGCCTTCTCGCCCGGCGGCTGCATCGGGCGGTCGATCAGGACCACCGGCAGGCCCAAGGCGCGCGCGGCTTCCAGCTTGGCCCAACCCCCGCGCCCGCCCGCGTTCTTGACCACCACGAGGTCGACGCCTTCCTCCCGAAAGAACGCGATCTCGTCGTCCACGGTGAACGGCGGCCGCCCCACCCGCCACGCTCCGTTGTCCCAGGGAAACGGCCCGTCCGGCGGGTCGATCCGGCGGCAGATCACCTTGGCGGCGGGTAACGTGCCGATGGCCTCGAGCGACCCCGGCCCGGTCCCGAGGAACACGGTCATGTTGGCGGCCACCTGCGGCGCGACAGCCGCCTCATCCGGCACGAAAGTCCAGCGGTCCCCGTCCTCCGGCGACCAGCCCGGGCGCAGCACTTGCAGATACGGCACGCCAAGCGCAGCGCAAATCGACTGTGTGCGATAGGAAATGCGATTGGCGAAGGGATGCGTTGCGTCAAGAACGGCATCGAAGCCCTTGTTCGACATGAATTTCTGCTGACCTTCTCGCCCGCCGAACCCACCCACGCGCGTCTCAGCCCCCTGCGGCAAAGGCTCCCGCGTTACCCCGGCGAGCGAAGCGGTCAGGTCGATCCGCCCATCCCGCCCCAGCCGAAGCGCGATCTGCCGTGCCTCGTAAGTCCCGGCGAGCAAAAGGATTCTCATGGGCCCGCCCGCGCGATCACGGCACCGTCACGGTCCACGATCACCACGTCGAACACCATCTCGGCCCCGAACCGTTCCCGCACGACGCCGAGCGCCCTGTCCGCCACAGCCATTGCGAGAGTTTTTCCCGCGATTTCATAAGCTTCCAGCGCCGTATTCACGTCCCGCACCCGCGCGTCGCCCGCCAGTTCCGCGAGCAGGGCAAGGTCCACCTGCGCCCGCTTGGAGTGCAGGTCCATCGCCCCTTGCGCGAGTTTCGTGATCTTGCCGATCCCGCCCCCGATCGTGACTCGCCCGACCGGATGTTTCGCGAGGTATTTCAGCATCCCCCCGGCGAAATCCCCCATGTCGAGCATCGCCCCATCCGACAGCCCATAAAGCGCCTGAACCGCACGCTCCGACGTGGCCCCCGTGCAGCCCGCCACATGGGTCAGCCCCTCGGCCCGCGCCACGTCGATTCCGCGATGGATCGAGGCGATCCAGGCCGCGCATGAGAACGGGCGCACGATGCCCGTGGTGCCCAGAACCGACAGGCCCCCGGTGATGCCGAGGCGCGGGTTCCATGTCTTCGCCGCCAGTGCCTCCCCCCCGGGGATCGACACCCTGATCTCCACGTCGGGCGCGTGTCCGAACTCGGCCGCGAGCGCCTCCACTTGCCCCCACATCATCTCGCGCGGGACCGGGTTGATCGCGGGCTCCCCCGGCGGGATCGGCAGGCCCGGCTTGGTCACCGTCCCCACACCCGGCCCGGCGGCGAAGCGCACACCGTCGCCCCCCGGCGTCACCCGCGCAACGATGAGCGCGCCATGCGTCACGTCAGGGTCGTCGCCCGCGTCCTTGGTGATCCCCACCTCGGCCCAACCGTCGCCCTCGGCGCTGTGGGCCAGCGCGAAGGTCGGCGTCTCGCCGCGTGGCAGCGTGATCGTCACTTCGCGCGGAAACGCCCCGCCCCACAGCCGCATCAGCGCCGCCCGCGTCGCGGCGGTGGCGCAGGCCCCGGTGGTCCATCCCCGGCGCAGATCTGTTGCGGGCGTGTCGTCCATCGCCGCGACTATAGGCGAGTTTGCGGGCGGCGAAAGCCGGTCGCGCGCTTCCCATCGCCCGACGTCGCGGGCATAACGCGTCCATGACCGACTCGACCCTTCTTCCCCCTGGCGACTGGCCCAGGATGCAGCCCGGCTGGGTCTGGCTCTGCGGCGCGGGGCCGGGCGATCCGGGGTTGCTCACACTCCACGCACTGAACGCGCTCGGCCAGGCCGACGTGATCGTGCATGACGCGCTGGTGGACGACCGCATCCTCGCTTGGGCGGGTCCGCAGGCCGACGTCGTCTATGCGGGGAAACGCGGCGGCAAACCCTCGGCCAAGCAAAAGGACATCTCGCTCCAGCTCATCGACCTCGCCCGCGACGGCAAGCGGGTGCTGCGCCTCAAGGGCGGCGATCCCTTCGTCTTCGGGCGCGGCGGTGAAGAGGGGCAGACCCTCGTTCAGCACGGCGTTCCGATCCGCATCATTCCCGGCATCTCGGCGGGCATCGGCGGGCTGGCCTATGCGGGCATCCCCGTTACCCACCGCGATGTGAATCAGGCCGTGACCTTCGTCACCGGCCACGACCGGCGCGGGCAGGTTTCGGGCGTCGACTGGGAGAGCGTCGCAAAGGGCTCCGGCGTCATCGTGATCTACATGGGGATGAAGCACCTCCCCGCCATCGCAGCCGACCTCATGGCCGCCGGGCGGGGCGGAGATGAGCCGGTGGCCATCGTGTCCGACGCCACCCTTCCCGGCCAGACGGTGTTGGAAACCACGCTCGCCACCTGCGCCGCAGATGCGGTAACGGCGGGCGTCGGCGCCCCCGCGGTCATCTGCGTGGGCCGCGCCGCTCTGCTACGTCAAGCGCTTGACTGGCAGTCGCTGGCGATGGGCACCCCGCCCCGCAACCTCGACCCGCTCGCCCTCGGGCGGCCTGTCGAAGACGGATGAGCGGCAAGGGCCTGATCCTCGCCGCGCCCACCTCGGGCAGCGGCAAGACCACGGTAACGCTGGGGCTGCTCCGGGCGCTCACGCAGCGCGGCGAGGCCGTTCGTGGCGCCAAATCCGGACCGGACTACATCGACCCCCGGTTTCACGAGGCCGCGTGTGGTCAGGTATCGATGAACCTTGACGCGTGGGCCATGCCAAAACACCGCATCCGCGCGCTGGCGGACGGCGACGGCCTCCTGTTGATCGAGGGCGCGATGGGCCTGTTCGACGGCGCACCGCCCGATGGCGACGGGGCCACGGCAGACCTCGCGCGCATCCTCGGCTTGCCGGTCGTGCTGGTGGTGAATGCGGGCCATATGTCCCACTCGGTGGCCGCGCTCGTGCGTGGCTTCGCGAGCCACGACCCGGAGGTGCGCGTTGCGGGCGTGATCCTGAACAATGTCGGCTCCCCCCGGCACGAGGCGATGTTGCGCCGCGCCCTCGCCCCGCTCGGCCTTCCGGTCCTCGGAGCCCTGCGCCGCGACCCGGCGCTCGCCCTTCCAGACCGCCACCTAGGCCTCGTCCAAGCCTCGGAACACCCGGACCTCACGGGCTTTCTCGACCGCGCCGCCGAAGCGGTGGCCGCCCAGGTGGACCTCGACGCGCTTACCGCCCTCGCATGCGCCACCGCAACGGCCCCAGCGCGCGCCCCGGCCAAGGCCCCGGCCCGGATCGCCATCGCGCGCGACGCGGCCTTCAGCTTCACCTACCCGCACCAGATCGCGGACTGGACCCGCGCGGGCAGCACGCTCCTGTCGTTTTCCCCGCTTGCGGATGAGCCTGTACCGGAGGCCGACCTCGTCTACCTGCCCGGCGGCTACCCGGAACTGCATGCGGCCACCCTCGCCGCGAACACCGCGTTTCTTGGCAGCCTGCGCGACGTCGCGCGCACGACGGACATTTACGGCGAGTGCGGCGGCTACATGGTCCTCGGCGAGTCGCTGACCGACGCGGGCGGAACGGCGCACAGGATGGCCGGGCTCATTGGCCTGAGCACGTCCTTCGCACAACGCAAGCTGCATCTCGGCTACCGCCGTCTCACCAGCCGATGGAACGCCCTCCCCGGCACGCACATGGCGCATGAGTTCCACTACGCCACCACCCTCGCCGCCGATGGCACACCGCTGTTCGAGGCACAGGACGCGGAAGGCACCCAACTCCCCCCGATGGGCCTGATCGAGGGCCGCGTGGCCGGATCCTTCGCCCATATCATCGACCATGTTTAACAGTCTTCCCTTTTTGAATGTGTCAGGATAAGTCCGCCCCATGACCGATGCCGTTCTCCCCCAGACCGACGACCGCAAGGCCAAGCGCAATGTGGCGATTCTCGTCATGGCGCAGGCGCTGCTGGGCGCACAGATGCCCATGATCTTCACCGTCGGCGGGCTGGCGGGGCAATCGCTTGCGCCGAACCCCTGTTTCGCGACCCTCGCGATCTCGGCCATCGTGCTCGTCTCGATGCTCTCGGCCAATCCGATGAGCTGGATCATGCAGCGGTTCGGGCGCCGCGCGGGGTTCTGGACCGGAACGCTGGGCGGCACGATCGGCGCGGCAATCGCGGCCTATGGCCTGTCGCAGGCCAGCTTCACCCTGTTCATCATCGGCTCGGCCTTCACCGGCATGTATATGTCGGCGCAGGGGTTTTACCGCTTCGCCGCCGCCGACACCGCCTCCGACGACTTCCGGCCCAAGGCGATCTCCTACGTCATGGCGGGCGGGCTCGTCTCGGCCATCATCGGACCGCAGCTCGTCAAGGCAACGGTGGACGTGAGCGTCATCTCCTTCCTCGGCGTCTACGGCGCGATCATCATCATCAACCTCGTCGGCTCGCTCCTCTTCCTCGCGCTCGACATCCCCCGCCCGCCGGTGCCGGACAAGGACGCGCCCCATGGCCGCACGGTCTGGCAGTTGCTCACGACCCCGACCATTGCGGTCGCGATCATCGTGGCGATGGTGAGCTATTCGCTGATGAACCTCGTGATGACCTCCACCCCGCTCGCCGTCGTCGGCTGCGGCTTTGGCGAGGCGCGCGCCGCCGATGTCGTCTCGGCCCACGTCCTGGCCATGTTCATTCCGTCGTTCTTCACCGGCCACCTGATCGCGCGCTTCGGCACGAAAAAAATCATGGCGACCGGCCTCGTCATCCTCGCCGCCGCAGGACTCGTGGGGCTTCAGGGCGTCGAGCTCGAGAACTTCTTCATCGCCCTCGTCCTGCTTGGCATCGGCTGGAACTTCGGCTTCATCGGCGCCACCACGCTCTTCGCCTCCAGCCACGCGCCTCATGAGCGCGGCCGCATCCAGGGCATGAACGACATGATCGTCTTCGGCGGCGTGACGCTGGCCTCGCTCGCCTCCGGCGGTCTGATGAACTGCTCCGGCGGCACGCCGCAGGACGGCTGGACCGCCGTGAACATCGCGATGGTCCCCTTCCTCGCCCTCGCCGGCGCCGCGCTCATCTGGCTCGTCATGCGCCCGCAGGAGGATTGACCCCCTGTTCAGGGTGTAGGCGGCCCGCGGGTTTCGAGACTACATCCCTCACATCTAGTGAGGGTTTTTCATGAATACCAAAAACATGCTGCGCACCGGTCTGTCGATTTGCGCCGTTTTCGCCTTGTCCGGCTGCCTCAAGGGCACGGGGCTTCAGGGGTCGCTGGCCGAGGTCGTTTACGACTCCATCACCGAGGTCGGCGAGCTTGAGAGCCAGACCACCGTCATGCCCACCGGCGGCACCGCCAGCTACACGGGCTCCGCCCTGATCCAGATGGCCGATAGCGCCACGACGACGAACCAGCGTGTCATGGCGGGCGAAGCGACGCTCGACGCCAGCTTCAGCGCTGCGGGCGGTGCGGTAAGCGGCACCCTCCAGAATTTCGTAGGCGCGAAGGACGTGAACATGCAGGCGTTCAACACCGCCGTTTACTCCGGCACCGTCGCCGATGTCGAAGCGCAACTGGCCGACTTCTCCCCGGTCGACGGCAAGATCGACGTGACCAGCGACACGTCCACCGGCGAACGGTTCACGGTCGGCTTCAGCGGCACGCTCACGCAGGACGGCGACACGATCATGGTCGGCGGCACCGGCGCAGGCCAGTTCGTCGGGGCCGATGCGGACGGGGTCAAGATCTATGGCGGCACGACGCTCAACGGCTTCGGCACGCAATCGACCCTGACCGAGAACGGCACGGCGCAAGAGGGTCAGATCTACATCAACGCGACGAAATAGGCCGCGCACGGCCGGACCGCCAATCGGCAGTGGGCCCGCATCGTCAAGGTGCGGGCCCATTTCGGTCGCGCGGCATCCAGAGACGCGAAGCCCCCGGTTCAGGGGATAGGGCGCATCGGGATCTCCGGACATACTATCGACGTATCACAGGGACTCCCCTCACATGAAAACCCGAACCATCGTCCGCGCCCACGCCGCTCTGGTCGTGTGCCTCGCCGTCTCCGGCTGTCTCAATACCACGACCGCGGGCGGATCATACAACTCTGTCGCCGAACTGATCGTGTCCTCCAACAGCGCCTTTGCCGAGGCACACGCCGCCGGCAACACCACGATCCCGGACACCGGATCGGCCACCTTCAAAGGGGGGGCCTACGGCCTCGTCGGCGATACGATCACCAGCGGCGACGCCAGCATGTTCGCGGGCGAAGCGATGCTCATGGCCAATTTCGGTGCGGGCACGATCAGCGGCACCGTGACCAACCTCGTCGGCGCGCAAAACGTCAGCGCGGCTGAATTCTGGGCCGCGTCCGGTGCCCAGAACGAAGCGGAGGTCGAGCGCGTGATCGGCACGACCCAAAGCATCGACGGCGAGATCGAGGTCACCAACGGCCGCATCACGGGCGAGCTTTATGCGGCCGACATCGCGGGCACCATCGACCATTTCGGCAAGGAGATCGTTCTGGGTGGCACCGGGCGCGGCAGTTTCGCGGGACCGGATGCCGCCACGACGTCGTTCTACACCACGACGTCGACGGCCGGGCTTCTCACCGTCACGCAGGACGGCAGCGCCAAGGCCGGCATCGTGCGCATCTACGGCGAGCGCTGACGGCCGTCACCACCGCCCGCGCAGCGTCTTCCACAGGAAGCGGCCCCGCCGGACGAATTCGCTCTCGGACACCCGGCCCTCGGTGATGGCCGCCGGGTCAGCTTTCGCCCGCTTGAGGATGGCGCCCGCCCGGCTCGCGGCCCGCGCCGCTGGGGTAGCGGCCCCGAAGTCGTGGCCTTTGAGCGAGGCAAGCTCGTCAAGCGCCATGTCGATCATCTCCGGGTAGAACGCCGGATCGAAAGCCCGCCAGCCGTGCGCCTCGAGTTCCGGCTGCGCCTCCAGCCAGGCCGCCAAGCCCTGCACCCGGCCCAGCACCCGCGCCTGCGCCCCGTCCGTGCGCCCGAGCGCCGCGACCGAGGCAAACATCAGGCCGCCGGCCCCGGCGTTGATGTAATCCCACAGATCCGCAGGCGCGACGAAGGGCTCGCGGGCGATATCGGCCCGGCGCGCGTCGATCATGCCCCGCAGCGGGGCCAGCGGGATGGCCCGCCCGTGGATCGCCGCCGCGAGCGGTTCCACGACCTCATGTGCCCGGGGTTGCTGCCCCTGCTCGATCTCGTCCAGCGCATCCCGCCAGAACTGAAGCCGCATTTCCGCGATCAACGGCTCCTGCGTCAGCCAAGGCGCCCGCGCGATTTCGAGGTTGAAGGCATAGAGCGGGAACAGAACCTCCCGGTCCGATACCGGCGCGGTCATCGCGGCCAGAAGCCGGTCGGGGTCGCCACGCTCCACGATCTCTGCACAGGCCTGAACGGTCATTCCAGAAACGCCCGGATCAGGTCCAGCGTGCGGGGATCGTCGACGATGTCGAGGTGCCCGGCCCCCTCGATGACGTGATACTGCCCCTGCCCGTTGACCGGCGCCATCAGCGGCTCATAGGCCGCCGCATTCATCGCCTCGTCCCCGGCCCCGGCGACAAGCAGGAACGGCGGCAGCGCCGCAATGTCGGCGCGGTAGTCGCGCCGGGGCGCGTAGCTGGTGTTGAGCCGCCAGGAATAGGCCGTGGTCGCATGGTCGCCGCGTGGACCGTCCAGCACCGCCTGCGGCATGGCAAACTGGATCATCGTCAGGTGGTCGAGCGCGTGGATGCCGACCATGTTGAGCATCGACAGACCGACGATCCGCCGGGTCAGCGTATGCGCCCACCCGCCGGAGTTGGCCCGCGTCGTCGGCGCGTCGTATTGCAGGAATGGCGCAAGCAGGATCGCCCCGTCGATCAGGTCGCCATGCGCGCCACCCGCGAACCGCGTGACCAGCCCGCCGCCCGAGGAATGGCCAAGCAGGATACGCCGCCGCCCCTCGGCCCCCTCGAACAGCGGGACCAGATCGTCCTCGAGCTGGCCGATATAGTCCACGTCACCGCGCCGCACCGGGTCCGGCCCGTGGCCGCGCAGGGTCACCGTCTTGACCTCGGCCACGTCGCTCAGCGCCCGCGCCAGCCGGTCGAACTGCCCGCCATACCACCCCGATCCGTGGACCATGACGACCAGAGGTTTCGCCTCGCTGCCCGGTTCGTGGACCCAGCCGTAGGTGAGTGCGGTGCCATCAGGTGTGGAATAGCTCACCTGCTCCACGGGCTCCGTGGCATCCTGACCGACGATCCGCTCGAAATCCAACCCCGCGCCCTGTGCCGTGTCGAGCGCGCGCACCGGCTGCGACAGGATCAACCCGAACGCGATAACGAAATAGATGACGACGGAAATACCGCCCGAAATCAGTAGTTTGTAGATCATGCCACCGCCTATGCCTGGGTCCGTCCGTCAGCCACCAGTTTCCATACGACCGCATCGAGCAGCGCGGCAAAGCTCGCGTCCACGATGTTGGCCGAAACGCCCACAGTGGACCATTGTTTCACCCCGTCGGTGAAATCGATCATGACACGGGTCTTGGCCTCGGTGCCACCCTGCGTGATGCGCACCTTGAAATCCGTGAGTTTCACCGGCTCCACGGCCGATTGGTACGGGCCAAGATCGGCCTGCAAGGCCTGCCACAGCGCGTTCACGGGCCCGTTATCCTGCATCTCATGTGGATGCTCGTTCTTGTAAAACGAGGTGCGCTCGTTGCCGTCAGGATAGCGGACCGTCACCATCGCCTCGGATTCCACGACGATGCGCCCCTTTGCGTTGCGCCGCCGCTCGGAAATGACGCGGTACCGCTCGACATCGAAATAGCGTGGGAGAGAGCCGAGGATCTCACGCGCGACCAGCTCGAAGCTCGCCTCGGCGCTGTCATAGGCGAACCCAGCATCCTCGCGCGCCTTCACGGCGTCAAGGATTTCGCCAAGCCGAGAATCGCCCTTTTCCAACGTGATTCCAAAGGCTTCCAGCCGGGTCTTGAGGTTCGACTGCCCCGCCTGATTCGACATCGGCACGACCCGCTCGTTGCCCACCAGCGCCGGGTCGATATGTTCGTATGTCGTCGGGTCCTTGAGGATCGCGCTCGCATGCAGCCCCGCCTTGTGCACGAAGGCCGAGCCGCCGACATAGGGCGCGCTCTTCGTCGGGACACGGTTCAGGATGTCGTCCAACTGCCGCGATACGCGGGTCAGCGTGACCAGCGCCTCGGTCGGCACCCCGATCTCGTAGGCCGAGCAATACGGCTCCTTCAGCATCAGCGTCGGGATCAGGGTGATGAGGTTGGCATTGCCGCACCGCTCCCCCAGCCCGTTCAGCGTCCCCTGAATCTGGCGCGCGCCGGCATCCACGGCGGCGAGCGAATTGGCCACCGCGTTGCCCGTGTCGTTATGGGTGTGGATGCCCAGATGGTCGCCGGGGATGCCCGCCGCGATGACCGCCCGCGTGATCGCCTCTACCTCACGCGGGAGCGTGCCGCCGTTGGTGTCGCACAGCACGACCCAACGCGCCCCTGCTTCATAAGCCGCCTTCGCACAAGACAGCGCATAATCCGGGTTCGCCTTGTAGCCGTCGAAGAAATGCTCCGCATCGAACAGCGCCTCGCGCCCCTCGCGCTTGAGATAAGCGATAGAGGCCGAGATGTTTTCGAGGTTTTCCTCCAGCGTGATCCCCAGCGCCGTCGTGACGTGGAAATCATGTGTCTTGCCGACAAGGCAGACGGCGGGCGTATTGGCATTGAACACCTGCGCCAGCACGTCGTCATTCTCGGCCGAGCGCCCGGCCCGCTTGGTCATCCCGAAGGCGGTGAAGGTCGCGCGGGTCTCGGGCCGCGTCTCGAAGAACTCGCTGTCGGTCGGGTTCGCCCCCGGCCAGCCGCCCTCGATATAGTCGATGCCCAGCGCGTCGAGGCTCTCGGCAATCGCCATCTTCTCGGGGGTCGAGAACTGTACGCCCTGCGTCTGTTGCCCGTCGCGCAGCGTGGTGTCGAAAAGGTAGAGACGTTCAGCCATGACGGGCCTCGTTCATTTGGGTCTTGGTTGGGACTTGGGTCATTTCAGCCCCTCCAGCTTCGCCGCATCGAACCCGGCACCGGGCACGAGATCCACGCCCGCCTTGGACATGCGCACCTCGACCCCCGCCTCGGTCAGCGCGGTTTTCATCGCGTCGACCTGCGAGAAGTCCTTGGTTTCCATTGCCGAAGCGCGAAGGTCCGTGAGTTTCGACGCGAAGGCGGAAAGATCGACCGTCGCATCCCAGCCGCCCAGTTCATCCGTCAGCAGACCGAGGAACCGCGCCGAGCCGAGCATCACGCCCTTCTCGTAAAAGCAATCCTTCTGCGGGTTCGCCGCGATCTCCTTCGCCATCGCGTGCAGCCGCGTCAGCGCACCTGCCGTGTTCAGGTCATCCGCGACACTCGCCACCACGTCCGTGTCGGCCCCCATCGGTTCGGCGTCCGCCAGAAGCCGACGCCAGCCGCGCAGGGTCGCCTCGGCCTCCTCCCGCTTCTTCTCAGTCCAATCCATCGGCTTGCGATAGTGCGTCCCGAGGAACACGAAGCGGATCACCTCACCCGGCACGCCCTGTTCGAGCAGGTCATGCACGGTGAAGAAGTTGCCAAGCGACTTGGACATCTTCTTGCCCTCGACCTGCAACATCTCGTTATGCAGCCACACATTCGCAAAGCCCGCCCCCGCACGGGCGCATTTGCTTTGCGCGATTTCATTCTCGTGGTGCGGAAACATCAGGTCGTTGCCACCGCCATGAATGTCAAACGTCTCGCCCAGCAGCTCATAAGACATGGCCGAGCACTCGATATGCCAGCCGGGCCGACCGCGGCCCCACGGGCTGTCCCATCCCGGCTCGCCGTCCTTGGCAGGCTTCCACAGCACGAAATCCATCGGGTTGCGCTTGTAGGGTGCCACTTCGACCCGCGCCCCGGCGATCATGTCGTCCACCGAGCGGCCCGAAAGCTTGCCGTAGTCGTCGTAACTCTCCACCGCGAAAAGCACATGGCCCTCGGCCTCATAGGCATGACCCGCCTCGATCAGCCCCGCGATCATCGTCACCATGTCACCGATATGCTGCGTCGCACGCGGCATCTGGTTCGGTTCCAGCGCGCCCAGCGCGGCCATGTCGTCGAGATACCACTGCGTCGTCTCCGACGTGATCTGGTCGATGGGTTTGCCGTCGCGGTTCGCCCGCTCGATGATCTTGTCGTCCACGTCCGTGAAGTTGCGCACATAGGTCACATGATCGGCGCCATAGACCTCCCGCAGCAGCCGGTAGAGCACGTCGAACACCACCACCGGGCGCGCGTTGCCCAGATGGGCGCGGTCATACACGGTCGGCCCGCAGACATACATCCGCACGTTGTCCGGGTCGATGGGCGTGAAGACCCCTTTCGACCGTGTGGCGGTGTTGTGCAGTTTGATCTCGACCATGGCGTCCTCACGCAGTTCTCCCGCGGCGGGCTTACCAACTTCGATCTGATTGAGGAATAGAAGAACGGCCCGCCTGACGATGTCAGTGGGTAATGCAGCAGATGATGATGCAGTTTCCGTTCATGGCGCGGTGATAGCAGTCTTCGCGCCACCTGCCAAGCGTGTTAACCTGCCCCCATGTCGCGCGAATTGGTGAACGAGATCTGCAAGGACTTCGCGGGGGCCGAGAAATCGGACCCCTGGGGTGGCGGCCATGACGCGTGGAAGGTAGCCGACAAGATGTTCGCCTGCATCGGCGCGATGGGCACCGGCGTCGCGGTGAAATGCCCCGATGTCGAAACCGCCGACATGCTCAAGGACGCGGGCGTGGCGCAAAAGGCGGCGTATTTCCACAAGTCATGGGTGCACCTGCCGTTCGGCCCAACCAGCGAAGAGGAGTTTCGCCATCGCCTCGCCGTGTCCTACGACACGATCCGGTCGAAACTGCCCAAGAAGGTGCAGGCATCGCTTTAGGGCGCAGGCCTCACCCACAATCGACCTTTACCGGCCTCTCCCTCACGCCTCCGCCGCGTTCGTCTTCACCGCCAACTGCCCCTTGGCCCAGAGCTGCACGATCTTCCAGGTGATGACCGGAATGGTCAGCGTTGCCGCCACCAGCGCAAGCCCGCCCAACACGCGAAACACCTCGCCCGCGCCCACCGACCCCAGCATCTGCATCAGCGACGAGAACGCGGCGAGCGGAAAGGTGAACGCGCCCCAGAGCGGCGAGAAGCCCGTCTCGAGGACCCAGCGCAACCGCAACAGCAGCACCGCGAGGATCAGGACGGCAAAGCACCCCAGCCCCAGCGCAAGCGTCTGGTATCCCAGCAACAGCGCGACCGAGCCCAGCACGCTCGCCGGTGCGAGGTGGATCGCCAGCAGCGGGCGCAGCGGCGCCGGCACGTCACGCCGGGCGAACTGCGCCACAGACGCGCCCCAGATCGCCGTGGCCAGCGCCAGCGACCCCCAGAACACCACCGCCGAGAATATGTCCCAGCCCAGCGGCACCGCGGCAATCGGGCTCACGATGAACCCGACGAAGGTCAGATGCCAGACCGGCGTGACGACGCGCCCCTCTTGCGGCCCGGTCACGAGCGCCCGGATCACCAGAAGCAGCACGATCGCATGTACCGCCACGGCGAGAGCAAGGACCACCGCCGCCAGCGCCTCGCCCATCGGGATCAGGCCCAGCGCCATGAGCATCCCCGACAGCGCCATCGCGGCAAGCCCCGCACGACCCGGCAGGACCCTCAGATCCTCGACCACCACACCTGGGCGGCGCAGCACCTTGGCGCCGTAGGCCACGAGCACGAACACGAAAAGCAGCGTGACCGCGCCGAACACCAGCTCCGCGGGCCAATACGGCATCGCGAAGGCACCCGCCGCCCGCCGCCACGCAACGGCCAGTCCGAACAGACCGAAGACCGGGGTGAAGAGCGCCGGGGGCGTGCGGCGCCACAGGCCGGGTTTCTTGGGCGGAACGCCGAAGTCGGGCGGTTTCATGGGCTCACTCCTTGATGCCTGTCCTATGCGCGCGGGCCACCCCGCGTGCCATGCGCCCGGTCGTCGCGCCTCAGGCGCCCAGCGCCTTGCGCAGCATATTGGCCGCCACCAGCAACAGGAACACCCCGAAGGCCCGTTTGAGCGGCTTGGGGTCCATCGCATGCGCGATCCGCACCCCGAGCGGCGCGGTAGTGAGCGTCATTGCGATCACCAGCAGGAAGGCCGGGAAATTGACCGCGCCCACGGTGTAGGGCGGCGCATTGACCACGTCGACGAACAGAAAGGCGATGACCGAGGGCACCGCGATGAGCAGGCCAAAGCCCGCCGCCGTCGCCACCGCCCGGTGAATCGGCACGCCATGCAGCGACATGACCGGCACGCCGAAACTGCCGCCACCGATGCCCATGAGGACCGAGAGGAACCCGACGAGCGGCGACAGGATCGACCGGCCAAGCACGCCGGGCATCTGTTGCGCGACCTGCCATTCGCTTTTGAAAAACAGCATGTAGAGCGCGATCACGAAGGCCACGCAGGCGAAGATCGCCTGAAGCGTCGCGGTGCGCAAACCGGCGGCGACCAGCACCCCGATCACCGCGCCCACCGCAATCCCGGGCGCCCAGGCCCGCAGGATCGACCAGTCCACCGCCCCCTTGCGGTTGTGCGACAGGACCGACCGGACCGAGGTGACGATGATGGTCGACAGCGATGTCGCAAGGCAGACCTGCATCAGCTCCGGCCCCTCGTAGCCAAGCCCCGCGAAGGCGTAGAAAAACGCAGGCACCAGCACGATGCCCCCGCCCACGCCAAGCAGACCCGCAAGCACACCCGCGAACGCCCCGATCACCAAAAGAAGCGCCGCCATCGCGGCGAGTTGCGTCATGTCCATGCCCGGTCCCCTTCGTGCCCCCTTAGCCGATGCACAGCGCCCGCGCCACCTGTGCATTGACGGGCGCGACCAAAGGCGTATGGGTATCGCCGCGAACAGGGCCCGGACCGGGCCGGATCATCGGAGACCCACCATGCAATCGAGCCTCGTGCGGACCGCCATCGTCCTTGCCCTCATGTCGATGGTCGGCCCCTTCGCCATCGACATGTTCCTGCCCGCCCTTCCGACCATCGCCGATGACCTCGGCGTGTCCGAAAGCGTGGCGCAGAACACGATCATCTTCTATTTCCTCGCCTTCGGCCTGTCGCAGCTCATCTACGGTCCCTGGGCCGACATGGTGGGGCGCAAACTGCCGATCTATGTGGGCCTGACGATTTTCGCGGTCGGCTCCGTCTGGGCCGCGCTGGCCGGCACGATCGAGGCGCTGACCGCCGCGCGCTTCGTGCAGGGGGTCGGCGGCGCTGCCGTGATGGTCATCCCCCGCGCGATCATCCGCGACATGTACACGGGGCACGAGGCGACGCGGCTCATGTCGCTCATCATGCTGGTGATCTCGGTCTCCCCCCTGCTCGCCCCGCTCGCGGGCTCCGGGGTTATCGCGCTCACCGGCTGGCGCGGCGTCTTCGTCTTCATGGCCGCCGCAACGCTCGCCTGTATCGCCATGGCCGCGCTCATGCAGCCGGAAACGCTGCCGCCCGAACGCCGAGTGCCGGTGAACCTGCGCGCGCTCTGGGCCGGGGCGAAGATCCTCCTGCGCTCCGGGCCGTTCATGGGGCTGACCTTCATCGGCGCTTTCGGGATGGCGAGCTTCTTTGTCTTCATCTCCTTCGCGCCCTTCGTCTATGTCCAGGCCTTCAACCTGACGCCCACCCAGTTCTCGCTCATGTTCGCGATCAACGCGGGCGGATTTTTCGGCGCGTCGCAACTGGCCGGACCCCTGGGTCAGCGCTTCACCGCGCGGCGCGTCATGCTTTGGGGTTGTTTCGTCTTCGCAGGATTCACGACGGCGCTCTTCGTCCTCGGAACGGCAGGCGGCGCGACGCTCGCCGCGATCACGGCGCTTCTGTTTTTCGGCAATGCCGGTCTCGGCCTCGTGATCCCGACGTCGATGGTCATGGCGCTGGACGATCACGGCGACATCGCCGGGCTGGCAAGCTCGCTTGGCGGAACGCTCCAGATGCTCGTGGGCGGGCTGGCCGTCGTGGTGGCGGGGCCGTTCTTCGACGGCACCGCGCTCCCCATGCTCGGCGCCATCGCGATCTGTGCGGCCCTGTCGCTGGGCCTCGCGATGGTCACCCTGCGCGCGGCCCCGGCCACGGCCTGACCAGCGGGGGTCATTCCCCCGCCAGCCTGGGCTTCATCCCGTCGACCGGACCAAGCGCCATCATCGCCCCGTATTGCGACAGGAACACCTGTCCGGTCAGCTCGTCGAGGAAATGGGTCCGCTGCAACCGGTCCATGACCGGACCCTTCACCTCTGACAGGTGCAGCTTGATCCCCATGTCGTCCATGCGCCGGTTCAACTCCTCAAGGCTTTCGAGCGCCGACAGGTCGATCACGTTGACCGCCGGACACATGAGAACGACATGCTTCACCGGTTGACCCTGCGCGAGCCGGTCGAGGATGTAATCCTCGATGAAACGCGCGTTGGCGAAATAGAGGTTCTCATCCAGCCGCAAGGTCAGAAGCTCGGGATGCGTCAGCACCCGGTGCCGGTCGAGATTGCGGAAATGCTCGGTCCCCGGAACAAGCCCCACTTCCGCGATATGCGGGCGCGACGTCTTGTAAAGAAACAGCACGATCGAGAGGATCACGCCCGACGACACCCCGACCTCGACCCCGAAGGTGAGCGTGAGGAGGATGGTCGCCGCCACGGCGGCGAAGTCGGTCTTGGAGTATGTCCAAGTCCGCTTGAGGATGCTGAAGTCGACAAGGCTCAGCACCGCGACGATGATCGTCGCTGCCAGCGTGGCGGTGGGAAGGAAGAACAGAAGCGGCGTGAGCAGCAGCGCGGCGAGCGCGATGCCCACGGCGGTGAACGCCCCGGCAGCCGGCGTCTCGGCGCCGGCATCGAAGTTCACGACCGACCGCGCGAAACCGCCCGTCACCGGGTAGCCGCCCGAGAAGGACGCCGCGATGTTCGAGGCACCCAGACCCACAAGCTCCTGGTCAGGTGTGATCCGCTGGCGCCGCTTGGCCGCCAGCGTCTGCGCGACCGAGATCGATTCCACGAAGCCGATGATCGAGATCAGGATCGCGGGGCCGATCAGGTCGCCCATGAGACCCAGGTCGAAGTTCGGCATGGTGAACGGCGGCAGTCCCTGCGGCACGTCGCCCACGATGTCCACGCCCTTGCCCGCGAAGTCGAAGGCGAAGGAGGCGAGCGTCGTGACGGCCACGGCGGCCACCGGCCCCGCCTTGGCGACGATATCGGCCATGCGCGGTTTCAAACCGAAGCTCAGAAGCAGGGGTTTCAGTCCCTTGCGCACCCAGAACAGGAACGCGATCGACCCGGCGCCCACGGCCAGAGTGATCAGGTTGGTGTCGCCCACATGCGATATCAGCGTGGCGAGCCTGTCGAACAGAGCCTCGCCATGCGCGGGCACGCCCAGAATGTGCTTCATCTGCGAGGTCGCGATAAGCAGGCCCGAGGCGGTGATGAACCCGGCGATCACCGGATGCGACAGGAAATTGGCGAGGAAACCAAGGCGGAACACCCCCATCACCGTCAGGATCAGACCCGACAGGAAGGCCAGCGTGATCGCGGCGGCGGCATATTCGGCGGGCGTGGCGAGCCCCAGCTTGCCGATGGCGGCGGCGGTCATCAGCGACACGACCGCGACCGGCCCCACGGCGAGCGCGCGGGAGGTGCCGAAGATGGCATAGGCCACCAGCGGCAGGATCGAGGCGTAAAGCCCCATCTCCGGCGGCAGCCCCGCGAGCAGCGCATAGGCCAGCGACTGCGGGATCAACATGATCGTGACGATCACGGCGGCCACGAGGTCGGAGACCAGCGTATCGCGCCGGTAGTCCGAACCCCATTCGAGAATAGGAAAATACCGCCGGACGGAACGCGCCCGGTCGCCTGTGTTCAGAAGCGACATGCCCTGACCCTTCGTTTTCGTGTTCTGCGTGGCGGCGGGCCGGGTCGCCCCGGCCCTGCCCCGTCAGGCCCGCGCCTTGGCGGCCTGATAGATAAGCTGACAGCGTGTGCCGCTGCGGCAGTAGGCAAAGAGCTTGTCGTTCTCTTCCATCGCCTTGGCGAACCCTTCGGCGGCAATCTCAGCCTCGGGCCGGCTCTGGACCGGCAGGAAGTAGGTCTTGAGACCCGCCTCCTGCGCGGCCGCCTCGATCTCGGCCCAGGCGGGCTGGCTCGGATCTTCGCCGTCCGGGCGGTTGCACATCAGGCCGGTGTAGCCCAGCGCCTTGATCTCGGCCACGTCCGCCACCGCGATCTGCGGCGCCACGGTCACATGGTCATCCAGTTTCGACATATCCATCGTGCCTCTCCCCTTCGCCCTGGATCAGAGCTTGTTGACCGGGACCTTCAGGAACACGTCGCCCTGTTCGTCCTTCGGGGGCATCTGACCCGCTCGCATGTTCACCTGCAAGGACGGAATGATCAGCCGCGGCATGTCGAGCTGCGCGTCCCGCTCGGTGCGGAACTTGACGAAATCCTCTTTCGTCTTGCCTGCGCCGACGTGGATGTTGTGCTCGCGTTCTTCCGCGACCGAGGTCTCCCACGCGATGTCGCGTCCGTTGGGGCCGTAGTCGTGGCACATGAACAACCGCGTCTCGTCCGGCATCGACAACACCTTCTGGATCGAGTCGTACAGAACCCCCGCGTCCCCACCGGGGAAGTCCGCCCGGGCCGAGCCGCCGTCGGGCATGAACAGCGTGTCGCCCACGAAAGCCGCGTTACCCACCACATGCGTCATACAGGCGGGCGTGTGGCCCGGCGTGTGCATCGCGAAGGCCGTCATGCCCCCGATCTGATAGGTGTCGCCTTCCTTGAAGAGCCGGTCGAACTGCGAGCCGTCCCGCTGAAACTCGGTGCCCTCGTTGAAGACCTTGCCGAACGTGTCCTGCACGACGGTAATATTCTCGCCGATCCCGATCTTCCCGCCCAGCTTCTGCTGGATATAGGGCGCGCCCGAGAGGTGGTCGGCATGAACGTGGGTCTCGATGAGCCACTCTACTTTCAGGTCGTTTTCCTGAACGTAGGCGATGATCTCGTCGGCATTGTCATAGGTGATGCGCCCGGCGGCGTAGTCGATGTCCATCACACTGTCCACGATGGCGCAGGCGTTGGAGGCCGGGTCCTTGACGATGTACGAGATCGTGTTGGTGGCCGGGTCGAAGAACGCCTTCACGTCCGGTTTGACCGAGGTATCCACGGGATAGCTGTCTTTCATGTCCTTCATAACTCCCTCCAGATTGACCGGGTGACTCGCGGATCGCCCGGCGGGGTGCAGTTTGCCCTGAATTCGTATCCGATGCACGTATTCAAGCCGTTGAAGATGAGATAGGCGGGCAGGCCCGATGCGTAAACCCTCATATTCCTTTTTTTGAATTTATTTTTTCGGGAACACCTGACAGCACGAAAAGGGCCACGTCCTGCGACGTGGCCCTTCGGGTCGGTCTGGCTGTCCGGATCAGGCGGCCTGCGCGGCGCCTTTGCGGCTTGCCGTGACCTTCATCATGCCCTTGGCGATCAGGATGCCCGCGATCAAAGCGGCGGTGAAGATCAGCACGTCCGCGTTCAACGTCGACAGCACCGGGATCGACGCACCCGGGCAGAACCCCGCGATGCCCCAGCCGATGCCGAAGACGGCAGAGCCACCGACGAGCTTGGTGTCGATCGTCCGGTTCGTCGGCACGCTGAAACCGGAGGCGAACATCGGCTTGCCACGCTGGAACAGAAGCCAGTAGCCCGGCGCGGTAACGGCAAGCGCCCCGCCCATCACGAGGATGAGCGACGGGTCCCACGCCCCGGCAACGTCGAAGAAGTTCTGAACCTTCGCCGGGTTCGCCATGCCCCCGATGGAGACACCGAGGCCGAAGAGAAGGCCGGAAATGTAGATAAGCAGCTTTTGCATGGGTCAGCCTCCGATCACATGGCGCAGGATGTAGACGGTGATCCCGCCGGTCAGCAGGAAGGTCAAGGTCGCGGTGATCGACCGCGGCGACAGCCGCGCGATACCACAGACACCGTGGCCCGAGGTGCAGCCCGACCCGTAAGTCACGCCGATCCCCACCAGGACACCGCCCAGGATCATCATCCCCCGCGTCACCGGCACTTCGATCACCGGAAAGCCCCCGGTGAACAGCAGGATTGCGATGGGTGCCGTCAGCATCCCCGCGATGATGACCGCCCGCCACGCCCAGTCGGAGGACGAAGACGGCGTCATGAACCCCGCGAGAATACCGGTCGCGCCCAGCACATTGCCGCGCACCGCCATGAGCAGAACCGTGCCCAGACCGATCAACAGGCCCCCGATGAGAGAGGCCCAGGGGGTAAAGGCCGTTTCGATGACTTCCATGTTCGCCTCACTCGTGCATGTCGTCTTTGAATGCCGACGTAATGGGCCGGCCAAGGGTTCACAAGAATACATTCAAAAAAATGAGTATTTTCTGTGAGTGCAGACTATCCCGGAACATCGTTCCGAAATCTGTGACCTGCGGCGCGCCCTGTTTTGCGCGCGCCGCCGCCAGTCCCGCATTTCAGAACAAATTTCCCGTAGCTACGCCCGGCCTAGTTGCCCAGCGCCTCCTGCACGATGCCGTCCAGAAGTGCCTGGACCTCCTGCATCGGACCTTCGGGATAGTTGCGATACCCGATCATCACCGTGCCCTCACGGTCCGCCACGAAGATGCCATAGGGGCAATGGGCGATGTTCATCGGGTCGGCCTCCATGACCTTCCGGCTCAGGACCGCCGAGCAGAACAGGAACACGTCCGCCGCTTCGAACAACTGCACGTCCGAGCCGACATCGCCCGCGGTGCGGTTCAGCATCTCGCCGGTGTGAGAGACATAGTCGATCACCAGCCCCTGCCCCACGATGGCGCTTTCGACGGCGAAGGTCGCGTCGTCGAAGCTCCCGTCGAAGTCATAGGTGGTGGCCAGGCTTGCGCCGTGGCTTTCGGCCTGGGCGCCAAAGGCACCGAGCGCGGTCATGGCCGCCGCTATCAGAATGGAACGCATGTGATCCTCCGGGTTGGACCGCCGGGATACTCCCGGCGGGTTCATGTATTCTGGCGAGATCCGTCGACCTTACTTGAAGGTCGAGAGATAGGCGGACACCGCCGCGATATCCTCGTCCTTGCGCAGTCCCACGAAGGACATCTTGGTGCCCTTGATGAAGTCGCGCGGTTTGGCGAGGAAGGCCGCGAGGCTTTCCTCATCCCAGACCAGCCCACCGGCCGCCGCGTCTTCGAGCGCGCTGGAATAGCGGAAACCGTCGACCTGTCCGGCCGGATGGCCCATCACGCCGTTCAACATCGGCCCGGTGCCGTTCTTGGCGCCCTCGCCGACCTTGTGGCAGGCCTTGCACTTCTTGAAGACGTTTTCACCGGCCGCGACCAGTTCCGGGTCCGGCGCGGCCATCTCGGGCGCGGCTTCCTCCGTGGTCTCGGCGGCCACCATCTCGGTCGTGCCGTCATCCGCGGCCTCTTCGACCGAGGCTTCCTCGGTCTCTTCCGGCGTCACGTCCAGCACGGTCGCGCGCATGGTGATCTGCACGTCGTCCTTGCAGTCCTCGTAACAGGCGTTCGCCTCGGTCCAGTGCGGGTATTCCGTCTCGGCCCGGTCATCCACGATGAACCCGTCGGCGTTGGGCATCTCCACATCCATGAAGTTCTCGTTCGACAGGACGAAATCGTCCTCCACGAGGTAGTTGGAGTAGAGGATATAGGCGACCATCGCATAGACATCGTCGTCCGAGATCGTCTGCGCCGCACCGAAGGGCATCGACCGGCGGACATAGTCATAGACGGTCGACAGATACGGCCAGTAGGACCCCACCGTCTTGAGCGGGTCTTCATTGGCCAGCGTGTCGTCACCACCGGCGAGCTTGGGCCAGTTCCCCGACCCTTCCGCGAATTCGCCGTGGCACGCCGCGCAGTTGTCCGAGAAAATCATCTCGCCGTCTTCGACCGACCCGGACCCGACCGGCAGGTTCGAGCCATCGGGCGCAATATCGAGGTTCCAGGCCGCGATTTCTTCCGGCAGCGCCTCGCGACCGAGGCCAAAGGGCTCGGCCAGCGTTGGCGCCGCGATCAGGGTGGCGAGCGCCGTGCCCGCGATCAGCTTAGGAAACTTCGACATTCTCGGCCTCTCCGTTTTCCTTCACATGCCATGTCTGGATGCAGTTGTTGTGATAGACCGAGTTCAGCCCCCGCACCTCGCGCAACTGCGCCTTGGTGGGCTGGACATAGCCGGTTTCATCATGCGCCCGGCTTTGCAGGAGCATTTCGGAGCCGTCCCAGTCGATATCGAGGTAGAACCGCGTCAGCGCCTTGGACTCGCCTTCCTTGGCAAGCCGCGCCTTCTGCCAGTTCGCCCCACCGTCAAGCGACACGTCCACGCCTGTAATCGCGCCGTGACCCGACCAGGCGAGCCCGGTGATGACCAGCGGGCCGGGGCCGTGGGTGATCGGCGATTGCGGGCTCGGGCTGGTGACGACCGATTTGGCGTCCATCACCCAGGTCCACTTGCGCGACGTGCCGTCGGCCAGCGTATCGGTGTATTTCGAGGTCTCCTCGCGGCTTTCGACGGCGTGGTCCGTGACCTCGATCCGCCGCAGCCATTTGACCCACATGTTGCCTTCCCAGCCGGGCACGACGAGCCGGACGGGATAGCCATGCTCCATGCGCAGCGCCTCGCCGTTGGCCTTGAAGGCGACGAGCACATCGTCCAGCGCTTTCTCCATCGGGATCGAGCGGCCATTCGACGACGCATCCGCGCCTTCGACATAGACCCACTTGTCCGACAGATCCCCGGCAGCCTCGATCCCGGCCTCTTCCAGCAGGGTGCGAAGCGGCACGCCGGAATATTCCATGTTGTGAATCATGCCATGCGTGAACTGCGCGCCGTTCAGCTGCGCGCCCGCCCATTCCATGCCGGTATTCGCGGCACATTCGCAGAAATAGACGTGGTTTTCGCGCGGGAACCGTTCGAGGTCGGCGTAGGTAAAGACCAGCGGCTTGTCCACCAAACCATTGATCATCAAACGGAAATCCTCTTTCCGAAGCTCGATGGCGCCCGAATGGTGCCGCTCGAACGCACAGCCCTGCGGGGTGATCGTCCCGTCCAGCGCATGGATCGGCGTGAAGTTGATCGAGCTGATCGGATCGGCCGTGAGCCACGGCACATTGCGCCGGATCACGTCCGCCTCGTATTCGATCGGCAGGCCATAGGGCGTGGCATCCACGCCGTCGCCCAGCCCGCTCGCCCAGTATTGCACCTCGGTGATGAGCGGATCGGGCCCGCCCTGTGCCTGTGCCGCGCCCGTGGTGAGAAGCGCGCCACCGGCGGCGGCGCTGCTCATCAGAAATCCGCGGCGCGAGGTCTTGAGATCGTCCATCGACTTGCCTCCTGCTCTTCGCGTCTTATCCCTGCACCACTTCGACCGACGCATTCGCGTCGAGCGTCACGGTGCCCTGTTTGCGGACATGGCTCTCCACCACGTCCCAGATCTGCGGGCCCTCGGTGCCCTCGTTCACACTGGCCCAGCCTGCGACCTGATAGGTCTTCGCGGGGTCGATCCCCTCGCCGGTCTTGAGCAGCGTCATGTCGGTGATCCGGCTGCCCTGCGGCTTGGTGATGTCGATGCGGTAGCCCATGCCACCGATGCGCACCATGTCGCCGCCCTGTTGGTAATAGGGGTCCGGGTTGAACAGGTTGTCGGCCACGTCCTCGAGGATCGTGTGGATGAATTCGCCCGTCATTTCCGTGCGATACGCCTTGCCGTAACTCATCGACGTGACGTTCCAGATATCCTCGCGGGTGATGTCGTCGCCGGGAAGCAGGCTCGGCCCCCAGCGCACGCCGGGCGACATGGCGATATCCGCCTCGCGTTCGGACAGAAGCGCATCGCAGATCAGATCGTCCCAGGACCCGTTGAAGTTGCCGCGCCGGTAAAGCTCCACGTCGGTCGTGCCGATGACTTCGGACAGCTCCGCCTCATAGGGCGCACGCTGTTCGTCGATCAGCGCGGTCATTTCCGCATCCGGCTCGATCACGTCCGAGAAGATCGGGATCAGCTTGTGCCGGAAGCCCATCATGCGCCCGTCGCGCACGTCGAGGTCGACGCGGCTCACGAATTTCCCGTTGGAACCCGACGCGATGATGATCGTCTCGCCGATCAGCACCGGCTCGGGCAGCGCGTCATGGGTATGACCCGACAGGATCACGTCGATGCCGGTCACGCGTTCGGCCATCTTCTTGTCCACGTCGAACCCGTTGTGGCTGAGACAGACGACCAGTTCGGCCCCCGCGCCCCGCGCCTCGTCCACCATCTCCTGCATCCGCTCGTCACGAATACCGAAGGAGTATTCCGGGAACATCCAGCCGGGGTTCGCAATCGGCATGTAGGGGAAGGCCTGCCCGATGACGGCGATCTGCACGCCGCCGCTCTCGTACATCTTGTAGCTTTCGAAACTGTCCGCGGGTTCGTCCCACTCGGCGTCGAAAATGTTCTGGCCCAGGGCCGCGAACGGCAGCCCCTCGACCAGCTCGCGCACCCGGTCCGAGCCCAGCGTGAACTCCCAGTGGAAGGTCATCGCGTCGGGCTTCAGCGCGTTCATCACGTTCACCATGTCCTGCCCCTCGGTGCGGTAACAGGTGTAGGAGCCGTGCCATGTGTCGCCACCGTCGAGCAGCAGCGCATCCGGACGCGCGGCGCGGATCGCCTTGACCACGGTGGCCACGCGGTCCAGCCCGCCGACCTTGCCGTATTCGCGCCCGAGCGCCGTGAAATCGTTGTAGGTCAACGCGTAAGCCGACGGGGAGCCATCCTCGATCCCGTAGCGCGCCTTGAATTCGGCGCCGGTGACATGCGGCACCTGCCCCTTGTTCGCGCCGACGCCGAGGTTGATCTCCGGCTCGCGGAAATAGATCGGCTTCATCTGCGCGTGAATGTCGGTGACGTGGATCAGCGAGACGTTCCCGAAGGTCTCGAACTCAAGCAGTTGATCCTGTGTCAGCGTCTGCTGGGCGGCGAGACGCGCCCAGTTGCCGAAGCCGGACGCGCCGACCATCGCGCTTGCGGCCATCCCGACCTGCAGGAAATCGCGGCGAGAAATCATGTGGCTCTCCATGCGGCTCCGCCTTTCATTCGAAAAACGGAATGTGTTTGAAGTGAAAAACCCCGCGCGAGGCATTCCCGCGCGGGGTCTTGGATCAGTTGCGGACCGACGGACCTTCGACCGACAGACCGTTGCCGCGCGAAGCGACATACATCTCGAGCGCCACGAACTCGGGCGAACCCGCGCTGAACGTCTCGGCACGCGTGTCGCGCACGCAGCCCTTGAACCGGCTGTGGATGCCGTTGAGCTTGGTGTTCTTCAGGCGATAGGTCGGGAACCCGTTGACCTGACCCTGCGACAGGTGGTCGGCGCGGATCATGTTGCCGTAGTTGAGCTCGTGACACGACGCGCATGACAGGTCGAGCTGCCCGGTGCGGGTGTAGTAAAGCTCCTTTCCCTGCTCCCAGGTCGACTGACCCGGGCCGTCGGTGGCGACGTTGACCGGCATCCCGCGCGACACGGAGGCAAGCAGTGCCTCCATCGCGACGGCATCGCCCGCGTCGTATTTCCACGTCTCCGCACCCATGCGGTTCTCACGGCAGTCGTTCATCTGCATTTGCAGCGTCCGGACCTCGCCCGCGGCTTCATTCCACTTGGGATAGACCGGCTTGACGCCGGCCATGTCTTCCGGCTCGCCGTGGCAATCCATGCAGGACTTGCCCTCGGAGCCTTCTGCCGTCGCCCACATGTCGCGCGCATCGTCCACGAAGATCATGCCGGGATTGTCGAAATCATCCATCTGCATGACCTGTGTGGTCGAGTCGCGGAACCGCCAGCCCGACATGATCTCGCCCACCGCACCCTCAAGGTGCGCGGGCGCGTCGGTCTTGGTGACGATCTCGAGATCGCCGTTGATAACCAGCTCGGCATCCTCGTCGGCCATCGCCGTGCCTGCACCAAGTGCAAGCGCGGCTGCCGCGATACCGTGAAGCAGTTTCATTTTCATTGTGTTCCTCCCTGACCGCTTCACTCAGGCGATCTCGATCGCCTTGGCTTCTTCGTAAACGTCGCCGTCGTCGTCGTACCAGGTGAACTTGAACTCACCGGCCTCGTCGACACGCGCTTCGAATTCGAAATACGGGTTGGTCGAAATCGCCGGTTCCAGCGTCACGTCGACGACCATGTTGCCGTTCAATTCGCAGGTGAAGCGGTTGATGATCGAGCGCGGGATCGTGTTCCCGTCGCTGTCCTTGCGCTGGCCCGATTCCATCGGGTGGCTGATAAGCGTCTTGAGCGTCACGACCTCGCCCGCGGATGCGGACTTGGGAGACTTGACGCGGGGTTTAACACCAGATGCCATTGTATTTACTCCTGTTTCCGCTGATTAGCCGCCGCAGCCGCCGATGGTGACCTTCACGGTCTTGGCGGTCTGGATGAAGCTGCCGTCTTCCATCTGGGCAACCGCGATGACGTCCTGCGTCCCGGCAAGCCGGATGCGGGTCGAGGCAGACTGGCTGCCTGCGGCCGGGCCGAAGTTGAAGGTGGCCACGCCGGGCGTCGGGTTGCCCGCCGCGTAGACGCGGATTGCGGCAGCGCCGGGGGCCGCGACCGACACCGGAACGGTGTTGCCGTTCTCGGCGATCTCCGGTGCGTCGAGGGTGATGTCGCCCTCGCCCACGGCGGCCCCGCCGGTGAATTCGGCGATCGAGTCCTCGATGGCCGCGAATGCGCGCATCGGCAGCATGGCGACGGCGGTCGCGCCGAGCCCCATGGCCAGTGCATCACGTCGTGTCAGTTTCATGTTCGTCTCCTGAAATTGTCCTGCGCCTGCCCGCTCACTCGGTGAGCGTCTTGAGATAGGCGACCACGTCCTCGACCTGCTGCGCGTTCAGCAGCGGTTCGACGGGCTTGTCCTCGGGATGGGCCTTTCCGGTGAAGCCGTCGCCCAGGCGGTTGAACCCTTCGGTCTTGTAGAAGGCGGGCATCACGGTGCCCTCGAAGGCCATCTTGGCGTTGACCACCAGACCGCGAAGCTCTGCCTCGCTCCAGCGATCCCCGGCCCCGTCAAGCATCGGACCGACCTCGCCGTGGAACGGCACGTCCGCATAAGCCTCGGCCGCGTGGCACGAGATGCAGTTGCCTTCCGACTTGTTGGTCATGATCTCGCGACCCTTCTCGGGGTCGCCCGGGGTGCCGGTCAGCGACTCGGCGACCTCGTAGCCGTCGAATGCCACGTTCCCGGGGGCCACGGTGTCGGCGAATGCCATCCCCGTCCCCAGCGCGAACGCCGCAAGCGCGATCGTTGTCCGCTTCATGATTCCTCCCATTACGTTTTGTGAATACGACTGTATGCCGCTCACATCGCTTTGCCAATCATAAATTCTGCTATATGAATTTTTAGAGTTCAACCCGCTGCAAACTCTACGGATTTTTCCGCAGCCGGGCCGTCAGTCGCTCATCGCCGTGCCGGCGGCCTGTTCCGCGTTGAACCGCTCGTAATGGTATTTCTGGAAGTTCTCGTCGCCGTTGTAGCCCTCTTCGAGAACCCAATCGAGCAGGTGGTCGGTGGTCGACTTGCCGAACGCCCCCGGCATCATGACGACGGCCGCCTGACGCCCGGTGGCGCCCTCCGCGACCTCGGACTCAGGCGGAAAGAACATCATGGTCGGCGTGAACATCACGCCCCACTTCAGCGCCATCTCCTTCTCCGGCAGCGCTTCACCGTCGAAATCCGTTACCTCCACGTCGCCGAACATGTTCATCTGGACCACATAGTAGTCGGACATGAGCTTGTCGTGGATCGCGGGCACCACGAAGACCTCCTCATGCATCTTGCGGCAATAGACGCAGCCGCGCTGTTCCCAGATCACGAGCAGCCGTTTGCCCTCCGCTTCGGCATCGGCCAAGTCCTCGGACATGTCCCTGAACGTGTCGTGCATCCAGTCGGCCTTGTGCAGGCCGTCGTCCCCCATCGTCGCGGCGACGGCGGGAAGGGCAAAGGCGATGGTGGTCGCGAGGGTCGTGAGAAAACGCATGGGTCGTCCTCCGGTCAGCCCATGTTCGAGAACACGGGGAAGGTTTCTATCAGCCAGTTCGAAATCGCGTTGACCGACCCGGTGGCGATCAGCACGGCGAACAGGATCAACATCACGCCCATGACTTTCTCGACATAGGGCATGTACTTGCGGTTGCGGGCCATGAAGGCGAGGAAGGGCCGTGCAAAGACGGCGGCCACAACGAAGGGCGCGGTCATCCCGAGCCCGAAGACGATCAGAAGACTCCCCCCCTGCCACAGGCTTTCCTTCATCGCCGCGATCATCAGGATCGAGGCCAGGACAGGCCCGACGCAGGCGGTCCAGCCGAAGCCGAAGGCAAGCCCCATGACATAGGCGCCCAGCACCTTCGACGGGTCCATCGTCGACTGCACCCGCGCCTCGCGCATGAGAAACGGGATGCGGATGACGTGCAGGAAGTGCAGCCCGAAGACGAAGATGACAGCGGCAGCAACCCAGCTCAGCTCCTGCTTCCATTGCGCGAACGCCTGCCCGGCGGCCGTTGCGCCAAGTCCCAGCAGCCCGAAGATCGTCGTGACCCCGAGCGCAAAGAAAAAGGCCGAGACGACCAGCCGGCGCTGCGCCCCCGGCGCGATCTCGCCGTCGCCTTGCAGCTGCGACATAGAAATGCCCGCCATGTAACTCAGGTAGAACGGCACCATCGGCAGGATGCAGGGCGTAAAAAACGCCACGAGCCCCGCAAGCGCCGCACCGCCATAGGATATATCACCGAACATTGACCCTCCCGCGCGACCGCCCGACTTGCAGCGATCACATAAACGAATTACGTTTCTTGAAGACGTTTGGTCAATCGGAATTTTTGAATGCGTTTCCTCGCCACCCTCGCCCTCGCGCTCGCCGCGCTCCCCGCCCTCGCCGCCGACCTCGTGATGGTCGAGCAGCCGGGCTGCGCCTATTGCCGCCAGTGGGACACCGAGGTGTCGGAGGAATATCCCAAGACGGACGAAGGCCGCGCGGCCCCGCTGGTGCGCGTGCAGCTCAGGGACGTGCAGGCGGGCGACACGGCCTATGACTTCGCCCGCCCGGTGAACTTCACCCCCACCTTCGTGCTGGTCGAAGACGGCGCCGAACTGGCCCGGATCGAGGGCTACCCGGGCGAGGATTTCTTCTGGGGCCTGCTGGGCATGATGCTGACCGCCCAGATCGGTTTCGAACCTGCAACACCGCTCGACGGTTGAAGCGGACCATGAATGTAAATATTTGCATGGAAACGTCGTATGACGTTACCTTCGCAAGATAGCACCAGACAGGATCATGGCATGGCCGTTCCCGTAATCAGTGAAAACATGTCCGAAGAAGATATGGACATGATGGTGGCGTCCGCCTGCGACGCCTCGGCCTTTCTCAAGGCGATCAGCCACGAGGGTCGGCTGATGATCCTGTGTCACCTCGTGACCGGCGAGAAATCCGTGACCGAGCTGGAGGAGCTTCTGTCGGCCCGCCAGGCCGCGGTGAGCCAGCAACTCGCCCGCCTGCGGCTCGAGGGCCTCGTGACGCCCCGGCGCGAAGGCAAGGCGATCTACTATTCCCTCGCCGACGACCGCCCGCGCCGCGTGCTCGAAGTGATCTACGACATGTTCTGCTCGACCGGTGACGGTGCGTCCAAGGCTGCCGAGTAACCCGTTCCTGCACCGCAGCGAACGAAACGCTTGCACTCACCCGCAAACATTCGATTGAATGAACCCGTCGGGGCGGAACCGCCCCCGGCGACGGGAGGAGGAGCGGTTCCGGGAGGCGATCCATGCTTGATGTGTTGGGCGATACCAACGCCGCGGCCCTTGTGGGGCTGATCGGCGGCGTTCTTCTGGGACTGGCCGCGCGGCTTGGGCGATTCTGCACGCTGGGCGCGATCGAGGATCTGCTCTACGCTGGCTCTTCGGTCCGGATGCGCATGTGGGGCATCGCCATCGGGACCGCGATGACCGGGAGCTTCGGCCTCATGCAACTGGGCCTCCTGAACGCGCCGGACGCAAGCTACCTGCAATTCGGCTGGGTGCCCTGGGCCTCGGTCGCGGGCGGGCTGGTCTTCGGCTACGGCATGGCGATGGCGGGCAACTGCGGCTTCGGCGCGCTCGCCCGGCTTGGCGGCGGCGACCTGCGCTCCTTCGTGATCGTCCTCGTCATGGGCCTCGCGGCCTATGTCGCGATTTCCGGCCCGCTGGCCAAGCTGCGCGTCGCGGCCTTCCCCATGCGCCCCCTCGACCCGGGCGAAACGCTGCCGGGCATCGCTCACCTCGTCGAGCGGATGACGGGGCTGTCCGCCCCGGTCTTCGGCATGGCCCTCGGCGTGGTCATCGTCGCTGCGATGTTCACCACGCCCGACATGCGAAAGGCACGCAAACAGGCGTTCTGGGCACTCAATGCGGGCCTCGCCATCGTCATCGGTTGGGGCGGTACGCAATGGGTTCTCGACACCGGCTTCACCCCGGTCCCCGTGGAAAGCCACACCTATTCCGCCCCGCTGGGCGATACGATCCTCTACCTCATGACCGCATCGGGCACGTCGCTGAATTTCGGCGTCGGCTCGGTCGCGGGCGTCCTTGTCGGCGCATTCATCGGCTCCGCGCTCAAGGGGCATTTCCGGTGGGAGGCCTGCGAAGACCCGCGCGAACTCAAACGTCAGATCGGCGGCGCGGTCCTCATGGGCTTCGGCGCGGTGGTGGCCTTCGGCTGCTCCATCGGACAGGGCCTCTCGGCCTTCTCGCTGCTCTACTACGGCGCGCCGGTCACGTTCCTCGCGATCATGGCGGGCGCGGCGCTTGGCCTGAGGCACCTCATCTCGGGTTTCGCCCCGGCGGAGTGACGCACCCACCGATCACATGGCCTTGAAACCGCGCCGGTTTTCGGGTGTCTCCACTCCCATGACAGGGTATAGGGTCCGGTGAAACCCGCGCGAGTGACCCATGACCGACAGCTTCATCCCCGCCCCGGACACGCAAAAACAGATGCGCGACGCGCTGGGTCTGTTCGCGACCGGCGTGACGGTCGTCACCTGCATGAGCCCGCGAGGGCCGCTGGGGATCACCGTCAACAGCTTCACCAGCGTCTCGATGGACCCGCCGCTGATCCTGTGGTGCCCGGCCAAGGCCTCGCGCCGCCATGACGCGATGGCCAGCGCCCACAATTTCGCGCTGCACATCATGGGCGAGGATCAGGATGACGTGGCCCTGGGCTTTACCAAAACCGGCGAGGCGTTCGACGATTTCGACTGGATCACCTCGGACCGCGACGTGCCGCTGATCGAAAATTGTCCGGCCCGGTTCGAATGTCACATCCGCGACCGGATCGACGCGGGCGATCACACGGTCATCATCGGCCATGTCGACCGCGTCACGACGACAAACGCCGTGCCGCGCGTCTTCATGGCGGGAAACTGGGGCAATTTCCTGCACCAGGACTAGCGCGTGAGCACGGCCCCGCGCTGATACTCCCCCGTCTCCTCGCTCCCGTCCGGGAACGACACCTCGACCGTCACGCTCTGCACCGAGCCAAGCGGATAGGTCAGGTAGGGCAGGATATCTTCGGCATAAAGCGCGTTGGGCGCCGCCTCATCCTCGTGACACGGCTCATGTTCCAGCGGGGCCAGCCGCTCGCCGTTCACCGAAAACCGGATACGATCGACCCCGCAACGCCACGCCAGAAGGTTGGTGAAATAGAGCAGGTCGTTGCCATCATATTCACGCACCGCGACCCAGCTCGCCTTTGTGAGCGTCAGGATCTGCTTGGCATCCTGCGCCACCACCGGGGCCGCACCCCCCGCCGCAAGCGCAACGGCGACACAGGCCGCCAGTCTCCGCGCGTTCATCGCTCTTTTCATTTTCTCGATCATCCTCGACTCCCGGCGCTTTTGCAGCGCACGCGGTATCCCTATAGTGACAGAAAATCCGCGAGCGGGCAAAGGCGGGCGACGGGCATGGCGACATCTGCGACAACGACGAACGGACGGGTGCAGGACTTCAACATCCTCGTCATCGGCCAGGGCGGTCGCGTCGGATATGAGGCGCTGCTTTTCGTCTCGTCCCTGCGCCAGAACGACCCCGGTTTCCCCGGCCGCGTCATCGTCGCCGAACCCCAGCCCGGCCCGTTGTGGAAGAAAGACCCCCGGCTTTCCGAGGACCAGCGCGAGGCGCTGGAAAAACTCGACGCCGAGATCGTGCCCTTCGACAGCGCCCATTTCGGTCAGGACTACCCCAACGGCAACAAGATCGAGGGGCTCGCCACCCTGCCCCCGGGCGAACCCTTCGTCTTTTTCGACAGCGACACCATCGTCACCGACCGCCTCTCGCGCGTCCCCTTCGACTTCACCCGCCCCTCCGCCTCGATGCGGCGCGAAGGCACTTGGCCCACGATCGAGCTTTACGGGCCGGGCTACACCGAGATCTGGAAATCGCTCTACGACCGCTTCGGACTCGAATTCGACAGCACGATGGACCTGAGCGAACCGGACGAATACTGGGGCCGCTACCTCTATTTCAACGCGGGCTGGTTCTTCGGCGCCGACCCTGCAGAGTTCGGCCGCCGCTACCTCGACACCGCGCTCGCCATCCGCGACGACCGGCCCGAGGCGCTGGTCTGTCAGGAGATCTTTCCCTGGCTCGACCAGATCGCCCTGCCCCTCGTGATCCACGGGCTCGGTGGCGGCCGCCCCGGCCCGGACCTCGCCGGTCTTGACGGGAACGTCACCTGCCACTGGCGCGTCCTGCCGCTCGCCTATGCGCGCGAGGCCGACGCGACCATCGCCGCGCTGGAGGCCGCCGCGGCCCCCAACAAGGTCAAGAAAGTGCTCAAGAACCACGAGCCGATGCTGCGCATGATCTACCAGGGTCGCGGCCACAAGGCGCGCGAACTGTTCGACCGGGCCGACTTGCCGCGCGCCGAAAAGGTCATCCGCAACCAGTTGAAACGCGAAGGCTTCTGGATGCGCTGAGGCTCAGGCCATCTCGGCACCCAGGACGCCGGCCCAATGCGCCAGCCGCTCTTTCGCCAGCGTCTCGCGCGCCATCTCGCTCAGCTTGGGGTCCAGCGTCTCGACCACCTCGACCCGCACCGTCCCGCTCCCATCGTCCGCCTCGGCCATCCCCGGTGCAAGGCCAGACCGTGCACCGGTGCGCAGCATGAACCCCAGCTTGCGCTCCAGCGCGCCCGCATCCGAGACGCGCTTGACCCAGACCCGCCCGCCAATGCGGATCGCGCAGATCGTCCACTCAACGTCCCGCTCGACCCAGGCCCGCCGGGCCGCACGCCTCTCATCTTTTGAAACCGACATCTTGTCACCTTTTTATCCGGGTGTTATTGGATGTGTCAGAATTTAACCCGGGTGTAAATACATGAACGACGAAATCCTCACGGCCTTCCGGGGCCACACGCGTCTCGCACGCGGCACACGCGCCGAGCTCGAGGCCGACCTCGCCCCCCTCGGCCCGCATCCCGAGGGCCTGCTCGTCTTTTCCGACACGACGGGGCGCGAGACGGACCTCAACCTCACCGGCGCCGCCCCGACCCCGCAGCGCGGCCGCCCGAAACTGGGCGTGAAGGCGCGCGAGGTCACGCTCCTGCCCCGCCACTGGGACTGGCTCGCCCGCCAGCGGGGCGGCGCCTCCGCCGCCCTGCGCCGTCTGGTGGAAGAGGCCCGGCGCGCCGAAGCCGCGCAAGGCCCCGAAGCCACCGACCGCGCTTACCGCTTCATGTCCAACATGGCCGGCGACCTTGCGGGGTTTGAGGACGCCGCCCGCGCCCTCTACGCCGGCGACGAGCCCGGGTTCAGCGCGGCCACCTCCGACTGGCCCCCCGACATCCGCGACCACGCATTGTTTCTCGGGCCGTTCCCGTGAAGGCCAAGGAAATGCACTGTTTCCACAAGAACGCTTGATCGCGCGCACGGCCGCACCGCACAATCGATCATCTGACCTATTTGGGACGGGTCGCCGCGGCGAACGCGGACGAAGGGGGCTTCGATGACATTCCGGCGGCATACCGTCGTGAAAGCGGCCGCACTGGCCGCGCTCACAACCGCGACGCCCGTCTTCGGCGAGCAAACCGTCGAGGAATGGCGGGTGCTCCAATGCGGCACCCAGTCGTTCAACATCTACCGTCAGGTCACCACCGAACCCGGCAACGCCTTTTTCGAAACCCGCTATTCAACGTGGCACATCTCGGTCTGGGGCACCCGGCGCGACTGCAATGCCTATGATCAGGCGGTGTGCTGCGCCTATGGCGGCGATGGCCGTCCACCCAGCTTTTCCCCCAACGATTTCAAGGGGGTGAACGGTCCCGCACCGACATCGGGGGGCAACAACAAACCGCCCTCACCCCCGCCGCCACCACCGCTTCCGCCGCCGCCCCCGCTGGAAGTGCCAGATCCGACGCCGCCGACGGACCCACTGCCGCCGGACCCGGAACTGCCTTACGAGCCGGAATGCCCGCCACAGGAATGCGAAGGCTGAACGCCCGCACCCGTTCGGCAGCCGCGCGGGACGGTAACAAATCTAGTCGTCCGATGGCTGTTTCGGGCGCGACAAGTTCAGCGCCGAATAGGTCACACCCTTTGAAATGCCGTCCAGCCCACCCTTGATATAGGTCCGCTGCCAGCGGCCCAACTGATCTTCCGGCGCGCGCGCTTCGAAATCCTTGAGAAAGGCCGCCCGGTCGCGGGAATAGGCCTCGAAGTTGGCCTTGAGCTCCGGCGAGTCGTCCAGATCGGATATCTCGACCTCGTACCGCTCGATATCGGCGAGCCGGACCGGAAAGAACATCGTGAAGGGATCTCCTTTCCGGAACGTCACCCAGTGGTTCGTCGTGGTCATGCGCCAGTTCATCGTGAAGGTGAATGGCAACCAGTCGGTCTCTACCACCCCGGACAGCGGCGTGATCCCGTGGCGCGGCGCGTTGGCCGGGCCGGTCACGTAAAGCGACACGCCCGCGGGCGTCGTGATCAGCGCCGGGATAAAGAAGGTCACGACCCCCAGCCCGAAATGCGACACGGCGGGCGGATTGCGCGGGTCTTCGTATTCGAACTCCAACTCCAGCGCCCCGGCCGAGCCGGTCAGGCGAACCCGGAACTCCGATGGGCAAAGCACCTGCCAGCCGTGCGAATTGGCGATATTGAGGGGCTGGCAGCGATAGGCCGAGCGGTCGGGCGACGCATCCATCCAGCCACGCCTGACAGGTGCGGGTTCGATCTCGATTTCGCGCCCCGCCATCCGGTGAATCCGGATCGTGCCCGCGTCCCGCTCCCGCGTTTTCTTGCCCATGTTCTGTCCTCACCACTTCATTCGGCGACCCGTCTCAGGTCGCGAAAACGCCCGCCATGTCCGCGTATCCCTTGATCTCGATCGGGTTGCCCGCCGGATCGCGAAAGAACATCGTTCACTGCTCCCCCGGCTCGCCCTCGAACCGCACGGATGGCGGGATGATCCACTTGCAATCCACCGCCCGGAACCGGTCTGCCAGCGCCCGCCAGCCGTCCAGCGCGAGCACGAGGCCAAGATGCGGCATCGGCTCCATGTGCTAGCCCACCTGGCCGGTGTCCGTCGCCGCAAAGGGGGTGCCAAGATGCAGGCTCAACTGGTGACCGAAGAAATCGAAATCGACCCAGGTTTGCGTCGATCGCCCTTCCGTGCAGCCCAGGACGCCCCCGCAAAAGGCCCGTACGTCATCCAGTTCAGTAACGTGAATTGCCAGGTGAAACGGTGTGAGCATATGAATCTCCGCCCCGGGTTGCCGGGCATGAATTTGTATGTCCAACGGCTTAGCGCAATTGAACGCTCCGCGAAATGCCCGTAGCGTCTGCGCGGACAGTCATGGGAGGTCAATATGACAGACGCACAGATGAACGGCTTCGAAACCCTGCAAGTCCATGCAGGTACCGAGCCGGACCCGGCCACCGGCGCGCGCCAAGTGCCGATCTATCAAACAACATCTTATGTATTCAAAGACGCCGACCACGCGGCCCGGCTCTTCAACCTCGAAGAGGTGGGCTACATCTATTCCCGCCTCACCAATCCCACGGTCGGCGCGCTCGCCAACCGGATCGTGGCGCTCGAAGGCGGCGCGGGGGGCGTGTGCACCTCGTCGGGCCACGCGGCCCAGCTCATGGCGCTCTACCCGCTGATGGCGCCGGGGCGCAACATCGTGGCCTCCACCCGCCTTTACGGCGGCACCTACACGCAGTTCACGCAGGTGTTCAAACGCTTCGGCTGGTCCTGCACCTTCGTCGATTTCGACGACCCGGCGGCGGTCGCGGCGGCCATCGACGACGACACCCGCGCGCTGTTTTGCGAATCCATCGCGAACCCGGGCGGCGTCGTCACGGACCTCGCGGCCATCGGCAAGGTGGCGGACGAGGCCGGCATCCCGCTCATCGTCGACAACACCTCGGCCACGCCTTACCTGTGCAACCCGATCGCCCACGGGGCCACGCTGGTCGTGCATTCCACCACGAAATACCTCACCGGCAACGGCACCGTGACCGGCGGCTGCATCGTGGATTCGGGCAAGTTCGACTGGTCCGCCTCGGACAAGTTCCCGTCGCTCTCCGAACCGGAACCCGCCTATCACGGGATCACCTTCCACGCGGCCCTGGGCGCGATGGCCTTCACCTTCCACTCCATCGCCATCGGGCTGCGCGACCTCGGCATGACCATGAACCCGCAGGCCGCGCATTACACGCTCATGGGGATCGAAACCCTGAGCCTGCGCATGGACAAGCATACCGAGAACGCCCAGAAGGTCGCGGAATGGCTGGAAAAACACGAGGCGGTGGAAAAGGTGACCTATGCCGGCCTCGCCTCCTCGCCCTACCACGAGACGGGCAAGCGGATCTGCCCGCGCGGCACCGGCGGGCTCTTCACCGTGACGCTCAAGGGCGGCTACGACACCTGCGTCAAGCTCGTGAACAGCCTCAAGCTCTTCAGCCATGTGGCCAACCTCGGCGACACCCGCTCGCTGGTGATCCACTCCGCCTCCACCACACACCGCCAGCTCACCGATGAGCAGCGCGAAGCGGCGGGTGCGGGCAACAACGTGGTGCGCTTCTCGGTCGGGATCGAGGCGGTCGACGACATCATCGCCGACCTCGATCAGGCCCTGGCAGCCGCCACCTGAAAAAACCGAGCGCGCCCAGACACCTGGGCGCGCCTCCTCACAAACCACCTGAACTTTCCAGCCAAAAATTCGCGCAGCACACTCGAAGACCCGCGCCGCGAGACCCGAACGCGCTTACACGCACCCCATCTTTCCGGTCGGGAAATATCCTCGGGGGTTTGGGGGCAGACAGCCCCCAAAGCCTGCGTGGCTCGAACGCAATCAAACAAGCGCGCGCGACAGCGCGCACCGGCCTGAAACCCCTAGTCGTCCAGCAGAACCGCCGAGACAGGCGCGAAATCCACCGTCTGCGCTCGGTTGCCCAGCGACCATTCAAGAAGCGCCTGGATCGACTCGGGCTTCACCCGCGCCACCGCGATCACCTGCTCCTCGTTGCGCGCGCGGAACGCCACGTTGTCAAGGAACCGGCGGATCACGTCGCCCCCCTGTCCCTCACCGTCGAGATCGCGGAACACCAGCCCGGCCGGCACATCGTCGCGCACCGCCGTCTTGTGACCGGTGTTGAGCCCTTCGGGATAGGTGATGAGGCCCAGCCCCTTCTCGTCCACATTCGTCACGACCTGAGCGGCGGCCTCGCCGAGGCCCTGGAAGCCCGCGCCCGGCTCGATCATCACGGCGACCACGTCCTGCATCAGGGGCGCATAGGCCTGGAACGTGACCTCGACGTCCATCGCCGTGGCAAGATCGGGCAGCGGCACGATCAGCACAACCTCGGCCCCGTTCGAGCGGTAGAACCGGATCGCCTCCTGCGCGTCGGGCGCCGAGGCATCCACCGCAACCGAAAGCGGGAACGGCATCACCGCCAGATCGCCCACCTCGCTGCGCCCCGCCCCGGTATCGAGCAGCACGACAGCCATTTCCGGCAGGCCGGGGCTGCGCTCGAATGGCAGGGCATTGCGCCGGATCGCGGGCTGCGGCCCGGCCTCCGCGGCCTCTTGCGCGGCGGTCTCGCCGATGGACGGAAGCCGCCCGGTGACGATATCCGCATCCGGGTTGGGCGCGTCCTCTTCCAGACGGTCCTCCTGCTCCGGGATCGGCGGCGGATCAAAGACGCTCTGACCCGCCGTGCGCAAGGTCCCGTCGTCCTCCGGCAACGCCACGTCGGGCTGCGATGGGTTCGCGGGGGCAACGATCGTCGGAAGCTGCGCGCGCGCCTCAGGCTCCTGCGCGGCCGGCGCGCTGTCACCGTCCCGCGCTGACCCGGTAACGGTCGGCTCCTCCGGCGTCTCCACGGTCATCTCAGTGGCATCGTCCGCCTCATCCGGGGCCGCTGCCACCTCCGGTTCCACTTCATCAGTGGGCGCAGCCATCTCGGGGTCCGCCTCACCCGTCGCCTCTTGCGGCTCAGGCGTTTCGTCGGCTGCGTCCGCTGCCTGCGCCTCTGGCTCTACCGGCTCCACGGGGTCCGCCGCCTCCGGCTCGGCCTCCACAGTATCAGTGACCACGATCTCGGGCGCCGGCGCGGGGTCTTCCACCGGCTCGGCAACATCCGCCTGCGGTTGCGCGTCTGCGCCCTCGTCCGGCGGCTCTACCTCGGTTTCCGTCTCCGGCTCCGCCTCGGCCGCCTCAGGCTCATCCGTCACAACGGGCGCCTCTTCGGCCTCCTCCGCCTGCGGCGGCGTGTCCGGCGCAGGATCGGGCGCCTCGGCCACCGGCGTCACCGGCGCGGAGGGCTGCATCTCGACGGGCTCGATCAGCACCGCCGCCGCCGTGACACCAACGACCGCGACGACCGCCCCGACCAGCACCCCGGATATCGTTCCGCTCGCCAAATCTGCCCCCGTTCTCGTGTTCGTTCCGCCGCCTGCGCCCGGTGCTCTTGACCCTCGGGCCCGGCTCTGAACATGTATACCGCGACCCTGCCCTGATGAAAGCCCCAAGGCGCCGCACATGATCCTGCTCATCGATAATTACGACAGTTTCACCTACAACCTCGTCCATTACTTCGGCGAGCTTGGGGCGGATATCACCGTCATGCGCAATGACGCCCTGAACGTGCAGGAGGCGATGGGGATGCGCCCCGAGGCCATCGTGCTCTCCCCCGGCCCCTGCGATCCGGACGCCGCGGGCATCTGCCTGCCCCTCACACTGGCCGCCGCCGAGGCGGGCATGCCCCTCATGGGCGTCTGCCTCGGACACCAGACCATCGGTCAGGCCTTCGGCGGCAAGGTCGTGCGCCACTCCGAGATCGTGCACGGCAAGATGGGCGAGATCATCCACGAGGGCGCCGGCGTCTTCGCGGGTCTCCCCTCGCCCCTCAAGGGCACGCGCTATCACTCGCTGGTGGTGGAGCGTGACAGCCTCCCCGACAGCCTCGAGGTGACGGCATGGCTCGAGGACGGCACCATCATGGGCCTGCGTCACCGCACGCTTCCCATCGAAGGCGTCCAGTTCCACCCCGAAAGCATCCGGTCCGAACACGGCCACGCGATGATCCGCAATTTTCTCGACACGGTGAAGGTGCCCGCATGAGCGACACGATGAAGCCCCTGATCTTCGCGGCCTCCGAAGGGCCGCTGTCGCGCACGCAGGCCGAGGCCGCTTTCCAGGAGCTTTTCGAAGGCACCGCGACCAACGCCCAGATCGCGGGGCTCCTGATGGCCATGCGCGCCCGCGGCGAATCCGTCGCCGAATATGCCGCCGCCGCCGCCGCCATGCGCGCGGCCTGCGTGCCGGTGAAGGCCCCCGAGGGCGCGATGGACATCGTCGGCACCGGCGGCGACGGCATGGGCACGCTCAACATCTCCACCGCCACCGCCTTTGTCGTGGCGGGCGCGGGCGTGCCGGTCGCCAAGCACGGCAACCGCAACCTCAGCTCCAAATCCGGCTCGGCCGATGCGCTCGGCGTCATGGGGATCGACGTGATGGTCGAGGCGCCCGTGGTCGAACGCGCGCTGGCCGAGGTCGGCATCGGCTTCATGATGGCCCCGATGCACCACCCGGCGATGAAACACGTCATGCCGGTGCGCACGGAACTGGGCTGCAAGACGATCTTCAACATCCTGGGCCCCCTCACCAATCCGGCGGGCGTGAAGCGCCAACTCACCGGCGCCTTCGCCGTCGACCTCATCTTCCCGATGGCGGAAGCTCTGCGCGATCTGGGGTCCGAGGCCGCCTGGCTCGTCCACGGCTCCGACGGCACGGATGAAATCGCCATTTCCGGCCCCACCTCGGTCGCGGCGCTGGCCGACGGCAAGATCACCGGGATGGAGATCCACCCGGAGGACGCGGGCCTCCCGGTCCACCCGTTCAGGGACATCCTCGGCGGCACGCCCGAGGAGAACGGCAAAGCCTTCGCGGGCCTTCTGGACGGCGCGCCCGGCGCTTACCGTGACGCAGTCTGCTTCAACGCCGCCGCCGCCCTTGTCGTGGCCGGCAAAGCCTCCGCCCTCCCCGAGGGGGTCGAGATGGCGCGCGAGGCGATCGACAGCGGTGCGGCCAGGGCCAAGGTCGAAGGGCTCGCGAAGATCACGCAGTCCGCCGCATGATCGTGAACCCCAACCTCGCTGCGACCCGCCCCTCGCCGGTCGTCGAGGCGAAGCGATGGGTCGCGGACAAGACCTTCGCCCCCGATCTACCCCTGCTCAACGTCTCGCAGGCCGCCCCGGTGGACCCGCCGCCCCAGGCATTGCGCGAAGCGATGGCGCAGACCGCGCTCACCCTGCCCGCAGCCCATGTCTACGGCCCCGTTCTCGGCTTGCCGGACTTGCGGGAGGAACTGGCGCAACAGGTCTCGCGCCACTACGGCGGCCCCGTCACACCGGGCAATGTCGCGATCACCCAGGGCTGCAATCAGGCCTTCTGCGCCGCCCTCGCCACCCTCGCGGGACCGGGGGACGAGGTGCTTCTGCCGACCCCGTGGTATTTCAACCACCACATGTGGCTCACACTCTCCGGCGTGCGCCCGGTGCCGCTTCCCACCGGCCCGGAGCTTCTGCCGACTGTGGCCGAAGCCGAGGCCCGCCTCACCGACCGCACCCGCGCCATCGTGCTCGTGACGCCGAACAACCCGGCGGGCGTCGAATACCCGGCGGACCTCGTCCACGCCTTCGCGGCACTGGCCCGCCGCCACGGGCTCGCCCTGATCCTCGACGAGACCTACCGCGATTTCGACAGCCGCCCCGGCGCACCGCATGACCTCTTCGCGGACCCGGCGTGGTCCGACACGCTCATCCACCTCTACTCCTTCTCCAAGGCCTACCGCCTGACTGGCCACCGCGTGGGCGCGCTCATCGCAAGCCCCGAACGCCTCACGGCAGCCGAGAAGTTTCTCGACACGGTCGCCATCTGCCCCAACCAGATCGGCCAGCACGCCGCGCTCTGGGGGCTTGAGAACCTCTCCGGGTGGCTCGCGGGCGAACGCGCGGAAATCCTCGCCCGGCGCGGCGCTGTCGAGGAAGGCATCGCCACCCTCCCCGGCTGGCAGCTCTCCAGCGCCGGCGCCTATTTCGCCTATGTCCGCCACCCGTTCGACGAAACGAGCGCCACGCTCGCCCGGCGCATGGTCGACGACATCGCCGTGCTCGCCCTGCCCGGCACGATGTTCACCCCCGACGGCGACCCGTCCGGCGCGGCCCACCTGCGCATCGCCTTCGCCAATATCGACCGGACCGGCATCGCCACCCTGATGACCCGGCTCGCACACCTCGCCTGATCCCCTTCTTCGGTCCGAAAATACCTCGGAGGGGGCCGCGGGGGAGGCTGGCCTCCCCCGCCCGCCGCGACGCCCTGCGCGCCAGCGCAGGACGGCGCAAATCCTGCGCGCGCGACCGCGCGCTCCGCACGCCAGCGTTCCCTCCGAAAACCCCTGTTGGCAATCATCCGAGTGACCGTTACAACCCACTGACCCTAACAAGGACACGCCCATGTTCTCGAACATTTCGCGCTTTTTCGTCTGGATCATCATGGCCCTCGTCGTCGTCGGGCTGGTCGGCTTCGGCTCGGTCAATTTCGGCGGCTCCGGCCAGTCCATCGGCAAGGTGGGCGACACCGAAATCGACGCCTCCGCCTACTTTCGCGAGCTCAACGCCGAGCTCAACGCATGGCAGGCGACGACCGGCGAGAACCTGACGATGGCCGAGGCGCAGGCCATCGGGCTCGACCAGCGCGTGCTTTCGCGCGTCATCTCGATCACCGCGCTCGAGGATGAGATCGACCGGATGAAACTCTCCGTGGGCGACCAGAACCTCGCCAACCGCGTGACCGAGATTCAGGCCTTTCAGGGCGTCGACGGGCAGTTCGACCGCGACACCTACGATTTCGTGCTCCAGCAGTCCGGCCTCACCGCACAGGAGTTCGAGGAATCGCTGCGCGCCGAAGTCGCGCGCACCATCCTCGCCGACGCGGTGACGAGCGGCGTGGACGTGCCCGACACCTACACCGCCACGCTCTACGCCTGGGCGCGCGAAACCCGTGACTTTACATGGGCCCCGGTGACCCGTTCGGCCCTCGAAGAGCCGCTCCCCGAACCGACCGAGGCCGACCTTCAGGCGTTCTACGACGAAAACCCCGACCCGTTCACCGTGCCGGAAACCCGCCAGATCACCTATGGTTGGCTCAAGCCCGAGGACGTGATGGACGAGGTTCCGATGGACGACGGCCAGCTTCGCGACCTCTACGAGTCCCGCATCGACGAGTTCCAGGTGCCCGAGCGCCGCCTCGTCGAACGCCTCGTCTTCGGCACCGAGGACGACGCACAGGCCGCCGCCGACCGCATCGAGTCCGGCGAAACCACCTTCGACCAGGAAGTCGAGGCCCGCGGCCTCACGCTCTCCGACGTCGACCTCGGCGACGTGCGCCAGAGGGCCCTCGGTCAGGCGGGCGAGCCGGTCTTCGCGCTGGAGGAACCCGGCGTCGTCGGCCCCGTGATGACCGACCTCGGCCCCGCGCTCCTGCGCATGAACGCGATCCTGTCGGCCCAGGAAACCAGCTTCGAAGACGCCCGCGACCAGCTGTTCGAGGAATACGCCGCCGACGCCGCGCGACGCCTCGTGCGCACCCGCGCCAGCGAGATCGACGAGATGCTCGCCGGCGGCGCCACGCTCGAAGAACTGGACTCCGAAGGGCTCATGCCGCTCGACACCATCGGCTGGACCGAAGGGATGGACGACGGTATCGCCGCCTACGCCCCCTTCCGCGAGGCCGCCGCGGAGGCCAGCGTGAACGACTTCCCGCAGGTGACCGAGCTCGAAGACGGATCGGTCTTCGCCCTGCGCCTCGACGAAATCACCGAACCCACCCTGCGCCCCTTCGACGAGGTCCGCGACGAGGTTCAGGCCCTGTGGGAACAGAACGCCCTCGCCGACGCCCTCGTGGCCCGCGCCGAGGCGCTCCTGCCCGAATTCGAAAGCGGCGCCGAAGCCCCCTCCACCGTCGGCCTCACCGAGGTGCTGGAAGAGGACGTCCCGCGCACCGCCTTCATCCAGGGCGCGCCCGAGAACATGGTGGAACAGGCCTTCACGATGGCCGAAGGCAGCTGGCAGGTCGTGCGCGGCAACGGACAGGTCGTCGTCGTCGGCCTCACCGACATCCAGTCCCCCGATCAGGACAGCGACGAGGCGCAGCAGATCAAGTCGGCCTTTTCGCAACGCATGTCCCAGACCCTCGGCCTCGACCTTCAGGACGCCTTCTCCTCCGCGCTCGAAGACCAGGCGGGCGTCTCGCTCGACCAGGCGATGATCAACGCCGTCCACGCCAACTTCCCGTGAGCTGAGACATGGCCCTGACCCCGTCCTTCGACGCCTTCGAACGCGGCTGGGCCGCCGGCAGGAATCAGGTCGTCTACACGCGGCTCGCCGCCGACCTCGACACGCCCGTCTCGCTGATGCTCAAGCTGACCGAGGCGCGCACGGACAGCTTCATGCTCGAATCCGTCACCGGCGGCGAAGTGCGCGGACGCTACTCGATCATCGGCATGAAGCCCGACCTGATCTGGCAGTGCCACGGCACCGCCGCCCGCGTGAACCGGCAGGCCCGCTTCGACCCCGACGCGTTCGAGCCGGTCTCAGACGACCCGCTCACCTCCCTGCGCGCGATCCTCGCCGAAAGCGAAATCGACCTGCCCGACGCCTTGCCTGCGGCCTCCGCCGGGCTCTTCGGCTACCTGGGCTACGATATGATCCGGCTGGTCGAACACCTGCCCGACGTGAACCCCGACCCGCTGGGCCTGCCCGACGCCGTGATGATGCGCCCCTCGGTGGTCGCCGTGCTCGACGGGGTGAAGGGCGAGGTGATCCTCGTCTCGCCGGTGTTCCAGTCCTCCGGCCTGTCCGCCAAGGCGGCTTACGCGCAGGCCGCCGAACGGGTGCAGGACGCGCTGCGCGACCTCGAACGGCAGCCGCCCACAACCCACGATCTGGGTGACACGACGCCCATCGGCGACCCCGTCTCGAACTTCGCCCATGCCGACTATCTCGCCGCTGTCGAGACCGCCAAGGACTACATCCGCGCTGGGGACATCTTTCAGGTCGTCCCGGCGCAACGCTGGACGCAGGACTTCCCCCTGCCGCCCTTCGCGCTCTACCGGTCTCTGCGACGCACGAACCCCTCGCCCTTCATGTTCTTCTTCAACTTCGGCGGGTTTCAGGTCATCGGCGCCTCGCCCGAAATCCTCGTGCGCGTCTTCGGGCGCGAGGTGACGATCCGCCCGATCGCCGGCACCCGTCCCCGCGGCGACACGCCCGAGGCCGACAAGGCCTTCGAGGACGACCTGCTGTCGGACCAGAAGGAACTGGCAGAACACCTCATGCTCCTCGACCTCGGGCGCAACGACGTGGGCCGCGTGGCCAAGATCGGCACGGTCCACCCGACCGAGGAATTCATCATCGAACGCTACAGCCACGTCATGCACATCGTCTCGAACGTGGTGGGCGAGCTGTCGGAGGAGCACGACGCGCTCTCCGCGCTGCTCGCGGGCCTCCCCGCCGGCACCGTCTCCGGCGCGCCGAAGGTGCGCGCGATGGAGATCATCGACGAGCTGGAGCCCGAAAAACGCGGCGTCTACGGCGGCGGCGTTGGCTACTTCTCGGCGATGGGCGACATGGACATGTGCATCGCGCTGCGCACGGCCGTGGTGAAGGATCAGAAGCTCTACATCCAGGCAGGCGGCGGCGTGGTCTACGACAGCGACCCCGAGGCCGAATTCCAGGAAACGGTGAACAAATCCAAGGCGATCCGCCGCGCCGCCGAAGACGCGGGCCTATTCACCCGCTCCGGCAACAGCTGACAGGCGGTACATGCCCCGCATCCGGGGCCGCACCCGACAGGTCCCTGTCAGAACACCGCAATTCCCCCTTCTTCGGTCCGGAAATACCTCGGGGAGCGCGAGG
>NZ_DGCP01000017.1:75345-76382 GCF_002384975.1 Maritimibacter sp. UBA3975
CGCGGGCGCAGCCCGCGGCGACACCCTCAGTTCACCGGCATCGCCATGACCTTGCCGCCCTGAAGGAACGGGACGAGCACCATCTCGCCCATCATCCCGATATCCCCGGCGCCCGGCTCGGTGGTCGCGAGCGTCTCCAGCCCTTCCCCGTCATAAGCCACGATCTCGCCGGTCGGGTTGTCGGAAAAGATCAGCTTCCCGCCGATCTCGACGATCCCGTCGATCGCGCCGGTCTCCTCGGCCCCCGGCAGCGTCGTCACCTCGGCAGACCCGTAATCGACCGCGTAAAGCTGCCCGGCCCCGTTGATCTGGCCCTGCTCCATGAGCCATTCCTCGCCCATCGAGCCGACGACCAGCCGGTCGTCCTGCGCCCAGATCCCGTTGGGCAGCGCCATGGTGCCCGCCGGCACGAACACCTCGGCCGCCCCGTCCATCACCTTGTAGACGGCCCCGCCGAACATGTCGGTGACATAGACGGCCCCGTCCGAACCGATCGCCACATCATTGGGGAACATCGCCCCCTCAAGCGTGATCGTCTCGTCCACGGCCCCGCCGGCGATATCGACGACATGAAGGCCCATGGCATCGGCGACATAAAGCTTGCCATCCATCGCGGCCATGCCCTTGGGGTCCATCAGCCCGGTCACCCAGTCCTTCTGCACCATCTCCCCGCCCGGCGAGACAAGCGACAGGTAGCCGTCCATCCCCCCGTCCGGCCCGAAGGTCGCGATATTGGACACGACGATCTGGTCCGTCCCGGCCTCGTAATAGGCCGACTCCGGCGTCTCGAACCCCTCGAGCGTCCATCCGCCCTCATGCCCCGCCGCACCAGCCACACCGGCCAGTCCCGCGAGTACACCTGCAAGCACGTATTTCATCTGATCCTCCCTTGGATTGCGCCCCAAAGGTGAAGCCGCCCGCCCCCGCACACCATCAATATCGGGCATAGGCGGCAGCAATCCGCGCGCGTCTTTCCGGTCTGACAATATCCTCGGGGGAGGTTTGGAGGGGGCAGACAGCCCCCTCCAACGGGTCGG
>NZ_DGCP01000017.1:76478-84394 GCF_002384975.1 Maritimibacter sp. UBA3975
CGGGTCGGCGCGGGCGTCCGCCCGCGACGACATCCCTACTCGGCCGCCTCGGCCATCGCCGGGCGGATGATCGTGTCCGGGATCGACCCGGTGATCGGTCCCGCGAACCGTTTCACGATTACGCCGTCGCCATCCACCACGAAGGTCTCCGGCACGCCGTAAAGCCCCCAGTCCAGCCCGGTCCGCCCGCTCTCGTCCGCCACCACGGCGGCAAAGGGGTTGCCCAGCTCGTCAAGAAACTTGCGCCCGTTCGCGGGCGCGTCCTTGTAGTTGATCCCATAGATCGGCACGCCTTCCTCTGCGAAGGCCATGAGGTTCTCATGCTCCGCACGGCACGGCGCACACCAGCTCGCCCAGAAATTCACGAGCTTCACCTCGCCATCCGCCAGCGCCTCGACCGTGAAGCCGTCCTCACCCGGAAACGCGCTCACCGTCAGCGCCGGGACCGGCCCGCCCTCGCGGGTGGACTCGAGCTGGTCGGCCCCCTCGCGGTTCATCCCGAACAGGAACATCGCGGCCAGACCGGCAAAGATCACCGGCGGCAGGATCATCAGTGGTTTCATCTCAGCTTCCCTTGCGCCGCGCTTCGGCGGCCTCGAGCTTCTTCTTCACCCGCGCGGACTGCCACCAGCTCACCGCGATCACCAGCACGACAAGCGCCAGCGTCGCCGCCCAGGACGTCAGGATCGCGCCCGCGTATTTGCCAAGATCAGGCATCGGCCATCCTCTCCCGCATCTCCAGCGCGTGAATGCGCCGCTTGCGCACCTCGGTCCGCGTGCGCACCAGCAACAGCGCAATGAACAGGAGCACGAACCCCGCGAGGCAGATCACCAGCGGCTGCCAATAGACATCCGCCACGTTCTCCTCCTTGTCGAGCGACAGGCTCGCCCCCTGGTGCAACCCCTGGTTCCAGAAGTTCACCGCATACCGGCTCAGAAGCGCGAAGACCGACCCCACGATGGCCAGCACGCTCGTCAGGTCGGCGGCCGTATCCGGGTCCTCGATCGCGGCCCAAAGCGCCATGTAGCCCAGGTAGAACAGGAACAGCACGAGGAACGAGGTCAGCCGCGGATCCCACGCCCAGTAGGTGCCCCACATCGGCTCACCCCAGATCGCCCCGGTGATGAGCGCGATCACCGTCATCACGACCCCCACCAGCGCCGCCGCCTTGGCCGCAAGCGCGCTCACATGATGACGCCGCACCAGCCAGATGAGCGATGCGACGAGCATCATCACCCAGATGTTGATCGCCATCATCGCGCTCGGCACATGGACATAGATGATCTTCACCGACGAGCCGAAATTGATCGCCTCGGGCGTGAAGAAGAACCCCCAGACAAGGCCGACGGTCAGCGAGATCACGGTCAACCCGATCACCCACGGCAGGGCCTTGCCCGAAAGCGCCATGAACTTCACCGGATTGGCCCATTCCCAAAGCCAGTTCCAGCGATCCTTCGCCTGTTTCGTGCGCGTGCTTTCCATGCGAATTGTCCTATGTGTCACGAGGCGTCCGGGCAAGAAAAACCCGTTCACATCACCGCAGGTTGATACGCAATGCCGCAGCCGCCGCAAAGGGGAGGAGCGCGACGCTCCCCGCCGTGATCCCGGCGACCATGAGAAGCGGCGTGGTGGCATCCAGCCCCGCCATGCCGCGCGTCGCCGCCTCGGCCCCGAAAATCAGCGTCGGGACGTAAAGCGGCAGCACCAGCAGCGACAGAAGCAGCCCGCCGCGCTTGAGCCCCACGGTCAGCGCGGCGCCGAAGGCCCCGATCATCGACAAAGCGGGCGTGCCCAGAAGCAGCGTGACGAACATCCACCAATGTCCCGGCGCCGCCATGCTCATCAACCCGCCAAACAGCGGCGCGGCGAGCGTGAGCGGCAGGCCCGTCACCAACCAATGGGCCAGCGCCTTCATCACCACCGCCCCCTCCATCGGGACGGGCGCCGTGGCCAGCAGGTCGAGCGAGCCGTCTTCGAAATCGAGCTGAAAGATCCGGTCGAGCGACAGAAGACAGGCAAGCAGCGCGCCCACCCACAGGATGCCCGGCGCGATCCGGGCGAGGATCTCCGCCTCCGGCCCCACGCCGAAGGGCACCAGAACGCTCACGATCAGAAAGAACGCAAGGCCCAGCCCGAAGCCGCCGCCCGCACGCACCGACAGGCGCAGGTCGCGCAGAAGGAGCGCGATCACAGGAAGGCCTCGTCGAACGCACCCGGGTTGGCGCCCGCGTCCGGGTCGGCCTTGTAGGGCGTCACATCCAGAACCCGCGCCTCCAGCCCGAGGTCGATATGCGTGGCGATCAGCGCGGCCCCGCCACCGGCCACATGGGCGCGCACACGGGCCGCGAACAGGGCCACCGACGCCGTGTCGAGCGACACGGTCGGCTCATCGAGAAGCCAGATCGGCCGCCCCGTGACCAGCAGACGCGCGAGCCCCAGCCGCCGCTTCTGCCCCGCCGACAGGTTCGCGGCGGGGCGGTCGCGCAGACCCGACAGGTTCATGTCGCCAAGCGCCGCCTCGATCTCCCCGGTGCCATATACGCTGGCCCAGAAGGCGAGGTTTTCGGCCACCGAAAGCTGCGCCTTCAACCCGTCCGCATGGGCCCCATAGGCAATCGTCTCGGGCGGCAGGCTCACCTCGCCCGCCAAAGGCGGCTGAAGCCCCGCGAGCGTGCGCAGAAGCGTCGTCTTGCCCGACCCGTTGGGGCCGCGCAGCACCACGACCTCGCCCGCGCCCAGCGTGAACCCCAGCCCTGCAAGAACCGGCACGCCCCCGCGCGCGACCGTCAGGTCCCTCACGACGAGCTCCATCAGACGGGCAACACCGCAAGGGCCACGCGCCGGCCTTCGGACAGGGTGATATTGTAGGTACGGCAGGCGGCGGGGCTGGACATGGCCTCGACCCCGATCCCGGCGGCCTCAAGCGCCGATTGCAGGCCCTTGGGCGCGAAATCCATCTCGGAGCCGGTGCCGAGGAACAGCACGTCGATGTCCTCCGCCAGCGCCAGCAGCGCCTCGGTATCCTCGATCCCGCCCCAGCTCACCGCGCGCTTGCCGGTAGCCAGCATCGGCCCCTCGATCACCTCGCCCGCGACCCGGAAAAACCCGGGGCCGTAGCCCTCGACGGGCATCGCCTGACCATATGTAATCTCGTGCATCTGCATGGCCTCTCCCTACCCCGTTCCCGCGGCGGGGAAAAGTCCCTCACTTTGGTGAGCCCCGAGCCGATATCCCCGCATTAAAGCGCGCGCGCCAGCGCGCACCTTTTGGAAACACCCCGCTGCCCGATATCCGCCGGCCCGAAGGGTCAGCGCCCGAACCGGTCACATCTCAGGGGTCGGTCTTGCCGAACTGCGTCCCGGCCTCGCCATCGGGCTTGGACCAGTCCCGCTTCACGCCGAGGCGGAACAGGATGGCCGAGGCCACGAAGACCGAGGAATAGGTGCCGACCACGACGCCCCAGATCATCGCGAAGACGAAGTTGCGGATCACGTCGCCGCCCAGCACGAACAGAGAGATCAGCGCGAGCAGGGTCGTGACCGAGGTCATCATCGTCCGGCTCAGGGTCTCGTTGATCGACAGGTTCAGCACTTCCTTGAGGTCGAGCTTCTTGAACCGGCGCAGGTTCTCGCGCACCCGGTCAAAGACGACGACCGTGTCGTTGAGCGAGTAGCCCACGATGGTCAGGAGTGCGGCGATGATGGCCAGATCGAACTGGATCTGAAACAGCGAGAACACCCCGATGGTCAGCGTCACGTCATGGACGAGCGCGGCGACCGCGCCCAGCGAGAACTGCCATTCGAACCGAAGCCAGATATAGACGAGCACGGTCGCGATGGCCGCGATGACCGCCTCGATGGCCGACAGGATCAGCTCGCCAGACACCTTCGGCCCGACGCTCTCGACGCTCGGAAAGGTGATATCCGGGTCGACCGATGTCAGCGCGTCCTCGACGGCCTGAATCGTCTCGACCGAAATCGCCTCGTCGCCGTCCTGCGCCTGGATGCGCACTTGCGCCACGTTCTGATCGGGGCCGAAGGAAGGGTCGAAGACCTCGCTGATCGACACGTCACCCAGCCCCAGCGGGGCCATCGCGTCGCGATAGGCACCCACGTCGACCGGCTGCGCGCTCTCCGTGCGGATCGTCGTGCCGCCGCGGAAATCGATGCCGAAGTTCAGACCGAAGACGAAGAAGGCGACGATGGACAGCACCATCAGCGCGCCGGAAATCCCCAGCGAGAGGTAGGAGCGTGAGAAGAAATCCCAGTTCGTGTCCTGGGGGACGAGTCTCAGGCGCATGTCACACCTCCAGCGTTTTCGGGCGGCGGCGTTCGAACCAGAACACCACCATCAGCCGCGTGACGAAGATCGCCGTGAAGACCGATGTGATGAGGCCGAGGCCGAGCGTGACGGCGAAGCCCTTCACCGGGCCGGAGCCCATGATGAACAGGATGCCCGCCGTGAGGAAGGTGGTGATGTTGGCGTCGATGATCGCCGACAGCGCCTTTTCATAGCCAAGGTCGATGGACCGCGCCGGCCCGCGTTTGGCCTTGATCTCTTCGCGGATCCGCTCGAACACCAGCACGTTGGCGTCCACCGCCATACCGATGGTCAGCACGATCCCCGCGATCCCCGGCAGCGTCAGCGTCGCCCCGATGGCCGACAGAAGCCCGAACAGCATCCCGACGTTCAGGATCAGCGCCACGTTGGCCATGATCCCGAACCAGCCATAACTCAGCGCCATGAAGATCAGCACGCCGGCGAAGGCCACGAGCGACGCGATCTCGCCCGCCGCGATGGAATCCGCGCCCAGCTCCGGGCCGATCGTGCGCTCTTCAAGGAACGTCATCTCCGCCGGCAAGGCGCCCGCACGCAGCAGCACGGCGAGGTTCGTCGACTCCTCGACGTTGAAATTCCCGGTGATGATCCCCGACCCGCCCGGAATGTGCTCGTTGATCCGCGGGGCCGAAATGACCTCCTCGTCCAGCACGATGGCAAAGGGGCTGCCCACGTTCTCGGCGGTGTAATCCCCGAACAGCCGCGCCCCGTGCGGGTTGAAGCGGAAGTTCACGGCCGGCCGTCCGTTCGTGTCGAAACTGGGCTGCGCATCCACAAGGTCCTCACCGGTGACGACCGGCACGTCCTCGAGGATGTAAAACACCCCCTCCTCATCGACCGCAGGGTAGATGACGGTGTTGGGCCCGGCCACCTGCTCGGCATCCGTCGTGCGCCCGACGACGGGCTGGAAGGTGAGCTGCGCGGTCGTCCCGATCAGCGCCTTGAGCTCGTCCGCCGACCCCAGACCCGGCACCTGAATGAGGATGCGATCCTCACCCTGCCGCTGGATCGTGGGTTCGCGCGTGCCGACCTCGTCCACGCGGCGGCGGATGATCTCGACGCTCTGCTGCATGGTCCGGTCATCGGTGGCGAGCTTTTCGGCATCGCTCAGCGCCACCACGATCTCGTCGCCGTCCACCTCGACCGTGAAGTTCGTCGACCCCGTGCCGGTGATCGTGACCACCGGCGTCGCCAGCGCGCGCACCAGCTGCGCCGCATCGTCGATGTTCGTCGTGTCGCCGATGCGGATGCGCAGGCTGCTGTCCTCGGTCGGCACGCGCCGGATCGTCCCCACGATATCGCGCGCATCGCGCAGCACCGGGAACACCTCCTGCCAGATCGAATCCATCCGCTGCTTGTAGACGTCCTCGACCTGCACTTCGGCCAGCAGATGCGCGCCGCCCCGCAGGTCCAGCCCGAGGTTCACGAGGCCCGAGGGCAGCCAGCCGGGCCAGGCCGACAGGTCGGCCTCCTGCTCCGGCGTCGCTTCCCCGCCCGCAAGCTCGATGGCGCGCGCGGCGTCGTTATGGCTCTCCACCCGCGGGTAGAAGAGGTTCGGCATGGCATAGACAAGCCCGGCCACCACCACGAGGATGATGACGACCCGCCGGAATATCGAGATGTTCAGCATGTGGCCCCTGCCCTGCCGGAGTGGTCTGGATCAGCTCTTGGCGCTTTTCGCGTCGCTGGCGGGCTCGGTCTTGGAGACGACCTGAAGCACGGCGGCCTTGGTGACACGCACCTTCACGCCCTCGGCGATCTCGACCTCGACCTCGTCGCCTTCCTTGACCTTGGCGACCTTGCCGATGATGCCGCCCTGCGTGACCACCTGGTCACCCCGGCGCAGCGCCTCGCGCATCTTCTGGTCTTCCTTCAGCTTCTTCTGCTGCGGACGGATCAGGAAGAAATACATGATGCCGAACACCAGCACCATCGGGATGAGTATGGAGTTCAGCATACCGCCACCGGGGGCGGCGGCCTGCGCGAATGCGGGCGAAACGAGCATAGGTTGGTCCCTTGTCTGTCTGGGCTTTCGGCCCTGTCTTTCACGGGACCGGACGGCCCCTTCTGGCTGGCGCGGACCCTATATGGGCGTCCCGAGGATGGCAAGCAATGGCGGGCGGGGATTTGACGGATGACGGGGGCGTGAGGCGAGACGCCTGAAACGGTGTGCAACCCGACCCGACAACCGTTGGGAGAGGTTGGCACGCCGCCCGTTTCCCGGCATCGTGGGGCAAGGGGGATGGGAGTTTGATTTCTGAGGTTTTCGAATGGTTGTCGATTTCCGGACCCGTGCCGCTGCTGGGTTTGGCAGCGATCATCCTCTTTGCCGTTCTGCTCCTGCGCATTCCGGTCGAAACGTCCTCAACTGCGGACCCTGACACCCGCACCCCTTTCTCACGTCTGAAACACGCCCTTGGGGCCAAAAGCGTTCATAGCTTTTGGTTCACCACCGCGATCCTGCTTTGGGCGACGGTCTTCATGATGCTCCTTGCCGGCCTCCTCGTCACGATCTGGGCTGTGGTCGCAGCCGCTCTCCCGGCCGACATGGCCAGCGACGAGGGCAAGCTCGACGTCTGGGAATTTCGCTTCCTCATCGCCAAGCTCGGTGGTCTCACCGCCGTCCTCGGGGCCGTGGTCGCCTTGCCGTTCACGGTGATCCGTCTGCGCATCACCAATGAGGACAACGAGACCAAGAAGGCGGCGCTCTTCAATGAAAAGATCAACTCCGCGTTGGAAGACCTACACGCGATGCGCCAGATCACGATGGGCGATCCGGGCGCGCGCGAGCTTGTCTGGGAACCCGACATCACCCGCCGCAACGGGGCCATCGACCGGCTTGAGGCACTCGCGCATGAAAACCCGGACGACGTGCGGCGCATCTCCCGCACATTGGCCACCTACCTGCGCGAACGCTCACGCGAACACCCTGCCCTTGACCCGAGCGAAGACCTCAGCCCCGAAGCTATCGACGCATGGGCGGGCAAATTGGAACCCGTGCGCTCGGACATGGAAAACGCTGCGCAGACCCTCGGACGCCTCACCGACGTCCCCGGCGCCAGCGCGACCGACCTCGGGCGCGTCCTGGAAAAAGCCAACATGCAGGGCTTCCGCCTCTCCGGGCTGAACTTCGAGAATACGGATTTGAGATTCGCGCGGATGGAGGGGGCGATCCTCTTTCAGGCGCGGATGGAGGCGGCGAACCTCTTTAAGGCACGGATGGAGGGGGCGAACCTCTTGGGGGCGCGGATGGAGGGGGCGATCCTCTATGGGGCGCGGATGGAGGGGGCGGACCTCTCGGAGGCGCGGATGGAGGGGGCGGACCTCCAAGGAGCGCTGATGGAGGGGGTGAACCTCTTGGGGGTGCGGATGGAGGGGGCGAACCTCTTGGGGGTGCGGATGGAGGGGGCGGTCCTCTTGGGGGCGCGGATGGAGGGGGCGGACCTCCGGGGAGCGCTGATGCGGAAGGCGGACCTCCGGGGAGCGCTGATGCAGGGCGCGGACCTCTCGGAGGCGCGGATGGAGGGGGCGAGCCTCTCGGGCGCGCGGATGGACCAATCCACCAAATTGACCGCCG
>NZ_DGCP01000017.1:84536-650633 GCF_002384975.1 Maritimibacter sp. UBA3975
CGGCGGTCAATTTGGTGGATTGGCACAATGTCGGCATCACCCAATCACAGGTCAACGTGATGTTCGGCGATGCCTCCGTAGTACTGCCGGACGGGATCGCTCGCCCAACTCACTGGTCGAATGAAGACCTAAATTACGAAGACTTCCACGACGAATGGGACCGCTACAAATCCGACCCTGACGGCTATGTCCCACCGCAGGACCGCGACTGACCGCACGCCGCTCCCGCCGCCGTTAACCTCCCGGCGTATGCACAATCGTATGTACAGATGTCATACACTTGCTGCACGCGCCGTGCCCCCGTCCGAAAGGCGGGGTAACGGACCGGTCGGGGGGTGCGGGCGCGGGGCCGGTGGCGGGTCATTTTCGCCCTTTGCGCCGCCTTGCCTAATCGGGCATAACCGCGCCGAACGCTGACGAGGAACCCGAGCCATGCACGACATTCGCACCATCCGCGACAACCCCGAAGCCTTCGACGCCGCCATGGCGCGGCGGGGTCTGTCGGGCGTGTCGGACGAGGTTCTGGCGCTCGACGAGGCGCGGCGCGCCGCCATCCTCAAATCCGAGACCGAGCAGGCCGAGGCCAACAAGGCCGCCAAGGCGATCGGCGCGGCCAAGGCGTCGGGCGACGAGGCTGAATTCGAGCGTCTGCGCGCACAAGTGGCTGACAAGAAAAAGGAAATCGCCCGCCTGAATGACGAGGCGAAGGCCAAGGACGAGGCGTTGAGCGACTTGCTCATGACCCTGCCCAACGTCATTGCCGACGACGTGCCGGACGGGACGGACGAGGACGACAACGTCGAGATCCGCCGCTGGGGCACCCCGCGCGAGTTCACCTTCACGCCCCGCGAACATTACGAGCTGCCCGCCGTGGCCGACGGGCTCGACTTCGAAACCGCCGCCAAACTGTCCGGCGCGCGCTTCGCCGTCCTCTCCGGCGCCGTCGCCCGCGTCCACCGCGCGCTCGCCCAGTTCATGCTCGATACACATGTCGAGGAAAACGGCCTGACCGAAACCATCACCCCCGTCCTCGTCCGCGAAGAAATGATGTACGGCACCGGCCAACTCCCCAAGTTCGGCGAGGACAGTTACAAGACCACGAACGGCTGGTGGCTGATCCCGACCGCCGAGGTGACGCTGACGAACATCGTGAACGGTGCGACGATTTCGGCGGACTATCTTCCGCGCCGCTACGTGGCCCACACCCAGTGCTTCCGGTCCGAAGCGGGCAGCGCGGGCAAGGACACCGCCGGGATGCTGCGCCAGCATCAGTTCGAGAAGGTCGAGATGGTGTCGGTCACGACCCCGGACGCGAGCGAAGCGGAACATGCCCGCATGACCCGCTGCGCTGAGGATATCCTCGAGCGGCTCGGCCTGCCCTATCGCACCGTCGTGCTCTGCACCGGCGACATCGGCTTTGGCGCGCGGCGCACTCATGACATCGAAGTCTGGCTGCCCGGTCAGGACAGTTACCGCGAGATCTCTTCTGTATCGACCACCGGGGATTTTCAGGCCCGTCGCATGAACGCGCGGTTCCGGCCCGAAGCGGGGGCAAAGCCCGAGTTCGTTCATACGCTGAACGGCTCCGGCCTTGCCGTCGGGCGGTGTCTGATCGCGGTTCTGGAGAACGGGCAGGAAGAGGACGGCTCGGTCACCCTGCCTGAGGCGATCCGGCCCTATCTGGGCGGGCGGTCGCGGATCACGGCGGACGGCGTGCTGACCTGATTTCGAATTGGGCTGACGCCCAATCCGACCCGCGCGGGGGCTCTGCCCCCGCACCCCCGAAGTATTTGTGGAACGGAGAAGAGGGATGGCATTGCGCTGTGACCCCCGATGGGCCAGCCTGTGACCATGACGCTCTTGCACGTCTCCATCAGTGCCGCCGCGCCAGAGCGGGTGGCGCGGGCGCTTGCGCAGATCATGGGCGGGCGCGCCCTGCCCTTTCCGCCGTTTCCCGACAGCTGGATCGCCTTTGCCGCCGCCGATGACGGGAGCGCGGTGGAGGTCTATCCGCTGACCCACAGGGTCGTGGCGGGCCACGAGACCATCGACTGCGAGATCGGCGCGCCCGAGGAGGCCCCGACATTCTGCCACGTCGCGCTGGCCTCGCCGCTCCCCGAGGCGGAGATCACCAAGATCGCGCGCGCGGAGGGCTGGCAGGTGCGGACCTGCAACCGGGGACCGTTCGATTGCGTCGAGGTCTGGTTGGAGAACCGGCTTTTGATCGAGGTTCTGGACCCCGGCATGCAGGCCGACTACCGCGCCAACATGACGGCAGAGAACTGGGCGGCCATGTTCGGGATGTGAAAAGGCCCCGCGCCGGGCGGAGCCTTTGCATTCACTCGGCGGGCGCGGCCATCGCCGGCGCGCGCCGTTCTTTCGGGAACGGCACCAGCTGGTCGGTTTCCTCGTCCCAGAGCTTCAGCGTGAAGGCATGGAGCGCCTCGCGGAACGAGATGCGACGCAGGGGGAAGATGTCCTCGAGTTCGCGGTGCGCCTGACGCAGGCGGTAGCAGGGGATCGAGGCGTTCAGGTGGTGGATATCGTGCTTGGTGATGTTCGCCACAGCCTCGTCGAACCACGTCCCGAAGGACAGGCAAGAGGCGCCCTGAAGCGCAGCTTGATCGAAGCTGAGGTCCGGGCGGCGGTCCCAGTAGGTATCTTCGAAATTGTGCTGCAAGTAGACGAGGAACACACCGAGGCAGCCCGCGACGAAGATCGACAGCCAGATCGTGAACACCCCGGTCCAGCCGGCGAGCGCGAAAACGAAGCCCCACCAGACGAGGAGCGCGATGTTGTGCAGGAGCACCGATTTCGGCGCGACCTTCATCGTGTTCTTCGGAAAGCGCCAGACGAGAAAATAGGTGTAGAACGCGCCGAGCGGGATCAGCACAAAGGGGTTACGGTAGAGGCGGTAGTAGAGCCGCTTGCCAAACCCGGCCTCTTCCCACTCGCGCACGGTCATGGTGTAGATCTCGCCCGCCTCGCGGTGTTCGAGGTTGCCGATCTGGCGGTGATGCTCGTCGTGGTTGTACTGCATCGTGTAGAATTCGGCGAGCGTGAAGGGCGACACGGCATGACCGCCAAGCACGTTCCAATGCTTGCGCGAAAAGAAGCTCAGGTGACCGAAGTCATGCTCCAGAACGTAAAGGCGCCCAGCCGCGACCGCGAGCACGACCACGAGCGGCGCGTAGAGCCACCACATTTCCGTCTGGGCCGCGCGGATCGCGAAATAGAGCGATGCGAAGTAGACCACGAAATTCGCGCCGAGGCTGAAAAACGCGAGCGCGTCGTTCTTGTCATTATAGGCCCGCGAGGCCTGCCGAACTGTCACATCATCCATGATGAGTCCCCAAAGCTTCAGGGCCGCTGGCGTGGGCTGCGACCCGACTGTCGTTTAAGACATTACGGTAGAAATTAGAATGGGTTCCATTTTTTGCAAGGTTGTGACCCCGCAGGACCCGTCATTGTGGCAGTTTGACGCCGTGTCTCCCGGCGAGGTCGAGGAAGAATTGCCAGGCCACGCGGCCAGACCGACCGCCCCGCGTGGCCTGCCACTCGATTGCTTCGGCGCGCAGATCGTCGTCGGAGATCGTGACCCCGTGCGTGTCACAATAGCCGCGGATCATGGCGAGGTAGTCGTCCTGCGAACAGGGATGGAAGCCGAGCCAGAGGCCGAAGCGGTCGGACAGCGATACTTTTTCCTCGGTCGCCTCGGAGGGGCTGATCGCGGTGGAGCGCTCATTCTCGATCATGTCGCGGGGCATGAGGTGGCGGCGGTTCGACGTGGCATAGAGCACGACGTTCTCGGGCCGCCCCTCGATCCCGCCGTCCAGCACGGCCTTGAGGCTTTTGTAGTGCTGGTCGTCATGGGAAAACGACAGGTCGTCGCAGAACAGGACGAAGCGGTGGGAGCTCTCGCGCAGATGGGCGAGGAGGCGACCGACGCTGGGCAGGTCCTCGCGCTGAAGCTCGACGATCTTGACCGGGGTTTGCGCGTTCACCGCGGCATGCACCGCCTTGACGAGCGAGGATTTTCCCATCCCGCGCGCGCCCCACAGGAGCGCGTTGTTCGCGGGCAAACCACGCGCGAACTGCGCCGTGTTGGCGACCAGCGTGTCCCGCGCCCGGTCGATGCCGATCAGGAGGTCGATGTCCACCCGGTTCACCCGGGGCACAGGCTCCAGCCGGTCGGGATCGACGTGCCAGACGAACGCGTCAGCGGCGTCGAAATCGGGGGTGGCCAGCGGGGCCGGACTGATCCGTTCGAGCGCGTCAGCGATGCGAATGAGGGGATCGGTCGTCATTTGTCCTTGTTGACCGCGTCCGGGTCGCCACCGGCAGAGGTGTCGTCGTCATCTTCGTCGAACTCGGCCGCGAGCGGGTCTTCGTCCTCGTCGTCATCATCCTCGAACCACAGACCCTCGGCCCGCAGCCGCTCTTCGCGCTGCTTCTCGACGCGGGCGACGAGCTGGATCGAGATTTCGTAGAGGCCATAAACCACGACAAAGAGGATCACCTGGGTGATGACATCCGGCGGTGTGACCAGAGCGGCCAGCAGCAGAATGCCCACGACGGCGTATTTGCGCACGCCGCGAAGTCCCTTGGCCGAAACCAACCCGGCCTTGCCCATGAGCGTGAGCAGCACGGGAAGTTGGAAACACAGGCCGAAGGCGACGATGAACTTGATGGTGAGTTTGAGGTATTCCTGCGCGGACCCCTGGAACGCGATGCCCGCGGTGGTGTTGGCCACCTCTCCTTCGGTGAGGAGCGTCCCTTCCTGCTGGAAGCCCAGGAAGAAGTCGAAGGCCAGCGGTGTCACCACATAGAACGCAAAGCTCGCGCCGAGAAAGAACATGATCGGCGAGGCGAACATGAAGGGCAGGAAGGCCGACTTCTCGTTCTTGTAGAGCCCCGGCGCCACGAAGCGCCACATCTGGAAGGAGATCACCGGAAAGGACAGGATCAGCCCGCCCAGAAGCGAGATCGAAATGGCGAGGAAGAAACCTTCCTGCAACTTGATAAGGATCAGCCCGCAATCGGCGCCATCCGCGATCCGCGCGGCGCAGAGCGGCTGCGTCAGGAAGTTGAAGATCGGGTTCCACACGGTGAAACAGATGACCATCGCCACGATGAAGGCGAGAACGGAGTAGATCAGCCGGGTGCGCAGCTCCGCCAGGTGTTCGATCAGCGGCGCAGAGCTGTCTTCGATCTCGTTCGTGTCGCTCATTCAGGGGCAGCCTTCTTGGCGGGCGCTTTGCGGGGCGATTTCGTGGTCGAGGTGGCGGCCGGCTTTTTCGCGGCCGGTTTCGCCGCGGGTTTCTTGGCCGCCGGTTTCTTGGCGGTGGTAGCTTTTGCAGGTGTCTTGGCGGCGGGCTTGGCGGCAGGCTTGGCGGTGCCCGACTTCGCGGTCGTGGCCTTGGCCGCTGCCGGCTTGGCCGTGGTCGATTTCGCGGCGGGTTTGCTGGCCGTCGTGGACTTGGCAGTCGTCGACTTGGTCGCGGGCTTTTTCGCAGCCGGTTTTCTGGCCGGCGCGGCCTTGGTCGATTTCGCTGTCGTGGATTTGGCGGCGGTTTTTTTCGCCGGGGCCTTTTTCGCGGTGGGCTTGGGCGTGTCGCCTTCGGCCTCGGCGGCCTCCTTGGCGGCTTTCGCCGCATCCAGCTTGGCCTGACCCGACTTTTTCGCCGCGTCGCGGATCTTGGCCGCGTCGGCCTCACGCTCCGGGTCGGCGATCTTGGGGCTGTCGTCCTTGGACTTGCCCGAGGGCTTGGTCGGGTCCCATTTTTCGAAGTTGGTCGCGGCCTCGTTCAGCTTGTCCATGCCGAACTTGCGCGGGTTGGCGGCGGCCTTGAGCCCGTCGGCGGCATCTTTCATGCCCGACTGGTCAGCCGCATCGTTCATCGCCTTGGTGAATTCACGGCCCAGCGACCGCGCACGCGCGGTGAACCGGCCGAGCGTGTGGAACATGCCGGGCAGGTCTTTTGGCCCCACCACGATCAACGCGACGATGCCAATGAGCAGAAGCTCGGTCATACCGATGTCGAGCATGGGTGACGCCCTTCGTCAGCCGGAAAGAATGGGGCTCAGGCCTTGTCTTTCTCGCCTTCGGGGGTCACGTCGCGAGCCTCGTCGGCCTTTTGCTCTTCGATCTCGTTCTTGCCGTCATCGATGCCCTTCTTGAACGACGTGATGCCCTTGCCCACTTCGCCCATCAGCGACGAAATCTTGCCGCGACCGAAAAGCACGAGCACGACCACCGCGATCAGGATGAGGCCCGGAAGCCCGATGTTGTTCAGCATTGGAAGTCTCCCTTTCGGGGCGCCTCTCCCGCGCCCCATGCGTCCACCGTATTTATTGGGTCTCGGGGAAAGATCAAACCCCCAATGCCGTCTGATGAGCAATAAAATGCACGGTTTCGTTACGGCTGCGCGGTTTTGCCGCCTGCCGGGAAGACGAAACAGCGGTCGCGGCGGATCGCGACCCAGAGCGTTGTGCCGGGTTTGGGCAAGAATACGTTGGGAACGGTCGCTTTCATGGTCGAGGCGTCCTCCATCACGAAATCCACGATGGATTCGGTGCCGATGAAGCGCGCCCGCGCGACCGTCGCAGGCGCCCAGACGCCGTGGTCGGGGCTGGGGGCCGGCCCCTGACCCGCGCGATCAAAGTCGATCCTGAGGTGCTGGGGCCGGATCACGATCTCGACCCGCGCGCCGTCGTTGTAGCCGGGGGCGAGGAACTGGCCGAAAGCCGTGTCCACCAAGGCCCCCTGCACTTCGCCCCGGATCACGTTGATATCCGAGAAGAACGCCGCCGCCTCACGGTCGACCGGGGCGTTGTAGATGTTGTAGGGCGCGCCGCGCTGCACGATCCTGCCCCGCCGCATGAGCGCGATCTCGTCGGCCATGCGCATGGCTTCCTCGGGTTCGTGGGTGACCAGCAGGACCGCTGTCCCCTCGTCCTTGAGCACCGCCAGCGTCTCGTCCCGGATTTCGTCGCGCAGGCGGTTGTCGAGGCCCGAGAACGGCTCGTCCATCAGCATGATCTTGGGGCGCGGCGCCAGCGCACGGGCCAGCGCGACCCGCTGCTGCTCGCCCCCCGAAAGCTCATGCGGGAAATTGTCGAAATAGCGCTCCAGCCCCACTTTTTCGAGCAATTCGCGCACCCGGAGCCGCTTTTCGGTGCGCGTTCCGGTCAGGCCGAAGGCCACGTTGTCGCCCACGGACAGGTGCGGAAACAGGGCGAAGTCCTGAAACATGAGGCCGGTGCCGCGCGACTCGGGCGGCACGAAAACGTCCGCCCCCGCGATCGGCGCGCCATCCATGCGAATCTCGCCTTCATCGGGCCGGTCCACGCCCGCGATGATGCGCAGGGTCGTGGACTTGCCGCAGCCGGAGGGGCCCAACAGACAGGTCACCTGCCCCGGCATCACCGAGAGCGAGACGTCGTCCACGACGGCGCGCCCGCCGAACCGGCGGGTGATGCGGGAGATGTCGAGCCGGGGTGCCTCGGTCACGGTGCGCCTTTCATACCCGATGAATTCCCTCGGGCTTTACGGGCAGATAGCAGCCCGTCCCACGAGCGGCAAGCGGGGCAGATTGCCCCGCACCGGTCACATCGTGAGGTTCACCTCACCCCCGTCGGCGAGCAGGTTCTGCCCGGTGATGAAGCCGGCCTGCGCCGAGCACAGAAAGGCACAGGCCGCCCCGAACTCGTCCTGCGTGCCGTCACGGCCCATCACCGACGTGGACCGACGCTTCTCGCGCGCCTCGTCGAAGGAGATGCCCTGCGTCTTCGCCGCGTTCTCGTCGAGGCCCACGACCCGGTCGGTGTCGTGCATCCCCGGCAGAAGGTTGTTCATCGTCACGCCAGATCGCGCGATCTGGCGCGAGGTACCCGCGACATAGCCGGTGAGGCCCGCGCGCGCCGAGTTGGACAGGCCGAGCGCGGGAATCGGCGCGCGCACGGCGCGGGAGGTGATGTTGACCACACGGCCCCAGCCCCGCTCCATCATCCCCGGCACCAGCGCCTTGATGAGCGCGATGGGCGTCAGCATGTTGGCATCCAGCGCCGCGATGAAATCGTCGCGGTCCCAGTCGGTCCAGACGCCCGGCGGCGGGCCGCCCGCGTTGTTGACGAGGATGTCGACATCGCCACAGGCGGCGAGGACCTTGGCGCGGCCCTCTTCGGTGGTGATGTCGGCGGCCACCGCCGTCACCTCGACCCCGTAGGTGTCGCGGATCTCCTGCGCGGTCTGTTCAAGCACGTCCGCCGTGCGGCTGTTGATGACGAGGTTCACGCCCTCGCCCGCCAGTGCCTCGGCGCACCCGCGCCCGAGCCCCTTGGAACTGGCGCAGACCAGCGCCGTCTTGCCCTTGATGCCGAAATCCATGTGATCCTCCGTATGGGTTAGCGCTTGGCTAGCACCGGCACACCGATTCGCCCATATGCGCACCGGTCATCAATCAGACGCGATGCGCAGTGCTGTTCAAGATTTCGCGACAATCGCCCCGGACCAACGGGGCAAAGCCCCCGAAAATCAGGGACTTGTTGACCAAAGCTGCCCCGGCATAATACTTTTGAGGGGACGGCGGGGGCGCGTCACACAAGAAGCGGGCGATGCGTGAGCACGCCCGACGGGGATGCTGCTATGGCGAACGACAGCCTGTATTACCTGCCGGTCAGGCAGCTCATGGTCTATCCGGCCGACGCGTTTCGCGTGACCCACGGGGTCAACGAGGGCGACTCGATCTCGGACGCGGACGAGATGGTGCCGGACGATGTCTACGAACTCGCAGGCGCCGCCCGCCCAACCAATATCGCCCTGGTGATGGACGAGAACGGCGGCTTCGCGCTTGGCGGCAACACCGGTCTGGGCACGCCCGGCGCGCCGGTGTTCCTCGACAGCCTCATCACGCTCATGTCCGCAGATGGCGCGACCGTGGATGCGCTGGTCTTCGTCGCGGTCGATCCGGGCACCGGCGCGATCGACGAGATCTACCTGCACCCGCTCGGGCTCCTGCCGCCCCGCGTCCCCTTCACGCTGGTCACCATCGACCGCGAGGGCGGACAGAAGCGGCTGGCCGAAAGCGCGACCGTTTCGTTCTCCCGTGGCACGCATATCACGATGGCCAACGGACGGCAGGTGCCGGTCGAGGAGCTTCAGCCGGGCGACCGGGTGCTCACACGCGATTCCGGCGCGCAGGAAGTGCGCTGGGTCGGGGTGCAGACGGTGCGGGCCGAGGGTCCGTTCGCGCCGATCCGTATCAAGGCGGGCGCGCTCAACAACCTTGGCGACCTCGTCGTCAGCCCGAACCACCGGCTGTTCATCTACCAACGTATCAGCGCGCTTGGCGCGGGCCAGCGCGAGCTTCTGGTCAAGGCCGGTCTGCTGGTGAACGGCACGACCGTCACCCAGACGCCGGGCGGCTTCGTGGATTATGTGCAGGTTCTCTTCGATCAGCATGAGATCATCTATGCCGAGGGGATCGCGGCCGAGAGCCTGTTCGCCGACACCGCCACCCGCGCCACCCTGCCCGATGCGGTGGCCGAACGCCTGCGCGCGCGCCCGCCGAAAGAAGCCACGCTGGACGCGTTCGAATTGCGGGAGAAAGACCTCCTGCGCCGGGGCGATGCGGTCGAGATGCTGCGCCGGATTTCCGCCAACTGAGCATGAAAAAGGCGGCACCCCGGAAGGTGCCGCCCAAAAATTGGGCGTGGTCCGCGTTTACCGCGTCGCGTTGACCTCGATGGTCGAGCCGCCCGTGGGCACAACGCCGTCTTCGGTCATCTGGAAGGCCCCGCCTTCGTTCAGTTTGATCGCTGCGGCCTGGTTGCCACGGAACTCGCCGGTCACGTTGCCACCGACTTCGTAGTCACGACCGTCCATACGCACGGTGCCGGAGGTGCCGGCCGCGATGCTGGAGCCCGTGATGACGCCGCTGTTGATCGCGAAGGAGCCGCGCGCCGACTTGGCCGCGTTGATCAGCGTGCCGGTGTCGGCGGTGCCGTTGTTGAGCGCGGTCACCTGCGAGTCGGTCAGGACAAGGCCCGAGAAGTTGTCGAGCTCGCCGACGACCGTGCCGCCGGTGGGGGTGAAGGTCGCGGTGAGGCTCGCGTCGCCCAGAAGCGCCACGTTGCGGTTGGAGCCGAAGTCGGAGCCGACAATCGCTTCGCCATCGTAGTTGGCCGACCCGCCGGTGGGCATCGTGGTCGTCGTGGACAGCGCGTCCACTTCGCTTTGCTTGTCCACGAAATCCTGCGCCTGTTGCGCAACGCCGAGAACGGCGCAGCCGGACAGGGCTGTGGAGGCTGCGAGGGCAAGAGCGGTCATTCCGATAAGTTTCATGGGATCCCCTTCATGAAGCTGCATATGGCCTCACGCTATGAGGGGGGACGTGCCGGGTCAAAGCTCCGAAAGCGCTTGTGCCCAAAACTCGTCTGCCTGTCTCAATTGCGCCACGCGGGCCCATTCGCTCAGCCGTTGCGCAGCGCCTCAATCAGTTCGTCCTTGGTCATGTCGGATCGCCCGTCGACGTCGAGTTCCTGCGCCCGGTCATACAGGTCTTCCTTCGACCATTCGTCATAGGGCGGTGCCTTGCCGCCCTTTTTCGACGGGCTCATCTGGTCGTTGGCACGGGCGTTCGCGATGCGGGCGGCCTTTTCCTTGCTCGCCCCGTCGTCGCGCAGCGCCTTGTAGACGTCTTCGTTCTTGATGCGGGAATTGTCGTCAGCCATCGGGATACTCCTTTCCCGATGGCAACGCGCGGACGAAGCCGCGCGTTCCCGGTGCTCAGCGTTCCAGTTCGGCCTGGAAAATCGAGCGTTTGATGGTCTGGCCGTCCTGCTTGACGGTGAAGCTGTCGGTATCGTCGAGAGCGATCCCCGCCCCGTTCGCACCGCGGAAGGTTCCCGCCACGTCGCCGGAGAGTTCATAGGTGTGGGCCGATGTCGTGGCATTGCCCGAGGTGGTCGCCACGATCTCCGCCCCGCCGATCGTCCCTGCGAGCGCTATGACGCCGTTTGCCGTCTTGCCGGATTTCAGGATCGTGCTGATGCTGGCGCGACCTTCGCGCAGGTCCGCGATCTCTGAATCGGTAAGCTCACTTACCATCATGTCGGTGATCTCGCCTTCGACCGTCAACGCGTCGAAATTCGCCTCGAGTGTCATGGGCGCGCTGATGACCACGTTGTTCGTCGCGTCGATCTCGCCGCCGAAGCCAGACTGCCCGGTATAAACCGCCGTGCCGGACAGCGCCGCCACTTCGGCCGCCGAGGCGGCGCCAAGCGCATCATTCACATCCTCGATCCGGTTGAATTCGGTCGCCCGGTCGTAAAGCTCCAGCGCTTTCTGCGTGCCGCATCCCGACGTTGCTGCCAATGCGGCCAGAAGCGCCGCTGCCTGTATGAGACGTGCCATATCGGTGTCTTTCTTTATTGCTCTGCTCTCGCGTCCGGATTGCTCTGCTCTCGCGTCCGGCTCTTTGGTCCGATCCGCTGTTGTGAACGATCTAGTGAGTGATTCCGGCAGAAATTGGGAATTGATGCGGCAATTGAAACAATCCGTTCACAAAACCCACGCGTTCGTTCATGCCGGGACGGGCCAGATGGGCCATTGTCGGGCCGGTAGCGCGGCGATATATCCCGCCCATGCTGGACGCCGCGAAACCCAACCGCCCCGACCTGCCCGCCGAGATTGCCCGGCGGCGCACCTTCGCCATTATCTCGCACCCCGATGCGGGCAAGACGACGCTGACCGAGAAGTTCCTGCTTTACGGCGGCGCGATCCAGATGGCCGGACAGGTGCGCGCCAAGGGCGAAGCGCGGCGCACGCGCTCGGACTTCATGCAGATGGAGAAGGACCGGGGCATCTCGGTCTCGGCCTCGGCCATGTCGTTCGACTTCGAGAAGTATCGCTTCAACCTCGTCGACACGCCCGGCCACTCGGACTTTTCCGAAGACACCTACCGGACGCTGACCGCCGTGGACGCCGCCATCATGGTGATCGACGGGGCCAAGGGGGTGGAGAGCCAGACGCGTAAGCTGTTCGAGGTCTGCCGGATGCGCGACCTGCCGATCCTGACCTTCTGCAACAAGATGGACCGCGAAAGCCGCGACACGTTCGAGATCATCGACGAGATCCAGGAAATGCTGGCGATCCATGTGACGCCCGCCTCCTGGCCCATCGGTGTCGGGCGGGAATTCCTGGGCTGCTACGACATGCTCAACAACCGGCTGGAGCTCATGGACCGGGCCGACCGCAACAAGGTGGCCGAGTCGATCCGGCTCGAGGGGCTGGACGACCCCAAGCTTGCCGACCACGTCCCCGCCCATCTGCTCGACCAGCTGCGCGAAGAGGTCGAAATGGCGCGCGAGCTGCTGCCCGAGATGGACGCGGGCGAGGTTCTGGCGGGTCAGATGACCCCGATCTGGTTCGGCTCCGCCATCAACTCCTTCGGGGTGAAGGAGCTGATGGACGGCATCGCCAACTACGGCCCCGAGCCGCAGCCGCAATCGGCCGAGCCGCGCCAGATCGCGCCCGACGAGACCAAGGTGTCGGGCTTCGTGTTCAAGGTGCAGGCGAACATGGACGCCAAGCACCGCGACCGCGTGGCCTTCGTGCGCATGGCCTCGGGCCACTTCAGGCGCGGCATGAAGCTCACCCATGTGCGCACGAAAAAGCCGATGGCGATTTCCAACCCCGTGATGTTCCTGGCCTCCGACCGGGAACTGGCGGAAGAGGCCTGGGCGGGCGACATCATCGGCATCCCGAACCACGGCCAGCTGCGCATCGGCGACACGCTGACCGAGGGCGAAGCGCTGCGCGTCACCGGCATCCCCTCCTTCGCGCCGGAGCTTTTGCAGGGCGTGCGCGCGGGCGACCCGATGAAGGCCAAGCACCTCGAAAAGGCGCTCATGCAGTTCGCCGAGGAAGGCGCGGCCAAGGTGTTCAAGCCGAACATCGGCTCGGGCTTTATCGTGGGTGTGGTCGGCCAGTTGCAGTTCGAGGTTCTGGCCAGCCGGATCGAACAAGAATATGGCCTGCCGGTGCGGTTCGAGGCCTCGCAGTTCACCTCGGCCCGCTGGGTGTCGGGGCCGAAGGCGCAGCTTGAAAAGCTCGTGGACGCCAACAAGCAGCACATCGGATATGACAACGACGGCGACCCCGTCTTCCTCACCCGCCTGCAATGGGACATCGACCGGGTGGAGCGGGATTATCCCGAGCTGACCCTCTCGGCGACCAAGGAACTGCACGGGGAGTGAGGCCGAGACGCGGGGGCTCTGCCCCCGCACCCCCGGGATATTTCGGACCGGAAAGGGAGGCCATGACACTTCAGAACCGCGTTATGCCCACGGGCGAGATCGTCGCGGTCCCCCTGCGCGGCGCGTTTCTCGGCAACCGGGGCATCCTGCATGGCGCGGACCGGACGCTCGGCGTGGCGCGCTGGAAGACCCAGGCCTGGGTGACCTGTGTGACCAAGTTCAAGGGACGGCGGCGCGCGCTCATGTCCCCGGGCAAATACACCGAGCTTTTCTTCTATGACGAAGCGGTGGCGCTGGCCGCCGGGCATCGGCCCTGCGGCGAGTGCCGGCGCGAAGACTATCGCCGCTTCATCGGGCTTTGGCGGGAGGTCCACGGCCAGGCCCCGCTGGCCGACATCGACAAGGCCCTGCACAAGGCCCGCGTGCGCCCGGGGCGCCAGCAGGTGCGCTTCGAGGCGCTGGCTCAAGACCTGCCGTTCGGAACCTTCGTTCTCGTGGATGAAACGCCCGTCGTGTTGCGCGACACCGACGCCCTGCCCTTCGGACCCGAAGGCTATGGCGCACCCCGTCCGCGCCCGACCGGCCCTGTCACCGTGCTGACCCCGGCCCCCACCGTCGCGGTGCTGGCGGCGGGCTACCGGCCCGAACTTCACGGCTCCAGCGCGTCGTCCCAGTCGTAGACGACCACGCCCGCCGTCTCGCGCGCCGCGAGCGAGCGGTAGAGCGCGCGGGCGGGTTCGTTGTCCACTTCGGTCGCGAGCCAGATGCCGTCGCACCCCTGCGCCCGCGCCCAGTCGTTCAGCATGGTCACCAGCCGCTTGCCGATACTGCGTTTGCGCCAGCCCTCGTTCACCCCGACCTCGTTGACGAAGAACGCCCGAGGCTTGTCCGGGTGCAGGTGGATCGTGCCGCTCGCGAACCCGATCAGCGCGCCGTCGGCCACGGCGCCCACGATCGCGTTGCCCTCGGCGGCGAAGAACGCCCGCGTCTGGTCGGGCCGTGCGGGATGGTCGAAAGCGTCGCTGGCAAGGATCAGGTCGAGGTCGCCTATATCCAGCAGACGCACTTGAATTTCCGATGACAAGGCGACACCTCCAATGGACCTTTGAAAGAGTATAGAGAGACCGTCACCATCGCAACGACCACCCTGCCCCGCCCGCTCGTGGCCGACAGCCTCGGCGTGAGTGCCGATACCCTGCCCGAGGGCGACCTGCCCCTGGGCCGGTTCGCCGAGCGTTACCTCGACTACCTGCGCGCGACCTATGAGACCGAAGCGTTCGACGCGCATCCCGACTACTGGACCGACCTGTTGATGGCCGCGCTTGTCGATGACCACCCCGAGACGGCGCTGGACGCGATCTGCGCCGCGCTCGCGCTGTGCGACGACGTGGAGGAGGTTGAGATCATCGCCGCCGGACCGCTGGAAGACCTGATGGACGCGCATGGCGCCGACCTTCTGTTCCGGCTGGACGAGATTGCGAGCAACGCGCCGCGCTTCCGGCTCGCGCTCGCGCTCCTGTGGCAGGAGGCACCGGGCAAGCCGCTCCTCGTCGCGCGGGTCAAGGGGCTGGCGGGGGGCGCGGACCCTGAGGGTGACCTGCCGCCGTCCGACGGGCTTTGACGCGCATATCCGCCGTCGGTCGACACCGGCCTTGTGCGACTGTGCCGCTGCGTTAAGATGTGCGCGAAAGTCATTTTTTCCGGGGACAGACACATGCGTTCGACCAGTCTCATCGCTCTCGCCGCCATCGTCGCGCCAGCCGCAGCCTCGGCGAACGACGACCCCTGGGCGCTCCTGGGCGGAATCCAGATCGACGAGATCATCACCGACACCACCTATGAGGTGAAAAAGACCTATCCGGCCGCGATCCGCGACGGGGCGCAGGAGTTCCGCATCACCGGCTATGCCGTGCCGATGTACCCGGGCCAGGCGACGCGCGACGTTCTTCTCGTCGCCGACATGGGCGACTGCCCGTTCTGCGGCTCCTCCGACCACGGCGGCTCGCTCCAGGTCGAGCTGGACGAGCCGGTGCTGATCGAGGAAGGCCAGCGGATCTCGGTCATCGGGTCGCTGGAACTGGTGGACGACCCGGAAACCTGGCAGGCCGCGATCCTGCGTGCAGCGAAGCTGGTCAAGAGCTAGGCGCTCCCGCCGCCACCTCCGGCAGGACACGAAAAGGGCCGCGCGGTCACCCCGTCGCGGCCCAAGTCCTTTCACATGGACGGAGCTGTCAGAGCACCTTGGCGTCCATCGTGATCTCACAATCCAGAAGTTGCGAGATCGGGCAGCCCTGTTCGGCCTTCTTGGCGGCTTCCATGACCTTGTTCTCATCCGCCGGTGCCTTGATCGTCACGTCCAGATGGGCCTTCACGACCTTCGGACCGCCTTCCATTTCAAGGTGAATGGTCGACCTGGTCTCGATCTTCTCCGGCACGATGTCGTCCTCGCCCAGAATGTTGGAGAGCGCCATCGAGAAACAGGCGGCATGTGCCGCGCCGATCAGTTCCTCCGGGTTCGTCCCCGGCTCGTCCCCGAACCGCTTGTTGAACCCATAAGGCGTCGCGTTGAGCACGCCGCTCTCGGTGGATACGCTTCCGGTGCCGTCCTGAAGCCCGCCGCTCCACTCTGCGGATCCGTGTTTCTTGATCATGGCTGTCTCCCTTGCCTGTCACTGTTGCGGTCCAATCCACAACGTCGGCAAGGTTCGACATGTTCCCCGCACATTTCTTGACCTTTCCCGCAAGGCGGCGTAGACCACGGCCCACAGGATGTTCGGCAATACGGTCGAACGGGCCGCGCGGGGATTAGCGGCCAGATAGCCGCTCAATCACGCGAAGGACCCCTCGTTGACAAAATTCTCTGAACTGAACCTCAGCCCCAAAGTACTCAAGGCCGTCGAAGAGGCGGGCTATGAGACGCCCACCCCGATCCAGTCCGGCGCCATTCCGCCTGCGCTGGAGGGCCGCGATGTCCTCGGCATCGCCCAGACCGGGACGGGCAAGACCGCCTCTTTCACCCTGCCGATGATCACCATGCTGGCCCGGGGCCGCGCGCGGGCGCGGATGCCCCGCTCGCTCGTGCTCTGCCCGACGCGGGAACTCGCAGCCCAGGTGGCCGAGAATTTCGACACTTACGCCAAGCATGTGAAACTGACCAAGGCGCTGCTGATCGGCGGCGTTTCGTTCAAGGAACAGGACCAGCTGATCGACCGGGGCGTCGATGTGCTCATCGCCACACCGGGCCGCCTGCTCGACCATTTCGAGCGGGGCAAACTGCTCCTGACCGGCGTGCAGATCATGGTGGTGGACGAAGCCGACCGGATGCTCGACATGGGCTTCATCCCGGATATCGAGCGTATCTTCGGCCTCGTGCCCTTCACCCGCCAGACGCTCTTCTTCTCGGCCACCATGGCGTCCGAGATCGAGCGGATCACCAACACCTTCCTGTCGAACCCGGCCCGCATCGAAGTGGCCCGTCAGGCCACCGCGTCCGAGACGATCGAACAGGCGCGCGTGATTCTCAAGCCTTCGCGCCGCGACCGTGCGGCGACCGAGAAACGCGACCTGCTGCGCGCGATCATCGACAGCGAGGGCGAGGCTTGCTCCAACGCGATCATCTTCTGCAACCGCAAGACGGACGTGGATATCGTCGCCAAGTCGCTGAAAAAGTACGGCTATAACGCCGAACCGATCCACGGCGACCTCGACCAGTCCAAGCGGATGGAAGTGCTTCAGGGCTTCCGGGACGGAACCATCCGGTTCCTGTGCGCCTCCGACGTGGCCGCGCGCGGGCTCGACATTCCGAACGTGAGCCATGTGTTCAACTTCGACGTGCCGGGCCATGCCGAGGACTACGTCCACCGCATCGGCCGCACGGGCCGCGCCGGACGGTCCGGCAAGGCGTTCATGCTGTGCGAGCCGCGCGACGAGAAAAACCTCGACGCGGTGGAACGCCTGATCGAAACCACGATTCCCGTCATCCCCGATCCGCGCGGCGAACAGCCGGCGGCGGCAGAGACGGCCGAGTCGGAGACGAAGCCCGAGCGCAAACCTTCGCGCAGCCGGTCGCGCTCCAGGTCCGAGCCGCGCCGGGACGACGCCCCCAAGGCCGAGGCCCGCCGCGACGACACGCCCAAGGCCGCGCCTGAACAGGCCCCCGCGCCGGAAGAAAAGGCCGAGGCCCCGCAGGACCGCCCGTCCGAGCGCCAGAAATCGCAGCCCGATCAACGCAACCGCAAATCGTCGGGCCGCGGTGGCCGCCGCGACGATGCGCCGGTCGGCATGGGCGACCACCTGCCGGACTTCATCGCCAAAAGCTTCGAGGAACGCCGCTCCTGACGGCCCGGCGGCGCGGGCTCCCCTGCGCCGCCCCTTGACCCCCATGCCCCGACTGTCCAATATCGGGGTGAGCGTAACGCTCGCATTCCCAAAATCACTGGAAAACCCATGCTGACAGATCGTTTCGACGACGCTCTGAGCCTTGCCGCGCGGCTGCATCGCACGCAGACCCGCAAAGGCTCGGGCATTCCCTACATCTCACACCTGATGGCCGTGTCCGCGCTGGTCATCGAAAACGGCGGCGACGAGGATCAGGCCATCGCGGGCCTGCTGCACGACGCGGTCGAGGATCAGGGCGGACAGGAAACCGCCGACATGATCCGCGCCACCTATGGCGACCGGGTGGCCGACATCGTGCTCGCCTGCTCCGACGCCGTGGATCAAAGCCGGATTGCGTGGCGCGACCGTAAGAACCGCTACCTCGCCTCACTCGCCACCAAGGGCGAAGACGCGCTCCTCGTCACCTCCTGCGACAAGCTTCACAACGCGACCGCGATCCTGACGGACCTGCGCGCCCACGGCCCGGCCGTCTTCGACCGCTTCACCGCGCGCCGTGACGGGACCCTGTGGTATTACCGCCAGCTCGCCGACACGCTCACCCGGGTCCGCCCCGGCCCGCTGTCGGACAGGCTCGCGGCGACGGTCGCTGCACTCGAAACGGCCGCCTGACCCTTCTCTGTTTCCGGAAACCTCAGGGGGCGGACGCATTCGGCCCGAATGCGTCCCGGGGGACTGGTCCCCCGACCGCGGCGACCCGGCAAAGCCGGGGCGGCGCAAAACCTGCGCGGGGCTTCAGCCCCGCACATTGTATCAGCGGCTATTCCTCGAGGCGTGAGATCACCACCGTCACCTCGGCCTTCTTGCCGATCTCGTCCTGCGTGACCTTGCGCGTGATGCGCCGCAGCTCTTCCTCGAGTTTGTCGTCGTCGCGCAACGTCTTGCGCCCGGCCCGGCCCATGAACTGGCCCAGGTCCTCTTCCAGAACGTCCATCAACGGCGCCCGGCTCTCGCCCGTTTCCGGCAGGCCCATGATCTCGACCCAGGGGTCGCCCAGAGCGGCATCGTCTTCGAGGATGACGTTGACGATCACATGGCCGTTCATCGCCATGCGCAACCGGTCGCGCACGATCCCGTCCAGCGCACCGATCAGGACCTTGCCGTCAAGATAGACGCGGTCCGCCTCGACATGCTCCACGACATGCGGTTCGGCCCCTGTCAGGTCCACCATCGTCCCGTTCACCGCGACCACGGACTTGAACCCGTTCGCTTTCGCGAGTTTCGCGTGTTCGCGCAGGTGGCGGTGTTCGCCATGCATCGGCACGATCGTCTCGGCCCCGACGATCCGGTGCATCCGCTCGAGGTCGGGGCGGTTCGCGTGCCCCGAGACGTGGTAGCGGTCGTCATCCGACACGATGTCCACGCCCATTTCCGAGTAAGCGTTCAGAATCCGGATCACGCCGCGCTCGTTGCCCGGAATGGTCTTGGAGGAGAACAGGAAGGTGTCGCCCTCGCGCATCTCCAGCCCAAGGTACTTGCCCCGGCTGAGTTGCGCGCTGGCCGCCCGGCGTTCGCCCTGGCTGCCGGTCACGATCAGCATAAGGTTCTCGCGCGGGATGTCGCGCGCATCCTCCGGCGGGATGGTCGGTGGGAAATCGGCAAGCACACCCGTCGAGACCGACGCATCGATCATCCGCCGCATCGCCCGGCCCAGAAGGCAGACCGACCGGCCCGCCGCGCGTCCGGCCTCGGCCAGCGTCTTCACCCGCGCCACGTTGGAGGCAAAGGTTGTCGCCACCACCATATACGGCGCCTGTTCTACCAGCTTGGCGATCTCGGTTCCAAGCTCGCTCTCCGACCGGCCGGCATGAAGCGAGAACACGTTGGTCGAGTCGCACATCAGCGCGCGCACCCGCCCGCCCGTGGCTTCGGCCCAGAGCGCCTCGTCAAAGGGTTCGCCGACCCCCGGTTCGAGATCGATCTTGAAGTCGCCGGTATGGGCGATGCGCCCCGCCGGCGTGTCGATGACCATTCCGGAGCTTTCCGGGATCGAGTGGCTGATCGGCACGAAGGCGGCCTTGAACGGCCCCACCTCGATGGTCTCGGGCCAGGCATCCGCCGTGATGACCTCATCCGGGTCCTGCCCGGCTTCCTCCATCTTGCGCCGCGCGTGATGGGCGGTGAAGGCGCGGGCATAGACCGGCACGCGCAGTTCGGACCAGAGCCGCCCGACGGCGCCCACATGGTCCTCGTGTGCGTGCGTGATGAAGATCGCCTCCAGCCGGTCGCGGTTTTCCACCAGCCAGGACACGTCCGCCATGATGAGGTCCACCCCCGGCGTCGTCTCCATATCCGGGAAGGTCACGCCGAGATCGACGAGGATCAGGCGTTCCTTGCCCGGCTCGCCGTAGCCATAGACGTAGGCGTTCATCCCGATCTCGCCCGCCCCGCCAAGGGGCAGGTAGATCAAACGGTTCTTGCTCATAGGGTCCCCTGTCGCTCGTTATGGTCATAGATGACCTTGAGCCCATGCATGGTCAGATTGTCCTCGAACCGGTCGAATACCGGCGCGTGGGATTGAAACAGCGGCGCGAGGCCCCCGGTTCCGATGACTTTCATTTTGCGGCCGCGCTCGTCCATGATGCGGCCGGATATTTCCTTGATGAGGCCCACATAGCCCCAGAAGATGCCGGACTGCATACAGGCGACCGTATTGGTGCCGATGACCTTGTCCGGGTGCGTGATGTCGACATGCGGCAGCGCGGCGGCGGCCATGTGCAGCGCTTCGAGGCTGAGGTTCACACCGGGCGCAATGACGCCGCCGATATAGGCCCCGTCGCTGTCGGCCACGTCGAAGGTGGTCGCGGTGCCGAAATCCACGATGATGAGGTCGCCGCCGAACTGGCTGTAGCCCGCCACGGTGTTGACCAGACGGTCGGGGCCGACCTGCGTGCCCGCATCCACGCGCACGTCGATGGGCAGAAGGCAGTCGGGCCGTCCCACCACGAGCGGGCGCAGGTTGAAGAAGCGGTCGGTGAAGACGCGCAGGTTGAAGACCACGCGCGGCACAGTGGACGAGATGATGACCCCGCGCACGTCCGGCTCGATCCCGTGGTGTTTGACCAGCGTCGAGAACCACACCCAATAGGCATCCGCCGTCCGCTGATGGGCGGTCGAGGTGCGCAAGGTGCACTTGACCTCTTCCCCGTCCCACAGCGTGAACACGGTGTTGGTGTTGCCACAGTCGATGGTGAGCAGCATGGCGGCCTCCCTTGGCCCGTCAGAAAAACACGTCCCCTGCCGCGATGCAGCGTTCGCCGTTGGGCGTTGATAGGACAAGTTGGCCGTCCGCGTCCACCGTGCGGAAGGTGCCGGTGATCGTCTCGGTCGGCAGGCGGGCGGTGACGGCCTCGCCCAGCCGCGCCGCGCGGGCGAGCCAGGCGGTGCGGATCGGCGCGAAACCGTAGTCGATGAAGCGGGTCTCCCACCGCGCGAAGGCGGGCGCGAGGGTTTCGAGGAAGTCACCGGGCGTGACCTTGAGCCCGGTTTCCCCCATGAGCGACACGGGCGCGACCGCCCCCGGCTCCAGCGTGCCCGGGTCCGGTGCCTCGGCGAGGTTCACGCCGATCCCGATGGCAAGTCCGGTGAACCGCCCACGCTCGGTCAGGCTTTCAAGCAGGATGCCCGCGACCTTACCCCCGTTCAGGAGCACGTCATTCGGCCATTTGAGCGCGAAGGCGGCGGGACGCCCCGTGAGGTTGGTGAACGCCTCGTCCAGCGCCAGCGCGGCCACGAAGGATCGCAGCGCTGCCTGCGCCGGGTCGGTGATCCGGGTCAGAACCAACGTGCCCGCGAAGTTGCCCTCGGGATTGGACCAGGCCCGCCCGCGACGGCCGCGCGCGGCCGTCTGGTGCGCCGCCGTGATCCATGTCGGCCCCGGCAGCTCGCCCCGCCGGGCGCGCGCCTCGTCGGAAGTCGACGTCACCGTGCCGAGCGGCAGGTGTCCATAGCCATGGGGCCAGTCACCGCTCATGGGCGCGAGCGGATTTCGTGACGCAATCCGATCCCCCGGCCCCACCGGCGGGTCCCGGAAACAGCGACTGTTTCCGGCACGAATTCACTGCATGAATTCGTCTCCACCGTCGGTCAGTTGACGAGGGCCTGCGCCGCGGCGGCGGCTGCCGTCTCGATGCCGAACAGGTTGATGACGCCCAGCACCATCACCGCAGCCGAGCCCATCAGGGCGACCCAGGCCGCCGGCGACATCGGCGCTTCCGCCGTGCCTTCGGTTTCGCCGAAATACATGTAGTAGACGATGCGCAGGTAGTAGAACGCCGAGATGACCGAGGCGATCACACCGCCGATGGCGAGCCAGGTGAGCCCCGCATCGACCGCCGCCTGCAAGACATAAAGCTTGCCGAAGAACCCGACCGTCGGCGGCACGCCTGCGAGCGAGAACATGAGCACCAGCACCGCCAGCGCCTTGAGCGGCTCGCCCTTCGCGAACTGGTTCAGCGAAGCGATTTCCGTGATCGGCTTGCCGTCACGCTCCATCGACATGATGAAGGCGAAAGTGCCGACGTTCATGGTCAGATAGATCGCCATGTAGACCAGCATCGCCTGCACGCCGAGCGCGGTGCCCGCCGACAGGCCCATCAGCGCGAACCCCATATGCGAGATCGACGAATAGGCCATCAGGCGTTTGATGTTGGTCTGACCGATCGCCGCGACGGCCCCCAGGGCCATCGACAGGATCGCCATGAGCGAAATGATCTGCTGCCAGTCGCCGACAGCGCCGCCGAACGCGTCGAACAGAACGCGGGCAAAGAGGCCCATCGCGGCCAGTTTCGGCGCGGTGGCGAAGAAAGCGGTGACCGGCGAGGGCGCACCCTCATACACGTCCGGTGTCCACATATGGAACGGCACCGCCGAGATCTTGAACGCCAGACCCGCCGAGACGAAGACGAGGCCGATGAGCAGACCAAGGCTCACCTCACCGCCCGAGACCGCGCCGATGATGCCCGAGAACAGCGTCGTGCCCGCATAGCCATAGGTCAGCGAGGCCCCGTAAAGCAGCAGGCCCGAGGACAGCGCGCCCAGCACGAAATACTTCATGCCCGCTTCCGTCGACTTCACGCTGTCGCGGTTCATCGCGGCGACGACGTAGAGCGCGAGCGATTGCAGCTCCAGCCCCATGTAAAGCGACATCATGTCGCCCGCCGAGACCATCATCATCATGCCCACGGTCGCCAGCGCGATGAGGAGCGGGTATTCGAACCGGCCCAGCCCGCGGCGCGCCACGGCCTCCTGCCCGGCGACGAGCACGACTGCGCCCGCCAGCAGGATCGCCACCTTGGCGTATTGCGCGAAGGCGTCCGAGATGAACAGGCCGCCGAACGCCTCGGTCGCCGGGGCCGCGCTGGTCCCGATCCAGATCGCGAGCACCGCCATCAGCCCGGCCGTGAGCCAGGTGATCACGCCGGTCAGCGCGTCCTTGCCGGTGTAGACCGCGCCCACGAGCGCGAGCATCGCGTACACGGCGAGGATGAGTTCCGGCAGGATGGTTTGAAGATCAGTCGTCATGTCCGGGTCCTCAATGCGCGGCCGCCTGGGCCACTTCGGTCGCGGAGCCGCTGTCGGGCAGAGCCGCGTGGTACTGGTTCAGAAGGTTCTCGACGGAGGGGCCGATGATGTCGGTGACGAGGCTCGGATAGACACCGAGCAGGAGCGTCATCGCCACGAGCGGGGCGAAGATCCATTTCTCACGCCGGTTCATGTCGGTGATCGCCTTGAGGCTCTCCTTGATGAGATCGCCCATGACAACCCGGCGGTAGAGCCACAGCGCATAGGCCGCCGACAGGATCACGCCGCTGGTCGCCACGGCGGCGACCCAGGTGTTGGCCTGGAACATGCCGACGAGCGTCAGGAACTCGCCCACGAAGCCCGATGTGCCGGGCAGGCCGACGTTGGCCATCGTGAAGAACATGAAGATCAGGGCATAGGCCGGCATCCGGTTCACGAGGCCGCCGTAGGCGTCGATCTCGCGCGTGTGCATCCGGTCATAGATCACGCCGACGCAAAGGAAGAGCGCGCCGGAGATGAAGCCGTGGCTGATCATCTGGAAGATCGCGCCGTCGAGGCCTTGCTGGTTCGCCGCGAAAATGCCGGCGGTCACATAGCCCATATGCGCGACCGATGAATAGGCGATGAGCTTTTTCATGTCCTCCTGCACCAGCGCGACGAGCGAGGTGTAGACGATCGCGATGGCCGAGAGCCACAGAACAAAGGTCGCCATCACGTCGGCCCCCACGGGGAACATCGGCAAGCTGAAGCGCAGGAACCCGTAGCCGCCCATCTTGAGCAGGATCGCGGCCAGCACGACCGAGCCTGCGGTCGGCGCCTGAACGTGCGCGTCGGGCAACCAGGTGTGGACCGGCCACATCGGCATCTTCACCGCGAAACTCGCGAAGAAAGCGATGAACAGGAGCGTCTGAGCCCCGCCCGTAATGGTGATCCCCAGAAGCCGCATGGTCGAGCTGTCGAAGGCGTGGTTGAGCAGCGTCGGAATGTCCGTCGTCCCAGCCTCCATATACATGAAGACCATCGCCACCAGCATCAGGACCGAGCCGAGGAAGGTGTAGAGGAAGAACTTGAACGCTGCATAGATGCGCGCCTTGCCGCCCCAGATGCCGATGATGAGGAACATCGGGATCAGTCCCGCTTCGAAGAAGAGGTAGAACAGCACGAGGTCGAGCGCCACGAAGACGCCGATCATCAGCGTTTCCAGCACGAGGAAGGCGATCATGTATTCCTTCACCCGCGTCGTCACGCCCCAGCAGGCCGCGATGGTGAGCGGCATCAGGAAGGTGGTCAGCATGACGAAGAGCACGCTGATCCCGTCCACCCCCATCTTGTAGCTCAGGCCCATGAGCCAGTCGGCCTCTTCCACGAACTGAAAGCCCGTGTCGGACGGGTCGAAGCCGAAGAGCACGCCCAGCGAGATCAGGAAGGTGGCCGAGGTCGCCGCGAGCGCGAGCCACTTGGCGTTGCGCTGCGCCGCCGGATCGTCCCCGCGCAGGAACACGGCGAGGATGAGGGCTGCCACCATCGGCAGGAAGGTAATGATCGAAAGCAGGTTGTTCATCAGTTCGCACCGCCGGTCAGCGTCATGAGGGTCACGAAGGCGACGATGCCGAGCACCATCGCGAAGGCGTAGGTGAAGAGGTAGCCCGACTGCCAGCGGCCCGCGAGCTTGGTGAACCAGGGCACGATGCCCATCGACAGCCCGTTGATCGCCCCGTCGATGGTCGCCCCGTCACCGCGCTTCCACAGGAAGCGGCCGATGGACTTGGCGGGCCGGACGAAGACGAAGTCGTAGATCTCGTCGAAATACCACTTGTTTAGCAGGAACTGGTAGAGCTGCGGCTGGTTGGCGGCCAGCCGCCCCGGGATCGTCGGGTTCACGATGTAGAAGAGATACGCCGTGCCGAGCCCGATCAGCATCGCGAGGAAGGGCGAGAGCTTGACCCAGGCGGGCACATGGTGGGCGTCGTCGATCACCGTGTTGTCGGGGCCGAAGTAGACGGCCCCCTGCGGTGCCGCATGGCTGTCGGCCATCGCGTGATCGGCGGCCTCTTCGCCTTGCTCATCGGCAGGGGCGGCGTCTTCCGTCGCCGCACCTTCGCCTGCTGCCTCCCCACCGTGGGCTTCCGCCTCGGCGTGGTGGACCGGCAGACCGAAGAAGCTGTTCATCCGCTCGTGGTCGTAGAAGAACGAGTTGTAGAACACCATGCCCGAAAAGATCGCGCCCACGGCGAGCACGGCGAGCGGGATCGTCATGACCTTGGGGCTTTCATGCGCGTGGTCGTGGGTGTGCTTGTCGCCTCGCGGCTTGCCCCAGAAGGTCATGAACATGAGCCGCCAGGAATAGAAGCTGGTGAACAGCGCCGCGATGACCAGGAGCCAGAAGGCCACGCCCCCGTCGGTGCCCGCGAAGGCCACCTCGATGATCGCGTCCTTGGACAGGAAACCCGCGAAGCCGATGGCGGTGAGCGGGATGCCCACGCCGGTGATGGCGAGCGTGCCGATCAGCATGGCCCAGAAGGTCAGCGGCATCTTCTTGCGCAGGCCGCCGTAGTTCCGCATGTCCTGCTCGTGGTGCATCCCGTGGATCACGGACCCCGCTCCGAGGAACAGCATCGCCTTGAAGAAGGCATGGGTCAGCAGGTGGAACATGGCGACCGGATAGGCCCCGACGCCAGCGGCCACGAACATGTAGCCGAGCTGCGAACAGGTCGAATAGGCGATCACGCGCTTGATGTCGTTCTGCACGAGGCCGACGGTCGCCGCGAAGAACGCGGTGAAGGCGCCGATGTAGACGATGAAGTTGGTCGCGGCGGGCGCATATTCCATCACGGGCGACATGCGGCAGACAAGGAAAACGCCCGCGGTCACCATGGTCGCCGCGTGGATCAGCGCCGACACCGGGGTCGGGCCTTCCATCGCGTCGGGCAGCCAGGTGTGCAGGAACAGCTGCGCCGATTTGCCCATCGCACCGACGAACAGCAGGAAGGCGATCAGGTTGGCCGCGTTCCACTCCTGCCACAGAAAGGTGATCGAGGTCTCGGCCAGACCCGGCGCGGCCGCGAACACCTCGTCAAAGCGGATCGAGTCGGTCAGCAGGAACAGCGCGAAGATGCCGAGCGCGAAGCCGAAGTCGCCCACGCGGTTGACCACGAAAGCCTTGATGGCGGCGGCGTTGGCCGTGGGTTTGCGGAAGTAGAACCCGATCAGGAGGTAGGAGGCGACGCCCACGCCCTCCCAGCCGAAGAACATCTGGAGCAGGTTGTCCGAGGTCACGAGCATGAGCATCGCGAAGGTGAAGAAGCTCAGATACGCGAAGAAGCGCGGCCGATAGCTTTCCTTCTCGGAGAACTGCGAGTCGTGCGCCATGTAGCCCATCGAATACAGGTGGACGAGCGACGAGACCGTCGTGATGACGATCAGCATGATCGAGGTCAGCCGGTCGAGCCGGATCGACCAGTCGGTCGACAGCGTGCCGCTTTCGACCCAACGCAGGATCTGGACGTGCTGCACGACCGCCGGGTCATGGGTCAGGAACACGATCCACGACAGGAAGGCCGCGAGAAACAGCAGCGCGGTGGTCAGAACCTGCGCGCCCTTGTCGCCGATGATCCGGTGGCCGAAGCCCGCGAGGATCGCGCCGATCAGCGGCGCGAAGAGGATGATGGTGGTCATTTCTTAGTACTCCAATCCATCAGCACCGCCCTGACAAATCGGGCATTTCCGCAAGTGGGTGTCAGAACCGTTTGCGCCATACACGTTTCCACACTCCGAGCAGGCCATCTGATAGATTTTCTGCATGTGGTCCGTCCCCTTCTTATCCGTACACCTGATCACGACCTGACCTCTGTCGTTAACGAAACCGGTTCTTGTTGAGTAGCCCGGCTCCATCCCTCAGCCTTTCATCACGTTGACGTCTTCGACCGCGATGGTGCCGCGGTTACGGAAGAACGAGACGAGGATGGCGAGGCCGATCGCGGCCTCGGCGGCGGCCACGGTCAGCACGAAGAGGGTGAAGACCTGCCCGACCATGTCCCCGAGGTAGGAGGAGAAGGCGACGAGGTTGATGTTGACCGACAAAAGCATCAGCTCGATCGACATGAGCAGGATGATGACGTTCTTGCGGTTCAGGAAAAGACCGAAGATGCCGATGACGAAGAGTGCCCCCGCCAGTCCCAGGTAGTGTTCAAGTCCAACCATGTGTCCCTCTGGGCCTTTGCCCTTGGTTTGTCGTTCGCGGCCCCGAAGGGCCGTATCTTGCGGGCGGGCGGGCCGCCCCGGTTCTTACAGGCCGCAAATACAGGAGTTGCGGTCGAAATTGATCTGGCGCGCGGTCCAGTTGGCCTCCTCGGCGCGGCGCACCACGTCGGCAAAGGAAAAGCTCTGCGCGCTTTCGGCCATGTCGCGCACGATGTCCTCGAAGTAGATGCGCACGCCGCCGGTCTGCCACGCCTCGATGGCGCGGCCCGCGCTGCACGAGACGAGGTATTCCTTGCCCGGTCCGGTGCCGTCCTCGGCATAGGCGAAGATCACGCCGCCCGGCAGCACGTCGGCCTGATAATAGTCGCGGCCACCCTCCGAACACACAGGGTCCAGCGCCGGGGTCAGCGCGAGCGCCGCCGCCGGCAGGGCCGCGAAAGCCGCCGTTATGAGCGGGCGAAGGATCACAGCCCCTGCCCCGGCTTCACGTCGACGAGCTCCAGCGCCTTGGCCGGGTCGCGGTACATCTGGGCGAGCACATCCTGACGCTTGATGTCCTTGCGGTGGCGCAGGGTGAGCACGATGGCCCCGATCATCGCGACCAGCAGGATCAGGCCCGCAAGCTGGAACAGCAGGAAATAGTCGTCGTAGATCAGCATCCCGAGGGCCGCGGTGTTTTCCACCTGATTGATGTCCGGCGTCACCGCGGCGCGCGCGGCCTCGACCCCGTCCGAGAACTGCCACGTCCCGAGGATCAGGCCCATCTGCATCAGCAGCACCACCGCAATGAGAAGCGCCACCGGCATGTATTTCGCCATCCCCGCCTTAAGCTCGGCGAAGTCCACGTCCAGCATCATCACCACGAAGAGGAACAGGACGGCGACCGCGCCCACGTAGACGATCATCAGGAGCATGGCGAGGAACTCGGCCCCCAGCAGCACGAACAGCCCGGCAGAGCCGATGAAGGCCGAGATCAGCCAGAGCACCGAGTGAACCGGGTTGCGCGCCAGCACGGTGAACAGGCCACCGACCAGCGTGGTCAGCGCGAAGGCGTAGAATGCGAAATCGGCAACGCTCATGCGTCCCCCTCCTCGTCGTCTTTTTCGTCGAACACCTCTTGAGCGAGCTCAAGTGCGTGGTTCATGGCCGGAAGCCCGCCGAGCATGGACATCTGATAGATGACCTCGGCGATTTCCTTTTGTGTCGCGCCGGCCTCGATCAGGTGGCGAACGGTGTACTTGATCTGCGGGTCGGCGGTCGCGCCCACGGCCACGAGGCCCGCGAGCGAGATCATCAGCCGCGTCTTGGCGTCCAGCCCGTCCTTGTTGAAGGCGTTGCCGAACATCGCCTCCATCCAGTCGCGCGGCATGGTCGGCATGAGCTTGTCGAACCCTTCGGGCTGGAACGTCTCCAGCGCCGGGTTGAAGGCTTTGAGCATCGCCGTGCCCTGCTCCATCATCCGGGCATATGTCTTGGTGAAATCGCTCATCGCAGCCTCCGTCGAAGATCGTTCATGGCGGCGACCCAGTCGGACTGGGCGTCGCTCTCCATCCACAACTCGTGAAGCTCGGAGTTTTCCGAAATCAACCGGTCCAGCGCCGACGTGGCGCGGGACTTGATGTTCGGCATCGCCCGCACGTCGGAGCCATGCGCGTTGAGCAGGTCGAGCCGATCCTGCGACACCCCCGTCGGCAACTCGCCATGCGCCACGGCCACGACCTCCGCCGACGCCCGCGCAGCCGCGCCCTGATCCACGTCGAGATAGTCGGTCACGGGCGTTCCGGCCGCCGTGTCGAGCGCGGACGCAACGGCACCGGCCCCGGAAGAGCGGTACTCTTCCAGCCAGTCCATCGAGGCGTCATCCTCGAACACGTTTGCGCCCAGTGCGCCCATGCGCCCGTCTCTCCTTACCGATACGGCGCGTCGAGCTCGAGATTGCGCGCAATCTCGGCTTCCCAACGCTCGCCGTTGGCCAGAAGCTTGTCCTTGTCGTAAAACAGCTCCTCGCGGGTTTCCGTCGCGAATTCGAAGTTCGGCCCCTCGACGATGGCATCCACCGGGCAGGCCTCTTCGCAGAAGCCGCAGTAGATGCATTTCGTCATGTCAATGTCGTAGCGTGTGGTCCGGCGGCTGCCGTCCTGGCGCGGTTCGGCGTCGATGGTGATCGCCTGCGCCGGGCAGATCGCCTCGCACAGCTTGCAGGCGATGCAGCGCTCTTCGCCGTTCGGGTAGCGGCGCAGCGCGTGTTCGCCGCGGAAACGGGGCGAGAGCGGCCCCTTTTCATGCGGGTAGTTCAGGGTCGCCTTGGGCTTGAAGAAATACTTGATGCCAAGCTGGAAGCCTTTGATCCAGTCGACGAGGAGGAAGTATTTCGCGGCGCGCGTGTAGTCGATGGCCATGATTAACCTCCCACGGTCCAGCGCGCATAGGTGCCCCAGAACGCGCCGTATTGAGCAAAGAAGGCCACCAGAACGACCCAGACCAGCGACAGGGGAAGGAAGACCTTCCAGCCGATGCGCATGAGCTGGTCGTAGCGGTAGCGCGGGGTGATCGCCTTCACCATCGCGAAGATCGTGAAGAAGAAGAACATCTTGATGACGAACCACAGGGCCCCGTCCGGCAGCGCCTCGATGGGCGACAGCCAGCCGCCGAAGAACAGCAGCGAGACGAGCGCGCACATGAGCACGATGGCCACATATTCGCCGATCATGAACAGCAGGAACGGGGTGGAGGAGTATTCCACCTGGTAGCCCGCGACCAGTTCGGATTCAGCTTCCGGCAGGTCGAAGGGCGGGCGGTTCGTCTCGGCCATCGCCGAGATCAGGAACAGGAACACCATCGGGAAATGCGGCAGCCAGTACCACGAGAAGATGCCGGCCCCGTCCTGCGCGCGCACGATGTCGCCGAAGTTCATCGAACCGGTCGAGATGATGACACCGATGATGATGAGACCGATCGAGACTTCGTAGGAGATCATCTGCGCGGCGGACCGGAGCGAGCCCAGGAACGGGTATTTCGAGTTCGACGCCCAGCCGCCCATGATGACGCCGTAGACCTCGAGCGAGGAGACCGCGAAGACGAACAGGATCGCCACGTTCACATCGGCCAGCACCCAGCGGTCGTTGAACGGGATCACCGACCACGCGATCATGGCGAGCACGAAGGACAGCATGGGCGCGAGGAAGAAGACGAACTTGTCCGCCCCCGCCGGCACCACGATTTCCTTGAGCACATATTTCAGGAAGTCCGCGAAGCTTTGCAGCAGGCCGAAAGCGCCCACCACGTTCGGGCCCCGGCGCAGCTGCACCGCCGCCCAGACCTTGCGGTCGTAGTAGAGCAGGAAGGCCAGCGCGACCAGAAGCGGCACCACCACGAGGAGCACCTGCCCCACGATCGTCAGCGCGATCCCCAGATTGGTCGTCGTGAAGAATTCATACATCAGCGTCTTGCCTCAGATCGTCGGTATTCCGTTTTCCTTGCAGGCCGCGACCGCCACTTCAGCGTCGATCTTGGCCAACCCATCGGGGAGCGCGTCGGAGATCACGTATGTGGCGTCCCCTTCCCACACTTCGCCGCGTTTATCCACCGCTGTTCGCACATGCCGGGCAAATCCGTAGCCCCGGATCAACGCATATTGCGAGGCGGCGCATTCGGCGTATTGCGCGACGTCGTCATTGCCGCGCGCGCCGGTCATTTTCACGTCGAACGCCACGAGATCACCGTCGAGAAGCCGTGTGCCGATTCCCAGGTACTCGGGCGAGAAGGGCCGCGTGGCGGCTTCAGCGCTTTGCACGGCCCGGCTCACCTCGACCTCCTGGTCGCAGGCAGCGAGCGCGGCCACAGCCGCGCCCAGATATGCGAGGCGCAGGGTCACTCGGCCGCCACCGACGGCTGGTTCATGGACTTCGCCATCGCCGACAGCTCCGCCATGACCTCGCTCGCCCGCGCGATGGGGTTGGTGAGGTAATGGTCGGCGAGGATCGGACGGAAGCTCGCCTTGCCCATCGCCTTGACCTCGAGCGGCTGCCATTCGTTTTCCGGCACCGTGTCGATGGCGGCAAGATGCGGCACCGCCTCGACCATCGCGCGGCGCAGGGCCGCCTGCGTGTCCCACGGCTGGGTCGCGCCAAGCTCGCCCGACAAGGCCCGCAGCACCGCCCAGCCCTCTTTCGCCTGACCCGGCGGGAAGGCCGCGCGCAGCGCCAGTTGCGGGCGCCCCTCGGTGTTCACGAACAGGCCCGATTCCTCGGTATAGGCGGCGGCAGGCAGGATGATGTCCGCCCGGTGCGCGCCCCGGTCGCCGTGGCTGCCCATGTAGATCACGGTCGCCCCGGCATCGATGTCGACCTCGTCCGCGCCCGCGTTGAAGATGACCTCGGCGCCCTCCGTGGCCGCCTTGACGCCGCCCTCTGCGGTCGCGCCCACGTCCATCGCGCCGACCCGGCCCGCAGCGGTGTGCAAAACCATGAAGGTGCCGCCGGTGTTCTCGGCCAGCTTCATCGCATGGGCCAGAACGGCGGCCCCGTCGGCCTCGTTCAGCGCGCCCATGCCGACGATGACCAGCGTTTTCTTAGCCTTGGTCGCGTCCGAGATGGACTTGGACGACAGCTCTTCGACCGCCGCGCGGTCTTCGCCCACATGGACGTAGTCATAGGTCAGGTCCGCACCCGCCGGGCCGACATAGCCCACGGTCGCGCCGCGCAGCCACGCCTTGCGAATGCGCGCGTTCAGGACCGGCGCTTCGTCGCGCGGGTTGGTGCCGATGAGCTGGATCATCTCGGCGCTGTCGATATCCTCGATGGTCGCCGTGCCGACATAGCCGGAGCGGTTGCCCGCAGGCAGCATCGCGCCATCCACGCGGCATTCCACCGTGCCGCCCTGCCCTTCGATGAGCTGCTTGAGGCTGAAGGCCACCTCGGCCGAGACCAGATCACCGATCAGACCCGCAACCTTCTTGCCCTTCATCGCCTCGGCGGCCGCTGTCAGCGCCTCGGGCCATTCGACCCGGGTCAGCTTGCCGTTCTTGCGCACATAGGGGGTGTCGAGCCGCTGGCGGCGCAGACCATCCCAGACAAAGCGGGTCTTGTCCGAAATCCATTCCTCGTTCACGCCGTCATGGTTGCGCGGCAGGATACGCATGACTTCGCGCCCCTTGGTGTCCACGCGGATGTTCGAGCCGAGCGCGTCCATCACGTCGATGGTCTCGGTCTTGGTCAGTTCCCATGGACGCGCGGTATAGGCATAGGGTTTCGACGTCAGCGCGCCCACCGGGCACAGGTCGATGATGTTGCCTTGCAGGTTGGAATGCAGCGTCTGGTTGAGGTAGCTCGTGATCTCGGCATCCTCGCCGCGCCCCGTCTGACCCATCTGGTGAATGCCGGCGACCTCGGTCGTGAAGCGCACGCAGCGGGTGCAGGAGATGCAGCGCGTCATATGCGTGCCGACCAGCGGGCCAAGGTCCAGATCCTCGGTCGCCCGCTTGGGTTCGCGGTAGCGGCTGAAATCGACGCCGTAAGCCATCGCCTGATCCTGAAGATCGCATTCGCCGCCCTGATCGCAGATCGGGCAGTCGAGCGGGTGGTTGATGAGCAGGAACTCCATCACCCCCTCGCGGGCCTTCTTGACCATCGGGCTGTTCGTCTTGACGACCGGCGGCTGACCTTCCGGCCCCGGACGCAGGTCCTTGACCTGCATCGCGCAGGAGGCGGCGGGTTTCGGCGGGCCGCCCACGACCTCGACAAGGCACATGCGGCAGTTGCCCGCGATCGACAGGCGCTCGTGATAGCAAAACCGCGGAATTTCCACCCCGGCCTCTTCGCAGGCCTGAATCAGGGTCATCGCCCCGTCCACTTCGACCTCGTTGCCGTCGATGACGATTTTCTTCAGATCGCTCATGCGTTTCTCACTCATCCTGCCGGGCGTGCCCGGCCTTTCGTATTCCGTTTCCGCGTCCTAGTCGCAGATCTCCGAGAAGACCACCGCCCCGTCCTCGACCACGGCGGCGTCGCCGAAGATCGTGTCGCGACGGAACTGCGGGTTCTCGCTGCACCAGGCCTTGGCGACGCCGCGCGCCGCCAGAATGTCGTCACTGGTGAGCGGCGTGCCATCGGCCCGCGCCACCGTGATCTGCGGAGCGCCGACCTCGGCCCCCGCCGCGCCGCTCGCATCGCGCCACAGCCCGTGGCTGCGGTATGCGAGCGCGTAGTCCACGCCGCCGGCGCTCAACTGCCCGCGCGTCTGCGCCGCCGCATCCACCCCATCCGCCGGACGCTCCGCCTGCCCCGCCGCCGCCATCCGGCCGGTGAGCTGGCTGACTGCGCCGCAGCCGGTCAGGGCCAGACCGGCGGTCAGCAGGATGAGGTAGGGAAGCGCGCGCATCGGCCTTACTCCGCCGCCACGGCCGCGCTGATGCGCCCGGTTTTCTGCGCCTTGATGCGGTCCTCGATCTCGCCACGGAAGTTCTTGATGAGACCCTGGATCGGCCAGGCCGCCGCGTCGCCAAGCGCGCAGATCGTGTGTCCCTCGACCTGCTTGGTCACGTCGAACAGCATGTCGATCTCTTCCAGCTCGGCCTCGCCGCGCACAAGCCGGTCCATGACCCGCATCATCCAGCCGGTGCCTTCGCGGCACGGCGTGCACTGGCCGCAGCTTTCGTGTTTGTAGAACTTCGACAGCCGCCAGATCGCCTTCACGATGTCGGTGGACTTGTCCATCACGATCACCGCCGCCGTGCCGAGGCCGGAGCCCAACTCGCCGCGCAGGTAGTCGAAATCCATGATGGCGTCTTTCATGTTCTCGCCGCGCACGCAGGGCACGGACGAGCCGCCCGGGATCACCGCCAGAAGGTTGTCCCAGCCGCCCCGGATGCCGCCGCAATGCTTGTCGATCAGCTCTTCGAACGAGATCGACATCGCCTCTTCGACGACGCAGGGCTGGTTCACATGTCCCGAGACTGCGAACAGTTTTGTGCCTGCGTTGTTGGCCCGTCCGAAGCCCGCGAACCATTCCGGCCCGCGCCGCAGGATGGTCGGGACCACCGCGATGCTTTCCACGTTGTTCACCGTCGTCGGACAGCCATAAAGGCCCGCGCCCGCCGGGAACGGCGGCTTCATGCGCGGCATCCCCTTCTTGCCCTCGAGGCTTTCGAGCAGCGCGGTTTCCTCGCCGCAGATATAGGCGCCCGCGCCGTGATGCAGGTAGAGGTCGAAATCCCAGTCCGATCCGGCGGCGTTCTTGCCCAGCAGCCCGGCCTCATAGGCTTCGTCGATCGCGGCCTGAAGCGCCTCACGCTCGCGGATGTATTCGCCCCGGATGTAGATGTAGCAGGCGTGCGCGTTCATCGCGAAGGACGCGATCAGGCAGCCTTCGATCAGCGTGTGCGGATCGTGGCGCATGATCTCGCGGTCCTTGCAGGTGCCCGGCTCGGATTCGTCCGCGTTCACGACGAGGTAGGCGGGGCGCCCGTCCGATTCCTTCGGCATGAAGGACCACTTGAGCCCGGTGGGGAAGCCAGCGCCGCCCCGGCCGCGCAGACCAGAGGCCTTCATCTGCTCCACGATCCAGTCACGGCCCTTCTGGATGATGCCAGCGGTCCCGTCCCAGTGCCCGCGCTTCTGCGCGCCGGCAAGGGTGCGGTCGTGCATCCCGTAGAGGTTCGTGAAGATCCGATCCTGATCCTTCAGCATGCCTGTCTATCCTTCGTTTTTGCGCCCATCCAGCAGGAGCCGGATGGCCACGATCAGTCCGAACGCGAAACCCGCCATGGCGACGAGCCCGATGAGGCCGAGAGTGCGGGTCGGCCAGCCGAGCTGTTCGCCCAGCCAGGTGAGCCCGATGAACCCGAGCCCGGACACGGCGATGACGACGGCGGCAAGCCGCCCCTGCCGGGCCCGGTTCTGTCTCGTGTCATCCGCGCTCATGTCTCCGCGTCGGCCTTACTTCTTCTTGTTGTCTTCGTAGAGCCCCGAGGAGGAGGCCCGCTTCGAAAACTCGGTTTCTTCACCCGCGGCCAGTTGCGTCGCCTGCGTGACCCAGTCGTCACGGGCGATCCGGCCCCGGAAACTCAGCTTGTCGTCCATCGCCGCGATGTCGGCGGCGGTCCAGGTCGCGATCTGGTCGAAGTGGAAGACGCCAGCGTCATGCAGCTTCTTCTCGATCCCCGGCCCCACGCCCTTGATCAGTTTGAGGTCGTCGGCCACCCCGCCCTTGGGCGCGTCGAGCAGTTCCGGTCCCTCGCCCGCAACGGCAGGTGCCGGCTCGGATGCCTTGGCGGCCGGTTTCTTCTTGGCCGCGGGCTTTTTCTTGGCCGCAGGCTTCTTCGCGGCGGGTTTCGCCTCGGCGGGTTTCTCGTATTTCCAGTCGCCTTTGCGGCCCTCGAGGTCGCGCTGGCCCGGAAGCTCCTTGGACGGCTGGATGATCGGATCGGGCGACGGTTCGGCCTCCTGCGAGGCTGCGCTCGCGGTCGTCGGGTCCTTGGCCGCGGCTTCAGGCTTGGCGCCCGCGCTCTCGGCCGTGGCCGTACGGTCCGCTTCGCTCTCGGTGCCCGGCGCATCCTCCGCTGCCTGTTCGGCCGCCGACGCCTTGGTCGCCGGGGCCGGCTTGGCCGCCGCCGCATCCACGTCACCGGTGCCCGCGGAACTCGCTGCCGCCGCTGCCGGGCCGGAGGTCGTCGTGGCCGCCGCCGAGGCAGGCGCGCTGCCCGACCCGCTCGCGCTCGCCGGAATGTCCGAACAGAACACGCGCTGAAGGATCAGGGCGACCGCCACGGCCACCACGATCCCGACGATAATGGCCCAGCCCCACGGCTGGCCGATGAGCAGAAGCACCGCGAGGCCCAGAAGCCCCCCGACGATCCAGCATGTGTTTCGGCAGGTCATAAATCCGCTGTCGTTAGTCGCCATATCCAAATTCCCCGTTCGGTTTGAGGGTTACAATAATGCCACCGGACGCGCGGTCTGCCGCCGCCGCTTGTCGCTTGTCGTCCGTTGCCAACCTCATCTCATCACCGACGCCTCAGTAGACGTCGCCCTTCTTCACACGTTTGGAAAATTCGGTTTCCTCGCCGGACGCGAGGGATTTGGCCTGATCGACCCAGTTATCGCGGCTGACGCGGCCCTTGAAGCCTTCGAGGTTCTGGTCGACCCAGGCGACCTCCTCATCCGTCCATTTTGCGATCTGATCGAAGTGATAGAACCCCATGTCGTTCAGCATGGACTCGAGCTTCGGCCCGACGCCCCGGATCTGCTTGAAATCGTCGGCCCCGGCCTTGCGCGGTGCCTTCATGGTGCGGGGCTTCTTGCCCGGCCCGTCGGACGGCGCGGTCCCGTTGGACGACCCGCCGGCTTTCGCCGCGGCGCCCGCCGTGTTCGTCGCCGCCGGCTCGTCGCCCGCTTTGGTTCTGGGCCGGCCCGGCTCGTTGCTGTCGTCCATCGCCTTCACGGCATCGCCCGGCTTGGTGACGGCCTTCTTCGGCTTCACGGCAACCTTGCGGGACTTGCCCTGCCACGGCGCGGTGAGCGGCACTTCCGTCCCGTCGATCCGCTTGAGCGTGTCGCCGATCTCGACCGCCAGCGCGACCGAGGCGTTGTGTTCCGGCTTGTCCGCTTCGTAGTCCTTGAGGCTCGTCAGACCGCCCGAAGGCTCGGCCGCATAGCGCCCGTTCTGCGGCCCCGGCAGCGGCACCTCGCCCGCCCCCATCCGGTCGATCAGGTCGCCAAAGCTGTCGGTCGTCAGATCCTCGTAATAATCCTTGCCGATCTGGGCCATCGGCGCGTTGGCGCAGGAGCCGAGGCATTCCACCTCTTCCCACGAAAACTTGCCGTCCGCCGACAACTCATGCGGGTTTTTCGCGATCTTTTCCTTGCAGACCGCGATCAGGTCCTCGGCCCCCATGATCATGCAGGACGTGGTCCCGCAGATCTGGAAATGCGCAACGGAACCAACCGGTTGCAGCTGGAACATGAAGTAGAAGGTCGCCACTTCCAGCGCGCGGATGTATTCCATCCCGAGCATGTCGGCCACGCCTTCGATCGCGGGCTTCGTGAGCCAGCCTTCCTGCTCCTGCGCACGCCACAGCAGCGGGATGATGGCCGAGGCCTGACGACCTTCGGGGTACTTGGTCATTTGCGCTTCGGCCCAGGCCTGGTTCTCAGGCGTGAAGGCGAAAGTGCTGGGTTGTTCGTGGTGCAGACGGCGCAGCATTACCGGTCGACCTCTCCGAAAACGATATCCATTGTGCCGATGATGGCGGCGACGTCGGCCAGCTGGTGCCCGCTCGCGACGTGATCCATCGATTGCAGGTGCAGATAACCGGGGGCGCGAAGCTTCGCGCGGTAGGGTTTGTTGGTCCCGTCGGAGACGAGGTAGACGCCGAACTCGCCCTTGGGCGCTTCGACGGCGCAATACACCTCGCCCTCCGGGACGTGGAAGCCCTCGGTGTAGAGCTTGAAGTGGTGGATGAGCGCTTCCATCGACGTCTTCATGTCGGCGCGCTTGGGCGGCGTCAGCTTGCCGCGGGCAAGGATGTCGCCCTGCCCCTCGGGCTCACGCAGCTTGGCGATGGCCTGAAGCATGATCTTGAGGCTCTCACGCATCTCGGCCATCCGCACGAGGTAGCGGTCGAAACAGTCGCCGTTCTTGCCCACGCAGATTTTGAAGTCGAATTCGTCATAGCACTCGTAGGGCTGCGACCGGCGCAGATCCCAGGCAAGGCCCGAGCCGCGCACCATCACGCCGGAATACCCCCAGTCGAGGACGTCCTCTTCCGTCACAACGCCGATATCCACGTTGCGCTGCTTGAACACGCGGTTTTCCGTGAGCAGCCCGTCGATATCGTCGAGCACCTTGGGGAATTCGTGGCACCATGCCTCGATATCGTCGATGAGCTGCGGCGGCAGGTCCTGATGGACCCCACCGGGGCGGAAATAGGCGGCGTGAAGGCGCGCGCCCGAGGCCCGCTCGTAGAAGATCATGAGCTTTTCACGCTCTTCGAACCCCCACAGCGGCGGGGTCAGCGCGCCCACGTCCATCGCCTGCGTCGTGACGTTCAGGAGGTGGTTCAGGATGCGCCCGATCTCGGAGTAAAGCACCCGGATCAGCTGCGCCCGGCGCGGCACTTCGACCTTGCAAAGCTTCTCGATCACGAGGCACCAGGCGTGTTCCTGGTTCATCGTGCCGACATAGTCGAGCCGGTCGAAATACGGCAGGTTCTGCAGGTAGGTCCGGCTTTCCATCAGCTTCTCGGTGCCGCGGTGAAGCAGCCCGATATGCGGGTCGCAGCGTTCCACGATCTCGCCGTCGAGTTCCAGAACCAGACGCAGCACGCCGTGCGCCGCCGGGTGCTGGGGCCCGAAGTTGATGTTGAAGTTGCGGATCTGCTGTTCGCCGGTCTCGGCGTCCTGAAATCCCTTGGAGCCGTCCATCATGCCGCCACCATTCTTTCCTGCCACTCCACGGGCACTGTGCCCATGAACTGTTCGATGAAGTTGTATTGCGGTTTCAGCGCGGCCTGAAGCCGCGCGCGCCGCTCGGGGTCGAGCCCCGCCTTGGGTGAGCCATGCACCCGCTTGCCGAAATCGGCCGGGATCGCGTCGATCCCGAGGAAATCGCACATCTTTTCAAGCGCGTCCTGCGTAAAGAGCCGTTCGTAAAGCTCGACGTGAATCCGGTCTTCCGGCACCGCCTGCAACAGGCGCTTGACCGTGCGCCGGTAGTTGGAGCGCCGCGCCACGGTCGTCTCGCCGCCCGCGAGGTATCCGTCGACCATCCCGGTCGCCGCCGCCTCGTCCCCGCCCGCGTTCATGCGGAAATGCGACCAGAGCCGGTCCACCGGCTCGCGCAGGAGATAGAGGAACTTCACGTTCTCATGGGCTTTCGCCATCTCGGCAAACCACTCGGGCCCCAGAAGCGCATAGGCGGGCGAGAAATCCCCCACCAACCTGGCATCCTCCAGCCCGGCCCCGATGAAGCCGAGGTAAGCCTTGTCGTCGCGTGTCTTGCCGTCGAAAGTGACCAGCCATTCCTCGATATCCGCCATGCTCTGAAGCTGATAGGCGTGGATATCATCGTCCTTCGTCACCGCATGGCGCGCCGCGATCTCGCCCTTCCGCCGTTCGAGCTCGCCCCGGTAGAACTGCCCCGCGCCCATCGCGACGGCGTTCCAGTAGTTGAGTTCCTTGACCGTCGGAAAATAGGTCTGGTGGTGGCTGTAAAGGTAATCGAACAGCCAACTGGTCCCGGCCTTGGCCGCACCCACGCAGTATATGAGGGTCTGCGCACTCATGCCCGCCACGCATCCGGAACGCGGTCGCCAAAGCGGGCGTCCTTTGCAAACTGTGCGGACGGGAACGACGTCGCGGACTTGGCCGCCCCGATACAGATCACGACACGCTCGACACTGGACGGCCACGCGACGAGGGAGCCCTCGTCACGCAGATCCACCTGTTGTGTCACGACCTGATCCATCCGGTGTCAGCCCTTCGCCTCGTCCGCCTTCTCATCGCCCGGCAGCAGATACTCGGCCCCTTCCCACGGCGACATGAAGTCGAACTGGCGGTATTCCTGAACCAGCGAGACGGGCTCATAGACCACGCGCTTCTCGACCTCGTCGTAGCGCACCTCGGTATAGCCCGTCGTCGGGAAATCCTTGCGCAGCGGATGGCCGCGAAAGCCGTAGTCGGTGAGCAGACGCCGCAGGTCCGGGTGGCCCTTGAAGATGATCCCGAACATGTCGAAGATCTCGCGCTCGAACCAGTTGGAGGCCGGATAGACCGTCACGATGGAAGGCAGCATCTCGCCCTCGTCCACGACGGTTTTCACCCGGATGCGGTGGTTCTGGTACATCGACAGGAAGTGATAGACGACGTCGAACCGCGCCTCGCGCTCGGGGTAGTCCACGGCGGTGATGTCCACCAGCGTCGTGAACCGGCAGCCCCGGTCGGTCTTGAGGAACTCCACGAAGCCGGGAAGCCCCTCGGCGCGGACATGGACGGTGAGCTCGCCGAAGGCGACCTCCCACGACGTCACCACATCGACCTGCTTGGCCTCGATCAGCGCGCCGAGTTCATTGAGGGTCTCGTCACTCATACCCGTTACCTCACGATCGTGCCGGTGCGGCGGATTTTGCGCTGAAGCTGGAGGATGCCGTAAACCAGCGCCTCGGCCGACGGCGGGCAGCCGGGCACATAGACGTCCACGGGCACGACACGGTCGCAGCCACGCACCACCGAATAGGAATAGTGATAGTAGCCGCCGCCATTGGCGCAGGAGCCCATCGAGATGACATACCGCGGCTCGGGCATCTGGTCATAGACCTTGCGCAGCGCGGGGGCCATCTTGTTGGTCAGCGTGCCCGCCACGATCATCAGGTCCGACTGGCGCGGGCTGGCGCGCGGGGCGACCCCGTAGCGCTCGAGGTCGTAGCGCGGCATGGACGACTGCATCATCTCGACCGCGCAGCAGGCAAGACCGAAGGTCATCCAGTGCAGCGACCCGGTGCGCGCCCAGTTGATGATGTCGTCGGTGGTGGTCAGCAGAAAGCCCTTGTCCGCAAGCTCGTTGTTGAGGTCACGGGTGGCCACCTCGCGGTCGAAATCCGCGGTGTTGGTGCCGGTCATCACTCCCATTCGAGGGCTCCCTTCTTCCATTCGTAAGCAAAGCCGATGGTCAGCACGCCGAGGAACACCATCATCGACCAGAATCCGACCATCCCGACATCCTTGAAGGCCACGGCCCAGGGGAACAGGAAGGCGATCTCGAGATCGAAAATGATGAACAGGATCGAGACGAGGTAGAACCGCACGTCGAACTTCATCCGGGCGTCATCGAAGGCGTTGAACCCGCACTCGTAGGCCGACACTTTTTCAGGGTCGGGATTGCGCACGGCAAGGACGGCGGCCGCGATCAGGAACGCGAGGCCAAGCCCGACGGCGACGGCGAGGAAAATGACGATGGGGAGGTATTCTCGGAGGAGGTCTTCCACGTTAGCTCCTTTGTCGGGCGCGTGCCCGCGACAGTTTGGCTCCTTCGGGGGTCTACTCCCAACGCCCCGAAGGGTCAACCAAGGGGCCCGGCGTTTTGGGCATTTTGAACAAGGCCGTGCAGGCGCTTCTGCAGCGCGGCGTGAGGTCATTGTATACTAATGTTCACAGGGGTTTGGCCGGTTTTCTGCACTGCACGAAAGCCGCAGCCATCAATCAAGTTTGAACGACGCGTGGCGTGGACGGGCCGTCTGCGCCGACTCAGGCAGAGACGGCGACGTAGATCGCACAAAGGAACATGACCACCGTGACCGGCCCCCAGAGAAGGCGCTCCGACCGCGAGGGCGTGATATTGTTGAGAAGAGTGGAAAGCCCCGTGATGGCGACCACGCCCCAGATCGCCCAGACCGGAAAGACCGGCGCCAGCAGGCCCGACGCCCCGGCCACCACCCGCGCCATGAGGACGAGCAGCCCGCCCTGCACCACCGTGGCGACCCGCGCCCCCACGGGCAGGCGCCCCTCGAACCGCCCTCCGAGCGTGAGATGACCAAGCGGGGCACCAAGGGCGAGCGCGAATTGAACCAGCGCGCTCACCAAAGCGAGGACGCCATAGACGATGGCGGCGATGACGATCAGGCTCATGTCGGCATCCACCGCGCCTTGCGTTTGTCGAAAAACGCCCCGATCCCCTCCTGCGCCTCGTCGCCTTCCCAGCAGTCGACAAGGGCGCGGATCGTGTCGTCGATGATCGCGTCGGTGATCGGCTGGCCAAGCCGGCGCGCCAGCGCCTTGGCCTGCGCCACCGCACCCGGCGCGCAGTTGAGATAGGGCGCGACCTCTTCCTCCACCGCGGCGTCCAGTGCCCCTTCAGGCACCGCATGGGCCACGATCCCCAGCCGCTGCGCTTCCGCCGCGCCGAAGATACGGGCATTCATGAATATGCGTCGTGCCATCGCCTCGCCGATCCGGGCGAGGACATAGGGGCCGATGGTGGCGGGGATCAGGCCCAGCCGGGTCTCGGTCAGCCCGAACTTGGCATGGTCTACGGCAATGGCCACGTCACAGACGCTGCACATCCCGATCCCGCCACCGAACGCCTGCCCCTGAACCCGCCCGATCAGCGGCTTGGGCATCTCGTTCAGCGCCCGGAGCATCAGGGCGAGCTTGCGCGCCTCCACGAACCGGGTCTCCGGGTCGGCGGCCATCTGGTCCTGCATCCAGCCGAGATCGCCCCCGGCGCAAAAGCTTTTGCCCGCCCCGGTGAGCACGACGACGCGCACGGCCTCGTCCGCGCCGAGCGCTTGGGCCGACTCGGTCAACTCGCGGATCATCGTGGCCGACAGCGCATTGTGCTTGTCCGCCCGGTCGAGCGTCAGAACCGCCACGCCCCTTGCGTCGGTCGCAATGGAAATCGTCTCGAAGGTCATCGTCCCGCCTTTCCAAGCTTTGCCACGCTCACCCGCGCATCCCCCGCGCCATCTCTGCGGCCCGGTCGAGCACCGCGCCGTCCAGCCCGGTGGCCAGCCCCAGTGCCACGAGCCGGGCATGAACCGCCTCGGTCGCCACGTTGCCCTTGGCCCCCGGCGCATAGGGACAGCCGCCCAGACCGCCCACCGCGGCATCGAACACCCGTACGCCAAGCTCCAGCGACATCTCGATATTCTCGAGCGCCCGGCCCTCGGTGTCGTGGAAATGCCCCGCGATCCGTTCCGCCGGCACCCGTTCCAGCACGGCCAGAAGCATGTCGCGCACGGTCTCGGGCGTGCCCTTGCCGATGGTATCGCCCAGGCTCACTTCGTAGCAGCCCATCGCCATCAACTCCTGCGCCACCTGCGCCACCTTCTGAGGTGGGGTCGGCCCGTCATAGGGGCAATCGGTCACGCAGGAGACATATCCCCGGACTTTCACTTTTCGAACCATCGCAGCCTCAACGATCGGCAAGAACCGCTCAAGGCTTTCCGCAATCGAACAATTAATGTTGGCCTGGCTGAACCCCTCGCTTGCGCTTCCGAAAATCGCCACCTCGTCCGCGCCCGCCTCCATCGCCCTCTCGAACCCCTTGAGATTCGGCGTCAGGGCCATGTAGGACACGCCCTCCGCCCGGCGGATACCGGCCAGAACCTCGCCGCTGTCGGCCATCTGCGGCACCCATTTCGGGCTGACGAAACTCGCGACCTCGATCCGGCTGAATCCGGCCCCCGACAGCGCATCCACCAGCGCGATCTTCTCGGCCGTCGGGATCTGCCGCGCCTCGTTCTGAAGCCCGTCGCGCGGGCCCATCTCGACGATCTCGACACTATCCATCGGGCACCTCGTAGAACGGCTGACCATAGATCGTGTCCGGCCCCTGCACCGCCAGCGCCGTCTGGTAAGCCGGGCGCGCGGCCAGCCGGGCATGATACGCGCCCAGCGCCGGGAATTTCGCGCCATGAACGTAGTGGAACGCCGCATCGACCCCGAACCCGAACATGATGTCCACGGCGGAAAACCCCGAGGCGAGCAGGTAGTCCTGCCCAGACACGCGCTTCTCCAGCGGTTTGAGCACCGTGGCCAGCCGCCGCGTCTCCATCCCGATCACGGTGGGCGAGCGCATCGCGGGATCAGGCAGGAACACCTGTTGCAGGTTGAGGTTCTGGATCAGCGTCGCGACCGTCTCGGCATAATGCAGCCAGACGAGGAACTCGGGACGCTCCGCATCTCCCGGCAGCCGCCCCAGCCCATGTTCCGGCCGCGTCTCGCACAGGTATTCGATGATGGCCCCGCTTTCGATCAACGTCATCCCGTCGATTTCCAGCGCCGGGACCCGCCCTGCCGGATTCACGTCGCGAAACGCCTCGGTCCCGAGGCTGCCGTCGCCGATGCGGTAATTCTCGATCTCCGGCTCCAGCCCCATTTCGGCCAGAAGCCAGTGAACCCGGAACGACCGGCTGCCGGGAACGGCGTGCAGGCGGATCATGCGTCCTCGCCTTCTTCGGGGGTGAGCGCGATCAGCGCGGCATGCGCCTCCACCTGCGCGCCTTCGGCGGCGAACACTTCGGCCACCACACCGTCACGCGGGGCCGTCAGGGTGTGTTCCATTTTCATCGCCTCCATGATGGCCATCCTGTCGCCCGCTGCAACCGTGTCGCCGGGGGCGACAAAGACCGCCTTCACAAGCCCCGGCATCGGCGCCTCGACCACGTCGCCCCCCTGCCCGTCCGCCGACAGGATCGCCAGAGGATCGGGCACGCGGAAGCCGTGCCCGGCGCCCGTGAACACGGTGACAAGGTCGCCGGTGATCGCCACTTCCGGCGCGCGCACCCCGTCGAGCCGCCAGCCTTCCGGGCGGCGTCGTGCCTCGACCACCACGTCGCCGACCGTGATGCGGGCCGCCTCCGGCCCCGCCATCTCGATCACCGGCGACAGCACCTCGCCCGCCCGTTCGAGCAGGATCGTGCGGCGCAACGGCGACCAGAGCGCGAACCCCGTCACCGTCTCGGGCGCGTCCAGCAGCCCCGCCCCGGCCAGTGCGGCGAGCGCCACGTCGGCGGGCGCAGGCCCGTCGTCCTGGGTCAGGGCCGACAGGTCGCGCTCGATCAGCCCGGTATCGACCTCCCCGGCCGCGAACCCCTCATGGGCACACAGCGCCGACAGGAACCCGAGGTTCGTCACGGTCCCGGCCACCTGCGTGCCCGCCAGCGCCCGACGCATCTTGCCCAGCGCGATCTCGCGGGTGGCCCCGTGGGTGACGAGCTTGGCAATCATCGGATCGTAGAAGGGGCTGATCTCGTCCCCCGTGCGCACCCCGGTCTCGGCCCGGCACTCCGGCGCGAAAGCCAGATGCGCGAGCCGCCCGGTGGCCGGCAGGAACCCCGCCGGCACGTCCTCGGCATAAAGCCGCGCCTCGAACGCATGACCCCGTAGCGGGATTTCGGTCTGCGACAGCGGCAAAGGCTCCCCCGCCGCCACGCGAAGCTGCCATTCGACAAGGTCGATGCCCGTGACTTCCTCGGTCACCGGATGCTCGACCTGCAACCGCGTGTTCATCTCCATGAACCAGAACCCGTCGGGGCGCAGCCCGTCGGAGCCGTCCACGATGAACTCCACCGTCCCGGCCCCCGCATATCCGATGGCCTCGGCGGCGCGCACGGAGGCCTCGCCCATCGCGGCGCGCATCTCTTCGGTCATCCCCGGCGCGGGCGCTTCCTCGATCACCTTCTGGTGGCGGCGCTGGAGCGAGCAGTCGCGCTCATACAGATGCACCGCCTCGCGCCCGTCGCCGAAGACCTGCACTTCGATATGGCGCGGCGCGGTCACGAATTTCTCGACCAGCACATCGGGGTTGCCGAAGGCTGTTTTGGCTTCCGACCGCGCCGAGGCGAGCGCATCGGAGAAGTCGCCCGCCCGCTCGACCAGCCGCATCCCCTTGCCGCCGCCCCCCGCAACCGCCTTGATGATGACTGGATAGCCGATCTTGCCGGCCTCTTCCGCGAGCAGGTCGTCGCCCTGCTCGGCCCCGTGGTAACCGGGCACGACCGGCACGCCCGCCTCGTCCATGAGCTTCTTCGCGGCGTCCTTCAGCCCCATCGCCCGGATCGCTTTTGCGGACGGGCCGATGAAGGTCAGCCCGGCAGCCTCGACCGCCTCCACGAACTCCGGGTTCTCGGAGAGAAAGCCGTATCCGGGATGGATCGCCTGCGCGCCGGTGGCCTGCGCCGCCGCGATGATCGCGTCCCCGCGCAGATAGCTTTCCGCCGGTTGCGGCCCGCCGATATGCACGGCCTCGTCGGCCATCTCGACATGGCGCGCGGTGCGGTCGGCATCGGAAAACACCGCCACCGTCGCGACACCCAGCTTGCGGCAGGTGTCGATCACGCGACAGGCGATTTCGCCGCGATTGGCAATCAGGATCTTGTGGAACATCAGCCCTCCTTGCGAGCGGTCGTGATGAACGCCCCGCTCAGATCGCGCCGCTCGACCGCGCCGAACCCGGCGGCCTCCAACGCGCCCGCGTAGTCCTGCCCCTCCGGCACCATGGATGTCGAGAACACCTCGCCCCCGATCACGATCAGACCGCCGGGACGCAGAAGCCGGTTCGCCTCGGCCAGCCCGGCGGATATGTCGTCGAGATGGTGGATCACGTTGATCATCATCACCACGTCGAAATCGCCATCCCCGAACCCGGTCGCCTCGCCGGGCGCCACGCGCAAGTCCGCGCCGGGGCACCGCTCGCGCGCGATCTCGACCATGCGCGGCGTGGGGTCGACGCCCGCCAGCCGCCCGGCCCGGTCGGCAAGCGCGGCCAGAGCCGAACCGTTCCCGCAGCCCAGGTCGATCACGTCGGCCCCGTCCGCGATGCCGGCCGCGTTCAGAACCTCGAAGATACTCGCGTCGCCGCCGTATTTGTCCGCGTATCTTTGCGCGGTGTCGTCGTCCCATGCAGTCATGTCAGGGTCTCCATTGCGCGCCGATGGGTTTCGGCGCTGTTCTCGGAAAAGCAGCACAGGGTGATCTGTGCGGGCGGGGCCTCCCACACGCTGACCTCCCGCACGGCAATGGTCGCGGCTTGATCGGCAGGGTAGCCGTAGACGCCCGTGGAAATGGCGGGGAACGCGATGCTCTCACACCCTGCCTCACGCGCCAGCCGCAGGCTCTCGCGATAACAGGCGGCGAGCAAGTCCGGCTCCCCCCGATCCCCGCCGTGCCAGACCGGCCCGACCGTGTGGATGACATGGCGCGCGGGCAGGTCATACCCCACGGTGATCCGCGCCTCGCCCGTCGGGCAACCGCCGATCGCCCGGCACTCCTCCAAAAGCCCCGGACCCGCGGCCCGATGAATGGCCCCGTCCACGCCGCCGCCACCCAGAAGCGACTCGTTCGCGGCGTTCACGATGGCGTCCACGTCGAGCGTGGTGATGTCGGCGGTGATGACCTCGACACTCATGCGCGGCCCCGGATCGTATGACAATCGTATGCACAGTGTGTGCACATGATGTGTACGCGCGGTGCATGGTCCATTTCGGGCCTCCTCACATCCGGAACACGCCGAAGCGCGTCTCTTCGATCGGGGCGTTCAGGGCGGCGAGAAGCGACAGGTAGAGCACCTGCCGGGTCTTGCGCGGGTCCACGATGCCGTCGTCCCAGAGCCGGGCGGAGGCGTAAAGCGGGTGGCTCTGACGCTCGAACATCTCGATCGTGGGGCGCTTGAATTCCGCCTCGTCCTCGTCCGACCAGCTTTCGCCCGCGCGCTCCAGCGCGTCGCGTTTGACCGTCGCCAGCACGCCCGCGGCCTGCTCGCCGCCCATGACGGAAATCCGGCTGTTGGGCCAGGACCACAGGAAGCGCGGCTGATAGGCACGGCCCGCCATGCCGTAGTTGCCCGCGCCGAAGGAACCGCCCACGAGCATCGTCACCTTGGGGACCGACGTGGTCGCCACCGCCGTGACCATCTTGGCCCCGTGACGCGCGATGCCCTCGTTCTCATACTTCCGGCCCACCATGAAGCCGGTGATGTTTTGCAGGAAAATCAGCGGGATACGGCGCTGCGAGCACAGCTCGACGAAATGCGCGCCCTTCTGCGCGGCCTCGGAAAACAGGACACCGTTGTTGGCGATGATCCCGACCGGGCAGCCCATGAGATGCGCGAACCCCGTGACCAGCGTCTCGCCAAAGCGCGGCTTGAACTCGTCAAATCGCGACCCGTCCACCACCCGCGCGATCACCTCGCGGATGTCATAGGGCGTGCGCAGGTCGCCGGGCACGACGCCGAGGATTTCCTCGGGGTCATAGGCCGGGTCTTCGACCGACTGCCACTGGACTGTCGCGGGCTTGGTCCGGTTCAGGCTCTCCACCGCCCGCCGGGCGAGCGCAAGCGCATGGGCGTCGTCCTCGGCAAGGTAATCGGCCACCCCGGACAGGCGCGTGTGCACGTCGCCGCCGCCCAGATCCTCGGCTGTCACCACCTCACCGGTCGCGGCCTTAACCAAAGGTGGACCGGCAAGGAATATGGTGCCCTGATCCTTCACGATGATCGTCACGTCGCTCATCGCCGGAACATAGGCCCCGCCCGCCGTGCAGGAGCCCATGACCACCGCGATCTGCGGGATGCCCCGGGCCGACATCTGTGCCTGGTTGTAGAAGATGCGCCCGAAATGGTCGCGGTCCGGGAACACCTCGTCCTGGTTGGGCAGGTTCGCGCCCCCGCTGTCGACAAGGTAGAGGCACGGCAGGTTGCATTCCTGCGCGATCTCCTGCGCGCGCAGGTGCTTCTTGACCGTCATCGGGTAATAGGTGCCGCCTTTCACGGTGGCGTCGTTGGCGATGACCATGACCTCCTGCCCGTGCACGCGACCGACCCCCGCGATCACGCCAGCCGCCGGCGCGGCGCCATCGTAGAGCCCATGCGCCGCCGTCGCGCCGACTTCGAGGAAGGGCGACCCGGCGTCCAGGAGGTTCGCCACCCGTTCACGCGGGAGCATCTTGCCCCGTGACAGGTGCCGTTCACGCGCCTTCGCGCCGCCCCCTGCCGCCGCCTGCCCGGCGGCCTCGGCCACTGTTCCCAGCATTTCAAGATGCGCGGACCGGTTGGCCTGAAAGCTCTCCGACCCGGTCATCGCCTGCGATTGCAGCTTCATGTAGTGTCCTCCGGTGCGGCGCATCCGCCGCGTGTTCTGATAAACTGTTGCTCGCTCGACGGCCTGCGCATCACGGCCCCTTCGGGCGCGACCGGGGCCGTACGGGCGGGGGCCGGTCGACCCAGCCCGACTCCACACCCGAAGGCGCGGCTCCAAGGTAGCGGGCGATCTGCCAGGCCAGCACGGCGATGCGCAGCCGGGCGTTGGCCTCGTTCGCGCCGCACCACGCGCCCATGAGCTCGGTCGTTCCCGCGCAATCCGGGCCGGCGGACGTGCCCTCCGCCAATGCGCGGGTCTGCGCATAGAGCGCACGCGGCCAGTCTTCGCCGCCCTCGTCGAGCGTGCCGGGATCGGGCAGGTCGCCGAGGATCCGCGCGGTCATCGCGTCCTGCTCGGCGGCGAGGTCTTTCTGACACGGGATCGTGTCGCCGCTCCGGTCGCACAGCACGATCCCGCCGCCCCCGCAGGTATAGACGTCGCCCGAGGACCACAGCCCGCCCACCACGTCGTCGATGGGCAGGTGCCCGTTCACAATCAGGCTCTGCTCGTAGCGGTCGATCAGGATGTCCATGCAGGTCTGGAACGTCGGTATGGCCTCCTGCGCCCGCGCGGGCGCGAACGGCAGGATCAGGGCGAGGGTTACGGCCGCGCGGATCATCCGTCCCGTCCCCCGTCCCGGCGGGCGACGAGGCCACCATAGGCGTCGGTCACATAATCAACCCGCGCCGCGCCCGTGCCGCATGTGATGACGTACCCGTCCCCTTGCGGTCGCCCCGCGCAATGAAGGTCCGCGCGCCCGGTCTCCTCGGCATACACAGCCGCCCAGTGCGCGACGATGCCCGACGGGTCCGGCGGCCCCATCCGGGCCACGCGGTAGCCCAGCATGGCCGACAGCCCGCACAAGACGAGCACGGTCGCGATATGGCCCTTGCGGATCAATGGAACTCCATCTCGACCCGGAGCGACAGCGCGCGCTCGCCGGTCATCTGCATCAGACAGGCGGCCGAAGCCGGGCCGCCCCCGGCGCCGCCGCCCCATTTCGATCGCTCGAAGGCGCAGTTGGCGTCACGCCAAGGAATCCACGCCCGCTGCGCGTCGCGCAGAGCGTCGGCGGTGCTGACCGGCATCTCGTTGACCTCGTCGTCATTTGCCAGCCGCGCCCGCAACGGACCGTAAAGCGCGTTCAGCTCCGCATCCCAATCCTCGTATTCCGCCCAGACGCAGGCCCCCTGCCCGACCGTGGAATAGCCCCCGGGCGTGTCCTCCATACAGCGGTTGGCAGCGGTGCCGATGCACTGGACCTTTTCATACCAGTCGTCGGTCGCCGCCACGCAATCGCGCGAATGGGCGAAGTCGTAGATAAGATCCTGCGCGGCGGCAGGGCTCGCGATCAGCAGGGCAGCGGCGATGATCCAACGTCTCATGGGGCGGTCCTCAGGCTCGGTAGTCCGGGTTTTCGTAATCGAAGCGGCACCCGGCGGACCACGCGCTGCGGTCATTGCCGTGGTTCGGCAGACCGCCGGCCCGGTGCAGCAGATCGGCCATGTGCATCAGGTTCCAAGTCATGATCGTGGTGTTGCGCCGGGTGAAATCGTTGTCATACCCGGCAGGCGCGCCGTCCACGTCGTCGCCGTAGGACGGCCCCGGCCCCGCCTCGCCGATCCAGCCACAATCGGCCTGCGGCGGGATCGTGTAGCCCAGATGATTGAGCGCGAAGCCCAGCGTCATGGCCGTGTGCTTGATCCCGTCCTCGTTGCCGGTGATGACGCAGCCGCCGACCTTGCCGTAATAGACCGACTGCCCCTTGTCGTTCAGTTCGCCCGACATGGCATAGAGCCGCTCGATCAGCACCCGGCAGACCGAGCTTTCCTCGCCCAGCCAGAGCGGCGTGCCGATGACGAGGATCTGCGCGGCCTGCACCCGCTCCCAGATCGCAGGCCAGTCGTCCCGCTCCCAGCCATGATCGCGCATGTCCGGGTAAACACCCGGCGGCACGTCATGGTCGAGCAGGTGAAGGTGGTCCACCGTGACGCCCTGCTTCTCCATCATCAGCGCCGAGACGTTCAGAAGCTTCTGCGTATGGCTGTCCGTTGCCTGCCGCTTCAATGAGGTGTTCACGAAAAGCGCCCGCAACCCTGAATAATCATGCGGGCTGTTCGCGCCGATCGCGTCCTGTTCGTCGCTCAAGGTCATGGCATCTCCTCCCAGAGTCGCACCCAGCCTAGCGCATCTTCGACATCAGTTCGCGCCCAACGAGCATCCGCCGGATCTCGGATGTGCCCGCCCCGATCTCCATCAGCTTGGCGTCGCGGAAAATCCGGCTCACCGGTGTTTCGTTCATGAACCCCATGCCGCCCATCGCCTGCACCGCCTGATGGGCCACCGTCATCGCCTCTTCCGAGGCATAGAGCACGCAAGCCGCCGCATCCTGCCGCGTGACCTCGCCCCGGTCACAGGCCTTCGCGACCTCGTAGACATAGGCGCGCGCCGAGTTCATCTTGGTGTACATATCGGCGATCTTCCCCTGCATAAGCTGGAAATCCCCGATCGCCTGGCCGAACTGCTTTCGTTCGACCATGTAGGGCATCACCTCGTCCAGACAGGCCGCCATGATGCCGGTGCCGATGCCCGAAAGCACCACGCGCTCGTAATCCAGCCCGGACATGAGCACCCTGGCCCCCTTGCCCTCTTCGCCGAGGATATTCTCGAACGGCACCTCGACATCCTCGAAGAAAAGCTGCGCCGTGTTTGACCCGCGCATCCCGAGCTTGTCGAAATGCGGGGAAGTGGAGAACCCCTTCATGTCCTTCTCGACGATGAAGGCGGTGATCCCCTTGGACCCTGCCTCCGCGTCGGTCTTGGCATAAACGACCAGCGTGTCGGCCTCCGGCCCGTTGGTGATCCAGAACTTGGAGCCGTTGAGCGTGAAATACCCGTTCTTCTTCTCGGCGCGCAGTTGCATCGAGACGACGTCGGACCCGGCACCGGGCTCCGACATGGCCAGGGCCCCCACATGCGCGCCCGAGATAAGCCCCGGCAGGTACTGCTGCTTCTGCGTCTCGGTGCCGTTGAGCTTGATCTGGTTTACACAAAGGTTGGAATGCGCGCCGTAGGACAGCGAGACACTGGCCGACGCCCGCGCGACCTCCTCTACCGCGACGGTATGAGCAAGATAGCCCATGCCGGACCCGCCATATTCCTCGGACACCGTGATACCAAGCAGGCCAAGCTCGCCCATCTCTTTCCAAAGATGCGAGGGGAAGTCGTTGGTCTTGTCGATTTCGGCCGCCAGCGGCTTGATCCGCTCCTGCGCGAACCGGTGCACCATGTCGCGAAGCTGCGCGATATCCTCGCCCAGATCGAAGTTCATCGACGCCATGAACATGGCTGACCTCCCATTTATTGAACGCTTGTTCATTTCTAGACACGAGAGCCGAGTCGGGTCAAGCGGTCGCGCTTTTGATGTTTCGCCGCCCGGCTGCGCCGGGCGCCGACCCATGCGAGAGGGCGCTGCCCTCTCGCGCTCTCCCGGGATATTTTGGACCGGAAAGGAAATGTTAAGGTCAATGCGCCATGGTTGGCGCACGGTACAGGCTGGGAAGCCGATGGCCGTGACCGGAAAGCCCCCGGGGCGACCCGGGGGTGGACCCGCCCCTCTTTCCGGTCCGAAATATCCCGGGAGGTCTGGAGGGCTGGCCCTCCAGAGCCGGCGTCAGCCGGCTTGATGGACCGGAGACACCTCGGCCCGGATGATCCGCGCGATCTGGGCGCAGTCCTCGAGCGAGAATGTGAGCGGCAGGCGCAGGTCGAGGATACCGCGCAGCACCCGGTCGGATGCCGGCATCGGCTCGGACGGGGCATAGTGCCAACTGTCATAGCGCGAGGTGAAGCCCACGGGCTCTGCCGCACCGAACCATTTGAGTTCCACGCCCTTGTCCGCGCACCGCGTGACCACCTCGGTCACCGCCGCACCGGACCAGTCGAGCAGCAGAAACTGGAAGGACGACATGACGTAGTCCTCGGCCTCGGGCCGGTCCACGATCGTCAGGCCGGGCGTGTTACGAAGCCCGTCTTCCACCACGCGGTAGCGCTCGTTCCAACGTGCGCATTGCGCGTCGAGATCGGCCAGTTGCGGGCGCAGGATCGCCGCGCGCAGGTTGTCCATCCGGCCCGACACGTTCGGCGTGTCGTATTTCACCCGCTCGAACACCTCCGGTCCCGGTGCGGCGAGGTGGCGGCCGTAGAGCATGTAGCTCCCCGACAGCATGACGGCGCGCGCCATGATCTCGTCGTCGTCGGTGACGAGCAGCCCGCCCTCGCCCGAGTTCATGTGCTTGTAGGTCTGGGTCGAGTAGCAGCCGACATGGCCCGAGCGGCCGGAGAGCACGCCGTTCCAGCGCGCCCCCATCGTGTGCGCGCAATCCTCGATCACCGTCAGACCCTTTTCCCCAGCCAGTGCCATGAGAGCGTCCATGTCCGCCAGGTGCCCGCGCATGTGGCTGAGCATCAGCACATCCGATCCCTCCGCCTTGGCGGCGAGGTCGTCGAGGTCGATCACAAGCCCTTCTGTCACGCCCACGAACACCGGCACGGCCCCGACCGACGCGATGGCACCGGGCACCGGGGCCAGCGTGAAGGCATTGGTCAGCACCCGGTCGCCGGGCTTCACTCCGACCGCCCGCAGCGCAGTGGCCAAAGCGTAGCCGCCCGACGCGACGGCGAGGCAGTATTTCGCCCCGCACCAGTCCGCGAATTCGCGCTCCAGAAGCGCGACCTCGCTCTCCTCCCCCGGCGCGGTGTTGTAGCGGTGCAGGCGGCCCGAACGCATGACCGCCACGGCGGCCTCGATCGCCGTCTCGGGGATCGGTTCCTGCTGGGTGAAGTTGCCCTTGAAGGTCTCGCTCATGGCGCGACATTGCGCCGGGCGCCCGACCCCGTCAACCGATGAGCCGGGCCACCTCGGCGTCCAGGTCGTCGTAGCTGTTCAAAAGCCCCTCGGGCTCCAGCGCGGCGACACCGGTGCCCTCAGGCCCGAAGGTGATGAGGAGCGAGGGCACCCCCGCCGCCCGCGCGGTTTCGCGGTCCGTCACGGTATCGCCCACCAGCAGCGACCGCGCGAGATCGCCCCCGGCCCGCTCCACCGCCGCGACAAAGGGTGCCGGGTCCGGCTTGCGCACCGGCAGGGTGTCCGCGCCGATGAGCGACGCGAAGAGGCCACGCACCCCCAGCCGACCAAGCAGGGTCTCGGCCAGCCCCTCGGGCTTGTTGGTGCAGACCCCGACCGCATAGCCCGCGTCCCGCAGCCGTTCCACCGCCGCGACCGCGCCGGGATACATGACCGTGTGGGTGTCGATATTCTCACCGTACCACTCCAGCAGGTAAGGATACTCGCGGTCCACACCCTCAAGCCCCTGCCCCAGCCGCTCGAACCCGAGCGTCAGCATCGCCCGCCCGCCGCGAAACGCCGTCGCCCCATCCGCCACCGGGTCGAGAACGTCGCCGTGGCCCAGGCGCGAGAAACAGGCGTTGGCCGCGCAGATGAGATCGCGCGAGGTGTCGGCCAACGTTCCGTCCAGATCGAAGATCACCGTTTTCATGCCAAACCCCCGGGACTTCCCGCCATGACCATTGCGTGTTACGCGGCGAGCGTTAAAACGAGTGCGCGGACAAGAAAAGAGCAGATCATGGCGACGGCCCTCATCATTCTCGCGGCGGGACAGGGCAAACGGATGAATTCCGACCTCCCGAAAGTGCTTCACGAACTGGGGGGCACGCCACTTTTTGCCCATGCGCTCGCCGCCGGGTCGGCCCTTGCCCCGGACCGGGTCGTGCTGGTCGCCGGCAACGGGGCCGAAGCCGTGACCAAGGCCGCGACCGACCGCGACGACGAGATCGAGGTGGTGTTGCAGGAAGAGCGTCTGGGCACCGGCCACGCGGTCGATCAGGCGCGCACGGCGCTTGGCGGTTTCACCGGCGATGCCATCGTGCTTTACGGCGACACGCCCTTCATCCGGCCCGAAACGCTCGAGGCGATGATGGAGGCGCGGGCCTCCGGCGCCGACGTCGTGATCCTCGGGTTCGAAGCAGCCGATCCCAAGCGGTACGGCCGCCTCGTCATGGACGGCAAGGAGCTCTTGCGCATCGTCGAATTCAACGACGCGAGCGACGAGGAACGCGCCATCACCCTGTGCAATTCGGGCGTGGTCGCCGCCGACAGCGCGACGCTTTTCGAGCTGATCGACGGGCTGTCCAACGAGAATGCGGCGGGGGAATACTACCTCACCGATATCGTCGAAGTCGCGCGCGCCAAGGGCCTGCGCGCCGAGGCCGTGACCTGTGACGAGGCCGAGACGCTGGGCATCAACACCCGCGCCGAGCTTGCCGCCGCCGAGGCCCAGTTGCAGGACATGAAGCGGGCCGAGGCGTTGGAGAACGGCGTCACGCTGGTCGCGCCCGAAACCGTGTTCTTCTGCGCCGATACCGTCATCGGGCGCGATGCGGTGGTGGAGCCCAACGTGGTCTTCGGCCCGGACGTCACAGTCGAAAGCAACGCGCGCATCCGGGCCTTCAGCCATCTTGAGGGCTGTCATGTCAGCGCGGGGGCCGTCGTCGGCCCCTATGCCCGCCTGCGCCCCGGTGCGGAACTGGCCGAGCGCGCCAAGGTGGGCAATTTCGTCGAGATCAAGAACGCCCAGATCGCCGAAGGGGCCAAGGTCAATCATCTGTCCTACATCGGCGACGCGAGCGTGGGCGAAGGCGCAAACATCGGCGCGGGCACGATCACCTGCAACTACGACGGGGTGTTCAAGCACCGCACCGAGATCGGGGCGCGCGCCTTCATCGGGTCGGACACGATGCTCGTCGCGCCCGTGCGCGTGGGGGCCGATGCCATGACCGCCACCGGCACCGTCGTCACCCGCGATATAGCGGACGGGGCGATGGGTGTGGGCCGCGCCCGCATGGAGGTGAAGCCCGGCTTCGCCGTCAAACTTTTCGACAAGCTCCGCGCCAAAAAGGCCCGGCAGAAAGGCAAGTAGCAGCATGTGTGGGATCATTGGCGTCCTGGGCGACCACGAAGTCGCGCCGATCATCGTCGAGGCGCTGGGTCGGCTGGAATACCGCGGCTATGACAGCGCGGGCATCGCCACCGTGAACGCCGCGGGCACGCTGGACCGCCGCCGCGCGGTCGGCAAGCTGGTGAACCTGTCGGACCTGCTGGTTCACGACCCCCTGCCCGGCAAGGCGGGCATCGGTCATACCCGCTGGGCGACCCACGGCGGCGTCACCACGCCCAACGCCCACCCGCACCAGTCGGGTCGCGTCGCGCTCGTCCACAACGGGATCATCGAGAACTTCGCCGCACTGCGCGCGGAACTGACCGAGGCGGGCTGCACGCTTGAGAGCGAGACGGACACCGAAACGGTCGCGGCGCTCACGGACATGTTCCTGGAACAGGGCCTCAGCCCGCGGGACGCGGTGCAGAAGGTGCTCACGCGGATCGAAGGGGCCTATTCGCTCCTGTTCCTGTTCGCGGGCGAAGACGACCTGATGATCGCGGCCCGCAAGAACTCCCCGCTGGCTATCGGTCACGGGGATGGCGAGATGTATGTCGGCTCAGACGCCATCGCGCTGAGCAACCTCACAGACCGGCTGACTTATCTGCACGAAGGCGACTGGGCGGTGATCACCCGTGCGGGGGCCGAGATCTTCGACGCCGCCGGGCGTCCGGCCAACCGCGAGATCCGGCAGGTCCGCATGGATGCGATGCGGATCGAGAAGCTGGGCTACAAACACTTCATGATGAAGGAAATCGCCGAGCAGCCCAGCGTGGTGGACCGCGTGCTCGACGCCTACCTTGCCGAAGACGGGATCACGATGGACCTGCCCGGCGTGGACTTCACGCAGGTCAGCCGTGTCTCCATCGTCGCCTGTGGTACGGCCTATTACGCGGGCCTCGTCGCGAAATACTGGTTCGAACACTACGCCCGTCTGCCCGTTGACATCGACGTGGCGAGCGAGTTCCGCTACCGCGAGCCGCCCTTTCCGACCGGCACCCTGTCGGTCTTCGTGAGCCAGTCGGGCGAAACCGCCGACACGCTGGCCGCGCTGCGCTACTCCGAGGGCAAGGCCGCCAAGATCGTGAGCCTCGTCAACAGCCCCGAAAGCTCCATCGCCCGCGAAAGCGACGTGGCGCTGCCGATCCATGCCGGGGTCGAGGTGTCTGTCGCCTCCACCAAGGCGTTCACAGCCATGCTGGCCACCTTCGCCGTCATGGTGCTCAAGGCCGGGGTCGAGCGGGGCGAGATCGACGCCGAGGCGCTCGCGGGCCACTTGGCCGATCTGCGCAAACTGCCGGGGCTCATGAGCCACGCGATCTCCATCGAGGGCGAGTTGGACAAGGCCGCGCGCAAGGTGGCGCAGTCGCGTGACGTGTTGTTCCTGGGCCGCGGCCAGATGTTTCCACTCGCCCTTGAGGGCGCCCTAAAACTCAAGGAAATCAGCTACCTGCATGCCGAAGGTTATGCATCGGGCGAACTCAAACACGGCCCCATCGCGCTGGTGGACAAGGAAACGCCCACGGTCGTCCTCGCCCCCCATGACGGGCTGTTCGAGAAGACCGTCTCGAACATGCAGGAGGTCATGGCGCGCGGTGGCCGGGTGCTCCTCATCGCCGATGCGCGCGCCATCGCCAAGTCCGGCGGCAACGTCTGGCGCACGATCACGATGCCTGATGCGCCGGAGCTGATCCAGCCGATGCTCTACGCCGTGCCGGCGCAACTCCTCGCCTACCACGCCGCCATCGCAAAGGGGACGGACGTGGACCAGCCCCGCAACCTTGCCAAATCCGTGACGGTGGAGTGAACCATGGCCAAGCAGTTCGACACCATCGCAGCCCCGCACAAGGCCTTCATCGAGGACCAGCACCTGTTCTTCGTGGGCTCCGCCGCGCGTGAAGGGCGCGTCAACGTCTCGCCCAAGGGTATGGACAGCTTGCGCGTCATGGGGCCGAACCGGATCGTCTGGCTCAACCTCACAGGATCGGGCAACGAAACCGCCGGGCATCTGCGTGACGTGAACCGCATGACGCTGATGTGGTGCAGCTTCACCACCCGGCCCCTCATTCTGCGCTGCTACGGCACCGCCCGCACCGTGCATCCGCGCGACGCGGACTTTGCGGAGCTTGCGGGCCTCTTCGGCACGCCCACCGGCGCGCGGCAGGTCTATGACATGACGGTGGACCTCGTGCAGACCTCCTGCGGCTACGCGGTCCCCTTCTTCGACGAGCACCGCGAGCGCGATACGCTGGTGACGTGGGCCGAGGACAAGGGCGACGACGGCATCGTGGCCTACTGGGAGGAAAAGAACCTCAAGACCATCGACGGGGCCGATACCGGGATCTTCGAATGACCCCCGAAGCCGCCCTCGACGTGCTGCGCGCGCGTATCGAGCCGGGGCGCGCCGAGGGGGCGGCAGCCTATCACAAGGTGGAGCGCGAATACCTCGGCGTGCCGAACCCCGCGATCAACGACATCACGAAAGACTGGCGGCAATCGCACACCGTCGACGAGCGGGTCGCACTGGCCGACGCGCTCTGGCGCACCGACATCTACGAGGCGCGTCTGGCGGCGGCGAAACTGCTTACGCAGGCCCGGATCAAGGGCGACGAGGACGCATGGCGGCTCATCGCGTCCTGGGTGCCGGATTTCGACAGCTGGGCCATTGCCGACCACGCCTGCATGGCGGGGCAGAAGCGGCTGGTGGCCGACCCCGCGCGGGTGGATGAGGTCGAAGGCTGGACCACATCGGACCATATGTGGACCCGGCGCGCCGCGCTCGTCATCACCCTGCCCTGGACCAAGCAGAACAACCCCAAGCCCGCAGACCTCGCGATCCGCGAGCGTGTGCTGGGCTGGGCGGCCGGATATGTCGACGACCGCGAATGGTTCATCCAGAAAGCTGTGGCGTGGTGGCTGCGCGACCTGTCCAAGCACGACCCCGAGCGCACCCGCGCCTTCCTCGCCACCCACGGCGATCGGATGAAGCCCTTCGCGCGCAAGGAAGCCGGGAAATACCTCGCCTGACTGTTGTGGACGCAACGGCAACGGCATAACGTCGCGCCAAACCACAGTTGGAGGATTTCATGGCAGACCTGACACCCCCGTTCCGCGCCGATCACGTCGGTTCGCTCCTGCGCCCCAAGGCGATCCAGGAGGCCCGGAAAAAGCATTTCGAGGACGGCGCCCTCTCCGCCGAGGAGCTCAAGGCCGTCGAGGACGCCGAGATCCCGGCGCTCATCAAGATGCAGGAAGACGTGGGGCTCAAGGCCGTGACCGACGGCGAGGCGCGCCGCTCCTTCTGGCACTACGACTTCATGGGGATGCTGACCGGCCTCGACCTCGACGAACGTGACGAGGGCGTGCAGTTCGCCGGCGTCAAGCTGCGCCCGATCTTCCCGACGATCACGCAGAAGCTCGACTTCCCCGACGACCACCCGATGCTCGACCATTTCAAATTCGTGGCAGCCAATACCAAGGTCGTGCCCAAGATCTCGATCCCCGGCCCGTCCTGCTGCCACTTCCGCACGGCGCCCGAGGATATCCACCCGGCGGAATACAAGGACCCCGAGGCGCTCTTCGCCGACATCGCGGCGACCTACAAGAAAGCGGTCGCGAAGTTCTATGAGGCCGGGTGCCGCTATCTTCAGATGGACGACATCTTCTTCGCCTACCTGTGCGACCCGAAGCATCGTGAGGAGAAGAAGGCCAACGGGCAGGACCCCGACTGGCTCATCCAGAAATACAGCTGGATGATGCGCGAGGCGATCAAGGACCGGCCCGCCGACATGACCATCGGGATGCACATGTGCCGCGGTAACTTCCGCTCGACCCACGCCGCCGAGGGCGCCTATGACCTCGCCGCCGAGGCGATCTTCGACACGGGCGTCGACATCTTCTTCATGGAGTATGACACCGACCGCGCGGGCGGGCTGGAGCCGTTGAAACTGCTGCCCAAAGGCAAGCAGCGCATCCTGCCGGGCTTCGTGACGACCAAGACGCCGGAGCTGGAAGAGATCGACTGGCTCAAGTCCAAGTTCGACGAGGCCTCCAAATACGTCGACATCGACCAGCTGGGCATCGCGCCGCAATGCGGCTTTGCCTCGACCGAGGAAGGCAACGCGGTGACCGAGGACGACCAGCGCAAGAAACTGGAGCTCATCGTGCGCTGCGCCGAGGAGATCTGGGGCGGCGTCTGACGGCACCTGACGGCAAAAGGAAAGGGCGCCCCGGTGGCGCCCTTTTTCTTTGGGGCCCCTCCGACCGCGCCGCCCGAAAGCCTAGCGGTCGACCAGCCGTTTTCGCACCGACCGCGCTGCACGCCAGACGATCAGCACCACCGGGATCACCAGCGCCGCCGTCCACCACACCTTGTCCACATGCAGCGCCTTGGCCACAGGCGCCGTCAGGTAGCCCAGAAGGCTCACGGCGTAATAGCTGATCGCCACCACCGACAACCCCTCGACCGTTTCCTGAAGCCGCAGTTGCAGGTCCGCGCGCCGGTCCATGCTCTCGAGCAGCGACTGGTTCTGGGCGGACCGCTCCACATCCACCTTGGTGCGCAGCAGGTCGCCCGCGCGGATCGCCCGTTCAGCCATGTCGGCCAGCTGCCGCTCCACCGCCTTCACTGTCCGCATCGCGGGGTCGTAGCGGCGCGTCATGAACTCGCGCAGCGTCTGGCGCCCGTCCCAACGTTCTTCGCGCAGAACCTCGATCCGCTGGTTCACGATGGCCTCATAGGCCCCCGTCGCCCCGAACCGGAACGTCGTCTCGGCGTTCAGCTTTTCAAGCTCCGCCGAAATCGTCAGAAGCTCCTGAAGCCGCGCCTCGGACGCGCCCGTTTCGTCGCCCAGCCCCGAGACGAGGCCCGACAGTTCGTCCCCGATCTCGCCCAGCCGCCCCTGGATGGACCGCGCCCGGGTCAGGCCGAGCATCGACATCTGCTTATATGTCTCGATCTCGCAGAACCGCTGCACGATCCGCCCGATCCGGCGCGGTGAGCACCCGTCGGCAGCGAACAGCGCGAACCGGGCGTGCCCCCCCTCGTCGATGCGGAAATCCCCCGCCACGATCCCGTCGCGGTCGAGCACATAGGACGCCGCCACGCTCTCGGGCACGAACCACGACGCGATCTTGTCGCGCAGGTCGGGCGTGTCGGGCATCGGCTCCACCCGGATCAGCGCCGAGGTCATGCGCGCCCCCGGCGCCTCGGCCAGCCAGTCCTCGGGGAAGACGTCGAACATCTTGGGGTCGAAGGGCCGGTCGGAATTTCCGGTGCCGAAAATCGTGTAGGTCACGAACTCGGTATGGCTTTCCCACTTCAGCCGGTATTTTCCGAGATCCCCGAAGTAATGGTTCGAACCCGGCTTGGGATGCGCGGTGCCGTGCCGGTCGAGCAGCGCGGTCAGATGCGCGACATCGGCCCGCCGGTCGCGCGCGGCGGCATCTTCCGGCTGCTTGATGGCCAAGTAGACGGCGAAACACGGCGCTTCCAGCGAAGGGAAGGGCCGTGCATGCAATTCGTTCGCCAACGCATAGCGCTGCGGATGATCCTGGATGGTGGCCATGTCCCGACCCTGTTCCTCGCGTTTCGTGACGAACACGTTACGCGAGGGAACCGGGTCAGAACAGTGGTGGATTGTCGCGCGGTCGCGGTCAGAGAACGACCACGTCCAGCGGCGGGAAGCCGTTGAAACCGACCGACGAGTAGGACGAGGTATAGGCACCCGCATTGCGGATGATCGCCCGGTCGCCGGATTTCAGCGCCAGCGGCAGCATGATCGGGCGTTTCTCGTACAGCACGTCGGCGGAGTCGCAGGACGGGCCGGCCAGGATGCAGGGGCCCATCTCGCCCCCGTCACGCGGGGTCGCGATCTGGTAGCGGATCGCTTCGCCCTCGGTCTCGGCAAGGCCCGAGAACCGGCCGATGTCGAGATAGACCCAGCGGTGCATGTCGTCGTCGGATTTCTTGGACACAAGCAGCACTTCCGCGATGATCGCGCCGCATTCGGCCACAAGACCCCGGCCCGGCTCGGCCATCACGCGCGGCACGTCGCCGAAACGCGCGGTGACAAGCTCCATGACGCGGGCGGCATAGGTCGCGGGCGCGTCGATGGCTTCGCCGTAGAAGGCCGGAAACCCGCCGCCGATGTTGAGCAGGTCGAGGTCATAACCTTCGGCCACCGCGCGGTGCCAGATCTCGGCCACGGCGTCGAGCACGCCGGTCCACATCTCGGCGCGTTTGGTTTGCGAGCCGACGTGGAACGACAGGCCGACGGGCTTGAGGCCAAGCTCCACCGCATAGGCCATGAGATCGATGGCCTTCTCGCCCCGGCAGCCGAACTTGCGGCTGAGCGGCCAGTCGGCCTGCGAGTTCTCCACGATCATGCGGATATAGACTTCCGCGCCCGGCGCGTGCTCCGCGATCTTCTCCAGCTCTTCTTCGGCGTCAGCGGCGAAAAGGGTCACGCCCGCGTGCCAGGCGAAGGCGATGTCGCCCACCTTCTTCACGGTGTTGCCGAACGAGATGTCCGCCGGGTCCGCCCCCTGCGACAGGCACAGTTCGATCTCGGCGCGCGAGGCGGCGTCGAAATGCGAGCCGATGTTGACGAGGCGCTCGATGATCTCGCGGGTCGGGTTCGCCTTTACCGCGTAGTGGATGTTGGCACGGCCGAGGCCCTGCGCGAGCTGGTGGAACTGGTACTCCACACGGTCCACGTCGAGGACGAGCGTCGGACGGTCCACGGACATCGACTGAACAGCGGTTTCGAGACGGGTGATCGGGGCGAAATCGCCCTGTGCAACGTAGGTCATGTCTATCTCCAATAGACAGGGGTGTAGTACCCCAAGGTTCCAAGGGAGACGTTACCGTCGCTGCATAAACGCGTGCCGATCCATCCTCGCGGGTCTCCCCGATCATATGGTCTGCCGGTCGTGGCCAGAGGCGCGTGCGTTGGCGTCTTGAAAATCGCATGTGGGGCAGAACATGAGTCGTTGCAAGAGTTTTTGAATCCGTGCGTGAAGTTTTTGCCGAAGCCGCTTATGGGGAACACATGGCCCGGCTTATTCTGTTCAACAAACCCTTCGACGTGCTGTCGCAATTCACCGACACCAAGTCGCCCACGCCACGCCGCACGCTGTCGGATTTCATCGACGTGCCGGGGGTCTATCCGGCCGGTCGGCTGGACCGCGACAGCGAGGGGCTTTTGCTTCTCACCGATGACGGACGGCTTCAGGCCCGCATCTCAAGCCCCAGATCGCGGACCCCGAAAACCTACCTCGTGCAGGTGGAGGGCGCGCCGGACGAGGCCGATCTCGAACCGCTGCGCCGGGGGCTCGACCTCAAGGACGGGCGCACCCGCCCTGCCCTCGCACGTCTGATCGACCCGCCGACGTTGTGGGAGCGTGACCCGCCGGTCCGGTTTCGCAAGTCGGTTCCCGACCGCTGGATCGAAGTCACGATCACCGAGGGCCGCAATCGTCAGGTGCGGCGCATGACCGCCGCGATCGGCTTTCCCACCCTGCGCCTCGTGCGCTGGCAGGTGGGCGACTGGGCGCTCGACGCAATCGCCCCCGGCACCTGGCAGGACGCCCGATAAGGGCGCGTCCGGGCCCCGGACAGCCTTTCGGACAGGTTTTCCCGACCAATTCTGACGCATTCGCCTAAAACCGTGTCGATTAAGGCGGGCTCGCCCTTTTTGTGTCGGACCGTCGCGAAAATGCCCCCACTCGGACCCGAGTTCATCGACTTGCGGACGAAAAGGATGGGTATTCCTTACCGTATCAACGCTGGTCTGCTCCGGCGTCTACGCAAAAAAAATGGTACTGAAATGCTGCTGACTGCCGTAAAACGCTTCTTGTCCGATGAAACGGGCGCCATAACCGCCGATTTCGTCGTCTTCTGGGGAGGTTCCATCCTGATGGCCCAGACTATTGTCGGGGACGTGTCCCATGGCGTCATGAACGTCGCCGGAGGGATCTCGGGAATGATGGAAGAGATCGCCGCCACCAACCTCACGCTCGAGGAAGTCACGGGGATCGCCACCACCGCATCCGAAAGCGGCGCGGACGATAGCGGCACATCGGATCAAAGCGACACGGGCGGTTCAGATGCGTCGAACTCCGGCGACACGGGGTCGAGCACTGGCGGATCGACGGGCACAGGCAACCCGGGCAACGACAAGGATGTCGGCAACGCTGGCGAGAACCCGAACGGCCGCGACGACTGGGGCTCCGGCTCCAACGGGATGAGCGACTCCGGGTCGAACGGGAACAGCGGGAATAACGGCAACAACGGCAACAACGGAAACGGGAACGGGAACGGGAACGGGAACGGGAACGGGAACGGGAACGGGAACCGCTAACCCCGACACCCACCGGCGTCAAAGGCCCGTGCGTTACGCATGGGCCTTTTTTTGTGGATCAGCAGCCTCAACCGAGCCGCTGCGGGATCTGGATCGCCAGCACCGACAGGATGGCGAGAAGTATCACGACGCCGAGGGCGATCAGGAGTTTTCTCAGCATCAGGCGCTCCCACAACAAGACCCCGCCATTGGGCGGAGCCTGCGCGCCCCTGTCAATCATTCCGCCACCATGCCGCCCCGAACGAAAAAGGCCCCGCGCACTGCGGGGCCTTTTCCTTGAACCAATCGAAGATCAGTCGAGCAGCGCAAGCAGCGCCGTGACCGAATCCTTCGCATCGCCGTAAAACATCCGCGTGTTTTCCTTGTAAAACAGCGGGTTCTCGATGCCGGAGTAGCCGGTCCCCTGCCCGCGCTTGGACACGAACACGTCCTTGGCCTTCCAGACCTCCAGCACCGGCATCCCGGCGATGGGCGAGTTGGGGTCTTCCTGCGCCGCCGGGTTCACGATGTCGTTCGAGCCGATGACGATCACGACGTCCGTATCCGGGAAGTCGTCGTTGATCTCCTCCATCTCGAGCACGATGTCATAGGGCACCTTGGCCTCGGCCAGCAGCACGTTCATGTGACCGGGCAGACGGCCCGCGACCGGGTGGATGGCGAAACGCACGTTCTTGCCCTGCGCGCGCAGCTTCTTGGTCAGGTCGCTGACCGCGTTCTGCGCCTGCGCCACGGCCATGCCGTAGCCGGGCACGATGACCACGCTGTCGGCTTCCTTGAGCGACTGGGCCACGCCGTCGGCCTCGATGGCCTTCTGCTCGCCCTCGATCTCCATCGCCGGACCCGACGTGCCGCCGAAGCCCCCGAGGATCACCGAGATGAACGACCGGTTCATCGCCTTGCACATGATGTAGGACAGGATCGCACCGGACGACCCGACCAGCGCGCCGACCACGATCAACAGGTCGTTGCCCAGCGAGAAGCCGATGGCCGCCGCCGCCCAGCCCGAATACGAGTTGAGCATCGAAACGACGACCGGCATGTCCGCCCCGCCGATCCCCATGATGAGGTGGTAGCCGATGAACAGCGCCGCGACCGTCATGATGGCCAGCGGCAGCAGCCCGCCGGTGTTGACGTACCAGAACAGCCCGATGAGCGAGATGATCGCCGCACCCGCGTTGAGCGCATGGCCCCCCGGCAGCTTCTTGGCCGCCGAGTTCACCTTGCCCGCGAGCTTGCCGTAGGCGATCACCGAGCCCGTGAAGGTCACGGCACCGATGAACACGCCCAGGAACAGCTCGACCTGAAGGATGTTCAGCTCGACATTCGTCTTGTGCGAGATGAGCTCACCAAAGGTGCCCAGCCCCTGCTCATGCAGCCACACGGCCATGCCGGCAGCAGTGAGCGAAGTGGGGGCGTTCGCCATGATCTCGGCAACGCGGCCGATCTCCAGATGCGCGTTGTAGCCCACGAAGACCGCCGCCAGACCGACGAGCGAGTGCATCGCGGCCACGAGTTGCGGCATCTCGGTCATCTGCACGCGCTTGGCGACGTAGAAACCGATGATCCCGCCCGCCGCGATCAGAACGATGGACAGCAGCCACAGGCCCGCACCGGGGCCGATGAGCGTTGCGAAGACCGCCAGCCCCATGCCGACGATGCCATACCAGACAGCCCGTTTCGCGCTTTCCTGGCCCGAGAGCCCGCCCAGCGACAGGATGAAGAGGACGGCGGCGACCACATAGGCCGCAGTTGTGAATCCGAATTCCATGTATCCGTCTCCCTTACGATTTCTGGAACATGGCGAGCATGCGCCGGGTGACGAGGAAACCGCCGAAAATGTTGATCCCGGCCATGAAGACCGACACGGCCGCCAGAACGATCACGAGGAACGACCCCGATCCGATCTGCATGAGCGCGCCGAGGATGATGATCGACGAAATGGCGTTGGTGACGGCCATGAGCGGCGTGTGGAGCGAGTGGCTCACCCCCCAGATCACCTGGAAGCCCACGAAGACGGCCAGCACGAAGACGATGAAGTGCTGCATGAAGCTCGCCGGGGCGAACAGACCCGCCAGCAGGATCAGCCCGCCGCCGACCGCGAGAAGCGTCGCCTGCGTTTTGGTCTGCTGCTTGAAGGCCGCGACCTCCTGCGCGCGTTTCTCCTCGGGCGTCAGTTCCTTGGGCTTCTCGGTCTTCTTCTGCGCCGCGATCGCCTGTGTCTTGGGCGGTGGCGGCGGGAAGGTGATCTCGCCCTTGTGCGTCACGGTCGAGCCGCGAATGACGTCATCCTCCATGTTGACGTTGATCTTGCCGTCCTTCTCGGGCGTCAGATCGGTCATCATGTGGCGGATGTTGTTGGAATAGAGCGTCGAGGACTGCGTGGCCATGCGCGACGGGAAGTCGGTATAGCCGATGATCGTCACACCGTTCTTGGTCACGATCTTCTCGTCCGGAACGGTCAGCTTGCAGTTGCCGCCCTTTTCGGCGGCAAGGTCCACGATCACCGAGCCGGGCTTCATCGCCGCGACCATGTCTTCGGTCCATAGCTCGGGCGCTTCGCGGTTCGGGATCAGCGCCGTGGTGATGACGATGTCCACCTCGGGGGCCAGCTCGCGGAACTTGGCAAGCTGGGCTTCGCGGAACTCCGGCGACGAGACCGAGGCATAACCGCCCGTGGACGCGCCGTCCTCCTGCTCCTCCTCGAAGTCGAGATAGACGAACTCGGCGCCCATCGATTCGACCTGCTCGGCCACTTCAGGGCGCACGTCGAAGGCATAGGTGATCGCACCCAGCGAGGTGGACGTGCCGATGGCGGCCAGACCGGCCACACCGGCCCCGACCACGAGCACCTTGGCCGGCGGCACCTTGCCCGCCGCCGTCACCTGCCCGGTGAAGAACCGGCCGAAGTTGTTGCCCGCCTCGATCACCGCGCGGTAGCCCGCGATATTGGCCATCGACGACAGCGCGTCCATCTTCTGCGCGCGGCTGATGCGCGGCACCATTTCCATCGCGATGACGGTCGCGCCCTTGGACTTGGCCAGCTCCAGACCCTCTTCGTTCCCGCCGGGATTGAAGAAGGTAATCAGGGTCTTGTCCTTGGTCAGGCGCTTGAGCTCGGTATCCGTCGGGATACGAACCTTGGCGATGATGTCCGCCTCTTTCCAGAGCGCGGCGGCCGTCTTCACGATCTTGACGCCTGCGGCCTCGTAATCGGAATCGGCGAAATCGGCACCCTCGCCCGCCTTGGTTTCGATCAGGCAGTCATAGCCCAGTTTCTGCAACATGCCCGCCGATTCCGGCGTCATGGCGACGCGGTTTTCCCCCGCGATGGTTTCCTTTGGAACACCAATCTTCACGTTGTCGTCCTTCTCCCACTGGCACCGCGACATCTCTGCGCGGTCTCGAATGTGTGTCTATCGTCCCCGCGCGCGGTCTGCGACCGTGACGGGGCGTTCGTAAGATTAACCTTTCACTACCCCGCCTGCCCCCACGTCACAACCAACGACGCACCTGGGCCATATAGGCGTGAGCTTCGTCCCCGAAGGCCGCGACCAGCCCCGCTTCCTCGCCCCGGATGAAGCGCCGGGTGATGAACCACCCGAACAGCGGCACGAGGATCAGCGCAACCGGCGCATCGAGGATCACGATCACCCCGGTCAGCACCAGCGCGTCGCCCAGATAGATCGGGTTGCGCGTGAGCCGGTAGATCCCCGACTTCAGGAACGCCTCCGGCCTCCGGCGCGGAATGAAACTCGTGCGCGCGGCAAGGAACTGCGCCACGGCCGCGACCATGAGCGCCAGCCCCGCCGCGACCAGGCCGTAGCCCAGCCAGACGGTCCAGGTCAGACCGAAGCCCCAGCCGGGCAGCGCCCGGTCGATCGCGACAGCCCCGGCCAACGCGACCAGGAGCCAGAACGGCGGTATGTCGATCCAGCGCAGCACCAGAATCCTTCGCGCAACATAATTTCATCGAGCCCGGTTTATCGGCAAAGATTATTGCGAGCGCAACCCCTCGCAGGTGCAGCAATTCCGTGACGTTGCGATTGCGCTTGGCCGTGGGGTCCGTAGCGTGGGTCAAAACGGGAGGACCCATGACAGATCTGACAGGAAAACACGCCCTCGTCACCGGCGGCGGCACGGGCATCGGGCTCGCCATCGCCACATCGCTGGCAGACGCAGGTGCGCAGGTGACGATCACCGGACGGCGCGCGGACGTGCTCGACGACGCCGCCGCGACCCATGACAATCTCCACGCCGCGACGATGGACGTGACCAGCGAGGACGACATCCGCGCGGCGGTCACGGCGGCGCGCGACGCGCGCGGGCCGATCACGATCTGCGTGGCGAACGCGGGCATTGCCGAGGGGCGCAAACTGTCCAAGACCCCCACCGAGCTGTGGCGCAAGGTCATGGCGGTCAACCTCGACGGCGTGTTCCTCACGGTGCGCGAATGCCTGCACGACATGGAGGGCGAAGACTGGGGCCGCGTGATCGCCATCTCCTCCATCGCCGGGGTGAAGGGGCTCAAGGGCGCGGGCGCCTATTCGGCCTCGAAACACGGCGTCATCGGCCTCATCCGCTCGCTGTCCGAGGATTATCTCGGCTCCAATCTCACCTTCAACGCGATCTGCCCGGCCTATGTCGACACCGACATCGTGAGCCGCAACGTGGACGCGATTGCCGAAAAGATCGGCGGCGACCGCGAGGCGGCGATGGCGATGATGCGCGACGTGAACAAGCACAAGCGCCTGATCCGGCCCGAAGAAGTGGCGGCGGCGGCGATGTGGATGGTCAGCCCGGGATCGGAAAGCGTGAACGGCCAGACCATCGAAATCGCGGGCGGCCAGATGTGACGCCCCGGTTTTCCTGACCGGGACCGCCGCTTACGCCGGGGTCAGCGCCCGTCCGAACAGCCGGGCCAGCCGGTCAAGATCGGTCAGAAGCCGGTCGTAATCGCGCGCCGCCATCACCACGCCATGCACGGCCTCGTAGATCACCGAGGCCGTCTCGCCCGCCGTGCCGAAGGCCTCAAGCGTCACGCGCCCGTCGCGCGCGGCGCTTTCCAGCCAGTCGGCCAGCACGCCCGTCAAACGCGCGTCGCCCGCTGCGGCCATCTCGGCGGCCACGGTCGACTTGGCGTCCATCAGCTCCGCGCCATGCGGCGATGCCATGAGCGCGTCGAAGGGCTTGGCCACCTTGAGCGCGAGTGCCGCGCGCAGCCCGGCCACCGGGTCCGGCGCCGCCGCCAGCACCCCGGCCATCTGCGTTGCCACCTGGTCGAAGTAGCTCTGCACCAGCGCGTTGAAGATCGCTTCCTTGTTCTTGAAATGCAGATAGACAGCCGCGCGCGACATGCCCGCGCCCCGCGCGATATCCGCCATCGACACGCGCCGGAACCCGTAAGCCCGGAACGCATCGAACGCCGCGTCGAGGATCGCCACCTGTTTTTCATCCGCCCGCTCGGGGCGCACCGTATCAACCTGCATGAGAGTGTTCTGACAAAATGGACGAAAACTGTCAATTGACAAGATGACATTTCGCGTGCATTTTGTCAGAAATGATGGCGCGCGAACAGCCAGTCACGGGAGAGACCAGCCATGAGTTACACGATCACCGTCAACGGGACCTCGCACGAGGTCGACCTGCCCGGCGAGGTGCCCCTGCTTTGGGTGCTGCGCGACGAGCTGGGTCTCACCGGCACGAAATTCGGCTGCGGCGTCGCGGCCTGCGGGGCCTGCACCGTTCAGGTGGACGGCATCGCCCAACGCTCCTGCCAGCTTCCGCTCGACGCGGTCGAGGGCGACGTGACCACGATCGAGGGTGTCGGCACCCCTGACGACATGGCCGCCATTCAGGCCGCCTGGGTCGAACATAACGTGGCCCAGTGCGGCTACTGCCAGTCCGGCCAGATCATGCAGGCCGCCGCCCTGCTTTCCGACAACCCCAATCCGACGGATCAGGACATCGACGACGCGATGCAGGGAAACCTCTGCCGCTGCGGGACCTACCCCCGCATCCGCGCCGCCATCCATTCCGCCGCCAAAGCGATGCAGGAGGCCTGATATGTCCCGTCTCGGAAAAATCACTCGCCGCGTCTTCATGGTCGGCGCCGTCGCCGTCACCGGCGGCGTGGCTGTCGGAGCCTATGCCGTCACCCGCGACCCCAAGAACCCGCTCGACCCGTCCGAGGGCGCGTCGCTCAACTCCTACGTCATCATCGACCAGGACGGCGTCACGGTCATCGTGCCGCGCGCCGAGATGGGGCAAGGCGTGCAAACCTCCCTTGCCGCCCTCGTGGCCGAGGAACTGGAAGTGCCGATGAGCATGGTGCGCGTCGAGCACGGCCCGCCCGCCAAGGCCTATGCCAACTCCAAGTTCATCCTGCCGCGCGGCTATGACAGCGAACCGCCGGGCAAGCTCGTGAATACCGTCATGGAGGCGATGCCCCGCATGATGGGGATGCAGGTCACCGGCGGCTCGATGAGCGCCGTGGACGCGTGGGAGAAGAACCGCATCGCCGGTGCCGCGGCCCGCGAGATGCTGATCTCCGCCGCCGCCGACCGGCTTGGCGTCGGTCGTGACCAGCTCCGCGCCGAGAACGGCGCGATCGTGGCGACCGACGGCACGTCGATCCCCTACGCCGACCTCGCCGAGGCCGCCGCCGCCATGACCCCGCCGGAAAACCCGCCGCTCAAGAACCCGTCGGAGTTCAAGCTGGTGGGCAAGGCGCTGACCAAGCTCGACCAGCCCGCCAAGGCGACCGGCACCGCGCCCTTCGCCATCGACACACGCGCCGAGGGCATGAAGTTCGCGACCGTCAAGATGACCCCGCGGATCGAAGGCACCATGGTCTCCTATGACGCCTCCGAGGCCGAAGGGATGCCGGGGGTCGAGAAGATCATCGACCTTGGCGACGGCGTGGCCGTGGTGGCCAACAACACCTGGCTCGCCATTCAGGCCGCCGAGGCGATCACCTTCGAATGGGGCGAAGCCCCCTATGGCGCGACGACGGACGAGATCTTCGCGGATCTCGAAGCCGCCTTCGACCTCGACGTGAACTCGACCCCGCATGACCACGGCGAGGTGACGGAAAGCGACGAGGATCTCGTGGCCGAATACCGCGCGCCCTTCCTGTCGCACGCGCCGATGGAGCCCATGAATGCCACCGCGCTCTACACCGGCGATGCGCTGGAAATCTGGGCCGGTGTGCAGGGTCCGATCATCACGCAGCAGCAGGCGGCGGATGCCGTCGGGCTGAAGCAGGATCAGGTCACCGTCCATACCACGATCATGGGCGGCAGCTTCGGCCGCCGGGGCTTCAACGAATACGCCATCTATGCCGCGAAAGTGGCGCAGGAGATGGAGGGAACGCCCGTCAACGTCACATGGTCGCGCGAAGAAGACATGCGCCACGACCATTACCGCCCCGGCGCGATCGCGCGGATGCGTGCGCGTCTGGACGGCGACAAGATCGACACGTTCAAGGCCGACCTCGCGGCGGGCTCGGTGATGCGCGCCACGATGAAGGCCTTCATGGGCATGGACCGCGCAATGTCCGACCCGATGGTGACCGAAGGCGTCGCGGAACAGCCCTACGGCTTCCCCAACGTGCTCATCCGCGGCTACGTCCCCGAACGCACCCCGCGCGTGGGCTTCTGGCGCTCCGTCGGCAATTCGCAGAACGCCTTCTTCATGGAGAGCTTCATCGACGAACTGGCGCACAAGGCGGGCGCCGATCCGCTCGCCTTCCGCCTCGCCCATATCGAAGGGACCGACGCCGAGACCGCGGAAGTCCTGCGCACCGTGCGCGACATGGCGAACTGGACCGGGCAGACACCTGCGGGCAAGGGGCGCGGCGTCGCCGTAACCTACTCCTTCGGGACGCCGGTGGCCGAGATCATCGAGGTTTCGGATCAGGACGGCGCGGTGAAGATCGACAAGGTCTGGATCGCCGCCGACCTTGGCAAGATCATCGACCCGGGCAACGTCGAGGCGCAGCTCGTGTCCGGCGCGATCTACGGCCTGTCCGCTGCGATGTTTGACGAGATCACATTCGAGGACGGCATGGTCGTGGAAGGCAACTTCTGGGATCACGACGCGCTCCGGATGAGCAACTCCCCCGCCTTCGAGGTGAAAGCCCTCGCCCTCGGCGGGGCCGTCGGCGGCGTGGGCGAACCGGGCACACCGCCCGCCGCCCCCGCGCTCGCCAACGCGATCTTCGACCTGAACGGCACACGCCTGCGGCAAATGCCCTTCCGCCACGAGGTCGAGTTCACGGCCTGACGCCCTTCCGAAAGGGTCAGTCCCTGTTGCAAAAAATCACGGATTCCCGCCACATGGCGGGAATCCTTACTGTTTTCTGAAAATTGACGTTACGTCACCTATCGGACTGAATGAACCGGTTCGTTACAAATCACTCAGGCACGACCGGACCATAACCGGCGGCTCGAGGCAGAGTGGTTTCAATGTACGTGGCAGCATTATTCGCCATTGGTATATTAGCGCGTTCGACGGTGTCGCCGTCTGGTTTCCCCATCGTGACGTGCCCCACCGCCCGGTTTCGCCATGGGCGTGAGGCACGACCATGGCCACGATGAATTCAGGCCTCGGCGGGCCTGCGGGCTACGGCGAGGGCGTCTATTCCTCATCCCCCAAGGCAGCGGGCAACGTCGACGACGGCTCGGTCTATGTCGATACCTCCAGCGTCTTCTCGGGCGGGATCGACTTCTTCGGCACGACCTACGGCGGGCTTTACGTCAACTCGAACGGCAACATCTCGTTCGGGCAGCCCAACACCGACTACCAGACCGGCAACCTCGCGAACGAGACGATCCCGACCATCGCGCCCTTCTGGGGCGATGTGAACGTCAACGCGGGCGGCGAGATCTACTGGGATCTCGACCCCGCATCCGGCACGATCACCATCACATGGGATAACGTCGCGCGCTACTCAGGCTCCGGCAACAACTCGTTCCAGGTGGTGCTCACCGACCGGGGAGACGGCAATTTCACCGCCGAATTCATCTACGAAGACATCCAGTGGACCACCGGCTACAGCCAGGTCGCGCAGGCCGGGATCACGGACGGGGCCGGAAACGATTTCATCCTGCCCGGCTCCGGCAGCGGCGCAACGATGGCGGGGTACGAAACCTACGACTTCGGCACCGACGACCCCAATGGGACCACCGATTTCTTCTTCGCGGGCGGCACCCCCGTCTTCGGCGACGGGGTGATCGAAGGCACCTCGGGCGATGACACCATCGACGCGGATTACTACGGCGACCCGGACGGCGACCTCGTCGATGACGGCGACGGCACCGGCCCGAACGGCGACGAAGACCTGATCTTCGCCCTTGGCGGTGACGACACGGTCTATGCTGGCGACGGAAATGACACGGTCTATGGCGGCGCCGGGGCCGACAATATCTTCGGCGAGGACGGCGACGACACGATCTGGGGCGACAACGGCGGAACCGCCGCCACGACCGAGGATCTGAACTGGAACCTCGCAGGCGGCGACGGCACCTCCATCGCGAGCGGCTTCACCCAGAACACCGGCACGATGGACGTTTCGGTCTCCTTCACCACGCTCGGCAACAACGCGTTGTTCGAGGTGGCGACCTCGGAAACCAACTATGTCGCGCCGGGCGAAGGCTTCGCCCCCAATTCCTCGGCCTACATCTACGGCAACGGCGACGCCGCTACCGGCCGCCTGACGGTGGATTTCGCCCCCGCCACCGGCTCCGGCATGACGGACGAGGTCGAGAACGTCTCGTTCCGCCTCAACGACGTGGACAGCTTCGCGGGCAACCACATCGACGTGCTGTCCGTCACCGCCTACGACGCCGACGGCAACCCGGTCCCGGTCGTCCTGACCGCTGCCGGCAACGACACCGTGTCCGGCAACACGGTCACGGCGGGCGGCACGCTGGACAACCCGCAGGACGCGCAGGGCTCGGTCCTCGTCGAGATCCCCGGCCCCGTCGCTTCCTTCGAAGTGGTCTATTCCAACAGCCTTTCCGGCACCCACGGCATCAACGTCACCGACGTCAGCTTCGACACGATCCCCGAGGCGGGCGGCAACGACAACATCTTCGGCGGCGCGGGCGACGACACGATCTATGGCGAGGACGGGGACGACACGATCACCGGCGGCACCGGGGCCGACACGCTCTTCGGCGGCGCGGGCGACGACGTGTTCTACCTCGGCGCGAACGACAGCGCGACCGGCGGCGACGGCGACGACATCTTCTACCTCGACCCCGGCACCGCGCTCGGCGGTCCCGGCGCGACGATCACGATCATCGGGAGCGAAACGGATGAGGACGGGGGCGGCGACACGCTCGACTTCGCCGGTCTCGTGGACTGGGGCGAGATCAGCTACACGGACGCGGAATCGGGCAGCGTCGCGCTTGCGGACGGCACCACCGTCACCTTCTCGAACATCGAGAACGTCATCATCTGCTTCGCCCACGGCACCGGAATCGACACGCCCCGGGGCCGCCGCCCGATCCAGGACCTGCGCCCGGGCGACCTCGTCCTCACCCGCGATGACGGACCCCAGCCGGTCCGCTGGATCGGGCGGCGCACCGTTCCCGGCACGGCCAACTTCGCCCCGGTCCGTTTCGCCCGTGGCGCGTTCGGCAACGACACCCCGCTCTACGTCTCGCCGCAGCACCGGATGCTCTACACCGGTGGCCGCGCGAACCTCTATTTCGACAGTCCAGAAGTGATCGTCCCCGCCAAGCACCTTGCCGGGCTGGACGACATCCGGCAGGTGGAGGTGCCCTGGATCACCTATTACCACCTGCTCTTCGACACCCATCAGGTCGTCATGGCCAATGGCGCGGCGTCTGAAAGCTTCCACCCCGGCGGCGTCGGCCTCGGCGCCATCGACCCCGCCGCGCGCGAGGAGCTGTTCACCCTGTTCCCGGCGCTGCGCACCGATGCGAACACCTATGGCCGCACGGCACGCCGTGTGCTGCGCCAGTTCGAGGCGCGAATCCTCGCCGCCTGACCGGCTCAGTCGATCCCGTTCGCCGCCTGCACCCGGCGCACGAAACGCACCACCGCACCGACCTCGGCCTCGCTGATCCCCTCCACCGGGGGCATGTTGCCGAATTTCCAGTGATGCGCCCGCACGCCCTGCGCGGCGGCGAGGTAGAAGGCCATGTCGCCATGATGCCCCGGCTCATAGATCTTGTGGATGAGCGGCGGCCCCGCCCCCTCGATCCCGCCCGCGTTCGGCCCGTGGCAACTCGCGCATTTGGAGGTGAAGACCCGCTGACCCATCGCAGCCTCCCCCTCGAGCGCTGGCATGGTCACCGCGACCATCTCTTGCCCGCTATCACCGGATGCCACCGGCGCGGTCGTCGCCTGTTCGACCGACGGCTCCTGCGTCGGACCGAAAGCCCACCACGCGCCCGCGCCCGCGGCCGCCACCACGGCCCCTGCAATCCATACCGTTTTCATGTTTTTCCTCACGCTGTGTCACGGCAGGTCTAAGGCTTCCCCCTGCTGGAAGCTCAACCCACATCCGTGTGAGGGACGATCAGCCTGCCTTGCGCACCGTCTGCGGCCGTTTCCCGTCCGCCCAGGCCCGCGCCGCGTCCCCGAACGCCTCGAACAGCGGGCGCGAGACGGGGTCGTTCGCGGCGTTGTATTCCGGGTGCCATTGCACGGCGAGGGTGAAGCCCGGCGCATCGGCGACATAGATCGCCTCTGGCGTGCCGTCGTCGGCATGACCGTCGATCACGATCCGGCTGCCCGGCGTCTTGATCCCCTGCCCGTGCAGCGTATTGGTCATCACCTTGGGCGCGCCCATCAGGCGGTGAAACACCCCGCTCTCGGTAAAGGTCACGGCGTGGCGCAGGGCGAATTTCTCATCGATCGTCCCGTCGGGCGGCATCCGGTGATTCATGCGCCCCGGCAGCTCTCGGATCTCTGGGTAAAGCGTCCCGCCCATCGCGACATTGACCTCCTGAAACCCCCGGCAGACGCCAAGAAACGGCTGCCCGCTCTCGACGCAGGCCCGCACGAGCGGCAGGACGATGGCATCGCGGTTGCGGTCGAACGCCCCATGCGCCTCGGTCGGCGGCTCGCCGTATTCCTCGGGATGCACATTGGGCCGCCCGCCGGTCAGCAGGAAACCATCGAACGTCTCGCGCAACTCCTCCACCGACACCAGCGCCGGGTCGGCGGGGATCAGAAGCGGCACGCCGCCCACGACCTCCGCGACGGCGGTGGAGTTCATCACACCGCCCGCATGGATCGGGTAGGTGTCGTTCAAAAGGCCCTGGTTGCCGATGATGCCGATCAGGGGGCGTTTCATATCTCGTCCTGTGTCGCCTACGCCGCAAACGTAACCCTTGCCCCGCCCGAGGGAAAGGGGCCGAACGCCGCGTCGTTGCAGACCGGCTGTGCAGGTCAGACCCCCGCGAGGAACCCGTGAAAGGCCGCGTCGAAGGCTTCGGGCTTTTCGAGATAGGGCGAATGTCCGCAATCGTCGAGAACCACGCGCTCCACCCGGCCCCCGCCCGCCTCATAGGTCGCGAGCGCCGCCTCGGTCTGCGAAATCATCGGCTGCGGCGGAAAAACATCGGCCCCTGGCCAGCCCGGCACGGCACCCACGCTCCCCAGCGTCCCGAGATCGAAGAGCGACCCGTCCGCGACCACCTGGTCCTCCGCGCCCCGCAGCCACAGGATCGGCACCTGCGCGCCCACCTTGGTGAAGCCCAGCGGATCGGCCTGATGGATCGGGGCCAGCGCGTTGACCGGCCCGAGTTTTCCCGGTGCCACGCCCGGCCAGTTCTCGGTCGCGGTCATGTCGCCGGGATAATCCTCGTCCCCCAGGTGCTGCGCCAGCGCCGAGGTCAGGATCTCCTCGATCCGCTTGGGCACGAAGGGCGGCTTCCACACGACGGCGTTAAGCACGTTGCGCAGATGGTTCGGCGTCTCCGCCCCCCGGTCCCCTGCCTTCATCAACGCGATCAAATCCGCGTTCACCGCGCCCCCGCCCGACCCCGCGTTGTCGGGGAAACAGGGCGTCCCGTCGGGCTTGCAGCCTCCGAACCCCTGCGGCGCACCCGGGCAGACCTGCGTGAGCGACAGGACGCGCCCGGGATGGTCGGCCAGCATCTGCCACAGCACCGCGCCGCCCAGGCTGTGGCCCACCATATGCGCGGCCTCCAGGCCGAGAGTGTCCATCAGCGCCGCCAGATCGTCCGAAAAATCGCGCACCCCGCGCGTCGCATCCACCTTGGCGCCCGCGTCGGCCTCGCCATAGGCGCGCAGGTCCGGCGCGATGGCCCTGAAACCCTTGGGCAGGCGCCGCATGGTCTCTTCCCACCAGGTCGCGGCCGACAGGTTGCCGTGGACGAAGATCACCGGCACCCCGTCTTCGGGACCGGCAAACAGAACGCGGGTCTCGATCCGGTCGCTCGCGACACGGCGCGCTTCGGTGATGGTCGGGATCTGGGTCATGGGCTCTCTCCTCCAAGGCTCGCCACACTCTCACCCGACACGCGCCGCCCGACAATTCGGGGAAAACACCTAGCCCGCACTGTTGCACCGCGCCGCGCAAGCGATCAGGCTCACTCCCACGTCACAGGAGGCTTCCATGAAAATCACCCGCGCCGGCACGACTCCCTCACGCAGCGGCTCCCCCGACTGGTTCACCGGGGCCGTGCGCCTCGACCCGCTCTTCACCTCCGAGGACACCGGCCGCGCCGCTGGCGCCCTCGTCACCTTCGAGCCCGGCGCGCGCACCGCGTGGCACACCCACCCGGCAGGCCAGACCCTCATCGTCACGCAAGGAAAGGGACGCGCCCAGCGCGACGGCGGCCCAGTCGAAGAGATCCGGCCCGGCGACGTGATCTGGTTCGAGGCGGGCGAGAAACACTGGCACGGGGCCGCCCCCGACACGGGGATGAGCCACATCGCCATCCACGACTCCGTCGACGGCACCGCGGTCACATGGCTCGAACATGTCTCCGACGCCGATTACAGCGCCTGACCCCGCCCTTCTCTGTTCCAAAAATACTTCGGGGGTGGCCGCATTTCCCGAATGCGGCCGCGGGGGCTGGCCCCCGCACCGCCGCGCCTTCAGGCGCGGCTTGCACAGCGTGCGGCGCTTGCGCCGCACACCGCGTGGCTTACCACCCCTCTGCGGCTTTCAATTCCAGCCGGCGCCGGTGCAACACCGGCTCGGTGTAGCCAGACGGCTGGATACGCCCCTTGAACACGAGGTCACAGGCCGCCTGAAACGCGATCCCGTCGAACCCCGGACCCATCGGGGTGTAGTCCGGATCGTCCGCGTTCTGCCGGTCCACGACCCCCGCCATCTTGCGCAGCGCGGCCATCACCTCGCCCTCGCTCACCACGCCGTGGTGAAGCCAGTTGGCCAGCGCCTGCGACGAAATCCGGCAGGTCGCGCGGTCCTCCATCAGCCCGACATCGTGAATGTCCGGCACCTTGGAGCAGCCGACCCCCTGCTGCACCCAGCGCACGACATAGCCGAGGATGCCCTGCGCGTTGTTCTCGATCTCCTCGCGGATCTCGTCCTCTGACCAGTTCGTGCCATCGGCCACGGGGATGGTCAGAAGGTCGTCCAGCGTGCCGCGCGCGCCGCCCTTGGCAATCTCATCCTGCACCGCCGCCACGTTCACATGGTGGTAATGGGTGGCATGGAGCGTCGCGGCGGTGGGCGACGGCACCCAGGCGCAGTTGGCGCCCGCCTTCGGGTGGCCGATCTTGGCCTCCAGCATCGCCTCCATCCGGTCCGGCATCGCCCACATGCCCTTGCCAATCTGCGCGCGTCCTTTCAGCCCGCAGGCCAGCCCGATATCCACGTTGCGATCTTCGTAGGACGTGATCCAGGCCGAATTCTTCATCTCGCCCTTGCGCACCATCGGCCCCGCTTCCATTGCCGTGTGAATCTCGTCCCCCGTCCGGTCGAGGAAGCCGGTGTTGATGAAGGCGACCCGGTGCTTCGCCGCCCGGATACATTCCTTGAGATTGGCCGAAGTGCGGCGCTCCTCATCCATGATGCCGAGCTTCACGGTATATTGCGGCAGGCCCAGCGCGGCCTCGACACGGGTGAACAGCTCGTCGGCAAAGGCCACTTCCTCGGGCCCGTGCATCTTGGGCTTCACAACATAGACGCTGCCATGGGCCGAATTGGCCCGCCGGTCCCGGTCATGGAGCGCGGCCAGCGTGGTCATCATCGCGTCCATGATCCCCTCGAACACCTCGTCGCCGTTCTCGTCGAGGATGGCCGGGTTCGTCATCAGGTGGCCCACGTTGCGCACGAGCATCAGCGCGCGCCCCTTAAGCGTCAGCGTCCCGCCATCGGGCGCGGTATAGGTGCTGTCGGGGTGGAGCGTGCGCGTGAATGTCTCGCCCCCCTTCGTGACCTCTTCACTCAGCGTGCCTTTCATCAGGCCCAGCCAGTTGTCATAGGCCAGCGCCTTGTCCTCGGCATCCACACAGGCCACCGAGTCTTCGCAATCCATGATCGCGGACATGGCGCTTTCCAGCCAGACATCGGAAATGCCTGCGGGGTCCTGCTTGCCCACGTCGGTCTTCGGATCGACAAGGATTTCGATGTGAAGCCCGTTCACCCGCAGGATGACCTGAAGCGGACACAACTCGCTGGCGTGACCCGCGAACTGGCCCGGATCGGCCAGTCCCGTCTCGCCCATCGGCCCGTCCACCATGAACACGCCATCCCGGACGGTGAGCGACGTCACATCGGCCCAGGACCCGCCCGCCAGCGGCGCGACCGCGTCCAGATGGGCCTTGGCCCAGGCGATCACCCGCGCGCCCCTGTCGGGGTCATAGCCTTTGCCTGTGGGCGTGTCGCCCAGCGCATCGGTGCCGTAAAGCGCGTCGTAGAGCGACCCCCACCGCGCATTCGCAGCGTTCAGCGCATAGCGGGCGTTGGTGATCGGCACGACAAGCTGCGGCCCGGCAATCGTCGCGATCTCGGGGTCCACGTTGTCCGTCTCGATCGAGAAGTCGTCACCCTCGGGCACCAGATATCCGATCTCGCGCAGAAAGCTCCGGTCGGCCTCAACGTCCACGGGCTGCCCTGCCCGCTCCCGGTACCAGCTGTCGATCTGGCCCTGCATCCTGTCGCGGGTGGCGAGCAGCGCGCGGTTCTTCGGGGTGAGGTCGGCCACGATCGCGGCGAAGGACTTCCAGAAATCATCCGGCCGCACGTCGGTGCCGGGCAGCGCCCGCGCCTCCACGAACAGCGCGATTTCCGGGGCGATCTTCAGGCCGAATTTTTCCACCCGCCGGGTCATTGGCGTCTCCAAGGTTGCTGGGTCAGGATTGGGCACACAGGCCCTTTCTCCACCATTAGGAAAAAAGTTTCCTATAGGCAACACAGCGAAAGACGCGGGGAAGAACGTGAAAAGCCCGCTCCGGCCTAGGTGGATGGGGACGGTCGGCCGGAGCGGGTGATCCGCCAAAGTGGTGGCGGATGTCGGGGATCAGTCCACGGGCATACCCGTGGCGTCGGATGTTGCTTCCTCTGTCGCCGGCGCCGTGTCGGAGCGCTCGATGGCCCAATAGGTCATGGCCGCGCCCATGATGCCGCCGATCAGCACCGCGAGCGCGATGCCCACAAGCGCCGGAGCGTGGCGGCGTTGTTCGCGTTCAAGGGATGTGTCGGGTGCGCTCATAGCGGCGTGCCTCCTGTATCGTTCCTGTTATTGGCCGAGTCAGTTGTGACCCGATCTTCACGGGGGTAACGTCCTCACCGACGCAGCAGTTCAAATTCTCCCGAAAAGGTGAGCCATGAAAGACGCGAGCCCCCAGGCCATTTTCCTGTCCGACTACACGCCGCCCGAATATCTGGTGGACAAGGTGGACCTCACCTTCCGCCTGTCGCCCAACGCGACCCGCGTGATCTCGCGCATCGCGTTCCGGCCCAACCCGGACGCCGTATCGAAGCGGTTTTTTCTGCATGGTGAGGGGCTTGCGGCCATTTCTTCATCCATCGACGGAACCCCCGTGACCCCGAAACAGGTCGAAGGCGGGATCGAGGCCGACGTGCCCGACGCGCCCTTCGTCTGGGAGGCGGAGGTGGAGATCGACCCGGCCGCCAACACCGCGCTTGAAGGACTTTACATGTCTAACGGCATGTATTGCACCCAGTGCGAGGCGGAAGGATTTCGCAAGATCACATGGTATCCCGACCGCCCCGACGTGATGGCCCCCTTCACGGTCCGCATCGAGGGCGACGAGCCGGTGATGCTGTCGAACGGCAATCTCACGGCATCGGGCGACGGCTGGGTCGAGTGGACTGACCCGTGGCCCAAACCCGCCTATCTCTTCGCGCTGGTCGCAGGCGATCTCGTGGCCCGCGAAGACAGCTTCACCACCATGTCCGGCAAACACGTCGACCTGAAACTCTGGGTCCGCCCCGGTGACGAGGGCAAGACGGCCTTCGGCATGGAAGCCCTGAAAAAGTCGATGACATGGGACGAAGAGGTTTACGGCCGCGAATACGACCTCGACATCTTCCAGATCGTCGCCGTCTCCGACTTCAACATGGGCGCGATGGAGAACAAGGGGCTCAACATCTTCAACACCTCCGCGGTGCTCTGTTCGCCCGAAACCTCGACGGACGCGAATTTCGAGCGGATCGAGGCGATCATCGCGCATGAGTATTTCCACAACTGGACCGGCAACCGCATCACCTGCCGCGACTGGTTCCAGCTCTCGCTGAAAGAGGGTCTGACGGTGTTCCGGGATCAGTCCTTCTCGGCGGACGAACGGTCGGAAAGCGTCTGCCGCATCTCCGACGTCATGTCCCTGCGCGGCCGCCAGTTCCGCGAGGATAACGGCCCCCTCGCCCATCAGGTGCAGCCCGACAGCTTTGTCGAGATCAACAACTTCTATACCTCGACGATCTACGAGAAGGGCGCCGAGGTCATCCGGATGCTCAAGACGCTTGTGGGCGACGATGGCTACCGCAAGGCGCTCGACCTCTATTTCGACCGCCACGACGGGCAAGCCTGCACCATCGACGACTGGCTCACGGTGTTTCAGGACGCGACGGGCCGCGACCTCACCCAGTTCAAACGCTGGTACAAACAGGCTGGCACGCCGCGTCTGCGAGTCACGGAGAACTGGGACGACGGCACCTATCAACTGACCTTCACCCAGACGACCCCGCCGACGCCGGGTCAGGAGGTCAAGGAACCCTTCGTCATTCCCATCGCGGTCGGCCTCATCGGCCCGAACGGCGACGAAGTGGTCGGCACGCAGGTGCTCGAAATGACCGAAGGCACGCAGACCTTCACCTTCGACGGCCTCGCCGCCAGACCCGTCCCCTCGATCCTGCGCGGCTTCTCCGCCCCGGTGATCGTGGAGCGCGAGACGAGCGCAGACGAACGCGCCTTCCTGCTCGCCCACGACACGGACGAATTCAACCGGTGGGAAGCGGGCCGTTCGCTGGCAAAAGAGGTGCTGACCGGCATGGTCACCGGCGGCAACGCCCCGCAGGCCGCCTACCTCGACGCGCTCGCCACCATGCTGCGCGACGACAGCGCCGACCCGGCCTTCCGCGCGCTCGCGCTCCAGATGCCGGGCGAAGACGACATGGCCCAGACGCTCGCCGATGCGGGCATGACACCCGACCCCGATGCGATCCACGAGGCCGCCGAAACGCTCAAACAGGCCCGCGCGGAATACCTCCACGACCTGCTCCCGCGCCTCTCTGCCGAGATGACGGTGGACGAACCGTTCGAACCCAACGCCGAACAGGCGGGCAAACGGGCGCTCGGCCTGCAACTCCTGAAACTCACCACCCGTCTCGACGGGGGCAAGGCCGCACAGGCGCAGTATGAGGCGGCGGACAACATGACCCTGTCGCTGGGTGCCCTGTCGTGCCTGCTGGACGCGGGCAAGGCCGACGCCGCGCTGGCTGAATTCCGGGAGACATGGCAGGACGACGCGCTGGTCATGGACAAGTGGTTCATGTTGCAGGTCTCCCATGCCGCACCTGAGGATGCGGCCGATGTAGTACGCACACTTACCGAAGACCCGGCTTTCACCATGAAGAACCCCAACCGCTTCCGCTCGGTCTTCGGTGCCTTCGCAGGCCACCCGGCGGGCTTCCACCAGAAGGACGGGTCCGGTTACGCGCTGCTGGCCGACTGGCTCATCAAGCTCGACCCGCTCAATCCTCAGATCACCGCCCGGCTCTCCGGCGCGTTCGAGACCTGGAGACGCTACGACGCGGACCGGCAGGGCCTGATCGCCGCCGAACTCGACCGCATCCTCGCCACGCCCGGCCTCAGCCGCGACACGACCGAAATGATCGGGCGGATCCGGGACGCGTGACGTCACAGCGTCCGAGTTGCGGCGCGCGTGGCATTTGCGCTATCGAACAGGGCAGAGCCATGCGCGCTTCGCGCCTTGCCGAGGAGGGGCCCCGTGAAGCAAATTTCAGATCGCGTCTCCCGGCTTGGCCGCTGGCTCGCCCGACGCGGCACGAACGAGCCCGCGAAAACCGTGATCTACCGCCCGGCGGGCGGGGTCGGTCTGGGCCACCTGTTGTTCAGCCTCGCAGGCTACAGCAGCCTCGCCCGTGACATCTGGGCCGGTTTCGTCAGCACCGGACAGAGCACCGAATTCGACCGGGACGGCACCGCGACCGGCATCTTCGCGGATCACCTGACCCTCGTGCCGGACCCCGGCCTGCCCGTCACGTTCGGCTTGCCGGCCATCCGCGACCGCCTGACCCCGGAGGCGCTGGAGGGCAAGCGTTGCGCGTTGATCGGACGCAAGGAAGCCCGCCGCCGCGCGCAGGCGGAATTCCCGCAGCTCACGGACGCGACCTTTTTCGAACAGGAAGACGACGCGCTCTCGCCCGACGCGTTGCGCCCGTTCGACGTGATCTATGTCGACTCGGTCCTTCCCCCGACGCAACTCACCGGGCGGATACGATCCTTGCGCCCCCTGCTCGTGCCCAACGCCGACACCGAACGGCGCGCCATCGCGGTCTGCCCGTCAGAGCCTTTCGTGGGTGTCCACCTGCGCCACGGCAATGGCGAGCATCTTCACGGCCGCCTCGAAGGCGGACAGGCGGAGTTCGACGACTACCTCAACCTCGTCGCCGACACGGCCCGCGAGGTGGCGGATACGGCGGGCCTCGGCGCGATCCTGTGCATCAGCGACAATGCCGAAACCGCCGAACGGCTCGCGGCACGAAGCGGTGGCGTGGCCCTGCCCCCCGACGACCTGCCGCAAACGGCGTGGCGCGATCACATCGGCGAGGCAGGCGAGGCTTTCAATGATCGTCTGACGCGCATGATGGTCGACATCGCCGCGCTGTCACGCGGCACGCGGATCGTCGCGGGACATTCGTGGTTTTCCGAATCCGCCGCGCTCTGGGGCGACCCCCGGCGCATGATATCGCTGACCCCGGAGGGCACGCGGATGACGACGGGGCGCCAGCCGGTCCCGCCGGAAAAGGCTTAGGCGGCCAACTCGCGCACCGTGATCGCATAGGCGAAATCGTCCGGGCTCAGCTCATCCTGCGCCACTCCGTCAATCTCGGCCTGCGGATACATCAGGAACGGGATCGGCCCCTGCGTGGAGCCGGGAAGCACGATGTCATGGGCATCGTTGTAGCACAGCCAGTTCCCCTCGGACGCCCCGAACAGCGCCGCGCGCACGTCCTGCACCTCCCCGTCGGCCAGCGTGAGCGTCTTCGGCGGCTCCTCCAGCACGACCTTGCGCACGTCGGCGGGGTCCACGGGCACCCAGCCACGCGCTTCGATCCAGACCTCGGCGCGGCAATGCTGCGCCTTGGTGACGACCTCGGACCCGGCGCCGAGGCTTTTGTAGCCAAAGGCCGACGGCGCGACGCGCAGCCCGTACAGGTCACGCGCGGGCAGACCGGCGGCGCGGGCCAGCCCGACATAGAGCGCGTTCAGATCGGCGCATTTGCCGGTCAGATCGCCCGTGTGCAGCATCGAGGCGATGTCGCCCAGCCCACAGCCCCGCGTCTCGGGGTTGCGCTCAGTGGTCTCGACCACCCAGTCATAGATGCGCTGCGCCCGCTCGGCGTCGCCCTGCACCCCGTCCACGATCATCGCGGCGGTTTCGGCGACGATCCCGTCCGTCGGGATCAGCTCGGTCGGCGCGAGGTGACGGGCCCGTTCGGCTTCCGACAGCGGCGCGACACTGCGCGCACCGGGCACCGCCCTGTCCTGCGTCTCGGCGCGCGAGACGACCTCGAGCGTCGCAGGCTCCGTCCCTGCCTCCCAGACCGCATGAACGAATTGCGCGCCCGACGCCGCATCGGTCTCCAGCGTGGCGCGGGTCGCGTTGCCGGTCCAGCGCGTCTCGCCCAGCCGCGACCAGGACGCGGCCTCGATCGACGGCACCGGCACCCAGGCCTGCGCCCCCTTCCCGTCCCGCGGCAGATCAACCGTGGTGGTCAGCGCGAACTGCCGCCACCCGCCGGGCGCGGGCGCATATTCGGCGCGCGCCAGGGCCGGGGTCATGGCCGCAAGGCCGGCGGCGGAGGTCGTCTTGAGGAAAGTGCGGCGATCCATCGGGGGTCTCCTGCTGTTGTCGGCACGCGTCGGTTGCGCGCACGCGGTCCCGTCTTGAAAGACGTCTTGCCGAAATGAAAAGGGGGGCACAAGGCCCCCCGATCCGTCCTGCTCGATTATCCGTCAGCCCTGGCAGTAGTTCTGCTGGCGCGTCCACTCGATCATGTCGTTGCGCTTGACGCCCGAATGGAACGGGCCCCAGTCGGCGGCCACGCCGCGCATCCCGGCCGAGATCACGCCGTCGCGCGCCACGGTGCGGTTCATAATCCGCACGGCACAGGACAAGTTGAGGTTGCCGTCCTTCAGCGCCTGACCCGAGCGGGCCTCACAGCCATAAAGACGTGCGGTCGAGGGTGCGATCTGCACGAGGCCGAACCAGCGGCCCCCGCCGCCCACGGCGGCCTGACGCCAGGTGCTTTCGTGTTTCGCGAGCGTGGAGAGAAGCCCAGTCCAGAACGCCTTGCGTCCGGCGAGGTCCTGGTCGCGGTAGCCGGGGCACCATGTGTCGATGTCGCCCGGAATGATCGCGGTCAGGTTCTGACCGTGGCTGTCCAGCGCGTTCATGGTCGTCTCGGTCCAGACGGCGCCATTGGGGGAGTGGTCCCAGCGCATCGTCATCTCGATGTCGGATTGGCTCTTCGTCGAGAAAACTTCTTCGAAATCCATATCGGCGCAACCCGTGAGGGCAAACGCCGCGATACCTGCCATGATCGCGGTTTTCAGTCCCATTGATTCCATCCGTCCTTTGTTTCGGCTTCGGCGCAAAGACGCGATTCCCTCTTGCAAAGCAAATCGGGGGTTCCCCAGCAGGCTCCGGATAGGCCGATTCTCGCTCAAAACGCGCCCTTGCCCCCCGATTTGCCCTGTCCTAGAAGGCTCGGGACGCCAGCCGTGAGGATCATCAATGCTCGACCATCTCGCCTTTGAGACCCCGAAACCCACCGTCATCGCCGGTGCGAAGGAAGATTGGGAACTCGTCATCGGGATGGAGGTCCATGCGCAGGTGTCCTCCAAAGCCAAGCTGTTCTCGGGCGCTTCGACCCAATTCGGGGCCGAACCCAACTCCAACGTCGCTTTCGTGGACGCGGCGATGCCGGGGATGCTGCCGGTCATCAACGAATTCTGCGTCGAACAGGCGGTGCGCACGGGCCTTGGCCTCAAGGCCCAGATCAACCTGTTCTCCGCCTTCGACCGCAAGAACTACTTCTACCCTGACCAGCCGCCGGGCTACCAGATTTCGCAGCTCTATCACCCCATCGTGGGCGAAGGCGAAATCATCGTGGACATGGCCCCCGGCGTGGCCCGCCGGGTGCGCGTCGAGCGTATCCATCTGGAGCAGGACGCGGGCAAGTCGATCCACGACATGGACCCGAACATGTCCTTCGTCGACCTCAACCGCGCGGGCGTCGCGCTCATGGAAATCGTCTCGCGCCCCGACATTCGCGGGCCGGAGGAAGCTGCGGCCTACGTCACCAAGCTGCGCCAGATCCTGCGTTACTTGGGCACCTGCGACGGCAACATGCAGAACGGCAACCTGCGCGCCGACGTGAACGTCTCGGTCTGCCGCCCGGGCCAGTATGAGAAGTACATGGAAACGCAGGATTTCTCGCACCTCGGCACGCGCTGCGAGATCAAGAACATGAACTCCATGCGCTTCATTCAGGCCGCGATTGATTACGAGGCCCGCCGCCAGATCGCCATCGTCGAAGACGGCGGCGAGGTCGTGCAGGAAACCCGCCTCTACGATCCGGACAAGAATGAAACGCGGTCCATGCGGTCCAAGGAAGAGGCGCATGATTACCGCTACTTCCCCTGCCCCGACCTCCTCCCGCTCGAAATCGAGCAGGACTGGGTCGACGGCATCGCCGAAACGCTCCCCGAACTGCCGGACGAGAAAAAGGCACGATTCGTCAAGGACTTCGGCCTGTCCGAATACGACGCCAGCGTCCTGACCGCCGACACCACCAACGCCAGCTTCTTCGAAGAAGTCGTCGCGGTCGCGGGCGACGGCAAGGGTGCGGCCAACTGGGTCATCAACGAATTGTTCGGCCGCCTCAAGAAGGACGACCGCGACATCGCCGACAGCCCGATCAGCCCGGCCCGCCTTGGCCAGATCGTCGCGCTCATCAAGAAGGGCGACATCTCAGGCAAGATCGGCAAGGACGTGTTCGACATCGCTTATACCCAGGACCGCGACCCCGAAGAAATCGTGGAAACCGAGGGCATGAAGCAGGTCACCGACACCGGCGCCATCGAGGCCGCCGTGGACGAGGTCATCGCGGCCAACCCCGATCAGGTCGAAAAGGCCAAGCAGAACCCGAAACTCGCGGGCTGGTTCGTGGGTCAGGTGATGAAGGCCACCGGCGGCAAGGCCAACCCAAAGGCTGTGAACGAAATCGTGGCGGCCAAGCTGGGCCTGTAACGCCCGGCCCGCTCAGGCGCCCGCGCCGAACGCGCCCGCCTGCCGCAGGCTGTCGACGAACAGTTCCAGCGTGGCCGGATCGCGGAACGGATAGGTGCTGCGCACATATCCTTCGTCGAACTCCGGCTGCACCTCGCTCAGCCGCGCCACCGCCGCCTGTGCCTGAGCGACCTCGCCGGCGGTGAACAGCGCGGCGATGCACCTTTGCAATCCGCGTGAGTAATTCGGGGCGAGCGACATGAGGCGGATCGCGGCGTCGACGGCCTGCGCGTGCTGCCCCAGCAGCATGTGGCAGGTAACGACATCACCCAGCACGCCCGCCGCATTGTGGTGGTTCGGGTTCAGTTGAAACACCGCGTTCAGATGCTCCAGCGCCTCGGCGGTTTCGCCGACATTCTCCAGCACGCAGCCAAGGACATGGCGGGCCGTCGCATCGGAGGGGTTCAGGCGCACCGACTCCCGCGCGTGGAACTCGGCCTCCGTATGCTCGCGCCGCCCGAACATCAGGGCCAGCGCCCGATAGCCGCGCGCCTCCCAGTTGCCCGGATTGATCTCCAGCGCGTGCTGCGAGGCGTCGAGCGTCGCGTTGATCGACGCCTCCCGATCCGTGCTCCACCCCATGATCGTTTCCTGCCAATGGCACTTGGCGAGCCACGCCCAGGCGCGCGCAAGCCGGTCGTCCTTCTCCAACGCCTGCCGCACCAGATGCTTCTGCGTCTCGTTCGCGGCGGGCGAGCCATAGCCGCCGCCCCCGCGCCGTTCCGCGTCGCCCGCCTGTAACAAGAGCTGCCAGGCCGACAGGTCCGCCGGCCGCGCCTGCGACAAGCGGTGCGAATTGGCGCGCGACAACTCAGGTTCGATCTGCGCGACAATGGCCCGGCTGACCTCCTCCTCGAAATCGAACAGGTTTTCGAGCGAGCCGTCGAAATGGCGTGACCAGATCAGGTTGCCATCCTCGATCGCGGTCAGCGCCACGTTCACGCGCACCTTGTCGCCCATCGAGCGCACCGCGCCCGACAGGGCATAGGCCGCGCCCAATTCCCGTGCGACCGCCCGCACGTCGATCTGTCCCGCCGTCTTGAACGCAAGCGCCTCGGGCCCGATCACCGGGAACCACCGCCAATAGGACAGGTTGAGCCGCACCTCCTGCGCCAGCCCCAGCGCGAGCGAGGAGTCGCGGTCGTCGTTGCCCAGGCAATCGAACCCCACGACCAGCACCGAGGGCCGGTCGAAGATCGCCATCGCGGGGTTCCGGCCGACCGGCACGGGCGCTGCGTCCTCTGCGCCCCCCGCGCGCCGCGCGACCTCACCGTCGAACCGGAAGCCGCGCCCGCGGATGGTCTTGAGCCACACCGGCTCGCTCCCGTCATCGCCCAGCGCCCGCCGCGCGGCCTTCACCGCCGTCGAGATCGCCGAGTCCGACACGATGCGCCCCTGCCAAACCGCGTCGATCAAGTCCTCTTTCGCCACGAGCCGCCCGTGATGTTCAAGAAGATGGGTGAGAAGCGCAAAGGCCTTGGGTTCCATCTCGACAGGACCCAGCGCGCCGCGAAGCTCGCTGCGGGTCAGATCGAGGGTGAAATCGCCGAAAGCGTACTCCATGAGGATAACGCTATCGCGTCCCCACGAAATCACCAAGACATCCCCACATGGCGCTCAAGCAGAGGTGGCGGGACCGGCGCAAGGTGGTTCCACGATCAACACCACACACCACGAGGAACCACCAGATGTTCGCAGCCACCCGCACCCGCCCCGCCGTCTTCCTCACCCGCCTGTTCACCGCCCGCCCGACCGCGAAAGCGCCGCGCAAGGGGCCGATGCCCAGCTGGACCCGCGACCCGGAACTCGCCGCCAAGCTGCTCCACGACACCGGCCTTCAGCCCGAAGACCTCGGCATCGCCCCGAAGCCGGACATCACCCTGCCCTTCTTCATGCAGCACGATTACAGGTAAGCCGGGGTCAGCCCGCCAGCTCCGGATGCCCATAGGCCTCCGGATAGGGCATCGGATGGAACGGGCCGAGCGGCACCACCCGGTTCCACGACCGCCCGAAATACCCTTGCCGGCAATGGATCAGCGACCCGCTCTCCGCCACACCCGGCAGGGCATGAACCCGGCACAACCAGCGCCACAGGTTCGGATAATCGAGGATACGTGCCCCGTTCAGCTTCATCCGGACGTAATAGACCGGATCGTGCCGGAACAGCGTCGGGAACAGCCGCAGGTCGGCCTCGGTGAACCTGTCGCCCGTCAGGAACGCACGGCCATCCGCAAGCCGCGCTTCCAGCGCCGCGAGCGCCTCGAAATACGCCGCGAGCGCCTGCGCATAGACCGCCTGATCGGACGAGAACCCCGCCTTGTAGGCCCCGTTGTTGATCGCGGTGTAGATTTCGGCATTCAGCCCGTCGATCTCGCTCCGCAGCGCGTCATCCGCCGGATAGAGGTCAGGCCGTTCCGCGTCCGTGCTGCCCAGCGCCCCGGCGTGTTCGTTCAGCATCCGCAGGATCTCGGCGCTTTCGTTGTTCACGATCCGACCGGTTTTCTTGTCATAGAGCAACGGGAGCGACTGTTCTTCGGACCCTTCGGCCCGGTAAACCTCCTTGGCCAGCCGCAGCCCCCGCCCCGTCCCGGTCTCGCGCGTGCATTCGGGCAGCGTCCCGCCCGTCAGCGTCGCGACCCGCTCCGGCGCGAACTCCCAAAGTCCGCCGCCGTCCGGGTCGTCCTCTTCCGTGCGGTTCGGAAAGGCCACGTCCATCGTGATCGCATCCGTCAGCCCCAGAACACCGCGCGCGAGCACGACGCGGTGACACCACGGGCAGTTCAACGCGACGAACAGGTGATAACGCCCCGGCTCCGCCGGGAAATCCGGATCGCCCAGCGCGTGACGAAACCCGCTCACCCCGCGCACGAACTCGCCCTTGGCCCGGCGCTCGGCCGCGCCCGACTGGTCCTCTTCGACGGACGTTTTCGGATCGGGAGGGGTCATATCGTCTCGGTAGCGGGCCGGTGCCTCACCGCCCGAACATCCGGCCGAGCAACCCTCGGCGCTGGCGCGGCGCGTCCATCGCGAACACCGTCTCGCCCCCGCCGGTCACCCCCTCGCGGTTCGCGACCGGCGTCGGCTGCGTCACCGCGGACGGGTGGCGTTTCTCGTAAAACGCATTGCCCCCCGCCGAGGCGACATAATGCATGTTGTCGTAATTGGCGCGGTAGTAGAGCGCGTGGAAGAACCGCGCGTTGCCCGTATGCGGATGGCGCTCGCCGGACAGAACCGCCGCCGCCGCCTCGCTCACCCGCGCGACCGAGGCTTCTTCGGTCATCTTCTTGGACATGACGCCCGGCGCGAACTGGCCCCGCTGGCCCACGACGCCGCAGACGTTGTTCGGGAAATCGTCCGACGCCACCCGGTTCATCACCACGCTGCCCACCGCGACCATTCCGTCACGGCTCGACCGGTTCGACTCGAAATACATCGCCCGTGACATGCATTCATGGTCCTTGGTGGAGAACTGCGTGTCGTTGCGCTTGGCGCACCCGGCCACGGTCGCCACCACGACCACCAAAGCCACCGTCCCCGTCCACCGGATTCCTTGCATCGCGAAGCCTTCGTCACTGTCCCTTTGGCAGGAAGAATACCCCCGCGAAGCGCAGGAAATCAAGGTTTTGGCCGCAATGCCCCGCCTTGCCCGGACCGGCGGGCACGATCCCGCCTACCGCCGTTCGTCTTCGATCAACTGCCGGCGATAGCTCGACTGCTGCTCGATCATCCAGCCGGGATACTCCACCGGCAACCGCGTGACCTTGTCGAGCGCGGCAAGGTCCTCGCCGCTCAGGCGCACATCCACCGCGCCGAGGTTGTCGGTCAACTGGTCCTCCCGCTTGGCCCCGACCAGAACGCTCGTCACCACCGGCTGATGCAGAAGCCACGCAAGCGCCACCTGCGCCACGGTGCAATCCTTGGCATGCGCAATGCCGCGCATCACCTCGATCGCGTCATAGGCACGGTCCTTGTCGATGGGCGGAAAGTCGAACGCCGCGCGCCGCCCCTCGGGGGTCTTGCCGTCCCGGTCGAACTTGCCCGACAGGAACCCGCCCGCAAGCGGGCTCCAGACCATGAGCCCGATGTTCGCGTCGGTCAGCATCGGCACGATCTCGCGCTCGAGGTCGCGCCCCGCCAGCGTGTAATAGGCCTGCAACGACACGATGGGGGCCAGCCGCCGCGCCTCGGCCACGCCCACGGCCCGCGCGATCTGCCAGGCCGCCCAGTTCGACACGCCGATATAGCGGACATGCCCGTGCCGCACGAGCATATCCAGTGCCTCCAGCGTCTCCTCCACCGGGGTCGCCGGATCGATGCCGTGCAGCTGGTAAAGGTCGATATGATCCACCTGAAGCCGCTTCAGGCTCGCCTTCGCCTGGTCGAGGATATGGCCCCGCGACGCGCCGCGCGCGTTCGGCCCCTCGCCCATCTGACCATGCACCTTGGTCGCGAGCACGACTTCCTCGCGCGGCACGCCGAGGTTGCGGATCGCCTGCCCGAGGATCTCCTCCGACCGGCCGGAGGCATAGACATTGGCGGTGTCGAAAAAGTTCACCCCGGCCTCATGCGCGGTTTGGACCAGCGCATCAGCCTCTTCCTGCCCCAACTGGCCGATCTGGCCCCACATGTCGTTCCCGCCACCAAAGGTCATGGTGCCGAGGCAGAGTTCCGAGACGAACAGGCCGCTATGGCCGAGACGGCGATATCGCATGGAGGTATCCTTTCATGGATGGGTCGCCCCGACCTTGCACGCCCCGATCGCAGGATTGCAACGGCCCCCCGTGTTCTCCGCCAAAACCCGCCGGAGGATGCGCCGTCGCGACCGGCCTCACTCCCCCTCGTGCGTCAGCGCCCCCAGATGCGCCGGACCGACGAGGGAGGCGTATTTGCGCAGGGTCGGCGTTTCGGGAACCAGCCAGTCGGGCACCGGCGCGGGTTCGCGCGCGGCAAGCTCGCTCTCCGGCACGAGAACGTCGAGCACACGGGTGTCGGCGTCGATCCGGATCATGTCGCCGGTCCTGAGCCGCCCGATCGGCCCGCCTACCGCGGCCTCCGGCCCGACGTGGCCGATGCACAGCCCCCGCGTCGCGCCCGAGAATCGCCCGTCGGTGATGAGCGCCACCTGCTCGCCCATTCCCTGCCCGTAAAGAAGCGCGGTCACGCCCAGCATCTCGCGCATCCCCGGCCCGCCGCGCGGGCCTTCGTTGCGGATCACGATCACGTCCCCGGCGGCGTAGTCGCGCTTGCGCACGGCGGCCACGGCATCTTCCTCGCAGTCGAAGACCCGCGCCGGCCCTTCATGGACCCGGTGCTTCAGCCCCGCGACCTTGAGAACAGCCCCCTCGGGCGCGAGCGAGCCCTTGAGCACCACGACACCGGAGGTGGGCGTCACCGGGTTCCCCGCCGCACGGACAACTGCCCCATCGGCCGCCGGTCCGTCATCCGCGATCTCGCCAATCGTCCGGCCCTCGATATGCAGCGTGTCGCGGTGCAACACGCCTTCGGCGTCCAGCACCTTGAGGAGCGCAGGCGTGCTGCCCGCATGGTGCATGTCGCGCGCCCAGAAGGCCCCGCCGGGCTTCAGGTCCGCGACCAGCGGCACCGACTCCAGTATCCCCGCGATGTCGTCCAGCGTGAACCGCAGCCCGACCTCGTTCGCAATCGCCGGCAGGTGAAGCAGGGCATTGGTCGACCCCCCGGTCGCCCCCACGGCGACGACCGCGTTCTCGAGAGAGGCCCGCGTGATGAGGTCCGAGGGCTTCGGCCCGTCCGCCTCCAGCGCGCGGCGCAAAAGCCCCGCGGCCCGTTTCACAAGCACCAGCCGCTCGGAATAGACGGCCGGAAGATAGGCTGACCCGATGGGCGCCAGCCCCAGCACTTCCGCGACCAGCGCCATCGTGTTCGCCGTGAACTGCCCGGCGCAGGCGCCCACGGTCGGCACCCCGACCCGCTCCATCGCGGCAAGGTCATCCTCGCTGGTCGTGCCCTCATAGACCTGCCCGACGGCCTCATAGACATCGACCACGCCCACCTCGCGCCCCTTCCACGGCACCGGCAGCGCCGCCCCGCCGTAGAGAAAGACCGACGGCCGGTCGATCCGTGCCATCGCCATCATCATCCCCGGCAGCGTCTTGTCGCAGGTCGCGAAGGTCATCAGCCCGTCATAGGCATGGCCGCGCACCACGGCATCCACGCTGTCGGCGATGATCTCACGCGAGACGAGCGAGAAGCGCATCCCCCGGTGGTTCATCGACATGCTGTCGGCCACGGTGATCGTGCCGAAGGCGAAGGGCGTCATCCCCTCGCGCGTCACACCCAGCCGGGCCGCGTCGATCTGGGGGCCGAGCGACATGGTGCAGGGCGTCACCTCGCTCATCGTATGCGCGATCCCGATGAACGGGCTGTCCAGCGCCTCATCGTCATGGCCCATCGCGCGCAGAAAGGCGCGGTGCGGGGCGCGGTCGAGCCCTTCGGTGATGGTGCGCGAATGTCGCTTGCGGCTGTCGGTCATGTCATGCGCCTCCCTGCGTCTTTTGCGGGCAGTGTGGCGCAAACGCAGACGCGGTGCATCCCGATTGTGTGGTGCGTGGGTGGCGCGCGAACAGGACCACCTCGCCCGTCAGTTGCGCCTGACGTGGCCACCCGGCACCGACCCGTCCCATCCGCAAGAGCGCCGAGGGGGCAGCGCCCCTTCCGCTTCGGATCGCGCCCGCGCGAGCCGGAGCTTGCCAAGCGCGGGCGGCCCCGCCGCCCGCTCCGCCAGGTTACCCGGTGACCTTCTTCACGAATTCAGACTTCAGCCCCATCTGCCCGATCCCCGGCACCTTGCAGTCTATATCGTGATCGCCCGCGACCAGCCGGATGCCCTTGACCTTGGTGCCCACCTTGACGACGGCGGAGGAGCCCTTGACCTTCAGGTCCTTGATCACCGTCACCGTGTCCCCGTCGGCGAGGATATTGCCCACGCTGTCACGCACCTCCGCCTCGGCCTCCGCCGTCCACTCATGCCCGCATTCCGGGCAGACGAACAGCGCGTCCATCTCATAGGTGAAGGTCGAAGCACAATCGGGGCACGGCGGCAGGGTATCGGTCATGCCCAGCGCCTAGCCCGCCCGACCGCAAAGCGCCAGCCCGAACAGCCGGGGAGCGGCGCGGTGACGCGGGCGGAGGCCCGACAACCGCCCGCCGCAAAGGTTAACGGCCCCTTGTGCAGACGTGCGTATGTACAGATGTCATACGCTTTGTGCACGCCCTGTGCCTGCCCCCAAAGGCGGCCCCGGCGGCGGTGGTTAACGCACCGACCCCACGTTCCGCTTGCACTCGGACGCCCGCACCCTACCCTCGCAAAAAACGCGCAGGGAGGGACGCATGGGCACGCCGCATATATCCGAGATCAAGACCATCAAGCCGGAGTGGATCGACTACAACGGCCATCTCAATATGGCGTTCTACAACGTGCTGTTCGACAATGCGGCGGATGATTTCTATCCCGAGATCGGCTTTGGCCCTGACTATGTAACCGACCGGAATCACACGACTTATACGGCCGAATTCCACATCTGCTACCTGCGCGAGCTGCATCTGGACGCGCGTGTCCGGGTGCATAGCTGGCTCCTCGATTTCGACGAGAAACGCTTTCACACCTATCAGGAGATCCACCACGAAGACGGCTGGATCGCCGCGACGGGCGAGGCGCTGGGTCTGCATATCGACATGAGCGGGCCGAAAGTGGCGCCGATGCCGCCCGATGTCTACGAACGCCTTGAAAAGTTTCACGAAAAGCACGGCGCCGACCCCTGGCCCGACCGCGCCGGACGGGCCATCGGGATCAAGCGAAAATAGCCTGCACAAACCACGCTTGGACAATCCCGTTTCGATCATGCTAGGCACACACGGCGCAACGGAGAACCGCGATGCAAAGGTATGAATACAACGTCGTCCCCGCCCCGAAAAAGGGCAAGCGGGCCAAGGGTGTGAAGGGCGTCGAGGGCCGTTTTGCCCATGCGCTGTCCGAGTGCATGAACGAGATGGCCGCCGACGGCTGGGAATACCTGCGCACCGACACGCTGCCCTCCGAGGAACGCTCGGGCCTCACGGGCCGGTCGACCGTGTTTCAGAACATGCTGGTGTTTCGCCGCGAGGTGGCGCCGGATGTCGTGGGGATCGGCCGCAGCGTCGATGAGATCGCCGCCGATTCCGCCCCCCGCCTGCCCTCCGCCACCGAGGCTAACACCGTCGCCGCCTCTGGCACGATGGCCGACGCGGTCGAGAATGACGTGCTGGCCGAGGAGGCCGACGACGAGGACGCCAAGGACGCCGCGCCCGAAGAAAAGAAGACCGAGCCGACGGTATCGGTCGTCAAATAATCAGGCTGAGATGTCGAGCGCGAGCGCGTGGATCTTGCCCATGAGCTCCGCCCCAAGCGCCGCGTGAACGGCCCGGTGACGGGCGATCCGGCTTTGCCCCTCGAACGCGTCCGCCACGATGCGCACGCGGAAATGGCTCTCACCCGACCCGTCGTCGCCCGCATGGCCAGAATGCAGGTCGCTCTCGTTCACGACCTCCAGTTCACGCGGGGCGAATGCCGCCTCCAGCGCCGTCCTGATCTCGTCTTCGCGGGCCATGTGTTGTCCTTTCTCCCCTGTCGGGGCGGTCACAAAAGTTTTTCGGCGGTGCGCCGCCTTTTTTCGGACGGTCCCTTCTCACGCGCCCAAAATGCTCTAAACTCCCTCGTCCGAGTCTAAAAGAGTGTGTTCATGGACAAGAGCAGCGATCCTTTCGGGTTCGACATGTCGGTCTCCGCGGCGAAGAAGAAGCGCACGCGGGGAAAACGAGGCATGTCGGGCGCCTTCGAAACCTCCACCCGGGTCTGCGAACATCCGGGATGTCAGGAGTCCGGGCAATACCGCGCGCCGCGCAGTCCGGATCACCTCGACGAATACCTCTGGTTCTGCAAGGACCATGTGCGCGAGTACAATCTCAAGTGGAACTTCTTCAACGGCGCGACCGAGGAAGAGATGGACGCGCAGGAAGCCAAGGACCGGGTGTGGGAGCGTGATACGCAGTCCTTCCGCTCGGCCGCCGAACAGCGCGCATGGTCGCGTCTGGGTGTCGACGATCCGCATCAGGTGCTGGGCGCGAACGCGACGCAGAATCCCGGCAAACAGGCTTCCGGCACCCGCCGCCTGCCCCCGACGGAGCGACGCGCCATCGAGATTCTCGACGCGCGGGACAACTGGTCCAAGGCCGAGGTGCGCAAGGCCTACAAGGCGCTCATCAAGGTGTTGCACCCGGACATGAACGGCGGCGACCGCTCGCAGGAAGAGCAGTTGCAGGAGGTCGTCTGGGCCTGGGACCAGATCAAGGACAGCCGGAACTTCAAGTGACTGGGCGCCGTCTCCTCGTCACCGGGGCGACGGGCAACGTGGGGCGCGAGGTGCTCGCCGCCCTCGCAGGCTCTGGACACGAGGTGGTCGCGGGTCTGCGCGACCCGGCCCGGTGGGACGGGGATTGCCCGGCGGTGACCGTGGACCTTGCCACCGGGGCCGGGCCGGACGGCCCGTTCGACGCCATGTTCCTCATGCGCCCGCCGCAACTGGCAGATCCCGCGCCGTTCCGCGCCTTTCTCAACCGCTACGACCGCGCGACCCGGATCGTGTTCCTGTCGGTCGCCGGGGCGGAGCGGAAGTCCTACCTGCCCCATGCCAAGATCGAGGCCGTCATAAGCGAGATGGGCTTTGCGCATTGCCTCGTGCGGCCGGGCTATTTCATGGAGAACCTGACGACGACGCTGGCCGGGGAACTGTCGCGGTCGGGCAAGATCGTCCTTCCCGCCGGGTCGCTCGGTTTCGACTGGGTGTCTGCGCGCGACGTGGGGGCGGCGGCGGCATGGGCGATGACGGCGCAGACGGCGCCCGAGGCTGTGCGGGTCACCACCGGGACGGGCGTGGGCTTTGCCGAAGCGTTGGAGATCGTGAACCGGGCCGCCGGGACCACGTTCCGGTACGATCCCAAATCGGTCCTCGGCTTCGTGCGCCATGCGCGGCGGAACGGGGAGGCATGGCCTTTCATCGCCGTGATGCTCATGCTCCACACGCTCCCGCGGCTGACGCGCGAAACGATGCAGGCCGGCGACGTGGGCGAGGTGCTCGGTCGCGCGCCGGAAACCCTGCCGGAGTGGGCCGCGCGCAATGCCGACGGCCTGCGGGCGTTGCAGGCGGATCAGCGGCGCGGGGCGTGAGCGCCCGTGACGGCGCCTATACCACGCCTTCCGTTTCGATTTTCACCGTCTCGCCGCAGTGCTTGCAGTGTACCGCGTCCGCGTCGTGCAGCATCAAGCCACAGGTCGGGCATTCGTGCTGCACCTTGGGCGGGCGAAAGAGCGCGGTGGCCAGCCGCAGGAACAGCGTAATGCCGACGATCATCACCAGCACCGCAAGCATCCGCCCCCATGTGCCTTCGAGCGTGATGTCGCCGAACCCCGTGGTGGTGAGCGTGGTCACGGTAAAATAGAGCGCGTCGGCGTAGTTGGAGATCTGCGGGTTCTGGCCGTATTGGGTGGCATAGATCAGGCCCGTCATCACGAAGAGAAAGACGACGAGGTTGGCCGTGGCCAGAAGCACCTGCTCATTCTGCCGGAAGAAAGCGAAGTCCTGCCGGAGCCGGGCGGCAAGCTGGTAGGTGTGCAGGAGCCTCAGCGTGCGCAGGATCCGCAGGAAGCCGAAGCCCTCGCCCGCGATGGGGGCGAGGAAGCTGACCATCGCGACGAGATCGGCCCAGGTCGAAAGCTTCATGAAGTGGCGGGTCTTGGATGCGGCGACGGTGGCATGGGCGATGAAGTCGGCGAGGATGATGACGCCGATCACGAGGTCGATGATCTCGATCGCCCGGCCATGTTCGAAGAAGGAGGTCGCGATGACGAACAGGATCGTCGCGATGTCGAAGCCGAGCAGGGTGTAGCGGAACCGGTGCGCCCGGTCCGTCTCGCCCTCGTACAATTCGCGCAGGAATGCCCGCATGGCCCGCCTCTCTTTCCGGGACACAAAAACAGCGCCCTGCCGGGAGGGCAAGGCGCTGATGATACTCGTTACAAACTGGGTGCGGCGGACCGGGGGACGGGACAGACATATCGGCCCGCCGCTGGGACCGCGCCAAACTGGGTCGGCACGGCCCGTTTCTTGACCGGCGTTATGCCGGCGCGAAAGTCAGGCTGACGCCATTGATGCAATGCCGTTTGCCGGTGGGCTCGGGGCCGTCATCGAAGATGTGACCTAGGTGAGAGCCGCAGCGGGAACAGTGACACTCGGTGCGAACGGAGAGGAGTTTCCGGTCGTCCTTGGTGCCGATGGCCCCGGACTTGGCCTGGTAAAAGCTCGGCCAGCCTGTGCCGCTGTCGTACTTCGTCTCGGACGCGTAGAGCGGCTGGTCGCACCCCTTGCAGAGAAACGTGCCGGTGCGGTTCTCGTCGTTGAGCGGCGAGGTATAGGGACGTTCGGTCCCCTCTTCGCGCATGACGGAATACTCCAGCTCGGTGAGCATGGCGCGCCATTCTTCCTCGGAGCGCGTCACCTCGTAGGTTACGCCCGCCTTGCCGGCGAGGGCCGGCGTGGCCAGGGCGGCCAGGGCAGTTGTCAGGAATGAGCGGCGTTTCATGTCGGTCTCCTTGGGTTGCGTGCGTTTCTGGGAGGCGGGCAGGAGGCGCGACTGCTGCCACGCGCCCCCTGCCCTCTGCTCGATGCCCCCGGGATTACATCGCGGGCAACAGAACCTCGTCGATCACATGGATCACGCCGTTCGACTGGTCGACATCGGCGATGGTCACTTCCGCGACACGGCCGCGCTCGTCTTCGAGCATGATCATGTCACCGTCGTAGGTGGCTTGCAGGATGCAGCCGCCGACGGTTTCGACCGGGTGGGTGCCGCCATCGTCATCGACCATGCCCTTGATCGCCATGGACATCGCGTCGGCCGCGACGACGTGGCAGGTCAGCACCTTGGTCAGTGCGGCCTTGTTTTCCGGCTCGAGAAGCGTCTCGACCGTGCCCGCCTGAAGGTTGGCGAAGGCGGCGTTCGTCGGCGCGAAGACCGTGAACGGGCCGGGGCCGGACAGCGTCTCGACGAGGCCGGCAGCCTGCACGGCGGCGACGAGCGTGGTGTGGTCGGCCGAATTCACGGCGTTCTCGACGATGTTCTTGTCGGCGAACATGGCGGCGCCCCCGACCATCGGGTTGTCCTGCGCGGCGGCGGCCCCTGTCGAAAGCGCGAGGGCGGCGGCGGCGGTGAAGAGTTTGTTGCGAAGCATTGTAGTCTCCCTGTGTGTGTAGCCCCGTCCTTGTGGCCGGGATCACTGGAAGCCACGGGCGGTGTGCGGCTCTAGTTTCAGCGGGGCTGAAGAATTTCAGGCGCCTCGACAAAAAGTTCTTAATTTCAGCTACTTATAGCCGATAAATCTTCGCATTTTTTTCGGGCGCCGAGCTGCCGGAGCCCGGCGAGGCCGGTGGCGGGGCCGGTCTGGTCAGTCGATATCGCCGAAATGGCGCAGGGCCGCTTCGGCCACCGGGCCGCCCCACTCCTGCACGAAATGCCCGGCCTCTTCGATGATCATCGGGGCCGGGCAGCCATTGATGGTGTCACGCAGTGCCTGCATCACCGGAACGCCGAGGACCGGATCCTGCGCGCCGATGGCCATGAAGCTCTCGCCCGCCCAGTCGCTCTTCCAGAACGCCCGGGCGCGTTTCGCGGTTTCGATTCCATCCATGTCCGGCGCGACCATGACGAGTTGCGGGAACCGGCGCACCCCGGCCTTGTAGCGCTGGTCCGGGAACGGGGCCTCGTAGGCGTTCGCTTCGGCCTCGCTCAGATGCGGGCAGGAGCGCTTCATCAGGGCGGCGCAATCCAGGTCCGGGCGGCTGGCGACGTAATCCTTCCACGCCTGAAACCCATCGCCGAGGCTTTCACCCACCGGAATCCCGGTGTTCATCACGATGAGGCGCGAAAAGCGGTCGGGGTCGTCCACTGGCAGGGTCAGGCCAAGGATGCCGCCCCAGTCCTGCACGACAAGCGTGACGTTGCGCAGGTCGAGCCGCGCGATGAGGGCACGCATCATGTCGCGATGGAAGTGGAAGGTATAGATGTCGTCCGACACCGGCTTGTCAGAGCGTCCAAAGCCCAGCCAGTCCGGGACGACGACCCGGGCACCTGTCCCTGCGAACACGGGGATCATGTGGCGGTAGAGGTAGGCCCAGGTCGGCTCCCCTGGCAGGCAGAGGAAGGTGCGGGGGGCGTCGGCGGGGCCCTCGTCCAGATAGTGGACCCGCAGGCCTTCGTACCCCGGCAGGTCGTCGACGTAGTTCGGGGCGAAATCGTAGCCGGGGAGGTTTTCGAACCGGTCTTCCGGTGTCCTCAAGGCTTCCATGGCTATCCCCCTTCCCTCATGGCTGTTGGGCCATACTGGTCGCAGACACCTGTGGTGGCAATCTTCGCGTGGGAAGTCAGAGGGTTTCGACGGGCCCCGTCGCAATCACCGGGCCGGTCGGCGCGCCCGTGGGGGAGCCGCCCGGAGGTTCGACGGAAATCGCGAGCGTCGCACCGGCGAGTTGCCGCGCGATGTCGGGATCCACGGCAAGGCGCGCCGGTTCATCATCGGGCAGGAGGCCCATGGAAACCGGCTGATTGTCCCCCGCGATGATCCAGAGCTCCCGCACGGTGCCCTCTTCCGGGGCGTCGGTTTCAGGCCGCACGAACAGTTCGTTGGTCTCGCCGTCATAGCCTGCGGCGAATATCAGCGTGCCTTCCGCGCTTGCGAGGTCGATGTGATAGACCGGGTCAGCCGGCGGCCGGACAAGATCGCCGGGCAGCGGCACGAAGAGCAACATGACGGCAAGGGCACCGGCCAGAAGGCCCGGAATACCGGCGAGAAGCCAGCGCGGGCCGGTCGCACCGCCAAAGAGATCGCGCTCGAGGTGACGCCAGACGCGGGACGGCGGCGGCACGGCCTCCACCTCGTCCGTGAGCTGGGCGAAGTCCTCCTGCCACGCAAGAACGAGCGCAGCCAGACCCGGTTCGCGCGAAATCCGAGCGCGGAACGCCGCGGCGTCCTCCATCGACATCAGGCCAAGCACGTATTCCCCGGCTTGGGCACGGTCGTCATCTGGCAGCTCGGTCTCGCTCATGGTTCGAGACATTCCCTCAGTTTGATCAGGCTGCGGCGCAGCCAGGTTCGCATCGTGTTCAATGGCACGTCGAAGTGCCGGGCGAGATCCGCATAGGAATCACCCTCGAGATAGGCGCGGCGCACAGCCGTCGCCCGGTCTGGTTCGAGCGTGCTGAAACACTCCTCGACCCTCTTCGCCTCGGACGCGGCGACGGCCCGGGCTTCGGGCCCAGGTGCGGCGTCGGGCATTTCGGCAATCTTGTCGTCGCCTTCCGTCGTCTTGCGGACGCGGAGCCGATCGATCGCGTGGTTGCGCGCAATCGTGATGAGCCATGTCATCGGACTCGCACCGCCGGAGGCATAACGCTTGGATCCTTTCCAGATCTTCACGTAGGCTTCCTGAAGCGCATCTTCGGCTTCGCCCCTGTCCTTCAAGACACGGAGCGTCACGCCAAAAAGTTTCGCCGATGTGTGATCATATAGATTCTTGAACGCAGATCGGTCCCCAAGGGCGCAGCGGGCGATCCAGTTGTCGATCTCGTCTCTCGTAGCCATGGCACCTCGTGAACCTTCCGCCACTGTAGGGATTATCCTGCGTCACGCAACGGATGCCACGTCTTGCCCCCCCTTTTCCTCGCCCGCCATTGCTTTATGGTGCCGCGTCAGACGAAATGACGGCGCAAGGGACACCGCATGGCTGACGGAACGAGTGATATCAACGCCAAACCGACCGAAGATGTTTCGGTGCGCGAGGTGTTCGGCATCGATACGGACATGCAGATCAAGGGGTTCGCCGAGGCGACCGACCGTGTGCCGGATCTGGATTCCACTTACAAGTTCGATCCCGACACGACCATGGCGATCCTCGCAGGCTTCGCCCACAACCGCCGGGTCATGATTCAGGGCTACCACGGCACCGGCAAATCGACGCATATCGAGCAGGTCGCCGCGCGGCTCAACTGGCCGACCGTGCGTGTGAACCTCGACAGTCACATCAGCCGCATCGACCTGATCGGCAAGGATGCGATCAAGCTGCGCGACGGCAAGCAGGTGACCGAGTTCCACGAGGGCATCCTGCCCTGGGCGCTGCGCAACCCGGTCGCCATCGTGTTCGACGAATATGACGCGGGCCGTGCGGATGTGATGTTCGTCATCCAGCGCGTGCTGGAGCATGACGGCAAGCTCACGCTGCTCGACCAGAACGAGATTCTCACGCCCAACAAGTTCTTCCGCCTGTTCGCGACGTCGAACACGGTGGGTCTGGGCGATACGACCGGCCTGTATCACGGCACGCAGCAGATCAACCAGGCGCAGATGGACCGCTGGAGCCTTGTGGCGACGCTGAACTACCTGCGCCACGATGCCGAGGCCGCGATCGTTCTGGCGAAAGCGCCGCATTACAACACCGAGAAGGGCCGCAAGCAGATCAACCAGATGGTCACCGTTGCCGACCTGACGCGGACCGCCTTCATGAACGGCGACCTGTCCACGGTCATGTCGCCGCGGACCGTCATCAACTGGGCCCAGAACGCCGAGATCTTCCGCGATGTCGGCTATGCCTTCCGGCTGACCTTCCTCAACAAATGCGACGAGCTGGAGCGCCAGACGGTCGCCGAGTTCTATCAGCGTTGCTTCGACGAGGAGCTACCGGAGAGCGCTGCGAATGTCGCCCTCGGCTGACCAGGACACCACGTCCGGGGGTGGCGACACCCCCGACGCGGAACGGGCGGAGGACACGCCGCAGGATCTGTCGGTCATGCGGCTCAACCTCGGCGGCGCGGGCATGTTCGGCTCGGTCAACACGGCCGTCGGCTTTGCGCATCTGGCCGAACAGGACGGACGGAAACTCGTCGCCACCTGGCCCGACAGCGTCTATCGCGACAAGATGTTCGGCAAGACCGACCCTTGGGCCTATTACTTCCAGCCCTTGTTCGACGGTGTGCATTGGGTCAAAGGCATGGCCAATGCCCGCCTGCACTACCCGGATACGGTTCTGACCGAGGATCATCCGATCTGCCCGCGCTACCGTCACGGCCTGCGCGACGCGCTCGCCCTGCCGAAGGACCGGCATCTGGGGGGCGAGTTGCTCAAGAAATTCGTGCGGCCGAAGCTCATCACCCGCGCTTTCTTCAACGACTTCGCGCAAGCGTTCTTCAACGGCCCCGTGATCGGCCTGCACCTGCGTGGTCCCGGGCGGCTCGACGGCGGGGCCGCGCGTCTGCGCCAGCTGATCGACCCCGCGAACCCGGTGCCTTACGAGCATTACTTCTACGCCGTCGACAAGGCGCTCCGTGGGAAACCGAAGGCAAAGGTCTTCTGCTGCTCGGATTCGCTCGAGGTGATCCGCAAATGCCGCGAGCAATGGGGGGACCGGGTGCTCGTCTATCCCGCGTCACGCTCGGAGTTCGGCGAGATGCACGACAGCCACGAGAAGAACGCGGGCAAGGTGTTCTCGCCCTACAAGCTCGGGATCGACATCATCGCCGAGGCGCACCTGCTGGCCAAGTGCAGCCATTTCGTGCACGGCAATTCCAACGTGGCGAACTATGTTCTGTGCCGGGCGCCGAACCTCGAGAACACCTATGTCTACGAGCGTGTCGACCGGCAGTACCGCACCGAAGTGGACGCGTTGCAGGCGGCGGGCGTGATCTCCTGACCGGCACCTTCGGAAGCCTTCACGCATCCCGGCTGAAATAACACTCTGACATTTAAGCGTTTCGCTCGGGCCAGCCCCGTCGCGATCGCTTGTCTGATTACCAATCCGGCAACCATTTCCTGGGAAAATGCGTTGGAGGTGAGACGGCGGGTCGCGCGTCGCGGCCCGAAAGTTTCCAAACTGCGCACTTGATTGGCGCAAAACTTGCTGGAAAGCTCAATTCATGAGCAGGTTGAAAACAATCATTCAGGCGACAGGCCTTGCCCTCATGCTCCCTTCGGCCTCATGGGCCGTATCCACCGACCTTGTCGGCCAGTTCGCGACCTGCACAGGTCGGCTCTCGGCCCAGATGGAATTCCAGTGGCTCCTTGGCGACGACACCGCCGAACGGACCGAGGCCGAGCGCGCGACGATGATCGCGCTGCTTGAAACGGTGACGCCACCGGATCGTCGGCGCGATGCACTGGCCCGTCGGATCGAGGCGAAACATGCCCAGACCCGCCTCCTCACCCGTGCGACGTTCAACGACAACGCGGCGGATGCGGACTGGGCCGCGGACCGGGCGGCGCTGGAGATCGGGAGCTGCCGGGCACTGATCCTGTCTTAGGGTCGCAAGGCAGACGAAAACCCGCCACGACGGGCGGGTTTTCGCGGTTGCTTTACGGTTCGGCTCAGGCGGCTTTGGCCTGATCTTCCCGGCGCGCCTGCATCGTCGCGCGCGCCCACCAGGCGAGATCGTCGAACATCGCGTCAGCGGAGGGGGCGAGGATTTCGTCCACTTCGGACATGGGGCCATCGGCGCCCATCGGGTGCACCTTCATCAACTCGCCGCCGGCAAGGTGAACGGCGTGACGGATCGGAGCCATCTGAAGCTCTACACCGATGCCGCGCAGGTGCTCAACGGCGCGGGCCGCGCCGACACCGCCGTAGCCCATCGCCGCCATCGGCTTGTGAACCCACTCGACATAAGCCTGATCGAGCGCGTTCTTCAGAGCGCCGGTGATCGAGTGGTTGTATTCGGCGACGAGGAAGATGTAGCCGTCGAACTCGGCCACTTTACGCTGCCACTTGATGACGTTCGGGTCCTGCGAGGGCGCCCACATGTTCGAGGCGACCTCGTTGAACAGCGGCAAGTCGAAGTCGCGCAGATCGACGAGCTCGACATCCATGTCGGTGCGGGCTTGCGCTTTCTCAAGCAGCCAGGCGGCGGGTTTGTCTGCGAAGCGGGTCTCGCGGGTTGACCCGATGATAAGAGCGATGCGGGGTTTGGTCATTGGGGTATCTCCTGATGCGTCTGTGCTGACCTAGACTTGAGCGCACAAAGCCCCGGCTTCAACAGGGGCTTCGGTGCGAAATTGCGCAGAGTCTGTGCAGTCGCGGCATGGTGCCGATGCCGCCGCGTCTGCGCTTGCCCCCGCCCCGGCCCGATGATTTAACTCCCCCATGGCAAAGAGCCCCGACAATCCGGCCGACCCGTTCAAGAAGGCGTTGGCAGAAGCGACGAAGGTCATGGCGGACGACCGCGACCTTCAGGTGAGCTATTCCGTGGACCCCTCCGGCACTTCGGGCGATACGATGCGCCTGCCGCAGGTGACGCGGCGCATGAGCCGCGAGGAGGTTCTGCTGGCACGCGGCACCGCCGATGCGCTCGCCATGCGGCACAAGTTCCATGATACCGGCACCCATTCCCGATACGCGCCGACCGGCGACATGGCCCGCGCGATCTATGAAGCGATGGAGACGGCGCGGTGCGAGGCGATGGGGGCACGGGTCATGCCCGGCACGGCCTCCAACATCGACCACAAGATCGCCGAGGACGCGGTCAAGCGCGGCTTCCCCGGCATCACGCAGCAGACCGATGCGCCTCTGCCGGACGCCGCCGGGTATTTCGTGCGGCAAATGGCGACGGGCCGCGACCTCCCCCTCGGCGCGAACGAGGTGATGAACCTCTGGCGCGACTTCATCGAGGGACAGGCCGGCGACACGTTCGAAAGCCTTCAGGACAAGCTGTCGGACCAGTCGAGCTTCGCCAAGTTCGCGCGACAGGTGATCGACGATCTGGGCTACGGCGACCAGCTGGGCGACGATCCCGACGACAACATGGACGACGACCAGCAGGACGAGGCCGAGGAGGACGACGAGGACCAGCAGGACCAGGAGGGCGAGGAGAACGCCGACGAGTCGGAGGACGACAGCGGCGCCACGCCCGAGCAGGAGCAGGATCAGCAGCAGGACGATACCGAGGCGCAGGTCTCGATGGACGAGCTTGCCGACGAGGAGATGGGCGATGAGGCCGAGATGCCCGAGGCCGACGCGCCGATGGAGCCGCCGCCCCCGCCCCCGGCCTCGGAGGCTGACCCGAACTACAAGGTCTATAAAGGCGACCATGACGAGGAAATCCGGGCCGAAGACCTCGCCGAAACCGCCGAGCTGGAACGCCTGCGCGCCTACCTCGACCAACAGCTCGAACCGCTCAAGGGCGCGGTCGGGCGGCTTGCGAACAAGCTGCAACGGCGGTTGCAGGCGCAGCAGAACCGGTCGTGGGAGTTCGACAAGGAAGAGGGCGTGCTCGACGCAGGCCGGCTTGCACGCGTGGTTGCGAACCCGACGACACCCCTGTCGTTCAAGGTCGAGAAAGACATGGAGTTCCGCGACACGGTCGTGACGCTCCTCCTCGACAATTCAGGCTCCATGCGCGGCCGCCCGATCTCCATCGCCGCGATTTGTGCCGACGTGCTTGCCCGGACGCTGGAGCGCTGCGATGTGAAGGTCGAGATCCTCGGCTTCACCACTCGCGCGTGGAAGGGCGGTCAGGCCCGCGAACAATGGCTGGCCGACGGACGCCCGCAAGCGCCCGGGCGGCTCAACGATCTGCGCCACATCATCTACAAGTCCGCCGACGCGCCGATGCGGCGCACGCGTGCGAACCTTGGCCTGATGATGAAAGAGGGGCTGCTTAAGGAAAACATCGACGGCGAGGCGCTTGAATGGGCGCATCGACGGCTGATGGGGCGGCATGAAGCGCGCAAGATCCTCATGGTGATCTCGGACGGGGCGCCGGTCGACGATTCCACGCTTTCGGTGAACCCGGCGAACTACCTCGAGAAACACCTGCGCGACGTGATCGCGATGGTGGAGCGCAAGAAGATCGTGGAACTTCTGGCCATCGGGATCGGGCATGACGTGACCCGCTATTACGACCGGGCGGTGACGATCACAGATGTCGAACAGCTCGCGGGCGCGATGACCGAGCAACTTGCGGCCCTGTTCGACAGTGACCCAAGGGCGCGGGCGCGGATCATGGGGATGCGGAAAGCTTCGTAATGTTTCAGACGTTCGAGACCACGGCGGACCCGACACAGGGCGCAGAGCGGCTGACCCGCCTGCGGGGCGAAATGCGCGCGGAAGGGCTCGACGGGTTCTTCGTGCCGCGCGCCGACGCCTATCAGGGCGAGTATGTCGCCGAGTGCGATGCGCGGCTTGCCTGGCTCACCGGCTTCACCGGCTCGGCCGGGTTCTGCATCGCGCTCGCAGATGAGGCGGGCGTGTTCGTCGATGGCCGCTACCGGGCGCAGGTGCGCGGTCAGGTCGATCTGGACGCCTATACGCCCGTCGACTGGCCCGAGATCAAGCCGGGGCCGTGGCTGGCGGAGCGGCTTTCGTCCGGGGCCAAGGTGGGGTTCGATCCGTGGCTGCACACCGCCGGGGAAATCGCGACGATCGAGACGGCGCTCAAACGCAGCGGGATCGAGATGGTTGCCTGCGACAACCTCGTGGACCGGATCTGGTCCGACCGCCCCGCCCCGCCCGCCGAACCCGTGGTGGATCATCCCGTCGATCTCGCCGGGCAGACGACAGCGGCCAAGCTGGACGCGCTGGTCGAACGCCTGCGTGACGCAGGCCAGAGCGCGGCGATCCTTACGGCACCGGATTCGATCTGCTGGCTTCTCAACATTCGCGGGAACGACATCCCCCGCGTGCCGGTGATGCAGGGCGTCGCCATCGTTACCGATGCGGGCAAATGCCTTGTCTTTGCGACACCGCGCGACTTTTCCGCCGTCGCGCCGGGTGGCGACACCATCGCCTTCGCGGATGTCGCCGACTTTGCCGAGGCGTTGAGCGAACTCACCGGCCCGGTCCGAGTGGACAAGGCGACCGCGCCCATTGCCGTTTCGCGTATTCTCGAAGACGAAGGCATCGAGGTAGAGTGGGGCCAAGACCCCTGCGCCCTGCCCAAGGCGCGCAAGAACGAGGCCGAAGTGGCAGGGTCGCGCGCGGCCCACCTGCGCGATGCGGCGGCCCTTGTCGAGTTTCTGACGTGGTATGACGCGACGGTGACGCAGGGCGGAATCACCGAAATCGACCTCGTGACCGAACTTGAGAGCCAGCGCCGGGCGACGAATGCGCTGCGCGACATCTCGTTCGAGACCATCGCCGGCTCCGGCCCGAACGGCGCAATCATGCACTATCGTGTAACCCGCGAGACGAACCGGACGCTCGTCGACGGCGACCTCGTGGTGCTGGACAGCGGCGGGCAGTATGCCGACGGCACCACCGATATCACCCGCACCCTGCCCGTGGGCGACGCGGGGGATGAGGAGCGTGCGGCCTTTACCCGCGTGCTCAAGGGCATGATCGCCATTTCCCGGGCGCGTTTCCCGACCGGCGTGGCCGGCGCGCATCTCGACGCGCTCGCGCGCTATCCGCTCTGGCTTGCGCATCAGGATTTCAACCACGGCACCGGTCATGGGGTCGGTTCCTACCTGTCCGTCCACGAGGGCCCTCAACGCCTGTCGCGCCTGTCGGACGTGCCGCTGGAGCCGGGGATGATCCTGTCGAACGAGCCGGGCTATTACCGCGACGGCGCGTTCGGTATCCGGATCGAGAACCTGATCGTCGTGACCGAAGCCGTGCGACCGGCCACCGGCGACGACCGCGCCTTCCTTGCCTTCGAAACGCTGACCTTCGTGCCGATCGACCGACGCCTGATCCTGACCGACATGCTGGACCCGGGCGAGCGCGACTGGCTCAATTCCTATCACCGCAGTTGCCTTGAAAAGCTCTCGGGCCGCGTCTCGGCCCCCGCCCATCTGTGGCTGACGCGCGCCTGTGCGCCACTTTGACACAGAACAGTCACGAAAAACCTGCTAGCATCCGTTCCGCAGGGACAGAGGAGACCGGCATGGCCGACCATATCAAGATACGAAAAGCCCGGGGCAAATGGGTTGTGCGTGCCGGCGGCGCTGTTCTGGGCGAAACCAGCAACGCGCTCGAACTCAGCGAAGGCGATTACCCGCCGGTGATCTACTTCCCGCGCGCGGACCTCGCCATGTCGTTCCTCGAGGCGACCGAGACGACGAGCCACTGCCCGTGGAAGGGCGATGCCACTTATTTCTCGATCCCGACAAAATCCACGGTGATCAAGGACGCCGCGTGGTCCTATGAAAACCCGATCGACGAGGTCTCGGCGATCAAGGACCACATCGCCTTCTACCCGGACCGCGTCACGGTCGAGGAACTCTGACCTTCTCTGGGCGAGCCCGCCCGGCGGTCAGGAATGTTCCTCGCGGGCGGTGTCGGCGAGCTTGCGGTTGAACGCCTTGAGCGCATCGACATGGTGCAGCGCGCCCCACAGCTCCGGCCCCTCCCCCTCGCCCGCGATTGTCACCACGGGGATGAAGGGCGTGGCGTTCTGGTCGAAGATCGGCATGGCGGCCTCGAGCGTCGCGTTCGCGTCGATATAGACGCCTTCCTCGATGAGGTCCCAACACGCCTCCTCCGAGGCCGCGCGCGGGTCCTCCTTCTTGCGCATCACCGAGGCGACGCGCAGCGTGGCCAGAACCCAGGCCTGCGGCCCGGCGGCGAGCTTGATGCCGCGCCGGGAGAGTTGGGTGAGGAAGAAGGACAGGTTCACCAGCCGCGACGACACGGCGGTCGAGATCGAGACGCTGACCATCACGGCCAGCCCCGTCTGCCAGTCGCCGGTCAGTTCGAACACGATCATCGTGGTGGAGACCGGCGCGCCCAGCACCGCAGCCGCCACCGCGCCCATGCCCGCGAGTGCATAGAGCGTCTCGCTGCCCGAGACGTCGGGAAACACGGCGGTGGCGATGAGGCCGAAGGCCAGCCCCGTGAGGGCGCCGACCATGAGCGCGGGCGAGAACACGCCGCCGCCCATTCGGCCCCCCATCGTGACGGCCACCGCGATGACCTTGAGGATCGCGAAAACGATGGCCTCGTGCAGGATCAGCTCACCGGTGAGCGCGCGCGAGGTCGTCTCGTAGCCGACACCGATGATGTGCGGAAAGCCGATGGCGAGCGTGCCGAGGATCAGCCCCGCGAAAGCCGGGCGCAGCACGCGTGGCACGGTAAGCTTCGACTGGAGCCAGTTGCCGAAATCGTCGGCGAGGAAGATCGCACGCATGAGCGCGACCGCCACGACGCCTGCGATAAGCCCGAGAAGGAGGAAGGCCGGAAGCTCGACGTTGAAGGCGAGGCCGCCTTTCTGTGGCAGGACGAACTCCGTCACCCCGCCGAATTCAAGCCGGTTGATGACCGTCCCCGCGACGGAGGCAATGGCGATGGGGGCGAAGGCGTGGACGGCGAAATGGCGCAGCACGACTTCGAGCGCGAAAAGCGCCCCGGCAATCGGCGCGTTGAAACTGGCCGATACCGCAGCGGCCACCGCGCAGCCCAACAGGTCGCGCGCGTCGACGCCCGAGGCCTCGATCCGGTTGGACACCCAGGTTGCCATGACGGCGGCGAGATGGACGACCGGCCCCTCCCGCCCCGAAGACCCGCCGACGGACAGTGTGATGAAGGAGGCGAGGGCCGAGCCGAGGCCGGCCCGTTTCTCGACCCGCCCCTCCCACATGGCCGCGCCCTCGATCACGTCGGCGACTGAGCGCACACGGCCGTCGTTCGTCGTCCAGTTCAGGATGATGCCGACTACCAGCCCGCCGCCCACGGGCAGCATCAGGATCAAGAACCACGGCAGGGTTTCGGCGAAGCTGTGCAGATGCGCCACATCGTCGGTGCCGTAGAGCAACGCCTGTAACGCTTCGATCCCCTTGCGAAAGAACAGCGCCGCGAAACCGGCGGCGATCCCGATGAGGAGCGCGATGACCCAGAACTGGACCTGACCCGGCCCTTTCTCGCGGATCAGGTCGAGAGACTGCTGACGATAGGCATTGGCGGCGGACAATTGCCGCTGGATCGCCCGTTTCAGCCCTCTCGCCATGTTCGCGATGCTCCCGGCCTTTTTTTCACCAAATCGCTTCTGTAGATTGGCGCGGATCACACGGGGGGAAAAACCAGAATGGCCCTTGACGCCGCATTGTCCGAGCTTTCGACCGTTCTAGGGGATCGGTTGAGCCGCTCCAAGTCCGATCTGGACGCGCATGGCGCCTCCGAGACCTATTTTCCATCCGCCCCGCCCGATGCCGTCGCCTATCCGGAAAGCACGGCCGAGGTGTCGCGCATCCTGTCGGTCTGCAACGCGCACGGCGTGCCGGTCATCGCCTACGGTGCCGGGACATCGCTCGAGGGGCATACGAGCGCGGTCCGCGGGGGGGTCACGCTGGACTTCTCGCGCATGGATCGTCTGATGACCGTGCATCAGGGCGATATGGACGCAGTGGTGCAGCCCGGCATCACCCGTGAGGCGCTGAACCGGGAATTGCGGGCGACGGGTCTGTTCTTTTCGGTCGATCCGGGCGCGAATGCCAGCGTGGGTGGCATGGCGGCCACACGGGCCTCGGGCACGACGACCGTGCGCTATGGCACGATGCGCGACAACGTGCTTGGGCTGGAGGTCGTGCTGGCCGATGGCCGGGTGATCCGGACCGGCACGCGGGCACGCAAATCGTCGTCAGGCTATGATCTCACCGGTCTGTTCATCGGGTCCGAGGGCACGCTGGGCGTCATCACGGAGGCGACGCTGAGGCTCCACGGCCAGCCCGAGGCGGTGTCATCCGGGATATGCGCGTTTCAGTCCATGTCCGAGGCCGTCGAGGCTGTGGTCGCCGTGATCCAGATGGGCCTGCCGATGGCGCGGATCGAATTCCTTGACGCCGAGGCCGTGCGCGCGGTGAACGCCCATTCCGGCACCAACGTGCCCGAGACGCCCCACCTGTTCGTGGAGTTTCACGGCTCCGAGGCGGGTGTGGCCGAGGACGCCGCACGGTTCGGCGAGATCGTGGCGGATTTCGGTGCCTCGGGGGTCGAGGTGGCTACGAAGCCCGAGGACCGCACGGCGCTCTGGACCATGCGCCACCACGTCTACTGGGCCTGTCTCGGCCTGAAACCCGGCGCGACGGCGGTGGTCACGGATGTGTGCGTTCCTATCTCGAACCTCGCGCAGGCGGTCGAGGAAACGCAGGCCGACATTGCCGCCTCGATCATCGACGGGCCGATACTGGGCCATGTGGGCGACGGGAACTTCCACGCGATCCTCCTCGTTGACCCGAGCCAGCCCGCTGAGCTCGACGCGGCTAAGGCGCTGGCCGCCCGGATGAACGAGCGCGCGCTCGCTCTGGGCGGGACGGTGACCGGGGAACACGGCATCGGGATCGGCAAACGCGCATACATGGAGGCGCAGCACGGCGACGCATGGGACGTGATGACCGACATCAAGAGGACACTGGACCCGAACGGGATCCTGAACCCCGGCAAGCTGATCCGGCCCTGACGGGGCGTATCCGCAGGCTCTGGGACGGCACACTTCATTGGGCGCGCATCAAGTTGCCGCCGGGGGCCCGGCTGGTCGCGGGGCTCTTGCTGATGGTCATGGGCGTCTTCGGGTTCCTGCCGGTTCTGGGCTTCTGGATGATCCCGCTGGGCGTGGCAGTCGCGGCGCTGGACGTCGTTCCGGTATGGCGCGGGATCGCTGGAAGGCTGGAGCGCTTTCAGTTTCGCGATGTTTTTGGTGCCAAACGGCGCAAGGACCGCCATTGAGTTGCACTTTTCGAACCTAACGACCCCTCAGGGCAGGAGCGCTCGTGCCGCTGCGCGCGCTTCATCCGTGATGACGTCGCCTGAAATCATGCGCGCAATCTCGTCCACCCGGTCACCCGGTTCCAACGGCGTGACACGGGACAGAGTAATGTCGTTCTCCACCGCCTTGGACACCCGCCAGTGGTGTGCCCCGCGTGCGGCCACCTGCGGCGAGTGGGTGACGACGAGCACCTGACCGCCTTCGTCCGCAAGCCGTTGCAACCGCTTGCCCACCGCGTCCGCCGTGGCTCCGCCCACGCCCCTGTCGATCTCGTCGAAGATCATCGTCAGCCCTTCGGCTTCGCGGGTCAGGCAAACCTTGAGGGCCAGCAGGAACCGGCTGAGCTCGCCTCCCGACGCGATCTTGTTGAGCGGACCGGAAGGCGCGCCGGGGTTTGTCGCGACCGTGAACGTGACGGCGTCCTGCCCTTCGGGGCCGGGGTCGGCAGAAGCAATCTCGGTCGTGAAGATCGCGCGTTCCATCTTGAGCGGCGCGAGTTCGTCAGCCATGGCCGTGTCGAGCCGCCCGGCAGCCTCGGCCCGCGCGGCGCTGAGGGTGCGCGCTTCGGCCTCGTAGGCCTCACGCGCCGCCTGCTCGGCCTTGCGCAGATCGGCGATGTCCCCCTCGCCCTTGTCGAGCGCGGCAAGCTTGTCGCGCAGATCCGCCGCGAAGCTCCCGAGGTCGTCGGGGGCGACACCGTGCTTGCGGGCGAGCGCACGGATGGCAAAGAGGCGCTCCTCCACGCGGTCCAGTTCGGCGGGGTCGAAGGCGAGCGCCTCCATCGCGACCTCGACACCCTGCGTGGCCTCGCCCAGTTCCACGAGTGCGCGGTTCAGCGCCTCGATCGCCGGGTCGAGCGCATCGCCTGCCTTGTCGGCCACCCCTTCGAGCCAGCGCAGCGCGTCACCCATGCGTCCCTCGGCCCCTTCGCCGGGCCCAAGGGCCTGAGCGGCGCGGTCGACGTCCTCGCCGATTCGCTGACCGGCCTGCATCTGGCGGCGTCGGGTGTCCAGCTCGGCATCCTCGCCGGGTTGCGGGTCCAGCGCTTCGAGTTCGCCGGCCGCGTGGCGCAGGAAATCCTCTTCTTCGCGGGCGGCGGCCAGCCGGGCCTCGGCCTCGGCCAGCGCCTTGCCGGCCTGCGACAAGCCGCGCCATGCCGCACGGGTCTGTGCCACCGGCCCCTCGAGCCCCGCGAACTGGTCGAGAAGCGCGCGGTGGGAGCGCGGGTTCAGAAGGCCCCGGTCGTCCTGCTGGCCGTGGAGCTCCACGAGCGTATCCGACAGCGCACGCAAAACGTCACCCGAGGCGCGCCGGTCGTTGATCCAGGCGCTCTTGGTTCCGCCGCGCCGGTTGACCCGCCTGAGGATCAGCTCGTCGCCCGCCGGAATCCCGGCCTGCTCAAGCACGCGCTGTGCCGGGTGGTCGTCCGCAAGCGCGAATACCGCCGTCACCTCGCCCTCCTCGGCGCCCTGACGCACGAGGTCGGCGCGTCCTCGCCAGCCCAGCACGAAGCCGAGCGAATCGAGCAGGATGGATTTGCCCGCCCCGGTCTCACCGGTGAGCACGTTCAGACCGGGCCGGAAGCCAAGCTCCAGCCGGTCGATGATAAGCATGTCCCGGATGTCGAGGCTGACCAGCATGGCGGTGGTCTAGAGCCACTCCCCCTTGATCATCTGACGATAGATCGCGGCGAGCCAGTTGTTCCCGCTGGCCTTGGGCTGAAGCCCGTTCCTCGCGAGGAGCGCGTAGCTGTCCTCATACCACTGGGTCGACTGGAAGTTGTGGCCCAGAATCGCGCCGGCGGTCTGCGCCTCTTCCGTGAGGCCCAGCGACAGGTAGCTCTCCACAAGCCTGTGCAGCGCCTCGGGCGTCTGCGTCGTCGTCTGGAACTGCTCCACCACGACGCGGAAGCGGTTCGTGGCGGCGGCATAATGCTTACGCTTGAGGTAGTAGCGCCCGATCTCCATTTCCTTCGCCGCGAGGTGGTCGTAGGCGAGGTCGAATTTGAGGATCGCGGAGCGCGCGTATTCGGTATCGGGATACAGCTCGATCACGTCACGAAGGGCCTGAAGCGCTTGGAAGGTCAGGCCCTGATCGCGACCGACATCCTCGATCTGGTCGTAGTAGCTGAGCGCCAAGAGGTAGGTCGCGTATCCCGCGTCCTCGTCCCCCGGGTAGAAATCGACGAACCGCTGCGCGGCGGCGCGGGCCAGTTCGTATTCGCCATCCTTGTGATGGGCAAAGGCCTGCATGATGAGCGCGCGTTTGGCGAGCTGGGTGTAGGGATAGACCCGTTCGACTTCGCCGTACCACTTGGCTGCGTCGTCGTAATCACCGTTCTCGGCGTCGTACTCGGCGCGGGCAAAGATTTCCTCGGCCGTGTATTCCTCGATCGGCTTGGTTTCCCGGTCGTCGCCGAACACGTTGCCAAAGAACCCGCCAAGACCACCGCCGGAACACCCGGCGAGCATGGCCACGAGCGCCAGCGTTGCAGCACCCTTCAGGACTCTGGTCCCCGTTTTGCCCTGTCGATGTGCGTGCATATCCCCCGACTACCCCATCGCAAGTGATTCAGCGGGCTTGCCTGTGCCCAGTCTGCGTTGGCACTTGTCCTAGCACATAAATTTTCCGGGCAAAATGGTTTGGCGGCGAAAAACACCCGATGTGGTCAAAGTTATCCACAAGGCGTCCAGATATTGTGGAACGGCATACCCGAGACCTTAACTATCCCGCCCAAGCACCGGACATCACAACAAAAAAGACCGACCCGAAGGCCGGCCCTTTTGCGAGGTAACTCTGTTGTCAGTTGGCCTGGCGGCGCAGGAAAGCGGGGATTTCAACCCGTTCCTGATCCGGGTCGGTCTCCTGTGTCGGCTCTTGAGCCGGGCGCGGCTGCGGCTCGTGCCGCTGCTCGGCCTGTGCCTCGGCGCCCTGCCCGGTCATCCGGTTGATGAGCGAGTTGATGCCGAAGCGCGGACGTTCGGCCCCGCCACCCTGCGCGTCCCGCGGCTGGGCGGCCGGCTGGCCTTCGCCCGAGCGCGAGCGGCTGACGGCGGCTTCGAGCCGGGCGAGCGTTTCAGGCGAAGGCTGGCCGGGCTGCGGCGACTTGGGCGCCACGAACTGGGCCACGCCCTGCTCGGCGCGCGGGGCCGGCTGCGGTGCGGGTTGCTGCGCCGGCTCATAGCGCGGCTGGGCCTGAAAGACCGGGGCCGGCACGTCGTCGCCCGCCTCTTCGACCGGGAAGATGTTCTCGGCCTGCTCCTCGGCCGCAGCGGCGGTCGGGTCGATTTCCTCATCGAAGAACGAGGTCTGCGGCTCGGCCCGCTGCGGTTCGGACGCGGCGTAGCGCGAGGAATAATCCTCGGCCTCGGCCTCCGCAGCCTGCGTGTTCGAGAAGGTCGGCGCATCGTGGCCGAAGGAATGTTCGACATCCGACGGATTGGCGAGCGGCTCGGCCAGCGAGCGGCGCGGAACCGGCACGTCGAGGTGGGATTCGGTGGCGTCGATGCCGGTTGCGACCACGGAGACGCGCATCCCGCCCTCCATGTTCGTGTCCAGCGTGGAGCCGACGATGATGTTCGCGTCCGGATCGACTTCTTCGCGGATGCGGTTGGCCGCCTCGTCGAGTTCGAAGAGCGTGAGGTCGTAACCGCCTGTGATGTTGATGAGAACGCCACGGGCACCCTTGAGGCTGATCTCGTCGAGAAGCGGGTTCGCTATGGCCTTTTCGGCCGCCTGGATCGCGCGATCTTCGCCATCGGCCTCGCCCGTGCCCATCATCGCCTTGCCCATCTCGTCCATGACCGAGCGGACATCCGCGAAGTCGAGGTTGATGAGGCCCGGCTGGACCATGAGGTCCGAGATGCCCTTGACGCCCTGATAGAGCACGTCGTCGGCCATCGAGAAGGCTTCGGTGAAGGTCGTTTTTTCGTTCGCGAGGCGGAAGAGATTCTGGTTCGGGATGATGATCAGCGTATCGACCATCTTCTGAAGCGATTCGACGCCTTCCTCAGCCTGGCGCATCCGCTTGGCGCCTTCGAACTGGAAGGGTTTGGTCACGACGCCGACGGTCAGAACGCCGAGCTCCCGCGCGGCCTGCGCGATGATCGGCGCGGCGCCGGTGCCGGTGCCGCCGCCCATACCGGCAGTGATGAAGCACATGTGCGCGCCAGCCAGGTGATCGACGATCTGTTCGATGCTCTCTTCAGCCGCGGCGGCCCCCACGGTCGCGCGCGCACCTGCGCCCAGACCCTCGGTCACCTTCACGCCCATCTGGATGCGGGCCTGCGATTTCGACTGCGCAAGTGCCTGCGCATCGGTATTCGCGACCACGAACTCGACGCCCTCGAGCGCCTTGTCGATCATGTTGTTGACCGCATTGCCGCCAGCGCCACCGACGCCAAACACGGTGATGCGGGGTTTGAGGTCATCCTGACCCGGCATGGTGAGGTTCAATGTCATGATCTTTCCGCCTGTCCTTTTCGACTTGTCGTCTCTGACGTGTCCGTAAGTGACCTGTCCTTGTTGTGCCAGTTTTTGCTGGCCTTGTCCCGATCTTTGCCGGTTATCTGCCTATTTCCCATCAGCCTAACCGCTACGCGACGCTAGGTCACGCAAAAAACACGAAAAAGCCCCTAAATCCGGTGGATTACCGGGCTTTAGCGGCGAGATTTTGCGGAATTGTGGATATCTGGTGTCTACCAGTTATCCTTGAACCATTTCACGGCCCACCGCAGGCTGCGCGATGGATAGGATTCGGCTGGTATGTCGAAATCCCACCATTCGTCCTGCGGCGATGCTGCGAACAGGCAAAGTCCCACCGCCGAGGCGAATGCAGCACCTGTGGCGGCCTGTGGCAAGCCCTGAACGCGCAAGGGGCGTCCGATGCGCACTTGTTGGCCGAGAATCCGGGGCGCGAGGGTATCGAGACCCGGAATCTGGCTTGCGCCGCCGGTCAGAACGATCTGCTGACTCGGCAAATGGTCGAATCCCGCGGCGTCGAGGCGCGCGCGGACCTCTTCGAGGATCTCTTCGACACGCGGTTTCATGATGCCGATAAGCTCGGACCGGCTGACCGTGCGCCGGTCGTGCTCCCAGTCGCCGGTGTCGCCGCCGATCTCGATCATTTCGCGGTCGTCCATGCCGGTGGCGAAGACGCCGCCGTAGAAGGTCTTGATCCGTTCGGCCGTGGCCATGGGGATCTGGAGCCCCTTGGAGATGTCCGATGTGACGTGATCGCCGCCAAGGCGCACGGAGTCGCCGTAGATCATGTGTTTCTTCATGAAGATCGAGACGCCGGTCGCGCCGCCCCCCATGTCGATGCAGGCCGCACCCAGTTCCTGCTCGTCCTCGACGAGCGACGCGAGGGCCGCCGTATAGCTGGAGGAGGCGAGGCCCGCGAGCTCGAGGTCGCAGCGCTTGATGCAATACGCCACGTTGCGCACCGTCGCGGCGTCGATCGTGAGCAGATGCATGTCCACGGCAAGCCGTTTGCCCACCTGCCCGCGCGGGTCGGACAGACCGGAGCGGTGGTCGAGCGCGAAGTTGACCGGCTGGGCGTGCAGCACCTCCCGCCCCTCACCGAAGTCCGGCACGTCGCAGGAGGCCATGACGCGCGCGATGTCATCCTCGATCACGGAGGTTCCGGCCACCTCGACGTCGCCCGCGACGCCGTAGCTGCGGGGATTGGCACCGGAGAAGGTCGCGATGACATGGTCAACGCGGATATTCGCCATCTTCTGGGCCGCTTGGATCGCGGTGCGGATCGCGCGTTCCGTCTCCTGCATCGCGTCGATCTCGCCGAAGCGCACGCCGCGCGAGCGGGTCGTTGCCGCACCGATGACACGGAAACCCGACTGACCAGCGAGCGAGCCGACCCCGTCGTTGGCCGCCGTCCGTTCGGGCCCGTCGAAGCGCAGGACGAGGCAACCGATCTTGGAGGTGCCGATGTCCAGAACCGCGATCACGCCGCGCTGCATGGCGGCCTTTCGCATGGCGCGCATGGCACGCTGTTGTTCGTAGAGCTCGGTCATCTTGGTACTCCGTTGTCGAGGCTCCGGATGCGGCGCAGTTCGTCGACCGCGGGGTCGGTCATGCGAAGCGTCGGGCGGGCGGGGTTGCGCATATCGATATGGGTGAGGTCGCGGGCGAGGAGATCCTGCGCTTCATCGAGCGCGAGCACCTGCTCAAGCGCCGCGACCGGGGCGATTTCGGGAAGAAGAATACGCTGGTCGCGGTCGAGCACGATGTCCCAGCGCCGCGACCCGACGCGGACCAGCCCGCGCAAACGGTGCGCGACGGGCCCGGCGGCGTCGAACAATGCCTCGGCCTCGGCCACTGCGTCGCGGGCGCCCTGCCCGACGATCAGCGGCAGGTCCGGGCGCGAGGCCCGGTCCATGAGCGAGGCCACGCGGTGCCCGGTGGCGTCGAGCAGTTCGATCCCGCTGGCATGGCGCCACAGCATGACCGGCTCACGCTCGGCGACGGCCACCTCAAGCACGCCGCCGGGGCGGACCCGGAGCGCCACGTCCTCGATCACGTCGAACGCGGCGATGGTGCGTTGCAGCCCGTCGAGGTCGAGGTCGAAGGAGGAGATCGGAAATTCGCTTCCCACGATTTCTCGGATCGCCTTTTCCACCACCGGCGACGCGCCTTCGACGGCCATGAGCTTTACGGTAAACTCGGGCCGGGTTTCGACGGAGCGGCGGATCTCGCTCACCTTTTCGGCGATGGCGAAGCGGTTGGTGGGGTTGGAGACGTACCAGCCCGCAAGAGCGACCACGAGAAACACCGGCAGGCCGATGCGCAACATGGCGCGGTAAAAAGGAGTGAGCCACATGCGGTGGACCCGGTAGGCCCAGCGCGACGGTGCCGGATCGCGGCGCACGGGCCTTGGCGTGACGCCGGGACGTTCCGCACTTACCGATTGCACGAGGCATCCTCCACCATCCAGCGGCACAACGGGCCAAAATCGATGCCCGCTTTCGCCGCCTGTTCGGGCGTGAGCGAGGTGGGCGTCATGCCGGGCTGCGTGTTCTGTTCGAGCAGGATCAGCCCGTCGAGCCCCTTGTCTTCATCCCAGCGGAAATCCGAACGCGACACGCCGCGGCACCCGAGCGCATCATGGGCGCGGCGGGCGATGTCGAGGCAGGTCGCAGTGATCTGGTCGGGCAGGTTCGCTGGCACTTCGTGGCGCGAACCGCCCTCGGCATATTTGGCATGGTAGTCGTACCAGCCGTCCGAGATGATCTCGGTCACGCCCAGCGCCCGGTCGCCCATGACGGTGACGGTCAGTTCGCGGCCCGGAACGTATTTCTCGACCATCAGCGTGTCGGGCAGATCCTCGGCCAGACGGGGCGGCGTGTTCGCGCCTTCGGCCACGATGTAGACGCCTACGGACGAGCCCTCGTTATAGGGCTTCACGACGTAGGGCGGTTCCATGACATGGTGCCCTTCGATCTCGGCCTTCCAGGCGAGGCGGCTCTCGGCGACTGGCAGTCCGGCCGCGCGGAACACCTCTTTCGAGCGTTCCTTGTCCATCGCGAGCGCCGAGGCCAGCACGCCGGAATGGGTATAGGGGAGCTTCATCCATTCAAGGATGCCCTGCACACAGCCATCCTCGCCCCAGCGACCGTGGAGCGCGTTGAACACGATGTCCGGTGAAATCTCTTGCAGGCGCGCGCAGAGGTCGGGTCCGGCATCGACCTCGACCACCTCATAGCCTTCTGCCCGCAATGCCGCAGCGCATTCACGCCCTGTACTCAGCGACACCTCCCGCTCTGCGGAAGGACCACCTTTCAAAACTGCGACTATCGGGGAATGCCTGCTCGCATCGCCCACTGTCTGCCTCTCGCGACGGCCTTATGGTGGCCGTTCAGCTTGTCGTTATTGTGCCGCGGGTTCGCCCACGCGCATGATTTCCCATTCTAGCGTCAGGCCGCTGGTTTCGTAAACCTTTTTCCGGACCTCCTCTCCCAAAGATTCAAGGTCCTGCGCCGTGGCCGTGCCGGTGTTGGTGAGGAAATTCGAGTGTTTCTCGTTCATCTGCGCGCCACCGATCATCGCGCCACGCATTCCTGCGTCGTCGATCACCTTCCATGCCTTGAGGTCATGGGTGTCGTCTGCGCGGCCCGTCGAAGAGAAGCCCGCCGGGTTCCGAAATGTCGATCCGGCGGTGCGGTCTTTCGTCGGTTGGGTCGCGTCGCGCTTGGCAAGCTGGTCTGCCATCATCGCCTCCAGCGCCTCGGGGTCGCCCGCCGGGCCCTCGAGTGTGGCGGATGTGAGGACCGTGCCTTCGGGCAGGTCCGACTGGCGGTAGCGAAAGTTGAGGTCGTCGGCGGTGAGCGTCACCACCTCCCCGCCCCGCGTCACCGCGCGGGCGGACCGGAAAACATCGGCAGTGTAGCGGCCATAGCAGCCCGCGTTCATGCGAAGTGCGCCGCCGATGGCACCGGGGATTGTGCGCAGGAAAGTGAGGTCCACGCCCGCCGCCGCCGCCTTGCGCGCGACATGGGCGTCGAGCGCGGAGGTGCCGACAGTCACGGTGGTGCCGTCGATCTCGATCCCGTTGAAGCCGCGTCCGAGCCGGATCACCACGCCCCGGATGCCGCCGTCGCGCACGATGAGGTTGGAGCCGACGCCCATCGGAAAGACCGGAACGTCGGGGTCGAGCGCGCGCAGGAAGTCGGCAAGGTCCTTTTCGTCGGCCGGCTGAAACAGCCAGTCCGCCGGTCCGCCCACCCGCATCCAGGTCAGCGAGGACAGGTCGCGGTTTTCGGTGAGGGTACCTCGGACGGGGGGGAGCTTGATGGTCATGGGGCACGGAGGTAGCGTGGACCGGGTGCGGTGGCAAGATTTCGAATGGCGCTTGCGCGCCATCCGACCCGCGCGGGGGCGCTGCCCCCGCACCCCCGAAGTATTTGGGGAACGAAGAAGAGGATCAGTGCTCGGGGATTTCCAGCTTCTCACCGCGCATCATGGCCGGGATCGCCTTGAAGCCGTTGCGGAAGAGCGAGACGAACGCGAAAGTGCCGACCGCCGTCCAGATCCAGCCGTTCTGGTACCCGATCCAGCCGAGAAGCGCGAAGGCGGAGAGGCCAAGGATCGTGCCCGGAATGATCTGTTTGCGGATCGGCAGAAAGGCGATGAGCGAGGCGGCGAGGACCCAAAGGCATCCTGCGATGAGGGATAAGGACATGGCGCGGTCTCCTGCATGGCGCTGGTCCGGGCAGACTGTCCGCGAAACCGGGCGAAACTGCGGCCCCAATGGGTTTTTGTTTCGCCCCCGGCCGCGCGTCAGGTCAGGAAGGCCGCCATGTTCACCGCGAACAGCGCCAGTGCTCCGGCGAGGCCCAGCCATGGCACGATGCGGGGGACCGAAAACGGCGACAGGACGCCCGAGCGTTTCACGCCGATCAGCGCGGCGTTCACGATGGAGAAGACGACGAGCAGCGCGAGCGTGGTGTATTCCGCCAGCGTCGCGACGGGCAGCGCGAGGGCGGCGGCGGTGGTAAGCACGCCGGTCACGCAGGTGGCGAGCAGTGGAGTTCCGAACCGCGGGTTGGTCCGGTTGAAGACACACAGCCAGCGCGAGCGGCGCCCGAGGCCGAAGAACACGCGGGCGGCCATGACGATCTGGGCCAGCACGCCGTTCAGGGCCGCAGCCACCGCGATGGAGGACAGGAACGCCGCCGGCGCGCCGGTCGCGGCGGTCCAGACCAGCGCGAGCGGGCGTTCCGACGCGGCAAGGTCGGCCACCGGCACGGCCCGCACGGCGGCCCAGGTGACGAGCGCGTAGAGCGCGGAGGTGATCGCCAGCGACCACAGGATCGCGCGCGGCATCTGGCGCGCCGGGTCGCGCGCCTCTTCGGCCATGTTCACGAGGTCGTCGAAGCCGAGGAATGCGAAAAAGGCAAAGATCGAGGCGGCGAGCACACCCGGCAGGTGGAGGGATGTGGGCGCCGTCCAGTCTCCGCTCGGCGTCGCGCTGAAGCCCGCCCAGATAACGAGGGCGAGGCCCACGACCTCGACGAGCGTGAGGATGGCGGCGAAGGACAGGCTCTCGACAACGCCCAGAACGGCGATCACGGTGAGGGCCCCGCCGAGCGCCAGCATGGCGACCGTGGGGTCGATCGGCACGAGCGCGGTCAGGTAGCCTACCCCGCCGCGCAATACGGCCGCGCCCCCGATGATGCCCGCCAGAATGTTGATGAAGCCGACCAGCACCGCCAGCCAGTGCATGTGCAGACCGTGTTCGACATAGGCGCTGTCGCCCGCAGCCTCGGGTATGCGCGAGCTGAGTTCTGCAAAAGAGAGCGCCGAGGGCACCGCCACGAGGCCTGCAAGCAGGAAGGCCAGCGGGGCCCAGATGCCCGCAGCCCCGGCCGCGTGGCCAACGAGGACATAGATCCCCGCGCCCACCATGATCCCGACGCCATAGGCGGTCAGGAGCCCGGTGCTCAGTCGTTTCGGTAGCGTGTCTGCCATGTCTGTCCCGTCCTGCGGCGACCTTGGTGGTCCGCGGGCCGGGGGGCAAGTCAGCCGATGGAGAGGTGCAGGCCCACGGTGTCGTCGGTGAAGCCGAGCTTGCGGTAAAACCCTTCGGCTTTCAGGGACTTGGGGGACAGGAGCGATATATCCGCGCAGTCCTTGGACTTGGCCTTTTCGATGGCCCGCTCCATGACCGCAGCCGCGAATCCACGGCCCCGGTACTCGGGCAGCGTGACGACATTCTCGATCCGTGCCAGCGGGCGACCCCCGAAGGTGAGGTTCGGCAGGATCGACAGCATCGCGGTGGAGACGATCCGGCCTTCGCATTCTCCACCGAAAAGCGATGTGCCCGGCATGGCGAGGATTTCATAGAGAATCGCCTCGCCCTCGGCCCCGCTGGGAACCGGCTTGCCACCGCTGTAATGCGTCAGAAGCTCGTGCAGATCGGGGAAATCGTAACGCGACAGTTCCCGCACGCGGGGCTTGGTCTCGGTCGTCATGGCATCCTCCCTGATCTCGCGCACAGGGTCCGCCCTTCGCCGGGCGCGGTCAAGGGCAGGTTGTTATCAGTGACCAAAGCTGTCGGCGTCGAGCATGTTCGGATCGGGCCGGTCGAGCGCCCCGAGCGCCTGCATTTCCGTATCGGTGAGGTCGAAGCCGAAGACATCGAGGTTTTCGGCCTGCCGCGTCGGATCGGCGGATTTCGGCGCGGGGACGTGCCCCGACTGGACATGCCAGCGCAGGACGATCTGGGCGGGCGTCTTGTCGTGGGCCTGCGCTGCGCTTTTGATCGCCGGCTCAGTCAGCAGGTCGCCCGCGCGGCCGATGGGGCTCCAGGCTTCGGTCACGATGCCCTTTTCACGGTGGATCGCGACTTCTTCGGACCGCAGATGATGGGGGTCGATCTGAATCTGGTTCACCGCCGGGGTGAAGCCCGCCTCGAACAGCTCGTTCAGATGGTGTGGCTTGAAATTCGACACGCCTGCCGCGCGCACGAGCCCTGCGTCCACAAGCCGGGTGATGCCATCGAACGCTTCGACATAAGCGCCCTGCTCCGGGTTCGGCCAGTGGATCAGGAGCAGATCGATGTAGTCGAGGCCCATCCGCGCGAGGCTCGCCTCGCAGGCCTGCCGCGCGCCCGCGACGCTGTGCCAATTCCGGTTGAACTTGGTGGTTACGAAAACCTCGTCGCGCGGCACCGAGGATGCCTTGATCCCCTCGCCCACACCCGCCTCGTTGCCGTAATTCTCGGCCGTGTCCACCAGCCGGTAGCCAAGGTCGAGGGCCGAGGCGACAGCGCGTGCGGCTTCGTCGTCGTTCATGGGCCAGGTGCCGAGACCGAGACGAGGCATTTCCACCCCGTTCAGGAGCGTGGTCGTGGGAACAATATGCGGCGCGTCGGACATGGGGCCTCCGGGGTTGTGGGGTGAACGGTCAGTCACCGACCTAAACCGAGGGCCGCGCGGGTCAACCCGCTCGCGGCTCAGGCAGTGAGTTTTTCTTCCAGCTCACGCGCCCAGGTTGAGATCGTGCCAGCGCCCAGACAGACGACGATGTCGCCCTCTTTCGCTTCGCGTTTCACAAGCTCGGCGAGGTCCGCTTCCGTGTCGACCGCGAAAGCATGGCGGTGGCCGTGGGCGGTGAGACCCGCCACCAGATCGTCGCGGGTCGCGCCGGGGATCGGGTCTTCGCCGGCCGCGTAGACCTCGGAAATGCCCACTACATCGGCCTCGTTGAAGCAGGTGCAGAAGTCTTCGAACAGCGTATGAAGTCGGGTGTAGCGGTGCGGCTGGTGGACCGCGATGACGCGGCCCTTCACGGCCTGCCGCGCGGCCTTGAGCACAGCCGCGATCTCGACCGGGTGGTGGCCGTAATCGTCGATGATCGGCACGCCGTTCCACAGCCCGACCCGGGTAAAGCGGCGGTTCACACCGCCAAAGGCCGCGAGGGCCGCCTTGATCTCGGCGGATTTCATGCCGAGATGGCGGGCCACGGCGACGGCGGCGAGCGCGTTGGACACGTTATGATCGCCGGGCATCGGGAGGGTACAGCCCTCGATGGTCAGGTCGGGCATCGCGATGTCGAACTGCGCGATCCCCGCCTCGTAGGTCAGGTTCACCGCGCGCACATCGGCCTGGGCGTTGAAGCCGAAGGTCACGACGCGGCGGTCCGTCACCTTGCCCACAAGCGTCTGCACATCCGGGTCATCGGTGCAGCACACAGCGAGGCCGTAGAACGGGATGTTCGACACGAAGTCGTAAAAGCCCTGATGCAGCGCTTCTTCGGTGCCCCAGTGATCCATGTGCTCGGGGTCGATGTTGGTGACGATGGCGATGGTGGCGGGAAGCCGGTTGAACGTGCCGTCACTTTCGTCGGCTTCAACGACCATCCATTCGCCCTGCCCCATCCGCGCGTTCGAGCCATAGGCGTGAATGATCCCGCCATTGATCACGGTCGGGTCGATGCCGCCGGAGACAAGGAGCTCCGCGACCAACGTCGTCGTCGTCGTCTTGCCGTGGGTGCCCGCGACCGCGATGTTGGATTTGAGTCGCATGAGTTCGGCCAGCATTTCGGCCCGGCGCACGACGGGCAGTCCCGTCTTACGGGCGGTATCGAGTTCCGGGTTGCCCGGCTTGATCGCGGAGGAAATGACCACGACCTCCGCGTTTTCGAGGTTTTCGGCGCGCTGACCGATGAAGATTTCCGCCCCGAGGCCAGCCAGCCGTTCGGTGATCGGCGAGGTCTTCAGATCCGACCCCTGCACCCGGTAGCCGTGGTTCAGCAGCACTTCCGCAATCCCAGACATGCCGATGCCGCCAATGCCCACGAAGTGAATGGCCCCCATCTCGGTGGGGAGTTTCGTCGCCGCTGCGTTCATCGCCTGTCCCTTCTCATTGCGAAGCGCCCCGGTCCCGGGGCCGCCTCACGCCGCCTGTCCCTCGGCGGCTTTGTCCGTCTTGTCGGCCAGCATTTCCACCAGTCGCGCGAGCGTTTCGGCGGCTTCGGGCTTGCCGACGGACAAGCTGGCGAGCGCCATCTGCAATGCGCCGTCGGGATTGTCCAGCACACTGGCGATGTGTTCCGACAACATGGCGGGTTCCAGCTGTGTCTCGGGGATGCGCACGGCCCCACCCGCCTCGACCAGCCCTTGAGCATTCGCTGTCTGGTGATCGCCGGTAGCGTGGGGATAGGGGATGAGGATCGCGGGCCGCCCGATGACCGAGATATCGGCCACGGAAGAAGCCCCCGCGCGGCTGATGACCAGCTGGCTCTCGGCGATCCGGCGCGGGACGTCAGCGAAGAATGGCTCCACATCCGCCCGGATACCTTGTGCGGCGTAGAAGTCGCGCACACGCTCCCCGTCTTCGTCTCGCGCCTGATGGGCGACCGAGACATGGGCGCGGATGTGATCCGGCAGCGCCGCGATGGCGGCCGGCACGTTGTCCGACAGCGCCCGCGCACCTTGCGAACCACCGATAACGAGGAGCGTCATGGGATAGTCACCGGGCGGGATATAGCCCGCACCAGCGCGCTCCAGCACGGCGGCGCGCACGGGATTGCCCACATGAACCGCCTCCACCCCGTCCGGGATCGGCGCGGTCGGCCATGTGCCGCAGGCGAGGATGTGCACGCGCTTGGCGAAGAGCTTGTTCACCGTTCCCAGCACGCCGTTCTGTTCGTGGATCATGCGTGGCAGTCGCAGGAGCGTCGCTGCGGTCAGCGCCGGGATAGAAGGATACCCGCCGAATCCGACCACGGCAGAAGGACTGTCCGTAAGCATACGCACCAAAGCCCCCAGAACACCGCCCGCGACGCGAAACGGTACAGCGAGCTTGCCGAGGGGCCCGCCCCGCGCAAAGGTGGCCGACGACCGCTCCTCGATCCCCACCGCGTCCGGAAATCCGCCCGCGTAGCGCGCGCCCCGGACGTCTGTCGACAGTTTCACACGCCAGCCACGCGCGAGCATGGCCTCGGCCAGCGCCTGCGCGGGGAACATGTGTCCGCCCGTCCCTCCCGCCGCGATGATCAGCAGCGGTGCCTTGTTGGTCATGTATGTCCTCGTTGCCTGAGGAAGTCCTCGATCTTGCCCTGGGGCCGTGTCCGCGTGAACGCGATCAGCATCCCCGCGGCGATGCCGGTCGCGATGAGCGACGAGCCCCCGTAGCTCACGAAAGGTAGCGTCATCCCCTTGGCGGGCAAGAGGCGCACAGCCACACCCATGTTGATGAGCGCCTGAACGCCGAACATGGCGGCAAGGCCGGTGCCGGCCAGCCGGATGAACGGGTCACGTTCGTTGATCAGCCGCAGGAACGAGCGCACGACGACGGTGGCGTAAAGCGCGATGATGAGCATGACGAGGATGAGGCCGTATTCCTCGGCCGCGACCGCGATGATGAAATCCGTATGGGCGTCGGGGAGCGACCATTTCACCTGCCCCTCGCCCACGCCCACGCCGAAGAACCCGCCTTCACGGATCGCATTGGTCGCGTAGCCAAGCTGCGTGGTCGGGTCGACCTCAGGGTTCAGGAACCCGTCGATCCGGCGCGCGAAATGTTCGGAGTTTTCGTAAAAGGCAAAACCCGCAAGCACCACGAGCGCCGCCACGCCCACGATCAGAACATAGGGCGCGCCCGCGAGGAAATACATCACCCCCCAACCGAACAGCACCAGTGCCGACTGGCCGAAGTCCGGCTGCATGGCGAGGAAGCCCACGATTATGAGCGTCAGGACCAGTGACATTGATTTTCCCGGCGGGCCCTGAATCTCCTGGCTCGCGGCCATGAGCCAAGCGATCACGACCACGAAGACCGGCTTGAGGAACTCCGACGGCTGGAAGGACGCAAAGCCGAGGGAATACCAGCGCACCGCGCCCTTGCCGAAGTCGGTGCCGAAGAACGGCAGCCCGATCAGCGCCACGAACACGACGAAAAACGCCAGTACACCAAGCCGTCGCACCATGAGGGGCGACATCATCGTCGTCGCGAACATCACGACGAAGGCGAGAAACCCGAACAGGAGCTGCCGTTCGACGTAGTAGAACGGATCGAGCCCGTTGCGTTGCGCCAGTGGCGGCGAGGCAGCGAGGCCCAGCAGAATGCCGATCGCGAACAGAAGAAGAATGCAAGAGACCGACCATTTGTCGATCGTTCGCCACCAGCGGGGAAGAATAGGATCCTTCGCCTGCCGCGGCACCGCGCCATACACCATTTCGGTCATGAGAAACCGCCCGATACTGCCTCAATACGCCCGGTTTTCCGGGTCTGGCCTCACTCTAGCGCGAAACCTTTGGGCTGCATAGAGCCACGTCCTGTCTTCTCTGTTCCTCAAATACTTCGGAGGGGGTTCGGGGGAGGCTGGCCTCCCCCGTCGCCGCGTGTGCCTGCACGCAAGTGCAGGCTCGCGCAAATCCTGTGCGCGGCCCCAGCCGCGCGCCGTCAGGTCACGTCGGCGGTTGTTTCGCCCGCTTGGACGCTTCGCGGTTCATGCCGAGCTGACGTTCGCGCCAGATGATGAGCACGCCGGCGGCGATCACGATGGCCGCACCGGCGAGCGTCGTGCGCGTGGGAACCTCGTCGAAAAACGCCATGCCCAGTGCGGTTGCGAAGAAGATCGACACATAATCGAATGGCGCGACGACCGACGCCGGAGCGTATTGGTACGAGGCCGAGAGCATCCCTTGGCCCACACCCCCGATCAGCCCGCAGGCCACCAGCATCGCCATGTCCTGCGCGCCCGGCAGAACCCAGCCAAAGGGCAGGGTCAGGAGTGCGTAGAAGGTCGAGGAGAATGAGAAATAGAGCGCGACGGTTGCCGGTCGTTCGGTCGCCACCAGACGGCGCACCTGCACCTGGGCCAGCGCCGCGGCAAGGGTCGAGGTGAGCATGAGGACCGCGCCCAGCGTTTCCGAACCGCCCACGGCCCCCAGCCCGCCGAGGCGGGGATAGAGCACGACGATCACACCGACGAGACCGATGATGACCGCCGTCATGCGAAACAGCCGGATACGCTCGCCCAGCATCAACGCCGCGAGCAGCGTGATGAACATGGGTGTTGCGTACTGGATTGCCGTCACTTCGGGCAGCGGCAGGAGCATGAGCGAGGTGAACATGAGCCCCATCGCCGTCGTGCCGATGAGCCCGCGCCACAAATGGCCAAGCGGGCGGGTGGTGCGCACCCCTTCGGACAACTGGCCGACATAAGCGAGCCAAGCGATCATCACCGGCACGGCGAGGAGCGAGCGGAAGAACACGACTTCGCCCGTGGGCACGCGGCCCCCGGTCCCCTTGATGAGCGCGCCCATCAGGGTAAAGCACAGCACGGCCCCGATCTTGAGCGAGATGCCGACGCCCGGACGATAGGCGCTATGAGCCAAGCCCGGCCCTGACCCGGGCGATGAAGTCCTCGCCACGCTTCTCGAAACTGTCGTACTGGTCGAAACTCGCGGCGGCCGGGGCGAGGAGCACCGTATCGCCTTCGCCCGCCTCGGCCATAGCGGCGGCGACGGCGGCCTGCATGGTCTTGCAGACTTGTGCCTCCACGTCGCCCAGATCGCGGGCAAAGGCCTCCGCCTCGCGCCCGATCACATAGGCCTTGGTCACGTTGGCGAGGCCGGGGGCGAGACCCGCGAGCCCGCCTTCCTTCTGAAGCCCGCCGACGATCCAGCGGATATTTCGGAAGGCGAGCAGTGCCATGAGTGCGGCATCCACGTTCGTGGCCTTGGAGTCGTTCACATAGCGCACCCCGCCCGCCTCGGCGACGAGTTGGGACCGGTGCGGCAGGCCGGTGAATCTGTGGAACGCCGCCTCGATCACCTTGGGCGACAGGCCCAGTGTCCTGCAAACGGCATAAGCCGCGCAGGCGTTCTGGTGGTTGTGCGTGCCGGGCAGGTTCGCGATCTGGCGCAGGTCGATGGAGCCCACCTGTTTGCCTTTGCGCGTCTCGGCGAGAAACCCCTTGCGCGCATGGACGAGCCAGCCGGGACCTGTCAGCTTTTCCTCTACCGACACGCGGATGACCCGGTCGTCCCCCGGGCCCATCGCCATTTGACCCGCGAGGAAAAGCCCCTCGGGTTCGTCCACGCCGATCACGGCCCGGTCCGGTCCGCCTTCGGCGAAGAGCCGCCGTTTGGCCGCGAAGTAGCCCCCCGGCCCACCGTGGCGGTCGAGGTGGTCGGGAGACAGGTTCGTGAACACGGCCACGTCCGGCGTGAGCGCGCGGGCGAGGTCTGTCTGGTAGCTCGACAGCTCCAGCACGATCACTTCGCCGTCCACCGGCGGCTCGATATCGAGCACGCCGCGCCCGATGTTTCCAGCCAACTGCACGGGCTTCCCGGCTTCCTCCAGCACATGATGGATCAGGGCCGAGGTCGTGGACTTCCCGTTCGACCCGGTGACGGCCACCACGCGTGGGGGCTGGTCCATCTCGTCCCACTCGCCCGATCCGAGCGAGCGGAAGAACAGGCCGATGTCGTTGTCGACCGGGATGCCAAGCTTGTAGGCGCGCAGGATGTGCGGGTTCGTTGCCGGGTAGAGATGCGGGATTCCGGGGCTGGTGATGAGGGCCGCCACACCATCGAAGGCGTTCTGACGGCCCAGATCGTGGAGCGTGAGCCCGGCCTCTTCGGCCCGTCCTCGCGCCTCGGCGCCGTCGTCCCAGCACAGGGGCATGGCGCCTCCGGCGGCCAGCGCACGGGCTGTCGCGAGCCCGGAGCGACCGAGACCCAGGACCGCGACTCTCTCGCCTTCATATCCGCGAACGGGGATCATGGAACACCTCACTTTGCGCCGATTGGTAGCCCCCGGCGCCAGAATTGACCATAGGCTGCCCGGTTCAGCCTGTCGTTAACCAGTAGCGGCGTAAGATTCCCGCAAAAAGCCACATTCCTGCCCGTTACGGCCCATCCCTCGACGGTAAGGAAAACCAGTAGTAAGTGCCGGAGTGCCTGATGGGTGCCAACAACACGCCTCTGTACGACCTGGTCGAGCTTTCGAGCATCGGCGAGAACAGGACGTTCACCACGACGCCGGGCGGCGGCGGGGATATCATCGGCTTTGTCGACAACGCCACCTATACGGACGACGAAGGCGGCAACAGCTCCACGCGGATCGGCGAACTCAACGAAACGGCGGACGCGGACAACGGCGTCTTGACCATCGACGGCGTCGACTACAACATCCAGCTCGCCGATCCCGACAACACGCTGGTCACCGTTACCTACAACGGCGGCGCAAATGCCGCCAATCTCAGCGGCGACAGCGGGGCGTCCCAAGTCGTCTTCATCATCGCGAGCCCGTTGGGCGGCGGCAGCGACCGGTATTTCATGGCGGTGGACGACAGCGTCGGCGACCTGCCCGACATCACCTCGATCCAGGTCCGCAGCCTTGACTGGGACCCGGCCGGCAACGACGTCAAGATCGACCTCGACCAGAACAACAATGTCACGGTCTGTTTCGCGGCAGGCACGCGCATCGACACGCCCGGCGGGCCGTGTCCCGTCGAGGACATCACGCCCGGCGACCTCGTTCTGACGCTAGATCACGGTGCGCAAGCCGTTCGCTGGGCGCGCGCCAAAACCGTGCCGCTGGACAACCGGATGCGCGACAAGCGCAATGCTCCGGTAAAAATCCGGCGCGGGTCGCTCGGCGCCGGAATGCCTGCGCGTGACCTGATCGTCTCCCCGCAGCACCGTGTGCTGGTGGCCTCGAAGATCGCCGAGCGTATCTTCGGCGCGCGCGAAATACTGGTGCCAGCCAAGCGGCTCATCGGTCTGCCGGGCATCACCCGGCATCGCAAGGACGCCCAGATAATCTATTGCCACCTGCTGTTCGACCGGCATGAGGTGATCTGGGCGGATGGCGCCCCGGCGGAAAGCCTGTTGCCGGACAAGGGGACATGGGACGGACTTGACCCGGCGGACCGGAGGGCGGTCTTAGCGCTGACGGGCCGTACGTTCACTCCCGCCCGCCCGATCGTGGAAGCGGGCGCGCAGATCAAGGAACTCGTCCGTCGGCACAAGAAGAACGCGAAACCGCTGGTGGCGGCCAGCCTCGCCCCGGCGCGCGCGATGCAGTCAGAGCCTGAAACCCCGCGCCTGCGCGTGGTCGGAGGCGACTGACCTCAGCGCAGCTTCAGGGTGGAGAGCGCGATCAGCGCGAGCACCAGCGAGATGATCCAGAACCGGATGACGATCTGAGGTTCGGCCCAGCCGCGCTTCTCGAAATGGTGATGAATCGGCGCCATCAGGAAGACCCGTTTGCCGGTGCGCTTGAAATAGAGCACCTGGATGATGACCGAGAGCGCCTCGACCACGAACAGCCCGCCGACGATGCCCAGCACCAGTTCGTGCTTCATCGACACGGCCGCCGCGCCGAGTGCGCCGCCCAGCGCAAGCGAGCCGGTGTCGCCCATGAAGACCGCAGCGGGCGGGGCGTTGTACCACAGGAACCCGAGGCCCCCACCTATCAGACCGGCTGCGAACACGAGCAGTTCGCCGGTGCCGGGAACGTAATGGACGTCCAGGTATTCCGTCACGTCGACCCGGCCCACAGCATAGGCGATGACGCCCAGTGTGGCCGCCGCGATCATCACGGGCATGATGGCGAGCCCGTCGAGACCGTCGGTCAGGTTCACGGCATTGGCCGCGCCAACCATGATGAACATGGCCATCGGCAGGAAGAAGAGGCCGAGGTTCAGGAGCAGGTCCTTGAACACCGGAAACGCCAGCCGACCGGTCAGTTCGTCCGGATGCAAGGTCATGATGACGTAAGCCGCTGCGAGCGCGATCATCCCCTCGAGGAAGAGGCGCATCTTGCCCGACAGCCCTGCGTAATTGTCGTTCTTCGTGATCTTGTTGTAGTCGTCGGCAAAGCCGATCAGCCCGTAACTCAGCGTCACGCCGAGCACGACCCAGACGAAGCCGTTGTCGAGACGCGCCCAGAGCAGCGTCGAGACGGTGATCGCGCCAAGGATCAGCGCCCCCCCCATCGTCGGGGTCCCCGCCTTGGTTTCAAGGTGCCCTTCGGGGCCGTCGGCGCGGATCGGCTGGCCGGATTTCTGGCGTCGTTTCAGAAGGTTGATGAGCGGACGGCCGAAGATGAAGCCGAAGATCAGGGCGGTGAAGAACGCGGCACCAGCACGAAAGGTGATGTAGCGAAACAGGTTGAAGAAGTCGCCGCCGTCAGAGAGTTCGGCCAACCAGTAGAGCATGTCTCGCGTCCCTTGTTCTTATGCGCCCTGCGGATGGCCCAGTTTTCGCACCGCGTCAACCACGCGGGAGACGCGGCTGCCCTTGGAGCCCTTGACCAGCAGAACGTCGCCGGCGTCGATGAGGTGATGCGCGTCTGCGGCCAGTTCTTCGGCGGTTTCGGACCAGCGTCCTTGTTTCTCGGCCGGCAGCGCCTCCCACAAGTGGCGCATGAGCGGCCCGGCGCAATGGACCAGATCAACCTCGGCCAGATGAGGGAGCGCGGCGAGGCCCGCGTGCAGCGCGGCCTCTCCATCGCCGAGTTCGAGCATGTCGCCCAGCACCGCGATCCGCCGCCCCCGCGCGATCCGGCCGATGCCGTGATCCGGGCGCGTGGCCGCCAGTACTTCAAGTGCGGCGGCCATCGAGGTCGGATTCGCGTTGAACGCGTCGTCGATCAGGATGATCCCCTCGTGCTCCACCGCGTCCAGCAGGATCGTTTCGCGGGTGCCGCGCCCCTCGGGCGGGGTCCAGAAGGACAAGTCGCGCGCGGCCAGCGTCACGTCACCCCCGAGCGCGCGCACCGCTCCCAGGACGGCCACGGCGTTCATCGCGAAGTGGCGGCCCGGCGTGGCGATGCGAACGAGATGGGTGACGTCGCCGATTTCGATCTGTGCCACGGTGGCCACGTCGGTCAGGTCCAGATGGGTCAGGCGCAAAGTGTTCGCCTCCCCGGCCCCGAAGGTTTCGACCCGCCCGGCGCGGGCGTCGGCGGCGGCGAGCAGGATCGGGGTCGTGTCGATTTCGCCAGGGAGGATCGCGACCCCGGCCGGTTCCAGACCGTCGAAGATTGCCGCCTTCTCGCGCGCGATCCCGTCCACGTCCTCGAAGGCTTCGAGGTGGACGGCGGCCACGGTGGTGATGGCGGCGACATGCGGACGCGCCAGTCGGGCCAGCGGCGCGATCTCGCCCGGATGGTTCATCCCGATCTCGATCACCGCGAAGTCCGTCTCGCGCGGCATCCGGGCGAGTGTAAGGGGCACGCCCCATTGATTGTTGTAACTCGCCTCGGCGGCATGGCAGCGCGCCTGCCGGTCCAGGACAGTCGCGAGCATTTCCTTGGTCGATGTCTTGCCGACCGACCCGGTGACGGCCACCACGCGCGCCTGCGTCCGCTTGCGCCCCGCCATTCCAAGGCGTTCGAGCGCGGCGAGCACATCGTCCACGACGAGGAGCGGCGCGGTATCCTTCACCCCGTCGGGGATGCGCGAGACCATCGCAGCCCCTGCCCCCTTGGCAAGCGCATCAGCCACGAAGTCATGCCCATCGCGCACGTCCGTGAGCGCCACGAACAGGTCTCCGGGCTGGATCGTGCGCGTGTCGATCGAGACGCCGGACACAGTCCAGTCGCCGGTGGCGTTCCCACCCGTCGCAGCCGCAGCCTCGGCGGCGGTCCACAGGTTCATGCGAGTCGGCCCTCGAGCGCGGCGACGGCCACCGAGGCCTGCTCCACGTCGTCGAAGGGCAGCACGTCGTCGCCCACGATCTGTCCCGTCTCGTGTCCTTTGCCCGCGATGAGCAGCGCGTCGCCGGGCTCCAACATGTCCACGCCGCGCAGGATCGCCTCGGCCCGGTCGCCATACTCATTGGCCTCCGGGCAGCCCTCCCTGACCATCGCGCGGATGCTGGCCGCATCCTCGGTCCGGGGGTTGTCGTCGGTCACGATGGCCACATCCGCGAAATCGGCAGCAGCCCGTCCCATGAGCGGGCGCTTGGTGGTGTCACGGTCCCCGCCTGCGCCGAAGACGATGACCAGTTTGCCCAGGACATGGGGGCGCAGCGCCTCGAGCGCCTTCGAGATGGCGTCGGGCGTGTGGGCGTAATCCACGAAGATCGCGGCCCCGTTGTCGCGCCGGGCGGCAAGCTGCATTCGGCCGCGCACGGTCGTAAGCGCCGGGAACGTCGAGAAAACCTCCTCCGGCTCGCAGCCCGAGGCGATGGCCAGACCGGCGGCGACCAGCACGTTTTCCGCTTGGAACCCGCCGATCAGGTCGAGTTGGGCGGTCTGCGGTCGTCCGTTGTAGAGAAAGCGGATCTGCTGGCCGGTCGTGTGGTAGCGCTGCGAGGTGAGTTGGAGGGTGCAGTCCTCGGTCCGGCCGATGGAGATGACCTCCTGTCCGCGCGCCTGCGCGATTTCTTCGAGTTCTCGCCCGCGCGGATCGTCCACGTTGATGACCGCCACGCCGTCGTCGGGCAGCACCCGGTTGAAGAGCCGCGCCTTGGCGTTGAAGTAGTCCTCGAAGGTCGCATGGTAGTCGAGGTGATCCTGCGTGAAATTGGTGAACCCGGCGGCGGCGAGGTGGACCCCTTCGAGCCGGCGCTGGTCGAGGCCATGCGAGGACGCCTCCATCGCGGCGTGGGTTATTCCGGCCTGCGCCATGTCGGCCAGCAGCCGGTGCAGCGTGATCGGCTCCGGCGTCGTGTGGCGGGACGGCGCGGTATAGGCGCCCTCGACCCCGGTTGTGCCGAGGTTGGCGGCCTGAAGCCCAAGCTCCATCCAAATCTGGCGCGTGAAGGTGGCGACCGAGGTCTTGCCGTTCGTGCCCGTGACCGCGACCATCGCTTCCGGCTGCGCTCCGAACCAGAGCGCGGCGGCGTAGGCCAGTGCCGCGCGCGGGTCCTGCGTGACGATCAGCGCGGCGTCGGAGGCCGCGAGTTCATCGGCGGCAATCCGCGCGCCTTCGGGATCGGTGAGGATCGCGGCGGCGTCCATGCGCAGCGCGTACTGGATGAACTCGCCGCCGTGCACCTCGGACCCCGGCAAGGCCGCGAAGAGATGGCCGGGTTTGACCAATCGGCTATCAACGGAAAGCCCTGAAATTTCAGCATCTTGACCGCCCTGCGCACGCAGTCCGAGGGCGGTGAGTGGAAGCGTTCTGGACGGTGACATGGTCCCCCCCGGGACAAGCTCAGTTCGAAGTGAGTGTTACACCGATCGGACCCTTGGGTTCAATCTCCGGCCTCAGGCCAAGGAGGGGCGCGACGCGCCGGATGATTTCGGCGGCGACCGGGACGGCCGTGAAGCCCGCTGTGCGCCGCGCCTCGCCCAGGATCGAGATGACCGGCTCATCGAGCGAGACCACGAGAATGTACTTGGGGTCATGTGCCGGGAACACGCTCGCGAAGGTGCCGATCACCTTGTCCTCGTAATAGCCACCGCGCGGCTTGGGTTTGTCCGCCGTGCCGGTCTTGCCGCCCACCGCGTAGCCCGGAACCTCGCCGAAGGACGCGGTGCCTTTCTCGGAGGCCACCACCTGCCGCAGCATGTCGCGGGCGATGGCGGAGGTCTTTTCGCTCACGACGCGCGGACCGGGGGCGACCGGACCGCTGCGCACCAGCGTGGGCGTGACCCGCGTGCCGCCGTTCAGGAGCGAGGCATAGGCTGTTGCAAGGTGCAGCGGGCTGGCCGAGATGCCGTGGCCGTAGGAGATCGTCATGGTCGAAAGCTCCGACCAGTTCGACGGGAGGAGCGGCTTGATGCGCGCCGCTTCGCTGAGTTCCAGCGCCGTTGGTTGGGTCAGCCCGAGTTGGTCGAGGAATTCCCGCTGGCGCGCGCCGCCGATCTGTTGGGCGAGCCGCGCCGTGCCGATGTTGGAGGACCGAACGATCACGTCGGTGACGGAGAGTTGCGCGCCGTAGTCGTGGAAATCGTTGATCCGGTGTTTGCCCCAGCGGATCGGGCCGCGGGTGTCGATCATGGTTTCCGGGTTTACGAGGCCCAGTTCCAGCGCCTGTGCGGCGGCGAAGATCTTGTAGGTCGAGCCGAGTTCATAGACCCCTTGCACCGCCCGGTTGAAGATCGGGCTGTCGGAGGGGTCACCTTTGGTCGGCGGGTTGGGCCGGTCGTTCGGGTCGAAATCAGGGAGCGAGGCGAGCGAAACGATCTCGCCCGTATGTGCATCCATCAGGATCGCAGCCGCGCCCTGCGCATTCATGACCTGCATCCCGCCTGCAAGCACCCGCTCCACCGCCGCCTGAACGGTCAGGTCCAGCGTGAGCATGAGCGGCTCGCCCGCACGCGCCGGGTCCGAGAGTCGTTCGTCGAAGGCGCGTTCGATGCCAGCCACGCCGATAAGTTCGGCGGCTTGCACCGCCTGTTCGCCAAAGCGAGCACCGCCCAAGACGTGGGCCGCGAGACCACCGTTGGGATAAAGGCGCATGTCGCGGGGGCCGAAGAGGAGGCCGGGATCGCCAATGTCGTGGACGGCCTGTTTCTGTTCCGGGCTGATCTGTGGCTTGATCCAGAGAAACTTGGTCTTGCCGGTGAAGCGGCGCAGGAGCGCCTCTTCTTCGAGGTCCGGAAATATCCTGGCCAGTTCCGCCGCCGCGCGTGCCGGATCGACCATGTTCTCGGTCTCGGCATAGAGCGCGTGGGTGACGAAGTTGGTGGCGAGAAGTCGCCCCTGCCGGTCGACGATATCGGCCCGGGTCTGGGCGATCAGGGCGCCGGGCGCCTGCGCGCGCGGTTCGGACGGGACCGTGGCCGACAGCGTACCCATACGCACGCCGACCGTCACGAAAGCGCAGAAGAACAAAGCCGCGAGGACCAAGAGGCGACCTTCGGCCCGCAGCCGGGCCTTGTCGCGCATCTCCTCGTGCCGGAGCCGCTTGTTCTCGCGCTCGATGGCGTTCGGGTCGCCGCCCGAGGCACGGGCTTCAAGGATGCGGGCCAGCGGCCGGAGCGGCACACGGGTCATGGTTGGGTCTCCAGGTCTTCAATCCCGTCAAGCGGCACGGTGAGGTCGCCCTGCACGTCCACCGAGTCCTCGGACGAAATCAGGGGCAACGCGTCGGCTTCCTGCGGATAGGCGATCTGGTCCACGCGCCCGAATTGCTCCGGGGCCAGCGGGAGCAGGCCTAAACGGTCGAAATTCATCTCGGCCAGGTCGCGCAGCCGGTCGGGGCGGTTGAGATACGCCCATTCGGCTTTCAGGACCACAAGCCGCTCTCGCATCTGGCCGATGTCGCGCTGGAGCGTCTCGACTTCGTCAAGCGCCGCCTGCGTCTTGTAGTTCTCCACATAAGCCCAGTAGCCCAGCCCCATCACGATCAGCGTCGAGAGCACATAGAGAGCGGAACGCATCATCGGTCAGCCTCGGAATGCGGGCGCGGGAAGGCCCAGTTTGGAGCGGTCGGTGACTTCTGCCGGTGCCTCGGTCCGGGTGGCGACTCGCAGGCGGGCGGAGCGGGCACGCGGGTTCTGGGCGAGTTCGTCCTCGTCCGGTCCGATGGCGCGGCGCGGGGTGAGGTCGAAGCGCGGCGTGTGCGCGTCGGGCTCGGGGGCATAGCGTGAGCCGCCGCCGCCGGTGGAGGCGGCAAGTTGCAGGAAGCGTTTGACGACCCGGTCTTCGAGCGAATGGAACGTGACGACGGCCAGCTTGCCGCCGGGTCTGAGCGCGCGTTCTGCGGCGTCCAGCCCTTCGGCAAGCTGCCCGAATTCGTCGTTCACCGCGATGCGGATCGCCTGGAAGCTCCGAGTGGCCGGGTGGCTCTGACCGGGCTTCGCGCGCGGCAAGCATTTTTCAATGGTTTCCGCCAGTTGCGCCGTTGTCTTGAATGGGTCCGTTGTGCGGGTTTTGGTGATCTGACGCGCGATCCGGCGCGACGCGCGTTCTTCGCCGTAGTGGTAGAGGATGTCCGCAAGTTCCTCCTCCGGCGCCTCGTTCACGAGGTCGGCCGCAGACGGCCCGTCCTGGCTCATCCGCATGTCGAGCGGGCCGTCGCGCATGAAGGAAAACCCGCGCTCTGCGAGGTCCAGTTGCATCGAGGAGACGCCGAGGTCCAGCACGATCCCGTCCACCAGGTCGCCCGCGATGTCGTCCATCTCGGAAAACGTGCCCTGAGCCAGCTCGATCCGGCCGTCGAAATCGGCGATCCACTCCCGGGCCATATCGAGCGCAAGCGGGTCGCGGTCGATGCCGATCACGCGGTCAGCGCCGGCCTCGACCAATCCGCGCGCATAGCCCCCTGCCCCGAAGGTTCCGTCGACCCAGACACCCGAAACCGGGGCGACCGCGTCCAGAAGGGGGCGCAACAGAACGGGGATATGCGGAGCGGCGTTGGCGGCGGCAGCGACCATCATAGATCGAAATCCTCGTCGAGGAGGGCTGCGGCATCGATGTGGTCCGGCAGCGCCTCGATGACGCTGACACGGCTGGCCTCGTATTCTTCGAAGACGCCCGGCTCCCAGATCTGGAAGGTGTCACCGGCGGCGACGAACTCCGCCTCGCCCGACAGGCCGATCTTGTCGCGGAGCTTCTGCGGCAGGACGATCCGGCCCGTATCGTCGACCGACATCTTCTGCGAGCCGTGGAAATACATGAATTGCGCTGTCTTGCGCTTTTCGGAACTGCGCGGCATCGCCTTGATGCGCGCGACGATCTCTTCCCAGGCCTCGATCGTGTAGCATTCGAGGTAATTGCGTCGGGGATCGCCGAAAAAGATCACGAACTGGGGCTGGTGGGTGGTGTCGTCGGACGGGTCGCCCTGGGCGATGACAGAACGGAAACCGGACGGGATGGACACCCGACCTTTCGCGTCAACCTTGTGACGCCCACCGTTCAGAAACACTTCGGCCACTGCTCGCGGCTCCTATCTGTCCCTTGCCTTCACCAACGTCCGCCAGAAACGAAAACGACGGATTGAGCTGCTGCCACTGCCCAATCCGCCGCCCTCGTCCCATCTCTGGGTTCGTCCGATCACGCGCGCCACCTGGGGGGATGTCTGCTCGCGTACGCGTCGGATCTCTCAATTCCGAAGAGGCGGGGTGCCTGTATGAAACCTGACTTGGGAGATGTTTCAGGGGTTCTTTGTCGCCCCGTTATGTTCCCGTCTCTTCGATGACTTAGGAATGCCATGGCACTTCATGGGAAACAACCCCTTTTTATGGGAAACGGCTACCAGATGTTGTACAGGCGGCCCTTTGAACACAAAGTATTGCGGATCAAAAAGAGAACAAATTGCCTGATATTGCGAGATCACGGTTAAGAGAGCACAAGATATGGGGAATGCGATTTTTTTGTTTTTTTTCACCCCCGACCCGCCATTTCGAGGGGACCGGCGGTCTGATGCCGGGTTTTCGATGGGGAATCAAGGTGAATCAGGCGGATTATTGCATAAATCGAACATCCTGAATCGGTGATTTAGGAGCAGTGGGATGGAATACCATGGTCGGAGCTGCCCACTCGGGTTTCACCCGGAGCGCGGTGGCATGTGATCCCATGGGGCGCTTACCGGTCGCCTTCGCCCTCGTCCTCTGGCACCCTGCCGTAATGGAACGCCTGTTCGACGCCGTGCTGGGGTTCGTCCTCGGTCTTTTCCTTCCTGCATGGGAGCTGCCGCCAGATTTCCGCGAGGCGCGCCGCGCGTTTCCTTATGCATTGACCGAGACGTCGGGCGCCGCCGCTCTGGCCCGGTGGCGTGGGATGCGGGACGCGGACGGAACCGTGCCCCTCATTGTCGGTCCGGCGGAGGACGCCCTGCCCTTGATGCGTATGTTTCAGGAGGATGCGAAGAGCGGCCCCATGCAATCGACGGACGATATCCTGCAAGCCGCTGACGCGATCGACTTCCCCGAAGACCTGTTCGCCCGGAACCGTGCGATGCACGCGGAATTCATCGCCGAGATGGAGGCAGAAGATCCGGAGTTCGTCGACGAACTCGGCACACCCGACGAATGGGCCGCGCAGATCACCGGCGAGTGGCCTGAAACCCCGCCGGAACCCTCACAGACGCTGGCGCTCGCCCACAACTGGCTGGACGGTGCGCCGCACCCAAGGGTCTTCATCGCTCAGGTCCCGACCCCGGACCAGACCGCCTTGCCCGCCTGGGTGCGGTTCGGCGGCTGGAACCTCAATCCGCAGCCCGAAATGCACGTCGCCGCCTTCCGCGACTGGAACGCGCGCTATGGGGCCGTGCCCGTGGCCATGAGCGGTGACGTGATCGAGATGGAGGTGACGCGCCGTCCGGCAACGCGTGAAGACGCGCTCACCCTTGCGCGCGAGATGTATGAATACTGTCCGGATATCGTCGATCAGGGCAGCGGCACGCTCTCGGCGCTGGCCGCGACGCTCATGGTGTCGGACCTGTGGTACTTCTGGTGGGATTAATGACCGGCGTAGGCGGCTTCGAGTGCCGCAATATCGATCTTAGTCATGGCCATCATCGCCTCGGTCGCCCGGCGCGCACCCTCGGGGTCCGGGCCGCCCACGAAACCGGGCAGCGCCTCGGGAACGACCTGCCAGCTTACGCCGAACCGGTCGATGCACCACGCGCATCGGCTTTCCCGACCGCCATCAGCCACGAGCGCGTTCCAGATCCGGTCCGTCTCGGCCTGATCCGGTGTGGTGATCGCGATGGAGGCTGCGGGACTGGGCTGGTAGGTCGGCCCGCCGTTCAACGCCTGATAGGGCACGCCGTCGAGGTGGAAGTTGACCATGAGCGGCGCGCCCGATTGCGTCCGGCCGACCTCTGACGTGATCGCGGAGTTCGCGATCAGCGAGGTGTAGAAATGCGCGGCGACCTCGCCATCACGTTCGAACCAGAGGCAGGTGCGGATGCTGGACATGATATGTCTCCTTTCAGAAAGGAAACGTCATCCCCAAGGCCCAGTCAACCGATCCCGCGCGCGAGCAGGTCGCCGGCGAGCGCACGGTAAGCCTCGCCCACCGGCCCGTCGGTGAGAGCGACGGGGATGCCGGCATCGCCTGCCTTCCGCACATCGAGCGACAGGGGAAGCTGGCCGAGGAGCGGCGCACCGATCTTGGCGGCCTCCGCTGCGACGCCACCCTCACCGAACAGGTGCGCCTCATGCCCGCAATTGGGACAGACATAGGACGACATGTTCTCGATCAGACCGAGAATGGGGACCGAGACCTTGCCGAACATGTCGATCGCCTTATGCGCGTCGAGGAGGGCGACGTCCTGCGGCGTGGACACGACAAGCGCGCCGGTCATCACAACTTTCTGGGCCAGCGTCAGTTGAACGTCGCCGGTGCCGGGCGGCAAATCGACGAGAAGCACGTCTAGTTCACCCCAGTTCACCTGAAACGCGAATTGTTGCAGCGTGCCCATGAGCATGGGCCCGCGCCAGACGACCGCCTGATCCGGGTCCACGATCATGCCGACCGACATGACCTTGATGCCGTGGGCCATGACCGGATCGAGCACCTTGCCGTCGGACGAGGTCGGCTTTTCGGTAATCCCCATCATCATCGCCTGACTGGGGCCGAGGATGTCGGCGTCCAGCAGCCCGACCTTGCGACCCGAGGCGGCGAGCGCGACGGCAAGGTTGGAGGAGACCGTCGACTTGCCCACGCCGCCCTTGCCGGAGGCGATGGCGATCACCTGTTTCACGCCGGGAATGGCCTGAGGGCCGGCCTGGGGCTTCGGGTGTCCGCCCACGCGCAGGTTCGGCGCGTCACCCTTCGGGGCGGGCTTGCCGGCACCGTGGGCGGTGAGAATGGCGGTCACTTTTTCCACGCCGTCGAGCGCGGCGACGGCCGACTCGGCGGCCTTGCGCTGCGCTTCCCAGCCGGCCGCGATCTCGGGCGACGGGGCTTCGATCACGAAACTGACGTTGCCGCCGTCGATGGTCAAAGCGCGGATCAAGTCCCGTGACGCCAGGTCACCTTGGTCGGGCAAAGACACCGTGGCCAGCACCGACATGATACGATCGCGTGTGAGCGCCATCATTTCCTCCAGATTATCCTGAGGCATAGATGCCCTTTTTCCCCCTGATCTCAAGGGGTCGCCTGCGCGCCCCGACGGTTTCGCCAATCTTTACCTAGCGTTAACCGAGTAGGTCAGTCTTATGTATGCATTTGCTGCATAGCGGCATTGAACCTTCTGCGGATTGTGCAGGTGCAGCAAATCGCCCATCTTCATCTCAACCGAGCGGGGCACAGCGCTTCGCAGAACGGCATCCGCACCGCGCCGCAGACAGGCGCTCAAGACGAGAAAGAAAGACGACATGGCTTACGCAACCGATATCCGCCATTCCGACCACGGCCTCTTCGACCGCGTGTCCACTCTGCTGAAATCCTTCGGCGACGCCCGCGCCCAGCGCAAGGTGTACCGCACCACGCTGGCCGAGTTGCGCGCCCTCAACGGTCGCGATCTTGCCGACCTCGGCATCTCGCGCGCCGAAATCCCGTTCATCGCCCGCGAAGCGGCCTACGGAAAAAAATAACAGTTTTCGGGAACCTCTTCCTCCTCCCTGAGGTTCCTGATGACCCGGACAGCGTCTCCTCCTCCCTAACGCGCCTCCGGGTCCCCAATACGGACCTTCCCACCTCCTCCCGGGAAGATCTGCATAGTCGGTGGCGCCCACCTCCTCCCGGGCGTCACCGGCCAAAAGATCGGAAGCCCCTCTCCTCCTCCCTGGGGCGACCGTGACCCGAACACCCCTCTCCTCCTCCCTGGGGTCGACGGGCAACATACGGGGGCAACCCCGCGCGATACGCGAAAGGCTTCTACCTCCTCCCTGAAGCCGATTGCTTGCAAGAACGGTGGCGCCCACCTCCTCCCGGGCGTCACCGTTTTTGTTTTCGTAGGGGAGGTTTTTCGCGCTCAGGCGGCAACCAGGTCCGCATCGAGCAAGCCGAAATAGCGGCGCGCTTCGCCCACGGTCAGCGTGGGGCGGGCCATTTCGGGGTGGCGGTCGATCTTGAGGCGCGCGAGATCGGGATAGTGCTGGGTCGGGTCGACCGCGTCGGGGTCGATCAGCGTTTCGGCGATCTGTCCCAAGTAGAGCGACTCGCAGGCGAGCCCCTCGGCAAAGATCACCTCATGGCGGTCGAACAAGATATTGTAGTAGTCCACCGTCTCGACCGGCTGGCGCGTGACGCCCGGACGGCCTTCGAGCGACTTGGCGGCGACCATGACCTGTGCCTGGCCGAGCACCTGCTTGAACGCGACATCCCGGATGACGACCTTGTGCTGCGGAGACAGGCGCAGCGCCTGATTGCGGCCCATTGCGCCTTTGGCGATATGGATCGGCGCGGCGTCGCCCCGGCCATCGGTCCGGTGATGACCGACCCAGCGGATTTCCTGATAGCCGTTGTCCAGCGTAGCGACCCGGTCGCCCACTTTCAGACTGTCGATGCGCTTGAGCCCCTTGTCCGTCTCGATCCGCGTCTCGGCGGCGAAACAGACGTAGCCATAGGTGGAGGAGTGTTGGTCGACATTCCAGAACATCGGGTGTTTGCCGTCGGCCTGCGTGTCCGCATACCACTGGTGAACGTTCAGGTCCGGTGTCCAGAGGATCTGTGCATCGTTGCCATCCGTGTCTGTGCCCTCGAAGACGACAGCGCCCTGATTGGCGGTGCCCCACTTGAGGTCCGACCGGACGACTTCGGCATTGTACATGGTGTGGGCGCCGTCGCCGTCATTCCAGGTGAGCGTATGCGTCTCACCGAGATCGAACATGTACGGATCGAAATCGAGCAGCGGCGTGTAGATGACCAGATCGGTCATGTCCGTAAGCGGCAGGTCGAAATCCGACTCGTCCCCGCTCGAATTGATGTTCGAGCCGGTCGCTTTCGCAATCTCGGTGTTCTCAGCCCTGATAGTGGCCATTTGGCAGCTCGACGCCTTCTGGCGCCCCTTCTGTTAAAATCGTTCTCGATTCTGCACGGCGCATCCCCCGAGGCCGTATGAGGGTATGGTTTACCGGTAGGTTTTGGAGAATCTGCGACGCAAAGGGGTCACGCGTGGCTTTTTGGTAAGGCAAACCTGACCTTTTTTGACGCGGTCCGTCATAAACCCCGCGAAGGGTGACGAAAACCGTACCTCGCATCTCGGAAGGTGGCGAAAGGGTCACATTTCCGCCGCCGCGTCATACTGGTTAATCAACCTAAAGGAGAATCAGAACGGCACATCGTCTCCGGCACGGTCGGCGGGGACGAGAAACTTGGCGACGACCTTCTTCGCGCCGGCATGTTCGAACTCGATGTCGATCTTGTCGCCCTCGATCCCCATGACGTAGCCGTAGCCGAACTTCTGGTGAAACACCCTGTCGCCTTGGGTGAAGGCCGCGACGGCCGTGGAATCGATGGTCAGATGCCGGGACTCGTTGGGGCTGTGCATCGACCGCTCGGCTCCGCCGCGCGCCTGCATCCTTCGCCATCCCGGCGAGTTGTAGGCATCGGCCCGCGCCGCACGTTCCTCCAGCGTCGAGCCACCGCCGCTGAAGGCCCCGGCCGCGCCGTAACCGCCGCCGTAGAGACCCGGCGGTGTAAGGACGTCCACATGTTCCTCGGGCAACTCGTCGATGAAACGGGATGGCATCTGGCTTTGCCACTGACCATAGACCCGGCGGTTGGACGCGAAGGATATGGTGCAAAGCTCCTCGGCCCGCGTAATGCCGACATAGGCCAGCCGACGCTCCTCCTCCAGCCCCTTGAGGCCGCTTTCGTCCATCGAACGCTGCGACGGGAAAAGCCCATCTTCCCAACCCGGCAGGAACACGGCGGGGTATTCGAGGCCCTTGGCGGCGTGAAGGGTCATGATCGTGACCTTCTCCTCCGCCTCCTCGGAGCTGTTGTCCATGATGAGCGCGACGTGTTCGAGGAAGCCCTGGAGGTTGTCGAATTCCTCAAGCGCCTTCACGAGCTCCTTGAGGTTTTCGAGCCGCCCCGGCGCTTCCGGCGTCTTGTCGTTCTGCCACATCTCGGTGTAGCCGGATTCCTCCAGGATCATCTCGGCCAGCTCGACATGGGTATCTGCCTCGTCACGCACCTGCGCGTGCCAGCGGTAGATGCCCTGCACAAGGTCGGAGAGCCCCTTGGCCCCTTTCCCCTTGATGATCCCTTCGTCCAGACACTTGGCCGCGCCATCGACAAGCGGCACATTGTGGTCGCGGGCCATGCGCTGGATGGTCTGGACAGCCTTGTCTCCCAGTCCCCGGCGCGGGGTATTCACGATCCTCTCGAACGCCAGGTCGTCGTCGGGCGAGACGGCGAGGCGAAAATAGGCCATCGCGTCGCGGATTTCGAGCCGTTCGTAAAAGCGCGGGCCGCCGATGACGCGGTACGGCAGCCCGATGGTCAGGAACCGGTCCTCGAAGGCGCGCATCTGATGGGACGCGCGCACGAGGATCGCCATGTCGTCGAGGCTCATCGGGTTCATGCCGCGCGAGCCCGCTTGCATCGACTCGACCTCCTCCCCGATCCAGCGGGCTTCTTCTTCGCCGTCCCAATGGCCGATGAGGCGGACGAGCTCTCCCTCCTCCGCTTCGGTCCAGAGTTCCTTGCCCAAGCGGTCGGCGTTCCCCCGGATCACACCGGCGGCGGCGCCGAGAATATGGGGGGTGGAGCGGTAATTCTGCTCCAGCCGCACCACCTTGGCGCCGGGGAAATCCTTTTCGAACCGCAGGATGTTGCCCACCTCGGCCCCGCGCCAGCCATAGATCGACTGGTCGTCGTCGCCCACGCAACAGATGTTCTTGTGCTCCGAGGCCAGAAGCCGGAGCCAGAGATACTGCGCGACATTGGTATCCTGATACTCGTCGACGAGGATGTAGCGGAACCAGCGCTGGTACTGCTTCAGGACGTCTTCATGCTCGCGAAAGATCGTGACCATATGCAAAAGCAGGTCGCCGAAATCGACGGCATTCAGCGTCTTGAGACGGGCCTGATACTGTCCGTATAGCGCTGCGCCATTAATGACCCGACGCCCAATAGCTTTGCTGTATGGGTTCTTGTGTTTGAAAATTCGTTTAGAGTCGAAGCTGGCCGCTTGATCTTCATCAAAAATCCGATCCGCCTCCATATCGAAGTCTCTCGATGCTCCGACGTCTTCTGGTGAAAGCGCCGAATTTTTCCAGCCGTCAATTGCTCCCAATACGACGCGCGGCGGCCACCGCTTCGTGTCGACGTTCTCTGCCTCCAATAGCTGCTTCATCAGCCGGATCTGGTCGTCGGTGTCGAGGATCGTGAAATTCGACTTCAGCCCGGCGAGTTCTGCGTGGCGGCGCAGGAGCTTGACGCAGATCGCGTGGAAGGTGCCGAGCCACGGCATCCCCTCAACCGCCTCGCCAAGGTGGCGGCCGACCCGGTTCTTCATTTCCCGCGCGGCCTTGTTGGTGAACGTCACCGCGAGGATTTCATTCGGGCGCGCGGTGTTCGTGTTGAGCAAATGGGCGATCCGGGCCGTCAGCGCCTTGGTCTTGCCGGTGCCCGCGCCCGCGAGCATCAGGACGGGGCCGTCGAGCGCCTCGACCGCCGCGCGCTGCTCGGGATTGAGGTCGTCGAGATAGGGCATCGGACGCGCGGCCATCGCCATCTGGCTCAGGCTCGGGCGCGCACCGGACATGGCGGGGGAGTCGTCTTGGCTGCTCATGGCGCGAGACTACACAAAGCCCTGCGAGAGGAAAAGGTGTTCGGGGAATGTTCTACCCCGGTCCGCGCCGCTGCGCCTGTCAGAACCGCATCGTGAACTGTGCGCCGACACCGTTCGAGGATACGACCGGCGTGAAGCTGGTCGAGAGACCTTTTCGCTCAGAGTAGTTGTTCAGGATCGACTGGCCGATCACCGTGCCGATCAGTGCCCCGGCGGCCATGTCGCTGACCCAGTGATTGTGGCCGCGAATATTGGACACGGACAGTATCCCGGCAGCGACATAAGGCAGGATCGAGTTGTCGTAGACGCCGGAATAAACCCGCGCGACCGAGAAATAGAGCGTGTAGTGAAAGCTCGGGAAAGATGTGCCAAAGCTGCTCGGCCGCAGAGTGGGCGCGACGGCGTTGCCCCAGTTGTAGGGGTTCGGCGAGCGCTGTGCGGGTGTCAGGATATCGACAGGCCCGCCATAGGACGACAGGTTGCGCGCCGGCCGGATTCGACCGATCGCCGGCTTCAGAAGCAGGTGAGACACGAGATAGGAATAGGCGACCGCCTTGGACGACAGCAGGGCCGCGACCTGAGCCCGTTCGTCATTGGCAGCGACACCGTAGGCATAGGTCAGGCCGATGCCCGCGAGGAGGTATTGATCCTCCACCGCCAGCGCGCTCAGCACGCCTTTGCGCGGGATGATCGGCGGCGGTGTGAAGCCTGCGAAGATCGGTTCGATCTTGTCCTGATAGTAGGCCGTCACCGGGTAATCCGTCGCCACCAATGCCCCCACGCCCAGCGCGGCCGCGCCGAACAGGAGCGGCTCACGAAATGGGAAGAAAGCGATATCGGTCAGGTCATCGCCAATACCCTCGACGCCGCCGATGGCCTCGCCAAACACGCGTCCCGCCTTCTGGAACCGGTTTTCTCCGGTGTCGATGAAGGCGGTGGAGGGGATACCGTCGATGTAATAGCCGCCCTGAAAACTCGGGACGGCGTCGCCGAAGCTGAATTTGAATTGCGATTGCGCCTGTGCGGGCTGGACGAGCCAGAGCAGGACGAAGCCGAGGAAAAAGAACGCTTTGGGCAAGCAGATCCGGGGAAAGCGGACAAGTCGCGGTGACATGGTAACGATCCTGAATGCGCGGGTTCTGCGGCACGGTGAACCGGGGCCGGATGCTTTGCAAGCGGCGGCCGGACGGTGGCGGCTCAGGTGTTGTCAATCGGTCGCTTGTTCCCCTCGAAATCCAGCGCGACGAAGGTAAAGACGCCCTCCGTCACCTTCTCTGTCGTCGCCCCCTGCCCCCGCACGACCCACGCGTCGAGCCGGACGGCGACCGACGTGTTCCCGACCCGCTCGACCTCGCCGTAGATACACAGAATGTCGGAGACCTTCACGGGCCGGATGAACTTCATCGCCTCGATGGCGACGGTCGCCACGCGCCCCCGCGCCCGCTCGGCGGACACGATGCCGCCCGCGATGTCCATCTGGCTCAGAACCCAGCCGCCGAAGATGTCGCCCGCGCCGTTCACGTCGGCAGGCATGGCGACGGTGCGCAGAACGGCGTGGCCCTGTGGCATGGTTTCGGTCATCGTCCCCTCCTGTTTCGCGCGACCCTAGCGGACCCTGCCGGGGCGGCAAGTCGTCCATTTACATCAACCGGCACCGCCAATAGGGTTTTTTTGATCAAAAAGACAAAAGCCCCGCAGGAGGTCCCGATGGACGGCTATACCGACAACGATATTTCCCATGTGGTCGAGGCCGACAAGGCCCATGTCTGGCACCACCTGATCCAACACAAACCGTTCGAAACGGGCGAGCCGCGCATCGTCGTCGAGGGCAAAGGCATCCGTGTCTGGGACCAGAAGGGTCGCGAATTCATCGACGCCGTGTCGGGTGCGGTCTGGACCGTGAACGTTGGTTACGGGCGCGAGAGCATTGCGGATGCGGTGCGGGAACAGCTGGTGAAGATGAACTATTTTGCAGGCGCCGCGGGGACCATTCCGGGGGCGATCTTCGCCGAAAAGCTGATCGAGAAGATGCCGGGGATGAGCCGGGTCTACTACACCAACTCCGGGTCCGAGGCGAACGAGAAGGCGTTCAAGATGATCCGCCAGATCGCGCACAAGCGTTATGGCGGCAAGAAGACAAAGATCCTCTACCGCGACCGCGATTACCACGGCGGCACCTACGGGACGATGAGCGCGGGCGGGCAGGACGAGCGCGTGATGCAGTACGGACCTATGGCACCCGATTTCGTGCGCGTGCCGCATTGCATGGAATACCGCGCGCAGTGGGACCTATCGGGCGAGGAATACGGCCGCAAGGCCGCCGACGCGATCGAAGAAGTGATCCTGCGCGAAGGGCCTGAAACGGTCGGCGCGCTCTGCCTCGAACCGATCACGGCGGGCGGTGGGGTCATCACGCCTCCGCCGGGCTACTGGGACAGGGTGCAGGAGATCTGCCGCAAGTATGACGTGCTGCTCCATATCGACGAGGTCGTCTGCGGCATGGGCCGGACCGGCAAGTGGTTCGGCTATCAGCATTACGGGATCGAGCCGGATTTCGTGACGCTCGCGAAAGGTGTGGCCTCGGGCTACGCCGCCATCGCCTGCTGTGTGACGACCGAAAAGGTGTTCGACCTTTTCAAGTCCGACCCGACCGATCCGATGGATCATTTCCGCGACATCTCGACCTTCGGGGGCTGCACCGGCGGTCCGGCGGCGGCGCTGGAAAACATGCGGATCATCGAGGACGAGGGGCTGGTCGAAAACGCCGAGAAGATGGGGGAGCGGCTGACCGCGAACCTCAAGGCGCTGGAAGAAAAGCACGAGGTGATCGGGGACGTGCGCGGCATCGGCCTGTTTCAGGGGCTGGAACTGGTCAAGGACCGGGAGAGCAAGGAGCCTGTGGCGGAAGCCGATATCGGGGCGGTGGTCGCGGGTTGCGCCGAACGGGGCGTCATCATCGGCGCCTCCAACCGCTCCGTGCCGGGGCTGAACAACGTGTTGTGTTTCTCGCCCGCCCTCATCGCCACGCCCGCCGATATCGACGCGATCACCGATGCGGTCGACGGCGCGCTGACTGCGGTGTTCGGCTAGGTGCGCGCTGTTCGGAACCCTTATCGCGGCGCGGGGCTGGATCACCCGGCCCTCGCCGATATTCCCTATCCCGCCGAAGACGCGGACGCGGCGCTGGCCCGCGTGGCTCGTTGCCCGAGACATCAGATCACGCCGCTTCTGCCCTGCACGGAGCTTGGGGATCTGGCGGGTGTCGGGAGCGTCCTGATCAAGGATGAGCGCGACCGGATGGGGCTGGGAAGCTTCAAGGCGCTCGGCGCGGCCCACGTTATCGCCTGCGATGCCGCTGCGGGCCGGGCGAAGGGACGCACCTATGTCGCGGCGAGCGCCGGAAACCACGGTCTCTCCGTTGCTGCCGGGGCCGCGGCGTTCGGGGCGGCCTCGCGCATCTATCTTGCCGAAACGGTGCCCGAGAGCTTCGCTGAACGCCTTCGCGCCGAGGGTGCCGAAGTGCGCCGTGCGGGCGCGACCTATGAAGACAGCATGGCCGCCGCTCTGGCCGAGGCGCAAGCCGAGGGTCTTACGCTTCTCTCGGACAGTTCGTGGCCGGGCTATACCGAGATGCCCCATGTCCTGATGGAGGGCTACCTGATCCTGATGGCCGAAGTGGCGGACCAGATGCCCGAGCCGCCGACGCATATCCTTTTGCAGGCTGGTGTCGGCGGGCTGGCGGGAGCGGCCGCGGCCCACGCCCGGCGCATCTGGGGCGATGACCCCGTGATCGTCGTTGTGGAGCCGGACGCCGCCCCGGCCCTCATCGGGTCCATAGAGGCCGGTGCCCCCACGGAGAGCGGCGGGCCGGTTTCGATCATGGGACGGCTGGATTGCAAGATGCCCTCGCTCATCGCGCTCAAAGGCCTTGCGCGGGACGCCGACTGGTTCGTGACGATCACCGAGGACGAGGCGCAGCAAGGCTGCGACAGGGCGGCGGAGGGTGGTTTCGCGTCCACGCCCTCCGGTGCTGCGGGCATCGCCGCGCTGCTCGCAAAGCCCCCGCCCGAGCTCGGGTTCGGGCCGAAAGCACGCATACTTACCATCCTGTCGGAAGCGCCGTGACCCCGGCGCGCGGGTTTCCGGCAGCCGAGTTCGCGGCGCGGATCGACCCTATCCAGTCGCGCATGGCCGAAGCCGGGATTTCCGCGCTGCTTCTGACCACAGAACCAGAGGTGAGATACGTCACCGGGTTCCTGACCCGCTTTTGGGAAAGCCCGACCCGCCCGTGGTTCGTGGTGGTGCCCGAGACAGGAAAACCAATTGCGGTCGTCCCGGAGATCGGTGCGCACCTGATGCGCCAGACATGGGTGGACGACATCCGCACCTGGGTTTCGCCCGACTATTCCGACGACGGCGTATCCCTTCTGGCGGATGTGCTTGCGGCGGTCACCCCGGTCGGCGGCACCATCGGACAGCCCTCGGGCATGGAAACGCACCTCCGGATGCCGCTCCACGATTGGACCGCTCTGCGCGACCGGCTTGGGGACCGCAAATTCGGAGACGACGCCGGCATACTGCGGGCCTGCCGGATGGTGAAATCCGAAGCCGAAATCACCAAGATCCGCTGGACCTGCGGCATTGCCGACGCGGCCTTTGCCCGGATGAACGACCTTGCGGGTGCGGGCGTGCCCCTCGCCGATGTCTTTCGAGGGTTCCAGGCGGCCCTGCTGGAAGAAGGCGCAGACTGGGTGCCCTATGTCGCGGGTGCGGCAGCGCCGGGCGGTTATGGTGACGTGATTTCCCCGGCCACGGACGCGGCGTTGGGCGAGGGCGATGTGCTCATGCTCGACACTGGCGCGGTGTGGGATGGCTATTTCTGCGACTTCGACCGCAACTTCTCGATCGGCCCGCCGACGGCAGAGGTCGCAGACGCGCATGCCCGGCTGGTCGACGCGACGCAGGCCGGGTTCGAGGCGGCCCGCCCCGGCGCGACACCTGCCGAGCTTTACGCCGCGATGGACTATGTCCTGACCGGCGGCGGTGGTCCGGTGAAGGGGCGTCTAGGTCACGGACTCGGGATGCAACTCACGGAGCCACCCTCGCTTATCCCGGCCGACCACACGCCTTTGGCCCCCGGCGTGGTGCTGACCCTTGAACCGGTCATCGACCTCTCGGGCGGGCGCATCATGGTTCACGAAGAGAACATCGTGGTAACCGAGACCGGCGCGCGGTGGCTGTCGTCCCCGACCGGCCACGACATCCTCGAGGTGGCCCCATGAGTTTTCGCACCTTCCCTTTTGAACCTGTCGAGACCTTTCCGGCCCAGCTCGGCGTCATCGTTCTCCAGTCCGACGAGACCATCGAGCAGGATTTCCGCCGCCTTTTCGGACCGGACGTGGACCTGCAATTCAGCCGCATCCGGTCCGGTGCCGATGTTACGCCCGAGACACTGGCCGCGATGGAGGCCGACCTCGGCACCAGTGCCGGGCTTCTGTGCCCTTGGACGCAATTCGGCGCGATCGGATACGGCTGCACCTCCGGCACGGCCCAAATCGGGCGCGCCAGGGTGGCAGAGTTGATCTCGGGTGCCGCGCAGACGCGGGCCGTGACCGAGCCGGTCTCGGCGCTTCTCGCCGCCTGCAATGCACTTGGCATACAACGCATCGCTTTCCTGTCGCCCTACCTCGCGGAAGTGTCGGACCGGATTTGCGCGGTCTTGGCCGAGGGCGGTGTCGAGACGCCGGTATTCGGCAGCTTCAACGTCTCGTCAGAGGCCCGTGTCGCGCGCATTTCGCCCGACTCGATCAAGCAAGCCGCACGTGCACTCGTGGAATCGGGGGGCGTGGACGCTTTGTTCATGTCCTGCACCAACCTGCGCGCGCTTGGCATCATCGACGATCTGGAAGCTGAGCTGGACATGCCCGTGATGTCATCGAACCTCGTGATGGCATGGGATATGGCGCGGCGCGCGGAAGTGCCGCTGGCCGCTGATGTTCCAGGGCGCCTCGCCCGCGCCTGAGGCCGAAAAACAGCGCCACGCGCCGCGAAAGACGGACAATCACGCCCATTTTTCACCGCATTTCTCATTTATGCCCAGATGAAAACAATCAGACGATAACCGATCATCGGGGCTGACATGGAAAACATCGGGGCAACACGGGCGCGCGGCATCACCATTTCGGGCATCGCGGCGCGGCCTCTGGATCGGCTGGGGCTGATCACGCTCCTGTCGTCGATCTACTTTTTCCAGATTTGGGGCCTGACGATGGGCGGCACCCCCCTGCCCCCGGCCTTGCATGGCGTGTTCATGGGGATGAGCGTGGCAGGGATCGTGCACCCGCGCCTCTGGGGCGTCCTGCTCATCAACGCGTTCGCATGGTCGGCAACATACCTGTTGAATTCGCCCGTCGCTTCCAACAATCAGACGACCGCCTTCGCCTTCTCGCTCGTCGTACTGGGGGCCGCGCTCATGGTGCGCCCGTCGGGCGAAGCGGATCGCGACCGGTTCTTTCATCGCGTCGCGTCGGCCGGCCGGCTGATCCTGCCCGCGATGTATTTTTTCGGCATCTACCACAAGATCAACATCGACTTCCTCGACCCCGCCGTGAGCTGCGCGGTGGTGCTGTACAAGGCACTGTTCAACGGTATCGGGCTGGGCAACTGGTCCTTCGGGCAATATGGCGCAATCTACGCGACCTTCATCATCGAGGGGATCGCCATGATCGCCCTCTTCATACCGCGCCTGAAAACCATCGGTATCCTAATCGGTGTGCCGTTTCACATCATCATCGGCTTCACCGGATACGCCTATTACAAAGACTTCTCGACCATCGTGCTGGTCCTCTACGCCCTGTTTCTGCCGAAAGAGGTCTTCACTAACGCTCTAGACGCCGCGACACGCTGGGCGGGGAGCCAGGAGCGGGCGCTGAAATTCGGCCGCTGGGCGCTGATCCTGTTCGTGATCGCGTATGTCGCGGCGATGGGCGCACTGCTCGACCCGGTGCGGTTCATTCCTGACGACCGAAGTTTCATGCCCTTCTTCGCGCTCTACGCGCTTGGGTTTTATGCCTTCCTCATCCTGTTCATGCCGCGTGATGGCGGCGCGAAACAGGGCTACCGTGCGGGTTGGCTGCTCATCATTCCGATGCTCTACTTCGCGAACGGGTGGAGCCCCTACCTCGGCCTCAAGACCGAAAGCTCGGTGGCCATGTTTTCGAATCTCCACACGGAGGGCGGCGAGACGAACCACCTGTTTCACGGCGTTCTGCCCTTCGGCGCAGGCTATCAAGAGGCGTTGGTGACCCCGGTGGCGTCCAACAGCCCCGGGTTCGACGCGCGCTTCGTTGCGCCGGGATACGATCTGGTGCGCTACGAACTCGACCGGATGCTGGCGACGACACCGGGGCTTGAGGTGATGGTGCAGACCGAAGCGGGGGTCGTTTCGACGGCGAGTCCGGGCTGGGCGAATACCTATCTAGCGCACGGGCTGGTGGCGCAGAAGTTCCTGACATTCAAACCGGTTGATTGGGCGCGGCCCAAGGTCTGCTCGCACTGAACCGGGTCAGCCTGAGATCTTGCGACGACCCATCAGGGCCAAGGTCACGTTGCGCCCCGTCTTGAGTACCGGGTAGAGCAGCTTCGCCACGCGGGGCGAGCGGAAGATGCGGGCGTTCAGGCGGTTGAACAGCGTCGAATTGGTGCTCATCAAGGCGAGCCGGTGAATGCAGTCGTCCCCGTAGTGGATCGTGTCGCCATCGATCAGCGCCATGCCTTTGTCGAGGTCGAACCCCGCCGCCATCACGCGCGTCACTGCCGGATGATCCTCGCGCGCATTCACGAGTTCGACCGGCCCCGCTGCCTCACGCAGGCGCAGCATCGCGACGTAGCGCGAGCAGAAGGGGCATTCTCCGTCATAGACGATTTGCATCGTTCATCCTTCGTGCGGTGTCGCCTGCACTGTTTGTCCGGACCGGCCCATCACGGACTTGATCCGCTCCCGTGCCGGCATTTCGATCAGCCGGTAGGAAACCTCTGCCAAACCCAGCACCGCGAGCACCGCGACCAGAGCCATGATCGGCGTTGCGGCGGCGCCCAGAGCGGCGAGGCCCGCGATGGCGAACCAGTGCCAGAGATAGAGCCCGAAGCTCAATCGGCCAAGGGTCATCGCAGGGCGGCTCGACAAAAACCGGGCGACTGGTCCGGTCCCGTCCCCAAGAGTGGCGATCAGGAATATGCTGACAAGAAGCAAAGCGAAGGGTGGGGCGTTGGATGCCACGCCAACGATCAAGGCCGCCGCGGCAACAACCTGAAGGCGCCCCGACGGCAGAAAGCCCGCCCTTTCCATTCGCCACAACCCGGCACCTATGGAGAATCCGGCCACCGCCCTGAGCGGTGCGCGTCCGTCATAGACGTGAAACCCACCCCATGCTGCCTGCATGGCCAAGTATCCGCCGAGGCCCGCGACGAGCAACATGACCCCGCCGCGTAGGTTTCGGGTCAAGCCGAGTGCAACCAGCACCGGGAAGACCATGTAAGCGACCATCTCGGCGCTGATCGACCAGGCCGGCGGCACGGGCGCGGCGCAGGCCAGCAGCCCCCATGTGAAGCTGAGGGTGATGAGTTGGCCGAAGCATCCGGCGTAACTCGCGACCCCGGGCGCACCGAACAGGGCCGGTGCCAGCGCGAACCAGGCCACGAGAACGGTCATGTGAAGCGGCCAGAGCCGGGCGATCCGGGCTGCGAAGAAGTTCCGCAGCGTGGCCGAGCCTGTCACCAGCCGGTCAGCATAGACATGCGCTATGACCCAGCCGGACAGTACGAAGAATACATCCACGAAGACCCAGCCGGACCCGAAGAAACCGGGCGCAAGCGCGGTCAGGGCGTCGAGGCCCGCAACATGGTGGAAATGGTAGATGAAGACTGCCAATGCCGCGAACCCGCGCAACCCCTCGAACGGGGCGAGCAGGCGGGGGCGTTCCTGTCTCTCGGGCGCGCGCGTCGTCATGCCTCCGGGTACACCGAAAATTGGACAATGATGTGGCAACAATTGCGTGCCCCCCAACACATTGTGCAACTTCACGGCCAGTTGAGGCGTTCCCTCTTTGCAGGTGAGAACATTTGTTCTATATTTGTTCTCATTATCGGGAGAACCGCATCATGTATGAGACGAACCCTTTACCGCCGACCGACAAGCAACTGGGCTATGCCCGCGCCATCGCGCGCAAGCTCGACACCCCTATTCCACGCGCGAGCCTCGAGACGCGGCAGGCGCTGTCGAGCTGGATCGACCGCAACCGCACGCGCAGTTCCACACAAGGTGTCGCCACGTCGCGGCAGGTGGCCTTCGCCGAGAAGATCGCACGCATCAAGCGAAGGGCCATTCCGGATGAGTGTTTCCGCGACGCGGGCCTCATGAGCCGCTGGATCGACGCGAACAAGTAAGGCTCAGACGAGCCGCAGCTTTCGCACGACGGCGAGTTCCACGACGGTCGCGACGATCCGCACGAGGTGATGCAGCGTTACGAAGGCCGGATTGGCGGCCAGTGACAGGGCGATGAGGCTCATTTCGGTCACGCCGCCCGGTGCGAAGCTGATGATGAGCGTTTCGAGGTCGAAACCTGTCGCCCGGGCCACAGCCAGCGACATCGCGCCGCCCAATGCCAGCATAAAAACCCCCGACACCAGGGCAAGGCCGAGGCCGCCCAAGAGCATCCGCCGGGTGATCCCCACGAACCGGAGGCCAAGGCTCGTGCCCACGACCACCTGTGCGAACCCGACGAGCCAGCCGGGGATGCTGAGCGACACGAGACCGAACGCGGTGGCGATCCCAACGAGGATGAGAGGCCCGGCGAGCTGTGCGGCGGGCAGTTTCGCTTTACCGCCAAGCCAAACGCCGATGATTGAGGCGCCCAGCACGAGGATGACGTCGATGAGCGTTGCCGGAGTCGCGGACAAGGTCAGGCCCGCTGCCGAGCCGACCGCCTCCCCTTCGTAGATCGAGATGCCCAGCGGGAGGATTACAACGACAACGATGATGCGCAGGAATTGAAGGATGGTGAGCATGCGTATGTCGGCGCCCGATTCCTCGCCGAACGAAATGGCTTCGAGCAGCCCGCCGGGAGACCCGGAGAAGAAGGCCGTCGAGCGATCGAGCCCACCAACCTTCCGGAAGATCAGGAAATTCCCGGAATGCGCGAGAACCACGAACAACAGGATGGCAGGGATCGTCACCGCCATGTTTGGTGCAAGCGCCAGCAGATCGGGCGAGACCTGTGCGCCGATCATGACCCCAATGACGCCCACGAAGAGTTGTCGGAAAGGAAGTGGATAGCTGTAGTTTTCGGGAATCCGGCGCGCAAAGCTCAGTGCCGCAATGGCCGAGACAAAGAGGCTCCCAAGCATGAACGGGAGCGGCAGTCCGATCCAGGCGAACGCGAACCCCGCCGCGCCGCCACAAATCAGCAGCAGCAAGGTGAACAGGTTGTGGCGCAGGGGCGGAAACGTCATGGCGCAGGTATAGACCGCCGGGGGCCGAGTTCAACGGCCGGTATGCGTCAGTGCGAGAGGAACCGCTTGAGGGAAAAGGCTTCCTGCCCCTCCATCAGTGGCCCCGCAGTCTGCATGTGCGCCTTCATGATCGCGCGCGCGGCACCGCTGTCGCCGGTTTCCAGCGCGTCGAGCAACCGGGTCTGGTAGTCGAGACCGCGGGCCCAGAGATCCCTGTTGATCGGCGTGTAGAGCTTCCGGTAGACCGTGATGTCCGTGAGGATCGTGAGCATGAAGCCGATCAGAAAGGACAGGAGCGGATTGGCGCTTTGGTCCGCCAGCAACTTGTGGAATTGCAAGGTTGCGACATGCTGATCCCGCTCCTCCTCGTCCGTTGTGGCCGGGTCGGAGTAGGAGGCGAGGATGTCACGCAACTCCTCCATAACACGCGGGCTCAACGCGCCCGCGAGATCCGCCACGAGCTCGGGTTCGAGCACACGCCGGATCTGGTAGATGTCGGAGATCGTCAGATCCTTGAAATAGAAATAGTTGGCGAGCAGCGCCTCGGCCCGCTGTTGAGACACCTCATGAACGAAAGTCCCGCCGCCCGGCCCCGTGCGCGACTTGACCAGCCCCTGCGCGTCGAGCAGCCGCAATGCTTCGCGGATCGTCCCTTTGGCCATACCGAAGCGCTCGATCAATTCCGGCTCCGAGGGCAGCCTGTCGCCCGGCTGAAGCCCCTCACGCACGATGAAGTCCTTGATCGCCTCGGCAACCTGTGCCGGACGACTCAGCTTCGGGCCTTCAGCCTTCGAGGGGGTGGAAACACGCGGCAAACTGGTCTTTTCCCATGGGTTCGAGCGCCGGGTCTTTCTCCCGGCAGATGTCTGTCGCCCGCGGGCAGCGCGTGGCGAATGCGCAGCCCGGCGGCGGGTTCAGCGGATCGGGCAGCTCGCTGTCCTTCTGCTCGGGCGCCTTGAGCGGGCGGCCCACCACAGGGGCGGAATCCGCGAGAAGCTTGGTATAGGGGTGTTTCGGATTCGAGAAAACCTCTTCCGCCCGCCCGATCTCCACCACCGCGCCGAAATAGAGCACGACGATCCTGTCGGACACGGCCTCGACCACCGCGAGGTCGTGCGAGATGAAGAGATAGGTCAGGTTGAACTCGTCCTTCAGCCGCCGGAGCAGGTTGAGCACCTGCGCCTGCACCGACACGTCGAGCGCAGAGACGGGTTCGTCGAGGATGATGATGCGCGGCGCGGCGGCGAGCGCACGGGCCACCCCGATCCGCTGCGCCTGCCCGCCGGAAAACTCGTGCGGATAGCGTTCGAGAAATTCAGGCCGCAGGTTCACGCTGTCGAAAATCTCGTCGATCCGCGCGTCCCGCTCAGCCCGGTTCATGCCGTAGAGCCGTTTGAGCGGGGCCTCCATGATCTGCTTGATCGTCTTGCGCGGGTTGAGCGAGGAGACCGGGTCCTGAAACATGTACTGGATCAGCCGCCCGAAAGCCGCAGGGTCGGCATTGTCGAGCGCCTTGCCCTCGATCTCGATGGTGCCCTCGGTCGGCTCAAGCAGTCCCACCAGCATCCGGGCCAGTGTGGATTTGCCGCAGCCGGATTCCCCCACGATGCCAAGGGTTTCGCCGGTCTGAACCTCGAACGACATCGGGCGGATGGCGCGCACGCCGGCCTTTTGTCCGCCGAACAGGCCACCGGAGATGGAAAACGTCTTGGCGAGATTGTCGACCTTGAGTGCAGCGGTCATGCGACCTCCTCCTCGGGATGGATGCAGCGCACCTTGTGGGCGCTGCCGTCGAGCGTGATCTCGCCCTGTTTGCAGGCCTCGGTCGCCTTGTCGCAGCGGGGTGCGAAGGCGCAGCCGGGCGGCAGGTCCGACACGATGGGCGGCAAGCCGGGGATCGCGGCAAGCTCACGCTTGCCACCGCCCAGTTCCGGCACGCAGGCCATGAGGCGTTTCGTGTAGGGATGCGCGGGATGGTCAAGGATGTCGGTGGTGGACCCCTCCTCCACGATCTTGCCGCCATACATCACGCCAACCCGGTCGCAGAGTTGAGCGACGACGCCGAAATCATGCGTAATGAACACGATGGCGAGGCCCCGCTCGCGCCTCAGATCGTCGAGCAGCGCGAGGATCTGGGCCTGAACGGTGACGTCGAGCGCTGTCGTCGGCTCGTCCGCGATGATGACCTCGGGGTCGTTCGCGAGCGCCATCGCGATGCCGACGCGCTGGCGCATGCCGCCCGACATCTCGTGCGGGTAGTTTCGGACGCGGTTCTCGGCATTGGGAATGCGCACGGATTTCAGGAGGTCGATGGCCCGGTTCGTGAGCTCCTTGTCCGACACCTTGTGGTGGACGCTGATCGCTTCCTTCAACTGGTCGCCGACCTTGTAGAGCGGGTGCAGCGTCGAAAGCGGGTCCTGAAAGATATAGGCGACCCTGTCGCCCCGGTGCTGGCGCAGCTTCTCGAACGGCATGTCCAGCAGGTCCTCACCTTCGTACCGCACGGCCCCGCCGGTCACGACGCCCGGCGGCGACGGGACGAGGCCCATGACGGAGAGTGCGGTTACGGATTTGCCCGAGCCGGACTCCCCGATCACCCCCACGCATTCGCCGGGTTTAACGAAGAGCGACACCTCGTTGACCGCCTTGTAGATGCGCGGTCCCACGTGGAACTGCGTCGACAGCCGCTGTAGGTTCAGGATGCCCTTCTGATCGTCTGCCGGCACATCGTCGCCCCGGTCCACCAGCGTCTGAGCGCGCGGGCGGGTGAGAGCGCCGGAGCGCAGGCGTGGGTCGAGCGCATCGCGCACGCCGTCGCCCAAGAGGTTGATCGACATGACGATCAGGAAAATCATGATGCCGGGGATGATGGAGGTATGCGGATCGGTGATGAGCTGCGAGCGCGCCTCGCCCAGCATCGAGCCCAGGTCGGCCTGCGGAGGCTGGCTGCCGAGGCCGAGGAACGACAGCCCGGCGGTCTCGAGGATCATCCAGCCCACGGTCGTGGACATGGCGATCACGATGGTCGAGAGCACGTTGGGCAGTAGCTCGGTCAGGATGATCCGGGTGTGCCCCATGCCGGCCAGTCGCGCCGCGTCGATGAACTCGCGCCCTGCCAGCGAGACGGTCACACCCCGGATGTTGCGCGCGAAAAACGGGATGTTCACGGCGGCCACGGCGATGAGCGCGTTGAACAGCCCCGGCCCGAGGGCCGCGACGATGGCAAGCGCCAGCAGGATGTAGGGAAACGCCATGAGCATGTCGACGCCGCGCATGATGACATTGTCCGTGCGCCCGCCGAAATATCCCGCGACGATGCCGATGGCCGAGCCGATCGTGCCCGCGATCAGGGCGGCGAAGATGCCCACCGCCAGTGACACGCGCGTGCCGTACAGGAGCCGGGCGAGCAGGTCCCGCCCGAGGTGGTCGGTGCCCAGCAGGTGCCCCTCGGAGAACGGCGGCAGGAACCGGTCGGCGGTGTTCGTCACATCCGGGTCCTGAAGCGGCAGGAGCGGTGTGATGATGACGAACAGCAGGATCAGGCCAAGGACGACCGCGCCGAGTGCCGCCAGCCGATTGCGAAAGATCAGGCGCACGAAGTTCATGTCTTGATCCTCGGGTCGAGGAGCGACTGGGCCACGTCCACGCAGATGTTGAAGAATACATAGCAGGCGGCGACGAAGACCACGCCGCCCTGCACGAGCAGGATGTCTCGGGTCAGGATCGCATCGACCAGCATCCGGCCCACGCCGGGCCACTGGAACACGATCTCGATGAAAACCGAGCCTGACAGGACGAAGCCCGCCTGAATGCCCAGCACCGGAATGATCGACACCATCGCGGCACGCAGCGCATGACCGTAGAGCACCCGGCGCTCCCCCACCCCCTTGGCGCGTGCGGTGCGGATGTAGTCCTGCCGCAGCACCTCCAGCATGGCCGAGCGCGACAGACGTGCGACGACCCCTGTTGCGACGACGGCGAGCGCGATGGCGGGCATCACGAGGTGTCGCAAAAGGTCGGGGAGGTCCCCGCCCCCGTAGATTGCGAACATGCCCGAGACGGGCAGGATCTTCAGGTTCACGGCGAAGAACAGGATCATCATCATGCCGAGGAAGAAGGACGGGACCGAAATGCCGATCAGCACCACGAAGGTAATCGCCTTGTCCGCGAAGCCGTACTGGCGCGAGGCCGAGACGACACCGGCGAGGATGCCGAAGATCGCGCACAGCACCCAGGCGGTGCCCGCAAGGATCAGGGTCGCGTTGAACCGTTCGAGGATTTCGTCGATGACCGGGCGGTTCAGGCTGAACGACCGTCCGAAATCGCCCGTGAGCAGATTGCCGAGCCAGATGAAGTAGCGCACCACGAGTGGCTTATCGAGGCCGAGGTCGCGGTTCAGCTTCTCCACGTTTTCGGGCGTCGCATAGCTGCCGAGGATCGCGGTCGCCGGATCACCCGGGATCATCGCCATGATGAGAAACACGATGATCGTGATGCCGAGCAACACGGGGATCGCTGAGATCAGGCGTTTGAGGATGTAGTTGCCCATGGCCACCCCGCTCTCGGGCTGAAGCGCGCGCGCGCTGTCTTCGGTCTGAAAATACCTCGGGGGTGCGGTGGGTCATGTTTGCAGGAAAACATGACCATGGCAAAGCCCCCGCGCGGGTCGGGCCGGCGCAAACCGGCCCGAAACCCTTCAGTTCTTCACGACGTCTTCAAGCTGGAGCAGGAAGGACGGCTCGAGCGTGAGGTTCTCGACCGAGTCCTTCGTCACCGCATTCTGTTTCCAGTTCGCAACAAAGACCCAGGGCGCATCCTCCTGAACGATGGCCTGCATCTCCTTGTAAAGCGCGGCGCGCTCGTCCTGGCTGGTGGACACACGGGCCTGTGACAGGAGCTCGTCCACCTCCGGGTTGGAGTAATAGCCGGAGTTGAAGCCGCCCTGATCCGGGAACGCCTCCGTGCGCAGCGCAAGGAAGGGGAGCGTATCCGGGTCGTTGGTCATCCACGCCATCTCGGCCATGTCCGCCTTGCCTTCGAGCCCCGGGTTCACTTCACCCAAGAAGGTGTTCCACTCGTAGGTCTCGATGGACACATCAAAACCGACGGCGTTCAGGTCGGCCTGAATCGCGGTGCCCATTGGGATCGGGTCGAGCATGCCGGAACCGCCTTCGGTGACGTAGAAGGTCACTTCGGGGTTCTCGACGCCTGCTTCGGCCAGCAATTCCTTGGCGCGGTCGGGGTCATAGGGATAGGGGTCAAGCTCTTCGTTGTAGGCCCATGCAAAGGCGGGCGGGATCGGTCCGGCGGCGACGTCGGCCGTACCTTCGAGCACGTCGTTGACCAGCGCTTCCTTGTTGATCGCGTAGTTCGCGGCCTGCCGCACCAGCTTGTCGGCGAAGGGGCCTTCCTTGGCGTTCAGGATCAGGAACCAGACGTGCGGCCCGGCCTGTTCGAGGATCTTGTAGTCATCGCCCTGGAACTCGGACAGTGCAGTGGGCGGCACCTCCACCATCACGTCGATCCCGCCCGAGAGCATCTCGGCCACCCGGGTGTTCGCATCGGTGATCGGGCGGAAGACGACTGCCTCGCTGGCCGCTGGCTCACCCCAGTAATCGGCGTAGCGTTCGACCACGACGCGCTCGTTCGAGCGCCATTCGACGAACTGGAACGGGCCGGTGCCGACCGGGTTACGGCCGTAATCGGCGCCATTCGCCTCGACCGCGGCGGGCGAGACGAGCAGGCCGGTGGGATAGGCAAGGTTCGACAGGAACGGTGCGTAGGGCTCGTTCAGCGTGAATTTCACGGTCAGATCATCCACGACTTCCACGTTCTCAACCGCCGAGAAGAAGAAGGCCAGTGGGAAGGGGCCGGTGTCGTGGTAGGGATGTTCCTCATCAAGCATCCGGTCGAAGTTGAATTTGACTGCTTCGGCGTTGAACGGCGTGCCGTCATGGAACATCACGCCTTCACGCAGCATGAATGTGTATTCGGTGCCGTCGTCCGACACCTCCCAGCTCTCGGCCAAGCTCGGCTCCACCTCGAGCGTGCCGGAGGCATACTGGACCAGCCCCTCGTAAAGGTTCACCACGATCCGGAAATCGTTCTGTGCGGTGACCGCTGCGGGGTCGAGCGCCTTGGGTTCGGCAATCTGTCCGACAATCAGAACGCCCGGTGGCGTCTGTGCAAGCGAAGACGTTGGAGTAAGGGCCATGCCGGTGGCGAGGGCCGCGCTCGCCGCGGCGGCAAACAGGCCCCGGCGGGTCCAGGTCGAAAAGGTCATAATCAGGCTCCCAGGTTGGTTTTTTCGCGAATTTTCTTTCGTCATTGCGACTCAAATTATCATGATAAATTGCATCGGTCAATTTTTCATGATAATTGGGTGACTCAGGGAGATTACATGACTTTTTCCATCCTAGCACGCGACCCGGAAACCGGCCTGATGGGCGGCGGTGCTGCGACCGGGTCGCTCTGCGTTGGCGGCTGGGTGCTGCGCGGACGCGCGGATGCGGGGCTGTCTGCAAGTCAGGGGGCCTCTCCTTCCACGCTCTGGGGCGAGGCAGCCGTAGATGCTCTGGCACAGGGACAGGGCGCAGAGGACGTGGTGTGCCGCATTACCGATGCCGACCGGGGCCGTGCCTTCCGACAATTGGCCGTTCTCGGGCGCGAAGGGTCCGGCGCGGTTTTCTCTGGCGAGCGCAATTCCCCGCGCATCGCGGATCAAGTGTTCGAGCGTGGCGTCGCGGCGGGGAACCTGTTGGCCTCCGAAGGCGTGATCCCAGCGCTTGTCGACGGATTTTCCGGGGCCTCAGGGACCTTTCCCGAACAACTTCTGGCCGGACTTCTGGCGGCTCAGGACGCCGGCAGCGACGCGCGGGGGCTGTTTTCGGCAGCCCTCCTCGTGGTCGGTCCCGACCGCGCACCCCTGTCGCTCAGGATCGACCATTCCGAAGACCCGCTTGGCGACCTGTCCGATCTGCTCGCCCGCGCGACGTCCGGCGAGTACGCATTCTGGGCGCGGCAGGTGCCGACATTGCATGACCCGGAACGTATCCTTGACTGACTGGGGCGCACTCGCGGCCGAGCGGCTTGCGCGGATCGCGAAGGTCTCGGAACCCGGACCGGGCGTGACCCGCCTGCCCTTCACACCTGAACACCGTGCCGCGTTGGCCGAGATTCGAGACTGGATGCAGGCCGCCGGCCTGACCCCGGAACTGGATGCGGCGGGTACGTTGGTCGGGCGCAAGCCCGGCGCGGCGGATAGCGGGACCTTCTACATGGGATCGCATCAGGACAGCGTGCGCCATGGCGGGGCGTTCGACGGGATCATGGGCGTGGCACTGGCTTGCCTCGCCGTGCAGAAGCTCGCCGAAGACGGAGACACCCTGCCCTTCGCGCTCGAAGTGCTGGCCTTTGCCGATGAAGAAGGCGTCCGGTTCCCGACCGCGCTGATCGGTCCGCGCGCGCTTGCGGGGACGTTCGATCCGTCCGTGCTCGCACTGGCCGACAAGTCCGGTGCTCGGCTGGATACCGTGATGGAGGGCTTCGGCCTCGCGCCCGCCGATATTACCGGCCTCGCCCGCGCCCCGGGCGCCGCCATTGGCTATCTCGAAACCCATATCGAACAAGGACCGGTCCTGGAAACCAGCGACGAAGCGCTCGGCGTGGTCACGGCGATCTGCGGGATCGAGCGTCACTCTGTCGCTTTTACGGGCGAAACCGGCCATGCCGGAACGCTTCCCATGCGGTCGCGGCGCGACGCGCTGGTGGGGGCGAGCGAATTCGTCACTCTGGCGCATCATCTGGGTCGTGAAGATCCGGAGTTGCGCGTCACGGTCGGGCAACTCGATGTATCCCCAAATGTGGTCAACGCCGTTCCCCGCGAGGTGCGGCTTACGCTGGAAATCCGCGCGCCGGACGACCGGCAGCGGGAGGCGGCAGGGGATTTGCTGACACGCAAGGCCCGGGAGATCGCGGGGCGATGGTCGCTCGACCTCGACATGGCCCGCACTTACGCCCAACCTGCCCAGCCCTGCGATCCCGACCTGCGCGCGGGGCTCGTGGAGGCCGTGATGGCGGGCGGCGGCGCGGGGGTCGAGCTCGCCTCGGGCGCGACGCATGACGCATCGGCCATGGCTGACCTCTGCCCGATCGCGATGCTATTCGTGCGATGCCGGGGCGGCGTCAGCCATGTGCCCGAGGAACATGCAAGCGCGGCGGATATGGGCCGCGCCGTCGAAGCCATGGCGGCCCTGCTGGCGTCCCGAGCTACGGTCTAAGGCGACAGGCGCTCGCGCCCACCTTGTTTTTCAGAACTTCCACGCCATCGCAGCCGCATGCGAGATAATGCGTTACACGTTTTCCAAGTAATCAACATTTCAGTAACATTTTTCCTTGAATCGAATCGTGCAACCTCCTATTTCGACCGTGCGGTCGGCAAATCTTGTTGGATCTGGGAGGATCAATGTCAGACGCTTTCATCTGTGACGCACAGCGCACCCCGATTGGCCGCTATGGCGGCGCCCTGTCCTCGGTGCGCACCGACGACCTCGCCGCGATCCCGATCGCCGCGCTCATGGCGCGCAACCCGCAGGTGGATTGGGCCAAGCTGGACGACGTCATCTATGGCGACGCGAACCAGGCGGGCGAAGACAACCGCAACGTGGCGCGTATGGCCGCGCTGCTCGCGGGTCTGCCGACCGACGTGCCGGGCACCACCGTGAACCGCCTGTGCGCGAGCGGTATGGATGCCGTGGGCATGGCGTCGCGGGGCCTCAAGGCGGGCGACTATGACCTCGCCATCGCGGGTGGCGTGGAAAGCATGAGCCGCGCGCCCTTCGTGATGCCCAAGGCGACGAGCGCCTTTGCGCGCCAGAACGCGGTCTATGACACCACCATCGGCTGGCGCTTCGTGAACAAGAAAATGCATGCCGAGCACGGCACCCATTCGATGCCTGAAACCGCCGACAACGTGGCGCAGGACTACCAGATCAATCGCGAAGATCAGGACGCCTTTGCCGCCCGTTCGCAGGCCCGCTGGGCCGCCGCCCACGAGGCCGGACGCTTTGCCGATGAGATCACGCCGGTGTCCGTGCCGCAGCGCAAGGGCGATCCGGTCGTCGTTGACACGGACGAGCATCCGCGTCCCGGCACCGGGGTCGAACAGCTCGCCAAGCTCAAGGGAGTGAATGGCCCGGACCTGAGCGTCACCGCAGGCAATGCCTCGGGCGTGAACGATGGGGCTGCCGCGATCCTGATGGCGTCGGAGGCCGGTGCGAAAGCCCACGGCCTCACCCCCCTCGCCCGCGTCGTGTCGATGCAGGCCGCAGGTGTCGAGCCGCGCGTCATGGGGATCGGCCCGGTGCCGGCGACGCGCAAAGTGCTCGCGAAGACCGGGCTCACCATGGACGACATGGATGTGATAGAATTGAACGAAGCCTTCGCCTCGCAAGGTCTCGCAACCCTGCGGGAACTGGGTGTCGCGGATGACGACGACCGGGTGAACCCCAATGGCGGCGCCATCGCCATCGGCCACCCGCTTGGCATGTCCGGGGCGCGGCTGGTGCTGACGGCGGCCTATGAACTCAAGCGTCGCGGCGGGCGTTATGCCCTGTGCACGATGTGCGTGGGCGTGGGCCAAGGCACAGCGATGATTATCGAGCGGGTTTGACCCGCAAAGAGGAGGACCGACGACATGTATGCTCAAATGGTCAAATCCACGGGCCAAGGCGTTAAATCGCTGGACGAAATGGACCCGGTGGAGCGCGAATTCCAAGAAAAGGTCGATGCGGACATTCGCATCGAACCGCGCGACTGGATGCCCGAGGGCTACAAGAAGACGTTGATCCGTCAGATCGGCCAGCACGCACATTCCGAGATCGTCGGTCAGCTGCCCGAGGGCAACTGGATCACTCGCGCCCCCACGCTGGAGCGCAAGATGATCCTGCTCGCCAAGGTGCAGGACGAGGCGGGCCATGGCCTCTACCTCTATTGCGCCGCCGAGACGCTGGGCATCAGCCGCGACGACATGACCGAGCAGCTTCTGTCCGGCAAGATGAAGTATTCGTCGATCTTCAACTACCCAACGCTGACATGGGCCGATATCGGCGCGGTCGGCTGGCTGGTCGATGGGGCGGCGATCATGAACCAGGTGCCGCTCCAGCGCACCTCCTATGGCCCCTATGCCCGCGCGATGGTGCGTATCTGCAAGGAAGAGAGCTTTCACCAGCGGCAGGGCTACGACATCATGATGCGCATGGCCAAAGGGTCCGAGGCGCAGCGCCGCATGGCGCAGGATGCGCTCAACCGCTTCTGGTATCCGTCGCTGATGATGTTCGGGCCGTCCGACGCGAACTCGGTCCATTCCGAGCAGTCGATGGCGTGGAAGATCAAGATCAACACCAACGACGAGCTGCGCCAGAAATTCGTCGACCAGACCGTGCCGCAGGCCGAATACCTCGGCCTCACCGTTCCCGACGAGACGCTCGCGTGGAACGAGGAAAAGGGCGGTTACGACTTCGCCGAACCCGACTGGGACGAGTTCTTCGACGTGCTGAAGGGCGCGGGCCCCGTGAACAACGACCGTCTGGAAGCCCGCCGCAAGGCCTGGGACGACGGTGCCTGGGTGCGCGACGGTCTGCTGGCCCATGCAGAGAAACGCGCGGCGCGCAAAGTGGCTGCGGAATAAGGACGAGCGACATGAGCAAAGAATGGCCCCTGTGGGAAATCTTCATTCGCGGCCAGCATGGCCTGAGCCACCGTCACGTCGGCAGCTTGCACGCCCCCGACGCGGAAACCGCCGTGAAGAACGCGCGCGACGTCTACACGCGCCGCAACGAAGGCGTGTCGATCTGGGTGGTCGAGGCCAAGCACATCACGGCCACCGCGCCGGGTGACAAAGGCCCGATCTTCGAACCCAGTGAGAGCAAGATCTACCGTCACCCGACCTTCTACGACATCCCGGACGAAATAGGGCACATGTGATGACCAAGGCAGCCGACCCTAAGTTCGAGGCGCTTCTGCGGCTCGGAGACAATACGCTTATCCTCGGACACCGTGTCAGCGAATGGTGCGGCCATGCGCCCGTGCTGGAAGAGGACATCGCGCTCGCCAACACCGCGCTCGACCTGCTGGGGCAGACGAACCTCTGGCTGGAATACGCGGGCGAAGTCGAGGGCAAGGGCCGCTCGGCGGATGATCTGGCGTTTCTGCGCGATGCGTGGGATTTCCGGAACGTCCTGCTGGTCGAACTGCCAAACGGCGATTTCGGGCAGACGATCATGCGGCAGTACCTGTTCGACGTGTTCAACCGCCTGAACCTCACGGCGCTGACGCAGTCCACCGATCAGCGCATTGCCGACATTGCCGAGAAGGCCGCGAAAGAGGCCAGCTATCACGTCGAACGCTCCGAAGGCACCGTGATCGGGCTGGGTGACGGGACCGAGGAAAGCCACCGCCGGATGCAGGACGCGCTGAACATCCTGTGGCCCTATGCGCAGGAGCTTTTCATCACCGACGAGGTGGACGACGCGATGGCCGAGGCCGGCGTAATCCCGCATCCCAAATCGCTGCAGGACGCATGGGACACCGAAGTGCGCGCCGTGCTGGCCGAGGCGACGCTCGAGGTGCCCGTGGCGCATTTCGGGCATCGCGGATCGGGCAAGGACGGCAAGATGCACACCGAGCATCTGGGCCATATCCTGACCCAGATGCAGTGGCTGCAACGGGCTTACCCGGGTCAGGCTTGGTGAGGTCATGTCCCATCCGTCGACAGATCAGGTCTGGGACTGGCTCGACTCCATTCCCGACCCCGAAATCCCGGCGATCACGCTGACCGATCTGGGCATCATTCGGGACGTGGGCTGGGAGGGCGACACCTGTATCGTGACCGTCACGCCCACCTATTCCGGCTGCCCGGCTACGTCACTCATCAACATGGAGATCGAGACGGCGCTGCGCGAACACGGGCTTGAGCGGATCGAACTGAAGCGTCAGCTCTCCCCCGCCTGGACGACCGACTGGATGAGCCAACGGGGCCGCGAAAAGCTCGAAGCCTATGGCATCGCGCCGCCGCAACCTGCGGGCGGACCCGAGAAATGCCCGCAATGCGGCTCGGCCCGTGTCGAAAAGCTGAGCCAGTTCGGCTCGACCCCCTGCAAGGCACAATGGCGGTGTAACGACTGCCTCGAGCCTTTCGACTATTTCAAGTGCATCTGAGGAGGAGCGGATGGCTCGCTTCCACGAACTCGAAGTCACCGACATTCACAAGACGATCCGCGATGCGGTCGTCGTCACGCTGAAACCGTCGGAACCCGAGGCTTTCGCCTTCACGCAAGGCCAATACCTGACGTTCCGCCGCGACTTCGACGGGGAGGAACTGCGCCGCTCCTATTCGATCTGCGCGGGCACCGATGAAGGCAAGCTTCAGGTCGGAATCAAGAGGGTCGACGGCGGGGCATTTTCGACCTTCGCCAACGAAGAGCTTAAAGTGGGCGACACGCTGGAAGCGATGCCCCCGATGGGCCGGTTCTTCACGGAATTGGAGCCGGATGCAGGTAAGAACTACCTCGGCTTCGCGGGCGGTTCGGGCATCACGCCGGTCCTGTCCATCCTCAAGACGACACTGGCGCGCGAGCCGCGTTCGACCTTCACGTTGGTCTACGCGAACAAGGGCGTGGCCTCCATCATGTTTCGCGAGGAACTGGAGGATCTGAAAAACACCTACATGGGTCGGCTTTCGGTCATCCACATCCTCGAAACCGACGCGCAAGAGATCGACTTGTTCACTGGCCTCGTCACCGAGGAAAAGGTGGGCCAGCTTTTCCGCTCGGGTTTCCTCGACACCGACGCGACCGACACGGCGTTCATCTGTGGGCCTGAGCCGATGATGCTGGGCATCGCCGCCGGTCTGAAGGCCGCCGGAATGGCCGAGGACCAGATCAAGTTCGAGCTATTCGCGTCGGCCCAACCCGGTCGCCTCGCAAAGCGCGTGATTTCGAAGGAAGCGGGCAAGACCGCGAACGAAGCACAGATCGTGGTCACGCTGGACGGGGCAACGCGCACCGTTGCGGCCTCGAAACAACTGTCCGTACTGGACGCGGCGCGGGCCGAGAACCTCGACGCGCCTTATGCTTGCAAGGCGGGGGTTTGCTCCACCTGCCGCTGCCGCGTTCTGGAGGGCGAGGTCGAGATGGTGACGAACCACGCGCTCGAAGACTACGAGGTAGAGAAGGGCTATGTCCTGTCCTGCCAGAGCTTTCCCGTGACCGACAAGGTGGTGGTGGACTATGACCAGTGATTTCGCGGAAATGACCCTTTCCGACTATCTCGCCCAAGGCGGTCGGCTCACTTCCCCCGGCAACGTGCCGCCGCGCTACCGGGCGGAGTTGCTGAAAATCATGGCGACTTTCGTGGATTCCAACCTCGCGGGCGCAGCCGGGTTTGCGGATATGATCAACAGCGCGCCGGGGATCAAGGCGCGAGGCGCTGCGGCACGGATCGTGGCCGAAAAGCTTGCCAATGCCGACCGGGTGCTGACCCTGATGGGCGAATTCGGCGCGGACACCGACCGCTACGTTCGCCAGCACCCGTGGGACACGCGACTGGAGCGGAGCGCCGACATTGGTGCGACCCGGATCGAGCATGACATGCGGCTCGCCGTCTTCAACTATCCCTTCACAAGCTGGGCGGATTCCGTGGTGATGAACCTGCTCATGGGCACGGCGGTGTGTGTCCAACTCGAAGAACTGCGGCAGGTGAGCTATCAACCGCTGGCCGAGGCGTTCAGAGACATCCTCAAGATCGAAGAGCACCATGCTGCGCTGGCCGTTGAGGGCGCTCGCGTCCTGGCCCTTGAGACCGCCGAATTGCAGCCGTCCGTCGACTACTGGATGCCGCGCGTGGCTGTCAGTTTCGGGATCGGAGATGCCGGTCGGTTGGAACAGCTCAAGGCGATGGGTCTGCGGCACATCGAGAACACCGCGCTGAAGTCAGACTGGATGGAACGTATGCGTCCTATCCTGGCGGAACTGGGGCTGAGGACAGCCTAAGAGCTGGCTTCAGACCGACTTCACCCCGCCCAGTACCATGTCGGCGACGACCGCCGAATAGTCCTCACGATCCGCCGGTCCGGCACCGCGCGCCCATGTGAAATACCAGTTCAGCATTCCGAACACGGCCATGGTCGCCGAGCGTTGCTTGGCCGGGTCGCCTCCGAGCCGGTCGGGCGCGAGACGCGTGAGGAGGTCCGACAGGAACCGCACCAGATCGCGCTGGAGCCCGCGCAGTTCGCGCTGCTGATCGTCCGGCAGAAGCGCCATTTCGTTCATCTGGATACGGTGTTTGTAGTCGTAGCCTTCATAGGCGAGCATGATCGCCCGAACGACCGCGCGAAGCTGTTCCTCCGCCGTCAATCCCGTCAGATCGAGACTGAGTACCATGTCGCGCAGCGACCGCAGGTGGCTGTCGAGGATGTCGTAGAGCAGCGCCTCCTTCGACGGGTAGTAGTGATAGATGTTGGCCTTGGAAATGCCGACCTCATCGGCAAGCCGCGTCATGGACGAGCGGTCATACCCTTCGGTCGCGAAAACGCGCGCCGCCGCCGCAAGGATCTGGGCGCGCTTTTCATCATGGTCACGGGCGATCGAACGGGCTGCCATCAGCCCTTCCCCCGGTTGTCCACGACCCGCTGAGCCTTGCCCTGACTGCGCTCCACCTCACCGGGTGCGCCCACGATGATCTCGGTGGACACGCCCACGACGTCCTTGATCCGCTTGGTGAGCATCCGTGCGGCAGCCGTTTTCGACGCCTCGTCAGTAGAGTCCTCCGACGCCTCGACATAGACTCGCATCCCGTCCATCCGGCCGGACTTGTAGAGCTCGATCTGGAAGTGCGGGGAGATGCCGCCCGTCGCCAGCACCTGCTCCTCGATCTGGGTCGGGAAGACGTTGACGCCGCGCAAGATGATCATGTCGTCCGAGCGCCCGGTGATCTTCTCCATCCGCCGCATCGACCGCGCCGTTCCGGGCAGAAGCCGGGTCAGGTCGCGGGTGCGGTAGCGGATCATCGGCAGACCCTCTTTAGTGAGGGTTGTGAAGACCAGTTCACCGATTTCGCCATCCGGCAGAACCTCGCCCGTTTCCGGGTGGATGATTTCCGGCAAGAAGTGATCTTCCCAGATCACGGGGCCGTCTTTGGTCTCGACACATTCGTTCGCAACCCCCGGCCCCATGATTTCGGACAGGCCATAGATGTCGACAGCGTGCATGTCGAAGGCGTCCTCGACCTCCCTGCGCATCGAGTCCGTCCACGGCTCGGCGCCGAAGATGCCCACTTCGAGCGACGAGTCGCGCGGGTCCAGCCCAGCCTTGTGGAATTGTTCCAGAATGTTGAGCATGTAGGACGGGGTGACCATGATCGTGGTCGGCTTGAAGTCTTGGATCAGCGTTACCTGCCGCTCGGTCATCCCGCCGGATATCGGAACCACGGTCGCGCCCAGCCGCTCGGCCCCGTAATGTGCGCCAAGGCCGCCAGTGAATAGCCCGTAGCCATAGGCCACATGCACGATGTCACCCGAACGCGTCCCCGATGCGCGCATCGAACGCGCGACGAGGTTGGCCCAATTGTTCAGGTCGTTTTCCGTGTAGCCCACCACCGTCGGTTTGCCGGTCGTGCCGGAGGAGGCATGGATGCGCCGGATCTGTTCGCGCGGGACCGCGAAAAGACCAAAGGGGTAGTTGTCGCGTAGGTCCGTCTTATAGGTGAAGGGGAACTTCGCGAGGTCCGACAGCTGCTGCAGGTCGTCCGGATGAACCCCCGCCGCGTCGAACCGCTGCTTGTACATCGGCACGTTGTCGTAAGCATGGCGCACAGACCATTTCAGTCGGTCGAGTTGCAGCGCGCGGATCTCGTCGATCGAGGCGATCTCGATCGGGTCAAGCGTCGCGCGGTCGGGGGTGAGGTCTTTCATTCGGTTTCCTCCTCGAAAAGCGTGCCGGGAATGGCGCGGGACATGCCGCGCATCTCGGCAATGCGGCTGCCGTCCTGATTGGTGACGTGGATGTCGTAGATGCCGGAGCGGCCCTTGATATAAGTCTCCTCCGCCACGGCCGTCAGCACGTCGCCTTCTTTCCCCGGTGCGAGGAACGAGATCATGTTGTGCTGGGCCACCGTGCTCTGGTTTCGGCTGTTGCAAGCGAAGGCGAACGTGCTGTCAGCCAGCGCGAAAATCACCCCGCCGTGGCAGATCGCGTGACCGTTGCAGTGGTGCGGCAGAACCTTGAGCGTCATGGTTGCACGCCCTTCGTCCACATCGCCAAGCTCCATCCCGAACCACTTGGACGACTGGTCGTTGTCCCACATGGCCCAACATGCCTTTTCGGCGCGTTCTTTCGGCGTCATTCGGGCTTCTCCCCGGTGAATTGCGGTTTGCGTTTGTCGAGGAAAGCCCCGACGCCCTCGGCGTAATCCGGCGAGTTGCCGCATTCGAACATGAGCTGCGCCTCCAAGTCGAGCTGCGCGTTCATCGTGTTGGTCTCGGCGGCCTGAATTGCCTTTTTCGTCTGGGCGTAACCGAAGGTCGGTCCCTTGGCGAATTTCGCGACCTGGTCGCGTGCGGCGTCAAGGTACGCGTCTTCGGGCAGGCATTTCCAGATCAGGCCCCAGGCCTCGGCCGTCTCGCCCGTCAGCGGCTCGGCAGTGAGGGCGAGACCGCGCGCCCGGGCAGGCCCGACGAGGTTGGTGAGCGAGAATGAGCCGCCTGTATCCGGGATCAGCCCGACATTCGCGAAGCTCTGGATGAACTTGGCCTTTTCCGACGCGATGACCATGTCGCAGGCGAGCGCGAGCGAAGACCCCGCCCCCGCGGCGACACCGTTCACGGCACAGACGACCGGCATCTCAAGCGCGCGGATCTGGCGCACCAGCGGGGCCCAGAAGGTGCGCACGGTGTGGCCGAGATCGATCTTGTCGGTCTTTCGCGGGTCGCGGTCGCCAAGGTCCTGCCCGGCGCAAAACCCCTTGCCGGCCCCTGTGAGCAGCACGGCCCGCGTCCCGTCACTTGCAGCATCCTCGAGTGCGGCGCGCAGGGCCAAGTGCATTTCTTCGTTGAAGCTGTTGAGCCGGTCCGGGCGGTTCAGAGTGATTTCCACCCTTCCGTCCTGCCGGTCCACGCGCACGGTATCGCTCATCGACTCCTCCCCCTCTGTTCGGCGTTATCCTTGCTTAAACCGACCGGACGGTCAATAATGATCTTGACCGCGACTCGGGCGGACCGACACAGAAAGGGAGGATGACCATGACGCTCATGGATGTGTCCAGCTACGCCGCTGGCGACTGGGTGAAACCCGGCGCAGGCGCACGCAACATCGCAAGCGCCGTGACGGGAGAGGTGATCGCGACCGCAGGCAACGACAGCCTCGACGTGCAGGCCATGCTCGACCACGCCCACACCGTCGGCGGCCCCGCCCTGCGCAAGATGACATTCCATGAACGCGCAAAGATGCTCAAGGCGCTCGGGCAATACCTGAGCGAGCACAAGCAGGCGCTCTACGACATTTCTTTCGCCACCGGCGCCACGCAAGGCGACCACGGGTTCGACATCGACGGCGGCATCGGCACGCTCTTCGTCTTCGCCTCCAAGGGCCGACGGGAATTGCCGGACGGGCACGTTCTGCTGGACGGCGACGTGGAGCAATTCTCGCGCAACGGAACCTTCCTCGGTCAGCACATCTACACGCCGATGCGGGGCGTGGCCGTGCATATCAACGCCTATAATTTCCCTGTCTGGGGGATGCTGGAAAAACTCGCCCCGACCTTGCTCGCCGGGGTTCCGGCCATCGTCAAACCAGCGACCGCGACAAGCTATGTGACCGAGCATTGCGTCAGGCTGATGCTGGAGTCCGGGCTGTTGCCCGAGGGCGCGGTGCAGTTCGTGGCAGGTGGAACCGGCGACTTGCTTGACCGGCTGACCTGCCAGGATTCGGTGAGTTTCACCGGGTCGGCGGACACCGCGCTCCAGTTACGCTCCACCCGCGCGATCCTCGCCAACGCCGTGCGATTTACGGCAGAGGCCGACAGCCTGAACGCGTCGATCCTTGCTCCGGACGCCGAACCCGGCACGCCGGAATTCGACCTGTTCGTCAAGGAAGTGCAGCGCGAGATGACGGTGAAGGCAGGCCAGAAATGCACCGCGATCCGCCGCATTATTGCGCCGGAGACTCATGTGGAGGCGGTGATCGACGCCCTGCGCGAGCGGTTGGCGAAGACCGTGATTGGAGACCCGGCGGCGGAAGGCACCCGGATGGGCGCGCTCGTCTCAACCGGCCAACGTGCGGATGTGCTGGATAAAATCGCCGTCCTCGGCACGGAGGCCGAGCGGGTTATCGGCGATCCGGACAACTTCGAGGTTGTGGGCGCCGACCGCGACAAGGGCGCTTTCCTGCCTCCTATGCTCTATCATTGCGCCGAGCCGGACCGCGCAACAAAGGTTCACGAGACCGAGGCCTTCGGGCCGGTGTCCACCATCATGGGCTACCGAGACCTCGACCACGCGATCGACCTGGCCAACCGCGGCCAAGGGTCGCTTGTCGTCTCACTCATTTCGAACGACCCGGCGACAGCGCGGCAAGTCGCGCTCGGCGCTGGCGCCTATCATGGCCGCATCTACATTAATAACCGCACCTCGATGAAAGAGAGCACAGGGCACGGTGCGCCCCTGCCCCACATGATCCACGGCGGACCGGGCCGCGCGGGGGGCGGCGAAGAGATGGGCGGTGTGCGCGGCGTGAAGCACTTCATGCAGCGCACCGCAATCCAGGGGTCGCCGGAGATGATCCAGGCCATCGGCCAGGAGTTCGTACCGGGGTCCAACCCCCGGCCCGCGCCCGCGCACCCCTTCACCCGCACCTTCACCGAGCTCGAGATTGGCGAGACGATCACGACCGAGCAGCGCGAGGTCACGCTGGAGGATATTGAGCATTTCGCAGACTTCACCGGCGACACGTTCTATGCGCACATGGACGACGATGCGGCCAAGCGGAACCCGTTTTTCCCGGGCCGCGTGGCGCATGGCTACCTGCTCCTGAGTTTCGCCGCCGGGCTGTTCGTCGATCCGGACGAAGGGCCCGTGCTGGCCAACACCGGCCTCGACAACCTGCGTTTCATGCAGCCGGTGCCGGCGGGCGACTCGATCCACGTCCGGCTTACGGTAAAGAAAAAGACCCGGCGCACGGATGAATACGGCGAGGTGCGTTGGCATGTGATGATCCTCAATCAGGATGATGCCCCCGTTGCGCAATACGAACTGCTGACGATGAACGCCTATTGAGGCCCCCTCGGGGCGGGGGTAGCCTCGCCCCATGAACCAAACCGCGCCAATCGACCGGCTGATCGCCTTCGGCCCTCTCAAGGTCTGGTCCGTCGTCATGACGATCATGGGCGATCTGTGCCGCGCACCGACGGACAGGATCGAAGGTCCGGTTCTGACCCGACTGGTCGAGGAAATGGGAATCAACAATCAGGCGCTTCGCGTTGCGCTCCATCGCCTGAAACGTGACGGATGGATCGAGGCCGAGCGCGACGGGCGTGTCTCTTCTTATGCGCTTACATCTGAAGGGCGCGCAAGAAGCGAGGCAGTGCGTCCGCTGATATATGGCACAGAGTCGGTTGCGGGACGCGTTGCCTATCTGGTGCTGCCCGACCCGGCGATGTCGACACCCTCATTCGCCGAGACAATGCCGGACGATACGGTCTTTCCCAGTCCGCGCGCCGGCCTGACAGCCGGGCCGCGCGCTGACTTGCCCGAAGGCGCATTAGTCGCGCCGCTGGATGCGAGCACGGCGCCAGACTGGGTTTCAGAAGTCGTGATCTCGCCCAAGGCGCTCGGAGAGTACGAGGGGCTGACGGCGGCGCTCACCGGACTGGGGCCAGCCCCTGACGGAGTGCTGCAAGCGACCGTGATCCGCTTGCTGTCCTTTCACCACTGGCGCCGCCTGCGCCTGCGCCACGGTGACCTGCCGGACGTGCTGCTCGGTCCCGGGTGGCCCGGCGCCCGCGCACGGTCCGCGATCTCGGACGTATTGAGCCGCTACCCACGTCCCACAATGGACGAATTGAGAACGGCAATCGGGGCGACCGCTGTGTGAATTTCGCAGTTGGTACGCATGCGATCCAATTAATGAAAGAATCCCGGCAAGTCACTGAAGATTAACATTTTCCTTCGAAGCATTAGGCGCGCGCCTTGGCGATCTGCTTTCCCAGCTCAGACACAGCGGCCTCCACCGCTTTCCAGATAGGCGGATGGCCGAGATCGTGGCCGGCCGCGTCCACGACGTCCACCGACGCGTCAGGCCAGGCTTCGGCGAGCGCGTGCGCGTTGGCGGGCGGACACAGAAGGTCATAGCGCCCCTGCACGATGCGTCCCGGAATGCCCGAAAGCCGTGCAGCTCGTTCCATCAGCGGCACGCGCAGAAAGCAGTCGTGGCTGAAGTAATGCGCCTCCATGAACGGCGATGACGGCACCGGCGCACCCGGTCGCGCAAGCGCCGACAGGTCCAGACACGGGTTGGAGGGGCTGAGTACTGACAGCGACCGCTCCGTCTCACCCCATGCACGGGCGGCGGGCAAATGCATCTCGGAGTCATCCGACAGGATGCGGGCCCAGTAGGACTCGAGTGGCGCTGCGCGCTCGTCCGCAGTGAGCAGACCGAGGAAGTCCTCAAAAAGCGAGGGATAGAACGTCGGCAGATGTGCGAGGAACGCCCGGTCGAGTTCAGCGCGGGTGCCGAGGAACACAGCGCGCAGGACAATTCCCGTCACACGCTCCGGATGAGCTACAGCGTAGGCAAGCGCCAGCGTTGCGCCCCACGAGCCGCCGACGATCATCCAGCGCTCGAGGCCGAAGTGTGTACGGATCTTTTCCATGTCGGTCACGAGATGATCCGTGGTGTTGGATTCGCGCCCGCCTTTCGGGCGGCTCAACCCCGCCCCGCGCTGATCGAACGCGATGAGGTGGAATGTCTTAGGGTCGAAGAGCCGCAACTGCGCCTCCTGCACGCCACTTCCAGGGCCGCCGTGGAGATAGACGACCGGCACGCCTTTGGGATTGCCGGTCGAACGAACGCAGATCTCGTGCCCGTCGCCTACAGGAAGAAAGTCATCGGTGAGCCATTTCATCGGGCGAGGCTATGCCTCGGGCGTTCCGCCCGCAAGGTTGCGATAGATAAAGCGCGTCTCGCCCGTCTCGGCCTCGGTCTCGGCGGTCTTGAAGATCGCGTCATGGTGTGGGGAGAATGAACAGGCCGGGTCGGTATTTGCCGCGTCGCCTGTCAGGGCGAAAGCCTGACAGCGGCAGCCACCGAAGTCCTCTTCCTTGAAATCGCAGCTTTGGCAGGGTTCTGGCATCCAGTCCGTGCCGCGGTAAAGATTGAGCGCCGGGGAGTGGTCCCAGATCCAGCCAAGCGCATGGTCCCGTACGCTGTCGAATTCAAGGCCGGTGATCGACTCGGCAGCGTGGCAGGGGAGCACACGGCCGGCTGGCGAGATGTTGAAGAACTGCCGGCCCCAACCGCCCATGCAGGTCTTGGGGCGCACGGCGTAATAGTCTGGAACCACATAGTCGATCGCGAGGATGCCCTTGAGCCGCTCCTCGGCCTCTTCCACCACGCGGTTGCACTCTTCGATCTGGGCCATGGTCGGCATGAGCGCCGCGCGGTTCTTGAGCGCCCAGCCATAATACTGGACGTTCGCGACCTCGATCCGGTGCGCGCCCATCTCGACCGCCATGTCGATCATGTCCGGGAGTTCATGCAGGTTCTGCCGGTGCATCACGGCGTTCACGGTGAGTGGAAGCCCTGCCTCGCGCGTCCATTTCGCCGCCTCAAGCTTCTTGGCGTGGCCGTTCTTGTAGCCGCCCACGCGGTTGGCCAGGACAGGGTCATTGGCCTGAAAGCTTATCTGCACATGGCTGAGGCCCGCGTCGGCCAAGGCTTCCAGCCGCTCGCGTGTCAGCGTCACGCCCGAGGTTATGAGGTTCGAGTAGAGCCCGGCGTCCGTGGCGGCTTGCACCAGTTCCACGATGTCCTTGCGGGCCATCGGCTCGCCGCCGGAAAAGTGCACCTGAAGGATGCCGAGATCCGGCATCTCGTGCAGGACGCGCACCCATTCCTCGGTGGAAAGCTCGCTCTTGGGCCGGTCCAGTTCCACCGGATTCGAGCAATAGGGGCATTGGAGCGGGCAGCGATGCGTGACCTCGAGCAACACCGCCACGGGCAAGCCGTGTGATGTCCCCTTGCCCGGCGTCAGGCCGGTGTCCGGTTCCAGCGCGCTCGCGTCACTCATGTGTCCTCCCTTCGGTCAGAAACCCCTTGTCGGCGAGGTCCTGCATCATGGCTGTCACGTCGGCCTCGATCGTTTCGACCGGCGCGGTGTAAATGTCGGCCAACTCCTGCGAGATGTCCCGGATCGTGCGGGTTCCGTCGCATTTCTGAAGCACTGTCACGGCGATGGCATCCGGCTCGAGCACCCGTTCGGGAGCGAGGAGGAGCCACATGTCGCGCGGCTTGTTGAATCTCAACTGAACGTGGCGCGGCAGGGTCACGGCCATCTCCCCCGTCACGATCAGCCGCTGCGGCGCGCGCGCGTCGCCGGTCATTTCATCGTCTCCGGAACGAAAGCGCCGGGCGGTGGGAAGCCAGAGACATACGCATGGTAGAGCGCATCGAGCTGCACCCAAAGAACCTGCGTCTTGAACAGAAGCGCATCGCAGACCGCCTGCCGCTCCGCAGGGGTCTGCGCGTGTTCCTTGACGTAGTTCAGCGCAAACTCGGCGTCCCGCGGCGCTTGTGACAGGCGGCGCTTGAAATAGGTCATGATCTCGGGGCGGATGAAATCGTAGTGCTCCAGCATCCCCGAGATGCGTTGTTCGTGCAGGGTCGGCGCGAAGAGCTCGGTCAGCGAAGAGGCGATTGCCTCCAACGGTGTGCGGTCGCGAACGAAATGGACATAGGCATCCACGGCAAACCGTGTGGCAGGAAGGATGCCTTCCGTCGATTCCACATATGCGCGGTTCACCCCGAGCCCGTCGGTGAGTTGCAGCCAGCGTTCGATCCCGCCCTCGCTCTCCGGCGCGCCGTCGTGGTCCTCGATCCGGTGGCGCCACTCGACGCGGGTGAGCCGGTCGGTGAAGCGCGAAATGACTATGGCATCCTTCAGCGGGATCGAGGTCTGGTAGTAGTACCGGTTGATCGCCCAGGCCTGCACCTGCCCGATGTTCAGCTTCCCGCCATGCAGCATGTCGTGGAACGGATGCAGGTTATGATACCGCGTCTCGCCGATGAGGCGCAGGCGTTCCTCCATCTCTTCGGCCGTGTTGAGCGGCGTCTTGGGAATCTCGGGGTGGGAAACGGTATCGAGGCTCATAGCGTCACTTTCTGACCCTGCGTGGCAATGTCCCACCCGGCGTTCTCCAGCAAGACGCGCTCCGGCGCACGCGGCAGATGGGCGGGATTGGAATTGTTGATATGGATGAAGAACTTACGCTTGACGTCGAGCGGCTCGAACGCGGCCATCACCCCATCGCCGCCGGACATCGACATGTGCCCCATGCGTTGCCCGGTCTTGGGCCCGAGGCCCGCCGTCACGATCTCATCATCCGTCCAGAGCGTTCCATCGAAGAAGACGAGGTCGGCGCCCCGGAGGCGGTCCGCGAGTGCGTCATCCATCCCGGCGCAGGCCGCGACGATGAAGAACGATTTGCCGCAGGACCCGGTTATCTTGAGCCCGAGCGTGTCTCCCGACACATCCCGCTGATGCCCGTGTTCGGTCGTCTCAAGGTACCACGCCGACTTCCCGGGCACCTCGAAGGCTTCGGCCGTCAGGCCCGACGGCGTCCCGTCCTGTAGTAAGAGATCGAAAGGCTCATCAATCGCGATGGCCCGCCTGGGCACCTTTTCGCGGTCCAGCACGTTGAAGATGCTGTTCGCGTCGAGCAGTCCCAGGACACGCTCATGGCCCCAGATACCGAATGGCGAGCCTTCGCGCAGGGACAAGAGCCCGGCCACCGCGTCGACCTCGCCATTTGTCAGGATGACGCCGGCGATGGGGCTGTGGCGCAACTCGCTTTCATCGGGATGGAGTTCCCATGTGTCGTTGATCTGTTGGCGGATGTCCGGCGAAGCGTTGACGAGGAACCAGTTCTTGCCATCCGCGCTGACCGCGATAGAGGCCTGCCCGTCGGCCAGATCCGGATCGTTTCGCGCCGCCTTGCAAGTGGCGCAATTGCAGTTCCATTGGGGCACCCCTCCGCCCGCAGCGCCGCCGAGTACCACGATGCTCAACATGCGTGGTCGGGGCTCTGTGTGATCGGGCGGAGGGGCATCGATTATTTCTGCTTGGCGCAGGCGTACATGTTGATTTCCATGCCGACCTGAACTTCGCGGACTTTCGGTGCGTCCCAAGCCATGTGGACCTCCCTTCGTTGCTGTTGCGCAGCGGAATTACTGCTGATCCGACGTTAGGGATCAGCGCGGGTTTGCCGCAATCTATCGTCCTGATAGATGCCACTATACGGCAGCGCAGCGTTATATATACGCTTATTTTTCAGTCGGTTGCATGCGATCACGCCCATGTCAACGCACCTCGGGCGGCATATTCAGGAACGGCGGCGTCGGCTCGGTTCGTGGTGGCGCATAGGCCGCGCCCGCCGTTTCGAGCGCGCGAACCAGGCTCGCGTAAGGTTCCTGCCGCAGGTAGTGTTTGGGCAGGAGCGCAACAACGTTTCGGCTGGGGTAGTCCACAGAGTAAAGCCGCACACCACGGACGGGCTCTCCCCCGACGACGCAGGACATCGCGGGGGCGAGGCAGACGCCCAAACCCGCCTGCACCATGCCCAGCGCGACCTCGAAACTGCGCGCCTGAGCGAGCGGCCAGTTGCCCGGAAGAACGGCATTGTACCAAGCCTGAACCCGTTTCGCGTGCTGAGTCCCGAAGGCGAATTGGATCGTGCTCCTGAGCACGGCCCCCTGTTCCGAGCTCAGTCCGCGGTCCGGGTCTTCGACACCCGAAAGGTCGAGCGTATCGGGCACGGCGAGGACATACGGGTCCGCGCAAATCGGCACTTGCTGGAACCCGGCGCTTGCGGGTGCAATGGCGTTGGTGGAGATGAGACCCAGGTTGATGCGCCGCGCATAAAGCATCTCCAGCACTTCCGCCGGGGCGCTTTCGTGAATCTCATAGTCGATCCGCGGAAATTCCGCGTGCAGCGATTGCATCGCGCTTGGCAGCAGCACGCGAAGAATCGAATTGAGGCCGGCAAGGTGAACAGTCTGGCGCGAGCCGTCGGTAATCGCCGCAAGGCCGTCCTCCAGCACTTGCATGCTTTCAAGCACTTTCTCGACATGACGCAGCAGATGGCGACCTGCCTCGGTCAGCTCGAGAGTGTTCGAGCGACGGTCGAAAAGCTTGGAGCCGACGATCTCTTCAAGCGAGGCGATCTGTTGCGAAACGGACGGTTGCGCGAGGCCAAGCTGTTTGCTGGCCCGCGTGAGACTCGACAGGTTCGCTACCGCCCAGAACACCTGAAGGCGGCGCAGGGTCAGCCCGCTGGACGTATCTCCCGGCACCCGAACCTTCGGCTCGCTCCCCTGCCCCGAACCCGTCTCGCCTTTTGCCGTCGCCACGTCGTGCCCTCGCTCCCGATTCCGTGAAGGTCAGAGTGGCCCGGTTCTTCATAGAGGGGGCCAATAGGTGATATTGTGCGACGCTTGCCGGGACGCAAGGGCGCATGCCATATCTTGCCGGGAGGGAGGATCTCATGATCAGGATCAGCGCCAGCGCAACGTTATTGTCGGTGTGCGTCGCGGCGACGGCGGGTGCCGAGACGCCCTTGCCCGCGCCGGTGAGCGACCGCGACTACATTTCGATCGACCCGGGAGAAGCGGCACTCGGGCAGCTTCTGTTCTATGACCCTATCCTCTCGGGCAACCGCAATATTTCCTGCGCCACCTGCCACCACCCGCGTTTCGCAACTTCGGACGGATTGAGCCTCGGTCTTGGCGAAGGCGGCGTGGGCCTGGGCCCCGAACGCCATGTGACCGACGAGAACCGCCCCGAGCAGCGCATACCGCGCAACGCAACAGCTCTGTTCAACCTGGGCGCACATGAATTCACGACGCTCTTTCACGACGGGCGGATCGAGGCTGATCCTAAGCGTCCCAGCGGCATCCGCACGCCGATGGCGGAGGAAATGGTGACGGGATTCTCAGGCGTACTGTCGGCGCAGACCATGTTCCCCGTCCTGTCGCCCGACGAGATGGCCGGCCATTATTCCGAGAACGACGTGGCGAAAGCCGTGCGTTCAGGCCGGATCACCGGTGCCGGTGGGGCTTGGGACGTGATTTCGCGACGGGTTGCCGGCGTGGAGGACTATGCGGCGCGCTTCGCGGATGTCTATCCGCAGATCGACGAGCCGGATGACATCGGCTTCACCGATATTTCCAATGCGATCGCCGCCTTCGTCGCCTTCGAATGGCGGTCGGACAGTAGTCCCTTCGACGCGGCCTTGCGCGGCACGGCGCCGTTGGTGGGTATGGCGGCAGAAGGCGCGTCTCTTTTCTACGGCGAGGCCGGGTGCGCGTCCTGCCATTCCGGGCCGTTCCAGACGGATCACGACTTTCACGCCATGGCCGCCCCGCAGATCGGCCCCGGCAAGGCAGAACGGTTCGAGCGCCACGCGCGCGACGATGGGCGGATGCGGGTGACGGGGCGTGAGGAAGACCGCTTTGCGTTCCGCACGCCATCGCTACGCAATGTGACGCGCACAGGACCGTGGGGGCACGCAGGTGCACATGACGACCTAGCCACGTTCCTCGCCGACCACGCCTCAAGGGCCGACGGGCTGACGCGGTATTCGCGCGCTGTCGTTTTGCCAGACCTGCCCGACACAAAGCCCGATTGGGCGATCCTGACGTCGGATGACGAGGTCGCGGCCATCGCGGCAGCGGCGGGTCCCGGCATTTTGCTGTCCACGGACGAGATCGCCGCGCTCATGGCTTTTCTCGAGACACTGACCGATCCGGCGGCGATTTCGGGACGGCTCGGCGTGCCGGAGGCCGTGCCTTCGGGCCTTCCGGTGGACCGCTAAGGCGCCCGGGCGACCTCAGTGATCGCCCCCAAGGCGGCGGGTTGCCATGCGCTCGTCGTCCCGTCCGGCCAGATCACCCTGACTTCGGCGTCCTGCGCGGCGCCAAGACCAAAGTGGAGCGGACCTGCGCTCCCGCCTGCGTGCCCGCCACCGACGGTCACCTCCTGCGCCTGAACGCGGCCTTCGCTGCGAAGTTCGACCCAAGCCCCGACGGCACGAGTGTTTGTCCCAGGTTGGCTGAGCGCTACGGCGGCCCAGTTGCCTGTTCCCGCCGTTACGTTGCGCCACAATTCCATTGGTGCGCGACGGTTCACGACCGCGAGGTCAAGCAGGCCGTCCGCGTTCATGTCCACCAATGCCGCGCCTCGCCCCCTGTCCATCGTCGCGATTCCGGCATCGGCTCCTGCCTCGGTGAAGCTGCCATCCGGCTGTTGCATGAGAAGCGAATTCGGATCGTGCATCGCCATTGAGGGCATCTGATCCACATTTCCTTTCGAGATGAACAGGTCGGACAGGCCATCGTTGTTCACGTCGCCGAACTCGGCGTGCCAGCCGGTCGAAGGCCTGCCGTCGTCGCCAGTATGCGGACGGTGCGCTGTGGTGCCCAACTCATAAGGCGCGTCCTCGAATCCGTCGCCACGGTTGAACTGGAGTAACTGGTCGCCCATCGAGGTCATCATCACCTCCGGCAACCCGTCTCCCGTAAGGTCGCGCGAGGCGATCCCCATCCCCCAGAGAGAGACCTTATCCCATGCGTTGCGCTCTTCGAGCGGCGAGAGACGGAACATCTGTTCGTATCCCCCGCGCACATAGTAATGGCGGTCATTCGACAGGCGCAGTTCCGGCGTGCCGGTGCGTTGCCAGTCGGTAATGAGGGCCGACAGCGTACACCAGCCGGGATCGACCACATCGACCGCGCCGAAGCGGCGACCTTCGGGACGGGCGACCTCGCTCGTGTCGCAGGCTTCGAACGGTCCTTCCGGGTCGTCTCGGTCAACGTAGTTGCCAAAGAAGAGGGTGGGCCATTCCTTGCCATCTTCCCAGGTTGCGGCAAAGGCCGTAGTCCAGGCGTCACGCTGAGGCAGTCCCCACGCCCCGGTTACGTCCTCGAACTGGCAATTGCCTTGCCCGCGCAGGATCACGTTCGGTCCGACGCGCAGAACGGCAAGGTCCAGGTGGCCGTCCCCGTCAATGTCGATGGGATAAGCTCCGGTAACGCCGGTCATAGGGGCGATCTCGCCAGTCGAAAAACGCAAAGGGCCGCCCGGTTCTGAGGCGTTGACGTAAAGTGAAGCCGGCGCGGTGCCGCCTGCGGCGAAAAGCTCCGGCAGGTCGTCACCATTACAGTCGAACGCCGCGACACCGCCGCCCACGAAATGCTCCCATCCGCCGGAATAGACATGAGCTGAAGGAAGGCCGACAGAATTGTCTTCAAAGGCGGGCTGGCCCAGCGCCACGGCGGGCATGAGGAGGAACGAACTGAGCACTCTCATTGCGCTGCGAGGTCCCGGCCCGCACCGAGCATCACCTCGGTCAATTCGTCCAGCGCGAGTGCCGCCGCTCCGTGTGCCCAGAGCATGTCGCCCCAAGCGTGGATCTGCAATGTAGGTGCATCGCGGCCCGTCTCCAGCATCATCTTCTGCATCTCCGACAATGTTTCCCGCGCATAGAGGTAGTCGTAGCGCATCCGCTCGCCCGACAAAATGATGAGCTCGGGGTCGAAGAGGTTGGCCACGTTCGCAAGCGCGAGGGCGAGGTAGCGCCCCGCCCGCTCGAAGATGGAACGCGCGACCGGGTTGCCCGCCTTGGCCTGTCCGAACAGCGTTTCAAGAAGCGCCGCGACCGAGCGGATTTCGGTGTCCGGAAGGTTCAGGGCCGCCCGCGCCTCGCGCACTAGTGCGTAGTCGGCCAGATATGCCTCGAGGCAACCGCGCTGACCGCAGCGACAAAGGTCGCCATCCAGTTGCACCTTGGTATGCCCCAGCTCCATCCCCATCCCGCGCGCCCCGCGATAGAGTCGGTGGTTGATGACAAAGCCCATGCCGACACCATGTTCGATCGTCACAACGGCGAAATCGGACAGTGAGCGTCCCGCGCCGAACCACAGTTCGGCCAAGGTGCAAAGGTTCGCGTCGTTGTCGATCTGAACCGGGAGCCCGATGCGTTCGGACAAACGCGGGGCGAGGTCGATCTCTCGATGCTCGAGGATCGGCGACCAATGCACGACACCTGCCACACCGTCGATGAAGCCCGGGACCCCGAGCCCGACACCGCCTAGGTCGGACGGCTGAAGACCGCACGCTGCACAGACACGGTGGAGGAGCGACACGGCGGCGTCGATGACTTGCTCGCTGGTCATGGCACCGGGGGCGCGGGGGAGCGAAGCGCTCGCCACGACGCGCCCGGACAGGTCCACAACTACAGCTGAGTTTTCATGGTCCGAGAGCTTCATCCCCGCAACGTGAAAGCCGCCGGCCCGCACGCGCAACGCGACTGCCGGACGACCGCGCCCCCAATCGCCCTCGCGTGGCGCTTGGACCTCCTCCAGAAGACCGGCTTCGATGAGTTCAGACGTGATTGTCGTGACTGACGCGGGGCTCACGCGCAGGTCCTTGGCAAGCTGCACCCGCGCGATCTCGCCAAGGGCACGCACATGCTCGAAGACCTGCTGCCGCAGCGGGCGCTGTGCCGATGTGACCGGCTGGATCAAGGGGCCGCAACCCGGTGTATCCCGTCCTATTTGCATCTCGACCCGCCGCCCGGAGTTAGTTCACCCAGTGAATAAATAAGATTGGAAGTCACAACGAAACGGGGCAATATTTCGCCGCATCGCAGCAATACGTCCAAAAAACCTACGGAAGGGCACTGTGAAAGCCAATTTTAATTTTGACAACTAAAATTATTCAAGACAACCTGACTCTGTTCCGGCGAGTCAGCCGGGCTGCCCGATATGGGTCAAATGGGAGGACACAATGTACAAGACACTTTTGGCCGCGACCGCCATGGCGGTTGGCCTTGCCGCAACCGCTTCTGCGCAGACCGTTGGCGTTTCCTGGTCCAACTTCCAGGAAGAACGCTGGAAAACCGATGAAGCCGCAATCAAGTCGGCTCTCGAAGCCGCCGGCGCCGAATACATTTCCGCTGACGCACAATCGTCGTCGTCCAAGCAGCTTTCGGACGTCGAATCGCTAATGGCGCAGGGCGTAGACGCGCTCATCATCCTCGCGCAGGACACGCAGGCCATTATCCCGGCCGTCGAAGCCGCCGCGAACGAGGGTGTGCCTGTCATCGCCTATGACCGTCTGATCGAAGATCCGCGCGCGTTCTACCTCACCTTCGACAACGTCGAAGTGGGCCGGATGCAGGCGCGTGCCGTGCTCGAAGCGCAGCCGACCGGCAACTATGTGATGATCAAGGGCTCGCCCACCGACCCGAACGCGGATTTCCTTCGCGGCGGTCAGCAGGAAGTGCTCCAAGACGCCATCGACGCCGGTGACATCACCATCGTCGGCGAGGCTTATACCGATGGCTGGCTTCCCGCGAACGCACAGCGCAACATGGAACAGATCCTGACGGCCGAAGACAATAACGTCGACGCTGTCGTGGCCTCGAACGACGGCACCGCCGGCGGCACCGTGGCGGCGCTCACCGCGCAGGGCATGGAAGGCATCCCGGTCTCCGGGCAGGACGGCGACCATGCCGCTCTGAACCGCATCGCACGCGGCACGCAGACCGTCTCGGTCTGGAAAGATGCGCGTGACCTCGGCATGCGCGCCGGCGAAATCGCCGTCGCGCTGGCCGGTGGCACTGCCATGTCCGACATTGAAGGCGCAAACGAGTGGACATCGCCCTCGGGCACGACCCTTTGGGCCGAGTTCCTCGAGCCGGTTCCGGTCACCGCCGACAACCTCAGCGTCGTCGTGGATGCTGGCTGGATCGAGCAGGACGCGCTCTGCCAGGGCGTCACCGACGGCCCGGCCCCCTGCAACTGATCTTCACCTGATCCAAGGTCTCATCCGGCATCGTCCGGGTGAGACACACCACCCCCAAGCACCAGAGGTCACGCCATGACCGAGGCCAGCGCCTCCGGCACATCGACCGGCCGCAAGAACATCTTCAAGACCCTCGAATTCGACACCCGCCTGCTTGGCATGGTCGGGGCGTTCGTGGTCGTCTGCCTGATTTTCAACGTCCTGACGGACGGGCGTTTCCTGACGTCGCGCAATGTCTTCAACCTGACGATCCAGACAGTGAGCGTCGCCATCATGGCGACCGGCATGGTCTTCGTGATCGTCACCCGCCATATCGACCTGAGCGTCGGATCGCTTCTCGCCACCTGTTCGGCGATGATGGCGATCACGCAGACGCAGTTTCTGCCAAGTCTCGGCTTCGACTACTCGAACCCAATGATCGCGGTTCTCGCCATCGTCGTGGGCCTCGTGACCGGCGCCCTCATCGGCGCGTTCCACGGCTGGCTGATCGGTTACCTCACGATCCCCGCTTTCATCGTGACACTGGGCGGGCTGCTCGTCTGGCGAAACGTGGCCTGGTATCTGACGACCGGCCAGACCATCGGGCCGCTCAACGACACATTCCAGACCCTTGGCGGCATCGGCGGCACGATGGGCGTGACGGCGAGCTGGATCTTCGGCGCAATTGCGGTGGCCGCCACCTGTTACGCGATCTGGCAGGCCCGGCGCGCACGCGTGGCGCATGAGTTTCCGGTAAAGCCGGTCTGGGCAGAAGCCGTTCTCATGCTGATCTGCTCCGTGTTAATCCTCGGTTTCATCGGTATGCTCAACGCCTACGAAGTGCCCAGCCGCGTCCTGGAACGCGGGTTCGAGGCCCGGGGCGAGGTCATGCCAGAGGGGTACACCGAGGGCTACGGCGTGCCTTACTCGGTCCTGCTGCTTGTCGCGGTGGCCGTAGTCATGACGCTCGTCGCTCAACGCACCCGCCTTGGCCGCTACATTTTCGCGACCGGTGGGAACCCGGACGCGGCGGAACTGTCGGGCATCAACACCCGGCTTCTGACGGTCAAGGTCTTTGCGATCATGGGGACGCTGTGCGCGCTTGCCGCGCTGGTCGCTTCGGCGCGCCTGTCGTTCCATTCCAACGACATCGGCACCCTGGACGAACTGCGTGTGATCGCCGCGGCTGTCATCGGCGGCACTGCGCTCGCCGGCGGGATCGGGACGATTTACGGCGCCATCCTTGGAGCTCTGATCATGCAGTCTCTCCAGTCGGGTATGGCCATGGTCGGCGTGGATGCTCCGTTCCAGAACATCGTCGTTGGCGCCGTGCTCGTGCTCGCCGTCCTCGTCGATATCATCTACCGCAAACGGACGGGAGACGCCTGATGTCGGACCGCAAAGCCCCCCCTCTTGTCGAAATGCGCGATGTCTCGGTCGCTTTCGGCGGCATCCAGGCCGTCGACAACGTGACCGTCGATCTTTACCCCGGTGAGGTCGTGGGCCTTCTGGGGCACAACGGCGCGGGCAAGTCGACGCTCATCAAGTGCTTGTCGGGCGCCTACAAGATGGACGCGGGAGAGATTCTGATTGATGGCGAACGGGCCGAGATCGGCAATCCGCGCGATGCACGCGCCTACAACATCGAGACGATCTACCAGACACTCGCGCTGGCTGACAATCTCGACGCCGCCTCGAACCTCTTCCTGGGGCGTGAACTGGTCACGCCGATGGGCTTTGTGAACGATGCCCAGATGGAGGCGGAAACGCGCAGGATCATGGGTCGGCTCAACTCGAACTTCAAGAAGTTCAAGGACCCGGTGAAGGCGCTCTCGGGCGGCCAGAGACAATCGGTCGCCATTGCCCGCGCGGTCTATTTCAATGCGCGTATTCTCATCATGGACGAACCTACAGCCGCCCTCGGCCCGCAGGAGACCGAGATGGTCGCGGAGCTGATCAAAGAGCTCAAGTCCCAAGGCATCGGGATCTTCCTGATCGAACACGACATCCACAATGTGATGAAGCTTTGCGACCGGGCGTCGGTGATGAAGAACGGAAAGCTTGTCGGGACGGTGAATGTGGACGAGGTCACGGATGAGGACATTCTCGGCATGATCATCCTCGGAAAAACGCCGGAGGCCGCCTGAGCGCAGTCAGCCTTGCGCGTCGGTGATCTCCTTGATCGCCTGAAGGAACTGCGCCACTTCGGCCTCGGTGTTGTAGTGGCACATCGAAACCCTCACGCAGTGTTCCATGCCGAGCGGATCGAGGATGTTGCCTGAGTAGTGATCGGCCTTGCGGATATGCGTGCGGATACCCCGCGCGTTGAGCGCATCGACCAGATTCGGCGCAGGGACGCTGTCCAGCGCGAAACAGACGAGCCCTTCTCGACCTGGATTGTCGGTGCCGCCAAGGATCGTGACACCCTCGTATTCCGCCAGGCCCTTTTGGTTTCCCGTTCCGTGGATCATCGCGTGGCAAAGGGCGGTTTCCTGCGTATGGATCGCCTCCCCCGCCGCAACGATCCGCGACCGGCGATCTTCTGATCCGGACACTTCGCCACCCAGCCAGTCAAAATAGGATACGACGTCCGAAAAGGTCGCATAGGCCCCGGTGTCACGCGTGCCAAGTTCCCACGAAGCCGTAGGGGCACCCATGAGCGTATCATGGGGCAGCGCGGCCAGGCGGTCCGACACCCAGGCCACGCCATAGCCGTGGCGCGAAAAAACCTTGTAAGGCGAGATGACATAGCCGTCGATGCCGTATGCCGCGATGTCGAGCCGTCCATGGGCCGCGTGTTGGATGCCATCGACGATGATGAAGCAGTCGGGGGCTATGTCGCGGATCTGCGCGGCCACTGCGGCCACGTCCACGCCAATGCCCGTGACGGGCGAGGTGTGAAGAATGGTGGCCACGACCGTATCCGGCGTCACGAGCGGCGCGTAATCCTCGGCCGTGACCGTGCCGCGCGCGTCGTCATGGGCCACAAGGAAATGGGGCTTGCCCGCCACCTTTGACCATCGTGCGGCAGCGCTCCGACTTGCCGGATGCTCCAACGTGCTTCCAAGAACCCGGCCCAACGGTGTGCCAAGGCAGGCAGAGCGGATCAGGCGAAATAGAAGCTCGGTGCCGCTTTCACCGACGAAGAACTGCCCCTCCGGCGCATTGAAGAACACGCGCATGTCGGCCTTTGCTGTGTCGATCATGTCCTGAAGCGCTTTCGACGCCGCGTTGGAGCGACCCTGATTGTCCGGAATCGCCGCCATCCGGGCCGAGGTTTCAACCACGGAATTGAGCGTCAGCGCCCCACCTGCGTTCTCGAAGAACACGCGCTCGCCCTCGAAAGGGCAGTTGTCGACATGGGCGAAACGGGCACGTACATCATTCATCAGCGCGGCGGAGATATCAGGCTTGGTCATTCACGGGCTCCGGATTACGCGCCTCTCCTGTCACGTCGCCGCGACCCTTCGCAAGCCAGTTCAGCCCCAGCAGGACCACGATCACCGCCGCCCCGGCCGCCTCGACCTCGAACACCGGCCAGAAAACCGCAACGATGGCAGGGGCGAGAATGATCCGTTGCCAAAGGGGAATCGTCGCGAAAAGATATCCCTCCAGCATGGCCGCAAAGGCGGTGAGGGCGATGATCGCCAGCGCGCCGTTCCAGATCACGAGCGGCACCGGACCGCCGAGAATGATCGGTTCGTTGAAAACCATGAACATGGGGATGAGGTAGAGGCCCTTGGCGAATTTCCACGCCTGGAAACTCGTCTCCATGGGTTTCGATCCGGCAATGGCCGCGCCCGCGAAGCCCGCGAGCGCCACGGGTGGCGTGACGTTTGAGTCCTGCGAGTACCAGAAGACGACCAGGTGGGCGATGAGGATCGGGACACCGAACTCGCTGGTCAGCGCGGGGCCGACGAGGATGATGAGCACGATATAGGCCGCAGTCACTGGAAGGCCCATGCCCAGGATAAGGCTCGCGATGATGACGAGCAGGAGAGCCAGAACCATGTTGCCGCCAGAGAAAGCGAGCATCATGGCCGAGAACTTGAGACCCAGTCCGGTGAGGCCGACCACGCCCACGATGATGCCTGCCACGGCGCAGGCCATCGACACGGCGACGGCGTTACGCGCGCCTAATTCCAAAGCCTGAAGTGTGAGCGCCAGACCTCGTCGGGCCAATGCACCAGCCCCCGCCATTGAAGGTTTGTCGCGCAGGAAATCCCAAAGTGCCCGCGCGATCGCGGCCGCGGCGACCGAGACCACCGCAAAGAAACCCACGCGCAGCGGCGAGTAGCCAGAGACGAGAAAATAGACGAGCACCACGAGAGGCAGGAGGAAATGCCACCCCTGCGCCAGCACGTCGCGGACGCGCGGCAGGTCAATCGCCGGTATGCCCTTCAGCCCCAGCTTCACCGCCGCAATATGTACGAGAAGGTAGACCGAGCCGAAGTAAAGCATCGCCGGGAAGATCGAGACGAGCACGATCTCGATGTAAGGCACCTGTGTGAACTCGCTCATCAGGAAGGCGCCCGCGCCCATCAGAGGCGGCATGATCTGACCGCCGGTGGACGCCGCCGCCTCGATCCCGCCGGCCTGCGCGGGGCGGTATCCGAGTTTCTTCATGAGCGGGATGGTGAAGGCACCCGTCGTCACGACGTTGGCGATGGCTGAGCCCGAGATGGACCCCATTCCCGCCGACGCGATGACTGCGGCCTTGGCCGGCCCGCCACGCTGCCGCCCGGTCGCAGCATAGGCGAGATCGATAAAGAACTTCCCCGCCCCGGTTACCTCGAGGAGTGCTCCGAAAAGGACGAAGATGAAAATGAACGTGGCTGCCACGCCCAGTGGGATACCAAAGAGCCCTTCGGCGCCAAGGGTCAGCTGGCTCGCCACCCGGTCGATGGAATAGCCACGGTGGTTCAGGATACCCGGCATCAGGTCGGCGAGCCACGGCAACTCCCCGCGCAGACCGGCGAAGGCATAGACCACGAAGAAAGCGCCGATGATGGTCAGGACCAGGCCGACCGCACGCCGCGCGGCCTCCAGCACGACGAGCACCGAAACGATCCCGACGGCCACGTCGATGCTGCGCGGGAAAATCGCGTTGGCGATGGTGTCGATGTTGTAAGGCACCCAGAAGCCCACAAGGATGCCGCACAGGATGAGCGGCCCGTCGATAAGCCAGCCGACCAACCCGCGCGGCCGGTGCTTGCCGAAGACCGGGTAGATCAGAAAACACAGGACAAGGATGAAACCGAGGTGGATGGGGCGCTGATAGAACAGGCCAAGCGGCTGGATGCCAGCGGCATAGAGTTGAAACAGGGAAAGGGCGATCCCGACGACAGAGATCAGGCCAAGCACGAATCTGGGCTGCACGACTTCTGCTCGGGTCTCGGTCTGGAAGTCCGTCATTGATCCTCATCCGGTGTGAGCGCGATGCGCACCCGTTCATGTGCGGCCAGCGCAGAGAGGGAGATGACGGTCTCACCCGCGCGCAGCCTGTGATCGACATTCATGGTACCGGGTCGCAGGATATAGGCGTTGCCCGGCACAGCTTCATCCAGGTCTTCGATCCAATAGCCCCCCTGCCCGTCCGAGATCTGCCGCCCGCGACCGGGGATATGGTCGAGCCCGGCAGCGAAATCCGGCAAGTGGGAGCGGTGGAGCACCATCCGGCCCGACCGGTTTTCATAACAATCCTCCACCTCGAACCCCTGCACCGAATGGCGCCAAAGAACGCACCAGCCCGTGCCCTGCGCGACCTCGATACGGGCCAGCACCTCGCCCGTCGCCGCCAGCGACGCGGTGAGCGTTCCGGCATGGCCTGGCATAGCGGTGTGGAAGAGGAGGAGCGCGGCGAGCGCTCCTCCGGTTTTGGCGATCACGGACGGAGTTTGTCGGGAATGTCCGCGCCGGTTTCCTCGTAATACTTGAGGGCGCCGGGGTGCAGCGGGATCGGCGTCGCCGACAGGGTGAACTCGACTGTGGTCTGGTTCGCTGCCGGGTGCACCGCCTGCAGGTCCGCGATATTTTCGAACATCGCCTTGGTGATCTCGTAGGCGAGGTCCTCGGACATTTCCGACGAAGCGACGAGTACGTTGGGTACGCCGAGCACCGTCACATCCTCGTCCACACCGTCATAGATGCCGGCGGAGAGGGTCGTGCGCGCGAAGAGCGGCTGGGCCTCCTGCGCCGCCGCGATCTGCTCGTCCGTCAGTTCGATGACGACGATATCCTGCGTTGTCGCGAGGTTGAGAATCGACGAAGTCGGCGCGCCCACGCTCCAGAAACCGGCGTCGATGTCGCCGTTCGCCAGCGCGTCGGCGGTTTCGTTGAAGTTGAGGCGCTGTTCCTCGATATCGTCGTAGCTGATGCCGGCGGCGGTCAGCACCTGCTCGGCGTTCACCTCGGTGCCCGATCCGGGCGCACCGATCGACACGCGCTTGCCGGTCAGATCGTCAAGCGACGTGATGCCGCTGTCGGCGAGCGTCACGATCTGGATCATGTTGGCGTAGAGCGACGCGACGCCATGGACCATCTCGAGCTGCTGACCTTCGAAACGGCCCGTGCCGGTGCGTGCCTGATAGACGGTGTCCGCAAGCCCGATGGCGAGGTCTGCGTCGCCGGTGGCGACGAGACCCATGTTCTCGACGGAAGCGCCGGTCACCTCTGCGGTGGCAGAATAGCCTTCGACATGGTTGTTGATGACTTCGGCGAGGCCCCCGCCCATCGGATAGTAGACGCCGCCGGTGCCGCCGGTGGCGACGGAGAGCGGGGTTTGTGCGACAACAGGCGTCGCCGCAAGCATAGCTGTGGCCGCAACGGCCTTGAAAAGCTTCATGATTTCCTCCCAGTTGATCGGCCTCTGTCGGGCCAGTGTCCTGCCGCGCGTTTCCCGACCGGACCAGATTTCAGGAAACCAACCTGCGGGGCATCCGTCAACTGCCGTAACCGTGAAAACGGACGATACCGAGATGATCCGGCCAATCCTCGCGCCGGGATGGGAATGACTATTCCTGCGCAGCTCCCGGCGTGGTCTCGTCGCTCTCGGCGACGTCGAGGTGAACGAAGGGTGCCTTGCTGCGCGTGAAGATTTCGCGTCCCACATCGAACCAGAAGGTGGGCGGATCAAACGTGCCACCTGCCACGGCGATGGCATCGTCGAACAGCTCAAGCGTCCAGAACACGCTCGTCCCGCAGGTCTTGCAGAAGCGCGTCGTAAAGCGTCGCCCGCCGTCGGTCGTAAAACTGTAGTCCTTTAGATCCCCAGACAGGATTTCCACCTGATCCGCGTCGAAATAGACGGACACACCAAAGGCACTCCCGGTCCGGGTCTGGCAGAAACGGCAGTGACAGACACCGGTCCGGTGAGGCTGGCCCGTGGTGCGATACCGTACGCCACCGCATTGGCAGCCGCCTTCGTGTATTTCGCTCATGACCGTCCTCCCTTTTTCCATCTTGTCGCGCGCACCGGGAGGATCGCAACTGTCCAGTTCCGGGCCTTCTCCCGCCTGCGCCCGGCGACTGATCGAGGTTCGTCGTGTCAGGGCTGGAAGCCGCGACGGGGGCGCGGCATACTCCGCGCAAAGCTTGGGGGGGGAGCATTGATGGATAATAACAACGGATTACGCGCCGGGAAGATGGCGACGGCCCGAAGCGCGGCCATCGTAGACGACGTCGAGATGAAGAAAGCACCCGTATGACAAGAGTGATCGAAGGCCAGGAACTCTGGCGCGCGTCGGAAGAACGGCGCACGCGCGTCCACACCACGCGCTTCCTGCACTGGCTCGCCGCCGAGCGAGGCAAGGAATTCGACGGCTATTTCGACCTCTGGCGCTGGTCGATCGAGGATGTGCCGGGCTTCTGGCGCGCGGTCTGGGATTACTTCGACATCATCCACGACGGCGAGATCGACGAAGTCATGACCAGCGACCCGATGCCACGTACGCGCTGGTTCACGGGCACGCGCCTCAACTACGCCGAGCACGTTCTACGGCATGAGGCGACCGGCGACCCAACGCGTCCGATGATCGCGCACCTGTCCGAAACCCGGCCAGAGACACGCAACCTGAGCTGGGCCGACGTTGGTCGCGACGTTCGCAAGATGGCCACGCGGCTGCGCGAGATGGGTGTGGAACCGGGCGACCGTATCGTCGCCTACATGCCCAATATACCCGAGACCTTCATCGCAATGCTGGCCACCACCGCGATCGGTGCCACATGGTCCTCCGCCGCGCCCGAGTTCGGCGCTCAGACCGTAATTGACCGGTTCGGCCAGATCGAACCCAAGCTGGTCTTCGCCGTGAACGGTTACCTTTACGGGGGAAAGGACTACGACCGCACGGATGAGCTGACCAATATCCTGGGTCAACTGCCCAAAGCCGAACGACTGGTGCTTCTGGACTATCTGCCTGATGCAGGCACTCCCGATTTCTCCGGCGAGACACTCGCTTGGGACAGTCTGCTGGACGGGCCGGAGGTATCGCGGGAGGCGTTCAACTATACGCGCGTGCCCTCGGACCATCCGCTGTGGGTTTTGTTTTCGTCCGGCACGACCGGCTTGCCGAAGCCTATCGTTCACGGCCACCACGGAATCGTGCTGGAACACCTCAAGTCCGGGGCGTTCCATCTCGATATGCACGAAGACGCCGTACAGTTCTGCTATTCCACCACCGGCTGGATGGTGTGGAACACGCTGATGATGGGGCCGCTGCTGAATGGGCACGTGACGCTCTATGACGGTCACCCGACTTATCCCGACGCCCGCGCACTCTGGCGTCTGATGGCGGACACGGGCGTGACGACCTTCGGCGTGTCACCCACTTTTATGCAGATGGTGCGTAACGAAGGTATCCGACCGGGTGAGGAGTTCGACATCGCTCCCCTTGAGACGATCCTTCTCACCGGCTCGCCTGTGACGCCCGAAATTCTTGCCTGGATTCACGAGGCGGTGAAACCGGACATTTACGCGACGACCCAATCCGGCGGGACGGAGGTCTGCTCAGGAATCCTCGCAGGCTCTCCCCTTCTCCCGGCACATGCGGGCGAGATTCAGGCGCCGGCGCTCGGATGCGACGCGGCGGCCTTCGATGAAAACGGCAAGGTAGCGGAGACCGGCGCCGTTGGCGAGTTGGTCATGCGTCAGCCGATGCCTTCCATGCCGCTGTTTCTGTGGGGCGACGACGGATTCAAACGATATGCCGACAGTTACTTCGATATGTACCCGGGCGTCTGGCGCCATGGCGACCGCGTGCGGTTCAACGAGCGCGGCGGCTCCTATGTGCTCGGACGCTCGGATGCCACGCTTAACCGCTTCGGCGTTCGCATCGGATCGGCCGAGATCTACCGCACCATCGAAGGGTTCGACGAGGTCGCCGACAGTCTGATCGTCTGTATCGAAGAGGCGGACGGCGGATACTACATGCCACTGTTCGTTCAGATGGCGCAGGGTGTCCGGCTGACCGGGGACATCGAAAAAGAAATCGTTCGACGCCTCCGCTCGGAGCGCTCGCCGCGTCATGTGCCCGACGTGATCGTCGAGGTGCCCGAGATTCCGACCACCCTCACGGGAAAGAAGATGGAGGTTCCGGTGCGCCGGATGCTTCTGGGCGAAAATCCGGAAAAAGTCGCCTCAAAGGATGCCACACGCAATCCCGCGGCGCTCGACTGGTTCGCGGAATTCGCTGCGAAGAGGCTAAGTAAAAGAGAGTGACGTCGCGCAATTACTGTGGCTGAAGTGCGCCAGCGTCTCGGCAGAGCTCAGGCGCCTACAGGTGTCGCAGGTTGTGGATGATCCGGTCCAGCCCGTCGATCAGGACGGTCACCTGATCGTCGGTCAAGCCGGCAGACATCCGCCGCTCACTTTCGAGTGCCGAGGCACTGAGGTCTGCGACGACACCTTCGCCCTTCGCGGTCAGGAACACGGCCTTGGCCCGCCGGTCTCCCTCGACATCGCGCCGTTCAACGATCCCTTCAGTCTCCATCCGGTCCAGGATCGGAACGAGACTGGAGCGCTGAAGGCCAACGGCCTCGGCAAGGCGGTTCTGCGGGGCGCCCGGATTGGTTTTGATAATCGACAGGAGGCCCAGAAACCGGGACGCTCCACCGTATCCGGGATGCTGTTTTTCGAAATGCCGGAATGACAGGATCTGAGCCATTCGAATGCGAAAGTTCAGCGACCGGTCGAGGTCATGACCAAGCGCCAGAAGCTCTTCGGGTTCAGTACCTTCGAACGGCGCGGCTTTCGGGGTTGATGTGCCCTGTTCGCTCATATGCCACCATCGTCGTCGGCGTTGAATTGATCGATGCCCAATTGATCGATGTCGAACCATTGGATAACATCCAATCCGGAACCCGTCCAGCGGCGCGGCGAGCGAGCACAGGGCGAACGGAGGAAGAGGACCGGGACATGACGACGGTAGAAGATACCCTGGCATGGTGGCGGCCGGACGCGAGCGGCCCCGAGATCCTCGATGTGACGCTGGGCGATATGCTGGACCAGCAGGCGATTGCTTTCGCTGACAGGACCGCCGTCACGGTGGATGAGAACGGTGGCGCAAAAAGCACCTCCTGGACCTACGCCGAGTTGAAGAAGCAGGCCGATATCGTTGGGCGCGGCCTCATGGGACTCGGGATTGAACGGGGCGACCATGTCGCAGTCATGGCGCAGAATTGCGCCGAGTGGATCCTTTTGGAATACGCGTTGGCCAAGACAGGCGCGGTGCTTGTGACGGTGAACCCGGCGCTTCTGCAAAACGAGGTCGACTACCTGCTGACTCAAAGCCGCGCGAAAGCGCTCGTCTTCTGTCCTCAGTTCCGCACAAACGACATCGCGGCTCATCTTGCAGGGCTGATGCCGGACCTCGCCACGACCGAGGGAGGACGGCGGACGGGCAACCGGACGCTTCCCGACCTCGAAACGCTGGTCGCCGTGGGCGAGCCTCCAGCCTTCGCCATGTCGTTCCGGGACCTTTGTGACCACGCCGACACGGTGTCACCCGACGCCCTCGCGGCCCGACAGGCCAAGGTGGCAAGCGCGGACATCGCTCAGATCCAATACACCTCGGGCACCACCGGCAAGCCCAAGGGCGCGATGCTCACACACCGCTCGACTGTCAACAACGCCCGCCTCGCCGGTGATCGGGGCGGGTTCGGGCCTGACGATGTCCTGCTCTCTGCAATGCCGCTTTTTCACACTGCCGGTTGCGTCTGCAACGTGATGGCGATGCTCGTGTCCGGCGGGCATCTCGTCACGATGGACGGCTTCGACGCGCGCCGCATGCTGGAACTGTGGGACGCCCATGAGCCGACGATCCTGAACGCAGTGCCCACCATGATGATCCGGATGATGGAGCACCCGGACTGGGACTCCTTCAACACCCATACCCTGCGCAAGACCTATACCGGCGGAACGAACATCCCGCCGAGCCTGCTGCGTACAATGAAGGAAAAGACCGGGGGCGACCCGCTTGTCCTGATGGGGATGACCGAATGCAGCCCGGTGATCACGCTGACCAACCCTGGCGACAGTTTCGAGGATCAGGTCAGCACGGCGGGGACGCCCCTTCCCCACACCGAAATCCGCATCGTGGACCCCGACACCGGCGCGGTCCGCGGCTGGGGGGAAAGCGGCGAATTGTGCATCCGGGGCTACAACACGATGGCGGGCTATTTCGACATGCCGGAAAAGACCGCCGAGACCATCGACGCGGACGGCTGGCTTCATTCGGGCGATCTCGCGGAACTGGCCCAAAGCGGGCACCTCAGGATCGTGGGACGGCTCAAGGATATGATCATCCGGGGCGGTGAGAACGTCTATCCCGTCGAGATCGAGGAGTGTTTGCTGGATCATCAGAGCGTGAGCGAAGCGCAGGTGGTTGGGGTACCGGACAAGCAACTGGACGAGGAAATCTGCGCCTTCGTGGTGCCTGTGCCCGGGGCGACGGTCGATCCGCAAGTGCTACAGGCCTTTTGCCGGGAGCGGATGGCGCGGCACAAGATGCCAAAGTATATCGTTGGGATCGATGCGCTCCCGATGACTGCGAATGGCAAGGTCCAGAAATTCGCTCTGCGCGATCAGGCGACGCAGGCCATCACGGACGGGTCGCTGACCCCAGTGCGCCGATGAACACGCCCTTCCTTTTCGAGCGTGATGGACACGTTGCCACGCTCACCTTCAACCGCCCGGAGCGGCGCAACGCGATGAGCCCGGAGGTAATATGCCGGCTGGCTGACGCGATGGCGGATATCGCCGAAGACGGGTCGATCCGCGCCGTGATCCTGACCGGCGCGGGGGACAAGGCTTTCTGCTCCGGCGGGGACCTCGAACTCTCCTTGCCCCTGCTGTCAGGTGCCCGCGCGCCGGAGACCGAGTGGGACCACCGGTTTCTTGACGACCCCAGCGTCCACGCGCGAACCGCCTTGCGGGGCTTCGAGATGAACAAGCCCATCGTGGCTGCAATCAACGGCCCGTGCATGGCCGGCGGAATGGAAATTCTGCTCGCGACGGACATCCGGTTGGCCGTGCCTTTCGCGACGTTCGCCCTGCCCGAGGCGGCCCGCGGCGTCATCCCCTTCGCGGGCGCACTCGCGCGCCTGCCGCGTCAGATTCCGTATACGGCAGCGATGGAGATGATGGTGGCGAATGTGCCTATGGACGCGGAGACCGCCCTGCGTCACGGCCTGATCAACCGGATCGTTCCGCCCGAAGACCTGCAAGCAGCAGCAAGGGGCATGGCGGAACGCATCGCTGCCAACGCTCCAGTCTCGGTCCGGCAGATCAAGAAGACCGTCGTCGAGTCGATAGGCCGACCTCTGGAGGAGGGCTTCGTGCTGGAAGATCGCGCGAAGGCCATCGTCATGGAAACCGATGACGCACGGGAGGGACCCCGCGCCTTCATGGAAAAGCGGGCGCCGGATTACAAAGGCTCCTGACGAGGCGTTGCCCGAGTGCTCAGAGGCCAAACAAGGCCGCAGCGGTCTTGCGATGTGGCGCGCCGCTCGCCTCGAGCAATGCCCGGCGACCGGCCATGTCCCCGATGTTGTGCGGGTAGTCCGACCCGAAAAGAATCCGGTCCGCGCCCACCGTCTCAATACACAGATCGAGGGCGCCTTTTGAATATACGACGCTGTCGAGATAGAGACGATCGAGGAAGGCCGAGGGTGGCTGCGCCGTTCCCGCCGCGCAGGCCGGGATACGATCGTGGCAGACATCCAGACGCCCGATCAGGAACGGAAGCGTCCCTCCGCCATGAGCGAGGATCATGCTCAGTTGCCTGTAGCGTTCGAAGAACCCGTCATAGAGCATCCGGCTGATGGCAAGCGTCGTGTCGAATACGAACCCGACCGGCGGCGACAGGTTATGGTCACCAAGGCCCAGCTCCTGCTCCCCCGGCGGCACGGACGGGTGCAGGAACACCGGCAGGCCTGCGGTATCAATGGCTTCCCAGATCGGCGCGTAGGCCGGGTCCGTCAGCGGCCGGCCGTCCACGGTCGCTACGGCGAACACACCGGACGCGCCAAGCGAAACGGCGCGAGACAGCTCCTCGACGGCACCGCTCGGGTCAGTCCAAGGCAGGGATGCGAACCAGCGCAGCCGGTCTGGATGCGCGGTGCGTGCCTCGGCAAACGCATCGTTCATCAAGCGGGCCGCAGTGCGGCTCAGATCGCCGTCCGCGAAGATCGCATTGGGCGAGGTGAGCGAGATCACGGCCACGTCGACGCCGGCGGCATCCATGTCTCGGATGCGCTGATCGAAGTCCCACATGGCCGGGAGAAGCGTGAAAAACGGCACCCCATCCTTGTCGATCACTTCACCGCCAGCCGGAAGCGTGCGGAACGTGTATTTCGGACCGCCATCACGTCTCAATAGATTCAGGTAGTCCTCGGTCACCATGTGCGTGTGAACATCAACGATCATCGGACAGCCTCCGGCACCCGCACCCCCCGCAGGCGGTCGATCAGTGCGGTTGGATCAGTTGGCACCTTGTTGCTCCGCCATGCGATGTGATTGTCAGGCCGGGCGAGAACCAGCGCCTTGCCATATGGCTCCGGCGCATCCGGCAGGTCGATCAACGTGATCGGAAGCCCCGCCGCGCGCGCCGCCGAGAGAAGCGACTCGACCTCTGACTCGGGGTCGGTGCAGATCAGCGCGAACCCTGTGCCTTGCACATCATAGAGCCATTGCTCGTCGTCGATACGCACATTCGGCAACCGCGCGCCCGGCACTGTCGAGGCCGTGAAATCTCCCATGCTGTAAGGCGGTGGTGTCCCGTCCCGCACGATCAGGGGCGAGGCCTCGTAGTAATAACCGAAGTTGAGACCGGCGCAGCAGTATTGCTGAACGTTCAGGTCATAAAGCGCTTTGCCCGCCTTTTCTCGTGCGGCCGCTCCTTCTGGTGTGTCGTCATCGATTTCCGGCGGCACGGCCTTGCGTTTGCGGGCCATTTCATGCGCGTGATTCATCGCGAAATGGGACACCTGCTCGGTAATCGGGAGCCGTTCGGCTTCGTGAGCGTCGAGCGCACTGGGGTCAGCCCAGCCGGCGAAGACACCGCCCATATGCATGGCGAGGTTGTGCGCGTCCGCTATCCCCGCGTTCATCCCGTAACCTGCATAGGGTACCCAGAGATGGGCCGCGTCTCCACAGATGAAGACGTTTCCCTCCCGCAGTTTGTCGACAACGAGTCGACGACCGAACCAGTCCTCGCGCGTCAGAATTTCATATGAAAAGTCGTCATCCACGCCGAGGATCTGCCGGATCGCCCAGTCACGATCCACGCTGTCGAAATCCGCTTCGTCCTCCTTCAGGTAATTGTGGATAAGCCAGGTGTCGCGCCCGTCGATGGAATAGACGACACCGGTGCGCACCGGATTGTAAGCGAACATCCCCCACGTCGGCGGCCCGTCCATCAAGTCGATGAGTCCGGGCGCACGGATATAGGTGGATTGCACGCGCTGGACCACCGCGTCCCCTTGCAGCTTCGCGCCGATCGCGCTGCGCACCTCCGAGCGGCCACCGTCGCAACCCACCATATAGCGCCCTGACGCGGAGAACGTCCGCCCGTCGTCGCGCTCTATGCTGACCGTGACGCCACCGCCAGTGTCGGTGAAGCCCGTGACTTTGGCTTCGTTCACGATCTCGATTCCGGGGCGTTCCAGTGCAGCTTCGAACAGCACCGGCTCAAGAAAAATCTGGTTGATCCGGTGCGGCGGTTCCGGCGTGGGCCAGTCCGTATCGGGCCCCGGATCGCCCCGCTCACGCCCGGCGCGCGACGGGATCGGGACGCAAGTGATCTCACGTCCCGTCACGGTCGTTCGGTAGCTCACGCTGTGGGGATAATCATCGGGCAGCCCCGTGGCCCGTATGCGGTCCGCGATGCCAAGGCCGCGAAAGATCTCCATCGAACGTGCCGAGACGTGATTGCACTTCACGTTCGGCGGCTCTCCGGCGCGGCGCTTCTCGATGATGAGTGAGCTCACCCCACGCCGGTCGAGTTCCATCGCCAGCGTCAGGCCCACCGGGCCTGCGCCGACGATGACGACATCTGCGGACAGATCCGTCATGAGATGCCAAAGACCTTGCGCGCGTTGTCCTCGTAGAAGGCCTTGAGCACCTCCGGCGAAACCGGCATCGCGTCGAGATAGGCGGTTTCCTCGACGACGTACTGCCACGGGTAGTCCATCGCGTACATCATCCGGTCAGCACCGATGACATCCTGCACATACATGATGGGCTTGGGATCGCCGACGCCCGAGGATGTGTAGTAGAAATTCTCACGCAGATAGTCCGAAGCCTTGCGTTTGAGCGGCTTGACCCCGGGATAGCGGTTGGACTGCGAAATGCGTGTGTGCATGAAGTCGATCCGGTAGAGCCAGAAGGGCAACGCTTCGCCGGTATGGCCGAGGACGATCTGAAGTTTCGGGAAACGGTCGAACAGACCGGAAACGATCAGGCGCAGGGCATGCAGCCCGGTTTCACAGGAAAAGCCATAGACCGCAGCGTCCAGACCGCGTGAAAGGAACGGCTCCAGCATCTGCGGTGACGGCGTATTGGGGTGCAGGTAGATCGGCACGCCAAGGCTTTCGGCGGCTTCGAAGAGCGCCCAGTACTTTTCGTCATCCATGTAGGTGCCAAGCGTGTGGGAGTTCAGGATGCCACCCTTGAGACCCAGCTTGGTCACGCCACGTTCGAGTTCTTTCGCCCCGCCCTCAGGGTCGAGCGGCGAAAAGGCCGCCAGACCGACGTAGCGGTCCGGGTTCTTGGCAATTCCTTCGGCAAGTTCGTCGTTGGCGCGGATCGACAGGCTGGTAGCGGTCGCCGGGTCGAAAATCTGAACGCCCGGCGAGGACAGCGAAAGGACCGCAATGTCGATGCCGGCACGGTCCATGTCGGCCAATCTCTCTTCGCCGAGTTCGACGATGCGACGGTTGTGGGCTTTGGCGATGTCGTTGTCGCCAGCAAAGAAGCCCCACAAAGCCTGAAAGCCGGGTTCGTTGATTTTCTTGTCACGCACTTCGGCCCGGTAAAGGTCGAGGATTTCCTGCGGAAGCCAGGCTTCCTCGGTGGCGATCCGTTTGTAGGGCGGGTTTGGGTTATGATCGGGCATCTGGCGCTCCGTTTTCTAGGGTTTCTCGGGAAAAGGTTGGTTGAGCCGCGGCGCGGCGGGACTGCCAGGCCAGCAGGAACAGCAGAGCAATGCCTGCGATGGCCGCGGCGATGGCAATGGGATGGGTCGGGTTCACGATGGCCGTGGCGCTGAACAGGAGCAGCCCGCCAAGGCTTGCGAAAAGCCGCAGGAAGCCGCCGCCGAACGCACTCTTTCGCGCCAGCACCTCGGCCAGAACATGCCCGCCCGCGTAGACCGTCGCGCAGGACACGGCGATCTGGAACCATGTACCTTCCATGATGAGCGCAGGGTTGAACGCGAAGACGAAGGGCAGGAGATAGGCCACAAACGCCAGCCGCACGCCCGTCACACCAGTCTGCCACATATCGCTCTTGGCGATCGAGGCGGCCGCGTAGCTCGCGATGGCGACAGGCGGCGTCAGCATCGACAGAAGGCCGAAATAGAGGATAAACAGATGCGCGGCGGTGATGTTGATCCCGTTCCGAACGAGCGCGGGGGCGAGCAGCACGGCGACGACCACATAAACGCCTGAGGTCGGCATTCCCACGCCCAGAACGATTGCGATCACTGCGGTCGTGGCGAGGAGCGGCAGCACCCCGCCGAGTTCCGCGATCTTGCCCAACGCAAGCGTCAGCGCGAAGCCCAGGCCGGTGACGTTGATCGTGCCGATGATGATACCGGCAATGGCGCAGACGAGCAGGATCGGGATCAGCGTTTCCCCTGCCCTCACAAGAATTCCGGGCAGCTCACGCAGGCCCGAGATCAGGCGCAGCCCGGTCGCGAGGTAAAGCGCGAGCGCCGCGCCCGAGGCGTAGAGCGCCGACTTGCCGGGCGCATACCCGAGCCAGAACAGGAAATAGATCAGCACGCCCAGCGGCAGGATGAGTGGGGTGCTGCCTTTCAGCGCAGCCCCGAGGCGCGGCAGGGACTCGCGGGGTTCACCATGCAGACCGTTCGCGGCGGCGTAGCTGTCCACCTGGCGGTAAAGCAGCAGGTAGTAGAAGGCAGCCGGCAGGAGCGCCGCAATCACCACGTCGGTGTAGGAAATCTGCAGGAATTCCGCGATGATGAAGGCGGTGGCACCCATGACCGGGGGGGCGATCTGTCCGCCGTTGGAGGCCACAGCCTCGATGGCCCCGGCGTGGCGTGCGGGCCAGCCGCTTTTCTTCATCATCGGGATGGTCACGACGCCCGTGGACATGACATTCGCCACGGTCGAGCCCGAAAGTGTGCCGAAAAGCGACGAGGCGAGGATGGCGACCTTGGCCGGGCCACCCCGGCGGTGGCCCATCGCCGCCATCGCCAGGTCGGTCATCGCAGCCGAGCCGCCCACTGCCGTGAGCACCGCCCCGAAGATTATGAAGCCGAGGATCTGCGTGGCTCCGACGCCGAGGACGAGGCCCGGCACACCGTTGGAGTCGTTGTAGACGTAAAGCAGGTAACGCGGAGGGGTGAGGTAAGCAGCCTCGAAGATCCCCGGCGCAAAGTGGCCGAAGAAGCCGTAGAGCATGAAGCCCACGCCCAGAAGGCTCAGGACCAGCCCGCAATGTCGCCGTGTCGCTTCGAACAAACCGAGGATGCCGACCACGGCGGGGACCCATTTTTCAGGTCCACGATTGACCGGGTCGAGCAGCCAGTCCTGGTAGTTGATCGCAAGCCACCACCAGCCGGCAAGCGCTGCGAGGCCGAAGACCAGGTCTGCAACCATGGGCACAGGGGGCTGCCGTTTGACCATCAATCCGGCCATGATCGTCAGGCCGAGGATCACCGCCAGGTATTGCTCGGTGATATAGACCTGCCCGATCATCTCGGGGAGGTTGAACGTCCAGGCGATGCCGAGCACGGGAAGGCTCGCGGCAAGGACAGCGGCAACGGCACGCATGTTGGGGCTCCGGGATGGGGCGTGCGCCGGGTATCCGGCGTCACCGAACATCGCCCGCGGGGCGACGGAGGTTGGTGGCCGGAAGCTCCCCGGCCACCACAATCAGCTCACTCGGAGAAGGTGGCTTCGCGTGTGTCGTTCGCGTCCGACCACATGCCCTTTTCCTTGAAAAAGGCGATGGCAGCCGGGTGATACGGCACGGTGTTGCTGGCATTGCCCATTGCATCCTGCGCCCCACCGCGCAGCGGCGGATAGTCTTCGCGCAGCTGCGGGAAAGCGTCGTAGAGTGCTGACAGGATCGCCGTCGCCTCTTCATCCGCCACCGCCGCACTTGTGGTCAGGAAGATGTCGTAGGCCGACACGACGACCGGTTCCGTGATCTCGGGCATGGCCGGGTTCGGACCGACCTCGAGCGGGTAGACACCCGGCAGGTTCTCGTCAAAGAACGCCTCGGTCGCGTTTTCGCCGGTCAGACTCAGGTACCTGATACCGCCGGGGATGCTGGCGTTAGCCTGCTGCGTAAGCGGAATACCGATAGCCGCCGCCGTTGCGTCGAGGTTGCCTTCGACCAGCGCGTCGAGCCCGGCTTTGAGGCCCGAGACCTCGACCGCTTCCACGTCCTCGATGGCAAGGCCGCCGGCCTGAATGGTCGCGCGGTTCACGGCGGACACACCCGTCAGCGCGGTCATGTCGACCACGGTGCGCTTGCCTGCGAGGTCTTTCACCTCGGTCATACCGTCATTGGCGCGCGTGACATAGGCTTGGCGCAGCGGCCAGAGGCGCGCGAGAACGCGCAGGTCCGTCAGCGCCTCGCCTGAAGTGTCGCCGCTGTACCAGCCACCTGCGTCGATGGCAGAGTTCAACCCGACCGTCACTTCGCCCGCCGAGATCAGCGGCAGGTAGACCGACGACCCGGTGAAAGGCTGCACTGTGACGGGCCGCTGGAGCGAGTCCTGAAGCGCGGCCGCGATACCGCTGCCGATTGTGTAGTAAAGCGAGCCCTGCGGATTGGTGCCGATCGTCACGCGGCCCTGGGCCGCGGCGTCATCGGCTGCAAAACCGGTCGCCGCCACGAAGGTCGCCGCAACGGCGAGCCCTTTTATCTTGGAAAACATGTCATTCCTCCCTGCACCCCCGCCGTCTTGTTTTTCGATGCGACGAGGTGTGTGGGAAAAGGCTAATATGAACCGCTTGATAACAAAACTGAATTTTTGTAATTAATTCATGAACAAAATGAATGTATCAAATGTCGGTTTCCAGCCTGACTCTCAAACAGTTGCGCGCCATCCAGCAGGTCTACCGCACCGGTCAGATCTCGGCGGCCGCCGAAGCACTCAACATCACGCAGTCTGCGGCGAGTGTGCTGATCCGGCAGGCGGAAACGGTCCTCGGAGCGACTCTGTTCGACCGTACGACGCGCTCGCTTGCCCCTTCAGCGGCGGGCGAAAGCGTGATCGGTCTGGTGGAGCGTATTCTCGGCGATCTCTCTACATTGGAGGAAACCATCCGCGGACTGCGGGACCTGGAGCGCGGGCGCATCCGTCTCACGGCAACGCCCGCGACCGGGCTGACCCTCCTGCCCCCGACCGTGCGACGGTTTCGTGCGGCCTATCCCGCAGTCAGTCTGATCCTCGACGACTGCGCACCGGACCAGTTCTATTCCAACATCATCGAACAGCGCGCCGACTTCGGCATCGGAACTGAACCGGAGGACAAGTCCGCGCTGGACTGGCAAAGCCTCCATGCCGACCCGTTATGCATCATCTGTGCTGCTGAGCATCGCTTTGCCGACCGCGAGAGCGTCGGCTGGAGCGAACTGGTGGACGAACCTCTCATCTTGTCGCGCCGCGACTATGGTGTGCGCGGGATGGTTGAGACGACGCTTGCGAAACTGAACATTCGCCCCCGTGTGGTTGCAGAGGTCGGGTTTCTCGGCAGCGCGGCGTGGATGTCTGCCTGCGGCATTGGACTAGCGGTCCTGCCAGGGCGTCTGGCCAGCGCGCAGCCGGCGCCGGGCATCCGTAGCCTCCCGCTCGTCGACCCGGTCATCAAGCGCGACGCCGGTCTCGTGAAGCGCCGTCGGCACACGCTTTCGCCCAGTGCGGAGCGTTTCATCGACATGCTGGCACAGGACCTGCGTAAATGACTCCGGCTCACGGCCAGTCCGAGAACCGCTCCAACCCAACTTCGCTTTCCTCGCGCCGCCCGAGAGCCTGCTTGCGGAAGGCACCCGGCGTTTCGCCCGCCATCGATTTGAAGAAGTGGTTGAACTGGCTCGCGGAAGAAAAGCCGAGCATCGCGGCGATCCGTTCTGCGGACAAGGACGTGCGTTGCAGAAGCACCCGCGCCTCGTGGAGCGAGCGCTCACGGATCAGGCGGGCCGGTGGCTTGCCGACAAGGCGCACACAAAGATCATGCAGTCGGTCATAGGTAATGCCCATCTCGTCGGCATAGTGCCGCGCCGTCCAACGCGCCCGAAAATGCGCCTCCACCAGATTGCGGAACACATTGATGTCGCCCAGTCCCTGGCTTTTTGGCTCCTGCGGGATGATGTCCCGGTCAACACTGCGCCAGAGTAGAACGAGAAGTAGCCGCAGGTAGGCCGATAGTGCGATTTCGCTTCCGAACTGCGGCGTCGTCGCTTCGTTCGTAATTCGATCAAAAAGTGTGTCGAGCCGCTGCCCCAGCGTATCGCTGCGCTCAAAGGACGCGACGAGATGTTGTGTCGCGAACATCCTCAGATCGGCGCCCTCTGCGGCGAGACCGATGGCATCCTCGAATACCGGGGTGCCGAAGAAGAGATAGTAGCCCGCGCCGCCGGCGGAGACCCGCAATCGGGTATGCTCGTCCAACGGTCCCCAGCGCAGTGCAGGCCCCGACATCTCGAAATCGCCGTCGTGGGTTTCGGCCACGGCCTGCCCACTGTCGAGGTAGAAGACGAACCACTCATATGTCGCGGCCGCTGCGCGCGCACCGACGACGCGCTCCTGAAGCGCGCATTCAATATGGCCCGCTCGGAACCGGGACGATGGCGAATCGAACATGACGACCTCCAAAAGGTGCAGCCCTCCTGCACTTTACCCAACTTTCAGCAATACATGCCCATTTTTTGGCATTATTTCTGGAGCGATCCTCGGTCATGCTGATCTCCAGGGTCACGTCGGGGCACACCGGCGGGCCAAGGGAGGATCATGTTCGAAGCCAAGCTTCATATCCGCGACGCGGGAGTCGGGGCACGCGATGGTGCCGTGTTCGAACGCCTGTCGCCGGTCAGCGGCCAACCTGTCACCCGCGCGGTTGCGGCAGGTCCGCGTGACGCGCGTGACGCCGCCAATGCTTCTGCGGCCGCCTTTCCGGTCTGGCGTGCCACGTCAGTTGAAGAAAAACGCAAGGTCCTCGCCCGTGCGCGCGATCTTCTCATCGAACATACCGAGGAGTTCGTCGAGATCGCCGCCGAAGAACTGGGCTCTACGCCGGATTGGATTAGGTTCAACGTCTCGATCGCGGTCGATGTGTTCAACGAGGCGATGAAAATACCCGAAAAGATCACGCAGACCGAGGAGACATCCGAAAAGAGCGGAATCCAATCCACGGTTTTTCGAGAGCCGGTGGGCGCGGTTCTGGCCATCGCACCGTGGAATGCGCCGGTGACACTTGCGGTGCGCGCCATCGTCTGGCCGCTGGCGTGCGGAAACACGGTTGTCTTCAAGGGCAGCGAGTTGTGCCCGATGCTTCATTCGCGAATTGTGGACGTGATCTGCGAGGCGGGTCTTCCCGCCGGGGCGCTGACTTCTGTCATTCACGCACCGGAGATGGCCGAGCCCGTGGTCGATGCACTTGCCGGACACCCGGCGGTGCGACGTGTGAACTTCACCGGTTCGACACGAGTAGGTCGACGCGTGGCCGACATCTGCGCGCGCCACCTGAAACCATGCCTTCTTGAACTGTCCGGCAAGGCGCCGCTGATCGTCCTTGAAGACGCCGATCTCGCCGCTGCTGCAAAGGCCGCAGCCTACGGCGCATATTTCAATCAGGGCCAGATCTGCATGGCCACCGAACGTATGATCGTGGTCGACGCCGTTGCGGATCCGTTCCGCGCCGAGATGGAAGCGCAATGCGCCGAGTTGTTGACGCGCAAGAACCGCGACAAGGTCGGCGAGCTTATCAGCGCCGAGGCCGCGCGCCGAGTCGGACGTCTGATAGAGGACGCGCTTTCGAAGGGTGCGACGCTCATCGCGGGCGGCGAGGTGTCCGGCTCCTACGTGGTGCCCACCCTGCTGGACCGGGTGACCCCGGAGATGCAGATTTATGGAGAGGAAAGCTTCGGCCCCGTCGCCGCCATCATACGCGCCGGCGACGAGGCAGAGGCGATATCCATCGCGAACGACACGCAATACGGTCTTGTGGCTTCCGTCTTCACCGCTGACACGAGCCGGGCCCGCGCCCTTGCCGGCCTGCTCGAAACCGGCGTTTGCCACATCAATGGCCCGACCGTCTACGACGACCCGTCCAAGCCCTTCGGAGGGGTGAAAACCTCGGGCTATGGGCGCTTCGGCGGAACATCCGCCATTCACGAATTCACCGAACTCCGGTGGATCACCGTCCAGGAGCCGAGATCCGATTACCCGTTCTGGACGTAATCAAAGCGCGACAGACGCGCGAACTCAGGGAGGAAACACATGAAACGGAGAACACTCTTCAAGGTGACGACGACGCTGGCTGCCACGCTGGTGGCCGGTGCCGCATTCGCCCAGGACTCGATTGTCGTCGGGGCCGTGGCGCCCAAGACCGGTCCGCTGGCCGGCGGCGCCGCCGTGACCCATTGGCCGAACATCGCCCTCTGGGTGGAAGAGGTGAACGAACGTGGCGGTCTGAACGTGGGTGGCGAGCAGCGGATGCTCGAAGTCATCGAGTACGACGACCAGACCAACCCGTCCGAGACCATCAAGGCGGTGCAGCGCCTGGCCACGCAGGACGACGCGGATATTATCCTCGCGCCCTATTCGACCGGCCTGAACCTCGCCGCCGCGCCAATCTTCGACAAGCTCGGGTTCCCGCAGATCACCTCGTCGGCCGCGACTGACCAGATCGGTGAATTGACTGAGCAGTTCAACGACATGTTCTTCCTGCTTGGCCGGTCCACCGACCTCGCAGAAGATGCGGTCGAGGTGCTGTCTGACCTGCGTGAAGCGGGCGAGATCGGCAACAAGGTCGCGATGGTGAACGTGGCCGACGCCTTCGGAATCGAGCTTGCAGCCGTCGGCAAACCGGCCCTGGAAGCGGCCGGGTTCGAGATCGTCTATGAAACTTCGTACCCGCTGGGCACGCAGGACCTCTCACCCATCATGAAGGCCGCCAAGGCCGCCGAGCCCGACGCCTTCATGGCTTGGTCCTATCCGCCGGACACTTTCGGACTGACCGAGCAGGCGATGATCGAAGAGCTGAACGTCAAGGCCTTCTACACCGCCGTCGCCACCGCATTCCCGTCCTACGGCGCACGTTTCGGTGCGGCAGCGGAAGGGGTCATGGGCATCGGCGGCGTCAACACCGCATCGCCGGAGTTCCAGGACTACGCCGCACGCCTTGAAGCGGCGACCGGGTCCAAGCCGGACTACTGGGCTGCGGGCATGATGTATGCCTCGCTCCAAATTCTCGAAGAAGCGATCGAGACGACCGGGACGCTCGATATGGCCGAGGTCACCCAGTACATCAAGGACAACGCATTCGAGACCGTGATGGGCACGATCGACTTCGACGATCAGAACAACAACACGGCCTACTGGACTGTCGGCCAGTGGCAGGACGGCGAGTTCAAGGGGATCAAGGAGACGGGCCGCGAAGGTGCCGTCGAGCCGATGGTCAAGACCGGCTGGGAATAACCCCGTCCAACGCGAAGGGCGGGTCCGGACCGATCCGGGCCCGCCAGCTGTCACGGAGACCTCATGGACATCCTCATCACCGGCCTCATTCTCGGCGGGACCTATGCGCTGATCGCGCTAGGGCTGAACTTGCAATACGGCGTGTCGCGCATCATGAACCTCGCCAACGGCGAGATGCTCGTGATCGGCGCTTTCGTCGCGTTCACCCTTTTCACCGTTGGGCAGGTCAGCCCGCTCCTCACGATTTTCCTCGTGGCGCCCCTCGCCTACGTCCTGAACTGGCTGATCTACCGGATCATGCTCCGTCCGCTGGTGAACCGGGCCAAGAATAGGGGAATGCTTGAGGTCGATGCGATCCTGACCACATTCGGCCTGTCCTTCGTGATGGTGGGCATCATGATCTGGGCCTTCGGAGGCGATTACTTCAGCTATTCCTATCTCGCGCGGCCCATCGTGATTTTCGGTGACAATTTCGGCCTGAACCGTGTGGTCGCCTTCCTTTGCGCTGCGGTACTCTGCGCGGGACTCTTCCTCTGGCTCAACGTCTCGCGCGCCGGGATGGCGATCCGCGCCGTCGCCGTGTCGCCCGAAAACGCGCGACTCGTCGGTATCGACGTGCCCAAGCTTTCGGCCCGTGCCTTCGCTCTGGGTGGAGCGGTGACTGCAGTGGGCGGGGCCGTGATCTCGACCTTCCTGACGCTGGACGCCTCCACCGGCGTGATGTTCACCATGAAGGCGCTCATTATCGTCATCATGGGTGGCGTCGGTGACGTGCGCGGCACGATCCTCGCGGCCCTGGTTCTGGGCATCGGCGAAACCTTCGTCGCCTCCGTCATCGATCCGGGCCTCACGCTCGTCGCGGCCTACGCGCTGTTCATCCTGATCCTGCTGTTCCGTCCACAGGGGTTCTTCGGGAGGAAGCCGACATGAAGCGCGACGAGTGGAAAACGCTGGGTTGGGCCACTGCCCTGCTCGCCGTCGCAGCGCTCTTGCCGCTGACAGGTGACGGCTACCTAATCTCGCTCGGGGTTTCGATCGCGATGTACACGGTACTCGCGACAAGCTGGGCGCTGTTCTCCGGGCCCACACATTACATTTCTCTCGCGACGGCGGCGTTCTTCGGGATCGGCACCTACGTCATGGGGTCCGGGATCGAGGTCCTGCCCTACTGGGTGCTCCTGCCCATCGCCGGGCTGATCGGGGGCGTGCTCGCCGCACTCGTGGGTCTCGCCACCCTCCGCCTGTCCGGCGTGTACTTCGTGATCTTCACGCTGGGATTGGCCGAAATGACCCGGCAAGGGGTGACGTGGTACCAGAACCAGACCGGGCACAAGGGCACCTATGTTCTGACCGACCTGACCGACAACGACATCTACTGGCAGCTTCTCGGCCTCGCTGCACTCGTCTATCTCGTCGGCTGGGGCATCGGCCGCTCGCGCCTCGGCTTCGCGCTGCGCATCATCGGCGATGACGAGGACGTGGCGCGCCATGTCGGCATCAACACCGCGCTGTCCAAAGTGGCTCTTTTTGTGGTGTCCGGAGCGGTGGCTGCCATCGTCGGGGCCATCATCGCGCCCAGATATGTCTATATCGAACCTTCGACCGCCTTCACGCCAATGTTGTCTTTCCAGGTTGTCATCATGGCGCTTCTGGGCGGCACGGGTCGGCTGTGGGGTCCGCTCGTCGGCGTCATCCCCTTCACGCTGCTCTGGGAGGCGATCTCGTCCTCCTTCCCGAACCAGACGACGCTGCTTCTGGGCCTCAGCTTCCTCGCCATTGTCTACCTGTTGCCGGGCGGCTTCGTCGGTCTCTACGACCGTCTCAAGGGCCGCGCGGCCAAGCGGAGCGCAATGGCATGATGGCGAATACGGTCATATCGCTGCGCGGCGCGACCAAGCAGTTCGGCGGACTGGTCGCGGTCGACAACGTCAGCTTCGACGTGCGCGAGCATGAGGTGCTGGGGCTGATCGGCCCGAACGGGTCGGGCAAGTCCACGACGCTCAACCTCATCTCCGGCGCGCTGCCCGCCACGGATGGCGAGATCAGCTTGCGCGGCGGCACGATCACCGGACTGCCCGCCCGCCAGATCGCGCGCAAGGGCGTGTCTCGGACCTTCCAACTCGTGCGGCTCCTGCCCTCGATGAACGTGCTCGAAAACGTCATGGCCGGGGGCGTCTTTGGCCACCGCCGCCGCTGGGGGCAGTCGGCCGAACGCCACGCGATGCAGGTGCTCGAAAAGATCGGCATGGCGGACAAGGCCAAGTCGCGTGTCGGCCAGCTGACTTATATCGACACGAAACGGGTCGAGCTTGCCCGCGCGCTGTCAGGCGAACCCGAGGTTCTGCTGCTCGACGAATGGCTCGCCGGGCTGAACCCGACCGAGCTTTCCGAAGGCATCGACCTCATCCACCGGCTGCGCGACGAGGGGCGCACGATCATCCTCGTTGAACACGTCATGGATGCGATCCGCTCGCTTTGCGACAACTGCGTGGTCATGTCCTCAGGCAAGAAAATCGCGGAAGGGACGACAGACGACGTGCTGTCCGATCCCGAAGTCATCCGCGCCTATCTGGGGGATGACGATGCTTGAGGTGAAGGGACTTTCCGCTGCCTACGGCCAGCACCCCGCGCTGAACAACGCCTCGGTGCGCGTCGGCAAGGGCGAGATCGTCGTGATCCTCGGCGCGAACGGCGCCGGGAAGTCGACGCTCCTGAAGGCGATCAGCGGCATCTGTGAGGGCAAGGTCACGGGCACGGTTCGCATGAACGGGCATGAGCTTGTCGGCATGAAGCCCGACCGGATCGTGGAAGAGGGCATCGCGCTGGTGCCCGAGGGGCGCGGCATTTTCGGCGACCTGACCGTCGAGGAAAACCTGACGCTCGGCGCCTATTCCGAGCGGGCCAAGGATGCCGAACGCACGAACCTCGACCGGGTCTATGCGCTGTTTCCCAAGCTTCTGGAACGACGCAGACAGGTCGCGCGCACCATGTCGGGCGGCGAGCAGCAGATGGTCGCCATCGGCCGCGCCATGATGTCGAACCCGGCTATTCTGACGCTGGACGAACCCTCGCTCGGCCTCTCGCCGCTTCTGTCCAAGGAGCTTTTCCAAAGCCTCAAGGCGGTGCGCGACACCGGCATCGGTATCCTGTTGGTCGAACAAAACGCCAAAGCGTCGCTCGCCATCGCGGATCGGGGTTACCTGCTCGAGAACACCGAGATCATTCACGAGGATACCGGCGCCAACCTTGCCAAAGACCCGGCGGTGCAAAAGGCCTACCTGGGTGGCGCTGCAGCCAAGGGCGGGGCTGGCAAGGGGAAACCCGAGGCTTCCCCCATGCCCGCGCCAAGCGCCCCGCGTCCGGCAAAGGGGCCGTCGCCCTCGGACATCGCCGCGCAGGCCATGCAGGGGATCACCCCGGCGCGCCCGGCGAAACCCACACCGGCACCAGAGCCAGCCCCGCGCCCCGCGCCGCCGCCGGCCCCGCCAGCGGCCAAGCCCGCGCCGCGCCCCGCACCTGCCGCGACCTCCAAGCCCACAGGCATCGATACGGCAAGCTATGTGTCCAAGGCCGCGACCCAGTCGTCGCGCCGCGATGCGCCGCCCAGTCTGCCGCCGCGCCCCGCGCCGATGCCGGAGCCGCCGAAGCCCGTTCGCCGGCCCCCCAGCACGCCCATGCCGGACCTCGGCAGCCACAGCGACCGGCTGCGCGACGTACTGACTGAAATCGAAACCGCCGCCGCCCGGGCCCGCGACCGTTCGCGCACCCGGCACCGTGGCAAACCCTGAGGGAGAGGAGACACCGATGCTCGACAGTCCCAGCAAAGCGCCCACCATCAAGGGCATGTATATCGACGGCCAGTGGACGCCCGCGTCCCGTACCTTCGATGACCTGAACCCGTCCGACAATTCGCTTTACGCCCGCATCCCCGACGGCTCACCGGACGATGTGAAAAAGGCGATCGCGGCGGCCAAGGCGGCGTTCCCGGCGTGGTCCGGCCTCGCCTTTCACCAGCGCGCGCATTACCTGCTCAAGATCGCCGAGGTCTGGGACAAGCGTCAGGGCGACTTCATCAACGCCGCCGTGCAAGAGGGCGGCGGCTGGTTCGGCAAGGGCGTGTTCGAGGCTGGATACGTGGCAGAAGTGTTCCGTTCCGCCTCGGCGCTTTGCTACCAGAACATCGGCGAGGTGCTCCCCTCCGAGCACCACAAGTTCATGATGGCGACCCGCTTTCCGCTGGGCGTCGTCAGCGTCATTTCCCCGTGGAACATGCCCGGCATCCTGACCTCGCGCGGGTTCGCGGCGGCGCTGGCCGTGGGCAATACCGTGGTTCTGAAACCCTCCGAGGATACGCCCTATTCCGGCGGGCTCTACTTTGCCGAAGTGCTGGAAGAGGCGGGCATCCCGCCGGGGGTGTTCAACGTCGTCACCTGCTCACGCGACAGCGTGGGCGCCGTGGGCGACGAGATGATCGAGAACCCGACGGTCAAGGCCGTGTCCTTTACCGGATCGACCGCCGTGGGGCGTCACATCGCGGCCAAGTGCGGCGCGCATCTGAAGAAGGCCTGCGTGGAACTGGGCGGCAAGGACTCCATGATCATCATGGACGACGCCGACCTCGACCACGCCGCCAAGGCCGCCAACTTCGGCTCGTTCATGCACCAGGGTCAGGTCTGCATGTCGACCGAAAAGATCCTTGTGCAGGACGGTGTCTACGACGACTTCATGCATCAGTTCCTCGCCCGTGCCGCCAAGCTCAAGACGGGGCACACCAAGGACAAGGACAACGTGATCGGCCCGCTGGTCAACACGCGGCAGGCGCTGCGCGTCAAGGCGCTGATCGACGATGCCGTGGCCAAAGGCGCGACCGTCGAACTGGGCGGCAATGCGTGGGACAACTTCGTCGAACCCACGGTGCTCACCAACGTGAGCGCGGACATGGACATCTGGCATGACGAGACCTTTGGCCCCGTCGTCATCGTTGCCCCCTTCCGCACGGAAGAGGAGGCGATCGCGCTGAACAATGACACCGAATACGGGCTGACGGCGGCGATCATGACGGCGGATGAGGCCAAGGCCCTGCGAATGGCCGAGCATATCGAAACCGGCATCTGCCACGTGAACTGCCAGAACATCAACGACGAGCCGCATGTGCCGTTTGGCGGCACAAAGGCCTCCGGCGTGGGCCGCTACGGCGGGCGCTGGTCGCTCGACGCGTTCACCGAGTTGCGCTGGATCACCCTCGACCGCGGCGGGCGTCATTTCCCGCCGGTCTTCTGAGAAAGGACACGCCATGACTGCGATTGGATGGATCATCCTCCTCGTTATCGTCGCCGCCGTTCTGATCGCGCTCGCCGCGTGGTTTTACGAACGGGCGACGAACGAGATCAGCCTCGTGAAAACCGGGATCGGGGGCCGCAAGGTCATCATCGACGGCGGCACGCTGGCGATCCCGTATTTTCACGAGATCAACCGCGTGAACATGCAGACGATCCGCATGGACGTGGTGCGGCGCGGTGACAGCGCCCTCATCACCAAGGACCGGATGCGGGTGGACGTGGGGGCCGAGTTCTATGCCTCGGTCGTGCCCGAGGCGGATGCCATCGCGCGGGCCGCGCAGACGCTGGGGCGGCGCACGTTCCAGCCCGACGAGCTGAAAAGCCTGATCGACGGCATGATGATCGACGCGCTGCGCACGGTCGCGGCCCAGATGACGATGGACGAGTTGCATGAGAACCGCGCCGAATTCGTGCGCGAGGTGCGTGACATTCTGGGCGAGACGCTCGGGCGCTACGGCCTCCAACTCGACAGCGTGTCTTTGACCGATTTCGACCAGACGCCTTTCAACTCGCTGGATGAAACCAACGCCTTCAACGCGGTCGGCATGCGCAAACTGGCCGAGGTGATAGCCAAGTCGAAACGCGAGCGCGCCCAGATCGAGGGCGACAGCGAAGTCGAAGTGCGGCGCACCGCGATGGAGGCCTCGCGCCGCAAGCTGGAGATCGACTTGGAGGAACGCCGGGCCGAGATCGCGCAGGCGCAGGAGGTCGAAACCCTCATGGCCGCGCAACTGGCCGAGGTGGCGAGCCGCAAGGCCGACGCCGAACGCTCGGCGGCCCATGCCCGCATCCGCATGGAGCAGGAAATCCAGTCCGCCGACATCGCCCGCGAACTGGCGATACGAGAGGCCGAGATTTCGCAGGAACGCGCGCTCCAGATCGCGGAGCAAGAGCGGCAGATCCAGATTTCCGCCAAGTCGCAGGAGGAAAGCCGCGCCCGCGCCGATGCGGACACCGCCCGCGCTGAAGCGGTGAAGGCGGAAGAAGCCATTCAGACCGCGCGTCAGATGGCCGAGGCCGAGCGGCGCAAGGCCGTGGCGCTTCTGTCCGCGCAGCAGGATGCCGAAACGGCTGCCACCCGCGCGCGCATCGCCGCCGAAAGCGACAAGGCCACCGCCAAGGACAAGGCCGAGGCCAAGCGGGAAGAGACCGAGGCGATGAAGTATCTTCAACTGGCCGAGGTCGAGGCCGAAGCCGCCCGGATCAAGGCCCAGAACGCCCGCTCCGACGCGCTCGCCGCGCTGGAGATGGAGAAGATGCGCCTCGACGCCATGCCGGGCATCGTGAGCCAGATGGTCAAGCCTGCCGAGAAGATCGACAGCATCACGATTCATCAGTTGAACGGCCTCGGTCGGCGCGATAGCGCAGCGGAAGGTCAGGCTTCCAGCTCGCCTGTATCACAGATCGTGGACTCGATCCTGGACCTGGCGGTTTCGGCCCCGGCCATGAACCAGCTCGGCGAAATGATCGGTGAGAACGTCGGAAAACGCACTGGGGCCAAGAAGGCGGATTAAACCAAATCTCGCCAAGACAGTACCATGGGCCTCCGCATATCGCGGGGGCCCAATCTCATTATGGCGGCCAAAATCCGGCGACCTGTGCGATGACATCCGGTCCTGCCAGGCTTTCAAATACGGCTCCCCAAGAGGTGAAGACCGCTCCTAGATGTCGCGTTTTGGACCGGAGTCCGCGGGTTCTTGCCGGACAATACGCCAGCGAAAAGATTTCGGCGATTGCATCAAAAAGAACGCTTGATCGAGGCATTGAACGGGTGTAACGGGCGAATTGAAGCGACGAAGAAAACACTGGCTCGAACCGAACGGAGCAAGGCCATGCTGACACGCGAACAACTGATCCGCGAATACGAAGCCCGCAGTGGAAGTCTGTCCGGTCTGGTGGTGTTCTATGTCGGTCTGATCGCCGTGCTCGTTCTGACCGCCTCCGCCATCATCTGAGCGCGCGACCGACACACGCCCCAGCCATGAATTGACGAAGACCCCGACACTTTCGCATCGGGGCCATTTCTGTAGCACGCGGTCGCCAAGGCAATCAGACGTCTGCTTTTTCGCCAATATTGTCGACGCCCCGCTCTTCAAGCAGGGTGGTGAGCCAGTTGGGGTCCATCTCCGGCACCGATGACAAGAGCAGGTCGGTATAGGGGTGGTGCGGCGGTGTGAACATCTTGTCCTTTGGCCCCTGCTCCACCACTTTGCCGTTCTGCATCACGACCACCTCGTCGGCGATCGAACGAACCGTGGCGAGGTCGTGGGTGATGAACATGTAAGCCAGGCCCAGGTCTCTCTGTAGTCGGTCTAGGAGCTTGAGGATGCCCTCGGCGACCAGCTGGTCGAGCGCTGACGTCACCTCGTCACAGATGATGAACTCCGGCTCAGCCGCCAGCGCCCGGGCGATGCCAATCCGCTGTTTCTGGCCGCCCGACAGTTCCGGCGGGTAACGGTAGTAGTACTTGGACGGCTCGAGCTCGATCAGGTCGAGCAACTCGTCTACCCGTTGTTTGAGCGCGGTGCCCTTCAGCCCGGAATAGAACTGCGCCGGACGACCGATGATCTCATTGATTTGCACCTTTGGGTTCAATGCCGTGTCGGCCATCTGATAGATCATCTGAGCTTGGCGCAGTTGATCCTTCGACCGGTCCGTATACTTCGGCGGGAGCGTGTCACCCTTGAACTGGATTTCGCCCGCCATTGGCGGCAGGAGCCCGGTGATGCAGCGCGCCGTCGTCGATTTGCCCGACCCGGACTCGCCCACGACAGCGACGGTCATGCCCGGATAGATGTCGAAGGACACGTCATCCAGGACCTTCACACCGCCAGTATACGCCGCGTCGATGTTCTTGACCGAGATGATCGGCTCCGTGCCGTCCTTGGGCCGCGCCTTCTGCGGCCGCTTGAAACTGCGCACCGCCCAGAGCGACTTGGTGTAGTCCTCCTGTGGGTTTTCAAGCATTTCGACAGTCGAGGCCTGCTCCACCTCTTCGCCCTTCAGCAGCACCTTGATCGTATCCGCCATCTGCGCCACGACAGCTAGGTCGTGGGTGATGTAGATCGCCGCCGTATTGTATTGATCCACGATATCGCGGATCGCGGCCAGCACCTCGATCTGGGTCGTCACGTCGAGCGCCGTGGTCGGCTCGTCGAAGATGATAAGGTCCGGACGACAGGACATCGCCATCGCCGTCATCGCCCGCTGAAGCTGACCGCCGGACACCTGGTGCGGATAGCGAAAGCCGATCTCGTTCGGGTTTGGAAGGCGCAGCTGCTCGTAGAGCTTCATCGCGTCTTCCTGCGCTTCGAGACGTTTCTGAATCCGGTACTGAACCGGCGCCTCGGTGTGCTGGTCGATGATCTTGTGCGCCGGGTTGAAACTGGCCGCCGCAGATTGCGCGACATAGGCGATGCGCGAGCCGCGCAGGCTCCGCTTGTCGCTTTCAGTCGCCGTGGTCAGCTCAATCCCGTCGAACTCGATCCGGCCGCCGGAAATCCGGGTGCCGTCGCGGGCGTATCCCATGGCGGCCGCGCCGATCGTGGATTTGCCGGCACCGGACTCCCCGATCAGCCCCAGAACCTCACCCCGGTGCAGCGTCAGGTTGACGCCCTTGATGATGTCGATCCAGGTTTCTTCGGAATACCCTTGAATCTGAAGATCCTCGATCTCCAGCAGGATGTCTTTTTCCAGGAACTTTGCACTCATATCATTTCTCCTTCAGGCCGGAGGACCGCCACAGCATCCAGTCGACGACGAAGTTGACCGAGACGGTCAACAGCGCGATGGCTGCGGCAGGGATCAGTGGGGTGATGTCGCCGAACGAGATCAATGTCGCGTTCTCACGCACCATCGACCCCCAGTCCGCTGTCGGAGGCTGAATGCCCAGGCCGAGGAAGGACAGACCAGCGATCAGCAGGAACACGAAGACGAACTCAAGGCCGAATTCCGCGATCAGGGGAGCGGTCGAGTTCGGCAGGATCTCGCGCCGTATGAGATACCAGTCGCCCTCACCGCGCAGCTTGGCAGCTTCGATATAGTCCATCACGACAATGTTGCCCGCGACGGCCCGCGTGAGGCGGAAAACGCGGGGGCTGTAGATGATCGCGACGACGAGGACGATGACCCAGGACTTCGTGCCGAAGATCGACAGCATAAGCAGCGCGAAGATCAGCGATGGCACAGACATGATGATGTCCGCGACGCGACCCATGAACTGGTCAAACCAGCCACCTTTGACGGCGGCGAGCAGGCCCGCGAGCGCACCGAGGATGAAAGCGCCCAAGGTCGAGATAAGCGCGAGGCCCACCGAGTTGCGCGCGCCATATATGATCCGGCTGAAGACGTCTCGACCGAGCTGATCCGCCCCGAGGAGCATGTTCGCATCCGCTGGCGCAAAGGCTCCGGCGATGACCTCGGCTTGCCCGTATGGCGCGATCCAGGGGGCGAACGTGCCCGCAATCGCATAGGTGAAGATGATGAAAATCCCGAACGACGCGGTGAGCGGCGCGGTGCGAAGCTCCTTGGCGAGGTTCGGTCTCACGATGAGGATCAGGAACTCCTTGAACGCGAAGGAGAGCGCCGCCGCCGTCGCGAGGAGCGCGGCGAAGATCGCTATGGCACGCAAGGCCGGCGCTCCGCCGACGATTCCCACGATGATCGAGACCAGAAACAGTGCGAACACCATTCGAAACCACTTGGTCTGATTGAATAGCGACAGCACAACCGAGGCGAGAAGCAAGAAGACGTAGTAGCCGATTACGAAGAACATCATTGTACCGCCTCCTTATTTGGGGTGCCGCAAGCGCGGGTTGGTCAGGATCGCGCCAACGTCCGCCGCGAGGTTCAGAAGGATGAAGGTCGCCGCGAAGATCAGGCTCGCGGCCTGCACCACAGGGAAGTTGCGCTTCGCCACCGCATCGACCAAAGCCTGGCCGATCCCGGGATAGACGAAGACGACCTCGACGAGCACCACCCCGGTGATGAGATAGGCGAGGTTGAGCGCGACCACGTTGATGATCGGGGCCCAGGCATTGGGAAGTGCATGTCGCACGATCACCCGCCAGGGCGATACGCCTTTAAGCCGAGCCATCTCGATATAAGGCGAGGCGAGCAGGTTGATGATCGCCGCCCGCGTCATCCGCATCATGTGTGCCGTGACGACCAACACCAGCGTGAGCGCCGGAAGGAACGTCCGGTTCAGGAGTTCGCCAAGGCTCATGCCGTCCGACAGACTCGCGATCGCCGGGAAGAAGGGGTTCTTCACAGCGAGAAACAGGATCAGGATGTAGCCAAGGAAGAATTCCGGGCTGGAGATCGAGGTGAGCGTCAGCACGTTGGCCACACGGTCGAACACCGTGTTGCGCAGCAGCGCGACGATCACACCGAGCGTAATGGCCAGCGGAACGGCGAGCACCGCGGCGTAGGCGGCGAGGAACAGAGTGTTGACGAAACGTCCGCCGATCACGTCCATCACCGGCTCGCCCGAGAGGGCAGAGACGCCAAAGTCACCCACGACTGCCCCGGAGAGCCAGTCGAGATATCGGACATACCACGGCCGGTTCAGGCCAAGTTGCTCCCGCAGCGCGGCGACGGTCTCTTCCGTCGCGCCCTGACCGAGGATCTGCTCGGCGGTATCGCCAGGGAGAAGCTCCACGGCGAAAAAAATCAGAATTGAGACGACCAGGAGGGTTATCAGACCCAGGCCCAGCCGTTTGAGTACAAGATTGAGCAGGCCGCCCATGTGTCACTCCCCCGGTTGCATCACGCGGACTTTTGCGCCGCTTGTTTTGTTTTCGTGCGGCCTGGGATGTCGGTCTTCGGAAAAACGAGACCGGCGGGACAGAACCACGCGCCAAAAAAAGTGGGTCCGGCACCTTCGGAGGTGCCGGACCCTTTTTCTTCCGATTACTCGGTAAACCACCAGCGGCTCGCCGCGCGGGCGCCATCGCCCTCCCAACTCGCAGCGAGGCTGTCCGGCGTGCCCACGTTGGAGCGCGCCGCGTATACGAAGTTGTTGAAGAACGGGATGACGGTGCCACCATCGTCGCGCGCCAGCATCGCCATTTCGCGATACATCTCGGCACGGAGGCTGTCGTCCAGTTCGGCCTTCGCTTGCAGCAGGAGTTCGTTGAAACGCTCGTTCTGCCACCGGCTCTCGTTCCAGGCCGCGTCGCTCTTGTAGGCCAAGGTATACATCACGTCAGGCGTCGGACGCGCGCCCCACGAGACGAGGCACCAAGGCTTCTTCAGCCACACGTCCGAGTAATAACCATCGTTCGGTTCACGCGTGACGTTGATGGTGATGCCCGCCGCCTTGGCATGTTCAGCATAGAGCACGGCCATATCGACCGCCCCGGCGGTGACACTGTCGGCGGTAGATATGTTGACCTCGAGGTTTTCCATCCCGGCCTTCTTGAGCAGCGATTTTGCTTGATCCGGGTCATAATCGCGCTGCGGGATATCCTCGGGCCAATACGGCTGAGCTGGCGAATGGTGGAAATCATTGGCCTTGGTCGCGGCGCCGAACATGATCTTCTCGATGATCTCGTCGCGGTTCATCGACAGCTTGAGCGCGTTACGCACGTCGACATTGTCGAACGGCGCCGTGTCGCAAAGCATCGGCAGCGTGATCGCACCCGCGGACGGGACGTTGAAGAGCTGCAGGTTCGGATCGCGCTGCATGAGCGCCATCGTCTTGAGGTCGATCTGGCTGACCGAGTCCACGTCTCCGGTGACCAGAGCGGTCTGACGCGCGTTCGGGTCATTGAGCGTGATGATATCGACCTTGTCGAACCATGCGCCCTCGCCGTGCCAGTTTTCGTTGCGCACGAGGCTGAACTGAACGCCGAACTCGCCGGACTCGATTACATACGGACCGGAGCCGTCGCCGGACTGCCAGTCGATCGTGCCGTCGTCGTTGGCCGGGCAGATTGCGAGGTGGTAATCGGTCATCAGCCACGGGAAGTCCGCGTTGCCGCCCAACAGCGTGACCACCACGGTATTGTCGCCATCAGCCGTGATCTCGACCACGTCGGTCAGGAGCGCTTTGGCTGCCGATGTCGTGTCGTCACCCCGGTGATGGTTGAGCGATGCGATCACGTCGTTGGCCGTCACCTTGTTGCCCGACATGCCGAAAGTAGCGTTCGGGTTGAGCGAGAAGGTCCACTCGGAGGCTTCGTCGTTGGCTTCCCAGCTGTCGGCCAGATCCGGGCCAAGCGAGCCGTCGCCGTTGATCATCGTCAGGTAGGAACGATGGGTGTGGGCAAGGAAAATCATCGTCCGGGTGACATAACTGCCCGGATCGTGAGTGTCGCCGGTGTTACCATCGTGGATGCCCCAGCGGAACGTGCCGCCACGGGTTGGAGCGGCCCTGGCGGACGTGCCCCAGAGGCTGGTGGCGCCAGCAACCGTCAGGCCGGCGGCAGCCGAATAGCTCATGAAGTCGCGGCGCGAGATGCGGCCTTCCTTGGCCCCCGCGGCGATCCGGTTGATAAGATCTTTGTCTTTCTTGGTCATAGTCTCTCCCTGTCTGTTCGCACACCAACGTGATGCGCTATTTGAAACCGCCTCTCGCAGACTGACGAGGAAGGAGGCCAAAAATTAACGACGTGTTCCAAGAGAACATGAAATCTCGCTCGCATCTACCCAGTTTCAATGGTTTCTTAATCACGAGTTGTGCGCTGCAGGCCGGTATTGCGCCGACTCGGTTTGCTGCCTGCAAAGTATCGCGTCCGGAAAATGGCATGCCCGGCAGTCCGTTCAGGCACGGCTACAGCCGACTCCGACCTGGCAGGAAAGGCCTTCGCCGGTCGCATACTTCAAAGGTCGCATTTTCTCACGGCTTGATGCAGAACGCTACTGACCCGACGCGAAACAGCCGCTTGGAGACGACCATGACGACACTGGATTGGCACGCCGAACGCGGTGATCTCCACGATCTCTCACTTCTCGACCGGACTCCGGAAAGCGAAGGCATCGACCTCTCGGCGGTGCGGCTCTACCGCCGCGACCGTGTGCGGACGCAGATGGAGCTTCTGGGCATCGATGCGCTGATCCTGTCCGATCCAGTCAACATCCGCTATGCGACCGGCACGCGGAATATGCAGGTTTTCACCTCCCGCAACACGCCCTCGCGATATCTCCTGCTGACCGCGCACCGCTCAATCCTCTTCGAGTTCACCGGCGCACAGCACCTCGGTGAAGGCTATGAGACGGTGGATGAAGTGCGCCCGGCAGCCACTGCCAGCTTCGTTGCCGCCGGCCCCGACATCGCGAAACGCGAAGCCGACTGGGCCAACGAAATGGCCGACACGCTCGCCGAGGTTCTGGGCGGCCCAGGAGCGACCATAGGACTCGAGCGGCTGAACGCCGGTGTTGCGATCGCGTTGTCTAACGCCGGACTCCGGGTCGTCGACGCCCAGCATCCCATCGAAATGGCGCGCGCCATCAAATCGGAGGAAGAGCTTAAATGCGTGCGCAGCTCACTGCGTGCGACAGAGCGGGGCGTCGCCGAGCTTCGCGTCGCGATCCGACCGGGTTTGACGGAAGCCGAACTCTGGTCGGTCCTGCATCGCGCCATCATCGCGCAGAATGGCGACTACATCGAAACCCGGCTCCTGAATGCCGGTCCGCGCACGAACCCATGGTTTCAGGAAACCGGACCGAATGTGATTGGCGAAAACGACCTGATCGCCCTCGATACCGATGTGGTCGGTTGTCACGGCTACTACTCGGACTTCTCGCGCACCTTCCACGCAGGCCCCAACGCCCCGACCGCCGCACAACGCGAACTCTACAACACGGCTTATGAACAGGTTCAGCACAACATTTCGATCCTGCGTCCCGGTTTGTCCTTCCGAGACTATGCGGACGCAGCATGGGACATCCCGGAGAAGTACTATGCGCACCGCTATTACTTGTCGGCTCACGGCTGCGGTATGACCGGGGAGTACCCCTATCTCTACCATCACGGGGACTTCCCGGATGCCGGATACGATGGCGAGATCCTTCCCGGCATGACGCTTTGCGTCGAAAGCTTCATTGGTGCCGCAGACGGGGGCGAAGGCGTAAAGCTCGAAGAGCAAGTGCTTATCACCGAAACCGGCGTCGAAACCCTCTCGCGCTTTCCGTTCGAAGAGGCGTTACTGCACTAAGAATTGAATGCGCGGGCCGATCGTTCGCCTTACTTCCGGCAAATCCCTGGTCGCAAGGCCAAGCACCCCCGCGTCTTTCACCGCTCCAGAATGAATCTGGAAGGGCCCAGCGTTATTCTCATCGCACTTCTGACCGTTGCGTCAGGATAATTGAACAATGAAAACAGAAAGTTGTGGTGCCCCCACACGGACTCGAACCGCGGACCTACTGATTACAAATCAGTTGCTCTACCAGCTGAGCTATAGGGGCACTCGGCGCGATTTAGACCGGGCAGCGGCTTCGATCAAGCCCATGCGCGCCTGTCAGTCGATTTCCTTTGGTTTTTTTGCCCAGTGGCCCGTCAAATCTTCGCGCTGCGCGGCGCCGGAGTGTTTACAACCTCCGGAGCCTATGCTCTGTTTGCGACATGTGCATGAGTTGGTGTCGCATTCGGGACAGATGAAAAAACCTGAACTGACGACCACACAGGGAGACAATCATGAAAACCAAGACACTCAGCGTGCTCGGCGCGCTTGGCCTTTCCGTAAGCTTCGCTGGAGCGGCGATGGCGCAGGAATGCGGCGACGTTTCGATCGCCGAAATGGACTGGGCTTCGGCCGAACTGATGGCCAATGTCGATGCCATCATCCTCGAGGAAGGTTATGGCTGTGACGTTTCGCTCATCCCGGGCGCGACGACAACGACCTTCGCCTCGATGAGCGAGAAGGCAGAGCCGGACGTGGCGCCGGAACTCTGGATCAATGCGGTGCGGGACCCGCTCACCGCAGCCAAGGAAGAAGGCTCGCTCGTGGCCCTCAACGACGGCCCGATCACGGGTCTGGGAGAAGGCTGGTGGGTGACCCCTGCATTTGCCGAGGAATACCCGGAACTCGATACAGTCGAGAAGCTGCTCGAGCGTCCGGACCTGTTCCCCTATGCCGAAGACAAATCCAAAGGCGCCTTCATCGGCTGTCCGGCCGGCTGGGGCTGCCAACTCGTGAACGCCAACCTCTTCCGCGCTTTCGACATGGAAGAAAAAGGCTGGGTTCTTGTCGATCCCGGCTCGGCTGCCGGCCTGGACGGTTCGATGGCGAAAGCCGCCGACCGTGGCGAGAACTGGTTCGGCTACTACTGGTCGCCCACCTCGATGATCGGCAAGTACGACATGGTCATGCTGCCGTTCGAAGTCGAGTTCGCAGGACGTGAGAACTGGGACGGCTGCATCGCGCTGGCCGAACAGGACTGCCAGGATCCGCAGCCGACCGCCTGGACCGTGTCCGAGGTCGAGACGGTCGTGACCGACGACTTCATGGAGAAGGGCGGCGTCGCGGCGGATTACTTTGAATCGCGGGTCTTCCCCGGCGACATCATGAACCAGATGCTCGTATTCATGAACGAGAACCAGGCGACCGGCGAAGATGCCGCGTTCGAATTCCTCATCTCGCATGAGGACATCTGGACGTCCTGGGTGTCCGAAGACGTGGCAACCAAGGTCAAGGACGCACTTTGATCGCCGCCTGACGGTACAGAGGGCCCGCGTCGGACGCGGGCCCTTTTTCAATCCAACGATAACAACCGCCAAGGGACACAGGGATGGAATTTCTGACTGAATTCCCGTCATTGGGACGGGCCGACCTTTCAGCCATGCGCCGCTGGATCGACGGCAACTTCCGTGAATTCACGCGCGCCACCGGGGAAGCGCTGGAGGCATTCTTCAACCCTCTCCTGCAGTTCCTCGTCTGGTTCGAGGACCTGCTTCAGGCCACGCCGTGGCCAATCATCCTGCTGGTCATCGGCGGGCTGGCATGGCTGGGCGCACGGGACTGGAAGATCACGATCGGTTCGGTCTTTGCCTTCGTCCTCATCGGCTTTTTCGGGATGTGGGAGGATACGATGTCCACCCTCGCGATCATCTCGGTCGCCACGATCCTCTGTATCGCCATCGGCATCCCGATCGGTATCCTGATGTCGCGTTCGGACCGGATGCAGTCGATCATCACCCCGATCCTCGACGTAATGCAGACGATCCCGTCATTCGTCTACCTCATCCCCGTCGTCATGCTCCTGGGTATCGGCAAGGTGCCTGGCCTGATCGCCGTGTGCATCTATGCGATCCCGCCGATCGTGCGCCTGACGAACCTTGGCATCCGCCTCGTCGACAGCGACGTGATGGAGGCGGCCGATGCATTCGGCGCCTCTCCGCGTCAGAAACTGTTCGGCGTGCAAGTCCCTCTGGCGCTGCCCAACATCTTTGCGGGCGTGAATCAGACCATCATGATGGCCCTTTCGATGGTCGTTATCGCTTCGATGATCGGCGTTCAGGGCCTTGGTGTCCCAGTGCTGCGTGCGATCTCAAACCAGTACCTCGCGCTCGGCGTGATGAACGGCCTGGCTATCGTGGCACTGGCGATCATCTTCGACCGGGTCTCGCAGACCTACGGAAAACGGCTTCAGGCCTATCGCACGGGACACGGTAATGACTGAAGAAAACATCAAGGTTCAGATCAAGAACCTCTACAAGATCTTCGGCAACAAGCCCCAGAAAGTCCTGCCGCTGGTCAAGGATGGCATGGGTAAGCCAGAGCTTCTGGACAAGCACAATCATGTGCTTGGCATTCAGGACGTCTCCCTCGACATCCCGGAAAAGCGCATTCAGGTCATCATGGGCTTGTCGGGCTCGGGCAAATCCACCCTGATCCGCCATGTGAACCGGCTGATTGAACCGACCGCAGGGGAAATCCTCGTGGACGGCGAGGACGTGATGAAGATGTCCGAAGAACAGCTTCGCGACATCCGGCGCTTCAAAATGTCGATGGTGTTTCAGAAGTTCGGTCTCCTCCCCCACCGTCTCGTCGAGGAGAATGTCCAGTATGGCCTGACCATCCAAGGCGTCGACGAAAGCGAGGCCAAGAAACGCGCGCAGCACTGGATCGACCGCGTCGGACTGACCGGCTACGAACGGCACTACCCCGGCCAGCTTTCGGGCGGGATGCAACAGCGTGTCGGCCTGGCTCGCGCGCTCGCCCCTGATGCCGAGATCCTGCTGATGGATGAGGCCTTCTCGGCGCTCGACCCTCTGATCCGATACGACATGCAGTCGATCCTGCTCGAACTTCAGGATGAATTGCACAAGACGATCATCTTCATCACCCACGACCTCGACGAAGCGCTGAGACTGGGCGAAAATATCGCGATCCTTCGCGACGGCGCCCTCATTCAGGAGGGCGATGCGCAAGAGATCGTGCTGAAGCCGGCGGATGATTACATCGCGGACTTCACCAAAGACATCAACCGCGCCAAGGTGATCCGTCTTTATGGTCTCGCCTCCCCGGCCCCGGAAGGGTTCGACGGGACGGTCGTGGATGGCGAGATGGTGTTGTCCGAGGCCTTCCCGGTTATCAACGACGCGCCCAATCGCATCGTCGGCGTGACGGACGAGTCCGGCAAGATGATCGGCACCGTGGACCTCAATACACTGATCCACGCCCTGCACGCCTGACCGCATCTCCGCTTTCAGATGACGCGGTGAGAGGGTTCACCTACGAGGCAACGGAGAGGCATCGCCTCCCCCGCCGCGGCGTCCCGGCGCAGCCGGGGCGGCGCAACACCTAAGCGGGCACGAGCCCGTTCATTCCGGAACCGCTCAAGCCAGGAGGACGGCCCGCTCCTCTTCGCCGGCATCCCGGGTCGTGCTTGACAAGTCAGCCACGACGCAGAGCGACGCAACGGGGGCCCCTCGATCCATGCGGACCACGCAATCGGCGATCCGGATCGCGCCAAAGCCTGCCTCTTGCAGGATGTCCTCTATGTAATCACGCCCGTGAGCAAACCGTTGGCTCTCGCGCAGAGTCACACCTTCAGTGCCTTGCTCCACCGTGAAAGCGAACCTCCCGCCCGGTACGAGCATCCCGGCACACCACGCCACGACCCGTTCCAAGGCGCCAAGATAGGCGAAAACGTCGGCCGCGACGATCAGGTCGAAAGGAGCGCCCACGATTTCTAGCGCACCGATGTCACGCTTCCCGAGCCGATCGTAGAGGCCTTTCGCCTCCGCCTCCCCAAGCATCCCTGCCGACAAATCATATCCCTCCAGCCAGCGGCAGAATGGGCGCAGACGCTCGCCCAAGAGGCCCGTGCCGCAGCCAAGGTCGAGCGCACGGGCCGCGTTATGAAATCCGGCGGCATCAAGCGCCAACATGATCTCTTCCGGCCCGCAATATTCCAGCTTGCCGACCAGCGAAGATTCGAAGCGCGAAGCATACTGGTCGAAGAGCAGCTCCACGAAGGCCGGCGGCATCGTCTCGGACACCGGCACCGCGCGGGTGAGATCGCACCTCAGTCCCGCGCCGAAAGGGTCGGACGGGTCCAAGGCCTCGGCCCGTCGCCACATCTCCACGGCAACGTCTGTTTCGCCCACAAGGTCGTGGAACTCCCCGAGGCGGAACCACCCTGCGGCCCAGTCCGGCGACAGGTCCAGCGCAATTCCCAACACCTGTATCGCGGCGTCCATGTCGCCGAGATGCGCCATCGTCTCCGCATAGCCCGCCCGCCGGTCCGCGGTGGGATCGCCCGAGGGAAACAACATTCCCGTCATGATGTCACATCCAAAGGGCCCGCTCATTTGCCGGTTGGCTACGCGGCGGGCGACACGCTGCGCTCATCGGCGCATCGAAGCGCAGGTAGGCCTGCTCGTGGGCCCTGTCAATCGCCTAACGGTTCGCGCGGGCCATCAAGGCAACAGCCACCAGCCCCACGAGGATCACGAGAATTGCAGCCGGGGCCGCCTCCCCGATCTGTTCGAGCGAGGCTTTCTCGTAAACGCGAGTCGCGAGCGTGTTGTAGTTGAACGGACGCAACAGCAGCGTGGCGGGCAGTTCCTTCACGCAATCCACGAAGACGAGAAGCAGCGCGGTGCCCACCGACCCCCGGATAAGCGGCACATAAACCTCGCGAAGTGCCCCGCCCGCGCTCCGGCCCAATGAACGGGCCGCCATGGGCAGCGACGGAGATACGCGCCCCATCGCCGCATCCGCCGCGTTCTGTGCAATCGCGAAGAAGCGCACGCAATACGCATAGACCATGGCAACCGCGGTCCCGGTCAAAAGCAAACCGGGGTCGAACCCGGTCAGCGCCAGCACCGTATCTGCCAGTGTATTGTCGAGGGCAGCGAGGGGGATCAGGATGCCGACCGCGAGCACGGCGCCGGGAGCGGCATAACCAATGGTGGAAACTGGCAGGACTGTGCGTGGCAGCCGCGAGCCCGTCAGTCTGACGCCGTAGACAAGGAAGAGCGCCAGCACGACGGTCACGACGGCCGCGCTCCCCCCCACTGTCACGGTATGCCCAAGCGCACGCAGCAGCCCCGGCGCAAGCCAGCCCTCGGCATTGTTCACCGCGTGCCACATGAGCACACTGACCGGCAGAACGAAGCCAACCGCGAAGGGGATCGTGCACATCGTCGTGGCCAGCCACGCGCGCCAGCCGGAAAGTTGCATCGGCTCCACGGGTCGCTGTTGCCGCTCGAGACGGTAAAACCGGCTCTTAGAGCGGCTGACTTTCTCGACCGCGACAAGGATCAGTACGAGGCCCAGAATGACGAGCGCGATCTGTGCCGCACCGCCCGCGTTGCCCATCTCCAGCCACGTCGTGAAGATGCCTGTGGTAAGTGTCTGGACCGCGAAGAAGTCGACTGTTCCGAAGTCCGAGACGGTCTCCATCATCACGATGGCCGACCCCGCAGCGATGGCGGGCCGCACGAGCGGCAGGCCCACCTTCCAGAACCGTCCGAAAGGACCGGTGCCGAGCGCGCGCGCCACCTCGTAGACACCGCCCGACTGCTCGCGAAACCCCGTGCGGGTCAGGAGATACACATACGGTGACAGCGCCGCAGTCAGGACGACGATGGCGGCCCAGCGCGAACGGATTTCGGGGAACCAGTAGTCGCGCGCGCTCTCCCAGCCGAACAGCCCGCGCAAACCGGTCTGGACCGGGCCGGAATACTCCAGAAAATCCACGAGCGCATAGGCCCCGACATAGGCCGGAATGGCCAGCGGAAACAGCAACAGCCATTCCAGCCACCGTCGGCCCGGAAACCTGTACATGGAAATGAGCCACGCGGCGCCCGTGCCGACCGCCGCAGAAAGGAAAGCGACGGACAAGGCGAGGATCACGGTGTTCTTGAAGTACCGCGGGAGCGTGGTCGAAATCAGGTGCGGCCAGACGTTCTCGACAGGGTTCAGCGCCATCCACACGACGGCCAGGATCGGCCCCACCACGAGCAGCCCGATCAGGAGCGCCCCCGTGGACCAGGGGCCCGGACGTCGCAGTCGCCTTGGCGCCGCCATAACTTGACCATTTTGCTCAACCATACCTCGCCCCGCTTATCCCATTTCCGGTTTAACTGTCCAGATTTCCCGTTATAAGTTGCCCCAGGATCGAAAGGACGGCCCGCCTCATATGCAGATCGCATTTCATATCGGCGCCCATTGCACCGACGAGGACCAACTCGTCAAATCCCTCGTCAAGAATACCCAGGTTTTTACTGAGCAGGGCGTCGCGGTTCCCGGACCTTCGCGCTACCGCCAACTGCTGACCGACGTCTCGGTCAAGCTTGCTGGCAAGCCCGCTTCGTTGGAGACGCAGGACATGGTGCTCGAGCAGATTCTCGACGGCACCGACCCGGACCGGCTTGTCTTTTCTTTCGACAATTTCATCTCGGGTCCGCGCCGCGTGCTGGAAGACGGTATGCTTTACCCGGCAGCGCCTGAAAAGACCCGCGTCCTGCACAATCTCTTTCCCGATCACGACGTGGAGTTTTTCCTTTCCGTCCGCAATCCTGCGACGTTCGTCCCTGCCTTTCTCAAGAAGTATGCTGATCTCAATCGCGACGAGATCATGAGCAAGCTCAATCCGCAGGGCATGGTCTGGTCCGACGTGATCCGCGACATCCGTGAAGAGAACCCGGACTGCCCCGTCACGATCTGGTGCAACGAGGACACGCCCCTCATTTGGCCCGAGGTCATGCATGAGATCACGGCCATCGACATGCGGATCCTGTTCAAGGGCGGGCTCGACATTCTGGCCCAGATCATGAAGCGCGAAGGGGTGAAACGACTTCGCGCTTACATGGCCGAGAACCAGCCGACGAGCGAAATTCAGCGCCGCCGGGTCCTCTCGGCTTTTCTCGATAAATACGCCATCGACGACGCGGTCGAGGAGGAGATCACCCTGCCCGGCTGGACGAACGAACTTGTCGAAGAACTGTCGTCCTCCTACGACGACGACATGCTGGAACTGTCCCGCATTCCGGGCGTCACGATGATCACCGCCTGACCCAACGAAAAAGGCCGCCCCGACGGACGGCCCCGGTCGCGGATCGAAGCAAGTCTCAGGACATGCCGAGCGCGGACTTGTACATGTCGAGGACGGCCTCTTCCTCCGCGATATCATCCGGCTCACGCTTTCGCAGAGCGATGACCTTACGCATCACTTTCGTGTCGTAGCCGCGTGCCTTGGCCTCGGCCATGACCTCTTTCTGCTGGTCCGCGATGTCTTTTTTCTCCATCTCCAGGCGCTCGAACCGCTCGATGAACTGGCGCAGCTCGTCCGCCGTCACGCGGTAGCTGCTGGGGCTGCCCTGGCTGTCGTCAATCACGTCGTCCATCATGTCCTCATCGCTTGGCTGGAGCCTCTTGCTAGTCGCTCGCGCGAGGCCCATCAAGTCCCCTTCTCCCTTGCAGCAGATCCCCGCGCGCGCTAGAGGCCCGGCATGGAACTTCTGATCGTCATAGGCGCCGTCATCTCGGTCATCGGGCTCGTTGGCCTCGTCGTCAGCGCCCTGCGCGTTCTGCGGGCGAAACGGGCCGGACTGGCCGACGAAGACCTGCGCGAAACGGTGCGTCGCGCAATGGTTCTGAACTTCGGCGCTCTGATGCTCTCGGCCTTCGGTCTGATCATGGTCGTGGTGGGCGTCATCCTCGCCTGAGGCGTTCAGTCGGCGTTCATCGCTTCGAAGATTTTCCCGTATTTCACAAGATCGTCCCAGAGCGGCACTGGGGCCCAGAAGCTGTTCTCGCGCGACCATTCGGTGAGCATCTTGCGCACCGCAAGCGCGCCGACAAGATCTGCGGCAAGCATCGGCCCACCGCGCGCACGGGGGAAACCTGCCCCAAGCAGCATTGCGGCATCAACGTCGGAGGGCCGGGCCACGACCCGCGCCGCAACAAGGCGTGCCCCTTCGTTCGCCATGGCATAGAGACAGCGCGCAACGATCTCTTTCGCCCCGATCTCGCGCGCCTCGATGCCTTTCTCGGCGCGGAGCGCCCGGATCATCTGAAGGCCCTCCGGTGCGACACGCGCGCGCCGGTCCCCTTCTTCGTAGAGGTAAAAGCCCTGCCCGGATCGCTGACCGTACCACGCATTCTCAATCATCCTGAGCGGAATGGCCGAAGCACAGTCCTCGGCGCCAAGCCCCCAGACCGTATCGACCCCCGCAATATCCTGCGCCTGAAACGGCCCCTGGGGCATACCGTACTCGCGCATTGCCGCGTCCACGTCACCCGGCATTGCGCCACGTTCGAGGAGCAGCGCGGCTGCGGTGTAATAGGCCAAACGGAGGCGGTTGAAGACCAGCCCCGGACGCGCAGAGGTCAGCACCGGCCCCTTGCCCATTGCCCGCGCAAGGCGCAGGAGCGTCATCGTCGCCTGTGGCTCTGTCGCCCGCGCCGGGGCCACCTCGACGAGCCGGCTGCGCGCGCCGGTGCCCGCAAAGTGCATCGCCGCGAAACGGTCCGGGCGGGCGGAGGCCTGAGCCAGCGCCTCAACGTCGCATTCGGCGGTGGAACTTGCCAGCACCGCGTGACGCATGGCGACTTCTCCAACCCGACCGAGTACATGCGCCTTTCGCACACTATCTTCCGGCAGCGCGTCTATCACGACGTCTGCATCCGACAACGACCGGTAGTCGTCCGAGACGACAAGGCGGGACAAATAGGAATCGCGATCCTTGCCTGCAATCCGCCCCGCCTCCACCGCATCGGCATAGGCGCGTTCGATCCGGGCCCTCACACGGGAAATCGCGGTGTCGTCCTCAAGTGCGATAGTGACCGGTACACCCGCAGCAAGGCCTGACATGGCTACATCACGCGCCAGAGGGCCCGCTCCCACAACGCCTATGGCCGCAACCGTCTGCGCGGCGACCCCGGCAAGCGAGGGAAACCGGCCCGCGCGGCGTTCGGCGATAAAGGCGTGGCGTAGTCCGCGTGCGGTCTCGGAGTTCACGAGGTCTTCGTAGGCCACATGCTCCATGTCCAAGCCTGCCCCGAACGGAACGAGCAACGCCGCCTCGACGAGTTCCACGAGGCGGGCGGCGGCACTGACGTGGTCCTCCAGCATACGGCGACGCGCCTGAATAACATCCAGATACTGCGTCGCGTCGCGCAGCCCCTCTCGTCGGTCCCTTGTCGGGCGCGTCGGCGTACCATTCTCGCCCATGTTCCGGGCGGAGCCGAACGCGGCGCGCTCGAGGTTCTTTTGCACGACCTTGTCGACAAGCCCCGCGCTCTCTGCCCGCCGGGCGTCAATTGGCTTGCCGGATATCAACATGTCGAGCGCGATGCGCGCCCCCACCAACCGAGGAAGACGCTGCGTTCCTCCGGCATTGGGCACAAGACCCAGCGTCACTTCCGGAAAGCCAAACCGCGCATCAGGCAGCGCCATCCGGTAATGGCAAGCGAGCGCGAGTTCAAAACCACCGCCCAACGCCGTTCCGTGAATTGCCGCAATGACCGGCTTGGGCGACGTTTCGACCTTGTCGCAGAGCTCTGAAAGCGTGGGCTGGCCAGATTGAAGGGAAAATTCTCGCACGTCAGCGCCAGCCGGGAACGTGCGGCCCTCGGCCCTGATCACTACAGCGTTGACTTTGGGGTCATCAGCGGCGCGGACGATACCTTCGAAAAGTGCTGCGCGCACCGGCTGCACGAGCGCATTCACCGGCGGATTGTTAACCGTCAGGATCGCCACGCCATCGCGCAACTCCCAGCCTACCTTGTCCGATTTTGACCCTGCTGGTCCCGCGTTCATGCGGCGCTACCGCTTATTATTCAAAATGTTGAAACAAAATACGGCGCGGACGCACCCAATGCAATTATTCATTCCGACGCGGACGTCAGACGGGCATGTTCTCGAACTGATCCTCAAGATCGTCCTGGCGCAGCCAGTCGGCGTAGACGCGAAGTTGTGCGGGGAGGTCCATGTTGTTGTCTGCGTGGCCCGCGATGACCTGCCGAAGCCGGTCCTCCCACATGCGCCAGTTGACCGGGTCGGCTGAAATGTCATCCATCAACGCGTCAGCCGTCTTCACGAGTTCGCTTTTCATACTTTCCTCCCGTCACATGTGCCGCCGCGTGCCCGCGGCGGCTTGGGCTCCTACCCCGTTTTGGCCGCGCATTCCGCGCAGAAAGGGGTTTGTGGAACGACATCGAGCCGCGCGTCGGCGATCTCCGTTCCACACTGGACGCAATAGCCATATTCGCCCTCGTCCATACGGTCGAGTGCGGCCTTGATCTGCGCGATCTCGGCCTGTCCCGAAGCACCCATGCCTTCCAGCACTTCGTCTTCCTCGCGTTCAGTCGCCAGCTCTTCCCAGTCTATCGACTGGTGGCTGTCGAGCTCATCATCGATTTCGTGCAGCCGCGTGTCGAGTTCGGCGAGTCGTGCTTCGAGAATTGGGCGGTATTTTGCAGTCTTGGCCATGGCAGATTCCTGTTTTACAGGCGCATCCTGAACAGAAAACGTGGTGTTTGCCTTGATTGAGGTCAAGACAGGGAATCCCGGCCCCGCCTTTTGGCAGCTTAAAGGTCGGACAGATCGGCCAGGTCCGGAAGGTCGTCGGCAGCAATGAGATCGTCCAGGGCGCCAAGCTCATCAAGGCCGGTCAGGTCACCTGGTTCGGCCGTTCCACTCAGATCAGCGAAGTCTCCGTCCCCGTAGGTATCTGCAAGCGCCGGTTCAGGGAACGCGTCGGGCGAGGCGTTCAAGTCAGATAGCTGATCCGGCTCGAGAAGCGTAGCCGACGCACTGGGTTCGATAGTGTGAGATGAAGCCTCCGCTCCATCGGCCTTTTGCGCCGCACCTATACGGATCGCGCGGTTGCCATTCGCCATGCCGAGACGTCCGTGGCCGACTGTCCGGCCGTCGATATCCTCGATCGCCACACACCCAAGTGCCTCGCGGGGGATGGGAATGGCACTCCCGACCGCGAAGTCGGCCACCTCTGACAGAGTCAGTTCTACCCGGTGCAGCGTGCCCGTGAGGCATACGGCGCTTTCGGCCACGACCGCGCCCAACGCTTCCGTAAAACCTGCCGTGTCCCCGGCGCCTGATCGGCCCGCCACCGGCGCGGCCTCGTGCGGTAGGATCAGATCGAAGACCCCCTGTTTCGCGCCACGGCCCAGGTCGAGTGACAGGCGGAACCGACGATAGGGTATATCTTCGAGGGTCAGGGGGATCGCGCGCGGCTCAGATAGCGCAAGGGCGTAGCGATAGCCCGAGAGCGCCGGTGTCAACGCGAGGTCGGCATCTGCGGCGCGCTGTTCGAGAAGCTCCAGAACCCTGTCGATGAAGTCTGCGCACATCACCGCATCGGTTCGAGTAGGTGCGCGCGGTGTGGCGGCTCGTGGCACCACGCGTCCTGTGGTCTGCATCTCGATCAAGGCCCCCATCGTGTCCGGATCAAGCAGGACCAGCCCATAGCGCCCCTCCGGACCCTCGACCAGGGCCAGAAGCGTGGTCTCGTCCAACGCCTCGACCAGCGGAGCGAGTGTGGTGCGCGTCTCCTCCGCCTGCCCTGCGACGATAGACAACGCCACCACGTCCTCCCCTGCCTGCATGGCGGCGGCACGCAGGAGCTTGGCCGCCGTTGGCGTGCCAATCTCGGGCGGCGGGCGTCCGGCCCCCGCCTTGCGCTGCATCGCGCTGGGGCGTTCGTCAGTGCTCATGTCCTTGGCCACAGGCATAATTGTCCGAGACCGACCCTCGCAGAACAAGGTTTACAAAGCGTTGCGGCTAAAGCGGCAATGTCACGCGAAAGGCAGCGCCGCCCTGCCCCGGCAAGTATGTGATCCCGCCTCCGAGCTTGGACATGATCTCGCGGCAGATCGCGAGGCCGAGCCCGGCGCCTCCCGCCTTTTGCTGATCTGAGAGGCGCGAGAATTTCTCGAAAATCACCACCTGACTTTCCGGAGGGATGCCGGTGCCGTTGTCAACGAAGTCCACATGACGGCGTCCGCCCTGCTCCACCACCGAGATCGCGAGGCGCGGTTTGGCGGAATCACAGTACTTGCTCGCATTGGCAATCAGGTTGATGAACACCTGCGCGAGCCTGTCCGTATCGGTGCGAAGCGCGACGTCCTCGCGCGAGGGCGTGCGCTTGATTGAAAGCGGGCGACCGTCGCGTACCGTACTAGCCGCGGACACGGCACGGTCGAGAACGTCCGTCAAATTACCGCTCTGGACATTGAGCGTGACTTGCCCGGCCTCCAGCACCGACAGGTCGAGCAGGTCGTCGAGCAGTCGTGTAAGCCGGATCGCCTCGTCCTGAATGATCCCGGAATACTTGCGCGTATCCTCGACGGCCATCTCGCCTTCCTTGAGGATTTCCGAGAACGCGCGGATAGACGTCATTGGCGTGCGCAGCTCGTGGCTGATCTGGCTGAGGAACGCATCCTTTTGAATGGACAGCGAGGTGAGCTTTTCATTCGCTTCCTGCAACTGGCGGGCAGTGCGGGCCAATTCCTCGGACTTGGCCTCAAGCTGCGAGGAATACTCAAGGATCTGCTGCGTCTCATCCGCAACGGCCATGAGGTCATCCACGGACACCGCCGCCCCGCCGACGATCTGGCCGACCATAGCATGGGCTGTGGCCGCGCCCACCGAGCCTGACAGCTCCCGCTCCAGGATACGCAAGAAATCCGGTGTCGTATCCGGCAGGTAACCATCCTTGCCTTGCCGCGCGCTTTCCTCCTGAAACAGCGCCTGCGCCTGGCTTGCCCCCATGATCCGCTGGGCCATCACCAGTAGGTCCTCGCTCTCTGCATTGCCGCGCGTCCAGCCTTGGGCAGTGCGGGAATGTTCGAACACGTTGACGAATTGCGCGCCCTGAAGGCGTTCGATGGGACGCGGGAAGGAAAGAAGCGAGCCCAGGACGAAACACCCCGTGTTCAGCACCATCGACCAGAATATCGCGTGGACCACCGGGTCCATCCCCTCGACACCGAAGAACGCTTGCGGGCGCAACCAACCGATGCCCCAAGGCCCCTCTGCCAGCACACGCGCCGTCATCATGCCGGCATCTCCGAAGGACGGCAGGAACAGTGCGTAGGCCCAGACGGCAAATCCCACGGTAAGGCCCAGCGCGGCTCCCACCCGGGTCGCACCGCGCCAGAACAGTCCGCCGATCATCGAGGGCAGCACCTGCGCCACACCCGCAAAGGAAATCAGGCCGATACTTGCCAGCGCCTCGGACCCGCCGGAAAGGTGATAGTAGAGCCAGCCGAGACCCAGTACCCCGGCAATGGACATGCGCCGCGACAGGAGAACGACCTGCCGCACATCGCCCGACATCGCGGCCCCGCCTGAGCGGGCCGAAAGCCAGATGGGCATCACGATGTGGTTGGACACCATTGTCGAGAGCGCGATGGCCGCCACGATCACCATGGAGGTGGCCGAGGAAAAGCCACCGAGGAAGGTAAGCATCGCGAGCCCGCCTTGCTCGAAATGCAGAGGCACGGTGAGGACGAACAGGTCCGGGTTGCCATCAGGAAGAATCTCGAGCCCGACAACCGCGATCGGGACCACGAAAAGGCTCATGAGAAACATGTAGAACGGAAAGGCCCAACTCGCGGTGGCGAGTTGCTTTTCGTCCACGTTCTCCACCACGAGGACCTGGAACATGCGCGGCAAAGTGAGAAAGGCCGCCGCGGATAGGAAAATCATCGTTGCCCAGCGCGGTCCCTGAAGATCCCAACGGTCGATAGGCGACGCCTCGATCGTGCGGACAATGTCCGCCGGCCCGCCACTTACGCCCCAGACGACGAAGATACCTACAGCAAGGAGCGCGACCAACTTGACGACCGCCTCTACCGCGATGGCCGTAACGACCCCATGGTGGCGCTCATTCGCGTCCAGGTTTCGGGTGCCGAAAAGCACGGTAAAGGCCGCAAGGCCCACGGCAACCCAGAACGCGGTCGCCTCGGGGTCCGCCAGCCCTTCACCGCCCTGTTGGGCGAAGACCGAGAACGACAGGACGACGGACTGAAGCTGAAGCGCGATATAGGGCGTCGTGCCAATCACCGCGAGCAGGGTGACGAGCACGCCCAGCAGGTTCGATTTGCCATAGCGCGACGAAATCAGGTCGGCGATTGAGGTGATGCGTTGCGCCCGCCCGATCCGCACCAGCTTGCGAAGGACCCACCACCAGCCAACCATGACGAGCGTCGGACCGAGGTAGATCGTGACGAACTCAAGACCCGATCGTGCAGCGTAACCGACAGCCCCGTAAAAGGTCCACGCGGTGCAATAGATCGACAGGCTGAGCGTGTAGATAATCGGCGCGCGCAGCCAGCCGCCGTGGCCCGTGCGCGCCTGCCGGTCGCCCCAGAAGGCCACGAGGAACAGGAACCCCACATAGGCGAGGCTGACGAAGATCAGCAGGTTGAACCCGACCATGCCTCAGACCTCGTCCCCGCGCGAGCCGGGCTCAAGCGGATCGGCACCGACGCCGCCCGGGGCACGAGCCAGAGCCCGGATCATCAGCGCGGCACCGACGATGAGCAGGAACCAGGCAGCGAACAGGTACATTCCGGCATAGGCCGTCGCGCGCCCGGTGGTTTCCGCACCGAGGAGCGGGACGAGAAACAAAAGCGCGCCGAGGAAGGGCAACACCCGCAGCCCGTCGATGAGCCTGCGGCGACGATAGGTGTCACGGGCGAGGAAGGTGGTGGGACGGCGGGTCATTCGCGTCTCAGCCTCCGCCGGTGATCTCGCGCAGGACCGTCAGCACCTCGGCGTTCGAAAACGGCTTGGTCATGAACCGCGTGGCGCCGAGCCGGTCGGCCACTTCGCGGTCCTTCTTCTGTCCGCGGGCCGTGAGCATCAGCACGGGAATGTCCGCCGTGGCCGGATTCGCGCGCAGGTCCTGAAGAATGTCGTAACCCGAGCGGCCGGGTAACATCACGTCCAGCACGAGCGCGTCGGGCGCGTGGCGATGCACGGCGTCCATCGCGGTTTCACCATTTGCATGGGTTGCGACGGACCACCCATCCCTGCTGAGAATGAACGAGATCGCTTCGATAATGTTCGGTTCGTCCTCGATCAGCAGAACCTGTTTGCCCATTGTCTCCCCCGCTGGATCTCTTCCTCCCTCGAGACCCGTTTTTCGTTTATCGCCGCTGGGTTGCGCAGAGTCAAAAGAGTTCGCGGGCGGGTGCCGACCTCAGACACGCATCCCCAGGATGGAGGGCTCGCGCCGCGCCGCACAGGTCTCGCGCGGGCAGATGCGGCAGGAGGCCCCGACGGGAACGACGGGACGATCGGTTTCGTCGACCGGTTCGATCACCATCGTCGCCTCGTGAACAGGCGGCGCGTCGAAAGATGAGGCGGACCGCGGCACCGAAACGGCGCGACAGAGGAACAGACGCGGGTCCGTGCCGGGCATCTCGACCACCTGTTCGATCGGCTGCGCCGGCCGCGCGAGCGCCTGGTAAAGCGGCCAGAGCGGGCAGGCAGCCCCGAAGCGCGGCAAGGGGAAACCTTCGAGCGGCTTACGCAGTGTCACGGTTCCCGAGCCATCGCAGACCACAAGCCCACGCGGTGGAACCGCATCCTCAGCCGGCAAGCTCGCCATACGCCTGAGGACCGCATCGAGCCCGACCGCGAACCCATCCGCCACCCGCGCTGGGTCGTGACCCGTATTGGTCAGGGACGTTCGGAAGGCGTGGAGTGGCATGGCGCGGGCATCGGCCAGGTAGCGCACCAGCATCCGCCGCGCGAGGTCCCGGGCGCCCCGATCACGCAGGGTGCCAGCGCGCTCCAGCATCATGGCGATTTCGCCTTCACCTACCGCAGGCGACTCCAAAGGCGCGAAATGGTAACCCGCCTCCTCGACAAGCGCGGCGACGTCGTCAGCTGCCGAGACCTGCATCTCCCGCCGATCCGACCCCGCCTCGAGATACGTCACCAACCCCTCCGCTGAGGATGAGAGCCGCTGGCTTTCCTCACGCATGTTGCGCAGGAACCGGTTTTGCCAGTCCGGATCGATGTCATCCGTTTCGGCAAGGATCGCGGCGGTAGAGCGGATGGCAGTCACGGTCGAGATGACCTCGTGCAGGGAGGCGGCCAGATGCGGGTCATGCGTAAGGCGGTCCGACAGCGTCTCGACCACCCGCTCGAGATCCTCGATGCGCCGCGCTTGCGCAACCACCAGCTCCGCCCAGCCGGGAAAACGACCCGCGAAATCCTCTACCCGCTCGACCTCGGGCGTGGCGTCCGACGACCGGTCGGCCGCGTCGCGAAGGCCCGTGACAAGCGCCTGACCGGCCCCTTCGGAAAGCAGCGCGGCATCCGTATCCAATTCGAGCGCCAGATCCAGAAGCAACTTGCCTCCGATTCTGCGGCGGTTGTGTTCGATGAGATTGAGGTAAGCCGGCGAAACACCCACGGCGCGGGCGAGATCGGCCTGTCGCTGGCCCAGCGCAAGACGTCGTTCGCGGATACGGCTGCCGGTCAAGCGGGACTCTGGCATGGAAATTTTCCTTGGTTTTCCGGCGCTTTCTGCACCTGCGCGAAAATTTGTTTACAAACATAGCACGACGACAGTTCATTTGTTTACAAAAAAATTGTTACATCTGAGGCATTTGTTGCGAAATTTTCTCTCACGCCTCATTAATGTTTTCAGCCTGTAAAGGCACACGGCATGCGCGGGGAGGCCATGCCGTCATTTCCAAACGGGAGGATATTTATGTCCAAATCGAACTTCACCCGTCGTGGGCTTCTCAAGACGGGGGCCGTGACCGGCGCCGGTCTCGCGATGCCGACGATCTTTACCTCCGGCGCAATGGCGTTCACCAACGAGCCGACCGGCGACACCGTCACCTTCGGCTTCAATGTGCCGCAGACGGGCCCCTACGCCGACGAAGGTCTCGACGAGCTGCGCGCGCAGGAACTCGCCATCGAGCACATCAACGGCATGGGTGACGGCGGCATGCTGAACACCTTCTCGTCGAAGGCGCTCGGCGGTGACGGCATCATGGGCAAGAAAGCCGCCTTCGTCACCGGCGACACCCAGACCAAATCGGACGCGGCCCGTGCCTCGGCCAAATCGATGATCGAAAAAGACGGCGTCGTGATGATCAACGGCGGCTCGTCCTCGGGCGTGGCCGTGGCCGTTCAGGGCCTGTGCCAGGAAGCCGGCATCATCTTCATGGCGGGCCTCACGCACTCCAACGACACGACCGGCAAGGACCGCAAGGCCAACGGTTTCCGTCACTTCTTCAACGCCTACATGTCGGGCGCAGCGCTCGCTCCGGTGCTGAAGAACGCTTACGGCACCGACCGTCGCGCCTACCACCTGACCGCCGACTACACCTGGGGCTGGACCCAGCAGGAGTCGATCCAGTCCGCCACCGAGGCGCTCGGCTGGGAAACGGTCAACAACGTGATGACGCCGGTTGGCGCGGGCGACTTCTCGTCCTACATCACGCCGGTTCTGAACTCCGGCGCAGACGTGCTGATCCTGAACCACTACGGCGGCGACATGATCAACTCGCTGACACAGGCCGTTCAGTTCGGTCTGCGTGACGCGCAGGCCAACGGCAAGAACTTCGAGATCGTGGTTCCGCTTTACTCCGAACTGATGGCCGCCGGTGCTGGCGAGAACATCAAGGGCGTGTATGGCTCCATGAACTGGAACTGGCAGCTCACCGACCCGGGCACCCAGGCGTTCGTCAAGTCGTTCGGCGAAAAGTACGGCCGTCCGCCGTCCAACTCGGCGCACACCTGCTATGTGCAGACCCTGCTCTATGCAGACGCCGTGACCCGTGCGGGCTCGTTCAATCCCTGCGCCGTGGCCGAAGCCCTCGAAGGCTTCGAGTTCGACGGCATGGGCAACGGCCCGGTCCTGTACCGCGCCGAAGACCACCAGTGCTTCAAGGACGTGCTGGTCATGAAAGGCGCCGACAACCCGACGACCGAGTACGATACGCTCGAAATCGTCGAGCAGACGCCGGTCAGCCAGGTCACCTACGAGCCGAACCACCCGATGTTCGGTGGCGACGAAGCCTCGCTCGGCGAGTGCAACGACGGCGCGTAAGCTCCTTCGACTGACGTAGGGCGGGGTCATCCCCGCCCTACACCCGCGACGCAGGCAGTGGGCGAAAGACCCGCGCCGCGTTCGTTACACACACCACACATGCAGCTTCGGTGGGGACAATGGACGCCATTATTCTTCAAATTCTGAACGGGCTCGACAAGGGCTCGGCCTATGCGCTGATCGCGCTCGGGCTCACGCTCATTTTCGGCACACTCGGCGTCGTGAACTTCGCCCATGGGGCGCTGTTCATGATCGGCGCTTTCGTCGCGGTGACGCTCCAACGCGTCTTCAGCCTGTCCTATGATCAGGTGGACCCGACCAAGACCGACTTCCTCGGGAATCCGCTCGTCGTCCAGATCCCATATATCGAAAGCTGGTTTGGTCCCGAGGTCGGCCACTGGCTAATGGATTGGTCCGTGCCTCTCGCCATCATCGCGGCCATCCCGGTCATGCTGATCGTCGGCTTCGTCATGGAACGGGGCCTCATCAAGCATTTCTACAAGCGTCCGCATGCGGACCAGATCCTTGTCACCTTCGGCCTCGCCATCGTTCTGCAGGAGCTGGTTAAGTACTTCTTCGGTGCCAACCCGATCCAGACTGGCGCGCCCGACGCGTTCGCGGGCTCGATGGACTTCGGCGTCCTGCTCGGCTTCGACCCGAACGTCATCATCTATCCTTACTGGCGCCTCGTCTACTTCGGCTTCGCGGCCCTCGTGCTCGGCGGTGTCTTCGCCTTCCTGCAGTTCACCACCTTCGGGATGGTCGTGCGCGCCGGCATGGCGGACCGCGAGACGGTCGGGCTTCTCGGCATCAACATCGACCGGCGCTTCACGCTCATGTTCGGCCTCGCAGCCGCGGTGGCCGGCATGGCAGGGGTGATGTACACGCCAATCCTCGCGCCGAACTATCACATGGGCATGGACTTCCTCGTGCTGTCATTCGTGGTGGTCGTGGTCGGCGGCATGGGATCACTCCCGGGCGCTGTGGCCGCAGGCTTCCTGCTGGGCATCCTGCAAAGCTTCGCATCCATGAACGAAATCAAATCCCTCATCCCGGGGATCGACCAGGTCATCATCTACCTCGTCGCCATCCTCATTCTGCTCACCCGTCCGCGGGGCCTGCTAGGCCGTGCCGGCGTGATGGAGGACTAAGCCATGAAAATGCTCGGTCTGTCCCGCAAAGACACAACCTTCCTGCTGATCGTCATCGCGCTGACGCTGTTCACGCCGATCCTTCTGCAACCTTTCCCCGAGGGCTCCGGCCTCGCCACGTTCAACGCGGGCTATCCGGACCTGATGCAAAGGTTCGCGATCTTCGGGATTTTCGCCATCGGCTTCAACATTCTGTTCGGCCTCACCGGCTATCTCTCCTTCGGCCACGCGGCCTTCCTGGGGGTCGGGTCTTACTCGGTGGTCTGGATGTACAAGCTGCTAGGCTACAGCGTTGTCCCCGGCATCCTGCTCGCAGTCGTCGTCTCGGCGGTCTTCGCGCTGGTCATCGGTTTCATCTCGCTGCGCCGCTCGGGGATCTACTTCTCGATCCTCACGCTCGCCTTCGCGCAGATGAGCTACAACCTCGCCTACTCGGTGCTTACCCCGCTCACCAATGGTGAGACCGGCCTTCAGGTCTACACCAACGACCCGCAGGTCCTGATGGGCGAAAACAGCCCGACCTCGCCGCACTTCTTCGGCATCGTGATGAACGAGAGCTCGAAACTGAACGTCGGCGGGTGGGAGTTCACCTTCAACAACGGCTACTACTTCACGGCTATCGTCGCGATCCTCGTGTTCTACCTGTCGATGCGCATCTTCCGCTCGCCCTTCGGCCTGATGCTGCGCGCGATCAAGACGAACCAGACGCGGCTGAACTACACTGGCCTCAACTCTCGCCCCTACACGCTCGCGGCTTTCGTGATCTCGGGCATGTATGCCGGCCTCGCCGGTGCGCTTATGGCGTCGATGGACCCGCTGGCAGGCGCCGAGCGGATGCAGTGGACCGCCTCGGGCGAAGTCGTCCTGATGACCATCCTCGGCGGTGCCGGCACCCTCATGGGTCCGATCCTCGGCGCTGGCTTCATCAAGTATTTCGAGAACATCTTCTCGAAGATCAACGACAACATGCTGCACCAATGGTTCGCCTGGATGCCGGACGGGATCGAGAACTTCCTCATCGGTGTCAGCCACTTCTTCGTCGGCAAATCCTGGCACCTGACGCTCGGCCTGCTCTTCATGCTCGTCGTCATCTTCCTGCCCGGTGGCCTCGTCGAAGGCGGCCAGCGCATCGCCCGCCGCTTCCGCAGCCGCAAGTCCAAGGACGACGGTTCGGAAGCGCAGACCCAGCCCGCGGAATAAGGAGAAACTCCAATGGGAATCCTTGAAGTAAAGAACGTGGGCAAGCGCTTCGGCGGTCTACAGGCCCTCTCGGACGTGAACCTCTCGGTTCAGGAAAACAGCGTCCATGCCATCATCGGGCCGAACGGCGCGGGCAAGTCCACCCTGCTCAATTGCTTCGTGGGCAAGCTGATCCCGGATACCGGCAGCGTGATGTTCAACGGCCAGTCGGTGCTCGGCCTCAAACCGCACCAGATCAACCAGATGGGCATCTCCCGCGTGTTCCAGACGCCCGAGATTTTCTCCGACCTCGACGTGATGGAAAATGTGATGATCTCGTGCTTTGCGCGGCGCGACGGATCGTTCCGGATGCATCCGTTCGAAACCGTGGCCCACGAGACGGATATCGTCGAACAGGCCGAGAAGATGTTGACCGAGGTGAACATGATCGACAAGCGGCACATGCACGCGTCGTCCCTGTCACGCGGCGACAAACGGCGCCTGGAGATGGCGATGTGCCTTGCACAGGAGCCCAAGCTCCTCCTCCTTGACGAGCCGACGGCGGGCATGGCCCGCGCCGACACGAACAACACGATCGACCTGCTCAAGGAGATCCGGGAGAAGCGCGATATCACGATGGCAATCATCGAGCATGACATGCACGTCGTGTTCTCGCTTGCCGACCGGATCACGGTGCTTGCCCAAGGCACGCCGCTGGTCGAGGATACGCCCGAGAACATCAAGGGCCATCCGAAGGTGAAAGAAGCCTACCTTGGTGAGGCTGCGTAAGGAGATGAGGGACATGAACGAACAAGTCGTCGGAGAGGCCAAGCGCCGCGAGCCGGTCGATCACTCCAAGAATGCCAACCAGGCCACGACCGCGCCCGCGTTCTTCTCCTGCTGGGATATCCACGCCTACTATGGCGAAAGCTACATCGTGCAGGGTGTGACCTTTAACATTCACGAAGGCGAAATTCTGGCGCTTCTGGGCCGCAACGGCGCCGGCAAGACCTCGACCCTGCGCGCAATCGCCCGAACAGGCAGTCCGCTGGTGACCAAAGGTGAGATCTGGCTCGACCATAAGCCGTTGCACGAGATGGCGTCCTATGAGGCCGCACAACACGGGCTTGCGCTCGTGCCCGAGGATCGCCGGATCATTCAGGGCCTGACTGTCGAAGAAAACCTCCAACTCGCCCAGATCGCGCCGCCCATCGGTTGGTCGCTGGAGCGCGTTTATGAGCTTTTCCCGCGTCTGAAGGAGCGCCGCAAGCAGGAGGGCACCACCCTCTCCGGCGGTGAACAACAGATGCTCGCCATTGCGCGCGCACTAGTGCGCGACATCAAGGTGCTCCTGCTCGACGAGCCTTACGAGGGCCTTGCTCCCGTGATCGTCGACGAGATCGAGAAGACGCTCAACGTCATTAAGGCGCAGGGCATCACCACGGTCCTTGTCGAACAGAACGCGGTCCGGGCACTGGAACTCGCCGATCGGGCCGTTATCCTCGACACTGGCACCGTCGTTTACGACGGCAGCGCCAAGGAGGTGCTCGAAAACGAGCAGCTTCGGCAGGAATACCTGGCCATCTGAGCCAGAGCTCCGGCGCGCCGGGAGGGTGCGCCGTTTCTCCTTTCACGGGCGTCCCAAGGGGCGTCCGTCAACCTGAAAAAGACCCGGCAGGAGGAGGACCGACAATGTCCGACAAGACCTACGCCCCATCCCAAGACTTCGTAAAGAACGCCCGCATCGACGCCGCGACATATGACGACTGGTACGCGAAATCGGTGAATGACCCGGATGCGTTCTGGCGCGAGCACATGACGCGTCTGGACTGGATCAAGACGCCGACCAAGATCAAGAACACTTCGTTCGATTACCACAACGTGTCGATCAAATGGTTCGAGGACGGCGAGTTGAACGTCTCGGTCAACTGCGTCGACCGCCACCTGCCCACGCGCGGAGACCAGACTGCGATCATCTGGGAATCCGACGACCCGAATGTCGATACGAAAATCACCTACAACGAACTGTCGGAGAAGGTGAACAAGTTCGCCAACGTGCTCAAGGGTCTGGGCGTCGGCAAGGGCGACCGGGTAGTGCTTTACCTCCCGATGATCCCCGAGGCCGCCTACGCAATGCTTGCCTGCACGCGCATCGGTGCGGTCCACTCGATCGTCTTCGCGGGCTTCTCGCCCGAGGCGCTGGCAGCCCGTGTGTCGGGCTGTGAGGCCAAGCTCATCATCACGGCGGACGAAGCCCCACGTGGTGGGCGCGCGACGCCGCTCAAGAAAAACGTGGACAAGGCGCGCGAACATTGCGGTGACGTGGCCTGCCTCGTGGTCGAGCGCACCGGTGCCGACATCGCGCTGCGCGACAGCGACCACGGCTATACCGCGCTTATGGAAAATGCTTCGGCAGAGTGCGACCCGGAGCCGATGAACGCGGAAGACCCGCTCTTCATCCTTTACACCTCCGGCTCCACCGGTGCACCCAAGGGCGTCGTGCATACGACGGGCGGCTACCTGCTTTTCGCGTCGCTGACACACGAAATCACGTTCGACTACCACGATGGTGACGTCTACTGGTGCACGGCCGATGTGGGCTGGGTCACTGGCCACAGCTATATCGTCTATGGCCCGCTCGCAAACGGCGCGACCACGCTGATGTTCGAAGGCGTGCCAACCTACCCGGATGCCGGCCGGTTCTGGGCCGTGTGCGAAAAACATAAAGTGAACCAATTCTACACCGCCCCCACCGCGATCCGCGCCCTCATGGGTCAAGGCACGGAATGGGTGACCAAGTATGACTTGTCGGACCTCAAGGTGCTGGGCACCGTGGGTGAACCGATCAACCCGGAAGCGTGGAACTGGTACAACGATGTCGTCGGCAAGGGGAATTGCCCCATCGTCGACACCTGGTGGCAGACGGAAACCGGCGGTCACATGATGACCCCCCTGCCCGGCGCCCACGCGACCAAACCCGGCGCGGCCATGAAACCGTTCTTCGGCGTTCAGCCCGTCGTGCTGGAGCCAACGACCGGACAGGAGATCAAGGAAACCGCCTGCGAAGGCGTCCTTTGCATCGCCGACAGCTGGCCCGGCCAGATGCGCACGGTTTACGGCGACCACGAACGCTTCGTCAAAACCTACTTCTCGGACTACAAGGGCTACTACTTCGCCGGTGACGGCTGCCGGCGCGATGCGGACGGCGACTATTGGATCACCGGCCGCGTGGACGACGTCATCAACGTGTCTGGCCACCGCATGGGCACCGCCGAGGTGGAAAGCGCTCTGGTGGCCCACTCCAAGGTGTCCGAGGCCGCCGTCGTAGGCTTCCCGCACGAGATCAAGGGACAAGGCATTTATTGCTACGTCACCCTGATGGAAGGCGAGGAATACACCGACGAACTCAAGACCGAATTGCGCAACTGGGTTCGGACAGAAATCGGCCCGATCGCATCGCCCGACTACATCCAGTGGGCCCCAGGTCTGCCGAAAACGCGTTCGGGCAAGATCATGCGGCGAATCCTGCGCAAGATCGCCGAGAACGACTACGGCGCACTCGGTGACACTTCGACCTTGGCCGACCCGTCCGTGGTCGACGAACTGATCGAGAACCGCAAACAAGACTGAACTTTGCCCTCTTGGCGCCTGCCAAGGCGCCCCGCAGATCCGATAGGCCGGTGCTGATAGCGCCGGCCTTTTTCACGCCGATCTCACAACCAATTGACTCAAAAGTGTTTTCCGGAGAGCCACCGCTAATCTCCGCGACGCAGGAACAATTGTTCGTTCCCGGCATTGTCCCATCAAGGCGCGCAACGCGCCACGACAAGAGGAGATTACCCAATGAAACCGCTCAACAAGACACTGATGACCTCGGCTGCCGCTCTGGTTCTGGTCGCGGGCTCCGCATTCGCGCAGGATGTCTCGACTGACACGGAAGTCGACGGCGATATGGCTACCGACAGCACCACCATGAATTCCGACACCGACATGTCGACGGACATGGAGGCGACCGGCGACGACATGACCGCCGACGCCGAGATGGAAACCGAGACCGAACTGGAATCGGACGTGGAGACCGCTGCTGAAGAGACCGGCGAAGCCCTTGAGAACACGGCTGAAGACGTAGCTGATGCGGCCGAAAACACGGCCGAAGACATCGAGGAAGGCGCCGAAGACATGGCCGCCGACGCCGAGAACACGATGGAAGAAGCCGGCGACGAGATGGGCGACATGGCTGCCGACGCCGAAGCTGAAGTCGAAGGCGAGATGGACGGTGAAATGTCCGCCGAGGCTGGCATGATCGACTCCGACCTCGAGGCGGCTGCCGACATCGAAATCTCGAGCCTGATCGGCACCAGCGTCGTGTCGCAGGACGGCAATGACATCGGTGAGATCGATAACTTCGTCATGGCCGACAACAAGGTCTGGGCCGTCATCGGTATCGGCGGTTTCCTGGGCATCGGCGAACACGACGTCGCCGTCGACCTTGAGCACCTCGCCGTGAACGAATCCTCCGACGAAGGCGAAGTCACCGAGTTCATGATCACCGGCTACACTGAAGCCGATCTTGAAGCGATGGAAGAATTCGACAGCGAAACTGCGACGGTGATCGACTCCACGTCGAGCCTGCGTGCCGCTTCGGGTTCGTAAGACATATCACTCACGGACGTGTTCACGTTCGCGACCGGCGCACGGCCCCCGTGCGCCGGTCTTTTCATGTCGGCCACGGCGGGAGCATCTTCACGTCGCGAGGGCAACCCAGATCAGGGCCGCCCCCCAGACAGCGAAGCCCGCAGCACTCATCGTCAAAGTCGTGCCCACCGTTTTCGGTGTCTTCAGGGTCAGCTCCGGCACCGCGATCAGGGAGGCGCCCTTGGCCACCGCGGCCACGCCGAGCAATGATACCAGCACTTGGCCGACCCCGCCCCAGGCCCAGTGGTTGACCAGGATCAGCATCCCGACCACGAAATGCACGGCACCGGACAAGTTCAGCAGCACCGGATCGGCATCCGCATTGCCCAAGACCATCCGTTCATAAAACCGGCGCGAGACGAGGAAACCGATGGCGGTCACCAACAGGTAGGGGCCGGCAATCAGGGCGATCGTCTGGGTCACTGGCCCGCGTCCCGTTTCGCGATCATCAACTCAACCCGCCTTAGCGCGCGCAGAACCCGGTCAGCTTGTATCTGAGGCATGAGGCTGAGTTTCAGCACGGTCGCCATCAGCGCAAGCGTGGCCGCCGTGATCCCCCATTTCACAGCGACCAATGTATCGGTCGCCCCGTAGAACTCGATCCCGCACCAGACCGCCGCGACAAACATCGTGGTCTGCACGATCATCACCACCCAAGTGACCCAGCCGAGTTTGCCCCGGAACTGGTCGAGGCTGAGGGCGAACCAGCCGCGTTCCGCCGTGGCCTCGGCGATGGCCCGGTCCTCTTCGGACAGGGCCTCTTCGATCAGCCGGTCAATCCTGTTCATCGTCGTCTCCTTCCAGAATGGCGCGCAACTTGCGCCGGGAATGCATGAGGCGGGTTTTCACGGTCCCGACCGGCACGTCGAGCGCGGTCGCGACCTCCCCCACCGTGAGGTCTTCGAGGTAGAAAAGAGCGATGGTGGCGGCCTGATCGCGTGGCAGCGTGGCAATCGCCGCCCGCACCCGGACAGCGTCCGATGCCTGCGGCCCGGCCTCATCGACCGAAGTCTCGGCCTCTTCGGCCCAGGCGGCCGCGACCGCCCGCCCCCGCTGGCGCCGCGCGATTTCGCGCGCGACACGGCGGGTCACGATCCTCAGCGCCCAAGGCAGAAAGGCGTGATCGTCGCGCAGGCTCTTGAGCCCGCGCATGATCTCGACCCAAGCCTCCTGCACCACATCCCGCGCCGCCTCCCGGTCGCCCAGGAGCCGGACCGCGTGGGCCATCAGCCGGTCGCCCCGCAGCGCCACGAGCCGTGACAAGTCCCGCCGATCCCCGGCCCGCGCCGAGGCGACAAGATACGCCTCCAGCGCTCGGATCCGAGGGTCCATCGTCACATTTCTCCCGTTACAGGGGAGAGTGCACGCGACGCGGGTTTCGGTTCAATCCTATTGGGCGGTCCAGCCGCCGTCGACGGGAACCGTAACGCCCGTGATGTTGTGCGCGGCATCGGAACACAGAAACAGGGCCAATGCGCCAAGGTCCGATGTCTGCGTCATGCGCAGCGACGGCTGCTTCTCGGACAGCAGATCAGCAATCCCCGCGTCCCGGTCGCCGCCGTGCTCCGTTGCCTTGGCCTGAATCTGGCTTTCGATCAGCGCCGTCTCGGTGAAACCCGGTCCGATGCAGTTGACGGTCACCCCGCCCTTGGCCGGATCGCCCTTGGAGGCATATTCGAGGGCCACGACCTTGGACATGCCGACGAGCCCGTGCTTGGCCGCGACATAGGGGGATTTCTCCTTGGACGCGACGAGCCCGTGGACCGAAGCGATGTTGACCACGCGCCCATAGCCGCGCTCGGCCATCTTCGGCAATGCCGCCTTCATCGTGTGGAAGCAGGCCGACAGCATGATCGCGATGATCGCGTCCCATTTTTCGTCCGGCATGTCCTCGATCGGGGCGGTGTGCTGAATGCCTGCGTTGTTCACGAGAATGTCGACCGGCCCCCAGCCCTCGACCTCCGCCATGAGGTCGCGCACGTTCTGCGCCTTGGAAACGTCGGCGCCGAAGAACTTCGCCTCCGGCGCACCCGCGTCCAGCACCGCCTTGACCGCGTCATCCGCGCCCGCGTCGCCCGGCAGCGAATGGAGCGCGATACGCGCCCCGGCACGCGCGAGTTCAAGCGCGATGCCCAGCCCAATGCCCGAGGCCGAGCCAGTGATGAGGGCGGTTTTTCCGTTAAGTGAGGTCATGCGTCCATCTCCTTGAGCCGCTCCCGCAGCTCGGTTTTCAGTACTTTGCCATAGTTGTTTTTCGGCAATTCATCGGTGAAAAAATAGGCCTTGGGCCGCTTGAAACGTGCGATTTGTGCAAGAACATGCGCATCCAGGGCCGCCTCGTCCACACCGTCCGCAACGACGAAGGCCACGATATCCTCACCCCATTCCGCAGAAGGCCGCCCGACGACCGACACCTCCCGCACCTCCGGATGGGTTAGGAGCGCCTCCTCCACTTCGCGCGGATAGACGTTCGTGCCGCCGGAGATGATGACATCTTTGGAGCGGTCCCTGAGCGTGAGATATCCGTGCGTGTCGAGAAAGCCCATGTCTCCGGTCATCAGCCAACCGTTTTGGATCGTCTTGGCGGTGGCCTCGGGGTTCTGCCAGTACCCCGGCATCACCGTATGGCCCCGGACCATAATCTCGCCTACGTCGCCAGGTGCAACCGGGTTTCCCTCCGCATCTCCGATTGCCACCTCGACCACTGATTGCGCTCGGCCCACGCTGGCCAGCCGGTCATGCCAGTCGGGGTGGACCCGATCCGCAACTTCGGCGCGCGAGAGCGCGCTGATCGACATGGGGCATTCCCCCTGCCCGTAGATCTGGACAAACTTCGGCCCGAACCAATCGACCGCTTCTTCGATGTCCGAGACGTACATCGGCCCGCCCCCATAAACGACGGTCTTGATCCCTTGCGCACGATCTCCTGCCGCCTTGGCCGCATCCGTGATCCGTCGAACCATCGTCGGCGCCATGAACATATGGAGCGGTCCCTGAGCCCTCGCCGCGGCGAGAAGTTCACCCGTGTCGAATCCGCCAGACGGGGGGCAGATGTGGCGCGCGCCCTTCAGAACGTGAACCAACGCGTAAAGCCCGGCGCCATGGCTCATCGGCGCCATGTAGTAAGCCCCGTCCTCGGGTGAGACCTCGTCGACGTCGGCGAGATAGGAGAGCGACATCGTAGACAGCATACCGTGAGTGATGATGACACCCTTGGGCCGGCCGGTGGTCCCGGAGGTGAAGAACAACCAGGCGAGGTCATCGGCGGCCCGTGGCGCGATCTCTCGCGGCTCGCCTGCGGCCATCTCGAACAATGTATCCATCCCGAAGATCGGCGTGTCGACGATATCGGCGAGGCCTTCCGCCAACCCGTCCGTCGCGAAAACCGCCCTGGCCTGCGTGTCCTGGAGGATCACCTGCGCCTCGCGAGGATGCAGCTTGGCATTGATCGGTACGGCCGCCGCACCCGCGATCCATATCCCGTAGAGCGCGATAAGGTAGTCCGGCACGTTCTTCATGAAGAGCGCCACCCGGTCGCCCGGCGCGATGCCCCGCGCGCTCAACCCCTCGGCCACGCCCGCTGCGGCACGTTGGAACGCGGCATAATCGGCCACGCAGGTCTCGCCGCGAAACAGCGCCGGACGCTCTCCCGCGACCGCCGCGACCCGTTCCAGCCAAAGTGCCAGGTTCATGTCCCGATCCTCCCAGTGGCAGAGCCTATGCGGCACATGCGCCACGCGCCAGTCCGTAGAGTTGCGTAGTTATTGATCGTCCGGTCAAATCCATGCACTCTGGCCCTCCGCTCACGCACCGGGGGACGATCACATGACCACGGCGAAACCCGCCACGCGCATCCAGAGGCGCAATCGCGAAACCATCCGCGAGGCGGCGCTGGACGTGTTCTCACAGCACGGCTTCCGGGGTGCGACGCTGGACCAGATCGCGCAGGCGGCGGGGCTCTCCAAGCCCAACCTCCTTTATTACTTCCCCTCGAAGGAGGCGATCCATGTCGAGTTGCTCGCCCACCTGATGACCGACTGGCTCGAGCCGCTTCGCGCTCTGGATGCGACGGGCGACCCGGTGGAAGAGATCGTGGCGTACGTCCTTCGCAAGCTGGACATGTCGCGTGAAATGCCCCGCGAAAGCCGGCTGTTCGCCAATGAGATCGTTCAGGGCGCGCCGCGTATCATGGAGTTGATCACAAGCGATTTGCGTCCGCTTGTGGACGAAAAGGCAGGCGTGATCGCGGCTTGGGCCCAGGCGGGCAAGATCGCGCCGGTCGACCCCTATCACCTGATCTTTTCGATCTGGTCGACGACACAACACTACGCGGATTTCGACATCCAGGTGCGCGGGGTTCTGGGAGTTCAGGGGAGCGAGCATTTCGACGACGCGCGCGCGTTCCTCACTCATCTCTACACCAGCGCCCTCGCGCCCGCGCGGCAAGGTCTTGTTAACCACTAGGCCCGGATTCTGTGGACAAGCACGCGTTCGCTACCGAAAATCGAAGGACGCATACGGTGGGGGCACCGTAGTCGGAGCAAGGAAATGGAGATTTCCGGACCATCCCCCTTGGGCACCAAGGCCGCCTATGCCGTGCCATACCAAGAGACGCGCCCCGTCGATGTGCGCAAGGTGCAGGCCCAGAGCGCCACGACAGACGCGGGCACCGACGCGCACGAACGACCGGAGCAGGAGGCTAAGGCGGCCGCTTCGCGCGACATTCTTGCGTTGAGGCGTGCCGTCGCTCAGGGACAACGACCTGCCGGCCCACCGCCCTCCTTCGAAGTGAGCTTGCTGGAGGTGGAAGGTGACCTGAAACAGAAGCTCGCGCGCATGGAGGCCGAGCGCACCGCCGAGCGTGATGCGGCAGGCGTTCAGGGCCAACCGAGCATACCGGAAAACGCCTTGGCATCATCGGGCGATGTGACCGAACCCCGTACGCCGAGCGGCACAGAAACAAATGGTCCAGAAGCAGCCGAATCAGACTGACGCAGACCCGCCCACCACTGTAGACGGGTGGCCCAATCTGTTCGCAATGCCTTTCCTCCACGGTTCTGCCGTCCTATAAGCGGGGAAATGTAACGACCCCGCGTGAGACGGGGGTTCAGGCTCGAGGACGGTATGACCAAGAAATCCCACGACAGCGACGTCGCCTTCATTCAGGCACTTGCCGAGCTTCTGCGCGAAAACGATCTCACGGAACTCGAGGTCAAGCGGGAGTACGGCGAGGCAGACCGGCTCAATGTGCGCGTTTCGCGCGGTGGCACCGTGCAGACCTTCGCGGCCCCCGCAGCGCCCGCGCCTGCTGCTCCCGCCGCGCCTGCGGCCCCGGCGGCGCCCGCCGCCGCACCGTCTGGCGAGGAGGACCCCGCCAGCCATCCCGGCGCCGTCACCTCGCCCATGGTCGGCACGATCTATCTTCAGGCTGAACCGGGCACTCCCGCCTTCGTGAAGCCCGGCGACAAGGTTGCCGAGGGTGACACGCTCCTCATCGTCGAGGCGATGAAGACCATGAATCAAATTCCCGCGCCGCGTGCGGGCACCGTGAAACGCATCCTCGTCGAAGATGGCTCGCCGGTCGAATTCGGCGCGCCGCTCATGATCATCGAGTAAGGCAGCACCCGGCATGTTCGACAAGATCCTGATCGCCAACAGGGGCGAGATCGCCCTTCGCGTCATCCGCGCCGCCCGCGAGATGGGGATTGCCTCGGTCGCCGTCCATTCGACTGCCGACGCCGACGCGATGCACGTCCGCATGGCCGACGAAAGTGTCTGCATCGGTCCGCCGCCGAGTCCGCAATCCTACCTCTCGATCCCGGGCATCATCGCGGCCTGCGAAGTGACAGGGGCGCAGGCGATCCACCCCGGCTACGGCTTCCTCTCCGAGAACGCCAATTTCGTACAGATCGTCGAGGACCATGACCTGACCTTCATCGGCCCGTCGGCTGCGCATATCCGGATGATGGGCGATAAGATCACCGCAAAGGAAACCGCCGAGAAGCTGGGGATCCCGGTCGTCCCGGGCTCCAAGGGCGGCGTTCCCGACATCGAAACGGCCAAGAAGGTCGCGGGCGAAATGGGCTACCCGGTCATCGTCAAGGCGACCGCGGGTGGCGGAGGGCGCGGTATGAAGGTGGCCGAGAGCGAGGCGAAGCTCGAAACCGCTTTCCGCACGGCGCGCACGGAATCCAAGGCCGCCTTCGGCAACGACGAAGTCTATATCGAGAAATACCTCCAGAAGCCGCGCCATATCGAGGTGCAGGTCTTCGGCGACGGCAAAGGCGGCGGCGTCCATTTGGGTGAGCGCGACTGCTCGCTCCAGCGGCGCCACCAAAAAGTTTTCGAGGAAGCGCCCGGCCCCGCCATCAGCGAGGAGGAGCGTAACCGCATCGGCGGCATCTGCGCCAAGGCCATCGCGGAGATGGGCTATTCCGGCGCCGGCACGATCGAGTTTCTCTACGAGAACGGAGAGTTCTTCTTTATCGAAATGAATACGCGGCTCCAGGTCGAACACCCTGTGACCGAGGGTATCTTCGGAGTCGACCTCGTGCGCGAACAGATCCGCGTGGCCGAAGGTCTGGGACTGTCGTTCACGCAGGACGACCTGCAGATCAACGGTCATGCGATCGAGATCCGGATCAACGCCGAGAAACTTCCGAACTTCTCGCCCAGTCCCGGCCGGATCACCCAGTATCATGCGCCCGGCGGCCTCGGCGTGCGGATGGATTCGGCACTTTACGATGGCTATTCGATCCCGCCCTACTACGACAGCCTGATCGGCAAGCTCATCGTTCACGGTCGCGACCGGCCCGAGGCGCTCGCCCGCCTTGCCCGTGCGCTTGGCGAGCTCGTGGTGGACGGCGTCGATACGACCATTCCGCTCTTCCACGCCCTGCTGGGGGAAGAAGACATCCTGACCGGAAATTACGATATCCACTGGCTGGAGCACTGGCTGGCGAAGAACTTGGGCTGATGGCATGTCCGGCCCGCGCGACAGGCTGACCCCGGAAATCCTGCTCCACGCATATGCCTCGGGCATTTTTCCAATGGCCGAGGACGCGACTGACACGGGCGTTTTCTGGGTCGACCCCAAGTTCCGTGGCATCCTCCCGCTCGACGGCTTTCACCTATCCCGCTCGCTCGCCCGCACGATCCGACGGGGCGGTTTCCGCGCCGGACTGAACGAAGATTTCGAGGGCGTGGTCGAGGGCTGCGCGGACCGCTCCACCACATGGATCAACGATCAGATCTTTGACGGGTATCGAAAGCTGCACCGGCGCGGTCGTGCCCATTCGCTCGAGGTGTGGGAGGGCGAAGCGCTCGTCGGTGGCGTCTATGGCGTCACGCTCGGCCGCGCTTTTTTTGGTGAAAGCATGTTCTCGCGCCGCCGGGACGCGTCAAAAGTCGCGCTGGCGACACTTGTGGTGCATCTCGCCCAAACCGGCTTTACGCTTTTCGACACGCAGTTCATCACGAGCCACCTCGCAACGCTCGGCGGCGTAGAGATTCCGCGCGCCCAGTACCATTTGTTGCTCCGCGAAGCACTTGCGGACGGCGAGGCGGACATCACCTCACGCCCCCTGCCCGATCCTCACTCGGTTGTGCAGCGCATTACCCAGACGTCGAACCGCGAATGATCGAGCGCCGAGAGCGCCGGCGAAGACGCCACCATCCAGCCGTCGAACAACGCCTGCTCTTCGTTTCCATCCCGGATCACGAGGTGCGCGAAGGCATCGCCCTGCGGGTTGTCGGTCGGGTAGCGGCATTCGGCCAACGTGACCTGAAGCCATCCCAGCTCTCCGGTCTCGCCCTCTGACAGGTCCAGGTCGATTGAGGACCCTGCGAGCTTGTCCAGCCCCCGCAGCACCGCTCCGGTACCCGACGTCACCTCCGGGCCTTCCTGCACGGTCGTCACGGTTTCTCCCTCGCCCTCGCGCAGGGGCGCGTTCGGGTCGATAGGGTTGCCGAATTCGTCGAACGGCACGTCCTCCTCGAACACCTGGTCCTCGGGCGTGTCGAGCGGCTCTTCGCCCTCGATGACGTCGAGCGGTTCGAACTGCCCGTCGTCCTGGGCACGCGCAGGGGCCGCGGCGGCGAGTGCTGCGGCGAGAATAACGATGGTCGGGCGCATTACCGCCTCCCGTTCAACTGTTCGATGATGAAGTCCATGAGGCCCTGTTCAGGTGCGGCGGTGCGAAACCGCCCCCCGGCCTCGAGCGGGAACGCTGACTGCCCCGGAATGATTTCCACGAAACTGCCGCCCAGAAGGCCCTCGGATGCTACTACCGCAAGGCTGTCCTCCGGAAAGGTGAAGGCAGGGTCGACGGTCAGCTCGGTCTCCGCCGAGAATGTCTCTGGGTTCAATGCAAGCCAGCTCACCCGGCCCACTTTGACGCCCGCGACGCGGACGTCCGATCCGACCTGAACGCCGCGCGCGGACACGAGACTCACCCGGTAGTCCTCGGTCGCATTGTTCCCGCCGAACCAGCCGATCACACCACCCGCATAGAGAAGGAATCCGACCGCGACGGCCAGCACAACGCCGCCGGCGACGGTTTCGGCAATCTCGCTTCGGCTGATCATGCGGACCCCCAGAGGCAGCTTATTCGGGCTGCCAGGCCTCGTAGTCCGAGCGCTCGACGGGCCGTTCATTTCGGATCGAGCCTGCGGGCACATAGGCCATGGCGGTGCCGGTCATGTTGTCCACATGCGGCTTTTCCCAGTCCTTGTGCGCCAGGGGCGAATTTTCCGGATTTTCGTCGAACGTGCGATGCAGCCACCCGTGCCAGTCGGCCGAAATGCGACTGGCCTCCGGCTCGCCCGCGTAGCAGACCCAGCGTTTGCTGTCGTCCTTGGTGCGGTAGAAAATGTTGCCCTGCGCATCCTCGCCCACCTTCACGCCTTTGCGCCAAGTGTAGAGACGGGTGCCGAGGGTTTCTTCATGCCACCAGGTCAGAAGAGACAGGATGAACCGCATTGGATGCCTCCGGATTAGACCTGTCCCGTATGGCCCAAAGCCCCGGCGAGGTCCAGCCCGATTGGCGCAGATGGGCGGAGATCCGTCTGGACAGTTTCGTTCAGTTGTCGTGACAAAGCCATCAAATCGGCCAGATTGTCCCGCATACATAACCAATATTTGAAAGTAACCATTGAGGAGAGCAGCAATGTTCGAATTCCACAACCTCGGTGCGATCGCCGCCGGCGCCGTATTGATTGGCGCCCTGCAACTGCAGGGACACGGCATGGACGCCTACGAAACAGAGCGCGAGACGGGCGCGAAAAGCGTAACCATTTCGTCCCGCGCCACAACCGACCATGTCATGCAGTCGAGCAGTGGGCTGGACGCCTTTGCGCGCAGCGACCGTGAGCCGCCAGAGTTATATCAGAAAGCGATGGTCCTGTGGGATCGCGCCACGGAAGAGATGATCGAAACGGGGCGCGTGATCCTCGCCTCTCTCACGGACTGAGGCGCGCGACCGCTTCGATCTCGATCTTCATCTCGGGCTTCATGAGCCGCGCCTCGATCATCGTGGCAGCCGGACGGGCAGTAGCGAACGCCTGAGACAGGACGGGCCAGCAGGCTTCGAAATCGTTTCCGTCCGGCAGAATGTATTTCACCTGCACCACGTCATCCAGGTTCCCACCTGCCTCCGCCAATGCGCGGCTTATCGTGGCAAGCGCATTGGCAGCTTGTTCGGCGATGGCCTCGGGCATCTCCATTGTCGCATAGTCGTAGCCGGTCGTGCCGGATACGAAGACCCAGCCATCCACCGCCACAGCGCGGGAGTAGCCGATCTGCGCCTCGAACGGCGAACCGGAACTGATACGTTGGCGGGTCATGTGCGCTCGCCCGGGCCCCACCGGCGCATCATGTCAGATCCTTGAAATAGCGCGCCACTGGCCATTGCTTGTAACCCGCTTTTTCATAAGTACGGCGGGCGGGTGCGTGGCCACGGTCGCCGACAGTTTCAACCATCACAATGTCTGCTCCCGCAGCGCGGATTTCAGCTTCACAATGGGCCATCAAGGCCGCACCAATGCCTTTCCGTTGGTGGTCGGGCGCGACTGCGATAATGAGAATCTCGCCCATCCGGTCTTCGGGGTGCAACTTGATGCCTGCAAACGCTGCGAGCGCATCGCCCGCGCGGACCACCCAGAACGCCTCGGGTGCTTCGTCGAGAAGGGCGCCAACGTCGGAAACCTGACGTGGCTCCCACCCTTCCGGGTAGAAGGCATCGTAGACGAAACCCGGCACGTCCTGACGCGTCAGTTCAAACACCGGAGCCCAGGCTGCAACCGCGAGGTCACAGACCGCGTCACGGTCGTCCGGCGAATAGGGTTGGATATCGGGGCTCTTGGCCATGGTGCCACGCCCCGGTCCGGCTCAGCCGGCGCTGGCGCCTTCCTTGCGATCTTCCGCGTAGATGATCAGCGGTTTGGCGTCGGTATTCGCCGCCTCTTCGTTCACCACGACCTCGTCCACGCCTTCCAGCGCCGGAAGGTCGAACATCGTGTCGAGCAGGATGTCCTCCATGATCGACCGAAGGCCGCGAGCGCCCGTCTTGCGCGCAATCGCCTTTTTCGAGATGGCCAGAAGCGCATCTTCGGTGAAGGTCAGCTTCGCGTCCTCGATTTCGAAGAGACGCTGGTACTGTTTCACCAGTGCATTCTTTGGCTGCGTCAGGATCGTGACCAGCGCGTCCTCGTCGAGATCTTCGAGTGTCGCTATGACAGGCAGACGCCCGACGAATTCAGGAATCAGGCCGAATTTCAGAAGGTCTTCCGGCTCCAGTTCCTGGAACACTTCGCCGACCTTGCGCGCCTCTTCATCTTTTACGTCAGCGCCAAAGCCAATCGCAGACCCTTTACCACGCTGCGCGATGATCCGGTCCAGACCGGCGAAGGCCCCGCCGCAGATGAACAGGATATTGGTCGTGTCCACCTGCAGGAACTCCTGCTGCGGATGTTTGCGACCGCCCTGCGGGGGCACCGAGGCCACGGTGCCTTCCATGATCTTCAGAAGCGCCTGCTGCACGCCCTCGCCCGACACATCACGGGTTATGGAGGGGTTGTCGGACTTGCGCGTGATCTTGTCGACCTCGTCGATGTAAACGATGCCGCGCTGCGCACGTTCGACATTGTATTCCGACGCCTGAAGAAGCTTCAGGATGATGTTTTCGACGTCTTCGCCCACATAGCCCGCTTCCGTGAGGGTCGTGGCGTCCGCCATAGTGAATGGGACATCCAGAATCCGCGCGAGCGTCTGGGCAAGGAGCGTCTTGCCGCAACCCGTTGGGCCGATCAGCATGATGTTCGATTTGGCCAACTCGATCTCGTCGCCATGTTTGGCAGCGTGATTGAGGCGTTTGTAGTGATTGTGAACAGCAACCGAGAGAACGCGCTTCGCGTGGGCCTGACCGATGACGTAATCGTCCAACACGTCGCAGATTTCCTGCGGCGTCGGCACACCATCGGTGGATTTGAGGCCGGAGCCCTTGGTTTCCTCACGGATGATATCCATGCACAGTTCGACGCACTCATCACAGATGAAGACCGTCGGACCTGCGATCAGCTTGCGGACCTCGTGCTGGCTCTTTCCACAGAAGGAGCAGTAGAGGGTGTTCTTGCTGTCGCTGCCGGAGGAATTGTTCGCCATATCGCCTTTCGGGGGCACCTGCCCCGCTCCTGTCTGCTCCGTCGGGAGCCCGAACCGTCCGTAATCTGCCCAAGCTTAGGGCAGGCACTCGGCCCCCGCAATGCGATTCTGGTCACGCTTGCGGGGGCGAATTTCTCTTATTCTTCCGCTTCGCCGCGCGACTCGAGGATGTCGTCGATCAGGCCCCAGTCCTTGGCCTGCCCCGGGTCCATGAAGTTGTCACGCTCCAGCGCATCCTGCACGGCTTTGAGTTTCTGGCCCGTGTGGTGGACGTAGATCTGGTTAAGCCGGTCCTTGAGCTTCTGGGTTTCCTGCGCATGGATCATGATGTCCGTCGCCTGCCCCTGATAGCCACCGGAAGGCTGGTGGACCATGATGCGCGAGTTGGGCAGCGAGAAGCGCATCCCCTTTGCACCGGCGGTGAGCAGCAGCGACCCCATCGAGGCCGCCTGCCCGATCACGAGGGTCGAAACCTTCGGCCGGATGTATTGCATCGTGTCGTAGATCGACAGCCCGCTTGTCACAACGCCGCCGGGGCTGTTGATGTACATGGCGATTTCCTTGGACGGGTTCTCCGCCTCTAGGAACAATAGCTGCGCGCAGATCAGCGAAGACATGCCGTCGTGCACCGGGCCGTTCAGGAAGATGATCCGTTCCTTGAGCAGCCGCGAGAAGATGTCATAGGCCCGTTCGCCCCGGCTCGTCTGCTCGACGACCATCGGAACGAGGGTATTCATATAGGTATCGATGGGATCTTTCATTGCGCCTGCCTCTGACTGTCAATCGGGCCGGACGGCCCGTCCCCAAGAGCCTAGTCATGGTTCCGGGGGGCTTCAAGAGGCCCTGCCCCATGCCGAAGGGCATGAGGCAAAAAGGTTAAGAAAGCTTTGCGATCAACTCGGCGCGAGGCCGCGAAGACGCTCGGACCGGCGGCGCAGAAGCTCCACCGTGGTAAGCAGCGCGATCGAGATCGCCACAAGGATCGTGGCCACCGCCAGGATGGTCGGGCTGATCTGTTCGCGCAGGCCGATGAACATCTGCCACGGCAGCGTCTTCTGCTGCGCCGAGCCGACGAAGAGCACCACGACCACCTCGTCGAACGAGGTGATGAAGGCGAAGAGGCCGCCCGAGATCACACCCGGCAGGATGAGCGGCATCTGAATGCGCAGAAATGTCGTGACCGGGTCCGCGCCCAGGTTGGCCGATGCCCGTGTGAGCGATCGGTCAAAGCCCACCAGCGTCGCGGTCACGGTGATAATGACGAAGGGGATGCCCAGAGCGGCATGGGCCAGCACGACACCTAGATAGGTGCCCTGAAGCCCCACGCGGGAATAGAAGAAATACATGCCCGCAGCCGAGATGATGAGCGGCACGATCATCGGGCTGATCAGGATCGCCATGATCGTCTGCCGGAACGGCACATGTGGCTGGCTGAGGCCGATCGCCGCCAGGGTCCCGAACCCCACGGCGAGTACCGTCGCCATCGGCGCGATCTTGAGAGAATTCCACATCGCGCTCTGCCAGTCGTCGGTGTTGAAGAAGTCGCGATAGTGCTTGAGCGAGTAGCCTTCCGGGTCGAGCGACAGCATCTCCGGCGTGAAGGTGAAGAAGTTCTCGGCGTTGAATGACAGCGGAATGATCGTGAGGATTGGTGCGATCAGGAAGAAGAAGATGACCCCGCAGATAAAGAGATAGGTGTTGTGCCAGAGGGTCTGACCTCCGGTGGCATAGATCGGCACGCCGTCGCGGTAGTGTCCGCGCCCGATCCAGTAGGCCGCCCAGCTGACGACGGCACCGACGATGGCCCCGGCGACCAGTCCGCCCCAGCGCGCCAGCAGAAAGCCAACCACGGCGGTGATCACGATGAGAGCCCAGCGACCCGCCGTGCGGTTCGGAACAAGGCTGTTGAGAATGAACCCCACCGCACCGCCATAGACGAGACCGATCAGAAAGCCGATCAGGCCATAGTCGCTCGTATTCCCCGTAAGGAAGCCGAAGAACCCACCCAACAAGGCAATCATGGGAACTGTGAAGCCCCACATCGGCGGCCTGCCGGTGTCCACGATAAGCTCGTTGTCTGCGCTTGCGTCCGTCATGGCTTACCCCAGCTTCACGTTGTCGATGCCCACGATCCGGTCATAGGCCCAGTAGAGGATGAGCACGGCGGCGAGCAGTATCGTGCCCAATGCTGCCGCGAGACCCCAGTTCAGGCTCGACGAGATGTGATAGGCGATGCGGTTCGAGATGAAGATCCCGCTTGTGCCCCCCACGAGGGCGGGCGTGATGTAGTAACCGATTGCGAGAATGAACACGAGGATCGACCCCGCGCCGATGCCCGGCACCGATTGCGGGAAATACACTCTCCAGAAGGCCACCCAGTTCGTCGCGCCAAGGCTCTTGGCTGCGCGCACGAAACTTGGGGGAATCGTCGCCATGACCGAATAGAGCGGCAGGATCATGAATGGCAGCAGGATATGCGTCATCGCGATAATCGTGCCCAACTGGTTGTTGATCATTACCAGCCTGCCCGCCTCGTTGATGAGGCCCGACCAGACCAACAGGTCGTTGATCACCCCCTGTTGCTGAAGGAGCACCTTCCACGCCGAGGTTCGCACGAGAAGCGAGGTCCAGAAGGGCAGGAGCACAAGGATCATCAGGAGCGACGACACCCGCATCGGAAGGCTCGACAGAAGATAGGCCACGGGATAGCCCAACACGATTGTGGCGAAGGTGATCGTCAGCGACATCCAGACCGTTCGCCAGAACAGCTTGATATAGATCGCCTGATCCTCGTCCTGCGCCTCCACCCCTTCCGGGTTAAGCTGCAGGTCGACGGCGGTCAGGAAGTAGCCCGGCGTATAGGTCGGCGAATAGACCTTGATGGTGCCGAGGATCGTGGGGTCGCCCCAATCCTCGTCGATATCGAGGAAGGTCTGCTTGTAGTCGACGCCTTCAAAGTCGGCGGCGGCCTCTTTCGCCGCCTGTAATTCCTCGGAGCCGAAGCCAGTATATCCGTCGACGGCCGCGTTCCCCGTGAGGTCGTGGTAGAGCATCGCGTGAACGAGCGGCCAGACGTTCTCGCCCACCGGGTTGTCCTCGTCCTCGACCTGCGTGAATTCGGCGAAGGTGCGATAGGCTTCCGCGGTCATGGGAAGGCGGTCTTCCATGCCCTCCTTCATCACGAAGTCCGGACCGGTGCCGTCCTCTGTCGTGCTCGCTTCAGCGAACCAGTCGGGGTCGCCCATGAGTTCGGCCCAGAAAACCTCTTCGGTCCAGTTCTCGTTCAGGTCGTCAAACTGATCCTCGTAGATTTCGGCGATATCCTCGACATCCCGACCGGTCTGGCGAAAGAGCGAAGAAATACCGGTGGTTTCGTAGTTCAGGCGTGAGCCGAGGCGGGTGTGGATCTTCTTCTCGGACGCGACGAACAGGTCGCGGAAAAGGGCGAAATACACCTCTTCACCCGGCGTCGGTTCCGCGTCGGCGTCCCAGTCGTCCATCGCGGCGACGGTGCGCGGGAGGGTTTCTTCGACGATGCGGTTTTCGACCGAGCGGAACAGCATGTCCGCAATCGGCGCGATAAAGGCGACGAGGATAAAGATCAAAAGCGGCGCGATGAGCATCAGGGCCCGCAGTTTCTGCCGGCGCAGCGCCCGGTTGAGGCTTGCCTTCAGGGGCCGCCCGTCGGCGGCCAGCATCGGGCCGGAAGTCTCGGTCGCGTCGCTCATGATCGTCGTCCTCGGTGCTTGGGTTGGGAAGGGCCCGAAGGCCCCTCCCGAGAGATGTCAGGTCAGATTACTGCGCGAGCCATGCCTGGAACTTGGCGTCCAGGTCGTCGCGGTAATCAGCCCACCATTCGTAGTTGTAGACGAACACGTTCTGGCTGTTCTCCGGAGCGGTCGGCATGTGCGGACCCATCGCGATCCCCAACTCGGCGTGGTCGCCCACGAGCGGAGCGGACGACTGACGCGCCGGACCGTAGGAAATGTAGGCGGCCTGATCGGCCAGACGCTGAGTATCCGTCGCGAAGAACAGGAAGTCCTTCACACGGGCCAGGCGGTCTTCCGGCAGGTCGGCCGGAATGATCCAGCCGTCGAGGTCGAACACCTGAGCGTCCCAGAGCATCTCGAACGGCTGATCCTGCTCTTCGATCGCCGAGAACCAGCGACCGTTATAGGACGAGCCCATCACGATCTCGCCGTCGGCGAGAAGCTGCGGCGGCTCGGCAGCGGCCGACCACCAGATGACATCGTCCTTGATCGTGTCGAGCTTTGCGAACGCCTGATCCTGGCCTTCTTCGGTCTCGAGCACGTCGTAAATGTCCTCCTTGGCAACGCCGTCACAGAGCAGCGCCCACTCCAGGTTGTTGATCGGGCGCTGTTCCAGCGCGCGCTTGCCCGGATAGGTCTCGGTGTCGAACATCGCGCAGATGGACTCCGGTGCCGGCGCGCCTTCCGGGAACAGGTCCGGGCGGTAAGCAGCGGTGGTGGAGTAGACGATCTGCGGGATGAAGCAATCGGAGACCAGAAGGTCGCCGAAGTCATCCTCTGCCGAGGTGCCGTCCGGCGCTTCGGCCAGCAGTTCCTCGGTGTCGATTTCCATCGCGAGGCCTTCGTCGCACAGACGGATGGCGTCCGAGGCCACGACGTCGACGAGATCCCAGGTGACGTTGCCCGCTTCGTTCATCGCGCGCAGCTTCGCCACGGCTTCGGCCGAGCTTTCGTCCCAGGTGATGGAAACGTCGGGATTCATCTCGAGATACGGCTCGACATACGCGTTCTGCTGGCTGGCCTGATAGGCACCGCCCCAGGACACGAGTGTCATGTCCATCGCCATGTCAGCGTGGCTCTCGGCCATGGCGAGCGTTCCAACGCCGGCCAGTGCGGAGCCCATGAGTAGGGTCTTGAGTTTCATTAACTTTCTCCCAGTCGTTCGCCCATTTCGGGTTTGCGGAGAGGCAGAGCCGGGCGTGCTCGCCCCCCATCCCACTCGCGCCCTACCGGCGCGAGGGTGTTCTGTTCAGGCATCGAGTGCGCGGCAGTCCTCGGGCAACCACCCGATTTCGATCTGCGTGCCGGGCTTCAGCTTTACCTGGTCCGGTGCATTCCGCGTCTTGATGACGAAGTCCTCGTTTCCGGCGACCTTCAGCCGCGTGCGGAAAATGTCGCCCATGTAGATGAACTCGAGCACCTCGGCCTTGATGGTATGCGCATCGTCGTGCATGCGCTCCTTGTTGTATTCGACCCGCTCTGGGCGGATCGAGACCTTGGTGCGCTGGCCGACTTCTCCCACGTTGATCGGCGTCGCGATAATCTCTTCGCCGTCGTCGAGGCGGACCATGCAGGTCTTGCCCCTGATCTCTTTGATCACACCTTCGAGCGTGTTGTTCTCGCCGATGAACTGGGCAACGAAGCTGTTCTTCGGCTCTTCGTACAGGATATCCGGCGGATCGAGCTGCTGGATACGGCCATCGTCGAACACAGCGACGCGGTCCGACATTGTCAGAGCCTCGGTCTGGTCGTGCGTAACGTAGACCGTGGTGATGCCGAGGTTGTGCGCCAAGCGCGTGATCTCGAACTGCATGTGCTCGCGCAGCTGCTTGTCGAGCGCGCCGAGCGGTTCGTCCATAAGCACGAGCTCGGGTTCAAACACCAGGGCGCGGGCGAGCGCGATCCGCTGTTGCTGACCGCCCGAAAGCTGAGCCGGTCGGCGGTTCAGGAAATCGCCCATCTGGACCATGTCCAACGCGCGTTTGACCTTCTCTTCGCGGTCCGACTTGGAAATCTTGCGCACTTCCAGAGGGAACGAGAGGTTCTCGCCCACTGTCATGTGCGGGAACAGCGCATAGTTCTGGAAGACCATGCCGATCCCGCGTTTATGCGGTGGAATGTTGTTGATCGGCTGACCGCCGAGCAGGATGTCCCCGTGCGTCGCGGTCTCGAAACCGGCGAGCATCATCAGGCAGGTGGTCTTGCCGGACCCTGACGGGCCGAGCATGGTCAGAAATTCACCTCTGCCGATGGACAAGTTCAGATCCTTCACGACGAGGATCTCGCCATCGTAGGATTTCTGAACGCGATCAAAGACGACGAAACCGTCGTTTTCCGGTTGGCTGGCCAAAAGACCCCCTTACATCCCTGTTGGTATTTGTTGTTTTTTGCTTTTGTCCAAAGCAACACGATTGAATGACGGATTTCAACAGGCTTCTGCCAGACAAATGAGCGTTTGATCAAATACGAAGCAAAAGCCGGGGAAAACGACACATTCTTTCGCGCAAACGCACGGGTTTTTGGCAATGTTGGTAACACAATACACGCGGAGGCCGGAATCGCGTTGAATTTGTTGTGAGAGTCGGCCCGATGTCACTGGTTCCAAGGGGTGGCGCCTATGGCACCAATCGAATGCGGGGCGAGTGGCGCCCTATTGCGGAATGGTTTCGCGATAGAGGTAGTTGGCCCCGTCCCAATACCACCTCTCATAATACGTGCGATCACGACGGTTCTGCGCGAGCAGCAGGTTCGGCCACGCGCCTATGGGACGCTTCCGGTCAATGTAAATCCTCGGGGGCCGCTCGACAGGGTCGAAAACCACCCAGTCGCGTCCCGGGGGCTGGACGAGCAGGTACCGCGCGAAGTTGCTGTCACTCAGTTCCGGCGACGGTCCGACGAGAGCGTCGATGAACCACCAGCGGTCCACCCGCACGTCAACGGCGCGCTGCACATCCGGCTCAGGTGCCCCTTCCAACCCGAACAGCGCGTCCAGACGTTCATCCAGCGCCGAACGCGCCGCGGCCACGGCACCTTCGTTTGATGTCCCATTGAGCAGGACGAAGCGATCCGGGGCGATTTCGGGCGTGGCGAGCCGTTGCAGGTCCGGGCAATTCGCCAGAACGGCACCAAGGGCCCGCGAGGAGCCGTCCAGCGTGATCCCCAGGCGGCGCTCTTGCTTGTCGGCCCGCACGGTCGCGGAGCCACGCTCACCGCGTCGCAGATCACGCAACAGCGTGTCGTCGAGCCGGGGAACATAGACCGCGAGGTAAGTATCGGGAAGGCCCGCGCGCGCCGAGAGTGTCAGATAGCCGGCCAACTCCCCGTCGACGCGAAGATCGAGTTCCACTTCCAACAAGTTGTCGAAAGACAGACCGTCCACGACACCGCGCGCAAGCAGTTCCCATCGTTGCTCATCGGGCTGACACACGAAAGAGAGGCACAAAGTCCCATCCGCATCTTCCCATGCGCAATACTGCGCGGCGAGCCGACTACGGCTTTCCTCAAGTGTCCATTCCGTTGAAGCTGACGCGTCCACTGCAACCACTTGTCGGGACCCCAGGTCGAAGGACTGGCAATCCTGGGGTGCAGCCTCGCCGATAGAAGACAGCCGGATGTCCCCCGTATCGAAAAGGATCGTCGCGCCGGACGCAGCGGCCGCAACTTGCAAGACATCGTCGTGCTCAGAGGTGTCGCGGCAGTCATTGCAGAAACGCCATTCAGGCACCTGCGAAAACGTGTCGGATACTGCAAGGTCCTCCCGCATCCCGAGCGAAATTTGCGGCGCACCGCAAACCTCCGCGCGCGGCGCAGACCTGACCTGTTGCGCGAGCGCGGGGTCCGTGCACAGCAACACAATCAGGAATGCGGCACTTCGAAACATTGTCTATCCGAACGACGACCGGGGCACTTTGGGTCCACAGTCACGCCAATTGGCGTCTGACTCAAGCCAGCCGGTCGAGCATATCCAGGCAGGCTTCGAGCTGATCCAGGGCGACGAACTCGTCTGGTTTATGGGCCTGTGCGATGGAGCCCGGTCCGCAAACGACGACGTCGCATCCAAGCGACTGGAAGAGTCCCGCCTCGGTCGCGAACGGCACCACCCCGGCCGTGTTGGCACCCGTGAGCGCCTGGACCAGGTCGCGTGCAGCATTGGTCGGCATCGGCTCGAACCCCGCCACCTCTCCGATCACCTCGGTGACGATTCCCGCTTTCGGCTCAATCGACTGCATCTCGGGGATAAGAACGTCGCGGGCATATGTCCCGATTTCGTCTTTCACGAAATCCATGTCTTCCGCGACCACAGGGCGGAACTCCCATTCCACCTCCGCCTTGCCGCAAATCACGTTATGCGCGACGCCCCCGTGGACACCGCCGATATTGAGCGTGGTCCAGGGCGGCTCGAACGCACTGTCGGCCGGCGCACGCGCCTTCAGTGCCTCGCGGATTTCCAGAAGGCGCGAGACGTAGCGCACCGCGTATTCCGCCGCGTTGACCCCCTGCCCCGGGTCCGATCCGTGCCCCTCCAACCCGGTGAAGCGCGTGGTGTATTCGCAGCAACCCTTGTGCCCTTCAATCACCCGCATCTCCGTCGGCTCTCCGATGATCGCCATGGCAGGACGGATACCCCGCGCCGAGAGAGTCTCGATCAGATCGGCGGCCCCGAGGCAGCCGACCTCCTCATCATGGGTGAAGGCGAAATGGATCGGACGGGTCAATTCGCGCCCGGCGTAATACGGCGCCATCGCCAGGGCGCATGCGATGAACCCCTTCATGTCGCAGGAGCCGCGCCCGTAAAGCAGCCCGTCGGCCTCGCGCATCTCGAACGGGTCCGTCGTCCAGTCTTGCTCGGCCACCGGGACGACGTCCGAGTGCCCCGACAAAACGATGCCCCCGTCGCCTTCGGGGCCGATCGTGGCAAAAAGGTTGGCCTTGGTGCCGTCCGCGTTGGTCAGCACCTCAACCCGCGCCCAGTGGCGCTCGAGGTAATCCGCGATCCAGTGGATCAGGTCGAGATTGCTGTCCGACGAGACAGTCGGATAGGCGATCAGGGTGGCGAGGATGTCGCGGGCGGTATCTATACGGCTCATGACGCGTTTCTGCCACGCCCGTGCGCCCTTGCCCAGTGGTCGCGACCGACCGGAGCGTGCTGCCGCCGGCTCATCGACGCGGCGGAGCTAGTTCCCCGCCGCACGCGCCTCGACCAAGGTGCCATCACTGACCCGGTCGCTCGGATGGGTGATAACGGTGTCGCCCGCCTCAAGTCCGCTCCGTAGTTCGGCGACATCTGCATTGCGCCTGCCGATCTCAACCGGTGTCAGCCGCGCCGCGCCCTCCTCGACCGTGAAAACCGCCCAGTCATCGCCCTCACGAAAAAGCGCCGAGATCGGCACCTGAAGCGCATTGTCTGCGGACCATTCGACAATGCGCGCATAGACGCGGAAATTATGCCCGAGCGGCGGTACTTCGGTGTCCTGCGCGAAATCCAGCACGACTCGTACGCGTTGCTCCTCGATCCCCAATGCCGAGACCTTGGTGAACGCCGCGGGCTCGATCTCACGCACGCGAGCCTCAAGGGCACCGTCGCCGCCCCAACGTTCGATATGCGCGGGGACGCCGGTGGCGAGGCGCACGGCATCAGTCGACAAAAGCTCCACCACGATCTCGAGGTCGTCGGTCGGTCCGATGGAAACCAGAGCCGTTCCTGCCGTGACGGGCCGGGCCGAGCGCGACGTAACCGACAGCACCGTGCCTGAAACCGGCGCGCGCAGATCGACGCAGCAGCCGCCTTCGTCAACCTCCTGTCGTTCTCCGGGCTGGGTAAGAACTGCGCGGGCCGCAGATACTTCGCTCTCGCGCATGTCGGCGGTCGCGTGGGCGCTGTCGAGGGTGGCCGATGCGATGTCCACGGCCGTCTCGGCCTGTTCGAGTTGGGCGTCCGGCGCGGTGCCGCGCTCATGCAGATCGAACACACGGTTAAGCTGACGCTGCGCGTTGTTCAAATCGGCCTCGGCCACCCTGATCTGGGTCCGCGAGAGCGCCAGCGCCGCCTGCGCCTGTGCCACCGCCGCCTCGGCCTGCTTGCGTGCTCGTTCGTCGAGGAAGGCAAGCTCGCCCGGTTCGATCCGTGCAATCACCGTCTCGCCTGCTACGACGCTATCACCCACGGTGACGGGGGACCGCTGGACGGTGCCGGAAACGGGGGCCGCGACCTCATAGACGTCACGAACGCGGGTCGTGCCGTCGGCGTTCACGGTGACCTCCATCGGGCCGGAGGCGACGTCGGCTATGTCCACGGGGACCACTTCGGGCTGCATAGACACCCAGACCGCCCCGCCGATGGCGGCCACGGCCACCGCGCCGATCACGATGTTTCTCAGTTTCATGGGGTCACTCCCTTGTTTTCATCACGGCGACGAGGTCCATGCGGTCGATCCGGCGCCGCACGATGAGCGCGGAGACGATGGTCGCCCCCGCCACGACGCCCGCCGCGCGCCAATAGGTCTTTTCGGTCACGATGAGCGGCAGCGCGTAAAGGTCGGATTCAAAGCTCAGCACCATTCCGGCAGCCATCCCGTAGCCCATCAGAAGCCCGATAGGGATCGCCACCAGCGTGAGGATGAAGAGCTCACCCAGAAGGATGTAGCTCACCTCGCCGCGGGTGAAGCCGAGGATGCGCAGACTGGCAAGTTCGCGGGCGCGCTCGGAGAGCTGAATTCGCGCCGAATTGTAGACCACGCCGATGGCGATGAGAGCAGCCATAAAGGTATAGACCGTCATGGTGATCCCCGCACTTTCCGCGATGGTCTCGTCGAACCCTTTTCGCACCTCGGACATATAGGTGATGCCGGAAATCGCCGGGCTCGCCTTCACCGCGGCGAAGAGCGCCTCGCGCTCAGCCTGGTCGATGTCCACGTTGGCGAGGCTGAGGCGCGGTGCGTGGCCAAGGATGCTGCTCGCGGTTTCGAGGTCCATATATGCCGAGAGGCCAAAGAACTGCGCCACCGTCCCGGTGACGGGGACACGGTAACGCCGGTCGCCTTCCTGAAGAAACTCAACTTCGAGGATATCGCCCACACCCACGTCGAGATGCCCGGCCAGCCGTTTCGCCAGTACGATGCCGTGCTCGGGAGACACTTCCACCCTGTCGTCACCGTCGAAAACGCGCACGAGGTCGTTGCCGGGTCGCGAGGCCTCGATCCCGATCGTGCGAGTCAGGTGGCCGTGGTGCAGCCGAACGGGAATCGACAGACTGCCTTCGGCCTTCATGACGCCGGGCAGGTTCGCGACCGCATCCAGCACGGCTTCGGGCCGTTCGACCGCGAATTCCAGGATCGCGTCCTGCCGGTTGGCTTGCACGAAGGCCACGTCCAGCAGCTCGTCGAAACTGTCGAACATGAACAACCCTGCGACGATGATCGCGCCCGATATGGAAATGCCGAGGCTCGTGAGCGCCGCGCGCAGCGGCCAGCGGCCAATGGCGCGCAGGATCATCATTGTAGGCTGCTGGGGGCGCAGTACGCGGATCAGCCGGTCGAACAGGCCCCGGCGGAACCGCGTGGGCGCGGGCGGCGACATGGCCACGGCGGGCGACAGACCAACCACCCGGCGCACCGCCATCATCGCCCCGATGAGCGCCGCGAAGAGGCCCGCCGACGCGCTGATGACATAAACGCTCGGGCGCTGAACGAAGACGAGATAGGGGAAGTGGAAATATTCCACATAGACCGATGCCATCGCCTGAGACGCGGCCAGCCCCATGAGCCAGCCAATCAGAACCCCGATCGCGCCGATCCCTAGGGAGAGCTTGAGGTAATGCGCCGCGATTTCGCCCGTTGAATAGCCCAGCGCCTTGAGCAGTCCGATCTGCTCGCGCTCCAGCTGGATCAGCCGCCCCAGCACCATGTTCACGAGGAAGGCGCTCACCACGAGGAAGATCGGCGGCACGATCCGGGCCATCACGTCGAGCTGCTCCAGCTCGCCATCGAGGAACGCGTTGGACACCTGCTGATCGCGGGCGTAGGAGCCGGTGCCGCCATAGGGCTTTAGCAGTCGCTCAAGCTCGTCGCGCACCGGGGCGAGGTCAGTGCCCCGCGTGACCGAAAGCGTGACCGAGTTGAACGCGCCGGAGAGGCCGAAGGCGGCGGCCAGAACATCTTCAGCCATCCACAGGATACCGAAGCGTTCATCGTCGGGCATGATCGAGCCGGGGCCGATGGTATAAATGAACTCCGGCGACAACACGACGCCGGTGATGCGAACATCGCGTTTCTGGCCGTTGAGCGTGACCGAGAACCCGTCGCCCGGACCATAATCATGGGCGATCGCGAAGGCTTCGTTCACCACCACCTCGTCGCGCCGCCCGAACTCAGGCAGTCGCCCTTCCTTGACGATCAGGGCATTCATCTCTGGCGCGCCGGAGCCCGGGATCGACAGGATCTGCGCCATGGCCGGGTCCGCCATGTCCGGCAGATCGAGCACGGCATACTGGTTGATACGCGCCTCGACCCGCGCAACGCCGGGGATCGCCGCGATCTCTCCCACCAGCGATTTCGGCGCGCGGGCGGCGGACGACCAGACGTCGGCAAACCGCGCCCGGTCGTAAAACGTATCGCGTGTCTCGGTCAGACTGCGCTGCGTGCCGAAGGCCATGACCATGATCATCACGCCCACCGACAGAACGGCAGCAATGGCGAGCGCCTGCGCCCAAAGTCGCCGGATGTCGCGAACCAGCTTCTTGTCGAGCGCCCGCATGATCACCAAACGATCTCGGCGGGCGCGATCCGGGTGTCGTTGGTCACGACCTCGGCGATACCCCCGTCGGCAAAGTGAACGACTCGATGGGCCATCGCACGAATGCCCGCGTTATGGGTGATGACGATGGTGGAGGTGCCCATCTCGGCATTGATACGCTCCAGCGCGTCGAGCACCTGAACGCCCGTCTTGGAATCGAGCGCCCCGGTCGGCTCGTCGCACAGCAGCACTTCGGGCCGTTTGGCGATGGCGCGGGCGATGGCGACGCGTTGTTGCTCGCCGCCCGACATTTCCGCGGGGAAGTGGTCCAGCCGGTGAGTCAGCCCGACACGCTCCAGCGCCTCTTCGGGCTTCATGGGGTCGCGCGCGATCTCGGTCACGAGCGCCACGTTCTCACGCGCCGTAAGACTCGGCACGAGATTGTAGAACTGGAACACGAAACCGACGTGATCGCGCCGGTACCGCGTGAGCTCCCGCTCGCTCATCGCGGTCAGTTCCTTGTCGCGAAACCACGCCTGCCCCGCGGTCGCGTGGTCGAGGCCGCCGAGAATGTTCAGAAGGGTGGATTTGCCGGAACCGGAGGCACCGAGCAATACGGTGAACTCTCCCGCATATAGCTCCGCGTCCACGCCCCGAAGCGCATGCACGTCCACCTCGCCGGTCGTATAGACCTTGGTGATTCCCTTGGTGTGAAAAACACTGTTCATCGCGTCCGCCATGGTCCCACTCTAACGATGTAGTGCGCCAAGACCTTGATCTGGTTCAATAGGCATCCGGACGCGCATCATTTCGGGAGGCGCGGCGCCACCCCTCGAACGTGCCCAGCCAAACGGGGCTCAGGGCAAACAGACCCTTGTCGCATTGTGCGAGCCAGAAACGACGCCACTTGCTCGGGTGATCGCCGTGGATCGCGACGAACGCATGGATCGCGGTAACGAAGGCGCGGTCGGCGTGAGCGCCGTGCAGTACGGCGCCGGCTGGGCGAAACGGCATCTGGGCGCCGCTGGCGGCCAGGTCGCGCTCGGCCGCGTGAATGGCAGGGCCCAAGTCATGGCGCACATGCGCCCGCACGCCAAGGGACACGAGCATTATGTGTAACGACATCGGGGCCCGCATCGTGATCCGGCGCGCGAGCCGGTGATACTTCCGCCACGGGCGTGGCACATCCGCCATCGGGGCGTCTCGGCAGGCCAACACGCCCGTTTGGTAGGCTTCATAAAACCGCAATATGGCCCAGTAGGCGAGATCTGGCGCCTCGACCTCATCGAGCGCGGCGAGCCAGCAAAGAGTGGTGCATCGGTACAACCGCGCAAAAAGAACATGCACCTGTGCGCCGGGTTTATCAGGCATGGCCGCGAACCTGTCGAAAACCTGTTCGAGCGAGACGGCGACACTTCCGGCAAGGTCCCGGACATCCGTCGCCATGTCTTTCATGCCCCGGCACTCCCGCCGAAACCCATGCCTTTGATGTCAGTCCCTGTCATCTGTCCGGCCGAAGCCTTTCATCCTCTCCCGCGTTTCGCGGTCGATCACGCCCCGCGATCACAGTAGCGCGAGTCACGGCTTTCGCAAAATGTCCCGTCAGATAAAATGCAGCTTTGGGTCCGAGCCTCGCTCCGCGCGACAGTCGGCGCCACCGATCTGACCTGCGTACAATTGGGCCCCGCCAAGCAGACCACCCTACCGCAACTTCCCCTCAAACCTGCCCGAAAGCAGCACATTCGCGGCACCTTCCACGGGCGTGTACTGCCCACCCTCGCGCTCAACCCGCGTAAGGTCGAGGGACAGTTCGAGAGAGAGCGTGCCGGTCTCGTCATAGGAAAAGCTTTCCAGCCGAGCCGTCCCGTTCTCGGCGCGCGCGCGCAGCGGTCGTTTGCGACCCTGATCATCCATCAGCCGCGCTTCGGTGATTTCATAAGCCTCCCCGTCGGGCGAAACCGGGCCGACCGACAGCGTCATTGTCGGCCGCGAAAGCTGGCCCTGCGCATCCACGTTACGTGCCATGATCGCAAGACCGGGCTTTCCGAAGACACTGATGAGGTTGAGGCCGGAATGATCGTATTCCGCGTCATAAACAGCCACCAGCCTCACCGGTTCGCCCGCCAGTTTCCCCTCGAATGTGCCCAATTTCGTATACTGCGGCGCGAGGTCCTGCGCCTTCGCCTGCTGCGACAGAATGATGGCGCAGCCGAGCGCAGCGAGATATCCTGGCACCCGGTGCATTCTTGCCACCTGATGCCGCGTTGCCCGGCCCGGCATCATTCTACCGGCCCCAGAACCACGTCGAAGCTGCCTTCGATCTCCATCGGGTCTGACAGGTCGATATCGCGGCCGAAGTTGTCACTGGGTCCCATGCGGGACTGGAAACGACCCGATACGCTCAACTTCTCGCCAGAAACCGACACGCTGTCGACCATCACGGCAAGGCCGCCTTCGTCGTCGTCCGCCCCCGCGAACAACCGCGTCGTTTCGCCGTCGCTCACGGTCCGGAAATTGATCTCGCCACGCTCCGCTTTGCCTGCAGCCAAGCTGAAACCAAGCGAGAAGGTCTTGAAAATGCCGTCCTCGCCGGCCGGCTGCGCATAGATGTTGACGCTGCCGAAACTCTCCGACCCGGACCAGTCGCTCTGACTGGCCCAGAGCGAATAGGCGTAATCCTCCCCATTGATCGTCAGCGTGAGATCGCCACCCTCCTCGGCCTGCGCGGCCAGTCCGATCGTGGCGGTGGCAAGGGCAATGAAAACGGTTCGGAACATGACAATCTCTCCTTGATTTGAAACAGCTTTTTCGTGCGTAACATGTTTCAAGAGAGCTCGAATATTGGGGCCCGCCGGACCGGATGGTCGGCAAGACTTTGCTGACATCGGGACCGGGGGCGGGAAGCGCTGCTGTCAGCTCTTCGCCTTGCCTTTTGCCGCCCAGATCGCACCACGCCGGATCATTTCGGTGACCTGCGGCACCTTCAGGTCGTCCAGTTCGTGCCCGATAGAGCAATAGAAAACCCGGCCCTTGTCCCAGCGTCGGGTCCATGTGACCGGCATCACGGTGCCTTCGATCCACCAAAGGTGGTCGCCCGAAAAGGTCGTCGTCGCGAGCACGTGGTTCGACGGGTCGGTCAGCATGTAATACTGCTCCGACGTGATGCGGAAGCTGCGGATGCCCTCGACCAGCGGATGGTCGGGCTGACAGATCGTCACGTCGTAGTCGATGTAATCCTCCTTCGGCTGGAGGTTGTCCGGCCACCCCGGCGGGTGCGCCACGAACTGCCCCCCGATGAGGAAATGATAGGTCGGCCGGTCGCGGAACGCGTCGCCCATGTGCCCGTGCCACCCGGCCAACCCGCAGCCGTCGCCCACGAGCTTCAAGAGTCCGTCCTCCTGGACCTTGGTCATGTTGCCGAATTCCTCCTGGTGGCCCGAGCGGGCCGATGACCAGATCGGAGTGATGAGGTCCAGATCGGCAAGATCGCCGGGGCGTTCCAGCGGATCAAGTGTATCGTAAACGTCCACCGAAAACCCGTTGTCCTCGAGCAGCGCCTTGTACCAGTCCGAGAAATGCGTCGGTGTGTGTCCTTCCCAACCCCCGACGAACAGTGCGGCCTTCATGACGACTCCTTTCGTGTGAAATTAAGGATCGAGGCCATGTCCCGCGCGCCATACCCGTCATCCTCCGCTTTCTTCAGAACGTCGAGCGTCACCGCCCCCTGACGCATCGGCGTGCCCAGGCTGGCGGCGAGCGCCGCCGTGATCTCCATGTCCTTGCGCGCAAGGGACACGGTGAAGGTCACCTCATGGGCCGCTTCATCAAGGTAAAGCGGGCGGCGGTAGGAGATCATCGGCGCCGCGGCCGCGCTGTTCTCGATCACATCGAAAGCCGCCTCCGGCGCGATCCCCGCCGCTTCGGCGAGCGTCATGGCCTCGGACAAGGCCTGATTGATCCCGTGGATGAGCGAATTGACCGCCAGCTTCATCACCGTGCCGCCGCCGGTATGCCCGAGAAAGATCGTCGCCCGGCCCATTGCATCGAAAAGCGGCTGAACCTGAGCGGCCTCAGCCTCCGTGCAGCCAGCCATGATGAGGAGTTTTGCCTGTGCAGCCGCCTGTGTCGCACCGGACACCGGTGCGTCTATCACGCGGCACCCTTCCGGCGCCGACCGTGCGAGCGCCGCGATATGGTCCGGCGACATGGTTCCCATCTCCACGAAGACCCCGGCACCGGCAGCCGCGAACAGCCCGTCTTCGCCCATGTGCACGGCCATCGAAGATGAATCATCGGCCAGCATCGTGACGACCGCCTCGCAGCCCTCCGCCATTTTCCGGGGCGTCGAGGCCACCACGCAACCAGTCTCCGCCGCCAAAGCCTGCGCCTTGTCGGCAGACCGGTTCCAGACGGTGACATCGTGGCCCGCGGCGACAAGATTGGCGGCCATGCGCGCGCCCATCCGCCCGAGCCCCGCGAACCCGACTTTCATGTCAGGCGACCTTGTCCGCGCCGATCCCGGAAATGGCCTGGATGAGGCTGTCCTCAGTTACTTCTTCCGCCGTGAACTCGCGCATCACCCTGCCCGAGAACATCGCGACGATCCGGTCAGAGACGTGGAGCACCTCGGGCATTTCCGAGCTGATGACGATCACCGCGTACCCCTGCGAGGCCAACTCGCGGATCAGGTTGTGGATCTCGGACTTCGACCCGACGTCGATCCCGCGTGTGGGTTCGTCCACAATCAGCACCTCGGGACGCATCGAAAGCCACTTGCCGATCACGATCTTCTGTTGGTTCCCGCCCGACAGATTGCCGACCGTCTGACGCCAGCCCGGCGTGCGGATATCGAGCTTGTCACGGTACTGGTCGAAAATCGCCACCTCGGCCCCGTCGCTGACGAAAGGTCCGGCGGTCAGGTCCGAGACCTGCGGCAATGTCATATTGTCCCGGCAGTTCATCCCGAGGATGAGTCCCTGCCCCTTGCGGTCCTCGGGGACGAGCGAGATGCCCCGCTTGATCGCATCTGCCGGTGAGTTGATCGTGACCTCCTCGCCGCCCAGATGGATCGTGCCCGAGGACGGCTCGCGCAGGCCGAAAAGCGTCTCGGCGATCTCGGTGCGCCCCGCGCCCACAAGTCCGTAGAAGCCGACCACCTCGCCCCGGCGCACCGTGAAGCTCACGTCCGAGAAAAGGTCACCGCAACTCAATGAGCGGACCTCAAGCGCCACTTCGCCCATCTCGTGCGTCACCGCGTTGCGCGACAGGTCCAGCGTGCGCCCGATCATGAGATGCGTGACCTCTTCTTCGTTGGTCTCTGCCGTGTTCAGCGTTCCACGGTATTGCCCATCGCGCAGGACGCTGATCCGGTCGGTGATCTTGAAGATCTCCTCCATGCGGTGCGAGATGTAGATCACCCCGACGCCGCGCGATTGCAGGTCCGAGATGACCTCGAACAGAACCACCTTTTCGGCATCGGTGAGCGAGGCGGTCGGCTCGTCGAAAATCACCGCACGCGGCTCGACGGTGAGCGCCCGGGCAATCTCGACCATCTGCTGGTTCGCGATGGACAGATCGCCCACCCGCTTGCGGGCATCGAAGCCGACATTGAGGGTTTTAAGGATCGCATCAGTCTCGTCATAAAGCTTGGTCCAATCGACGCGCCCGAAGCTCTTCTTCGGCAGTTCTCCGAGCCAGATGTTCTCGGCCACCGAGAGTTCGTCGGCGAGGCTGAGTTCCTGGTGAATGAACACCACGCCCTTGGCCTTTGCATTCATCGGCGAGGACATGATGGTCGGCTGTTCCTCGATGAAAATCTGGCCCTCGTTCGGGGCGAGGATGCCGCCCAGCACCTTCATGAGGGTGGATTTGCCTGCACCGTTCTCGCCCATAAGTGCGTGGACCTCTCCGGGCATGACCGTAAAGGACACGCCGTCCAGCGCGCGCACGCCGGGGAATGTCTTGACGATACCTTCAAGGCGCAGGGCCGGTGTCTGATCGGTCATGTGCGAAGCTCCTCTTTGCCCTTGCGGTTCAACTGCCGGTCAAGAAACAGGACGGCGATCAGGATCAGACCGATGACAAGGTTCACCGTCTCGGTATCCGCTCCGATATGGCCCAGCCCCTTGCGCAAAAGCTGGATCGCGATGACCCCGCCCAGCGTCGAGATGATCGAGCCATAGCCACCGGAAAGCTTCGTGCCGCCCAGCACCACCGCGGTGATCGCCCAGAGCTCGTACAGCATGCCATCATTCGGGTTCACCGAGCCGCTTTCCGAGTAGAAGACGACTGCGGACAATGCGGCGAGGAAGCCGATCAGCATGAAGTTCCACAGGAAATGCGGCCCCACCCGGATGCCTGCGTTCACCGCCGCATCCCTGTTGTTCCCGATGGCGTAGGCGTTACGCCCATGCACCGTGCGGGTCATGAGGAGCCACAACAGCAGACCCGCGCCCAAAAGGAACCATGTCGCCGTGTGCAGGCCGAGAAATTGCGCCTCGGCAAAGTCCACCAACGTCCAGTTGAGATGGCTCGTCGGCTGCTCGCCGTTGTACATGAAGACAAGGCCGCGGTAGCCCAGCATCGACCCCAGCGTGACGATGAAGGCATCGACACCCGTCTTCCACACAATGAGGCCGTTGATCGCGCCGAGGATCACGCCGGTCGCGAGTGCGAAGAGCCAGGCCAGCGGAATGGCCCAGTTGCCCAGCGCCTGCATGAACGGCCAGGTCATGCTGTCCAGCAACACGATCGCCGCCAAGGCGAAGGTCGCGCCGACACTCAGGTCGATGTTGCCGTTGATCATGATGATCGTCATGCCCAGCGCGATGATCCCGATGGGGGCCGACTGCTTGAGCAAAAGCAGCATGTTGTCGAAATCCATGAAGGCCGAGTCCGTGACCGACAGGAATTCGCCCGCGATGGAGAAGAACGCCAGCTCCACCACGATAAAGGCCCAGATGGCGCCCTGCTTGATGAGGTTGGCACGGGTCGTGTTGTTCATCGTCGCTCTCCTCAGGCAATCCGCGACCACAGGCCGCCCCGCTTGGCTGCGATGTCCAGCCAGACCGCGAGAATGATGATGATCCACGTCACGACGTATTGTGCGTAAAAGGCGAGACCGAGCAGCAGCAGGCCGTTCTGGATGAACCCCAGGATCAGCACGCCGATCACGGTCTTGAAGATCGTGCCGGCCCCACCCAGAAGCGACGCGCCGCCAAGGATGACGGCGGCCAGCACTTCAAGTTCCATACCCTGCCCGACCGTGTTCTGGCTGCCCATCGAACGGCTCGCCTGGATCAACCCGGCGGTGGCCACGCAAAAGGACGACATCAGGTAGGTCATGAACACAACCCGTGCGCGCGGGATGCCCGAGAACGTGGCCGCTACGCCATTGCCGCCGACCGCATAGACTTTGCGCCCAAACGGGGTGCGCGACAGGATGATGCTGAGGATGATCGCGAGAGCCGCGAACATTAGGATCGGCATGGGAACACCCGCGATACCGCCCTGACCGAACACCGCGAACCAGGTGCCCTCCTTGTCGGCGATGTCCATGTTCTTGCCGCCGGAATAGGTCAGCGTCAGGCCGTGGATCGCCGAGAGCATCCCCAGCGTGACGATCAGCGAGTTGAGTTTGAGATAGCCCACGAGGATGCCGATGAACGCGCCCAGCGCCATCGTCATCAAGAACATCGAAGGAATGGCGAGCGTCGGCCCGATCTTGTCGTGCAGGTCGAGCACGACGATGGTCGAGAACGACATCATCGACCCGACTGACAGGTCGAGGTTACCGCCGATCACCACGAAAGTGACGCCCAGCGCCATGACGCCCAGAATGGCTGACGACCGGATCACGCCGAACACGTTGTCGATGTCGATGAACCGCGGATTGGCCACCGCGAAGGCGATCATGAAGACCGCAAAAGCGACAAGAATGCCCTGTCGCGCAAGGAACCCTCCCAGTCCCTTCCTCGTCAATTCAGCCATGTTTCCCTCCCTATGGCCGGCACGTCACACCAGTGTCATGCCTCCGTCGATCATTACGATCTGTCCTGTCATGTAGTCGCTGTCGCGCGCCGCAAGGAACGAGGTCGTCCCGGTCACGTCCGCCGGTGTCGCGACACGTCCCTTGAGGATTTCCGCGGAAAACTCTTCCATTGCCTGCCCGGGTCGGTCGGCCGCCCCGATGTTCATCAGGTCCTGGTCGACCTGCTCCCACATCTCGGTGGCGACGACGCCCGGCGCAAAGCCCGTCACGGTGATCCCGTGCTTGGCGAGGTCGCGCGCGCCGGATTGTGTAAGCGATACGACCGCCCATTTGCTCGCGCAGTAGGGGGCGACGTTGTCGAAACCCTGCCGGCTTGCGATCGAGGCGGTGTTGATGATCTTCCCGGCCATGCCGGACCCGTCCGGGCCTTGTTCGATCATTTGGCGCGCAGCTTCCTGCATACCGATCATGCAGCCCAAGCCGTTGACGCCCATCACGAAATTCCAGTTGTCTTCGGTCACGTCGAGAAAGTTCATCGGCTTGTTCACGCCCGCATTGTTGAACTTGACGTCGAGGCGGCCGAACCGCTCGACGGTATGGGCAATCATGGCGCGCACCTGGTCGCGCTGCGTGACGTCGACCGCCGCGTGGGTCACCCTGGCCCCTGCCGTTGCTGCGCGTTCGGCGTTGGCATCGGCGACCTCGCCGGCCTTGGCCCCGTTGATATCGGCGAAACACACGTTGGCACCCTCGTCGAGCAGCGCTTCCCCGATGGCGCGCCCGATTCCCTGGGCTGCGCCGGTGACAATGCAGGACCGTCCAGCGACACGAGCCATGTCCGCCCCCTTCCCGATACGTTACGAAGTAAAAACAAAGTTGGATGCGCGAAGCCCGGAAGGCCCCGCGCATCCGGGAGGAGATCAGAAGACGGGCTTGGTGAACTCGTCCATATTGTCCTGGGTGATCTTCGGCGTGTCGAAGTAGTTGAGGAACGGAACGTCCTCACCGTCGAGCACGTCGATCGCGGTCTGAAGCGCGGCTTCCGCGTCATCGACCGGGGACTGGTAGATCGAGCCCCAGTATTCGCCACGGCCCATCGCCTCGTAGCCCACCGCGAAGTTGGTGGCGCCGACGAAGGTGATACCTTCGGCACGACCGGCGGCAAGAGCCGCGTTCAGCGCGCCGACGCCCATGTTGTCGTCACCGGAATAGACACCGTCGATATCGTCGTATTTGACGAGGAAGGCCTCCATCACCTGCTGCGATTTCTCGCGGTTCCAGTCGCCGGGCTGGGTTTCGACCAGCGTGACGTCCGGGCAGACTTCCGGCAGCCGCTCTTCGAAGCCCTGGGCGCGTTCGATGGCGGTTGTGTAGCCGGGCTGGCCCGAGATTTGCACGACTTGTGCTTCGGACTCGATCCCGAGATCCTTGAACCGGTCGCACATGATCTCTGCCGAGCGCGAACCCTGCGTGATGTTGTCCGGGCCGGAGAAGGACGCCACGAAGTCGAAGCCCTGCTCGGCGATGTTGGAGTTGGTCACGATCACCGGAATTTCGGCCTGTGAAGCCTTACGCACCGCCGGGATGACCGCTTCGCCGTTCGTCGGCCAAATGATGATCGCATCCACTTCCTGTTGGATCAGGTCTTCCATCTGAGCGATCTGACGGGCGACATCGCCGCCGGCGTCGAGCACGACAACATCGACGTTGTCGTTGGCCTCAGCTGCGGCGATGAACGCTTGTTCGTATGTGGTCTGGTAGCTGTCGACGCCCACGTTGTTCTGCGTGATGCCGATCGTGTAGGTCGAGTGCGCCTCGCCAAAGGCTGCTGTGCCGAACATGGCCGTGGTGGCAGCCAGCGCGAGCTTGGTGGAAATCTTCATCTAAGTCGTCCTCCCAAAGTTACGTTGTCATGATTGCGGCTGTCCTCCCAGCCCGGACCCATTCGGCCTCGTTGCAATCTGTGACTATCCAGCGCGATTCTCGGCCCCGGCGGATGGCCCTATTTTATCCATTATGGATAATATACTATCCGTTTCGGATACATTCTGCGTATTTGCACCTTATCAAACTGGACACTTTGGAAGGCACGGACATGAGCGACTCGCGTCGACCCCCTGGCAACCCGGCAACCATGAGCGAAATGCACCACGAACCTGCAAAAAATATCCATTCTGGGAAAGGCGCTCCGGTGGCGTCACCGGCCAGCCATCCGGAAGTCCTGCAGGTGGTGAGCTTTCTTCAGGAAATCCTGGGCGAAATCGACACCGGCCTCGACCCGAGCACGCCGAACCCACATCTCAACATGATCCTGCATTTGCTCGACAGCCATTTCGAGGGGCGCGTCGTTTCGCCATCCGCGATGGTGGCCGCCTCCGGCGTTCCCTATGCCACCGGCACCCGCAAGCTGGCCGAGCTGACCGAAGCCGGGTTCATCGAACAACGTCCGCGCACGAAGTCCGGCAAGACCATGTCGCTCCACCCGAGCGCCAAGCTCTTTCAGGTGTTCAACCAGTTGGCCGAACGCGTCGACCGAGTCGCGCAGGGGGCCTATGGCGGAACCCAGCGGACTGACGCGGCCCGCGACTATTACTTCGGCGGTTCGTACCAGTCCGGCCAGGCCATGATCCCTCCGCCCCGCGCCCTAACTCAGGCGCTCAAGCTGCCGGGCGGTCTGCGCATCCTCGTGCATGGCGACCCGACTTTCATGGTCATGGAGAACCTGAAGCGGCAATTTGAACAGATCGTCGGCACCGACATCAATCAGCGTGCCTTCTCGATCGACCGCCTGCGCGAAGAAGCATTGCGAAACGCGAGCCGCAACAAGAGCCGCTATGACCTGATTGCCGTCGATCTGCCGTGGTTGGGTGAATTCGTGGAAAAGGGCGTGATACGCGCCCTGCCCGACATCATGGACCTCGACCGGCTGGAGCCCAGCGACTTTCACACCGCGGGCTGGAAAGCGACCCATTGGGACGGGGTTCCCTACGGCGTGCCGAGCCAGACCACCCCGGAGCTCATGTTCTACCGCAAGGACTGGTTCGCCGAGGCCGGGTTCGAACCGCCGCGCACAACGCAGGACGTCATCGACGCGGCGCGCCACTTCCACAATCCACAGTCCGGGCGCTACGGCGTCGCATGGAACGGCGCGCGCGGTACGGCCCTTGGCCACACCTTCATCATGACCTGCGCCGATTTCGGCCAGCCGATCATCGACCTGCCCCGGATCGCCGGGGGCTACGATGCCGACCACCTCGCAGGGCGCGACTTCCGCCCGATGTTCGACAGCGACCGCGCGCTCGCTGCGGCCGAGTATCTGCTGGAACTGATGCAGTATTCGCCGCCCGATATCCTTTCGATGTCGTGGTACGAACGGGTCCGGCCCTTTGCCAACGGCACGGTCGCGATGGCCTATGGCTACACCCTTCTGGCACCGTATTTCGAACTGGACGCGACCTGCGCGGCCAACGGCAACACCGGCTACTTGCCCCACCCGCACGGCCCCGAGGGGGTGCCGATCGCCCCTGTCGGCGGCTATGCGCTCTGCATTCCGGCCAACATCGCCGAGGAACGCCTGTCGGACGCGGTCGAAGCGCTGGTCGCTTTCACCTCCCCCGCCGCGCAGAAACTCTACGCGCAGGAGGGCAGCCGAACCGCACCGCGATACTCGGTCGGCGCGGACCCAGAAGTGCGCCGCCTGTCGGAGATTTTCGAACTGGTGGACGAGATGTCGTGGCGCGACGAACTCCAGTTCTGGCCGCGCCCGCCCATACCGCAGATCTCCGACATCATCGCGACCTGCGGAAACGAGCTGCACGACATGTTGCGCGGCCTCGTGAGCCCGAAAGACGCGCTCGCCAAGGCGCAGCAAGAAGCTGAACGACGACTAAGAACATCGGTCACCTAGGGAGGACACCATGGACCCAACTCGCCTGAACGGGAAAAACATCCTGATCACCGGCGCCGCCCGCGGCATGGGCGCGGCCAATGCAGAGGCCTTCGCGGCGCAGGGCGCCAACGTCTGCATCGGCGATCTCGACCAGGACGCAGCGGGCGAAGTCGCCGACAAGATCAACGCGGCAGGCAACGGCAAGGCGGTTGCGGTCCGCATGGATGTCACCAAACGCGAAGACAACGCGGCAGCCGTCGCAGCGACGGTCGATGCGTTCGGCTCCATCAATGTCGGCCTCTTCAACGCGGGCCTGAACAAGCCCCGGTTCTTCATGGATATCGACGAAGACAACTGGGACATGATCATGAACGTCAACACCAAGGCGATGTGGCTGGGGATGCAGGAGACCGCCCGCCAGATGATCGCGCAAGGACCGATGGAAGGGCATCCCTACAAGCTCATCAACGTCGGCTCCATTGCCTCGCGCAAGCCGCTGGTGGACGTGACCGTTTACTGCACCTCGAAATACGGCTGCCTCGCGCTCACCCATTGCGGCGCCATCGGGCTGGCCGAGCACAATATCACCGTGAACGGCTATGCGCCCGGCGTCGTGGTCACGCCGTTGTGGGAGCAACTCGACAAAGACCTCGTGGACATCGGCTTCAAGGAAAAAGAAGGCCAAGCCTACGAAGACATCGTGCGCGACGCGCTCCAGATCAAGCGCGTGTCCTACCCGGAAGACATTACCGGCACCGCCTCGTTCCTTGCGAGCGACGACAGCGACTACATGACGGGTCAGATGATCCACATCGATGGCGGCTGGTGCATCCAGTAACGCCCTGATTTCAAAAGACATCACAACGAGGGTCGCCCAAACGACCCGGAGGAGAACCCAATGTCACGCGCCTTGATGCCGAACCTTCTGACGCCTGCCGATCTTGAACCCAACTGGGAATGGCGTGACCGTATCCCGGCCTGGGGTCACACCTCGGTCGACTTTGAGCGCCGGATCGACCACGACCGGCTGCGCCGCTACCGCCTCGCCCGTACCCGGCAGGCGTTGCAGGCCTCGAACGCGGGCACGCTGCTGCTCTTTGACGTGAACAACATCCGCTATGTCTCGGCCACCAAGATCGGCGAGTGGGAACGAGACAAGATGTGCCGCTTCTGCCTGCTGACGGGCGATGACAGCCCCTACGTCTGGGACTTCGGCTCGGCCGCGATGCACCACAAGCGGCATTCCGACTGGCTGGAGCCGGACCACTGCCTTGCCGGTGTCGTCGGCATGCGCGGCACGATCCCGCCAGAGTTCGGCCTGATGAAGAGATACGCCAAGGATATCGCGCGCCTGATCCGTGAAGCGGGCATGGCCGACATGCCGGTGGGCGTCGATTATGCCGAAACCGCGATGTTCCACGCGCTTAAGGAGGAGGGTCTCAACATCGTCGACGGCCAGCAGATCATGCTGGCGGCGCGCGAGATCAAGAACTGGGACGAGATTCAGCTGCTCACCCAAGCCGCGTCGATGGTCGATGGCGTCTACCACATGATCTACGAGGAGCTGAAACCGGGCATCCGTGAGAATGACATCGTCGCCCTGTCCAACAAGATGCTCTACGAGATGGGGTCGGACGACGTGGAGGCGATCAACGCCATCGCGGGCGAACGCTGCAACCCGCATCCCCACAACTTCACTGACCGTTATTTCCGCCCGGGCGATCAGGCGTTCTTCGACATCCTGCAAAGCTATCAGGGCTACCGGACCTGCTACTACCGCACGTTCAACATTGGCCGCTCGACGCCCGCTCAGCAGGACGCATATGTGAAAGCGCGCGAATGGATCGACGCGTCGATTCAGGCGATCAAACCGGGGGTGACGACCGATCAGGTGGCGAAGCTCTGGCCCAAGGCCGAGGAGTTCGGGTTCCCGAACGAGGACGCGGCCTTCGGGCTTCAGTTTGGCCACGGGCTCGGCCTCGCGCTGCATGAACGCCCGATCATCAGCCGCGCCGTGTCGCTTGATCACCCGATGGAGATCCAGACCGGCATGGTCTTCGCGCTCGAAACCTACTGCCCCGCCGCCGACGGCTACTCCGCCGCGCGGATCGAGGAGGAGGTCGTGGTGACGGAAACCGGGGTCGAGGTCATCAGCCTCTTCCCCGCCGAAGAGCTGCCCATCGCGAACCGTTATTGACCGGTGACGGCGCCGCCCGGCCCTGCGCCGGGCGGGTGCCCCACTTTCGGGAGGACATTATGGCCAAGGCCAAGGCAAAGACCAATACCGAGGAATACCTGCGCATGTATCGCCAGATGGTGCGCATACGTACGTTCGAGGACAACGCGAACCAGCTTTACCTCTCCGCCAAGATGCCGGGGCTGACGCATATGTATTCCGGCGAGGAAGCCGTCGCCGTGGGCATTTGCGAGGCTCTGACCGATGACGACCGCATCACGTCCACCCATCGCGGCCACGGCCATTGCGTCGCCAAGGGCGCGGAGTTCAAGGAGATGTTCTGCGAACTTCTGGGCAAGGAAGAGGGTTATTGCAGGGGCAAGGGCGGCTCGATGCACATCGCGGACCAGAGCCACGGAAACCTCGGCGCGAACGCCATCGTCGGCGGCTCGATGGGCATCGCCACCGGCTCAGCGCTCAGGGCCAAGTTGCAGGGCAAGGACGACGTCACCGTCTGCTTCTTCGGTGACGGCGCCACCGCACAGGGCCTGTGGTACGAGGTCATGAACATGGCCGCGCTGTGGAACCTGCCGGTTATCTATGCCTGCGAGAACAATGGCTATTCCGAATACACTCGGACCGACGAAATCGCCGCCGGCTCTATCACCGCCCGCGCCGAAGCTTTTGGGATCGAGGCGCACAAGGTCGACGGTCAGGACGTGCTCGCGGTCAACGAACTGACCCAAAAGCTCGTCGCGCGCTGCCGCAAGGGCGAGGGTCCGTTCTTCATCGAGCTGGAGACTTACCGCTACCACGGCCACCACGTCGGCGACATCAACCGCGAATACTACCGCGCCAAGGACGAAGAAAAGGACTGGCGCGAGAACCGCGACCCGATCACCCGGTTCCGCGCCTATCTCGTCGAACAGGGCATCGCGTCGGAGGACGACATCGAGGCGATGAATGCCGAGATCGAAAAGGACGCCGCCGAGGCGGTCGCCTATGCCGAGGCCGCGCCCTATCCGGACGTGTCCGAGGTCGACATGCACGTTTACGCGGACTGAGGAGAGCCCGATATGCGAGAGATCACCCTGTCCCAGGCCGTCAATGAAGCCCTGGCCGAGGAAATGCGCCGCGACGAGACCGTATTCATTCTTGGCGAGGACGTGGCGGAGGCCGGCACGCCGTTCAAGGTGCTGTCGGGCCTTGTCGAGGAGTTCGGCACCGAGCGTGTGCTCGACACCCCGATCTCCGAGCCCGGCTTCGTCGGCCTCGCCGTCGGGGCCGCGATGACCGGCGCGCGGCCCGTGGTCGACCTGATGTTCGGCGACTTCATTTATCTCGTGATGGATCAGCTCTGCAATCAGGCGGCCAAGCAGCACTACATGTCGGGCGGCAAGCTGTCGGTGCCGATGGTCCTGCGCACCAACATGGGGGCCACCCGGCGCTCGGCGGCCCAGCACAGCCAGTCGTTGCAGGCGCTCGTGGCCCACATTCCGGGGCTGAAAGTCGCCATGCCGTCCTCGGCCTATGAAGCCAAGGGGCTGATGAAGACCGCGATCCGCGACAACAACCCGGTCGTGATCTTCGAAGACAAGCTGATGTATCAGGACAAGGCCCCGGTGCCGGAGGAGGAATATCTCATCCCCTTCGGCGAGGCGAACGTGAAGCGCGAGGGAACCGACATCACCCTCATCGCCACGTCCTCAATGGTGCAGGTGGCCGAGAAGGCCGCCGAAATCCTGAGCAATGAGGGGATCGAGGCCGAGGTCATCGACCCGCGCACCATCGTTCCGCTGGACGAGGCGACCCTGCTGGAGAGCGTCAGGAAAACCTCCCGCGCCATTGTCATCGACGAGGGGCATCAAAGCTACGGCGTCACCGCCGAGATCGCCTCGCGCCTCAACGAAAAGGCGTTCTACCACCTCGACGCGCCGGTTCTGCGCATGGGCGCGATGGACGTGCCGGTGCCCTTCAGCCCCGCGCTCGAGGATATCACGGTGCCGACGCCCGAGGGTGTGGTCGAGAACGCCCGCAAACTCTGCGCCGGGGAGCTCATTCATGCCGCATGACGTGACGATGCCGCAACTCGGCATGGCACAGGACGCAGGCAAGATCGTGTCATGGCTCAAGTCCCCCGGCGACGCGGTCGCCAAGGGTGACGCGCTGTTCGAGGTCGAAACCGACAAGGCAACGATGGAGGTCGAGGCGCAGGCCGACGGCTTCCTCACCGGCGTATCGGCAAGCGCGGGCGAGGATGTGCCGGTGGGCGCGGTGATCGCGCGCATCTCCGACAGTGCCGAGGACGACGACCCGGCACCGGCCGCACCCGCGACGGAGGCCGGGTCCGAACCGGCCCCCGACGACCTGCCCGAGGGCCACCCGGTGACGATGCCGCAGCTCGGCATGGCGCAGGATTCCGGCGTGCTCGTAAGCTGGCAGAAATCCCCCGGCGACGCGGTCGCGGCCGACGACGTTCTGTTCGAGGTCGAGACCGACAAGAGCACGATGGAGGTCGAAGCGGGGCGTGACGGCTTCCTCGCCGCCACATTGGCCGAAGCGGGCGAGGACGTCCCCGTAGGCGAAGCGGTCGCGATCATATCCGCTGAGGCCCCGGACACGCCCGTCGCCCGGTCCCGCGCAGCGTCGTCTGCCCCGCCCCCCGCCGCACCGGAACCGGCGAAAGGGGATGACACGCCCGCCGCGCCGCCCAAGGCAAAGCCGCCGTCGCCCACACCGCCGGTGCCGTCGACGACCGGGCGCGTCCTCGCCTCGCCCAAGGCCCGGCGGCTCGCGCTCGAACAGGGGCTCGACCTGTCGCGGCTCGCCGAGGCGGGCTATCCCCAGCCTTTCCACGTGCGCGACATCGAGACGTTGAAAACCCTGCCTGACGCCACGCCGGCCCCGCAGGGGGCCACCGCCAGCCGCCGCCTCGTGGCCGAAACCGCAACGGACGGCTTGCCCGGCTTCATGGCCTGGGCCGCCGAAGCGCACGGGCTGACCGACGCCGACGCGATCCTCGCCGGGTTGGCCGCAGCCTCGCTCGCCGACCCCGGGCCGGTGGCGGTGGAACGTCACGGACAGAGCCGCACCTATGCCGGCCCCGCCGCCCGCGCCCTGTCGCAGGTGGCCGAGAGCGACGCGGCCCCCGCGCTCACCCTGCGCGACCTGCGCGGCTCGCCCCTGCGCACCGTCGAGATGGGGGGTGAGGACACGCCCGTCGTCACCCTCACCGGCGGCTCTGCCGGGCTCACGATCACGCTGGAATGCAGCCCGTCGCAAATGGACGCGCAGACCGCGATCCGACTTCTCACCGAGTTCGCAGGCCGGGTGGAGCAGCCGCTCCGCCACCTGCTCTGACCCACCGGAGGCCCGCATGGACTGCACCGATCTCTACATCAACGGCGAATGGCGCCCCGGCGCCGACCGTTTCGACGTCATCAACCCGGCAACGGAAGAGGTGCTGGCCTCCGTCGCCTCCGCCGACATTCCCGATGCCGACGCGGCGCTCGATGCTGCCGAGACCGCGATGGCCGACTGGGCCGCGCGCGCACCGCGCGAGCGCTCCGAAGTCCTGCGCCGCGCGTGGGAGCTCATGACCGCCCGTCTCGACCACTTCGCCACCCTCATCACGCTGGAAAACGGCAAGGCGGGCGTGGATGCGCGGGGCGAAGCCACCTATGCCGCCGAGTTCTTCCGCTGGTTCGCCGAGGAAGCGGTGCGCGCGGACGGGATGATCACCCACGCCCCCGCCTCGGGCGCGCGGATCATGGTGCAGCACAAGCCCGCGGGCCTCGCCGTGCTGGTGACACCGTGGAACTACCCGGCGGCGATGGGCACGCGCAAGATCGCCCCGGCGCTCGCCGCGGGCTGCGGCGTGATCATCAAACCCGCCTCGGAAACCCCGCTGACCATGCTCGCCCTCATGCCGCTGCTCGAAGAGGCGGGCGTGCCCAAGGGGCTGGTCAACGTCCTCCCGTCGCGCCGCACCGGGGCGCTGGTCGATCACATGCTGCACGACCCGCGCGTGCGGGTGGTGAGCTTCACCGGCTCCACCGGCGTCGGGCGCACCCTTCTGAAAAGTGCCGCCGACCAGATCCTGAAACCGGCGATGGAGCTGGGCGGCAACGCCCCCGTCCTCGTGTTCGAAGATGCCGACATGGACACGGCGATCGAAGGCACCATGCTCGCCAAGATGCGCAATCTGGGCGAGGCCTGCACGGCCGCCAACCGCATCTACGTCCACGAAGACATAGCCGAGGCGTTCACCCGCCGTCTGACCGAGCGCATGGCCGCGCTCAAGGTGGGCGACGGCACCGATCCAAGCGTGGACGTCGGCCCCCTCGTCAACGCCTCGACCCGCGACAAGGTGGCGGAGTTCGTGGCCGATGCGGTGGCCAAAGGCGCCAGGGTCGAATGTGGCGGCACGACCCCGGACGGTCCCGGGTTCTTCTACCCGCCCACGGTCCTGTCGAACGTCAGCGCAGATGCCGCCTGCGTCCATGACGAGATCTTCGGCCCCGTGGCCGCGATCCAGACCTTCACCGATCAGGAGGAGGCCATCGCGCGCGCCAACGACACCGAATACGGTCTCGTCGCCTATGTCTTCTCCGAGGACTTCAAACGCGCGCTGCAGGTCTGCGAACGGCTCGACTACGGCATGGTGGGGCTGAACCGCGGGCTGGTGAGCGACCCGGCGGCCCCGTTCGGCGGCACCAAGCAATCCGGCCTCGGGCGCGAAGGCGGCCACGAGGGGATGCTGGAGTTCATGGAAACCCAATACATCTCGGCAAGCTGGTAAGGGGGCGGACATGTCGGACACCATCGCCAGCCCCTCCACCCGCCGCCTCGCGCTCGAAAAAGGCGTCGACATCGACAGCCTTGCGCGCAAACTCGGTCGCACCACCATCGCACCCGAGGACATCGCGGGCACGACCAATGCCTCTGCCAGCTCCGGCGACACCTCCTACTGGGACGTGGACCACAGCCAGTTCGGCCCCGTCACCGAGGAACCGATGAGCCGCTTCGCGCAGGTCGCCGCGAAGAACCTCGCCGCCGCGCAGGCGCTCATCCCCGCTGTCACGCACCACGACCGCGCCGACGTGACCGCCATCGAAGCGCTGCGCGGGGCATGGAAGGCCGAGGCACAATCTCGTGGCGTCAAACTCACCGCGCTTGCCTTCCACGTCGCGGCGCTTGCCCGGTGCCTGCGTGCCTTCCCCCGCTTCAACGCCTCGCTCACACCGGATGGTGATACGCTGATCCTCAAGGATTTTGTCCATATCGGGATCGCCGTGGACACGCCCCACGGGCTCATGGTCCCGGTCATCCGCGACGCCGACCGCAAGGGCCTGTGGCAGATCGCGGGCGAGATCACCGACCTCGCCACCCGCGCCAATGCCCGCAAGGTCGGCCCGGACGAGATGGGCGGCGCCTCTATGTCGATCACCAATCTGGGCGGCATCGGCGGCACCGCGTTCTCCCCCATCGTGAACCCGCCAGAGGTCGCCATCCTCGGCATCACCCGCACCGAAACCGTCACCGTCTGGGACGGCGACACACCGCGGCCCGTCCCGATGGTGCCGCTGGACCTGTCCTATGACCACCGCGTGATAAACGGCGCCGACGCGGCGCGCTTCCTCGCCCGCTACGCCGACCTCATCGGGGAACCGCGCAACATGCTCGTGTAGCAAGGCCCAAGGCCGACGCGAACACACCTAATTTATTCGCGCCACCGATGCCTGCGGTGGCGTCTCCCCGGATTACTTGCGACACTCCGCCTTCGCGCCGAGGCGCGCGCACATCCGACGGAGGCTGCCATTCGGTTCCCGACCATCATCATCATGACCCTCGTCCTTTCAGCCGTGGGCCTGACCTATGAAATCGCGGCGGGCCGCGTGCTCGCCCCGTTCTTCGGCACCTCTCTGCTGACCTGGACCAGCGTCATCGCCACGGTCCTCGGGGGGTTCTCACTGGGCAACGCCATCGGCGGCTTCGTGGCGGAACGCCCCCGCGCGGTGGCGGTCGGCAGGGTCCGCGGCGCTCTGGTTGCGACGGCCGTCCTCATGGCCGTGACCCCCACGCTGCTCGGGTTGCTTCACGACATGGGGATGCGCGGCACCGGCGGCATGTTCGTGACCGTGATCCTCGTCTTCTTCCCGCCCTCGGTCTTCGTAACGCTCCCCTCGCCCTTTCTCGCTAAGGCCGCGATCGAGGCGCGACCGGGGCGCGAAGGATCGTCGCTCGGAATCGTGCTGGCAGCAGGCTCGGTCGGCGCGATCTTCGGCGCGATCCTCGCAGGCTTTGTGGCGCTGCCGCTCGTCGGCGCAACGGCGACTTTCGCGGCCTGCGGCGTGGCCGCCCTTCTGTGTGTCCCTTTCGTGCGAAACCGACCTACGGGTGACAAAACGTCAGAGAACCCCGGGCCGACGTCGACTGTGACCTTCGGCGCGGCGATCTTCGTGGCCTTCGCGGGGCTCGCCGGCAAACCGGCCTGCCAGTACGAATCCGGCCTGTCCTGTCTTCACATCGTCGAGCAGGGCCCTGAAATCCGGCTTTTCTCGGACGGCACGACACAGGCCGCAGAGCTGACGAACACAGACGACGAAGCGCCCGCCCAAGATCTGGCCCTTCCCTATACCCAATGGATGTGGTCGCGCCTCCAGCACGATCTTGGCCCGGCCCCAAAGGTGCTGTTCGTGGGTGGCGGGGGCTATACCCTGCCCACCGAACTCCTCTCGGCTGACCCGGACGCGCAGGCCATTGCGGTCGAGATCGACCCCCTCGTCACACAGGTGGTAGAGAAACACCTGCCACGCGCGGCGGCCGTAATCGCCCGCACCGCCTACGATCCCGCGAGCGGCGCGCCGAAAGAAACGGAACGCCTCGGCCTCGTCCATGCCGACGGGCGCGTTTACCTGAATGAAACCGCACACCGCTTCGATGCCGCGGTGATGGACGCGTTCTCGTCTGGATCGGTCCCCGCCCACTTGGTCACGCTCGAAACCTACCGGCGCCTGCGCGAGATCGTGGACGGTCCGGTCTACGTCAATCTGATCGACCGGCAGGACGGACCGCTCGCCCGCGGTGTCCATGCGATCCTGCGCGAGGTCTATCCCCATGTCATTGCCGTTCAGGGGCCGGTTAGCGAGCGTGGTCGCGCCAACATTCTGATGGCGGCATCGGACACCCCCATCGAGCCGCTGGAAGCTCTGCCGGAAGACTACGAGCTAACCCAAATCTCCGACTCCCGGCCCTTCACGGACGACCGCGGTTGGGTCGGACATCGTTAAGGTCATCTTGTGCGCTGGTGCCCGCGGCCGGACTCGAACCGGCACGGCATAAAGCCAAGGGATTTTAAGTCCCCAGTGTCTACCATTCCACCACGCGGGCCAGCGGGTCGGACCCTAGCCCAGCCGCCGCCATGAGGGAAGGCCGTCAGATGCCCTGGGCCGCCCGTTTTCGGGCCTTGGAGAATTTCATCCCCGGATCCGCCAAACGGTCCGTGGGACCAACCCAGGCATAGGCCAGGAGGCAGGGATCGTCGTCACCGGTCGTGATCCTGTGTTCCTCTCCCGGACGATTCAGGATGAGCGAACCGGGCGCATAGACGGCCAGCTGGTTTTCCGACCACGCCCCGGCGATCGAGATATAGCTCTCCTCGATCTCGAAATGGCTGTGCTGCGGGTAAGTCGTGCGCGGTGCAAACAGGACGAACCCCAGTGTCAAGCGTTCCGACACGACCGGACCACGCGGCCCCATCACCTCGCAATACGCGTATTTGCGGGCGAGGTGCGGCGGAACTTTTTCATACCCGTATTCCCAGGTGAGCAACGGCGCGATCCGCTCCATCGCCCGGCTCAATCCGAACATGGGCGTTCGCGCTCCAAGGTCGAAAGCGCGGTGAAGGTGCGCCGTCACCGGCTTTACCGCCGGGTCGCGCAGATGGACACGGGGGTTCCCGTCGACCACGGAAGAGAGCGTCTCGCGCACCTTTCGCCGGTGGCTGCGGATCGCCTTGGACCCGCCGGCCGACCCGTGGCGATAGAGCGCCTCGAATTCGTGCAACAGATACTGCCAGCCGGGGCTATCGCTCAGCCGAACGGCATCCGCTTCTTCCTGGGCTATCGCCGTCGTGTCCATCATCGCCCTCCGGTCGCGTTGAGCAGCACGAAAACCCAACACGGGGCGCGCGGCAATGATTCTCGAATGGGTCAGCGCGGCGCGCCGTAGGGCTCCGGGATCAGTCCGCGTTCCGGTAGCCAGGGATGCAGGTCCACTGCGGCCTTGAGAGCGTCATATCCCTCGTCCTCGCGCCCCATCTTGAGGAGCGTCACGCCTTTACCCGACAGCGCCGGGATATGGCGCGGCGCGATCTCCAGCGCACGTTCGATGTTGGTGAGCGAGGCGGTGTAATCCTCCTGACGAAAATAGACGAACGCGCGCTGGTTCCACGCCTCGGCCCAGGTCGGACAATATTCAACGAGCGCGTCGAATGCCTTCTGAGCGCCTTCGTAATCGGCCATCCTCATCCGCTCCAATCCGACGTCGAGCAACTCCCCCGACCATGTGTCCGGCGGCGCCTGCCAAAGCGCCCACATGTCGCGCAGCGCATCGCGGGCGACCATGTAGGTCTCGGCCTCCTGCCCTTCCCGGATCAGGGATGCCAGCGCCCCACCGGTATCCGGCCCCTCGGGGCAGGTTTCGGCGAAAACGGGGGTCGCGAACAGGAAGAGGGCAAGGACACGCATACACGATCGTCCCCGCAGGCGCCGGCCCGGTCAAGTCACGCCACCGCGAGCCGCTTGACGCCCCCGCGCGCATCGGGCCTTCTGCTCCCATGTTTCCGATCCGCGACCACAACCCGTCCGAGCGCACGCCCTATGTCACCTACGTTCTGGTGATCGCAAATATCGTCGTGTTCCTCGCGCAGCTTTCGCTGACCGACCGGGGGCTGGCGGAATATTTCTGGACATGGGGCGTGGTGCCGGATCGCGTGACGGCGGGGATCGGGCTCGAGACCGTGTTCACCTCGATGTTCATCCATTCGGGCTTCATGCACATTTTGGGCAACATGCTGTTCCTGTGGATCTTCGGCGACAACCTCGAGGACGAGCTGGGCCATGTCGGCTTTCTGATCTTCTACCTCGCCGCCGGGATCGGCGCCGCGGCGGCACAGATCATGGCCAACCCGGCCTCGCAGGTGCCGATGGTCGGGGCCTCGGGGGCCATTGCAGGGGTAATGGGGGGCTACCTGCTCCTTTTCCCCAAGGCGCGGGTGGACGTGCTGTTCATCTTCATCATCATTTTCAAGGTGTTCCCGATGCCCGCCTGGATCATGCTCGGCATCTGGTTCGGGCTACAGGTGTTCAACGGCGCGTCGACGCCGGGCGACGGCGGCGGCGTGGCCTATCTCGCCCATGTCGGCGGCTTCGTGGTGGGGTTCCTTTGGGTGTTGCCCAAGTGGCTGCGCGAAGGCGGGCCGGAATTCTGGCGCCGCACGCACGGTCATCCGCCGCATCCTGACGCGACCTATAGGCTGGGAACTTCAAACGTGCCGCGCGTCGGGCGCAGGCGCTAGACACACCGAAAGGGCGCGACCCCGCGCGCCCTGCGGCACCTCAACGGGGCCGGTCACTCCAGTCCGACGGACCGGTTCGAGACAACGCCGCTCACCTTGTTGGCCAACGTCGGAACAGAACTCGTAACAGAAAAACCAACAAACATACCGATCATCAGGATCGCCGCTGTCAACGCGACCCAGTCGACGGTTACAGCGCCGCTTTCGTCGCAGACAAAGCGACGCACAGAAATTCGGTAGACGCGCATCGGATGCACCCCTCTGAGTGGTTCAGCCGCGAAAATCGCAGGTAAACACGGCGGGAATGCGACCCTGCCATGCCCGGGGGATGGAGAATCCGTGCCGGGCCTCAGCCGCGGATGATCTTGGCGAACCGGTCGAAGAGCGGCTCGTTGGCGGCGATCACTTCGCCCGCGTCGATGACGCGCTCGGCCGGGTCAATGGCTTCGACGAACCCGCCCGCCTCGCGCAGGATGACGAGCCCGGCCGCCAGGTCCCACGCATTCAGGCGGCGTTCCCAGAACCCGTCATAGCGTCCGGCCGCGACATAGGCCATGTCGAGCGCCGCCGATCCCCAGCGCCGCACACCCGCGCAAGTCGGCATCAGCCGCGCGAGATCCTGGAGCGTTTCAGGCAGGTCCGAACGCCCGCCGAAAGGAAGCCCGGTCGCGAAAATCGCCTCGATCATATGGGTGCGGCCCGATACGCGCAGGCGTTGATCGTTCATCCATGCGCCCGTACCTTTTTCGGCATAGAACATCTCGTCCTTGGCCGGGTCGAACACCACGCCCGCGACGATCTCGCCCTTGTGCTCGAGCGCGATGGACACGGCCCAATGCGGCAAGCCGTGCAGGAAGTTGGTGGTGCCGTCGAGCGGATCGACAATCCAGCGCCGCGTCGGGTCGTTGCCCTCTTCACCACCGCCTTCTTCGCCCAGCCAGCCGTAGTTCGGCCGCGCCTCCATCAACTCGTCCTTGATGATCTTCTCGGCGGCGATGTCCGCGCGCGACACGAAATCCCCGGCCCCCTTCATCGAAACCTGAAGGTTCTCCACCTCGCGGAAATCCTTGACCAGCGACCGGCCCGCTTTGCGTGCGGCCTTGATCATGACGTTGAGATTGGCGCTGCCTTGCATATCGGGGCTCCTTGGTTCCGTGCGCGCTATACGCGCGGCGGCACGCGATGCCAAGGGGCGCGGTCCTGACGCGATCACTGGAACGGCGTTTTTTCGGGCGGTGGACAGCGCGCACGACATGGCTAGTGTCACCCGCATGACCACGCGCCAGATCCTTGTCACTGCTCCGAAGTCGTCGCTGTCCTATCTCGTGCAGGGCATACGCGACGTGGGCGTCGTGGACCTGAAGGTGATAGAGGCGGCGGACCCGCCCGGCGACGTCGTGCTCCTGATCCTCGCAGAAGACGGCAGCCGGCAGGATCTGCTCGACAGGATGCAGGCGGTGTTCGGGCCGGAGGACGAGGATTGCTGGCGCATCACGCTTCTGCCCATCGAGGCCACCGTGCCTCGGCTCGACGTCGAGGAAGAAGCCGAGAAGCCCAAGGAGCGGCGCGAATTCGCCTCCACAGGTCGGACGCGTGAAGAGATTTACGACAGCGTGTGGCGCAATGCCCGCACGGATCGCAACTACATCACCTTTGTCGTGCTCTCGACGATCGTGGCAGCGTTCGGGATGCTGGCTGATAACGTGGCCGTCGTGGTGGGGGCGATGGTCATCGCCCCCCTGCTCGGCCCGAACCTTGCCCTGTCCGTGGGGATCGCGCTTGGCGATGGGCAGCTGATGGCCAAGGCGCTGCGCACCAACCTCGCCGGAGTCGTCGTGGCGCTTGGCCTCAGCCTCGCCATTGGCCTGCTGTGGCCTCCCGATCTCGCCTCTCGCGAGTTGTTGAGCCGCTCTGCCGTCGGGTTCGATGGCATGGCCATCGCGCTGGCCTCCGGCGCGGCGGCGGCCCTGTCGCTCGTCACGGGCCTGTCGGCCGCCCTCGTCGGCGTGATGGTCGCCGTCGCTCTCCTGCCGCCGACCGTCGCCATCGGGCTTTTCGTTGGCTTCGGCCACCCTGACCTCGCCAACGGCGCGGCCACGCTGTTGGCCGTCAACGTGGTCTGTGTGAACCTCGCCGCCCAGACCGTCATGATCAGCCGGGGCATAACCCCGCGCACGTTTTATGAGAAGAAAAGCGCCAGCCGCGCCCAGTGGATCAGCGCCGCCATCTCACTGGGCCTGCTGGGCGTGCTGGCCGGCCTAATCTGGTGGCGGCTCCTCCATCCTGCTGCGTGAATCAGATGCCGGATAAAGGCGCGCGCCGACGGCACGCTCAGGCTCGCTGGAGCTTGACCGGCTCGGTCCGTGCCAGGCGCATCATGTGCGCAATGAATGGCTTGGCCACATCCTCGTCCCGCGTCGCGGCATACATCCGTTTCGTCAGCCCGCCTTCGGTAATCGGGCGGATGGCATAGTCGGGATTGCCCTTGTATTTGCCCAGCACCCAGTCGGGCAGGACGGTGACCCCCCGCCCTGCGGCCACCAGCATCAGGATCACTTCGGTCAGTTCCACCGGGCGCGTGCCGCGCGGCTCGACCCGCGCGGGTGTGAGGAGCTGCGTGAAGATGTCCAGCTTGGCCCGCTCCACCGGGTAATGCAGCACGATCTCCTCGGCAAAGTCCTCGGCCTCGATCCAGTCGTTCGCCGACAGCGGATGCGCGGAGGCGCAGACGAACATCGGCTCATAGTCGAACAGCGGCGTGAAGGTCACGCCCGGCAGCGTCACCGGGTCCGAGGAGATGACGAAATCCACCTCTTCGCGCCGCAGCGCCTCGATCGCGTCGAAAGCCAGCCGCATCCGGATGTCCACGTCCACCTCGGGCCAGGCGCTGCGGAACCCGTCGAGAACAGGAAACAGCCAGTCGAAACAGGCGTGACATTCGATGGCGATGTGCATCCGCCCCGACCGGCCCGACTGCATCGCGCGAAATTCCTCTTCGACGGCCGAGACCTCTGGCAAGATGCGCTCGGCCAGACGCAGAAGCTTGATCCCGGCGGGCGACAGCTTCATCGGCTTGGAGCGGCGCTGAAACAGCTCCATCCCCACCTGCTCTTCCAACCCCTTCACCTGATGAGACAGGGCCGATTGCGTGATATTGAGCATGTCTGCCGCGCGCGCGAGACCGCCTGCCTCGTGAATGGCGCGGATCGTGCGCAGGTGCCGGAATTCCAGATACATTGTGAGCCGTCCTCATATTCTTCGTGAATATTATGAATTTGTCTCACAGAAGCCAAGCCCCTAGCTTCATCTCAACGCCAACGGATGAGTCTGTCATGAAAACGCCCCGCATCTCCTTCGAATTCTTCCCGCCCAAGAACATCGAATCCACCTTCCGCCTGTCCGACACCGTCCGCGACCTCGCGCCGCTGGACCCGTCGTTCGTGTCCGTGACCTACGGCGCAGGCGGAACCACGCGCGAGCTTACGCATGACGTGGTGGCGACGATCCACAAGAATTACGGCCTGAACGTCGCCGCGCACCTGACCTGCGTGAACGCGACCCGCGCCGAAACGATGGAGATCGTGGACAACTACGCGCGCGCCGGCGTGTCCGAGATCGTGGCCCTGCGCGGCGACCCGCCCAAAGGTTCGTCCGGGTTCACAGCCCATCCCGACGGCTTCGCCAATTCCGTTGAACTGATCGAGGCGCTGGCCACGCGCGGCGACATGAACATCCGCGTCGGCGCCTACCCGGACCCGCACCCGGAGGCGACGTGCGACACCTCGGACGTCGACTGGCTCAAGCGCAAGATCGACGCGGGCGCGACCAGCGCGATCACCCAGTTCTTCTTCGACGCCGAGACGTTCTTTCGTTTCCGCGACAAATGCGAAAAGGCCGGGATCGACGCACCGATCATCCCCGGCATCCTGCCGATCCAGTCCTGGTCGGGGGTAAAGAAATTTGCCGCGTCCTGCGGCACCCCGGTCCCTGTCTGGCTCGACGAAGCCTACACCCGTGCCGAACGCGACGGGCGCGACCGGCTCCTGTCCGTTTCCCTGGCGACAGAGCTTTGCACCGAGCTGCTCGAAGGCGGGGTCGAGGATCTGCATTTCTACACGCTCAACAAGACCGATATGACCCGCGACATTATCCACGCCCTCGGCGTGACCCCCAAGGTGACCCTGCAACAGGTCGCCTGACCCACCCACCACTCATCGAGACGTGAAGGCCGCGCCCCGGAACCGGGCGCGGACTTTTCCTGTTGGACCTAAGACACCTGACAGAAAGGAGCACGTCATGAAGGACGCTGCCACCAACGGCCAGATCACCACGATCAACCCGGCGACCGAAGCGCCGATCACCGATTACGACCTGATGACAAAGGACGCGGCCTTCGACGCCGTCGAGAAATGCCACGGCGCCTTCCTCGACTGGCGCCACCGGAGCCCCGGCGACCGCGCCGGGGTCATCGCCAAGATCGGCGAGGCACTGCGCGGATCCAGCGACGAATTCGCCAAGCTGATGACCGAGGAAACCGGCAAACGCATCGCCGACGGCAAAACCGAGATCGAGTTGTGCACGGCGATCTGCGACTGGACGGCAGCGAACGGCCCGACCGAACTCGCCGACGAAGGGCGCGACGTGCCCAATGCGAAGAAGGGCGTCATCACCTATGCGCCACAGGGGGTGATCTATGGCATCCAGCCGTGGAACTTCCCGGCCTATCAGGTCGTGCGCTATGCCATCGCGAACCTCATGGCGGGCAACGGCGTGCTGCTGAAACACGCCTCGAATTGCACCGGTTCCGGGCTGTTCCTGCGCGATCTGTTCGAAAAGGCGGGGCTTCCGAAAGACCTGTTCACTGTGCTGGTCATCGACCATGACACCTCGGACGACGTCATCGCCCATGAGCGTGTGCGCGGCGTGACCCTGACCGGCTCCGCAAGCTCGGGCTCGCATGTCGCGGCCAAGGCGGGCGCGGCGCTCAAGAAGACGGTCATGGAACTCGGCTCCAACGACGCCTACCTCGTGCTCGAGGACGCGGATATCGAGCTTGCCGTGAAAACCTGCGTGATCGGGCGCATCTACAACAACGGCCAAACCTGCGTGAACGCCAAGCGGTTCATCGTGACCGAGAAGGTCTACGACCAGTTCATCGAGGCCTATGTCGAGGCCATGTCCAAGTTGCCGATGGGCGACCCAACCGATGGCGACACGAAGCTCGGCCCGATGGCGCGCGAAGACTTGCGCGACGACCTGCACAAGCAGGTGCAGACCTCCGTGGGCAACGGCGCGACCGTACGCTGCGGCGGCGAGATCCCCGACCGAACGGGCTTTTACTACCCGGCCACGGTGTTGACCGAGGTGGAACCCGGCCAGCCCGCCTATGACGAGGAGTTGTTCGGCCCGGTCGCAAGCGTCATCCGCGCCAAGGACGACGAGGACGCGATGCGGATCGCCAACGACAGCCGCTTCGGCCTCGGCGGTGGCATCTTCTCGAAAGACAGCGACCGCGCGCTGCGCTTGGCGCGCGACCATTTCGACACCGGCATGGTCTTCATAAACGGCTTCAACGTTGCGACGCCGAACATGCCGTTCGGCGGGGTCAAGGATTCAGGCTACGGCCGCGAGCACGGCGGCTTCGGCATGAAGGAATTCGTGAACGCCAAGGCGATGATCGTGAATTGAGGTTTCGCCCGCTGACGCGGGCGACCCATGCGGGGGCGCTGCCCCCGCGCCCCCGAGGTATTTCCGGACCGAAGAAGAGGGGCCGCGTCAGGCAGAATGCTCGACGCGGCCCTTGTCCGTAAGGTCGTAAAGTCCTGTATCCACCCGAGCGAACCAGCCAAGATGGTTCAGATACATCATGCGCGTGGCCTTCGCGACGCCGGTGGCCTTTGCTATCTCGGCGCCCTTCGCAGGCCCGTGGGCTGCAAGGTGAGCCGCGATGCGCGCGCAATCCTGTTTGTAGGCCGTCATAACCTGCCCGCGGACACCGCCCAGGTTCGGGTCGCCCTCACGGCGCGCGAATTCCGACAGGAGCCGGTCCCGGCGCACTTTGGATTTTCGCGGGCGAAATTCGGACGGGTCGGCATGGACCTGCACCGCGCCGTCGGCCAGCCTCACGGACAGCACGCCCAGTCCCAGCCGCTTGCACAGACCGACATTTCCCTTGAACGCACGCCACCCGGCCCGGCCCGCCCAGCGCGGCACGGCGACATAGACGTTGTCCGTCACCGCTTGCCGCGCGACCGCCTGTTGCAGGAGAGTGAGAGAGAAGCCCGCCTTGAGCTCCACCACCACCGGATCGCCGCCGTCGCGGACCGCCATGACGTCCACCGGCCCGATTTCGGCCTTCACCTCGTATCCCAGTGCCTCGAGCCACGCCTTGACCGGCGCGTAGAGGTCTGTCTCCGCCACCCTGCCCATGTCCCCTGATAGCGCGGGCAGACCATGCGGCAAAGGGGGACGTGACATCCCCGGGCCACATCGCTATAGGTCGCGCGAATTTTCAACGCGACAAGGGACAGCGCCACATGACCACTCTCGTTTTCGGCCACAAATCGCCCGACACCGACTCCACCGGATCGCCGCTGATCTGGTCCTGGTATCTTAACGAGGTCAAAGGCGAGCCGGCCAAGGCCGTGCTGCTCGGCCAGCCCAACACCGAGGCCGCTTTCGTCCTCGACCGCTGGAGCCAGTCGACGCCGGACATCATCGACGGGGTCGAGACCGGACAGCGCTGCGTTGTGGTGGACACGAACAACCCCGCCGAACTTCCCGCCACGATCAACGAGGCCGATGTCGTTCAGATTATCGACCACCACAAGCTGGTGGGTGGGCTGGAAACCAAGGGCCCGATCGACATCACGATCCGCCCGGTCGCCTGCACCGCCACCATCATGTACGACCTGATGGGCGACGACACGGCGAAAATGCCGGAGGAAATCAAGGCGCTGGCGCTGTCCTGCATCCTCTCGGACACGCTGGAATTCCGCTCGCCCACCACCACCGACCGTGACGTGGAGGTGGCCAGGACGTTGGCCTCCGAACTGGGTATCAACATCCCCGACTACGCCGCCGAAATGTTCGCTGCCAAGTCGGACGTGAGCGCGTTCTCGGACGCCGAGCTTCTGCGCATGGATTCCAAGGAATATGAAGTCGGCGGCAAGAAATTCCGTATTTCCGTGCTCGAGACCACCGCGCCGAAGATCGTCATGGACCGCAAGGACAGCCTGATGACTTCGATGGAGGCGGTGGCGTCCGAGGATGGTGTGGATCAGGTGCTCCTGTTCGTGGTCGACATCCTGAACGAAGAGGCGACGCTGCTCATCCCGAACGACCTCGTGAAGTCGCTCTGCGAAAAGAGCTTCTCGACCTCGGTGTCCGGCGATACGGCCGTGCTGCCGGGCATCGTGAGCCGCAAGAAGCAGATCATCCCGAACCTCTCGCTCTGAAGCGCAGGGGACTGAAACGACAAGGGGCGCCCGCTGGGGCGCCCTTTTTTCGTGGGCGGCGGGACGGAATGCCGACCCGACGCCGTCAGTTCACGGAAACGGGGTTGTAGCCGCTCGCGATCACTCGCTTCATGCCACCTTCGACCGATACGATCCGATTGGGGATACGATCCGCCAGCACCTGCGCCGCCGCCCGTGTGCGGTTACCGGAGCGGCAGACAAGGATCAGGTCACGTCCATCGGCCAGCGCCGGGCCGACCTGCGCCAGGAACCGCTCAGGGTCCGAAAAGGTGAGAAGCACCGCATCCTCGATCACCCCGGTCTCGGCCCATTCGGGCGGTGTGCGTATATCGACGATCAGCCCGCCGGTCTCACGCATCTGATCGACCGTAAGGAAGGTCTGTTCGAACGGCGGCTGTCCTCCTGCCCGGACGGCGAGGCCGACGCCTGCAGTAATCCCGATACCAGCGATCCCGATCAGCATCGCGCGACGATTGAGTGCGGCCATCTCTGTCTCCTGCATGACATTCAGTGGCCGATATATGTCCTCACGGCGTCCGCGAACACCGCCCCCCGGTGCGCTGCGGCGATGCGCCACGCGCCGCCCGGCCCGCGCGCCCCGTCCGCTTCGCCCTTGATCCCTGCCCGGCCCCCGCCTACTCGTTTCCCCGACACCGCCCAAACCCGAGGACCGCACCCCGTGACCCAGATCATCCGCTCGCTCGCCGACCTGACCGACCGCTACGACGTGCTGCTGTGCGACCTGTGGGGCTGCGTCCACAACGGCCGCGAGGTCTATCCCGAGGCCATCCCGGCGCTGCGGGCCTTCCGCGCGGCCGGCAAGACGGTTGTCCTTCTCACCAACTCGCCCCGCGACCGCGAAGGGGTGGCCGAACAGGTCGCCACGTTCGGTCTGCCGGACGATTGCTGGGATACGATCGCGAGCTCGGGCGACGCGGCGCGCGCGGCGATGTTCATGGGCGCGGTCGGCGCAAAGGTCCACGTCATGGGCGAACAATCCGGCGACGGCTTTTTCCGCCCCATGGAAATTCTCGACGCGCCCGTCCCGATCGAGCGGGTCGCCATCGACGCGGCAGAGGGCATCGTCTGCCTCGGCCCCGATGACCCGATGGCGGATCCGGAGACCTGGCGCGCCGACCTGCTTTACGCCAAGCAAAAGGACATGAAGCTCCTCTGCGCCAACCCCGATATTGTCGTGGACCGGGGCGAGGAGCGCGAGTGGTGCGCGGGTGCCGTGGCCCGGATGTATGCGGAAATGGGGGGCGAGAGCCTCTATTTCGGCAAGCCGCACCCCCCGATTTACGACCTCGCGCGGCGCCGGCTCGCCTCCATCGACCGGACGGCGCCGGATTCCCGGATGCTCGCCGTCGGTGACGGCATCCAGACCGATATCAAGGGCGCGCTTGGCGAGGATATCGACAGCCTGTTCATCACCGGCGGCCTCGCCCGCGTGGAAACAGGCACCGGGACCGACCCGGACCCCGACAAGCTTGCGCGCTATATCGAGTCGGAGATGGTCACGCCGACCTACGCCATCGGCGCGCTGCGCTGACACCCTCACGACTTTCCCCGGCAATCTGACAACGCGGTGTCTCCGGTGGGCCACGCGCGATTGCGTGCCGTCCGTTTTGGGTCTTGCTTTCTGCACCCGCAAAGCAATATTGTTACCCACAGCCGACAATTCGGCACCAATTGTTACCCGGAGGATTCCATGTTGGACAACTTCCCGCGCGGCACGATCTGCATCGAAGACCTTGAGATCGGCATGTCCCGCCACCTCACGAAAGAGGTCACGGACCGCGATATTGAGCTCTTCGCGGAGGTCTCGACCGACCGGAATCCCGTCCATCTCGATGATTCCTACGCGATGGACACGATCTTCGAGGGCCGCATCGCCCACGGGATGCTGACCGCCGGCCTGATCTCGGCGGTAATCGGCGAGCAGCTTCCAGGCCATGGCACGATCTACATGGGCCAGAACCTCAAGTTCCTCGGCCCTGTGCGCCCCGGCGACGTCGTGCGCGCGGAGGTGACCGTGATGACCATCGACTACGGCAAACGCCGTGTCACGCTCAATACCGAATGCACCGTCGATGGTAAGCCCGTGCTGCGAGGCGACGCCACCGTGCTCGCCCCCTCCAAGAAATTCGACTGACCCCGGTTTCCCCTGCGAACTGATCCGGCACGGCACCTTTTCCATTGTGTTCGGGCGATAGCTGAATAATCAGGAAGGGCGTCCCCACTGACGCCCCATCCCGAGGCTGCCCGAGAGACCCGCCATGAAGTATCGCGCCGAGATCGACGGGCTGAGGTCCCTCGCCGTGATCCCGGTCGTGCTGTTCCACGCGGGCAGTTCGCTGTTCAGCGGCGGTTATGCCGGTGTCGATATCTTCTTCGTCATCAGCGGCTACCTCATCACCACGATCATCATTGCCGAGCTTGCGGGCGATGGATTCAGCATCCTGCGCTTTTATGAACGCCGCGCCCGCCGGATTCTGCCCGCGCTTTTAGTCGTAATGGCGGCCAGCATTCCGGGGGCGCTCTGGCTGATGCTCCCGGACATGTTGCGCGACTTCGCGAGGAGCCTTGTCGCGGTCAGTCTGTTCGCGTCCAACATCCTGTTCTGGCAGGAATCCGGCTACTTCGCCCCGGCGGCCGAGCTCAAGCCGCTCTTGCACACATGGAGCCTCGCCATCGAGGAGCAGTTCTACCTGTTCTTTCCGCCGCTCCTGATTTTGCTCTGGGGGCTCGGGCGCCGGGCGGTCCTGGTCTCGCTCGCCGCCCTGTTCATCGGCAGCCTCGCATTGGCTCAGGTCGCGTCGCAGGCGATGCCCACCGCGAACTTCTACCTCCTGCCCACGCGGGCATGGGAGCTTCTCGCAGGCAGTTTCTGCGCCTTCGGCTATCATCGTCTGCGCGCGAACCAGTGGCTCGCGGCCCTTGGCCTGCTCCTGATCGTCGCCACGCTTTTCGCCTATGACGGTGACACGCCGTTTCCAAGCCTCTACACGGTCCTGCCAGTTGCAGGCGCCGTGCTGGTCATCCTGTTCGCACGGGGCGGAACCCCAACCGCCCGCCTGCTGGCGCTGCGTCCCTTCGTCTTCGTCGGACTGGTCAGCTACAGCTTTTACCTCTGGCACCAACCGCTGTTCGCGTTCGCGCGCATCCACGCGGGCGGCGATCCAGCGCCGGGCCTGCTCTATGGGCTGGGCGCATTAGCCTTTCTCCTCGCCGTCCTGACCTGGCGCTTCGTCGAGACCCCGTTCCGGGCCCGACCGCACCCAGCGATGCCTGCACGGAGAACGCTGTTCGGGGCCTCCGCCGCAGGTGCCGGCGCCTTCATCCTTGTCGGACTTGCGATCGTGTTCACCGGTGGCCTGGCGCATCGCAGCTCGCTCGACCCCGCGCTCTACGCCCAGGCGACGCAACTGCCCGAACGGGACCACGGGGGCTGCTTCTATTCGGTCGACAAGCGCCCGGAACTGCCCGTGGGGGCCGAGGGCCTCAACTGCCGACTTGGCGATCCGGACGGCGACACCCGTGTCCTCGTCTTTGGCGATTCATTCGCCGGACAATACGACCCGTTCTGGGATTCCGTCGGGCGCGAGATGGGCCTCGACATCCTGTCCGTCTCCACGAATTGGTGCTTTCCGGCCCTGGATGAAACCTTTCCGGTGCGCGGGCGCGGACGCGCGTTCCGGCAATGCATGCTCAACCGGGCCTGGCTGTCCGAGAACCTGGACCGTTTCGACACCATCGTCTTCGGTGGCCAGTGGGCGACTGCGATGCGGCAGGAGCAGATGAACGCTGTGGCCGACGCGATCAGCGCGGTCCTCGCGACCCCACACACGCAGGTCGTGTTCCTGCCCTCCCCGCCCGCGTTCTACAGGCTGTCGGTCGAAACGTCGCTCTTTCGTGGGCAAAACCTTCTGCACCCGGATGAAAAAGCCCGACGCGACGCGCAGGCCGGCATGGACGTGCTTCGCGATATCGCGGCGCATAACCCGCGCGTCGATGTCCTTGACCAGGCGTGGCTTTTCCCAGAGAGCCGCGCGCCGGGCCTGACCGCGGACGGCCTGCCCTACGCGCTCGACGGCGCGCATGTCAGTCTCTATGGTATCCGCGCCCTGACTGATGCATTCCTCGCGACCGACACGGGGCTGGCGCGGCTGGCACCGTTCTTTGCTCCCGGAACCGGCGAGCCTCAGAACCGATAGGACATCGAGATTTCGACGGTCGGCGCGGCCCGACCGTGGTGGTAGCTCATGATCGGGTGGGCATAGAGCGCCCCGTCGATCTTGAAATCCCCGTAAGACCACCCGGCGCCGAAGCTCGGCACCACCGGAATCGGGAGCCGGATGTTTCCCCGGTTGTTGAAGTTCGCCTTGGTCACCCGCAGCGCCCCGCCTCGCAGGGACCAGCCAGCGTCGAACCTGTATTCGGCGCCGGCATAGACCCCCCGGATATCCACATTTCGCCTGCCATAAGTGCCCCGGAACTGCCGGTAGCCAGCCGTCAGCAACAGCCGGTCGGTCGCCTGCCACGCCGCTTCGGCATTCTACGTCATGGGCAGCCGCGCGACCGTGTTGGACGAGCGCACCTGGCCATTCGTGATCGTGACCATCGAGGCGTGGAGGAAGGTGTTGATGTCGTTGGCCGAGACCGCAACCTTGAACCGGTCGGAAAAGCGAAACGCCGCCCCCGCGCTGACAGACACCGCGTGCGCTTCCACCCGGTCGGCCCGGAACCGGCCGTTCTTGGCGTTCACGCCGCAGGTGTTCGTGCGACAGTCGATGATGTCCACCGCGACGCCAAGGCTGAAGGCATCGCTCGCGACGGGCGACACCCCGGCGGCGAACCGGCGCACCAGCGTCTTCGAATCGATCACCCCGTCATAGGTCCCCTGCAATCCCGGCAGGAGCAGCCGCAGAAAAACGCTCTGCGGATCGGTCGCCGCGAACGCGCCGGTCGAGCGGGCATGAACGCGGGGAAAGCTGGCATAGCCCAGCGTCAGGTTCAGACCCAGCGGCTCAAGCAAGGTCACGGGCAACGTGGCCCCGAAGAAGGAATAGGGCCGCAGCTCGGCGTTGAGCTGGCGCGTGACCGACAGCATGGGACGGTTCAGTCCGGCCAGAAGCGCAGGGTTGTAGTAGATCGCGTGCGGATCGTTGGCGATGGCCGTGCCACTCCCGCCCATTGCCAGAGCGCGCGCGCCCACGGCGGCGGCCACGTCTGTCCCTTCCGCCACGAAGGTCCGGCCCTGCCCGGTCGCATGTGTCACGCAACCAAGGGCGATCAACGCCGCGGCCAGTGCCGCCCGAAAACTCCGCATTTGGTGCCCGTCCCGGTCAATGTCCCGCCGTCACGTTAGCCGCAGCGCAGCGCGCCGACCAGCGCGCAACACCTTGTCCCGGCGCGAGACTTCCACGATCATGCAGACATGACACAGGGCCCTCGTTTCACCCCGCTCGCCGACAGCCTCCCCGCCTCGGTCCCCTTCGTGGGACCGGAAACGCAGGAGCGCGACCGCGGCCGCCCCTTCGCAGCGCGCCTCGGCGCGAACGAAAGCCTGTTCGGCCCCTCGCCCAAGGCCATCGAGGCGATGGCTCTCGAGGCGTCTGAGACATGGAAATACGGCGATTCTCTCAGCTTCGACCTGCGGGCCGAGCTTGCCGCTCGGCTTGGGATCGGGGCGGGACATATCATGGTGGGTGAAGGCATCGACGGGCTTCTGGGCTACCTCGTGCGCCTCACCGTGGGGGCGGGCGACAAGGTCGTCACCTCGCTCGGGGCATATCCCACGTTCAACTACCATGTCGCGGGCTTCGGCGGCGACCTCGTCACCGTACCTTACCGCGACGATCACGAAGACCCCGACGCGCTGATCGCCAAGGCGCGCGAGGTCGATGCCAAGCTCATCTACATCGCCAACCCCGACAATCCGATGGGAAGCTGGCACGATGCCGCGCGGATGCAGGAGATGATCGAGGCCGTGCCGGACGGCACGCTCCTGATCCTTGACGAGGCCTATCTGGAATTCGCGCCCGAAGGCACTGCGCCCCTGATCGACCCAGATGACCCGCGCGTGATCCGGATGCGCACGTTCTCAAAGGCCTACGGGCTGGCCGGTGCGCGCGTGGGTTATGCCCTCGGGGCCGAACCGCTCATCACCGCCTTCAACAAGATCCGCAACCATTTCGGCATGGCCCGGATTTCGCAGGCAGGAGCCCTGGCCGCGCTGCGCGACGACGACTGGCTGGCGGACGTTCAGGCGCGCGTTTCGGCCGCGCGCGACAGGATCGCCGGCATCGCGGCGGCGAACGGCCTCACCACCCTACCCTCCGCCACGAATTTCGTTGCCGTGGATTGCGGGGCGGACGGCGATTTCGCGCGTCGGGTTCTGGCGGAACTGGTCGCCCGCGACATTTTCGTGCGGATGCCCTTCGCCGCGCCGCAGGACCGTTGCATCCGCGTCTCGGTCGGCACCGAGCGAGACCTCGACGCCTTCGAAGCCGCCCTGCCCGAAGCCCTCGCCGCCGCCCGCGCCTGAGCCGCCTCAGCCCCGCGCGATCACGTCCGCCGCCGCGCCCAGCGCGCCGTTGCCATGCGGGATATCAAGCGCCCGCAGCCCGGCCTCGATCACGCCCAGCGCACCCAGGATCATGTGCGCGTTGACGTGGCCCATGTGACCCAGCCGGAAGAACCCGTCCCCCTTCGGATCGTCCGGCGCCGACATGCCCAGCCCGATGCCGAGCGTCAGCCCCCCGTTCGTCTCGACCCAGCGCCTGAGCCGCGTGCCGTTATCCGCGCCCAGCGCCAGCGCCGTCACCGCCCGCGAGCGGCGCTTGGGGTCGGCCACGTTGATCTCCATCGGCCCGCCCTGCCCCCAGGTCTCGAACGCGGCCCATGCGGTGCGCGCGAGCAGGTCGTGACGGTGCCAGACCGCCTCGACCCCGCCCTCCTCGGCGATCAGGTCGAGCGCGGCGCGCAGGCCGAGCAGATGATGGGTCGGCGCGGTGCCGCCGAAATACTGGTAAAACCCCTCGGGCGCGACACGCGGCCGCCAATCCCAGTAGTAGCTCACGCCATTGTTCTGCCGCGCCTTCGCGCGCTCGTTGAAAAAGACGAAGCCCAGCCCCGGTGGCGTCATCAGCCCCTTCTGGCTGGCCGCCACCATCACGTCCACGCCCCAGTCGTCCATCTCGAACCGGTCGCAGGCGAGCGAAGCGATGCAATCGACCATCAGGAGCGCCGGGTGGCCCGCCCGATCCATCGCCGCGCGCAGCCCAGCGATGTCGTTGAGCACCCCGGTCGCCGTATCGGTCTGCACCGTCAGCACCGCCTTGATCCGGTGGTTCGTGTCGGCTCGCAGGGCCTCTTCCACCCGCTCGGGGTCCAGCGCGGCCTTGCGCCCGAAGTCGATGACCTCGGTTTCGATACCCATGCGGTTGCAGATCGTGCCCCAGAGCGCTGCGAACCGCCCCGTGGCGAGGACGAGCGCCGTGTCGCCCGGCGCGAGCACGTTCATCGCGGCGGCCTCCCACGCGCCATGCCCGTTGGCGATATAAATCGCCACCGCGCCCTTCGTGCGCGCCACGGCCTTCAGGTCCGGGATCATCCCCGCGACCACGTCCACCAACTTGCCCTCATAGATATTCGGTGCCGAGGTATGCATCGCGTTCAGCACACGTTCCGGCGACACGGACGGCCCGGGGATGGCAAGGTAATCGCGACCAGAAGACAGGTTCATGTGAGGACTCCGACTGACCGCGAAATCGGTAGCCCTGCCCCGGTCCAAGGTCAATCGCGCCGGTAGCCGCGGGCGAGCTTCGCCGGATCGGTCCCCGCGAGAAACCGCGCCTGCCGCACAAGGTTGCCCGCCCCGCGCCCGATCCAGTTGCCCGCGTAGCGGGTCCAGCCCGTCTCCACCCAGGCGTCGAGCAGACGGGCGCGCGGCAAGGCGCGGATGAGCGCCATGTCCTCCATGAGCGGAATATCCGGATAGCCGCCCGCCGCCTCATAGGCCTCGCGCGACACGAGCAGCCCCTGATCGCCGAACGGCATACCGAGAACCCGCGACCGCAGATTGGCCCACCCCGCCGTCACCCGCGGCCCGACGCCCGTCACGCGGAACCGCAGGCGGAAAAATCCCGGCCCGCCGCGCACAATGCCCCGCTCCACTGCCTCGACCCAGCCCGGCCCCGGAGCGCTGTCGGCATGAAGGACGAGGAGCCAGTCCCCTCCGGCCCGCGACACGCCGCGCCCGAGCTGCCCGCCGCGCCCCGCCGGTCCTGTCACCCAGACGGCCCCGACCTCCTCCGCGATCACCTGCGTCGCGTCGGTCGAGCCGCCGTCGCTCACGATCAACTCGCGCACGATTCCGGCCTCGACCCCCTCCATGAGCGCGACGAGAAGCGCCGGAAGGTGGGCCTCGGCATTGAGGGTCGGAATCACGATGGACAACGGTGCGCGCATGGGACCTTCTCACAGCGGACAGGGTGATTATATTACCCGCGACACAGGCAGGGGAAAGCGATGACCGGCGAAACCCATGAAAACCGAACGATTTTTCGTGTGACGGGCGGGGACCGCAAGTCGTTCCTCGAAAATCTCGTGACGAACAACCTGACCGAGGGGGCGCTGACCTATGCCGCGCTGCTCACCCCGCAGGGCAAGTATATCGCGGATTTCTTCCTTCTCGACGGGCCGGACGCGATCCTCGTCGATGTCGACAACGACGTGGCCCCCGCGCTCGCCCAGAAGCTCACGATGTACAAGCTGCGCGCGGACGTGAAGATCGAGGAAACCGGGCTGCACGCGTTGCGCGGCCTCGGCGACCCGCCGCAGGGTGCCCATCACGACCCGCGCCACCCGGCCCTTGGTTGGCGCCTCTACTCCGAAACCGCGGGCGACCCGCCCGAAACGGATTGGGAGGCGCTGCGCGTCGAGCACGGCGTTCCCGCGACGGGCACGGAACTCACCCCCGACACCTTCATCCTCGAGGCGGGGTTCGACCGTCTGAATGGTGTCGACTTCCGCAAAGGGTGTTTCGTGGGTCAGGAGGTGACAGCGCGCATGAAACACAAGACCGAGCTGCGAAAGGGCGTCGTGACCGTGGCCATCGACGGCGACGCCGCCGCCGGCGACCCGATCACCACCGAGGACGGAAAGCCAGCAGGCACCCTGCACACCCGCGCCGGCGACCACGCGCTCGCCTACCTGCGCTTCGACCGCGCTACCGGCCCGCTCAAGGCTGGTGATGCCCGCGTAACATGGACACAATAGACCGCGCCGTGATCGGCGTGACCGCCGACCGGATCGCCGGGCGGCGGGCGCTGCATGGCGGCGACCTCAGCAACGTGACCATGCTCACCCTCCAAGGCGGCGACCGGATCGTGGCCAAGACCGGGCCAATGGTGGACCGGGAAGCCCGGATGTTGAGCGCCATGGCCGACGCTGGCGCCCCGGTTCCGGCCGTCATCGGGGTCTCTGAGGGGGTTCTCCTTCTCGAAGCGCTGGACGAGGGTCGGGCTGACGCAACGTCATGGGCTGCTACGGGTCATGCCCTGCGCCGACTGCACGACGCGACCGGGCCCGGTTACGGGTGGGACGAGGATTACTCGTTCGGCCCGGTCGGCATCCTCAACGCCGCCCGCGACGACTGGCCGGACTTCTGGGCTGCGAACCGGATTCTCGTCCACGCGCCGCACCTTCCGGGCGGACTTGCTCCACGGCTCGCAAACCTTGCCGAGGCCCTCCCCCGGCTTCTGCCCAAGACCCCGCGCCCCGCGCTACTTCACGGCGACCTGTGGTCGGGCAACCTCCTCTTCGGCGCGCCCCCGGCTGTGTATTTCATAGACCCGGCTTGTTGTTGGGGCGATCCCGAAGTCGACCTCGCCATGCTGCATCTGTTCGGCAGTCCCGGCGCGGCCTTCGATGAAAGCTATGGCCCACTCCCACCGGGATGGGAGGAGCGGCGCGCGGTCTACACCCTCTGGCCTGCGCTCGTCCATCTGCGCCTGTTCGGCGCCGGGTATCGCGGGATGGTGGACCGGCTGCTGACCGGATTGGGGGTCTGACGGCGCGGTTTGCGCCCTGTCACCCCGTCGTGTGAAATGGCGGCGTACAGGCGGACCACCCGCACGCCGCACGCCTTCGCGATCAATCGGCAATGTTCGAAAATGACAAGGGCCGCCCCAAGGACGACCCCCAAGCCACTGAAAACATCGGAAAGCGTCAAGCGCGCTCGGCGTATTCCATCGTCTCGGTGTTCACGATGATCGCTTCGCCCTGCCCCACGAAGGGCGGAACCGTGATGCGCACACCGTTGTCCAGCACGGCTGGCTTGAAGCTGTTTGCGGCCGTCTGACCCTTCACAACCGGCTCTGTTTCCTCGATCGTGCAGGTCACTTTTTGCGGCAAAGTGGCGTTCAGCGCCTCGGTATCGTGGAACTCGACAAGGATGGTCATACCGTCCTGAAGGAAGGGACGTCGCTCGCCGAGGATCTCGGCCGGCAGCTCCACCTGATCGAATGTTTCGGTGTCCATGAAGGTCAGCATCCCGTCGGATTCGAACAGGAATTGCATGTCCTTCTGCTCGAGCCGGACGCGCTCAACTTTGTCCGCCGAGCGAAACCGTTCATTAAGTTTGGAACCGTTACGAAGGTTGCGGAGTTCGACTTGCGCAAAAGCCCCGCCCTTACCGGGTTTGACGTGATCGACTTTGACGGCGGCCCAGAGGCCGTCGTTGTGCTCCAGAACGTTACCGGGACGGATCTCGTTTCCGTTGATTTTGGGCATGTGGCTAAACCGTGGCAAAAGGTTGACGAAGAGTTGGCCGCACCTATATCCGGGGGGCTCGCCCCGTGCAAGCAGACTAGAATTAGTATGTCTTCACTCGACGATATGCGCTATGTGCATGCCAGCCATGCAGTTGAGCCAATATCGAATCGCGGCCAAACACGCATATTGGCCGACACGCCAGCAAGTGCAAGACAAGAACAACAAAGGACTGGGAATGCTCGACAACGTCGACGGAACTGCCTTCAACCATGAACAAGGAAACCGGGCGCGAAAGCTTTTCGCCGCGGTCGTCCTCGCCGCTTTGGATGATGCCATCGCGGACGACAAGAAGTACGGCAACGGACCGGATCAGATCGCGCGTTGGGCCCGATCGCGCGATGGGCGCGAAGTACTGTCCTGCGCCGGGATCGACCCGAACGAACGCGTCGTGACGGGCCTGATGGACTTCGTTGCCAAGGGTGTGCGCACCTCGGTCGCGCTGTCCCGCGAAGAAAGCGAACGCCGCCACGCGGCGGAAGCTGCCGAAGCCGCCTGATCCACCAGATCACCGGCATCTAGAAAAGCGCGTCCCTGGGGGGCGCGCTTTTCTGTTGGAGGGTCGGCAACGTGCATTTCGCCTGACCCGCTCACGCCCCCTTCCCCTCCATGACCCGGCGCGGTAACGGGTGGCATGGCCAAGGCGATCATGATCCAGGGGGCCGGCTCAAACGTCGGCAAATCGCTCCTCGTCGCAGGACTGGCGCGCGCCGCGGTGCAGCGCGGCCTCTCCGTCGCCCCGTTCAAGCCGCAGAACATGTCTAACAACGCCGCCGTCACGGTCGACGGAGGCGAGATCGGGCGCGCACAGGCGCTTCAGGCGCGCGCTGCCGGACGCGACCCCGTCACCGACATGAACCCCGTGCTGCTCAAGCCCGAGACGGACACCGGCGCGCAGGTCATCGTGCAGGGCCGCCGCTTCGCCACGGTCAGGGCGCGCGACTACGGGGCCATGAAAGGCCAGCTCCTGCCCCGCGTGCTGGAGAGCTTCGGGCGGCTCTGCGACACCGCCGACCTCGTGATCGTCGAGGGGGCCGGCAGCCCGGCCGAGGTCAACCTGCGCGCCGGCGACATCGCCAACATGGGCTTTGCCGAGGCCGCTGACGTCCCGGTGGTTCTTGCGGGTGACATCGACCGGGGCGGCGTCATCGCACAGCTCGTCGGCACCCACGCGGTCCTCCCCGCGCCGGACCGCGACCGGATCACCGCGTTTCTCATCAACAAGTTCCGCGGCGACCCGCGCCTCTTCGACGGAGGGCTGACCGAGATTACCCGCCACACGGGCTGGCCGTCGCTTGGCGTACTGCCCTGGTTCGCCGAGGCGTGGCGCTTGCCGGCCGAGGACATACTCGACCTCGCAGCCCCGCGCCCCGGCGGCAGCTTCAAGATCGCCGTGCCGCGCCTGAACCGGATCGCCAATTTTGACGACCTCGACCCACTCGCCGCCGAACCCGGCGTGACAGTAGAGATCGTCCAGGCCGGCAGCCCGCTCCCCGGCGACGCCGACCTCGTTCTCTTGCCCGGCTCGAAATCCACCATCGCCGACCTCGCCCATTACCGGGCGCAGGGCTGGGACATCGACCTCACCGCTCATGTCCGTCGCGGCGGACATGTGCTGGGTGTCTGCGGCGGTTACCAGATGCTCGGCACGCGGATCGAGGACCCCGATGGTCTTGAGGGCGAACCAGGCGCCGTTCCCGGCCTTGGCCTTCTCGATGTCACGACCCGGCTCCAGCTGAAAAAAAGGCTCTCCCTGACAAAGGCGCGTGACATCGAGACCGGCGAAACGCTCACGGGCTACGAGATCCACCTTGGCACGACGACCGGCCCCGGGACCGACCGGCCCTGGCTCACCATCGACGCGCGGCCCGAAGGGGCCCAAGACCCAACCGGGCGCGTGCGCGGCACCTATTTGCATGGAATGTTCGATTCAGACGCTTTTCGGCGGGCGTTCCTCGCCCGTTTGGGAGCAACAACATCGGAAATGTCCTATGGTGCATCGGTCGAGGCTACTCTGGACGCCCTCGCCGAACACCTCGAAACCCACCTTGACGTGGACGCGCTTCTTGCCCTCGCGCACTGACGTATCGTCACCGCCCGCGCCAACGTGAGCGCCTGTCCACCGGACAGGCGCGAGGCATGGACTTGCGCCGAAGGCGCGCCGCTATCTTGGAAAACTTAGTCGAAGTCCTTGAGCGCCATCGCGCGGGCGATCTCGCGCCGGACCATGCGGCGCAGGTTACGCGTGATCCGCTCGCCCATGGTGCCCTGAAGCTCCTCGCGCACCAGCCGTCCCACGATCTCGCGCAGCATGTCCTCGTCGATCACCATGTCATCCGGGGATTCGTCGCCGCTCAAACCAGCCGCGACGTCCGGATCGTTGTAATCAGCGTCGGCGTAGAGCGTGTTGTCTTCCGTTTCTAGTGTCTCGCTCTCAGAGGAAAACGCGATGTTCTCGTCCTCGACATCTTCCCAGTCGGTCGCCTCGGACGCCGCGCTCAGATCGTCGAAGTGGTCTTCAGCCTCCGACGCCTCCTCTGCGAGCGCGTCTGCCTCCGACTCCGCCGCAGCGGGCCTGTCGAAGGGCGAGGTATGACGAAACAGGACCGTCTTGGGCGTATCCGGCTCCTCGGACCCGTCAGGCTCCCAATCTTCCGACGCAGGAGATGTGACCACGGCCTCAAGTTCCGCGATCCGATCTTCGAGTGACTCGGTGATCCCGGCCACGTCCTCCTGCGGCGCGACGGTGTCCGCCACAGGCTCCTGTTCCGGCGCCTCGTGGGTGGTGGTTTCTCCGCTCAAAGCGGCAAGCGCCGCGTTGAGCGGGTCCGGATGACTATCATCGGGCGTCGGCGTTTGCTTCGCGTCAGTGTCCGGCGTATCGGACGTCTCCACGGCATCATGCACCAGAGTCTCGACGGAAAAATCGCGCGTTTCGGGCACGTCCTCTTCCATCGGCGCTTCCGGCACCGGCGCCACTTCCGGCTCGGCCGCCGGCGCCGTGTCGACGCGGAATGCGGGCGTCAGGACAAGTTTGCTGGCCATCTCGCTCGCACGTTCCTCACGCCGCGGCGCACCGGTTTCCGAGACAAGCCGCCGGACTGCCGACAGCACGTCCTCGATTTCCGCATTGGTTACAGGTTCCGACATGGATTCGTTACCGCCTCGATCTAGCCCCGGTCCACAGAATACCCAGCGCAGCCCTCTGGGGCAATCCGCACATGCGCATTAACCCACGCTTCAGTTAGGAAACCCTTAAAATCTCAGCGTTTTCCGAGCGCTTCGAGGATATGGTCCAGCTTTTCGCCCTGAGGGCTCACCGTACGCAACGGCGCATTTTGGACCGTGTTGAAGTACGCAGACGGGTCGTAGGTGGCGATCCCCAGACGCAGGTGGTCGGCGGTCAGCAGGCCCATGGCCGCAAGGAGATTGTAGATCGCAAGGTACTGGTCATACCGGGCCTGGATCGCCGAAGACCGCGCATCCAGCAACTCCTGCTCCGCGTTCAACACGTCGAGCGTTGTGCGTGCACCGAGCGTCGCCTCCTCGCGCGCGCCGCGCAAGGCGACCGTACTGGCACGAATCTGCCGATCCGTCGCCTGAAGACTGGCCGTAGCGATGGCAAGCTGGGCCCAGGCATTGCCCACCGCCTGCTCTACGTTCAGCACCGTGACGTGAAGGCCAGCCCGCGCAGCCTCGGCCTGCGCAAGCGCTTGCCGGTAAAGTGCCGACAGCCGCCCGCCCGAATAGATCGGCCCCGAAAGCGTGAGGCTGCCCGAGACGCCCGCGTTCGGCCCGCTCGACGTCGTGGTCCCGATCGGCGGTGGGGAATAGGTCGTCGTGGAGCGCAGACCGGTCGTCGCCTGCACCTGCGCGTTCAGCGTTGGCATCGTGCTGCGCTTGGCCAGTTCGATGGACATCTCGGCCACGCTCACCGAACGCTGCGCCGCCTTGATGTCGGGGTGACGTCCCCGCGCTTGCGACTTGGCGGCCTCGACAGTCGAGGGGACCGAAGGCGGGTTCGGCGGCGGTGACAGACGCCCCGGCATCCGGCCGACCGCGGCCTTGTAGGCCTCGCGCGCGACAAGGAGGTTGCCCTGCGCAGACGCTTCGGCAGCCCGCGATGCCGCCAGCCGTGCCTCGGCGAGCGACACGTCGGTCTGCGTGATCTCACCCACCTCGAACCGGTCGCGCGCCGCGCGCAGCTCCTGCGTGATGAGGCGCACAGAGTTGGCCTGAAGGGCAACGGTGTCACTGGCCGACAACACATTGAGATAGGCGTTCACGGCATTGAGCAGCACGTTCTGCTCCACGCCCACCAGCGCCTCACGCGTCATCAGCACGTTTTCCCGCGCGATCTCGATCCGCTTGTCGGTCGCGCCGAAATCGAACAGCAGGAGCGATGCCGTCAGGGCGAGAGATCCGCTGACCGATTCCGAGGCCGCAGGCGTCGTGCCGCCCACTGACGGGTTGTTGAAGTTCCACGATCCCTGCGCTGTATAAGACAGAACCGGGCGAAGGGCCGAAACGGCCACAGCGACGTTCTCGTCCTCGGCCCGCAAAAGTGCGCGCTGCTGGTCGAGAAGACCGGAGTTCTTGTAGGCTGCGACCATCGCGTCGGCCAGCGTCTCGGCGCTGGCCGCGACAGGGGCCAAGACCAGCAATGCCGACAGGCAAATGGCCGTCACGCGCCTGACAAGACCCGACTTAATATTTTGCATGGTACTCTCGTCCCTGTGGCGTCGCGCCTCAGAGCGCGAATTCTTTTGTCGCCGTGAACCCCGGCAGGACCGGTGCAGATGCGTTGAATGCAAAGCGCCAGTTTACGGCTCCATCAATCTTGTGCCCGATTTTCGCGATTCCAAGATTGTCCTCGGAAAAAATAGTGGCAATGCGACCATTTTCACGCAGTTGGTCAAGGATCACTTGCGGTACCGTCTCCACCGCGCCCTCGATGAGGATCACATCGTAGGGGCCATGCTTGGACGCCCCGGCGGTCAGCGCCTCGTTGATGACGGCCACATTGTCGACCCCCTCACCCGCCAGACGCGACTCGGCCTCGCCTGCGAGCCCATCGTCTTCTTCCAGCGCGACAACGAAATCGCCAAGCTGGGCCAGAACCGCCGCGCCGTAACCGAGACCGGCCGCCACAACGAGCACCAGTTCGTCGGGCTGGATCGACAGGACATCGAGGAGTTTCGCGAAACACCGCGCTTCCAGCAGAACCCGCCCCGGCGCCAGCGAGATCTGCGTCTCGCTATAGGCCGCCTCGCGCTGATCGTCCGGCACGAAGTCCTCGCGCGGCACGCTCAACATGGCGTCAATGATGGGGTATTTGGTCACGTCGGACGGCCGAACCTGTGTGTCGACCATCATGCGGCGGCGTGTCTCGAAGTCGCTCATGGGAAGGCGTCCTGTCTGGCTCCGTAGCTCTTCGTGGGTCTTGCCACAGAAACCCGGGGGCCGCAACGCCAAGCGCCTCGCGACCCCCCTTGCACAGTCGGCGCCCGTGAGATTTCCCCGCACCCTTCGGCGAGTTGGCGGAGTGGTCACGCTGCGGATTGCAGATCCGTCAATTTCCCAAGAAAATTCATCATATCAGGTAGCCTTGGCTATCGGGACAGATGCCGAACAATGGCAGAAACTGAAAACCGCACAATTGTATCCTTCGGCACCGATCCGGCGCCAAAGTGCTCGTTGCAGTTCAAGTTCGGACTGGGCTGTGAAGCAAACCCGAATGCCCTTTTGATTTGGCTCGATCGGGTCTTCAATGCTGAATCGTCTCAGATACTGGCGCACGGAATACTTGGCGGAGCGCTGTTCGGTCCCAGCAGATTAATACGAACGTGACCAAGCAAGATCGGGCCTTGTCGCGCAGAGCGCCGCTAGATGCTGATGGTGAACTTTCCGCCTTAGCAAGGCGGGCTTTCAATCTGGGCGGGTAACTGCCGTTCGCGGCTCCGTACACGGAGGTCCGCTATATAGAATTTTGTGCCTTTCGCCGCCGAGATCTTCGCTATACGCTCGCCAATAACGTGCGCAACAAGCCTAATCCTGCATGGTCAAAAAGAACATGTGGTATAAAGCTAATTGGTGAATGGCGAAAAAGGTCGAACTAAATGGCTGAAATCGAGGGCCTCCAAGACGACGACGAACCGCTTGATGTCGGGAACATGGTCATCCCGGCCGGCGCTTCAGACAAAGAGATCGAAAAGCACTTTGAGATTGGGCGTCTCAGGGTCGTACAGGAAAAGAACGACATCTTCCTGTCACATGTCCTCGACTTCATTCAAGGCACCAGCGAGAGCCGTGTATGGACCAACCTGAGGCCAGAGTATCAGCGTCGTCTTCGATGGGACAATAAGAAGAAAAGCAAGCTCATCGAGAGCTTTATCATGAACATCCCCGTTCCGCCGATTTTTCTTTATGAGAAGACCCTCGGGAAATTCGAGGTCATGGATGGTCAGCAGCGCCTCAATGCGATTTCCGAGTTCTGGGCAGGGAGCTTCGAGCTGGAAGGTCTGAAGATTTGGGCTGCCTTGAATGGCCGGACTTACGCACAGCTACCACCACTTGTGCGCCGGGGGTTAGAACGCGCCAAGATTTCTGCCATCACATTGATGTCCGATACATCCGGGGGAGAAGACAACAGCATTGAACTTAGAGCTCAGGTATTCGAAAGGCTAAATACTGGTGGGGAACAGTTGAACGCACAGGAGCTTAGAAATTCGCTTTATTCAGGCCCCTTCAATGATATGATTATAACTCTTTCGAAGGAAAAGTCATTTACGGACAGTTGGGGCATTCCTGATCACGAAGAAAATACACTGGCTGACGGAAGCGTTGCAGAGGCCCTCAAGAAGAATGTCCTATATAAACGAATGACTGATGTTGAGATTGTTTTGCGGTTCTTCGCGTTTCAACAAGATGACAGAATTTCTGGCTCGGTTCGCTCAATGCTTGATGCTGCTATGAAGTCTAATCGGAATATGAAGGAAGAGCAGATTGAAATCTCAAAAGGGCAGTTTCTTGATACGCTGTCCCTTGCCAGTGAGGTTTTCGGAGATGATGCTTTCCGGTTGCCCGGCGTTGGTGATGGAAAAGGGAAGCTGTCGAAACCGCTCTATGATGCACAAATAATTGCACTTTTTAGGCTCTTCGATCGCGCTGAGGATATTCGCGCCTCAGCTCCTGCGATAAAGGAAGCTGTTATGAATTTGGCACAACCGGACCGCGAGACATACGAACTTATGGTCGGCCGCGGGAACACGGCTGCCACGATCAAAGAACGGATTGCCGCGGTAATAGCCGCCATCCAGGGCGTGATCGGCAATGGCGCAGCTTGATAGCGCAAAAAAGCGCGCATTCTCATATTTATCGGAACTTCGCGAAACTTTAGCTGTTCGGCAGTTTTTCTCTGAGATCATTATTGGACGAAATGGTGAACTTATGGGTGCGTTCGGATACGATGCGGCAGTTCGGGCGCGTCTGACTGAAGCGGCGAGGCTCAAAGCCACCCCTCCAGCCGCTCTCTACCGTGGCCTCTTCGTTCAGGCCAATTCCATTTTTGAGGCATATGTCCGAGACCTCTCCTCGATAGTCGCAGAGAACATGGCCTCTAAGGCCACGAAATATTCCGAGTTGCCAGAAAACTTTCGCCTTCAGCACATTCACTTGTCCGGCCAAATCCTTCAGCACATGAAGACAGGGACGCTCGCCGGCCAGAAGTTCGACTTCGGCCGCCTTACAAATGCATTGGGGCAGTGTTTTTCCGATTTCGACACATTTTCGATCATGCCCGAAGTATTCACATTGATGATGGGGAATGTGACGCCTGATCGATTGGAAAACCTATTCGAAAAGATTGGCCTCCCAGAACCGTTCAATCCGGGTGTGGGTCGAAGCGGAGCGATTAAGAAAGTGTTTGGAGAGGCGCGCCATACATCAGCAGCCAAGCTTGCTAAAGACAAGCTTCAGGAAGTGGTTGGGGTAAGAAATACTCTGATCCATGGCGATTTAAGCGCCACTGTAGAACAATCTGACCTGAATGGGGCAATCGATTTTTTGGAGGCCATGATTGAAGCTCTGGACGAACTTGCGAGGCCTTGTATCGTTTAGCCAGCAATTTGGCGTACCTTCGCAACGGATATTGCTTTTTAATGTCTCACAATACTTGGCAAAATTTATGTGCGACGACCGCAATCCTGAGCGCACTTAACCGTCCGGAGCATTTTGCCTTGGCTTGCGACGGTGTGAACCGACGGCCTTAGTATAGCAATACTCCGATCAAGCTGATCGCCGTTGCAGGCGCTCTTGGCAACCCAATGCGGTCGCGCGTTTACGGCTGGGGGAACGGCAGCTATGGGCCGTTCGCCGATCTAGTGCAAGTGCGGCGTGGTCAACCTCATGACAGAAACGTCAGGGGACGGCATTGCTTACACAACTCCAATTCCGCGGGACCATGCGACTTTTCCGCCTTCCACGCGTAGAGCCGTACATCATTCGCGGCCTGTTGAAATGGTTCCTTTCCTGGACATAAGTCGGAATTGGTTCGAGACGGTTGGCCCCGCAAGCCCCTGATTTACTGCTAAAAATACGTGTACACCTTTCAACACCACTGGGACCTGCGCTCTGGTTCTTGACCTGCGCGCCAAGGCCCGGCGCCGATGGCCCTCTATTGACCGGCTGACTCTGAGATTCGAATCTGAGCCTGAACCTGGAGATTGCCTCCACAGCGCTATGGCACCGGCGCGGAGGTCGGATTCGCCCTCATCCAATCTCAGGCTTACCGCGTTGCCGTCCAACGACTGTCGTAGTTGGCCGTCGGGCAATCGGGCTCTTCGGGTTCGTCCTCTTCGATCAATCCCAGCGACGTGGCCCCGGCTATGGCACCACCTATGGCCTCACCGATCCCTGACAAAGCACAGGCCATGTCCGGCATCCGGGCCGTGCCTTGGGCGCTCATCGAGTTCTCACCTGTCAGCGTCACCTGGTAAGTCACCGCGACGCTCACGCCGTCCTGGGACATGAACCCCTCCAGCATCAGCGTATCCCCGGACACGCGACCTTCGACCGGCATTCCACCACTCTCCGTAAGGATGTCTCCACCAGCGACTCCGTTCTGCACTGAGATCCTGATCTCGAGCGGTAGCGGGAAGGTTTTGCCTTCCGCACTTATGCTGATCTGTCCGGTGCCACGCCACGAGCCGTCGAACGTCAGGCTATTTCCGCCCGGAACCAGCGTCGGTGCAGCGGCTGGTGCCGGACGGGTTTCCACGCTTTCCTGACCAACCGAGGCACAATCTCGCCGTGCCGCATCCAGACGTGCCCGGGCGCGGTCGAGGGCCGCCACGTTGTAGGAAATCCCGTCAAGCCGCACTGCCAAGGCATCGAAATCGCCGGAACACGACGCAACCGCGCGGTCGACGTCTGCTATGGCCCCCTGAAGCGTCGCGATGGCGGAAACAGCCCCTTGAACCCGGCTGCGTTGCTCGGGACAGTCCGAGAGGGCCTCCGGCATCGAAGCAAGGCTCATGGCACGGGCCAGCAGGTCGCGGGCCTCGCCCCAGTTCCCGCGATCAGCCGCGGTCGCCACGTAGCCCTCCATACGGGAAAGCTCCGCACATGGGTCGGATACGTTCGGGCGGCTGGCTTGTGCCTCGCAGCTGCGGCGTGCGCTGGCGATGCGCGTCAGAGCGGTCTGGAACCAGAGGTGCCCCTCGCCCCGCGCCCGTGTCTCGATCCGGTCCATCGTCCCGGTATCGCAAGCAGACATCGCGGCCGAGAGCTGACCTTCGAGCGTGCGCAACTTTGCAATGTTTGACAGCCCGGCGTTCACCCGGGACAGCATCCCGTCGCATTGCCCCGCACGCCCATTCAGGGCCGCCCTCAACTCGGCCAGTTTCGCGTCGGCCCGGCCCAGCTGGTTAGCGCGGTAGTCCGCACGTGCCGAGTCCAGGCGCACCGTCAAGGCCGAACACAATGCCCTGGCACCAGCTGCTTCCTGGTCGGCCGCGTCACACTGCTTCCTCGCTGACGCCATCCGAGCGATCTCATCCCGGAACATCGGATGGTCACGTCCTTGGCTGGCCTCGGAGAGCTGCGCCATGAGCGGGGTATCACAGGCCGCGATGGCAGCGTCCACGCGCGCGCGGAAAGCTTCCAGCGTGGCGATCTGGTCGAGACCTCTCTGCGCGCGATCAGCGAAGGCCGCGCAGAGCGGCGGGTTGGCGGACCGCGAGATGTCCAGCACACGTCTCAGGCCGGAGGCTGCCGGTTCGAGCTGGTTGGACTGGTAAGCGCTGCGCGCCGTCTCGAAGGTATCGACCAGTGTGCGTGCCTGCCTGACGTGATCACCCAACGCTCCGAGACGTACACCAGAAAGCGCTGCGATTTCAGACGTCGCCCGGGCAAGGGCGCCGGGATCGCACCCCTGCAAAGCGTCGCGTGCGAGTTGTGTGACACGCCGGGCTTCATCCACCCTGTTGCGCAGGTCCGCGAGTCGATTGCCGAGCGGCGGTTCGCAAAGAGCGCCCTGACCCGTCGCCTCGGCATGAGGGTCGATCCGTTGGGAGACCCGGTTGAACAGCATGTCTCCAGCCGACAGAAGCTGCGCCTCCGTCTCGACGAGGCCGCGTTCGAGCGCGGCACAGGCGGCGATGACCTCAGGGTTCGGCGTTTCGGGCTCCGGCTCGTCGGGTGTCGGGCCGACCGTCGCCCCGCCCCCGGTGTCCTCGCCCTCCGCCGGGTCCGGATCGTCCGCCTCTTCTGCCGGTACTGTAAGTGCGATCTCTGTGCGCGCGGTTATGCCGCCGTTTCTGCGTTCGTAGAACAGCGCATTACGCCGGACGTAGCCACGCCGGAAGGTCTCGCTCGAGCCTCGGCCCGCAGTCGCCTCGGCAGAGGCAGTCACGACGGGAAACCGTCCCGTCGACAGAGCCGTGATCGAGAAGCGCCCGGACAGGTCCGCTTGCCACGCCTCGCAGCCCCGAACTTCTTCCCCGTTGGATACCGACACGTTCAGGATCGCGCCGGGGACCGGACGGCCGTCCTCGTCGAGCACGCGGCCCTCAAGGATCACGACGGACAGGCCGCCCAGTTTCTCGGCAAGGTCCGAATAGGTCTCCATCGCCGCGCCCCCGCGGCGCACAGCGGGCCCGAACCCGCCTTCGAAGGCGACAAAGGAGGCCGCGATGACCTTGGCGAGCCGTTCGCCCCCCTCGGCCAGCGGTCGGGCGAGGCTTTCCGGCGTTTCGCCCATCGCAGCCGCGGCGGACGAAACGATCTGGTCCAGCGAACAACGGTCGCCTGGCAGCACGAGGGTCCGGATCGCGTCCATGCCCCCTTCGATCTCTTCGACGATCTCCCGCGCCTCCTCCAGAAGCGCGATAGGACCGCCCGGCGGCGACGTGTTGTAAACGGACCCGATGCGGTTCACATGCCCGTCCGGATCGCGGGTGATCGGATAGCCGAACTCGACGCCCGCGTCGATCAACTCCATTGCAGCAAGGACGCCCTTTCGCCCCGTGGCGTTGGTGCCTTCGATGAAGCTTTGGCCGTTGTAGAAATAGTAGACCGGGGTCTGGGCCCCTTGCGTGACGTAGACGTGCTTGAACGGCCACGTGCCGTATTTCAGCGGACAGGCCAGAAGCCCCTTGTCGTTGAAGAATGTCGCCTTCGGGTCGCGCGACGGCACGCCGACACCAAGGCAGAATCCGTTGCGCTTGTTGATCTTCTGTTCGAGCGCGAGGGTCGCTGCGAGCAGTTGATCAGCAGCGTCTGCATAGGCGAGGACGATGTCGCCCATGAACTGAGTGAGAGGTCCGCCCACCTTGCCCGCGACCTCTCCGCCGATCCGCATCAGGCCGAAGAACGCCTGCACCTGGGACACGGGTTCTTCGGTCCCCACGGCGGAGTAGATCACCGAGACCGCCCGCCCGATCTCATAGGTCTCGTTCAACGCACGCAACTCGCCCTCGCGTGATTTGAACCGGTCCAGCCATTCCCCGGACAGCCCAACCTTGCTCAACACATCCGCGGTGGGCGTGCTGGGCGGCGCCGCGTCCAGCTCCTCCCCCGCACGAAGAAGCTGGTTCACCCGCGTCTGTGCGGTGGTTGCCAGCCCCCGCAGGCCCGCGATGATCTCGGCGGACTGGCCGTTCGTCAGGTCCACATAAGTTTTCCACGCCGACAGGACCCACGCGTTTTCCTCGCCCGACGTGAAATAGGCGAGCGCGTAGGCCTGCGCCTCGGCAGGAGCGTTGTTCAGCCACTCCACGGCCATCGCCTGCATCTCGGGCGAGCCGGGCGCGTACCGCGCCTGCGCTTCCGGTGGCAGGAGCGGGTAGAGTTGTTCGGCCACGAACTTCCAGAACCCGCCCGTGAGTTCGCCGATCTCCCGATCCACCGCCGCGTTGAGCTGCGTTTGAAGCGAGGTCACCGGCCCCGTGACGGCTTCGGTGACCTGTGCGATCCACTGATCCTTCTTCTGGTTGCAAAAATGCAGAAAGAAGGTCTCGGTATCGAGGGTCGCTTTCTCGAACCTGAGTTCCGTTTCGGCGAGCCGCGACGACAATGCCGCGTAGAGATCGCCACAAGGGTCCACCGGATAGCTGATCTTGACGGCATTCGGTCGGCCCACACCGTCGAGGACGCTGGAGAACCTCGTTTGGGCGGTCAGGGGCGCGGCGACCATCAGGGATATGACGCAGGCGACCCAAATGGTCAGGAGCGGAAAGATCGCCCTAGAAATCATCGAGCGACCCGGCGCCGAGCAGGTCGCCATCTGACCCGGACGACGCTGGAGATGCCGGCGCGTTCGCCGGAGCGTCAGCAGGCGGGCTGCCGCCGGGCGGGCCGATCATGTCGTTCATCGAGATCAGGTCGGCCGGGTTCGCGGCAGGTCGCGTGTCAGCGATACGGCGGATCGCGGCCTGAGTCCCGCCCCCGATAATACCGTCGATGGCGCCGGTATAGACGCCCATCCGCTTCAGCTCCATCTGGATGCCTTTGCAGAACTCGATCATGTAATCTTCCTGACACTCACCGCGCGCCGCGCGCCCTTCTCCAGCCTGTGCAAGCACGGTGGGGTCGGCCACACGCTCGAACGCCCGGACGGCGAGGAAACCCGCGAAGTGGTCGAAGGCGGGCTGGTTGCGACGCTGACTCTCGATACGAACGCTCCGCAGGAATTGCTGGGTTTGCAGCACGTCCCCGTTCACCACGCGGTAGAGGTACCAGCCAGTGACGCCGGGTCGCGTATGGAACGTGTCGTCGTCGAGCGGGACGCCGAGCCGGGCCGCAACCTGCCGGATTTCCTCCAGGTCGTACAGCGCCGCCCCGGCCTGAGAGCTGGAAGAGCCAGGTGCGGGATCGCCGCCGAAGCCGACGCAGTCGATGATGTCGGTCTCGATGGCCGTATCCAGCATGTCCGACGGCAGGACCTGTGCCTGACGGGACGTAACCGACGTGAAGAAAGACAAGGCGCGCGAGTTCGGGCGCGCGGCAACGACGAGACCCTGGAGATCGGACCGTGCCCCGACATAGTCGGCACAGTAAGCGACGAAGGGCGTGTTGCCCTTCCCGGCTCCGAACAGAATCCAGTGCATCTGCCGGGTTGGAAGGTGTCTTTTGACAGCTTCACGCGCCTCGGTCAGGCCCGGGAAATCACTCGGAGTATTCTGGGCGTACACGCTTCCATAGCTGAAAACGAAGCCGAGGGTTGCAAGAATGGCTTTGCTAAACATCTTGAGGTCACATCCCGATCCGCTGGACCCGTAATGGACCAATTGTATCACACGCACCGTCAGCGGCCAAACAGGGGCGCGCAAGCAACAGGTGCTGCCGATTTAAATCGCGGCCTTTGCCGCCCGAAGTACTTGCAAAAAGCAGAGGCCTGGGGTCGAACGAACAACCGCTTATCCCTTGGCCGGATTGAGCGGTGCAGAAATGGCGGGTTGTGGCCGCACCTCTGCCCCGACTGATTGTCGAACTTGGTGTCGGTAGTGTGCAGCGCGCCAGCGATTGGACAAGATTCCGCTTGAACGACTATGATGGCATGAGACTTCGACTCACATAGGGCAAGACCGACAAGGCCCTGTGGTTCCAACGCACAGGGCTGCTCAAAGCCTTGCTGGACAGTGCGGCTCACGACGGGCTGACGATCCTGACCCGTCGCAGTGGGTCGCCCATGGACTGTCGCCACATGGCACATATCATGAGTGCCGAACGCAATCGCCTCGACCTTTTCGACCACGCGCTCCGCTATCGTGGCGTGATGGAACTGGCTTCGGCCGGATGCGATGACGACGAGATTGCGAGCTACAGCGGGCACAGTTCCAAAGACATGATCCGGAAATATGCCGGCCAGGCTCGGAAAATGATGCGGGCACAGCAGGCTTGGGAAAAGCTTCAGTGAACAGAGCAGGCACAGAAAGGAAACCTGAAAACTCGCCTGATAACCGCTTGACGCCCTCGGCCCTGAACCCTATCAAACCCTTCACTTCGGCGAGTTGGCGGAGTGGTGACGCAGCGGATTGCAAATCCGTGTACACCGGTTCGATTCCGGTACTCGCCTCCATTTACTTTCAATGACTTAGACGATTTTTCGCGCTCCGGCGCGAGAGCGTCTAAACATTTGTCTAAACATTCTGTTTTTGTTCTGTTCACGTTCTCCGGCCTCGAGTGACGATGGCGAACGGCGCACTCAGGAGCGATCTTCACCCAAGGCGAGCAGGAGCAAAATCGCGAGGAGTGGTCTTCCTACCAACGAAATCAAGACCCAGATGACCGGGCTGCGGTTGCGGCGGGAGGCCATACCCGCGGGCAGGAAGAAGTAGACCCAGACGACGAGAAAGGCGAAGAGGCCGAAGAGGATCAGATTTACTAAGGCTTCCAAGATTGGCCCCCGCGATTGCCAAATGCGGTGCGCATGATAGTCAACGCGCCCTTGGCGGGTTGTTCTGTGCCCGCATGGTCTGGGCTTGGGTCGCGCGGAGGCGCTGGCGAACCTTCTTGGTGTAGTGAAGCACCATTGCGGGGCTTTGCCCCGTCACCGATGCGATCAGATCGTCCTCACAGCCAGCTTCCAGCAGCTCGCACGCCGCATTGTAGCGCCAGCTATGGATGTCATAGTCCAGCGCGCCGATCTTCTCCCGCACGGTCCTAACCGCGTGTGATGCACCGCGATAGGACCACCGGTTTGTACCGCGCTCATTCGTCACCAGGTAAACGGAATGGCGGCTCGCGACATCGAGCGCGGCTTGAAGCTCGGGCAGGATCGGCACCCATAGCTCTTTGCCGGTCTTGCTTTGCTTCACCACGATTGCGCCGTCCTGAATATCAGACCAGCGCATTTCGAGCACGTCACCGATCCGTTGACCGGTACCGACGCACAATTCCATGACGAGTCGTTCCCGAGTGCCGATAACACACTCGCTCCGGAAAGCTTCAAGAAGCTCACGCGGCCAAGGCTCGCGCCCGGCCTTCTCCGTCTTGATCTCAGGAACCCCTTTCGCTGGGTTCGTCTCGCGCCAGCCTAGATCGACGCAGTGCTCCATGAGCACTCGCAGAACGCGCAACGAGTAGTTTGCGAAGTACGGCTTTTCCGCATTGGTATCCCGCAGCCGAATGACGTCCTTACGCTGCATATTTGCAGGATTGGCGTCCGCCATGATCGCCTGGAAAAAGTCGAGATACTTATCGTAGTCCAGCGCAGTGCGGGGCTTGAGACGCCGATACCTGGGCGATTTGTGATAGTCCTTTATCAGCGCCCCGAATGTCCGAGTGGACACCTTCGGCGCTCCATACATACCCGCGATCAGGTCCGCGTACTCTTTCCAGAAGTCCGGCGTCCCGAAGTCAGCCTTGATCTTCCGGGTCTTCCAGCCCCGCCGTTGGAAATACAATCCGTTGCGCTGTCTGTAGACGTGTTTGGGCAGCTCACGTTTTGCCATGCCGCATATCTATCCCCTCGAATTCGTCTCGCTCGTGAAGAGATTGACGAAGAACGACTTCGATCTTGCGGCCATCGATCACTATGCTGCTCACGGGCCTTCCAGACCCTTCGAACGCACGGAGCAAGGAAAGCGCCTTTTCCTCGATCTTCATTCCCGCCATCAATCCACCCTCAGTAGTCGGCATTGCCGGGCCGAAGCTTGCGCACCCATATGAGGTGAATGCGCTTGGTAGCGGCATGCAAACTCGGCGTGGGTGAATTCTAAGAAGGCCGGATTCAGCGAGCAAGAAAGGTCTGGCGATTTAGGCCCAGGTTGGCGGAGCGTGTCACTAAGTGCATAGGACATTTGTTGCGCCACCGCACCATGCGGGAGTGTTTCGCAACGCTCAGCGAAAAATTTTCTGGACTTTCCCGAAGCGCAAAACGGCACGCAAGAACGCGAAGTCGCGGCTCATTCGAAGCCGCTCTTCCAGCCCGTTTCTGGCACTTGTGACACGCTACGCGAACCAAGAGCGGTCGTCCTTGGTCCGACAATTCGAGGCGGTAGCGTGTCACTAAGTGCATAGTCATACAAGAATGGTGCTTTTTGCCCGCCCCGGCCCTCCTCCGATAGATGGAATCTACGGAGGGCCGGAGCTGTGCTGAGAGCCGCTCTCAGGGTCCTGTTTTACGGGCTATTGGGTCGCGGTAACGTCAGGCCTCGCAAGACAGGCCCCTGAGCGATCTTCTCGCCTCTTGCGGGCCGTTGCGGCCCTGAAAGCCATCGGCGAGCCTCTAGGGGCGTCTAAACGGCTCTCCGCTGATTTCAGGTAGCCGGGTGAGCGCGTTCGATTGCTGGAAGATGCTGCCAGCGTCTTAGTGCCCTGAATGGCGTTCCCAATGATCTACCCGAAGGGCGGGAAGCGGACGTTCGCTGCACGCGAGCACCGCGAGTTGGGTAGGTCATAAAGCGGACGTTCACGCCAGTATTAAATGGCTCAGTTTGGGATGCACGAACCGAGTAGCCTAATCTTTTCCGTCACACGAAATCGAATGGCAGGAGGAAGAGACACCGGCCGCTGTAGCTGAGATTTCTTTGCTTCTTCAACTTGCTGATGGAAATTCCGTGTTCCAAGTCCTCGACCAACAAGCCACCAAAAGGCGTGCTCAATCAAGTTAAATACGCGAATGGAGACCTGCGCGGTCAGCGACTTTATGACTTCGATCGTTTTGTCCCTACGCGGTGCACAGAATGCCTCTAGAACCAGACTTGCGTAGCGGTTTCGCAGGTGCTCTTGTTTCGTTTCCCGGAACACCAAGTCAAGGAACAGGGCAGCGACACCAGTGTTGGTTTCCAAGTCCGCGTTCTTCCCGCCAACCACTTCTAACATCCTCTTCGCAGTACTTTGCCCGCTGAACCCTTCAGTCTTCGCCTGGATTAGCAAAGTTTGAGAGTCCATTGACACGTAGGTGAAGTCGCGGTTCAGGCAGTCTACGATGAATTTGGTGTAGTCCTCAATCGAGACCAAGCCTCGATCTTTGGCAAGCAGTAGAACAGGCTGCAGCCAACTTGATCCGACCTCAAACGCGGCTGCCGCCCACTGTCGCAATCCTTGATCCTCTGATAGCAACAGCAAACCATTCCCCTCAGCCGCCAAGACACTGTCTCTCGCCGAAGAGCCTAGAACCTCAGATATCTCAAGGTTTTGGCCTTCTAGATCGGCCTGTGGAACGGAAGTAGCGATTTTGCAGTGAGCTAGAACATCTTCGCGTTGACGTTTCTTGACTTCGAAATCGATTTGGTTCTGCTCAGGCGTAATCTCAATCATCGTGAAACGACCGTCTTGCCAAGACGTTATTCCGGATCGCCGGTCGATGTTGTTCTTTGCCTCAATTTCCCGTTTTGCAAAGACCTCCAGCGTTGATTGAGTAACGTGAACTGGGCCGCAAACTTTCGAAATAGTTTCCCAAAGATGAAAGTCCGAAGCCAGAGCGGCGGTGATCGGGTCAAGCACGCACCCACTTTCGGCTTTGGACTGGATTTCCTTGATTGCATTGTTGCGCTCGTCGCGACTGCCAATACAAACACGTGGCTGGATACCTACTCCGGGAAGGCCCGCCCAACCGTCAACTACGTCCTTCCCAAGCGCTTCAGCAACAAAACAGAATGGGAGGGCGTTTGCAGCGTAATTGTCCAAAACGGATTGGTCGCGATCATGTGCTGCTTTGGTGATACGTTCCATGTCGACGAGAGGATTGTCTGCCTGGAAGTCGAAGGTCATTCGCTGCATACCCGAGTTCGTCGGGAATCTCTTATTGAATTCCTCCAGAGACTTATGAAGAAGGTCGAGAGCTCTCGGCTTGATCCACAAGACCTCGAACTCGATGCTTTCATACTGAGTGGCGATAACAAACTTCTCGCCTACAGTTTTGCCAATGCAAGCCTTCGCGAATTCGCTGGTCGGCGCGTGTCTTTCAGCCTCAAAATTGTGAGCATTCGTTCCTTCAATACGAGCGCGTCGAACACCATCACTGGACATTGCCTCGAAAACGCACTTCTCTTGTATCGTCGTGGACTTGGGGATTGCGTCCTCCAAGTCATCATACATCAGGATAAGGCCTTGATAGGCTAGGTGAATGGCGGGATCACCCCAGTTTGAAATCAACTCTTGATAGGCTGTATCTACTCCCCACTTTCTGTTCCCGTACTGGACGGCAAGGTGACAGAGGCGCATACGTTCCAGTGAGTTGCCGTCAGGAATTCTCGTCTCAAAAGTCCGCAGTTTCCGTCGGATTTCGCTCTCGCGGCCTTGCAGTTGCCACAGCCCCAGCCTCGAAATTTGCATTTCTAAGTCGTTGGGTTCGACCCGAAGGTAGGCGTTAAGGTGGTTCTCAATATCCGCAGCGCCAGAATTGATCGCTAGGATTGATCTTGCGCGAAGGTACCATTCATCACTTGAGAGTTCTGGCGGGAATACACTGAATAGATTCAGCGCCCCACGGTGCTTTTGGCCCGAGATCAGTGCGCTAAGCAACAACCGAAGTGCTTCACTGTCGTGTTGTGTTGAAACCTGATCCTCCAGCAAAACTACGATTGGGTCATGGTTGCCAAGTTGTCGGTATTCTGTGGCGATTTCTACCCGTTCGGCCATCGTAGCATCCGGCGCGAGACTGGCTACAATCTGATCAAGGTGAGAAATTGCCGCTTCAACATCTCCGCTTAGCCGAAGAACCCTCGCCAACACTATCTTGAAACGAAGCGAGTCGGGGTTTTCTGCAAGCCCCTGCCTACATTTCTCGATAGCCGTGGTCCAATCTGCCATCTTCGAAAGGGAGGTCAGCTCAGACGAAAGCAGCATCAGCCGATGTTCTACGGACCAGTTCGTAGCATCGATGCGATCAATTGCTTCTAACGCGTCAGACGGGCTCAATATGTGAGCCGTCGCCTCAGTTCTTAGCGAAATGACCTCAGGGTGCTCGCTGCCCTCGTCGAGAAGCTCTAGGATTCTGCCGAAATCTCGATCCTCATGGGCAATTATGGCTAGCTGAAGCGATATTGATGGCTCCCCAGAGCAAAGGGCGAGCCCCATTTCCAATACCTGCTTGGCCTCGTCGTTTCGATCAACAAGGCGCAGTGCCAAACCTGCATTGTGGATTGTAGCCAAGGAAAAACGTGACCGTCGCGAAATACACGCCTGGTATAGTTCTTCGGCAGCGGAGTTCAGGTCCTGAAAGCTAGGGAATTCACTGATGCCACCTTGTGCGCTTTTAGCATTGTTCTGAATTTCAAGCTCCAGAACAGCCTCCGCCCAGTTCAAACGAATCTGATCGTCGGATTGGTCGGACTGGTAGGCCTCGACTGCCATCGTAAGCCAAGCTGTGTCATCGCGATTTCGATATGCCTGGCACAAAGCCGCCTTTACAGCCGACTTGCCTTGCACACTCTCTGAAAGTCCCTCCAACAGATCATCGGCAGGGAAGAAGCTTCGAGCTTGAACAAGCACGGCTGCAGCGATGTCGTCATCAGGTCGCGCATGTACAGCCTCTCCTGCCAACTTCCTCGCTTGATCGTATTCACCCTGCAACAACTTCGACGTCGCAAGGTTCCTCTTTGCCGTCTTGTGTTCTGGGCAAATGTCATAGGCGCGCTCCATTAGCGAATACGCCTCGTTGTCGTCCCCCATCTTCAATGCGGCTGACGCAAGGCCAATCAGAACTCGATACTTCTCTGATGAAGTGGCGGATTCCCAATCCGCTTCTCTCAAATCAGCTAGACCCGTGCGGCCCACTTCCAAATTGCCATTTTCTATCATCTCCACGAAGATCGTGATCTTCGTATGTCGTGGAGAGCTTTCATTTTCCGCCTGAGCGTTGAAGCTGGGAGGACGGACATCATTTTGAGCGTCTGGCAATGCAGACGTTACAAGGTCTTTCACCTCATCAATTTTGACAGCGACCTGTTCAAGGCCTCTCTTTGAAAATGGATCGTATGTTGGGTCAATCTGATCCCAAACGTCGGGATACAGGGAAGCGTGCTCTTGGAATTGATCCCATCCCCAAACAGAAACAGAGAACTCATCGTCCGTGCCTGCGAGTTCGTCTGTGATTTCCCTAGCCGTTTTTTGGATGGCAGCATCTCGACGAGCCGTGGTAACAAGAATGTACTCTTTAATTTTTGGTGAGAACAATTTCGCTTTCTCAACTTCATCACGCAATTCAATTTCAGTAACAGCTTCATCCATTTTTTGCTTGCACTGAACTCCGACCCAGTGCGTGCGATTTCTTCTGCCGTAGACATCGACGCCGTGTTGAGCTTGGCCTTGCCGCCCATTCTTTTCTGTCGCATGGTCTTGCAGCTCAGCCCTAAAAAGCAGCCAAGCGTGGTGCTCGAAATCTTGCCAGTTTTCGGGCTTCGGCAGTGAACGATTGGATAGGGACATCACTGTACTCGTTTAGAGGGTGCCCGGACGCATGCTGCGGCGACTCTAGGGTTTACCACAACATATGGTGCCATGGCGTGCCGGGCAACGGCGCAACGGGTGGCGATTAAAGCACCTATCGGGCTGACATTCCAATTTCACCTTGGATCGGCTTGCGCAGACAGGTGGACAGGCTATCCTTTCCGCCATGGAATACACTTACCCCATTTATTTTGTTGGCCACGATGAGTGGATGAACAGCGGGTACGACCCGGGCTTGTCGCACGGCGATGTCATCACTCGCAACGGGGAGATCATCGGCAAGTGGCGCGTTGTTGGCTATGATCCAGATGATGAGTATTCCGGCGGTCGTTTTGAGTTTTCAGCTTTGGGGGAAGACGCTTTAAAATTCACTGAACACTTCGCATCACTTGATGTGCGCATGAGCCGAGGCTTTGCGCTGTCAACGCTGACGAGAACAATCAGGGAATGGTATGAGGCCAGCAACCCAACAATCTCCTGATTGAGGGGCTATCAGAAGAATGTCTGCAATGCGGGCTGCGAACGCGGCCTTAGAAACCAGTGCTCAATGTCGGCTTTGGGCCGGAAGCGCTCAATCACCCTCGCTCAAGGAGACTGTCGGACGCACCTACGGCGTCAGCCCGCAGGCCTCGTTCCTCGGCACTGAGGAAACCGCGAACAACCGAGAAACGTATCACCAGATCTCTTATTTGTTCTCTCAACCATGTTTGCGCCACAGCGGGGACACGCGGACGCGGTCTGTTTGGGTGTAAGTTTCGCCGCTTTGACATTTTGGATGTGGGCTTGCCGCGTACTGCGATTCGATTTCAAGGCAGCTTCCCGAATGCGGCGCTTGATCGAATTGACTTCAGCACCCTCGAGAACTGCAACGCGCTGCGAATTGATGAACTGAGCAAGCTGTCTTTCGCTCCAAACCACGTTCCTGGGCATTGGAGTCTTTGGAATGGCATCTCCAACGAACGCAACAACGTTGAAGATTTGGTTTTCGCGAAGTCCTAGCAGATCCTGCAAAACCTTTACATGCTTGTAGTTCTGTCTGAGCGGGTTCTGAAACTGTTGTTTGTGGCGATGAAGAGTTTGTGTCCAGCGCGCTTGGTTCGGACCACCAAATATCCAACCCGCCATATTTTTCGTTTCGACCACGAATACGCCGTAGCGAGACACCACGACATGATCAATCTGTGTCGTACCACCTCTAATCGTGGGCAAAGTGATATCTCTCAATGAATGATATTCGTCCGCGGGGAGAGAACGTCCAAGGACGCGCTCAACACGAGCTTCGCCCGCCGCTCCCTTGAAGGACGGCGAGCGCAGGTAGACGCCCAACGCAAAAACTAGAAGGAAAAAAATTATGATTACGGCTTCCAACCGAACGGCCTCCTCAACCGGTCTGCCTAACCGTTAGCGGTTCCGTTGGCTGCAATCCACTTATTACGAACGCTCCGCTATCGGATAGCGCCCGCACATCGATTGAGTGTGGTTCGAATAGTGGAATTCACGGAAAAGTCCGTCTAAACATTCACGATACGTTCTTGCTATTTTGGGTCTTTCTCTAAACACGAACCCCAACAATTTCAAACCCATGCCTACTCTTGCAAATCCGTGTACACCGGTTCGATTCCGGTACTCGCCTCCAATACCCCCATCACCCTGAAAACGCTGAGGAAAGCCGCCTGTTGTCCACCAAGAAGTTGTCCAACATAGACCACATCCAAGGGAAGGACACAGGTGAATGCGCTACCTCAAGCAAGCCAGAGGCGAAGGGAGCGGGTACATCTTCCGCATGGTGACCCCGGAAAATCTGAGGGGCACCGAAAATCCGTGGACCGGCAAGCCGTTCGGTAAAGAGATCAAGAATGGGCTGAACAACCGTCACCGCCCCACAGCGCAGCAGCGCCGTGACGTGATAGTTGGTGAGATACGGGCGCTTGAGCTGGGAGCCGAAGAAGCGGACACCTTCCCGATGCAGTCGGCCCTCGCATGGCGTGAAAACATCGCCGCAGCGAAGGAAGCCAACCCCAACGGCCTCAAGACCGAGATGCTTAAGCTTGCGCTGTCAGATCTGCTACGGCGGGAACACAAGCGGCCAGACGCGCCCTCGGCTCGTGCCTTTCGCCGGTTGAGGAACGTCGCGCAGGGGAGCCATTTCCCGTTGTCTGAGGCGGTTCCACAGTACATCCGGGAGCGGAGCCCCGATAACCCCTTTGGCTTCAAGCCACTGAAACGCGCCACCGTGAAGGAAATGGAGATTGCGGTCAAACACCTCCGCGGCTTCCTTGAGGACACAGAAGATGCGGCCTGCTTAGAGGATGTGACCCCGAAGCTCGCGCGGTCGTTTCGTCAGGACTACTTGCCCTCGATCACTTCCAAGACGACCATGAAGCCGATGGCAGTTCGCACCGCCGAGAAGTACGTCACCATGCTCCGGAAGCTATGGGACTGGGCGATCTCTGACCGTGAACTCACGTCCGCCAAGTACAGCTCGAACCCGTGGGACTTCGGTCGCTCTGTTCCAAGGGACAAGAAGCGTGACGAGGTAACGCGCAAAGCATTCACAGCGTCCGAGGTACAAGCGCTGCTGGCAGCCACGCCAAGGGGTACCCGTGGAGGAGACGCTTTCCGCCTCGCTCTCGCAACCGGAGCCCGGATCAACGAGATAGTGTTGCTTGAGTTGGGCGACGTCGAACCCGATGCTTCAGGGACCTATATCCGCGAAGGCAAGTCGTCCAACGCGGTCCGCTTTCTCCCCCTTGTTGGTGACGCCGGATCCCTCATGAGCGCTCGCCTGAGCGCCCACGGCCACACTGGCAGGGTAGCGTACTTCGACGCCAATCGCCGTTGGCAGACAGACTTAATCCAGCCTTACCGTCTGCTCGGCCCAAACATCGAAGATCAATTTCCCCGGGTCTGGCGCCTCGAGCTCCGTGCCATGAAAGGCGTCGTCTTGCCAAAGCCGAAGGGGCCTTCCGTGGTCAGAATTCGCCGGGCGTTGCCGAAAAATGGAGACCGGCAAGGATCTTGAGGCGCTCTGCCGTTTCACTGAACTAAGCTTCCAGCGCCTCGTCGGTCAGGATGTTGTCCACCTTCTGACGTGTCGTGTGAGACATGGCTGGCCCCGGAGAAAACAGCCGAACCACTCGAGGGGGCTCACCCTCTTTCCTTTCTTCTTCCCTTAATTATACATTTGCCCAAGTAAGCCCAAACCGTATGTGTCGTGCAGACATATCGGTTTCGCGGACACATTCAGCGCACGACGGCACAGCGGAACAGTGACATATGGCGAACCCTCCCCCTCAAGCCCGACCGCGCGGGACCAAGTCGACCCGGGCCAACGGAGACCAGACGCGTGATAAGATCTTGAACGCGGCGGAACGCCTGTTCGGCGAACACGGCTTCGCCAACGTGTCGCTTCGCGACATCACCAGGGCGGCCGAGGTCACGCTAGCACTCGCCTCCTATCACTTCAGGACCAAGGAAAACCTTTTCGAAGCCGTGGTCGCGCGTCGGGCCGCCCGGCTTGGTGACGAACGCCTGCGGCGCCTCGAAGCACTTCAGGACCCGGACACGCGCGCCATTCTCGACGCCTTCATGGCCCCCCTCTTCGAGATGGCAGCCCTCGACGATCCGGGAATGTCAGCCTACCTGCGGCTCCTCGCCCGTCTTGGAGAAGGCGACGACTGGCTCCCTTTGCTTGAACGGTACTACGACGGCGTCGGACAGATATTCCTCGCCCGGCTGCTCGAGAAATCCGCGGGCGCGCTCCCCGACGCAGTGGCTCGGGGCTTCGCCATGGCGCTCCAGGCGATGCTTGCAACCGTTTCGCAAAACGGCCGCGTCACCACGCTCACGGGTGGCAAGGTCACGGCGAAGGACCTGCAATCCGCCTATCCCGCGCTGCTCGATTTTTGCACGGCAGGGATATCGGCCCTTATGGCGCAACACTGACCGCCAAGTTTCCCGCGCAAATGGAAAGCCGCGCAATTGCGTCCAACCACTTACATCTCGTGGCGCCTTGCATGACTTCCAAAAGAACCGCGGCGCGGGGCATCTTCATCGCTCCTTTCTTACTTGAACAGGCGACCAAACTGCGCAACTAACTGATCAACCGACCAATGAAGGAGGAACCGATGGTTTCGAAGAACGTCCGCCGGGTGGTGACGGGGCATGACAGCACCGGGCGCGCAATCGTCCTTTCGGATGGCAGCCCTCCTAACGTGATCCGACCCAAACACCAGCCGGGGCTTGCGTTTCACGAACTGTGGCATACCGATGCCTCCCCGGCGCCGATCGCGCGGGCCCAGCCGGAACCGACCGACGGCTACACCGAAACCGCGCCCCCGCCGAACGGCACGATCATCCGCATGGTCGACATCCCGCCCGAAGGGCAGGACGGCCCGGAGTTCGACAAGGAAACCGCGCGTGAGCTGTTCGAACAGGTCGGGCTCGCAGAGAACGCCGAACATACAATCCCGGGACGCCACCCGCTCATGCACCGGACCGAAAGCATCGACTACGGCATCGTGCTCGAAGGGCAGATCGTGCTCTTGCTCGACGACGAAGAGGTCGTGCTTGAACGTGGTGACATGGTGGTTCAGCGCGGCACGATCCACGCCTGGACAAACCGGACCGACCAGATCGCGCGGATGCTTTTCGTTCTCACCGACGGTGCGTTCGATCCCGAACTGAAAGCGGCCTGCGACGCACACGACCGCCGCATCAAGGAAGGAGCAGGGGTCCTCTGACCTCCTGTGACCTTCAACACGCACCTGTGTGTCCGGGACGCGGCGATTTCGGGTTCGCGTTCTACCAAGAGGCAGTCGCCGCCAGCCGGATCAGGTGCGCAAGCATCGGTTCGCCTCCGATGCAAGGTCGAGGCACGTTTCCATCGACGGGTTGAGCCCGGCGTCGGTAAGCCGCCAGCGCGGAGCACTCGCTTTCCAGTGCTCCGCTCCCCTTCAACGCGGCCGGCCTCTGCCCCGGAGTCGCGTGTTGGATACCACCGCAGGCCCAGAATGGACGTCAACCCGTGCGCCAGCACCGAGGCCGCTATCACGAGGCTGGCGGCGTGCCAGATAACCGCTTCGCCGGTCGCCTCCTTCAGATGGAGGGCGTAGTACAGTGCGGCGACGCCGATCGGCCCAAACCATCCCAGAAAAACGACGTCAGAGCGCCCGAGCCCCCCGCGCAGGATCGGGCCGCAGATCAGCAGCGTCACCGGACGGCGGAGGAGCAGAATGGCTGCCGCCAGGACAAGGCCGGTCCATCCGAGGGCCTGCCATCCCGATCAGAACGACGGCGAGACCCGAAATGGCAAGGGCGATATTCAGCTGGCTCATTCTTGAACACCGGATTTCGAGTGGACTGTATCTCAAACCATGGCTGGCCGGGTCGGGTTCCGTTCGCGCGACCCGGCACATGGTTCTATGCGGTCGTCGGCAGTCGGAAGCCTTTGAAGATGAGCCAGAGGCTCAGGCTGATTTCGAACAAACCGCCGGGCAAGGCCAGCATCGTGCCTATGCCGTAGCCGAACATCTCGGCGGTCGTTCCGACCATGAAGACGACGTATCCGACCAGCCCCCAGACGGCCAGCATACGCGGCACGAGGCGCCCGATGAGCAGCGACGTGCAGAGGATCAGGCCACCGACACCCCAGAGGGTCATGCTCAGTTGGTATCCGTAGAAGCCGCCCCGTTCGAGGACGAGCGCGACGGCGTCGTACGACCCGGTTTCGATGCCGTTGACGACGTAGGCATCGCTCAACGGCGCCAGCAGGGCGAGGAACAGCGCGCCGATCACCGCTGTCGTCGTCGCCGTGATCCCTGCCGCGAAGTAGCCGCGCGCAAAGTATCCGCTTACCGTCTTCAGCACCGGATAGGCGAGCACGGACAAGCCGATAGTTACCACTGAATGGACGGTCGCCATAAGGATCACGCCAATCATCAGGGTGGTCTTGTGCGCGGCCACGCCTTCGAGCCCAAGGACGTTGCCCGTGACCGAAGCGACAAGGCCCGAGCCTGCGCCGTAGCTGGCGAAAGCGAGGATGAAGAAGATACCGAACAGACGTGCGGCGAGGCGGTGGGATTTCAGGTCTTGAGACATGGTCTTAAACTCCCTTTCGGGGATGCGCAGCTCGGGACGCGTTTGTTGGAAATGTGGATCGGATGACAGTCGTCCGGGCGTCCATCAGACGACGACGACGTTCCCGCGCTTGTGGCCGGTTTCCATGTACCGATGCGCTTCGACAAGTTCCGCGCGCGGATAGGTCCGGTCCATGACCGGCGCGAACCTGTCCGCCTCGACCAGATCGACGAGCTTTTCGTGCATGGCGCGATGGACCTCGGGCTTGAGCATGCCGGTGGCCGAGAAGCGGGCCTTGCGGGCACCGAAAGCCGTGGTGCGAAGGGCGGCGAAAAGCAGGCCGAGGTTGAGAACCGGGCACACATAACGACCGGAGCGGGTCAGCACGCGCTTGGCCTCGCGAAAGGAACTGATGCCGAGCGTGTCGTAGATCACGTCGTAGCGTTCCGAGGATTTCGAGAAGTCCTCGACCGTGTAGTCGATCACCCGGTTCGCACCAAGCGACGCCACCATTCCCGCGTTCCGGGCGCTACAGGTTCCGGTCACGTCGGCCCCCATTGCGGCGGCGATCTGCACGGCGGCGGTGCCGAGGCTTCCCGCTGCTCCGATGATCAGGACCCTCTCCCCCGCACGCAGCTCCGCAATGTGGTGCAGGAAGTTGAAAGACGTGGTCGCTCCATCCCCCATCACCGCCGCCTCCTCGTGCGAGAGAGAGGCCGGTTTGCGCATCAGCACCCCGGCCTCGTCCAGACAGATGTGGCTCGCGTTCGCGCCGAATGACAGCCCGGCCATGCCGTAGACCTCTTCCCCGACCGAAAAGCGGGTTACGTCCGGGCCGACGGCGATCACTTCGCCCGACAGGCAGGTGCCGATCAGGTCGTGACGCGGGCGCGACCAGCCGATGACCAGCCGGGCGAAACGGGGCACACCGGCGCGCATCATGCCATCGGCGCGGGTCACCGCCGAGGCGCGGATACGGATGAGAACCTCGGTCGGCGCGGGCGTCGGCATGTCGCGCGTGACCGGGGCGAGCGTCTCGGGGCCACCATAGGCAGTGACGCTCCAGGCAGTCAGGGTTGGGGTCGTTTGGTCCATTGGTCGTCTCCTTCGTTTGCTTGACGCGGAAGACGTACCGGATCAGGATTAACCCGGATATTGACCGAAATACCCCACGATGGATTGAAAACGTTCCACTGATGCTCGATTGGAAATCTCTTCCCGCTTTTCTCGCCGTCGCCCGCCAAGGGTCGCTGCGCGCCGCAGCCGACCAATTGGGCGGCACTCACGCAACGGTGCGGCGGCAGGTCGAGGCGCTCGAAGCGCAACTCGGCGTTCAGCTTTTTCGGCGCGGCGCCGACGGGTTTCAGCTTACCGCAGCCGGGCGGACTTTGCTGCCGCAGGCGTTGAGCGCAGAAGAAGCCCTGCTTCAGGGGTTCAATGCCGTTCAGGGGTTGGACAGGGAGGCGTCAGGTCTCATCCGACTGTCCGCAGACCCGGTCAACGCGCATTTCCTGCTCGCGCCGGTGCTGGCCGAGTTCTCGGCGCTCTACCCGGAGATCGACATAGAACTTCGACTCTCGTTCGAGATCGATTCAATCGAGAAGCTTGAAACCGACATCTCTCTTCGCACAATGGCCGAGGTGGACGAGGACGTGGTGGGGCGCAAGCTGTTCCCGGCGTCCATCGGCATCTTCGCCGCACGCGACTACATTGACCGGATGCTCCCAAAGGCCGGCCCGAAGGGTCAGGGACTTCAGTGGATCGGGTATGGTCCGGTGACGCAACTCCTCGACGCCGTCCGCAATTCGCCGTACCCCGAAGCGAGGATACGGCACACGATCCCGGACCCCGAGATGCACTTGCACCTCGCCCGCGCCGGCGCGGGCATGACGATCCTTCCGGCTTGGGCTCAGGATGTCTTTCCGGAACTTCAGCGCGTCCCCGGCACGAAGCTGGACGAAAGCCGGTCGATCTGGGTGTTGCTCCACTCCGACCTTCGTCGCGTGCGCCGCGTCCGACTATTCGTCGACTACATCTGCGCCGCACTTCTGGAGCGGCGGTCCGAATTCATCGGCGGTTAGGTTCGACGCCGAGTGACCACACGGTCCCAGCGTTCGGCTTTGGATGGCGAAGCTAAGATCAATCCGTGGCAGCGTCAGGAAAGGGTCGACGGGTCGGACGCGCCAACCATCTGGCCCGCCTCCTGCGCGTTTCGCCCGACAGCCCAGCTTGCCAGCGCCAGCGCCTCGATGCCTTCTATGATCTCCGGCGGCAGTTCGGCTTGGTGATCAGCCGTGTTGGGATCGTCGTGAAACAGATAGAGCCGGGATACGAACTGGTCGAAGGGAAGCGACCCTTCCCCGTGCCGTTCACCATGTCCGCTGGTCGACACAATCACGTCGCCCCCCCAATCCTGGCCGCTGTCATTGTTCGGATTGAAGAAATAGACGCGGAAGGTCCCGTGCTGATCCTCGTCCACACGCAGGATCGCGATGGCATGCCATCCGACGAACCTGGCCGATGAGTCCGTTACGGCGATCCCCGCCGGTTGCGGATGAATGACCGGGCGACCGCCGTTGTAACGCGGGTGATAACTCTGATGAAACCGGCTGACGAAGGCGTCGTATTCGTTCAGCATTCCGGTCGCGACATCCACTGCCACAAGGCATTCGCGGGCGACCCACCAGCCGTGAAACTCCGGGTTCACCCAGCGATGCGGGTCGCCTTCGCGCCCGACGCATCGGCGCCCCATCTCGGCATAAATCTTGTCCAGATGCGGGACCAGTACGACCGACACCGGGTCGGCATCGATCGGCGCACCCAGTGCGAGACCTGCGGGCAAGTCCTTGGAGTTGATCGGGTGGCCTTCGAAATGCATCAGAATGCTGTCTGTTTCGCTCACTTGCCGGATGACATGGAGCACATAGTCCGGATCGTTGAACGACCACATCGAAATGGCGCGCGCCGACTGGCAGGTCGGGTTCGCGCCCTGCCCCAACCCCAAAGGCTGACCAAGGATGTTGAGTGTGCCGGCGAGCAAGAGACGCTCCGGCTCCACCGCGCCCCCGAATGCGAGTTGTAGGCGCTCGGCCACCGGTGGCGTTAACGTCGAACGCATCTGCCGCTGAAGGGCGGGTGCGATTGGAGGCGCGTGCAGGACGCCGCGCTCAAGCAGGAGCGCGAGGCCATAGACGGCCTGCGGAGTATGCGCCGAGACCGCATTCTCGATCAGGTCCGCCACCAGTCCGCGCCACCGGCGCAGCGAGTCCACCCCGGTCGGTCCCAACCCAAGCGTATCAGGCAGAAAATCTGCATCGACTTTCTGGGCGATCCACCTGAGAAACTCCGCGTGATACGCGGACACCAGACCGGTGTCATGCATGGCGCGGGAAAACCCGAGCGCCTCGCGCTGAAGGCCGGTGTCGTCGAGATGGGATATCCGTTCCAGAAAGACATCTATGCCCGGATCGTCCATGCTGGCCGTCGTCGGGCCGAACAGAGCACTCACGAGCCGGTCGGCCCCGATGCGCTCCTGCCCTGCTTCAATCTCCGCGCCGCTCATGGCCAGAGAGATCTGCATGATCATTTCCTTGACCGGCCCGACCTGGACCGGGCGCTGCTCGAGGATGCGCCAGATCTCTTCAACGAGTGTTCCCAGAACGTCGCCAAACCCGATCCGCTCGACGATAAAGCGGAACAGTCTTGGCCGCAGGTCGGTCGGGTCCTTTTGCCGGTCGGCTTCGCTGACCGTCGCAAAGAAGAACCGAAGGTTGTGGGCAAGCACCTGCGTGAGGAAATGTCGGGCCGCGTCGGCATGCAGGTTCCGGTGCGTGCCCTGCCCGGTGGCGACCGCGAGCAGGCGCATGAGGCTCGCCGCTTCCAGCGCAACGAGCGTGCGGTCTTCGCTTCCAAGAGTCTGGCCCGCCAGTTGTGGCAGGAGCGCCTCGGGCATGTCCCAGTCGGAGCCCGCGAACAACCCGGCCTTGTCGAGGCGGTTTGCCGCGTCGAACAGGTAGTGCAGCCCGTCGGGCTGCGCGATCAACCGCCCGATCACATCGAGAACGGCCGATTGATGACGGGATTTCGCAAAAGGTCGCGCTTCGTCAAGCCGCGCGGACAAGACCTGCAGTGTCTCTGCAAGTCTTGCACCTTGGTGTTCGCCATTGGTCACGGATCAGCCTCCAGACCGATGCTTATCGGGAGTGTCTTTACACGCCCGGGTCATGCGCGAAAAGATCAGACGTAGAAGTCCAGGTCTTCTTGGGTTTTCAGCAGATCGCGCAAACGGTGCGGGTCCTCGCCGAAGAAGAAGGCCAGACCCCAGTGGGTGCCGAACGCCGTGCGCTTGGTCACTTTCTGCTCCATTGGCTCCGAGAGTTCATGGAATTCGAAATAGGGGTCGTTCTGGGTCTCTTCCGGCACTTCCAGCTTGCTCACGACCCGGCGGCGCGGATAGACGCCGAAGCAACCGGCATGCCCTTTCGCGTCGGTGATCGGTTCCGGGAAGAACGCCTCGAGTTCTTCCTGTGTCGTCTTCGGGTCGAATACGACGATGAGACCCTGATACCCGCTGAACCCGTAGGCGCGCTCGATCAGTTCGAGCGCCTTGAAGCCCGGCGGCCGGTAGGCGACCTCCCCGAAGTAGAGTTTTTGATCGTTGGTCAGGAAATACTCCGGATGGATGAACCCGAAGTCGATGTCGAAAGTCTCGATGAGCTTCTCGATCTCCTCGGTGATCCGTTCACGGTGCGCCTCGAGCTCGGGCGTGGCCGGAACGAAAACGGAGTAGCCGAGCGTCACATACTCAGAGATGTTGAGGAACTGGATCTTGCGGTCCTTGATCCAAGCCTCGACCGCAAACTCCCATCCGTCGAGATGGCTTTCCAGCAGCGCCGGAAACTCCTCATCCGGAATGTTGTCGACGTCCTCCGGGGTCCGGATCACGCGGTGGCCGGCGGTGCCCGACTTGTCGAACGCCTTGAAGTGGATCGGGTCGTTCGGATCACCGTCGAGCTTGAGCAAGGTCTGGTTCACGCGCACGAGGAACCGGATCACGTCGCCCCGGTCATGCGCTTCCTCGAAGACGCCGACACGGATGCCGCCAAGTTGAGCACGCCGCTTCATCAGGGACTTGTCACGGAACAGCATCGATTGACCCAGCAGGCGCGGGTTGTCCATCAGGACCGAATTGATGGCACCTGCCCACTCCACGGTCTCTTCATAGAGCGGGATGGCGACGTCGACCCCTTCTTCCTTGAGCCTGTGCGCAAGCTCGTGGGAGCGTTCGTTGAGCCTGTCAAAGTCCCAGCTTATGAACGGGATGTCGTTGTGCGAGCAGTATTCCTCGGCCCATGAGGGCGCGACGACGATGTACCTGCGATCGAACCGGTCCGCGGCGTCAATAGCGTTGAGACTCCAGCCAAGCAGGGCGACGTAGCCTTTTTCGGGGTCATAATCGTTCATGTTGTGCTCCTCTGTTGGGTGCAACATCGAGACGGCCACCTCATGCGCGCCTCACGGCGCGTCGAGCGCGTCGAGGCGCTCAACTTTGGCATGATCACACCGGATGTCGCTTTCCATCAAACCTAACCACGTCATGATCCTTTGCAAGGGAAACAATAAAGCCATGTTATTTACCTTTTTATATCAGTATTTTATCTGTAGATTGCGGAGGTTTCTTCGCGATATGCTTCGTATTTTCAAAGCATTTTTCGCCGACGCCTGTTCTTAAGGGACGGAAAGATCGCGGTTGAGGTATTTGTCGGCCGCCGGGGGCACCGGCAAGGACGCCGCGCCTGCAATCCCTAGGCGAACACAAGCCCGGATTGGTTTCCATGCTTGCCGGCAAGCGACACAAATGGACGTTTCCCGCGACTGGAAGCGTGTTTTGTTCTATCCTAGACTGAAAGAACCCCGCCGGAAGAGCGAGGGTATGGGAGGAGACATGAACGACATGAGCACGCCCGTGGTCCGGGCGTCAGGTGCCGCATTCCAGCGCCAGATGAACGGGTTGCTCCGTACGCGGTTCGAACTCAGTTCGAATGGAGCGCGGCCCTATGACGGGGAAATCCGAAAGTCCTACGTCTCGGATCACCTGCGCCTTGCCGACATCGTGTTTTCTCCGCATTCGACGCGGTTGAAGGCCGGCCGCCCTTCGCGGGAGGGCCACTCGTTCCTCGTCTCACACCAGATCGAGGGTCATGCACGGGTCCGTCAGGGCGGTCGCGAATCCGTCGTCGGGCCAAACCAGATCTTCTTCATCGACACGACGCAGCCGTTCGAGATCGAAACGGACGAGATCCGGACGCGGTCGATCTATCTCGACTCGCATTTCTGGCGCGAGATATTTCCGGAGCGTGAGTTCTACACGGCGACCGCTCTCGAATGCGACAGCGGCATGGGCTACACCTGCAAGACCATGGTCGACGAGATCTTCGACATGAGCTGGGACATTCACGACCGCACGATGCAGCGGCTCGCCGGCTGCCTTGCCAACCTACTAGCCGTGTCGATGGTTACGGGCAAGCCGATGGACCCAGCCGCACAGGCCGGGGCGAGCCAGACGCTGGACCGTATCCATGACGCGATCTATCGCAACCTGTCGGACCCGGAGCTGGACTGCACCCTGATCGCCAGGGAAGTCGGCTTGTCGGTGCGCCAGCTTCACGCGGTCTTCAGCGGGACCGGAACGACGCTCATGCGCCATATCTGGCAACGACGGCTGGCGCGGATCGCGGCCGATCTGGAGAATGGCAACCTGCTGCACAAGCCCGTGTCGACCATCGCTTTTGAATGGGGCTTCAACGAGGCCGCGCATTTCTCACGCCAGTTCAAGGCGGCGTTCGGTATGCCTCCCGCACGTTACCGGGCGCTTCACACCGGGCTGCTGACGGAGCCGAAAAACCTGAACTGAACGCTACATGTGGCTGGGCAGCCAGAGCGCGAGCGCCGGAAAGGCGATGAGAGCGGCCACCTTGATCAGATCAACGAGGACGAAGGGCGCGACGCCGCGGTAGATCGTGGTAATATGTGTGCGTTTCGCGATCGAGGAGAGAACAAAGATGTTCATGCCGAAAGGCGGCGTGATCATCCCCATCTCGACGCAGATCACCGTCACGACGCCCCACCAGACCGGATCGAAGCCCATCTGCATGACCAGCGGCAGAAAGATCGGCACGGTGATGACCATCATCGCGTAGCTGTCCATCACCATCCCGAGGATCAGGTAGACGGCCACCAGCATCACGAGCACACCGTAGGGCCCGACATCCATCGCGAAAATCCAGCCGGACAGAAGCGCCGGGACCTGCGTGAAGGCGATCAAAAACGAAAACGTCACGGCCCCGAAGATCAGCGTGTAGATCAGCGCGATGGTCGTGGTGGTTTCGGCCATCACCTGCCCCAGTTGGCCCGCACCAAGCCGGCCCCGGAAAAGTGCAAAGAGAAAGGCCCCGACTGCGCCGACCGAGGCGGCTTCGGCATCCGTCACGACGCCCGTGTAGATGCCGCCTATGACCGCGCCGAACAGGACGAAGGCTCCGATGCAGCGCCGCGCGGCCTGCAAGAGCGCGCGGCTGTCGATGGCGCTGCCCTCGGGCGCCAGACCGGGGCGCAGCGTCAGCAGGACCTTGATCGCGACGAGATAGAGCGCGATGGCCAGCGCGGCCGGGATCATCGCGGCGACGAACAGCTGGCCGATGGATTGCTCCGACAGGAGTGCATAGAGGATGAGCGCCGTCGACGGGGGGACGAGGCTGCCCAGCGTGCCGCCCGCTGCGACACTCCCGGTCGCCAGCGCCTCGTCGTAGTCGCGGGCCTGCATCTCGGGCAGCGCGACCTTTCCGAAGGTGGCGGCGGTGGCGAGCGAGGAGCCTGTCAGCGCCCCGAAGCCCGCGCAGCCCGCGATGGTCGCATGGGCGAGCGCGCCGCGCAGGGGCCGCAGTAGTTCGTTGGCAAAACGATAGATGTCGGCGGACAGACCCGCGATGGAGGCAAAGGCGCCCATCAGCAAGAACAGCGGCAGGACGGCCAGCGTCTCGCTCGTCAGGAACTTCGCCGCCTCGGTGCCCACGACGGAGCCTGCGGGTCCGGCGGCGATCAGGATCGCGGTGCCTAGAAACCCGACGATCCCCATCGACGCGGCGAGCGGCACGCCCAGCACCATCAGGACCCACATGCCAGCAAAGAATACCAACGCGGCGATGCCCGCCTGTATCGACTTGATCCAGTCGAAACCGGGCAGTAGCGACAAGGAGTCGAAAGCCACGAACCCTGCCACGATCAGCGCCAGCAGCGCCGGCACGAAGGCGAGGAAGCGCGAGGCCCCTTCCCCGTTTTCGAGGATGTCGAGGACGACGCCCAGCAGATGGATAAGCTGGATCGGCAGGCAGAACAGCACGAAGACCGCCATTGCATAGTGGAATGGCGCGATCTGCCACCCGAGGATCAGCGAAGTCTGGTTGCGCTGATCGAGGAGCCGCGCCACTTCGAAGAGTTCCGACCCCACGACATACAGAAACAGCGTCAGGAGAAAGACGCCCAACAGCTTGAACGCCCGCGCCCTGCCGCCACGCAGCCGGGCGGTCAGCAGGTCGAGCGAGATGTGGACCGCCCGCGCCGCGCCGGAGGGCAGACAGGCGGTGATCGCAACACCGAGCGCGAGGATCAGGATTTCGTTCAGACCGCGGATCGTGGTCGAGAACACGGTCCTGAGCCCCACGTCGAAAAGGGTCAGAAAGGCGATCAGCACGATGGAGAGCACCCCGACCGCCGCGACGTAGCGCGTCACGCGTTCCGCGCGCGCGGTCAGGCGCTCCATGTCGAACCCGGACGCCGTGACGCTATGCTCGGCCATCGGGCGTCTCCGGCAGGATGTCGGTCAGAATGGCGGTGCAGACCTCGGCATGATGCAGCAACGGGAGGTGCGCGGCCCCGGCGATTTCGCGCAATTCTGCGCCGGGGATGGCCCGCGCCAGTGCCTCGGCCGCGGGGCGCGGTGCGGCCTTGTCCTCGGACCCGTAGGCGACAATGGTCTTGCAGTCGATCCGTGCCGCTTCCTGCGTGCAGTCGGCCAGAGCCAGCGCATCGCAAGCGGCCGCGTAGCCCTGATCCGTCACGCGCTCCAGCATACGTTTCAGCCCCTTCCCTTCGGGCGTCTCCGCCTCGTCCCCGGTCATCCACAATCCAAGGACACCCGGCGCGATAAATGCAAGGCCGTCCTTGCGTATCGTCGCCGCCCGGTCGCGCCACATCTGGGGATCGAGGCTTTTGACGTAGCTGTCAAAGATGGCGAGCCCCTGAACGCGCGCCCCTGCCCCGGCTGCGACAAGTTGCGCGACCACGCCGCCGAGCGAGCAGCCTGCGAGGGCGAAACGGTCTACGTCGAGCGCGTCGAGGATCGCGAGAACGTCTTTCGCCAGCGCCTCGCACGTCAGGGGCGCGCGGCTTTCCGCGCTCAGGCCGTGCCCCCGGAAATCGGGCCGGATGACACGGTAACGAGCACTGAGGGCCGCCGTCTGCGCGTCCCAGAGCGCCGCTTCGGTGCCCAGTGAATGCAGGAGCACCAAAGCGGGGGCGTCAGGGTCGCCGCAAACCGAGACGTGCAGGGTGTGTTCGTTGATGGTCAGGAACATGCGTGCCTCAATATGGCTGATTCAGTTCGGCGAGCGCCTCTTCCACGACCTTGATCTGATCGATGGGCGAAGACCCTGCCTTTTCGAGGCGACCGAGGGTCAGAGACTTGTCCACGACGAAGGCGCAGCGATCGAAGCGGCGGGCCATGAAGGCCTCCAGCGCGGCTTCGACCGAGGTTTCGGACGCGGCACATTCGCCGAGCACGACCCCGTCCTCCATCGCCATTCCGGCCCCCGAGGCGAGCTGCGGGGTGGTCGCGTGGGCCGCGTCGCCGATCAGCACGACGCCATCGCGATACCACGGTGCGGGGCAAACGACGGTTTCCAGCGGCCGCGCCACGATATTGCTGTCGGGGGTGAGCGAGTCGCGCACGTCGGCGACGATCCCGCCGTAGCTCTCCATCAGCTTTGCCAGCCGTGCCGGCAATTCTTCGTCCGGTATCCACTCGACCGTCTCGACGGGCTCCAGCAGGAACATGTACATCTCGTCAGGCGACACCGGGTTCATGCCGATCTTCATCGGACCGCCGAGGAAATAGGTGCGCCGGTCGATGCCGGGATGGCGCGGGGCCATCAGCCGCCAGCAGATCTGCCCGACGTATTTCGGGCCATCGACCTCTGGAAACAGCGCTTTGCGGGTGTCCGAGAAGATGCCGTCGGCCGCGACCACGAGGTCGTATGTCGCTTCGGTCCCATCGGAGAACGTGACTGTCTTGGGCCTGCCCTTGGGGATATCCTGCACCGTGAGGCCGAGCGACACGTCGATACCTTCGGCTTTAACGCGTTCGGCGAGCAGCCGGTGGAGGGTCGGTCGCATGATCCCGCCCGCTCCTGGGATGCCGTCCCCGCCCGAGGTCTTGCCCGCGATCTCCGACAGGATGTTCCCGTCGGGGTCGCAGGCCCGGATGTCGGCCGAGGTCCATCCCTGCTTCAGCACCTCGTCGAGGATGCCGAGCCGTTTCATCACCCTGAGGGTCGGCCCGGTGATGGTGATCCCGGCGCCCGAGACGCCCCAGTGGGCATCACGGTCGATCAGCCGGACGCGTACACCTGCTTCGGTCAGGGACAACGCCGCCGACATACCCGCGATCCCGCCCCCGATGATGAGGGCGTTGGTAAAGGCCGGCATCAGGACACCTTGAACCGGCCGATGCCGATCCCCGTGTACCAGTCGTTGACGGCCTTGTAGTAAGTCCGCTCGAACGCCGCGCCCTTCGCGGCGCCCATCGCCGCCATCCACATCCGGATCTCTTCGCAGCCGTTACCCGCCGTATGGACGAAGTCGGTCGCGTATTGGATCGTGGCGTCTATGTCGCCGCTTTCCATGTGGCCGAGGAAGGTCTCGTCGAATTCCTCGTTCACCATGCCCATGCGCGGCGTGGCGATGTCGTGGCTGATCCCGCCGGTGGCGAGGATCGCAACACGGTCGACTGCGTCGTATTCCGCGATGGCATGCCCGAGAAACCGACCGAGGTTGTAGCTTCGGCGCATGGTCGGCATCGGCGGCTGAACGCAGTTGATGAGCACCGGGACGATGGGAAGGTCCGGGTCGACGCCTGCGAGTTCCAGCGGTGTGAGCGAGCCGTGGTCCAACACCATCTCCATCGAAAAGGACGGGTCGAAGTCGGCCTCGAGCGCGCTTTGCAACAGGTAGGAGCCGAAGGCCTGATCCCCCGCAAAGGTCCGCCGCTTGGCGTGCAGCCAGTGCTCGATGGGGCTTTCGTAGCTTTCCGCGCAGCCGATGCAGTAGGCCGGAAAATTGTCCAGAAAGAAGTTGTGCAGGTGGTCATTCGACAGAACGACCAGCGCATCCGGTTTCCCGGCCATGAAATCGTCGCCCATCGCCTTGTAAGCCCCGAATATCTCGTCCTTCAAAGTGGCCGGGATACGGTCAGGGAAGTTCAGCATGACCGGCGTATGAGACGCCGTGTAGATGCCAGTGATCTCAGCCATCGTTGTAATCCTCGTGGTCCAGAAGGCTTCGCAGCGCCGCGAGGCTTTCGTCCTCGGGGATCTTCACCCCGATGCAATGGGCGCGCAGCAGGTAGGGGTTTACGCCCGACAGATACATCCCCGCCACGTCGTTCGACTTGATCGAGGTGGCGAGGTCCTGCGGCAGATCGAACCGCGTGAGATAGGCGTCGGCGTCCTGGTTGTAGGCCTCGAGATGGTCGGGCTTGTGGTGAAGTTCGTAGAGCACCTTGTTCATCAGGTAGGCCCGGGTGCTGGGCATCATTTCCTGCCAGTTGGCCATGGCGTCCTCCGATCAGGCGAGACGGGCTTTGAGCCAGTCGATGATTGTGTCCACGGTGCCGGGGCCGAAGCCCATGTGCCCGCGACCGGCAAACAGGCGGACGGACTTGGGGTCGCCATGTTCGGTGAGCAGTTCGATGTCGGCGATCGGGCACTGGGTGTCGTTCTTGCCGTTGATGAGCAGGAGAGGCGCACAGGGCTGATCCAGCAGGCCCTGATCCAGAAGCGACAGGACCTTGAAGCCTTGGATGTATTCCTCGTCATTCGTCGCACCGAGCATGCGCGACCGGGTCTCGACCAGTTCCATCAGGTAGCTGTCGGGATAGCGCGATTTCTCGATCCAGTCGGGCTGGAACATGTAGTGGATGCCGCCGCCCCAGTTCACCGCCGCCCGGAACCGCTCGGGCATCAGGTGGGCGAGCTTGGTGGCCCAGTGGCCACCGAAGGAGCGGCCGACGATGGCGATGCGATCGGTGTCGAACCTGCCACATCCCTCGACCCAGTCCAGCACTGGCATGAACTGGCGTTCTCCGTCCGGTCCCGCCTTGATCGGCGATTGGCCGGTGCCGACGTTGTCGAGCGCGACCGTGGCGAAGCCGCGCGCGGCGAGGCCCTCGGTCAGGATCGTCATCTCTTCCTTCCACGCATCGACACCGCCCCACATGACGATGACCGGCGGACTGTCGATCCCCTCGGGCATGCGGACGTAGAAGGTGATATCGTCCCCCTCGCCCGATCTGCCCGCGAACGGGACCGTCACCACGTCGATCACGGGATCGGCGAATTTGCCGAAGCTCTGGTAGGCCGCGACCTCTTTCTCGTAACTCGCGAGCTTGTCGGGGTGGTTCGGGCAAGGAAAGCGTCCGAGGAAATAGAAGCCGTAGGCCTGATACCAGTTGTCACGTGCTGTGCCGGTGTCACCCGCCGCTTCGGCCGTGCGCGCCTTGTCTGAATAGGCATCGCCCGTCGCGGTCCAGGCGGCGGCCCATGTGGCCCCGTCCAGTCCCGTGAGGCCGTCGATGACCGCCCGCGTCGCGTCGATATCGGTGAGCGCCATCGGGTGCACCCGCGCGTCGAGCTTCGTGCGCATCCACTCTTTCGCATCGTCCAGCGATCTGGGCCCGGCCATTTCCGGCATGCCTGTGTCCTCCCTGTTGTCTGGGCTCAAACTGGCAGACCGGGCGGCGATTTGGCTGGCCCGCGTGTGCGAGCCGACTTGTCTCCAAGCGCGATCTTCGGGTTGCAGCAGGGGCACTTTGAGAGCGCCGGGCCGGGTGCGGCGCTCCATTCCCCAAGGATGCAGCGGTTTTCGCCGGCTGCGCCGCCCGCTCCGTCCTTGGACACCTTCGCCTGCTGTCGCACTATGAGACAATGTCCGACGCTCTCTTGGCTAAGAGGATTCGCGGCGCGCAGCCTAGTCTGGGGCTCGCAGGCCCGCGACTAGACACGGGCGCAATCGAATCTACTCAGGGAGGAGTCAGACATGGGATTTGCACGGGCACTTTGCGTCATGGGCGCTGTCATGATCGGTGGGAGCGCACAGGCGCAGACGACACTTACGTTCGGATCACCGGCCCCCGCCCCCGCACCGCTCAACCAGGCGCTGATGCAATGGGCGGAAAAGGTCGGTGAGGCCACGGACGGCTCGGTTACCGTCAATGTGGTGGCCGGCGGCACGCTGGGGCGGCACGGACAGGTGTTCGACCGTGTGACGCAAGGCGTGGTCGACATTGGGTGGGATTTCCAAGGTTACTACCCGAACCGGTTCCCCAAAACCTCTGTCGCGGAACTGCCGTTCATGTTCGACACCTCGCTCGAAGGGTCGATCGCGCTTCAATCGCTTTATGACGATGGTCAACTTAGCGGTGAATACGACGACGTCGTCGTGCTTGGCATGTTCGCCTTTCCGAACAACTCGATCATCCTGTCGCAGCCGCTGCCCGAGGACGGGATGCTCACCGGTCTGAAGCTGTCGGCCCAGAACCCGACCATGTATGCCGCCGCCGAGGCACTTGGCGCGATCCCCGTGTCGATGGGCATTCCCGACTGGTATCCGGCCATCAGCCGCGGGACCATCGACGGGGCTGTCGTGGCGTTTACCGCCGTGCCCGCGTTCCGGTTTCAGGAGGTCGTGTCGCACTACTACAAGACCTCGCTCGGTGGGAACACGGCGTTCATCTTCATGTCGCGCGCGGCCTATGACGGTCTGTCGGAGGAGGCGCAGTCCGAACTCATGTCAGTGAGCGGCGCGGCGCTGGCCGAACACATGGGACGCTTCCTGAACGATCAGGCGCAGAAAGGCGAAGGGCTCGCTTCCACCACCGCAGAGGACATTGTCGACTTGTCGGCCGAGCAGTCTGCGGCATGGAAGGCGGCGCTGGAACCGCTGCGCACGAACTGGCTTGAAAACGGTGCGGGCGATCAGGCGCTGATCGACGCCATGAACGCGGCTGTCGAGGCTGCGCCGTCCGAGTGACGGCCATCTGAAACTGTAAAGAGAGAGGGGTCGACGTGATCGAATTCTACAATTTCCTCAAGTCGACCTGCTCCCAGAAGGTGCGGATGTGCCTTCACACAAAGGGGCTGGATTTCGTCGAGCGGCCGGTAAACCTGTCGCTTGGCGAGCACCTTGCGCCCGACTACCTCGCGCTCAACCCGAACGGTGTCGTCCCGACCATCCGCCATGACGGACAGGTGGTGACGGACAGTTCGGTCATCATGGAATATCTCGACGAGGTCTTCGACACACCGCGCCTGTCGGGCCGCACACCGCTCGAACGGGCCGAGGTGCGCACTTGGCTCAGGTTTTTCGAGGAGGTGCCGACAGTCGCCATCCGCATTCCCAGTTTCAAGCATGTGCTGTTGAAGCCGGTCGAGAAGATGACCCCGGACGAGCGCGGGGCGAATTCCGACAAACGCACGCTGCGCAGGAGTTTCTATCAGTCGATGGAAGACGGGATCGACGAGGCGCGGCTGGCCGAGGCGATGGAACGGCTCGACATGACGATCGACCGGATGGAACGCGCGCTGGCCTCGCGCCGCTGGGTTGCCGGGGACGACTTTTCGATTGCCGACATCGCGGTCATCCCCACGTTCGACCGGATGCGCGATCTGGGCTACGGCGACCGCTGGTCGGACCGTCCGGGCGTTTCGCGTTGGTGGTCGCAGGTCACGCGGCTCGACGCCTTCGACAAGACCTATCCTCCCGGCTCCCGACTGTCCGATGGGATGGCTGTGACGGCGGACTGACGGCTGGCTGGCTGGCAAACGGTTGCGAATAGGACAGCTTTTCATGTCGCGGGACGGGCTTGGCCCAGGCGTGCTCGGACCCCGGCCCGCCCGCCTCTAACTCAAGACGACCGGACCAGACCGCTCAGCGTTCTGCCAAGGGGTGCCGTGGGGTTGCCAAGCTCGAAGACGACGGTCAGGTGGTTGGCCGAAGGCACCGTTTGAACCTCAACATCCGGGGCTTCACGGTCCAGCAGCGCGCCCAACGCAACCGCCTGCTCCTGAAACGGCGCGGTCTCCGTTTCGCCGCGCGTGATGATGCGTCGTGGGCCAGGCATGTGGCGGGCGCGCAGCGGCGACCACGCTTCCGCCTCGTCGTCGCGCATCCCGGCCTCATCCCTGAGAAACGAGCCGGGTATGCCGGACAGGTCGTATACTCCGCTGACCAACAGCATGGCGCGCAAGTCCGGAACGTCGAGCGCCCCCTTGTCTCCCGGCGCTTCTGCCGCGAGCAGCGAGGCGAGATGCGCCCCTGCGGAATGGCCGCTCACAGTAAAGCGGGCCGCATCCGCGTCGATCTCGGGCGCGAGATCCACGATGTGTCGCGCGGCGCGGCGCACCTGTGCGACGATCTCGGCCAGCCGGGTTCCGGGCATGAGGTCGTAACCGATCAACGCGGTAATTCCCCCGGCCGCGACAACTGGGGCCGCGACGAGGGTGTGAGCCTCCTTCTCGCCCGCGCGCCAGTATCCGCCGTGGATGAACATGTGCAGCGGCGCGCCGGGCGCTGGATCGGGTGGGAAGACGAGGTCAAAGCTCTGTCGTGGAGTCGCCCCGTAGCTCAGGTTCCGCTCGACACGCACGGTGTCGGCGAAGGCGCGGCTGCGCGCCTCCGTTTCGGCCATGATCGCGTCGAAATCGGGGATGAAGTCCCGGTTGCGGTAGAGGTCACGCGCCGCCATCTTCGTCCTTTCCCGCCGTCAGAACTCGACGGCGAAGTATTTGGGCTCCATGAATTCGAGAATGCCCGTAACGCCGCCCTCGCGCCCCAGACCGCTCTGCTTGGCGCCGCCGAAGGGGGCCGCCGGGTCCGACATCAGTCCGCGGTTGATGCCGACCATCCCGGTCTCGATCCCGCGACCGACACGCATCGCCCGCATGATATCCTCCGAGTAGACATAGGCCGCAAGCCCGTATTCGGTGTCGTTGGCCAGCCGGATCGCCTCTTCCTCGGTCTCGAAGCGATAGACGGCGGCAACGGGGCCAAAGATCTCCTCATGCGCCAGCGCGGCGTCGGTCGGCACGTTTTCCAGCACCGTCGGCGGGGAGTAGTAGCCGTTGCCCTCCAAAGGCGCGCCACCCGTGGTCGCCCGCGCGCCGCGCGACGTGGCCTCGGACACCAGACGGTGGATCTTGTCGACCGCCTTGGTGGTGATCATCGGTCGAGTGCCGCCGAAAGGTCGGTATCGTCGCACACCACGAAGGGCGCGTTGCCGCCCAGCTCCATCGAGCAGCTCACAACCGTTTTCGCGGCTTCCGCCAGCAGCACGCGCCCGACGCCGGTCGAACCGGTGAAAGACAGCTTGCGCACCCGTGGGTCGGCCAGCATCCCGGCCGTGACCGGACCGGGACTGGAGGTCGTCAGAACATTCTCCACGCCCGGCGGCACGCCGGCCTCTTCGCCCAAACGCGCCATGGCATAGGCGGTCACCCCCAAGTGACCCTTCGCCAATGGCGCAATCGGGAAACCTCGGATCAACGTTCATGGCTGGAAACCGTTAACGGCTCCCCTGTTCGGGCTTCGCCAGACACCGCTACGCATGAGCAATCCTTGAATTGAGTGTCGACGCTTGGGCCGCAGTCTCAGGCGACGTTCCTTTGACACCTCCGGCATCAGGGAAATTGGACATCGCACCTTTCTGGCTGTCGTAGGGAGGGCCAGACCTGTGTTTGTCTTGGCAGGGCCCAGTTGCTACGCTCGACAGACAAGTGGGCCCAGCCATGCGGGGGAGTTCTGTGACAACAGGCGAATGTGCCGGCAGCCGGCGTTCCTGACGCATGGCGAAGAGCATCAGTTTCGGCATCGAAAAGCTGGCGCTTGCGGCGGTCGCGCGGCCACGGCTGGCGACGTCGCTCCTTGTGGGTTTCCTCGCGGTCATCTTCGCGAGTCTGCCGTTCGTTCAGTTCGATCAGAACATGAACCGCGTTTTCCTGAGCGACAGTCCGATTTCGCAAATGCAGCGCGACTTGGAAACTGGATCGGATGCCCCGACACGCACGATCCTGGCGCACATCAGTTCTCCTGAGCCGTTCTCTCCCGACGACCTGTCGCGGTTGCGCAACATCGCGCTGGACCTCGAGTTCGCGGACGGGGTGACGGCCGTCGCATCGCCGTTCATCCTTCGCCTGCCGCCGAGCGAGGACGCGCCATCGGGCCGCCCGGTGTTCGGCGCGACAATCGGGTCCGATTACCGCGAAGATCTGGCGGCATTCCGGGCGCTGGAGACAGGCCTGCCGACCTATATCGCGGATCAGGGCCGCGCGATCCTTGTCACCGTATCGGTCGATGCGGATGCCACGACGGTCCCACAGGCGCGCGACCGGATCGAGTCGACGATCGTCGGCGCCTTGCCAGAAGGTATGACCCTGCAACTGACCGGCGAGGACATCATCAGCATCGCCGTCGTCGAGGGGCTCACGAACGACCTATTCCGGCTTAACGCTGTCGGCGCCCTGCTCGTCGCATTGTCCGCGATGGTCCTTCTGCGCGATCTTCGCATGACGGTTCTGATCGTCGTCCCCGCGTTTGGCGGAGCGGCCAGTGTGCTCGCCCTGTCGGTCTGGCTCGGCTACCCAATCACGATGCTGACGAACGTCATCCCGATCCTGCTGCTCGTCCTCGGCGGGGCCAACTGCCTGCACCTTGCCCGTCACCTGCGACACGGCTCGGGCAAGGTCGAGGAAACGCTGCGCGAGATTGGCCCGGCCTCAGCCCTGACCGCAATCACGACCTCACTGGCCTTCGCGTCGATCATGATCACCGAGAACACGCAGGTGCGCGAATTCGCCATCCTCGGCGCGATGGGCACTCTCCTTGCCTTCGCGATATCGCTGGTCTCGTTCTCCCTCATGGCACTGGTGCTTGGCGGGCGGTCCGTGAAGCCGTCGCAGGCCGGGACGGGGCTGGCCCGATGGCTCACAGGGATTGGCACGACCCACGCGCGACTGGTCGTGGTCGGGGCGCTCGCCCTGTTGGTGCTGGCGGGCTACGGCTTTATTAAAACGACACCCTGGGTGGTTCTCGACGACAACCTGCCCCGCGGCAGCGAGGTGCGGGCCGCGAACGCGGCGGTGGCGCGGGATTTCTCTGGCGTGTTCCAGATGATCGTGGAGGTCGACGGAGATTGGAGCCGCACCGTGGAACTGGCGGAGACGCTGGTCGATGTCGCCGGACCCGAAGCCGTGCTGTCGGAGCCCGGATTGGCAAGGTGGCGCGGCCTCGGGCGTGGCGAGCCGCAGGCGGATGACCTCGACACGTTTCCGCCCGCTCTCGTAAACATGGTGCGGCCCGATGAGGAGACCCACCGCATACTGATTTCGCTGGCGGAACCGATGAGCGACGACGCGGCCTTGTCGCGCTACCGCCGGGTCCATGACGCCGCCGTTGCGGGCGGCGCGGATCGGGTCTTCGGGACGCCGGTACTCATGCATGAAGAAGGTCTCAGCCTCATCGCCGAACTGACACGGAGCCTCGTCATCGCATCGCTCGGCGCGTCGCTGTTCGTCGCCTTCGCGTTCCGGTCGCTGCGCATCATCCCGCTCTTGCTGATCGTGAACGTCCTGCCACTGATGCTGGCGGGGGCCTCGCTCCACATCATCGCGGGAGGCAAACTGACACCGACCGCGGTCCTCGGCCTGACCATCGCGTTCGGGATCGCCATCGACGACACGATTCATTTTCTCGGGCGTTTCGACAGGTCGCGCGCACGCGGCGCGGGCACGGAACGGTCGCTTCAATTCGCAACGTCGAGCGCGGGGCAGTCCATGGTGCTTACCACGCTCTTGTTGACCGGAGGCCTCGCCGTTACGCTGACAAGTGGCTTCCTGCCGATCTGGCTGTTCGGCGGGTTGATCGTGGCGATCCTGTGGGCGGCGCTCGTCGCGGACCTGCTCGTCCTGCCCGCGCTCTTGTCACTTCGCAGAAACGGAGCTGAGTGAATGTACCGACTGCTCACCGCGCTGATGTTCGTCCTGCCAGCCATCGCGGCGACAGCCGACCCTCTGCCGTTGCTGGCAGGTGACTGGACGGGAAGCGGCACCGCGCGCGAAGTGCCCGAGGCGGAGCTGGATGCGGTCCGTTGCCGGATCACCAACAGCTATGCGCCCGAGCGGCTGGAACTGACCATGAGCGGTATGTGCGTGACAGCCGGGCGGCGGCTCGATCTCTCCGGCACCATCCGGGCGCGCGATGACAGCGCCGCGATTTCCGGTCGCTGGTCGAACCCCGACGGTCTGGGAGAGGTGCGGATCGCGGGCCATTCCGGCGAGGATTTCGTCGCGTTCACCTATTCGGCCAAGGACCCCGCCACGGGGCGTCAGCTCGACCAGAACGTCGAGTTGCGTCTGGTCGGCAACGGGTTCCGGATGCGGTCCGTCGACCGGGCCGATCGCTCGGTCTCGATGTCGGACATTACCTTCACGCGCTAGGTCGCGGCCTGGACCCTGGGCACGTCGCCCTCGCCATGGGCGGACGCGTTCGAGACTTCGCTCACGTTCGTGATGTCGAATCCGTGGCTGGTCGCCAGCGCGCTGATCTCGTTGACCTGGCTGAGATCGACGTCGCCGATGCTGAAATCCGCAGACCGCCCATCAAGCCCGAGGATCGCCGTCTCGGCCATGCAGGCGAAGACATGGCGTTTGGGCAATCCGAAATACGCCAGGTCCGTTTCGTTGCCCTCTGGCAAACCGGTGACGCCGCCTGACAGCAGGGCGACATCGTTCCTGCCCTCTGCGATAGCCGGGTCCACGGCGCCGGGAACGGACAGGTCGAACAAGAGGGTCGGATCGGGGCCGAGGTGGTGGGCGAACACGATGGGCGCGCTGGCATTGGTCGCCGCGACGATCACATTGCAATCCGACAAGGCGTCGAGGGTGTCCGCAAGCGTCAGATCGGGCGCCTCGGCCCCGTGCTCGCGGCTGTCCATACGAATGTCGTCCGCAAGGGCCTTCAACCGTCCCTGCGTCCCCGGGCGACCGACCAGCGTGAGCCCGCCGAACCGTTGCGCCAGCGCGCGCGCCCATGTTCGCCCGATGTTGCCCGCCGCGCCAACGACCGCGATCCGTGGCTTCGCGCCCCCGAGCACGCGAACGATCTGGGCCTCCACCCCGGCCAAACCCGCCGCGATGGTCAGGGCGTTGCCCGTGGTGATCCCGATGCGCGGGGTCTGGACCCGCAGCCCGTTCCGCGTCGCGATGGACAGGAACCCGCCAAGGCCGAGCACGTTGCAGCCAGCCTCGGAGGCTTGCTGCGCGATAGCGGCGACTTTCCGGGTGAGCCAGTCGGTGTCCCCCTGCCGCATGGCCGCTTCGATCGTTTTCGCCGTGGCGAAGACGGACCAAAAATGGATGTCGACCTTGGCGCCGTTGGCGGATGTCACCTGCTCGACCCGGAGCGGCATGGGTTCGACCACAGGGGCGAAACGGGCGACCAGCGCCTCACGGGCGTCCGGCGGGAGCCGCTCCCACGACGCGTCCCAGCGCGCGATCGCATCGCTGTCGGTGATGTGTACGGCGAACGCCACCCGCGTATCCGCCGCACCCTCGCCCGTGCCATATTTCCGGTCAGGCGCCACGTCGGGATAATCCCGCGGCGCGTCGAGCCAGTCCGCCCGCTCGAGGAGATGGGAAACGAGGAACGCCCCGTCTCCCATGCGCAGGGCGACGAAGACACGCTCCAACGCACTCACGAGCCGCGCGATTTCCGCCTCGGTGACATACGCCGACGGCTGAAGGCGGAAGGTATTCGGGGCCGACAGCGTCGTGGCAACGCGCACGCCCGACCGCAACAGAAGATGTGAGGTCACGATCTGGCCGAGAAACTCATGCGTGACCGCATCGGCGATCAGCCCGGTCGGACTGCCGGACAGATCCGCCAGTTCGAGCCCGACCATGAGCCCCTCGCCGCGCACCTCCCGCACAATGTCAGGGTAGGTCGACGCCAGCTGCCCCAGACGCGCGGTCAGCGCATTGCCGCGTTCTATAGCAAGGTCGCCCACCCGGTCGCGGCGAGCGACCGCCAACGCAGCGAGGGCTGCGCGGGAAGAAAAATCATCCTCGGCGAATGTGGAGCTTTGCAGCGCGCCGAAGCCGTCGCGGTATCGGTCGCGCCGAACCAGAAACGCGCTGATCTTGGCAACGCCGCCGCCAAGGCTCTTGCCGAAGGTGTAATAGTCCGCGACCACGCCCTTCCGGCTTGCCGCCGAGAGGGCGCCGCAGCGATAGAAACCGCACTGGATTTCGTCGAAGACGAGCGGAAAGCCCCCGGCATCCGCCCCGTCCCTCAGCGCGCGCAACACGTCCTCGGGCAGCGGATGGATGCCGCCTTCTCCCTGAACCGGTTCGGCAAAGGCCCCTGCGATGCGGGAGATGTCGCGGTCTCCGACCCTGATGGTTTCGGCAGCGATGGCGCGCGTGATGGCGTCCGGGTCGTCGCGCGGCACCGAAATGACGCGGAACCCCGCCCGCCCCTTGGGCCATCCGCGGAAATGCCCGATGGACAGCGCCGACAAGGTCTTACCGTGGTAGGATCCTTCGACGGTCATGATCGCGGGCGCGTAGTCCGACGCCGCCTCGTCCGACAGGATCGAAAGGTCGACGCCCGCCCGCTCCATTCGGTCGGCGTAGTCCATCAGCGCATGTTTCAGCGCCGCCTCGACCGCTTCGGCGCCAGTATTGGCGAACGTGGTGACGTAGTCCAAGCCGGTCTCGTCGCGCAGGGCCGCCGCGAGGTCCTCAGCGAGCCGGCCTGCGAGGGGTCGCGCCGCGCCTTGCACCTGCATCGGACGGCCGGTGGTCAGCGTCTGGGTGACGGCCGCCACGATATCCGGGTGGTTGTGTCCGAACAGGCCGCTTCCGTATCCGCCTACGAAGTCGAGCACATCACGCCGCGTGCCGTCGAGCATCCCTGAGAGCGTCATGCCCGCCGCCCGGTCGTAATCCGCGTCGAGTTTCAGGACCGGAAGGTTCCGTGTGAAGTCCGGCCTGACGTTCTTGATGTAATCCTCCGCCGTCGCCTCCGCTTGGGGGGGGATCGCGCCCGGGGCCGGCAACGCGGGCTTCGGGTCTTCTTGTGCCGGAGGCGGCGCGGGCGCTTCGATCAGGGTCTGTGCATCCAGATCGAGCCGCGAGAGCAACAGCGCGGCGAGATCGGAAATCGACGTGGCGTCGTCGATGCGGTCCAGCGGGACGCCGGCGCCGATCTCCTCTTCCACCAGCATCCCGAATTCCAACCCGGAAAGACTGTCGAAACCTAGCGCCTGTAGTGGGGCGTCCAGCGGCATGGTGTCTGCCCCCTGCCCTGTAACATTCGCGAGGCGATCGCGCAGGTATGCAGCCAGAAGCCCGGGACGCTCCGGCACCGCAGCCTTCGCCAGATCGGCAAGGATGCCCGCACGCCCATGGGCGGATAGACCCGCCCGGCCCGCCCCTTTCGGGAACAAGTCGGCACAGATCGACAGTTGCGCGACCGGCGGAACGGGTGTGCCCTGCCATCCTAACGTGAACCGCGCTGCAACCGGGGCGGTCGCGTTGGCCGTGAGGGCTTTCTTCAGCACATTGATCCCGTCGACCCGGCTGAAACTGCGCAGCCCCAACCGCTCCAATCGGTCTGTCGTGCCTGCATTGCTCACGCCAAGTCCGGCCTGCCACGGCCCGAGGACAATTGCCTGACCCGCGAGCCCCGCCGCACGGCGCCGGGCACAGATCGCCTCCATCCCAGCATTCGCGGCGGCGTATGCCATCTGCCCCGGTGAGCCCAGGAGGGTCGAGATAGATGAGAGGCAGACGAACGTGTCGATCTCGCGGCCCTGACTCGCCGCATCTAGGTTGAGGGCCCCGTCCACCTTCACGCCCCATGCCGCGGCAATATCCTTGGGCTCCACGTCCGAAATGAGCCTGTCGGCCAGAACGCCCGCTGCGTGGAACACATGGCGGATGTCGAACCCTGCTGCCTTCGCCTCGTCGAACACGGCCGCGACCGGGCCCCACTGCGATACATCCACCTGCGCCGTCATCACGTCCAGACCGGACGCGCGCCATGCAACGACCCGCGCCAGAGTTGCGCCGGCGGGGGCGGACCGGCCCACAAGCACGAAGGCGCGAACACCGGCCGCGGCCAGTGCGTCCACGAGGTCAAGGCCGATCCCCCCGAACGCCCCGGTCACGAGCGCTGCCCCGACTGAGATGTCGGTGCGCGTGACCGGCGCCGTGTCCATATCTTCGGGCAGGCCCAGAACGATCTTTCCGATATTACCCGCGCCAGCCATCTTCTGAAACGCCGCACCAGGGTCCGACATTTCGAAGCGTTCGAAAGGCAGGGGGGCCAAGTCACCCGTTTCGACCGCCGCCATCACATCGCGCAGGATGCGCCCGGCTTTCTCGGGCGCGCTTGCGAAGAGCAACTCCATATCGACCGTGTGCAGGCTCAGCGACTTGTGCAGAACGCGCATCCCGATCTCGGTGTTCTCGACGATGTCACGTTTCCCGATGTCCACATAGCATCCGAAGGGGCGCAGGAGGTCGAGGCTCGCCTCGATCATCTCTCGGCCGGGCAGCGAACTCAGAACAACGTCGATCCCTTCGCCCCCGGTGGCCTCGCGGATCGTGTCGACAAAGCTCGTATCCCGCGAGGAACCGACAGCCTCCACGCCCAACCGGGCGAGGTAGGCGCGTTTCTCCTCACTTCCCGCGGTCGCGAAGAGGCGTGCGCCCCGGCTTCGGGCGATCTGCAACGCGGCCAGTCCGACCCCGCCCGCGCCCGCGTGCACGAGGACGGATTGTCCGGGCTCGATCCGGGCGAGGTCCATCAGAGCATACCACGCGGTCGAGAAGGCGATGGGCAAGGTCGCAGCCTCGTCGAACGAAAGCGCTTGCGGCTTGCGCACAACCGCAGTCGCGGGTGCCACGACCTCGGACGCGAAGGCACGCGGCGCGACCGCGACCACCGCATCCCCCGGCGCGACACCCCTGACATCCTTGCCGACAGCCCGCACGATCCCGGCACATTCGTCCCCAAGCCAGAGCGGCAGGCCGGGACGGTTGGGATAAAGCCGCTTGGTCTTGAGGACATCGCGGAAATTCAGACCGGCCGCGCGCGGGGTGATCTGCACATCGGTCGGCCCCGGTTCGATGGCCGGGCGCGGGTCGAAGCTCAGACCGCGAGGTCCGGCCCGCGCGCCCGGGACCAGCACGCGCACCTCCCGCCCGTGAGCTGGCGGCGACCAGGTCTGCCCACCCGGCACGGTCGGCTCCAGCCGAAGCCCCGCGAGCGTGCCGTTGCGCCAGCACAGGTCGCTCTCGGTGCCATTGGCAAGCGCTTGAGCCAGAACCTCCCGCCTTCGCTCTTCGGGGAGGTCACGCGGGAGCGTCAGGTTCGCTGCTGAGAGTGCCGGCACCTCGTTGCGAAAGACCCGGATCGCCGCCCGCATCGCCTCCGCCGCCGGATTGGTGCGATCCGGATCTTCGAGATAAACGGCGAGCACGCGCTCCGGCCTGTCCGCCTCGCGGGTCGCGAGATGACGGAGGCGCATGGCGAGGGCCGTAATCGCATCCTGTCCCTGAGCAACTTCACTGCAATCAATCGCGAGGACCAGCGGGCCGCGGGGCGACCCGGTTTCGACCCTCAGGCTCTCGGCAAGATCACCGCTACCGCCGAATTCTTCGACAACCCAGACGCCGCTCGTGTCATGCGACGTTTCCAGCGGCGCCCACGAGGTCGCAAACAGCGGACCCGTCGGCAACGCTGCGCCCGCGCGTCCGTCGATGCGGCGGATGCGCAATCCTTTGACCGAGATGGCCTCTACGTCCTCGGGCGTGCGCACGGAAAGGTCGAAGCTTTTTAGGTCGGGCATGTGCGGGCCATCCACCAGGGCCGCTTGCACGACGGCTTCCCCCGGCATCGACGCATGAACGGTCAGGCTCTCGAAGCCCGTCGGGATCCAGAGCCCGGCGGCGGCCTCCGCGTCGACCGTCCTGAGCGCCAGTGCGATCGGGTGGAACACCGCGTCGAACCGGGCGGGATCGAGCATTGCCGCGCCTGGTGCCGCGCCACCCGTAGCCTCGAAGCGCGCCTCAGCCTGCCCGTTGCCGCTTTCGACCGACCGGATACCCTGAAACGCCGGGCCATACGTCAACCCGTGATCTTCAAGCGCGGTGTAAAGATCGGGACCGGCAACCGCCGCCTTGCCGGGCGGCAGATGCGCGAAAAGGCGCGCCGATGGTGTCGCGTCACAGGGACGCACGAGCGCATGGGCCAGAAGTTTTTCGTCGGCTCCGTCACGACCGGGCGCCACCGCGACGAGGGACCAGCCCTCCTCACCTCGCGTTTCGGCCCGCACGGACAAGGCATGTCCGCGCACCTCGGAGAGCGCGAGGGCTTGCGGCAGGCGGCAGTCCACAAGCTGGAACGACCGGCCGGGTCCGATCAGCTTGAGGGCGGCGTCGGTCATCATGTCTAGGTAGAGCGCCCCCGGCACCACCGCGCGTCCGCCGACCCTGTGTTGGTCAAGGACATCTGCCAGTCCGCCTTCGTCGATCTGGCGGGTGACCAGCGCAGCGCCGGAGCTGACGGTTTCCCGGGGCCGCTCGTCGGGTTCGGGGGCGGCCGTCTTGAACCAGAAAGGTTCGCGCGCGAACCGGAACGGCGGCAGTCGGACCTGACCCGCATCGGCCCGGCGGTCTTTCGACCAATCGACCGTGTGTCCCCGCGACCAGAGCTCGCCCAGACCGCCGAGCAGTCCGGCCATATCATCCTGTCCCCCCGCGATTGCGCGCACGAGGCCCACCGTTTCCCGGTCGCCCGTCAACTGGCGCAACCACGGCAGGAGCATCGGGCGCGGTCCGACTTCGGCGATGGTTCCCACGCCACACTCCAGCAGGGTTTCGACCGCGGCACCGAACTCCACCGCAGAGCGCAGATGACGCACCCAGTAGGCGGCATCCATTGGCGTGTCCGGCCCCACGAGTGTGCCGGCCACGTTCGAGATCACAGGGATGCGCGGCGGGGAGAACGCGACGCCCTTCAGGGCGTCGGCAAAGCGGTTCAGGACCGGGTCCATCAGTGACGAATGGAAAGCGTGCGATACCGACAACGGCGTGACCTTCAATCCCGCCGCTTCGGCGCGCCGGATGCCCAGCGCTACGGCGTCACGCGTGCCGGATACCGTGATGCTGCGCGCCGTGTTGCGTCCGGAAATCTCGAGCCCCGCCGGCAGTTCGGCGACGAAGGCATCGACGGCGTCCGCAGTGCCGGAGAGCACCGCCATCTCGCCGTCGCCGGGCGCGTCGGCCATAAGACGTCCGCGCAGGATGACGAGGCGCATGGCCGCGCGCTCGTCCATCACACCGGCGAGGCAGGCGGCCGTGATCTCGCCCAGACTGTGCCCGAGGACGTAATCCGGCACCACGCCGCGTGCCATCCAGCTTCGCGCCAAAGCCAGGCCGACGGCGAAGAGCGCTGGTTGCGCCGTCGCCGTGTCGCTCAAACGCGCACCGGCCCCGGCGCTTTCGTCAAGGATCGTGTCGATCAGGCCCGGGAACCCTTCGTCCCGCGCCATCATATCCAGCCGCGCCATCACATCGCCAAAGACAGGGTCCTGCTTCATCAGGCGGCGGCACATCCCCGGCGATTGCGCGCCCTGCCCCGAAAAGCACAGCGCGAGCTTGCCCGGTTTCGGCGCGGACGCGTCACCCGCGCGCGGAGTTTCCCCCGCTACTGCCCGCAGACGCTGCACGGCCTCATTGCGGTCGCCAAAGACAATTGCGCGCCGGAACGGGTGCCGCGCCCGGACCTCGTCGGCGCTTCGGCACAGGGCGTCGAGGTCGAACTCGGGATCCGCCTCGATCATCGCGGCGTAGTCCGCGGCCGTGGCGCGCAGAGTGGACGCGGTATGTCCCGCGACCGGCAGGACACGCTGCGCGGGCGGCGGCGGTCGTTTGCCGGCCCGGCTGTGAACCGGCTCGGTCGGCGCTTCGAGGATGATGTGGGCGTTGGTGCCACCGAACCCGAAGGACGAAAGCCCGGCCCTCAATGCCCGCGGCGTGTCGCGCAACCGCATCTCGTGGTCTGCGATGACGATGCGTCCCTCCGCATCCGGGTCGATCGGATCCGCGAGGAAGGGCAAGGACGGAACCAGCCCGGTCTGCAACTCCCGCACGGCCTTGATCGCGCCGACAAGACCGGAGGCCGCTTCGAGATGCCCGAAATGCGGCTTGGCCGCGCCGAGGATCAGCGGGTGCTCGCGCGGCGTTTTTCCGAACACCTCACGCAGCGCGCCGATCTCGATCCCGTCGCCCACCGCCGTGCCGGTCCCATGCGCCTCGATCAGGTCGAGGTCGCCGGGCGCGAGGCGCGCATCGGCCAGAGCATCCCGCAAAACCTGCGCCTGCGCCGCTTCGCTGGGCGTCGTGATCGACAGCGTCCTGCCGTCCTGATTGATCGCCGACCCCCGGACCAGCGCCTCGATCCGGTGCCCCTTGCGCAGCGCGAGATCCTCGCGCGTGAGCAGCAGGGTGGCGCAGCCTTCGGACCTCACGTAACCATCGGCCGACTTGTCGAACGTTTTGCACCGACCGTCGGGCGAAAGCATCCGCGCCTTGGAGAACGAGATCGTGGAAAGCGGTGAGACGATCACGTTTACAGCGCCCACGATGGCATAGTCGCATTCCCCGTTGGCAAGGCTCCGGCGCGCGAGGTGCAGCGCGACCAGTCCCGAGGAACAGGCCGTATCGCTCGCGGCAGACGGCCCCTTGAAATCGAAGAAATAGCTGATCCGGTTGGCGGCGATAGATTGCGCGATACCGAGGCCGGAATAGGCGTCCACCGTGATCAGGTCGGAATCGAGGATCTGCCGCTGAAGGTAGTCCGACGTGGAGATCCCGACGAACACGCCCGTGCGGCTGCCCTTCATCGCGGCAGGGTCTATCCCTGCAGCCTCGATCGCCTCCCACGCGCCCTCGAGCAGCAGGCGCTGTTGCGGGTCCATCAGGCGCGCTTCCCGGGCGGTGGTCCCAAAAAAGCGGGCGTCGAAACCCGCGATGTCGTCGAGGTATCCGCCATATTCCGGGATCGGTTGCGTGCGCGGGCCCTTTTGCTGGGCGACGCGCATCTTTGTCGCCCAACGCTCTTTCGGGGCCTTGGTGATCGCGTGGCGGCCTTCGGTCATCAAAGCCCAAGCTTCATCCGGGTTGTTGGCCTGAGGCAAACGGCAGGCAATACCCACGATCGCAACATCGTTGTCTAATGCCATTCCGTTCAAACCGGGCAACTCCCTTTCCGTGACCTTGGATACGGCCTGATAAAAAGCGACATTCCGCCCCGTAACCTTGTTACAAAAGGCTGCGCCGATCAACGATCACCATCGGCGTCCCGGCGCGCGCGACCAGCGGCGGTGCAGGAAATAGCCTCCTCAGGACCATCGAAATACGGATTACGCTCACGGCATCCCGCCCTGGTGCAGTGTGAACGGCTCGGGTTTCATCCAGCGGCCCGCGTGTTGCGCTCACGGGCCATCGGTGGTCTTCTACCCGGATACCGATCCGAACCCACTGTCACAAAGCGAACGACCCGACATGGCCAGCAATTCCGGTTTCGAGGTCGTCGAGTATCGCGGCTCCCCCGCCGAACTCGCGGCCTTCGTCAGCAAGTGCTGGGACGGCCAGTTTCCGCAAGACGTCACCTGTCCCCAATGGGATGCGGAGTATTTCGCCTGGGCGGTCTTCGGCAATCCCGACAACATGCTCCTCGCGGCCTATGACGGCGGCGAACTGGTCGGGTTCATTTTCGGAGAAGCCCTTGGGTTTCGCTGCGGGGACCGCGTGGTTCAGGGGGTCTTTTCGTCCTTCCTGTCCGCGGACCCTGCCCGCAAGGGCCAGGGGGTGGCCAAGACCATCGCGTCGGAACTGTTTCGCCGCGTCCAGCAGGAGGGCTACGCGTTCGACGTGGGGTTCGAAGTGCCGACGCCCGGCAGTCTGGGACCGAAATTCTGGCTCGGCAGTCAGAAAGGGGAACGTGCGGACGGGATTCGACCGTGGATCAGGCCGCTGGATGCACGGCGCCTGACACGGGTGTCCGCTGCGCGTTACGAACGTGCGGCGGCGCGTGTGGCCGGTCTGGCGCGGCTGGACCGGGTTCCGGCGCGGGCCACCGGCAACCTGCGCCCCTTCGAGCCGCGCGACCTCGATGCCTGCCTGGAGCTTATCCTGGCGAAGGAAGCCGGGTCCGATTTCTGCTTTGACTGGACACCCGAGAGGCTGGCACTCCAACTCGATCACGAGGGGATTCCGACCACGCTCGTCTACGACGACGGCAAGATCAGGGGGCTGACCAATTTCCATCGTATCCGGTTTCGCGGGCGCGAACGGTTCACAGCCGGACAGGTCGATCACCTCGTGGCGCAGGGCGGTGACAGGCACGTTGAACGGCAGCTCCTCGATGCGACGCTGCAAAGCATGAAGAAGGCCGGCCACGCGCTCGTCGTCTGTCCCACATCCGCCGGCATGAGCACGGCTTCGCGCTTGCGCGCCGGGTTCCTCCCGATGCCCGCGCCTTACCGCCTCCTCTTCGCCTTCGTCGCACCGGATCTGGACGTCACGCAGCTCCGGAGGCCGATGCTGCATCTTCGCTAGGGCGCAGACGGAAGCGCTGGATCTTGCCCGAAGGCGTCTTGGGCAGAACATCGGCGAAGCGGATCGAGCGTGGATACTTGTAGGGCGCGATCTCTTCCTTCGTATGCGCCTGCAGGCTTTCGGCCGTTGCGTCATCAGCATGCCACCCCGCGTTCAGAACGACGACAGCCTCCACAATCTGACCGCGTTCGTCGTCCGGAACGCCGATGACCGCGCATTCCTGCACGGCGGCGTGGCTGGCCAACGCCGCTTCGACCTCGGCCCCGGCGATGTTGTAGCCCGCGGACAGGATGATGTCGTCCGCCCGGCCGAAACAGTGGAAGCGCCCGTCATCGTCCTCGAGGAAGATGTCGCCAGTCAAGGTCCAGCCATCCCGCACGGTTTCCTCCTGCCGCCCATCCGCGAGGTAGCGGCAGCCGGTAAGGCCCCGAACGGCCAAGCGTCCGCGCGTGTTTCGGGGAAGCGTTCGCATGGCCTCGTCCACGATCCGAACCTCGTAGCCCTCGACCGGGCGGCCGGTGGTTCCGGCGATGCTGTCCCCGATGCGGTTGGTGAGGAAGAACGACAGCATCTCGGTCGAACCGATGGCATCGAGGATCGGCACCCTCACGGCGTCGGTCCAGGCATCCTGTGTCTGCGCCGTCAGCGTCTCACCGGCCGACACCGCAACGCGCAGGGAGGACTGGTTTGCCCCGGACAGACCCGTCGCGAGCATCTTGCGATAGGCGGTTGGACCGGAGAAAAGAACGGTGGCGCGGTGGTGCGCGATCGCCTGTGGCAAGGCGTCCACGGAGAGATCGTCGCGCAATACCGCGCAGGCCGCGTTGCGGAGCGGATAAGCGACGAGCCCACAGAAACCGTATGCGAAGGCGACAGGTGGTGTCCCGATGCAGATATCATCCGCAGACATCGCGAGCACGTCGCGTGCATACCCGTCCGCCATGGACAGAATGTCCCGATGAAAATGCATCGCCGCCTTGGGATTGCCCGTCGACCCGGAGGTGAACGCGATCAAGGCCACGTCATCGCGCCCCGTGGGCGCTGCTACGGCGGGCCGAGGGGGCTCCCTATCGGCCTCGCCGGTCCCCCCTTCCCGCCCCCTGGCGTCGAAGGAGAGAACGGAAATCCGCCGGCCGGACATTGCGACCGCGGCGTCGATCTCGCCCACAAGGCGCGCATCGCAGACGACATGGGACACAGCGGCTTTCGAGATGATCTCGCAAAGCTCTCCGGCGCGCAGCATCGGCATGGCTGCGACGACGACGCCCCCGGCCTTGAATACACCCAGCCAGTGGGCGACGAGCGCGGGCGTGTTGGCACCGAAAACCATCACCCGATTGCCGGACACGAGGCTCAGGTCGTCCACGAGGCGTTGCGCGATCCGGTCCGACCAGACCGCGAGTTCGCCATAGGTGTAGACGTCCTCCGCGCCGCGCAGCGCGATCCGGTCTCCGTGACCGGCGGCAACAAGGGCGTTGGACAATTCCACGCCCGCATTCACATGGTCGGGGTAGGTCGGGAGGTTGATCAGGTCCGGCCAGTTGGCGGCTGCCGGGAGGTTGTCCCTGCAGAACGTATCGACATGACCACTCGGCCCCAGCATCCGCGCCCCCTTGCGACAAAGACCCTTTGATGGTGCCGCCGGAGGGCGTTCATGGCAAGTCCGGGAAAAGCGCTCACTCAGAGCCAGTCATTTACTGACCGTTGATCGGACTTACATCAACGGGATAGCCCTGCGACAGCTGGCAAACCATACGGCCTGCGTCTTCAGCTATGCCGACAAAGCACCGGATGGCTAGCGCGGAACCATGGAAGGCGACAATGCCGATCACGAGGCGCTAAGGCGCGGCCACTCAATGACCGAGCTTGCCAACTTCGCCATCCGACACGGCGAGCCATCCTTCCCGCCTGGGGCCGAGGGCCAATGTCCGCCCGCAACACGGGGTATCGCCATTCCAAGCGGTCCATTGTGACCCTGATTGGATCAGGGTCACTTCGGTGGCGCACCGTCACGACCAAGGCGTCACGAGATACTTCTCCCCCGTCTTCATCGCGCGGTAATCCGTGATAGCCTCTTTGGTCAGCATCTCTTCGAGATTGACCCGCTTCTTGTACTGACTCGCAAAGGTGGTCGTGAGGCCCTCGAGCACACGTTTGCGCATGCGGCTGACGGCGTCTCCTCCGGCTGATTGGAGAAAGGGAAACAGCAGCCAACCCGAGAGTGTCCAGCCAAAGCCGTAGCTCGGTGACAACGTCGTCAGACCGGTATCAAGACGTCCATAAATGAACATGCGTTTCGGCTGGTTCGAGCCGTAGCGCGAATATTCCGTCATCTGGCTCACGGCGACCTGCTCCATCGCCTTGAAGGCATTGTCGACCATCTTGCCGCCACCAATCGGATCGAAGCCGTAAAAGGCGCCGGTGTCCGCGATCGCGGCGCTCAGCCGGGCCATGAAATCCTCATGCGAAGAGTTGACGATATGCGTGGACCCAAGCCCGGCAAGCAAGTCTGCCTGACTGTCCTTGCGCACGATATTGACCAGGCCCAAGCCGTCTTCGTTGCAGATGCGCGTCAGCATCTGGCCAAGGTTGGATGCCCCGACGGTGTGCAAGATCGCATCTTGCCCGTCCCTTTTGGCATTCTCGGCAAACCCCAAAGCCGTCATGGGATTGACGAAGGCGCTCGCGCCATCCTCGGCCGAGTGATCGCCGAGGGGCAGGCACATGGCAGCATCGGCGATACAGTACTGGCTGTAGGCATTGCCCGGAACGCAGGACACCCGCTGTCCCACCAGTTTTTTGGCACCGTCACCGGCGGCGACAACGGTGCCGGCCCCTTCGTTCCCGGCAGGCAGCTTGAGCCCGTGCCGTGCCTTGGACCCCGTATTGAACGGCTCAGGCACAGACGCCACGAATTTCCCGGGCGAATAGCTCGCGTTTTTCACGTCGGCCGCACCGACCAGAATGGCAAGGTCCGACGGATTGATCGGTGCAGCTTCCATTTTCACCAACACCTGGTTGCCGGTCGGATCCGGATGGGTCACGCCCTCGAGCGCAACGGTCAGGGTTCCGTCCGCTTCCAGTGTCGTAAACAGTTGCTTGCCCGTGGTCGCCATAGCGAAACCTCCAAAGTTCAGGTGTTCGACGAAAATAAACTGTTGGCCTCCCGAGTGAACCGAAAGCGCCACTTGAGCTCCAGACTGTCACCGCCTTGGCCCGTGTTCAACGTGTTAGACTGATCGAGCGCCAAGCTTCGATTGTGCCGTTCGGAGTGACCGAAATGCCTTTGAGAAGACCATAAAGCGCGTCTGCGCTTGTGATCATGAGATAGTAAGTGAAATCGAAATCCCCTTCAGGGGTTTCGACGGTGTGCTGAGCTATCAACCGAGGGAGGTCTTCGTTGGGGCAACCGACCAAAAGCGCCAAATCCTCGTCATTCAAAATCGGTCCGGGCAGCTTGTCGGTGATATCCGAATCCTCGAACAACCAGCGCTCGTCGTTCAGAACGGGTTCGAATTCAAACGTCACGGGATAGCCGGCTTGGGTCACATGAAGCGACCCGTCGCCCTGCGGGGTCACCGTCACAGTCTCGGGCGGACTTGGGGGGATCGGCATAGCCATTGACCCGATCCGAGAGAAACCGGCCATATTGTTGGCACTCCAGGTTCCTTCGAAGGCATCGGAGAAGACGGCCCAATCCTCCGCGGTCAACTGGCAAACCACATCCTCCGGTTCCTGCGCTTGTGCCATCGTTGCGCCTGAAAACAGGCATGCACTCAGGACCATCAGAAATCGCATGGATCGCTCCTTTGCGTCAGTGACATCGCCCGGTCTTCGCGCCCATGATCCAAACGAGGTGCATCCGGGTCACCAGGCCAGACCATCAAAGACTCCATATGGATGGTGAGCGGCGGAGACGTTCATATCCAATTGGTTGAGTGTCAGTCTGTCGAAGACCGTTTCTTTTCGCAAGTGCAGCGCCAGTCGGCGCGTTTTGGATACTTCTCTGACAACCGACAAACACGTTTCCCGCTGTTGGACCGGATGCCTAGAACCCGGCACTTCTTGATTTCGGTGGCAAACACTGGCCCGAACCGACGCCACAAATATCGGACCGTCTTGTGGCTCACGTCAATCCCGTGCTCATGCAGGAGGTCTTCGACGGTGCGGAGCGAAAGCTAAAACCGAACGAATAGCATCACCGCCAACCGGATCCCTGGCGAAGCCTTGCAGTAGCGGAATGGACTTGGCTTGGGCATGCTTCAAACCTGGCCAGCGCCCTGCCCCGCCTCAAGCCAAGTGCCTCAGACAAGCCCACTGCGAGCTAGAGCTGTTGGTGTCAGGCCGTCTGAACGCGCACGTTTCGATTTCTGGATCGGACCCCGGCCAGATATACCGGGGCCCGTATTTTCAGGTTATCCGCCGATCAGAAGTGCCTCGGGGACTGAGAACCGCGCTTCGCCAACGAAGACAACGAAGGTATCGCCGTCGCGTGTAACGGTCATCTCGGCATCGCCATCCGCCTGCGATTGGTCATAACTGACGGGCGTCCCGTTTTCGAAGAAGATCACCCGTTCGCCGCCATCGGGCCAGGTCACTTGGACATACCCATTTCCGTTTCCTTCTCGCACGACGCCAGCCTCACATGAGGCATCCGCCGCATCCCGATCACGCACGCAAGGAATCATTGAGGTTGCGTTGAAATCTGTGCCGGGAACCATCGCGTCTTCGGATTCGGCCACTGGCGCCTCGCCCGGTGCAAGGGGCAATTGTGTCGCCATGCCCGTCTGATCTCCGGTTGAGAACAATGCCGAAGGGATCACGAACCGGGCGTCGCCGATGAAGACGATCCAGTTGTCACCGTCGAGATTGGCGCGCATCTGGATGTCGCCGTCAGCCTGCGACTTGTCGAAATAGGCTGGGCGGCCATGTTCGAAGGAGATCGAGCGCATGCCGTAGCCGGGCGAAGTGATCTGAAGATAGCCGTTGCCGGTGCCCTCTTGAACCACGCCGTAGGTGCAGGTCGCATCAGGTGCGTCGCGATCCGCTGTGCATTGGATCTCGCCGGTTCCGTCGTAGCTGGGGCCGGACGCAGTGGGAATGGCCGCTGGCGTGTCGATGGTGGCCATACCCGGCTCAGACGTCGGCTCGATAAAGTCGGTCGAGACCCAGCCAGACACTGCACCCGAAACCGAACTTACATTGCACCATTCGCGCCCCTGATGGACAAGGCATCCGCCGACGTTCTTCAAGACCGCGCGGTCATGGAACCGACCAACAATCGGGGCCGACGTCGATGGATTGGTATGGACCCTGAGGCTGCTTCCCGAACGATTGAGCGCGACGCGCCAATAGTCGGAGGCAGCGGTCGGTGCCGTCGCCGCAGGTGCCTGTTGCGCTGTGCGCTGCATGGTCGGAGGCACAACATGAGTGGCAGGGGACTGTCCGTCGCGCAGGTATGCCGCAGCGACCCAGCCGGAAGTACCACCGCCGGCCATCATGACATCGCACCAGGCCCGCCCTTCGCTTTCGACGCAGCCGCCCATGTTTCGCAGGTCGGTGCCGTCCATGAGCCGGCCAATCAGTGGCGAAGCGGCTGAAGGCGAGGCATGGATATTCAGATGTGCGTCCGGATGCGCGAGGTGGACATGGAAAAACTCGGAAGCCGCGTTGATGGTGCGGCGAACGGTCGGGTTCGCCGCCATACTGGAAAAGCTTGCCTGCGGCTGTGTGACGCCGGGGTCGTGATGCTCTGTCACCCCGGCGAGAAAGCTGCGTGCGACAAACCCCACGAGTCCGCCACCGTCTGCCATGACCTCGCACCAGTCACGGCCTTCATTCGCGCTGCATCCGCCGATATTGCGAAGCAATGAGCCGTTTGGGAAACGACCGACGCGCGGGGAGTCCTCGGATGGGCCCGAATGCACATTGAGGTGGCCTCCCGTGGATCGCGTGCGCACCTGAAACATCGCGTAGTCGGCGCTCGGATTGCTGGCGACCGATGGTTCGACAAGGTCGAATTCCACGGAAAAGTTGGATGGCTCGCCTGCACGCGCAGCAGCGCGAAACAGGTAGACGGAAACGCGATAGGTGCCAGTCTCCGGGAGTTCCGCCGTGAATTCGTTGACGTCTGGCACCATGTTGGACACGAGGCTGCTGTTCGCGAGCACCGCGTCTCCCGGCCCGTCGCCGGGGGCGTATACGTTGAAATAGGTCGCGGAGTTGTCGGAATACAGCCGCACGGTCAACGTCTGTCCCCGCTCGGCCGAAACGTCGTACGTGATGGTACGCCGGCCCTTGATAGTGCCTTCCTTTACGACCCCGGACCAACCGCCGAAGTGGAGCCGGTGGGTCAGATCGTCGACTTGGGCGAAAGATGGCCCGGCGACAGGCAAGCCCATCGTCAGGGCGAGCAGGATGCGAAATAGCAAAATTCTCATGGTTGGTCCTTCGTTGAAATGACGCCCGGAGACGGCCGGGCACACGACGTGATGTTTGGTGGACAAGGCAGAGCGTTCATGACGCTCTCCTCTTGCCGATGAAGCGGCAAAGCACGATCAGGATCGCAACATTGACGAGCGGCGCTAGTATGGCAACCCACACCAGCGCCCTGCCGTCGCCGGGATCGATCATAAGGTTCCACGGCAAACCCAGGGGCAGAAGAAAGACGCCAGAGAGCGGGTCCTCTTCTTGACCCAGCAATCCGAACGTGCCGATAGCCAACAAGACGAGAGCAACGAGGTACGCGATTGCGAACAAGTTGATGACGATGCGGCACGTCCGGTTCACAAAAATCCCCTTGGCTCTCTCAGTTCGCGAATTCGCTGAACACGGTGACGGAGCCATCTGCCTCGAGGCGACAGGTATAGTTCGAGCCGCCAGCCGCGAGCGTCAGGATAGGACCGCCGCCCGTCTGGATTTGGTCGAGGACCGTGACTGACGCGGCTGATGCGCCAGTAAGACGGGCGGCTTGGCTGGTACATGGCGCTTCCATCGCGGTGAACTGCGCTTGCGTGCCGCTCAGACCGGTATCTGCCGAGCCGGTCATCGTGTCGTCGCAGGCAGCGAGCGCGAGCAGAGCCACGCCACCAATCATCCATCTTTCAATATTCTGCATTCAGCTTCCTTCTTGATCAGTCTTTTCTGTTGAGTTTGTCAGCGGATCCAGACCTCGACTTTGTAGTTCAGTCTGCGGTTGGAGCGATTGATGACCTCGATCACATGATCGCCGGTCTGCCAGAGCTGCCCTCGATAAGGCTGAGACGCGGGTATCTGGGACACGAGCGACGAGCGGTCGGGATTGAATATCTGGTACGACAGGCCGGACCTGTTCGGAGACAGGCGAACGTTCAGCATCTGTCGCGCGCTGGCACCCAGCTCATAACGGCGGGACGCTCCCGGGGGCAGAGCACCAGATAACTCGGCACCAGAAGTGCCTGAGACGAACCGCACACGCTCTGTCGTCGTTCCGCCGACATCGGCAGCAGGCGGGCTGGGTTGTTGAACCGCCGCTCCAGTGGAGAGGTAGCGGGCATTTACCCAGCCGCGTTCGCGCATGTCCGTCAGCATTTCGATCTGGCACCAGCGCGCATTGCCTTGCATCGCGCAGTCAAGCATGCGCACGCGCGACCCGTTCCCGAGAGCCCCCACGACTTTGTACCTGACGCCCGGTCCGCTACGCACGTTCAGGATGTCGTTCGCGGACACGCCTGTCACGGTCGTGTTGGTGCCGGTACTCGTATGGACCATCGCCGGCTGGTATTGACCCTCGGCAAAGAACTCGACCATCTGCCGACCGCTGCGATCGAAAGAGCATGCCACGTCCTCGAACCGGGTCTCGAGGAAGATGCGACCATTGATTGCTTGGGTACCGTCGGTGCGCGTGCCGTTGTAGGTCATGTTGGACTTGGCGGTGTAGTCGTGGAAATAGGTTTGCGCAGCGCGGGCACAGGCATCTTGCATGAGCGACGGCGTCTGAGCGGAACTCATCGTGCCGAGCAACGAGATGATAAGGGCGCTCCATAGAGTTGGAAATCTGGTCCTGAAATGGCCCTGCATTATTTGCGTCCTTTCTAAGTAGTCTTGCGGCGTCATACGGCCTGATCATCAAGCTCCTTTGCGGATCAGCCGGACAATCAGGATAAGTATGATTGCACCGACGAGGGCCGCGATGAACGAGCCGGCCCAACCGCCCAAATTGATGCCGACGAGGGGCAGGACGTAGCCTGCGAGGATCGACCCACCGATTCCGAAGATCACGTCCATTAGGAGGCCTGAACCGCTGCCTTTCACGATCAGGCTCGCGAGCCATCCGACAATGGCCCCAATCACGATAACAATGAGGAGCCCGATTACCCCTCCTATGGCGCCGCCGACTTTCTCGGCGGGCTCTTTCTGTCTTCCGGGTTTCTGTCTCATCTCCACTCCTTGGCGGTTACGATGAGCCAGAAACCCTCCATTACGAAATCAATTCAGATGTCCCAAGGGTGCTGACGGCAGACAATGAATATGTCCTGAACGGCGAAAAGACTTGGATCTCGAACGGCGGGATCGCGGACGTCTACACGCTCTTTGCCCGCACCGGAGATGCGCCGGGGGCCAAGGGGCTGTCGGCCTTCATCGTCACCCCCAACCTGCCGGGATTCGAGGTCGCCGAACGGCTAGAGACCATCGCGCCCCACCCGCTCGCTACGCTGCGGTTCACCGACTGCCGCGTGCCGGCTTCAGCCATGATCGGCGGCCCCGGAGAGGGGTTCCGGATCGCGATGTCTGTGCTCGACGTGTTTCGCGCCTCGGTTGCCGCAGCCGCGCTGGGGTTCGCCCGGCGCGCACTCGACGAGTCGCTGACACGTGTCACAACCCGTATCGTGCAGGATGCACCGCTGGCCGATCTCCAGATGGTTCAGGGCCACATCGCCGACATGGCGCTCGACATCGACGCCGCTGCCCTCCTCGTCTACCGCGCCGCTTGGACCAAGGATTCCGGCGCCCCGCGCGTCACCCGCGAAGCCGCGATGGCCAAGCTCTTTGTCACAGATCAGGCACAGAAAGTCATCGACACCGCAGTACAGCTTCACGGCGGCGACGGTGTGCGTTCGGGCGGTGTCGTCGAGACACTTTATCGCGAAATCAGGGCGTTACGCATATACGAAGGCGCTTCAGACATTCAGCGCATCGTCATCGCTCGCCAAACGCATACACAACACGACAGGGGTTAATCATGCTTGGTCCGTCCGCGCATACCGACACGTTCGCCCGCGAGAACCTGCCACCGGAGGGCAGTTGGCCGGACCTGCTTCTGGACGGGTTCGACTATCCCGACACGCTGAACGCGGGGTTCGAGCTGACCGACGCGATGGTCGACAAAGGTTACGGCGATAATGAGAACGGCGGCGCAATAGTCGGCCATGGTAGCGGCGGGATGATCCGGCTGCGGGCGGCGTAAAAGTCGGCCACTTTTGCCCTTTCTGGCGACGGGAGGGCGGGAGGATTTTCACCGTGGACTTGTATCGCAAGGTTCGACTTGCCTGCGCCGAGGGGATGAGCCAGCGCGAGGCGGCGCGTCACTTCGGGATTTCACGCGACAGCGTGCAGAAGATGTTGGCGTATTCGGTTCCGCCGGGCTACCGGCGCAAAGCGCCGATCAAGCGCCCGAAGCTGGATGGTTTCACCGAGATCATCAACGCCTGGCTGGAAGAGGACCGCGGCGTCCCGCGCAAACAGCGGCACACCGCCAAGCGGGTGTTCGAGCGGCTCCGGGACGAACACGGCTTCACCGGCGGCTACACGATCGTGAAGGATTACATTCGTGAGCATGATCGGCGCGGTCGCGAGATGTTCGTGCCGCTGGCCCATGCGCCCGGGCATGCCCAGGCCGACTTTGGCGAAGCGATGGTCATCATTGATGGTGTCGAGCAGAAGGCGCATTTCTTCGCCTTCGACCTGCCACATAGCGATGCCTGCTACATCCGGGCCTATCCGGCTGCGACCTCCGAGGCCTGGGTCGACGGGCATGTTCACGCCTTCGGCTTCTTCGGTCGGGTGCCGGTGTCGGTGCTCTACGACAACGACAGGTGCCTGGTGGCACAGATCCTGCCGGACGGCACCCGCAAGCGGGCCAGGCTGTTCAGCGGGTTCCTGTCACATTACCTGCTCCGTGACCGCTATGGCCGCCCCGGCAAGGGCAATGACAAAGGCAGCGTCGAGGGGCTGGTGGGCTATGCCCGGCGCAACTTCATGGTGCCGGTGCCGCGCTTCCCCTCCTGGGAGGCCTTCAACGCCTCGCTGGAAGAACAATGCCGCAAGCGTCAGGGCGATGTTCTGCGCGGCCATACCGAGATGATCGGCACGCGCCTTGACCGGGATCTCGAGGTGATGTCGGCGCTGCCGCCAGCCTCTTTCGATGCCTGCGATCAGGCGAGCGGGCGGTCACCTCGCAGGCGCTGGTGCGTTACAAGACCAACGACTATTCCGTGCCGGTCGCCTACGGCCACCGCGATGTCTGGCTGCGCGGCTATGTCGACGAGGTGGCGATCGGCTGCGGCGGCGATCTCATCGCGCGCCATCCGCGCAGCTATGAGCGCGAGGATGTCGTCTTCGACCCGCTCCACTACCTTCCGCTGATCGAGAAGAAGATCAATGCCCTGGACCAGGCCGCGCCGCTGACAGGCTGGGAGCTGCCGCCCGAGTTCGCAACCCTGCGCCGCCTGATGGAAGCACGCATGCTCAAGGCGGGGCGGCGTGAGTTCGTCCAGGTCCTGCGGCTGCTGGAGGCCTTCGAGCTCGACGATGTGCAAGCCGCCGTGAAGACGGCCCTGCGCATGGGAGCCATCGGCTTCGACGCCGTCAAGCATCTGGTGTTGTGTCAGGTCGAGAAGCGACCGCCGAAGCTCGACCTCGACGTCTATCCCTACCTGCCGCGGGCCGAGGTCGGAAAGACCTCGGCGGCCAGCTACATGTGCCTGATTTCGGAGGAGGCCCGATGACCGACGCGCCCGACCTCCTGCTCGCCCATCATCTGAAGACGCTCAAGCTGCCGACCTTCCTGAAGGAATACGACAAGCTCGCGCGCCAGTGCGCCGCGGAGGGGCAGGACCACGTTCGCTTCCTGGCGCGCCTGGTGGAACTCGAACTGATCGACCGCGAACGGCGGATGGTCGAGCGCCGCATCAAGGCGGCGAAGTTCCCGGCGACCAAAAGCCTCGACAGCTTCGACTTCAAGGCGATCCCCAAGCTCAATAAGATGCAGGTGCTGGAACTCGCCCGAGGGGAATGGATCGAGCGGCGCGAGAATGTCATTGCCCTCGGCCCGAGCGGCACCGGCAAGACCCATGTCGCCTTGGGCCTTGGACTGGCCGCCTGCCAGAAGGGCCTTTCCGTCGGCTTCACCACCGCTGCCGCATTGGTCCACGAGCTGATGGAGGCCCGCGACGAGCGCCGCTTGCTACGCCTGCAAAAACAGATGGTCGGATACAAGCTCCTGATCATCGACGAGCTGGGCTTCGTGCCTCTGAGCAAGACCGGCGCCGAGCTGCTGTTGGAACTGATTTCGCAGCGCTACGAGCGGTGCGCCACCATGATCACCAGCAATCTGCCCTTCGACGAATGGACCGAAACCTTCGGCTCCGAGCGCCTGACCGGCGCTCTGCTCGACCGGCTCACCCACCATGTCCACATCCTCGAGATGAACGGCGACAGCTATCGGCTTGCCCAAAGCCGCGCCCGAAACAGCGCCGACACCTGATCACATCGTTCAGGTTTGGCCCGCTGGGCCAAAGCGCCCCGGCAGCCGCCAGCTATCTGAAAAGCGCAGCTGCCGGGGCGCGAAGCGTTCCCTCCGCTTCAATCCCATGCCCTCTCTGGTGGCAGACTTTTGCTCCGCCCCGTGGCCGGTTTTTGCTCCGCCGTTGACACGGTTGAGCTCTGGATCACCCAGAACGTAGGCTCGATCGCTTTCGAACAGATTGGCCATCTCGGGCTCCTTCGTAGGGATACAAGATGGTTTTCAGTGATCGAAAGCACATTCAGAAATCCAGACTAACAAAACTGTCAAAAGTCCCTTTTGGTTCTGATCAGGGTTTTGACTAGGGTTTTGACCAGATATTTCGCATCGTTGTGACCTGCAGAACTAAGCTTCTTCGTCCGGAAATTGTTTGTGTAGGCGAGGCACTACGCGACGAAGTGTCATTTCTGAGAACGCAAAACCAAGATGAGCTTCAAGCCGATTATGGATCTCTTTCCAGGTCAGGTGCTCGGCGCTCAAACCCAATTCGCGGTACGCGCTGGCAACTTCATCGACCTTCCGGGGGCGCCCGCCCCTCTTTGAGCCTGACGGAAGAGGCTCAAAGCGAACACTAGGAAGCATTTCTTCCAAGAGGCGTTGAACTGCATGGTTGGAGAGCTGCGATTGCCATTCTGCAGCGTTCTTTTCTGACACACAGATCGACGACCCGAATGTTGCCTTATTCAGTGACCGAGCATACGAATCCTCGACAAGATCCCCGACCCAAGGCGGTAGCGCTCTGGCAATGACATACGACGGTCTCTCAAAGAGCACAGGTAGCGTGTGGAAATACGGTGACAAGACGTCTGATTCCAAGTCGGAGATTTCCGCGCGCTCAAATGCGCCAGGAAGAGCCAGCTTGAACGTTGTGGCTTTGAAACGTGATGACCCCATGCTCCGGACCCAACCCTCTTCCGGGTCGTTCTCGTCTAGGTCTATCAACACTTGGAAGCTTTCGAAGGGGGTTAGCTTGGCAAATAGCTGCGCGTTCGACCCCATGAGCGCAGGCTGAACGAAAACGACCTCTCCTTCCATTGGAACAAGTGCGATCTCTGTATCCTCGAAAGTCCGCAAGAAGACGTCTTCGCACAGATCACACGCGGTTCCGAACAAGTCGTGTGACCGGAAAGTTTCGGCTCGAATGGCCTCCACCGCCCGCGCTTGAACAGTCTCCCCGAATTTGTTCGCAAACTCGCTCCAGAGATCTGATAGCGATCTAAAGCCGGATCGGGTGAACATCGTTAGCCTCCAAGTTTTGTTTCGCCTTGTCCACTAACGTAAAGCGACCACTGTTCCATGAGGGTTCTGCGTCGATCCAAAAGATCGGATCGGGCATAGGCACGTTCGACATCCGACCCGACTTTGTGCGCGAGGCTCATCGCCGCCACCTCGCGCGGCGCGCCCGCGGCCTCGGCAGCCCAGTCCCGAAACGTCGAACGGAAGCCGTGAACCGTAACGTTTTCGACCTGCATGCGTCGCAGTAGCATCAACATCGACATATTCGACAAGGGCGCGTGTCTTTTCTGCCCCTCGAACACATAGTCGGACCGCAACGCCCGCAGCGGCTCGATGATGGCGAGCATCTCATCCGTAAGGGGCACCCGATGATCCGCACCCGTCTTCATCCGTTCCGCGGGGCATGTCCAGACGCAGGTCGCCACATCGATTTCCTGCCACTTCATCCCGAGAACCTCGCCGGTTCGGGCAGCACTCAGACAGGCGAACATCAGCGCGCGCGCCGACATGGCCTTGCGCGACTTCAAGTCAGCGAAAAACGCCGGGACGTCTTGCCAACGCATCGCCTCGTGATGCTTTGGCTTGGCCTTGACCTTCGCCAGAAAACCCGCATCCTTGATTGCCGTCACCGGGTTTTCGCCGGACCGGAAACCCCTCGATTTGGCGACATCGAGCACGACCTTGATCCGTTGCGACAAGCGTCGGGCGGTCTCATGTTTTTCCGTCCAGATCGGCGACAGACACATCAGCACTTCCGGCTGGCCGATGCTGTCGACCGGCATCCTGCCGATCTTCGGAAATGCGTGGTCCCGGAGGGTGTTGATCCACTGCGCACCATGCTTGGCGTTTTTCCAGGTCGGCAGGCGTTCGATGTGGACCTGTTTCGCGACCTCCTCAAATGTCGGTATCTCCCTCGCGGCATTGTACCTGGGATTGAGCCCCTGCTTCGCCATTCGCCGATACTCGAGCGCCCGTTCGCGCGCCTGATTGAGCGGCACGAGATCCGCCCCACCCAACCCGAAGTCAGTTCTGAGCGATCCGCCGTTCTTGTTCTTCTGCCCCTTGACGACAACCCGCACGATCCAGCGGCGCGCGCCAGACGGATCGACGACGAGATACAACCCGTTCCCGTCCCCGTGACGTCCCGCACCGAGATTCTCGACCAGCCTCTTTGTCAGCTTTCCCGTAAGTGCCACCGATGTGTACCACAAATTCTACCACACAATGAAAAGATACCGGCGAAATCGAAAGAAAGCGAGCGTGAACTGAATTCAGCCCAAACCCAAGCAAAAACAGAACTTTTCGCAACAATAGGCAACTGAGCGAAACTGGAGAATGAGCTAGGGTGGCGGAGGAGGTGGGATTCGAACCCACGGTACGCTTTCACGCACGCCGGTTTTCAAGACCGGTGCATTCGACCACTCTGCCACTCCTCCGGCAGAGACAGCCGATACCCCGGCCCGGACGATTCTGGAAGGCACTGCGTCTCATTCGGCGGGATGAAAAACAGCCGGTGTGGCGCGGGCGCTTGGTCGTATCCGGCGCAGGCCCGCTGCCAGCCCGCGTCCGGCAGCGGAGATCAGGGACCAGGCGACGGCGGACCGCGCCTCGGCCCCGATGCGCAGGTAGTGGTCGGTGTTGATGCTTCCGTTCGCGATGCGGCGGGCGTGAGTTTCGATGCGGGGGGTCATGGTCTCTCTCCTTGTCAGACTGTGAGATTCACGATCCCCCAATCGCGGCGGGTCGCGCTTGAAGGGGACCTTGGGAAACTCTTGAGAAGTCCTTGAGATCGGCCAATCCCGTTGCACGGCCCGTCACAAACCGGTTCTGTGGGGCATGACCCTTCGTTTCGGCTCCTGCGAGATTGACCCGGCGGCCCATGTCTTCAGACGGGACGGTGTCGTGCAGGCGCTGGAGCCACAGGTGTTCGACCTGATCGTCCTGTTCGCCAGCCACGCCGGGGCGCTCATCGACCGGGACCGGATCATCGCCGAGATCTGGGACGGGCGGATCGTGTCGGACGCCGCGATATCCTCACGCATCAACGCGGTGCGGCGCGCGATCGGTGACGACGGGCGGCGCCAGGCCCTGCTTCAGACCGTGCCGCGGCGCGGGTTTCGCTTCATCGCAGAGGTAGCGGGCGGTCGGGCTCCGCCTGCGACCTCGCCCGGCGAGCAGGACATCCGGATGACCACCTCCGCGGACGGCACGCAGATCGCCTATGCATCCTGCGGAGAGGGGCCGGTCCTCCTGCGCGCCGGGCATTTCTTGACCCATATCGAGCGCGACTGGGACAGCCCCGTCTGGCGTCCGATGATCGAACGTCTCAGTGCCGGCCACAGGCTCGTGCGCTACGACCAGCGCGGGACCGGGCTGTCGGACCCCACGCCGGTGTCGCTCTCGCTCGAACGAATGGTCGCCGACCTCGAGGCCGTCGCGGATGCCGTCGGCGCACAGCGGTTCCCCGTATTCGCCGCCTCTCAGGGCGTGCCCGTCGCCATCGCTTTCGCCGCGGCCCATCCTGACCGCGTGTCCCGTCTCGTGCTGTACGGCGGGTTCGCCCAAAGCCGCCTCGCCCGGGCCGCCCCGCAGGAGGTCGCCCGCGCCGAGGCGATGCTCACCCTGTTGCGCGAGGGCTGGGGGCGCCACGGCTCTGCCTTCGCCACGGCCTTCGCCACGCTCTACTTGCCCGATGCCGAACAGGACCAGATCGCGAGCATGACGGACATGCAGCTCGCCTCGGCCACGCCCGACACGGCGGCGGCCCTGCGACAGGCCATCGACGGGATCGACGTGACCGACAGGCTGGCAGAGGTCCGGGCACCCACGCTCGTCCTGCACATGCGTGACGACGCCGTCCAGCCGGCCGAACAGGCACGCATGATCGCGGCGGGCATCGCGAACGCCCGCTTGCGCATCTTCGAGGGGCGCAATCATGTGCCGGTGCCGGGCCGACCGGGCTGGGAGGAGGTCATGGGGGCCGCCACCGCATTTCTGGCCGAAGCGGACTAACACGCCGGAACCCGCTCAATTGCCGCCTGTAGGCTTTTCTTGCCCCGGTCGAAAGGTTACACTCCCGCAAAACGCGCGACATAGGCGCGAGGCGGGCAGCGCGGCGAAACGGCCGCAATAGGGGCAAGACTTGTGATGCATAAGCGGATGACAGGGCGGCTGGTCATGGGACTGTGCGCCGCCGTGGCGCTTTCGGGATGCGCGGACGGGGACGTCCAGCTTCCGGGTTTCCTGCAATCGAATGCCGAGACCACGACGACCACCGCGAGCCGGTCGAGCCGGACCGTCGAACGCGACGTGGAAGCGCCCGAGGTCTTTCAGGCCAGCGACAAGGGCCTGTGGGACGGACGCCCCTCGCTGGGCGGCGTCTGGGTCGCCCACCCTGACGCGAAAGACCCCGAGCGGGTCATCATCCGCAACACCACGAACGCGAAATTCGTCGTGGGCGTGCTCTACAAGCCCGAGCGCAGCCAGCCGGGGCCGAAAATCCAGGTGTCGTCGGACGCCGCCGAGGCGCTCGGAATGCTGGCGGGGCAGCCTGCCGATCTCAGCGTCACCGCGCTTCGGCGCGAGGAGGTGTCCGAAGACGCCCCCGCCGAAACCGGGTCGGACGGCGCAGAAACCACCGTGGCCGCCGCACCGCAGGTCGAATCGCGCGCGCTCGACCCGATCGCGGCCGCCGCCGCCGCGCTCGACGCGGCCGAAAACGGCACCTCCGCGCCCGCGACATCCTCCAGCACCGTGGCCGCCGCCACCGCGCCGCAGCCCACCCGCAGCGCCCCTGCCTCGTCGCTGTCCAAGCCCTATATCCAGATCGGCATCTTCTCGGTCGAGCAGAATGCAAATAACACTGCCGAGAGCCTGCGCCGCGCGGGGATGGTCCCCACGATCAAGCCGGGTAAGATGAGCGGCAAGGATTTCTGGCGGGTCATCGTGGGCCCGGCGGGAACCGGCGCGGAACGGGCGCAGCTTCTGAAGAAGATCAAGGAGCTGGGCTTCAACGACGCGTACTATGTGACCAACTGACCAGTGCCCGGCCCCGGCCGGGACAGACGAGGACCCTTCCATGCGACGCTGCCACGTCACGGCCCGCCTGCTTCTGACACTGCTGGCCGGGCTCACCGCCCTTCCCGCCCTCGCCTTCGAGACCACTGCGCGCTCGGCCTATGTTGTCGACCTCACCACCGACACGGTGCTGATGGAGAAAAACGCAGAGGTGCCGCTGCCGCCCGCGTCGATGTCCAAGCTGATAACGCTGAACATGCTGTTCGAGGCGCTGGAGGACGGGCGCGTGTCGCTCGACACCCAGTTCAATGTAAGCCAGCGCGCGATGGACATGGGCGGCTCGACCATGTTCCTCACGACCCAGGACCGGCCGACGGTGGAAGAGCTCATCAAGGGCATCATCGTGCTGTCGGGCAATGACGCCTGCGTCGTGGTGGCCGAGGGGCTGGGCGGCACGGAAGACGCCTTCGCCTCGATGATGACCCAGCGGGCGCAGGCGCTGGGGATGGAGAATTCCACCTTCGGCAATGCCTCCGGCTGGCCCCACCCGGCCCAGCGCATGAGCACCGAGGACCTCGCCATTCTGGCCACGCGCCTGATCGAGGAATTTCCGGAGTATTACCACTATTTCGGCATGAACGAATTTCCCTACGACGGACGCGCGCCGGACAACCGGTTCAACCGCAACCCGCTGCTCACCCTTGGCCTCGGCGCCGACGGGCTCAAGACCGGCCACACGCAGGAGGCGGGCTACGGCCTCGTCGGCTCCGCCATGCAGGGCAAGCGCCGGGTGGTCTTCGTCATCTCGGGGCTGGACAGCGAAGCCGCGCGCAAATCCGAAAGCGCCGCCATTCTCAACTGGTCGTTCCGTCAGTTCGTGATGCGCACCGCCGTTGAGGCCGGTCAGGTCATCGCGGAAGTCCCCGTGTTTCTGGGCGACGCGCCGACCGTGGCCCTCGCCCCCGCCGAAGACCTCGAACTCCTCATGCCGGTCACCGCGCAGGACGGTATCACCGGCGACGTGACGTGGACCGGCCCGCTTGAGCCGCCGATCGCACAGGGCGACGAGATCGCCACCTTCACCATCCGGCGTGACGGCATGGGCGACACGGTGATCCCGCTTGTCGCCGCCAACAGCGTCGGCAAGGCGGGCTTCCTGCCGCGCTTCTCCGCCGCCGCCGGTCAGGTGTTCTCGATGGCCCGCGACCTCGCCGGGGTCGGCGAGGCTGAGGCGCCCGAAACGCAGCCCGCGGTGAACTGACCCGGATGCCCGGTCTGTTCATGACCTTCGAGGGGATCGACGGCTCCGGCAAGTCGACCCAGGCCCGGATGCTGGCCGACCGGCTCGCCGCCGACGGGGTGGACGTTGTCGCGACCCGTGAACCCGGAGGCTCCCCTGGCGCCGAGGAAATCCGCCGCCTCGTGCTCGAAGGCGACCCGGACCGCTGGTCGGCCGAGACCGAGATCCTGCTGTTCACCGCCGCGCGCCGCGACCACCTCGAACGGCTGATCGAGCCCTCGCTCGCGGCCGGGCGCACCGTGATCTGCGACCGCTTCGCCGATTCCACCCGCATGTATCAGGGCCTGCGCGCCCCCGGCCTGCGCAAGATCGTGGACGACCTCCACGCCCTGATGATCGGGCGCGAGCCGGACCTCACCTTCATCATCGACATGGATCCGTCCAAGGGCCATGCCCGCGCCAAGGGGCGCAACGGGACCGAGGAGCGGTTCGAGGATTTCGGCGCCGACCTTCAGGTTCAGATGCGCGCGGGCTTTCTCGACCTCGCGAAAGCGGCCCCCGACCGCTGCGTCGTGATCGACGGCGACCGGGCGCCCGAGGCGGTGGCCCAAGACGTCACCCGCATCGCCCACGACCGCCTCGCCGGCTAGCGATCCGGGGTTTCGCCCGCCGCGCAATGGCGTAGATTGGCCCGCATGAGCGACATCCTCGAACTGCCAGAACCCGACCGCGTGGAGGGCGCGCCCCATCCGCGCGAAACGCCCCTGCTAACCGGGCAGGACGCCGCCGAGCGCGGGTTCCTCGACGCCTATACGGGCGGGCGGCTGCATCACGCATGGCTCATCACCGGGCCGCGCGGGGTGGGCAAGGCCACGCTCGCATGGCGCATCGCGCGGTTCCTCCTGGCCACCCCGCCTGCCGATGACGCGGGCCTCTTCGGCGCACCGCCCACGCCCACATCGCTCGACATCGACCCCGAACACCCGGTCATGCGCCGCTCCATGCAACTGGCCGAGCCGGGACTGTTCCTCCTGCGCCGGGGTCCGAACGACAAGGGCGACAAGCGCTCCGCCGACATCCGCGTGAACGAAGTGCGCCGCCTGCGCGAATTCTTCGGTCTCTCCGCCTCCGCCGAAGGCGGGCGGCGCGTGGTGATCGTGGACGCCGCCGACGAGATGAACACGCAGGCCGCCAACGCGCTTCTGAAAATGCTGGAAGAACCGCCCAAGGGCGCCACACTCCTTCTCGTGAGCCACCAGCCCAGCCGGCTTTTGCCCACCATCCGGTCACGATGCCGCGAGTTGCGGCTCTCCCCGCTCTCCCCCCCCGACCTCGCGCAGGCGCTCGAAGCCGCCGGCACCCCCCCCGGCCCGGACACCGAGGCACTAGGGGAGCTTGCGGGCGGCTCGGTGGGCGAGGCGCTCCGGCTCATCAATATCGGGGGCCTCGCGATCTATGCCGACCTCATCGCCATCTTCTCCCACGCGCCGCGCTACGACCGCCCGCGCGCCATCGCACTCGCCCAGAGCGCGCCGGGGGCGGCCAATGCCACGCGTTACGCGCTGATCCTCGACCTGATCGACCTGTTCCTCACCCGCCTTGCGCGCGCCGGTGCCGGACGCCCGCCGCTGGTCGAGGCCGCACCGGGCGAGACCGCCCTCTTCGCCCGCCTCGCGCCCCACCCCGGCGCCGCGCGCCGCTGGGCGGAACTGGCCCAGACGATCTCGGCCCGCGCGGGTCACGGACGGGCGGTGAACCTTGACCCTGCCGCCCTCATCCTCGATATCGTCTTCAAGATCAACGAGACCGCCGCAGCACAGGCAGCATGACCGAGCAGCCCCAGATCACAGACAGCCATTGCCACCTCGACTTCCCGGACTTCGAAGGGCAACTCGATGATGTCGTCGCCCGCGCCGCCGAGGCGGGCGTGACGCGCATGGTCACCATCGCGACCAAGCTTAGGAACGTGCCGCAGGTTCGGGCCATTGCCGAGGCGCATGAGCGCATCTTCTTCGCGGCAGCCACCCATCCGATGAGCGCCGCCGAGGAACCGCTCGCCAGCGTGGAGGAGCTTGTGGCGCTGGCCGAGCATCCCAAATTCGTGGGCATCGGCGAGTCCGGGCTGGACTACCACTACACGGCCGACTCCAAGGACATCCAGCAGGAGAGCCTGCGCATCCATATCGAAGCCGCGCGCCAGACCAGGCTGCCCCTCATCATCCACGCCCGCGACGCAGATGACGACGTGGCCCGCATCCTGACCGAGGAACACGCGGCGGGCCCCTACACCTGCGTCATGCACTGCTTTTCCTCCGGGCCGGAACTGGCGCGCGCCGCGCTCGACCTCGACTTCTACCTCTCCATGTCCGGCATCGCGGCCTTCCCGCGCTCCACCGACCTGCGCGACATCTTCGGCGCGGCTCCCCTCGAGCGTATCCTCGTGGAAACCGACAGCCCGTATCTCGCCCCCCCGCCCCATCGCGGCAAGCGCAACGAACCGGCCTTCACCGCGCATACCGCCCGCGTGGGGGCCGAGGTCTTCGGCCTCGACTACCCGGATTTCGCCCGCGCCACGCAGGAGAACTTCGAACGCCTGTTCTGGAAGGCGGCCTGATGGCCCGGCTGACCTTCACCATCCTGGGCTGCGGCTCCTCCGGGGGCGTGCCACGTCTGGGCGGCCACTGGGGCGCCTGCGACCCGACGAACCCGCGCAACACGCGCCGCCGCTGTTCCATGCTGGTCGAGCGGACCGAGGGCGAGGGCACGACCCGCGTGCTCATCGACACCTCGCCCGACCTGCGCGCGCAATTGCTCGACGCGAATGTCGGCACGCTCGACGCGGTGCTCTACACCCACGCCCATGCCGACCACGTCCACGGGATCGACGACCTGCGCATGATCGTCTTCAACATGCGCAAACGCCTCCCCGTCTATGCCGACGGCGCCACGCAGGACGCGCTGTTTTCCCGCTTCGGATATGCTTTCGTGCAGCCGGCGGGGTCGAGCTATCCGCCCATCCTCGACATGCACACGATCGACCGGGACGACCCCTTTACCATCGACGGCGCAGGTGGCCCGATCACCTTCACACCCTTCGAAGTGGAGCATGGCAACATCGACGCGCTGGGGTTCCGCGTCGCCGACCTCGCCTATCTCCCGGACGTGTCCGAAATGAAGGACGAGGCGTGGAACGTGCTCACCGGGCTCGACTGCTGGGTGCTGGACGCGCTGCGCTACGCACCGCACCCGACCCACGTCCATGTGGAAAAGGCGCTCGACTGGCTTGAGCAATCCGGCACGCGGCGCGGGGTGCTCACCAACATGCATATCGACATCGACCACGCCACGATCTCGGCCGAAACGCCCGACCATATCTCGGCGGCCTACGATGGCATGACCATCACCTACGACATCTGATGCAGGCCCTGATCGAGGTCATCCTGCCGGTCTTCCTCGTGCTCGGCTTCGGATACCTCGCAAGCTGGAAACTGGGCTTCGGCGAAACCGCCGTGCAGGGCCTGATGAAATTCGCGCAGAATTTCGCGGTCCCGGTCCTTCTGTTCCGCGCCCTGTCCACCCTCGATCTCGGGGCGAACTTCGACCCGGCGCTGCTGGCCTCTTTCTACACCGGGGCCTTCACCGGCTTCGCCGCCGGCCTCCTCGGCGCGCGCTACCTGTTCGGGCGGCCCTGGGCGGACAGCGTGGCCATCGGCTTCGCCACCCTGTTCTCGAACTCGGTCCTGCTCGGCCTGCCGATCATGGAGCGCGCTTATGGCAGCGACGCGCTTGGCCCGAACTACGCGATCATCGCGATCCACGCGCCGGTCTGCTACGTCATCGGCGTCACGGCGATGGAGATCGTGCGCTCCGGCGGCTCGGGCGTCATGGCCCCGGTCATGGGCGTCGCCCGGTCCATGTCGCGCAATCCGCTCGTTATCGGGATCGCGCTCGGCATCCTCGCCAACGTGACCAACCTGACACTGCCCGGCCCGGCCCGCGATGCGGTCGACCTCGTCGCCCGCGCCGCCCTGCCCGCCGCACTCTTTGGCCTCGGCGGCGTGCTCGTGGCCTACAGACCGCAGGGCGACATGCGGGTGGTGGCGTGGATCGTGGGCGTCTCGCTCGTCCTGCACCCCGCCGTGACCTGGGTCATGGGCACGCTCACGGGGCTCACCGACGCGCAGTTCCGTTCCGCCGTGCTGACCGCCGCGATGGCGCCCGGCGTCAACGCGTTCCTCTTCGCGAACATGTACGGGGTGAGCAAACGGGTGAACGCGACCGGCGTGCTCGTGGCCACCGCGACCTCGATCCTCACGATCTGGCTCTGGCTTCACGCGCTGCCCTAACGGCGCGCCACGCTCACCACGCCAAGAAACGCCGCCGCCGCCACCACCACGATGGACGGCCCCGTGGGCGTATCCGCCCCGTAAGACAGCGCGAGCCCGCCCAACGCGGCGCCGATCCCGATGACCACGGCCCAGCCTGCCATCGCCTCCGGCGTGCGCGAGAGACCCCGCGCCGCCGCCGCCGGGATGATGAGCATGGCCGCGATGAGCAGCGCCCCCACGACCTTGAGCGCCACCGCCACGACCACCGCCAGTGCCAGCGTCAGCACCAGCCGCTCCCGCCGCGGGTCGATGCCCGAGGCCACCGCCAGCTCCTCCGACATGGTCGCGGTAAGCAGGGCGGACCAGCGCCAGACAAGCAGCGCGGCAACCAGCACGGCCCCGCCCCAGATCACGCCAAGGTCCGCGCGTGTCACCGACAGGATGTCACCGAACAGGAACGCCGACAGGTCCACCCGAACGCCGGGCACAAAGCTGATCGCGACCAGCCCAAGCGCCAGCGCGGAATGGCTGAGCACCCCCAGCGTCGCGTCCATCGCATGCCCGCGCGTGGCCAGCGCGCTCACCGCCAGCGCCATGGCGAGTGCCACGACCAGCGTGCCTGCCGTCACCGGGACCGAGAACAATAGCGCCAGCGCCACGCCGAGGATCGCCGCATGCGCCGTCGCATCGCCGAAATAGGCCATCCGTCGCCACACCACGAAAGAGCCCAAGGGCCCCGCCGCCACGGCCAGACCGACGCCGGCCAGCGCGGCGCGCACGAGGAAATCGTCAAGCATGGTCGTGATGATGCTCATGGCTATGGTCATGTTCGTGCTGGTAAAGCGCCAGCGCGCCGCCCGTCCCGTGGCCGAACAGCGCCCGGTATTCCGGCGCTTCGCTCACCACATGCGGCGTGCCTTCGCAGCAGATATGATGGTTGAGACAGATCACCCGGTCGCTCGCACTCATCACGACGTGAAGGTCATGGCTCACCATGAACACCGCGCAGCCCAGCTCGTCACGCAGCCGCTCGAGGTGAAGGTAGAACGCCGCCTCCCCGGGCTGGTCGAGGCCCTGCGTCGGCTCGTCGAGGATCAGAAGCTCGGGTGACGTCAGGAGCGCGCGCGCCAGCAGAACGCGCTGCATCTGCCCGCCCGAAAGCTGCGACACCTGCCGCTCTCCCAGCCCCATGATCCCGGTTTCCCCCTCGGCCCGCCGGATCGCCTCCGGGTGGCGCCGCTTGGGCAGGTTGAGAAACCGCGTCACGGTCATCGGCAGGCTCGGATCGAGCGCCAGTTGTTGCGGGACATAGCCCAGCCGCAGGTCTGGTTTGCGCTGCACGCGCCCCGCATCGGGCCGGATCTGTCCGGTCAGCAGTTTGACCAGCGACGACTTGCCGGACCCGTTCGGGCCCACCAGCGTCACGATCTCGCCGGGCTCGATGGCCAGCGATACCCCGTCGAGCACTTTGCGCTCGCCATATGACAGCGACAGGTTGTCGGCACGCAAAAGGCTCATGCCCCGCCCCCACAGCCCGGGCACAGGCCCACCGCCTCGACATTCGCGCGCGTCACGGTGAACCCGATCGCGCCGGCCGCACCGTCGAGCGCGTGGCGCACCTCCACCCCCGGCGCTTCGGCCACCGCGTCGCATTGCGTGCAGATCAGGAACACCGGCGCATGGGCGTCGCCCGGACGGGTACAGGCCGTGAAGGCGTTGAGCCGCCGGATGCGGTGCGCCAGCCCGTGTTCCACGAGGAAATCGAGCGCGCGGTAGGCCACCGGCGGCTGCTTGCCGAACCCGTCCTCGGCCAGTTTCGCAAGTACGTCATAGGCGCCGAGCGCGCGGTGTTCTTCCAGCAGGATCTCGAGCGCGCGGCGGCGCACCGGCGTCAGCCGGACCCCGTGGCGCGCGCAGATCGCCTCGGCCTGTTCAAGCGCGGTGGCCGCGCAGGCCCCGTGGTCGTGATCGTGAAAGGCGGCGGAAGGGTCGTGATTCATGGGTTGCGCCCGTGAGTGTTATGATATTACGTTCGTGTAACACTATAACATTGCTGGAGACCCGACAAGTGAAGCACCTACTTTTTGCAAGCGTCCTCCTCGCCCCGCTGCCCGCGCTCGCGGACCCGCCGCAGATCGTGACCGACATCGCGCCGGTCCATTCGCTCGTCGCTCAGGTCATGGCCGGGGTCGGCACGCCCGACCTTCTCGTGAGCGGCGCGACGGACCCGCATTCCGTCGCGCTCAAGCCCAGTCAGGCGCGGCTGCTCGAACAGGCCGATCTCGTGATCTGGATGGGCGCGGACCTCGAGCCCTGGCTCGAACGCGCCCTCGACGGGCTCGCGCGGGCCGAAACCATCGCGCTTCTGGACCTGCCGGCCACCACCTTGCGCGAATTTTCCGACGCGGATGTCCATCTGCATGAGGAAGAAAACGCGACCCTGCTCGGTGAGGAAGACGCCGCCGACGGCGAAGAACACGACCACGATCACGCAGGCACCGACCCCCATGCCTGGCTCTCGCCCGACAACGCCCGCGCCTGGCTCGGCTCGCTGGCGGAGGAACTCGCCGCCCGCGATCCGGACAACGCAGGGCTTTATCAGGAGAACGCACAGGCGGCGATCGTCGAGATCTCGCGGCTCGACGCCGAAATCTCGGCCCGGCTCGACCCTTTCAACGGGGCCGAGATCGTGACGATGCACGATGCCTTCGGCTATTTCGCCGGGTCTTACGGGCTGGACGTGATCGGGACGGTCAAACCCGGCGACGCCTCGGCACCCTCCGCCGCCGCCCTGTCAGACCTGCGTGACCTTGTCGCGGATCATGGCGTTGAGTGCGCCTTCTCCGAACCCGGCGCGGACCCGGATCTCCTCGCGGCCATCGAACAGGGCACGGGCCTGCGCACCGGCGTCCTCGACGCGACCGGCACGACCCTGGAGCCGGGGCCGGAACTCTACGCCGCCCTCATGACCGGTCTCGCCACGACGCTGGAAACCTGCCTCTCCGGCGGCAGCGACTGACCGATCAGGGTAAGCGCGGGCAGATGGGCCCGCGTCGCCCGCCCCAGCCGACCGGCAACCGCGCCTCAGAATTCGTCCCACCCGTCGTCGTCATCGACGACCGGCGCGGCAACCGCTTGTGTGGCGAGCGGCGCCGCGGCGGCGGGTGGCTTGGGTGCAACGCGGCGGGAGGCAAAGTCCACCGGGGGTTCGGCGGCGCCAGCCGCCGGGTCGCCCGTGCGGAATCGTCCCATTGTGCGCGCCAGCGTCTCGGCCTCGCGGGTGAGTGCGTGGCTCGCCGCCGTCGTTTCCTCGAACATCGCCGCGTTCTGTTGCGTCACCTGGTCGAGCTGGTTCACCGCCGTGTTGATCTCGGCAAGGCCCGAGCTTTGCTCTCGCGCACTGACAGCGATCTCCGAGACGTTCCGGCTGATCTCGGTCACGCTCTCGACGATCCCCTTCAGTGCCTCACCGGCCTGCCCGACGAGGCTCACACCGCGTTTCACCTGCCCGCCCGAGGCGGAGATGAGCTCGTTGATCTCGCGTGCGGCATCGGACGAGCGCTGCGCCGGCGCGCGCACCTCCGAGGCCACGACCGCGAAACCACGCCCGGCCTCGCCCGCGCGGGCCGCCTCTACCCCTGCGTTGAGCGCGAGCAGGTTGGTCTGGAAGGCGATGTCGTCGATCACGCCGGTGATCTTGGAAATCTGGGTCGAGCTGGTTTCGATCTCGCCCATCGCCCCGACCGCTTCGCGCACGACCTCACCCGAAGCCGCTGCATTTTCTCGCGCTTTCTCGACGATCTCGTTGGCATGGGCCGCGCCATCCGCCGCCGAGCGCACCGAGGAGGTCAGCTGGTCGAGCGCGGAGGCGGTTTCCTCCAGCGTCGCGGCCTGTTTCTCGGTCCGGGCCGAGAGGTCGTCTGCGGCGGAGGAGATTTCCGAGGCCTCGCCGGTGATGAGGTCGGCGTTCTCGATCACGCCGCGCATTGCCTCCAGCAGCTTGTCCGCCGCACGGTTGAAGTCGTTGCGCAACTGTTCGTAGTCCGCAGGGAACGCATCGTCGATCCGGGTCATCAAGTCGCCCTCGGCCAGGCTCTCGAGACCTCCACGAAGCGCGTCCACGACACGCGCCTGACCTTCCTGCATCGCGCGCCTGTCGTCCTCCGCCGCGCGCATCGCACGGGTGGCTTCGGTGATGTCGTTTCCGACGAGCACGACGCGCATGAGCCGGCCGTTGCCGTCCGTCACCGGGGCAAAGGAGCCGTCGATGATGGCCGTGTCGCCATCCCCGCGCGGCCATTCGAACCGGTCGAAAACAGCCTCGCCCCCTTTCGCGCGCTCGAACGCCGCCGCAAGGTCGTCGGACACCTGTGAAATCGCGTTGATCGACCCGGCCGGTCCCGCCGGTGCGCCGACGACCCGCGTGAACATGTCGTTCGTGCGCATGAGCGTGCCGTCGGCCGCGAATTCTGCCTTGACCTGGTTGGCGTCCATTGCGCGCAGTATGGCGCGGTTCATGTAGCCTTCGGTCACGTCCGTCCATTCGGTCACATAGCCGATGTGCTTGCCATGTTCGTCGTGGACCGCCGAAATGTCGAGCGTGATGCGCACGTCGCCAAAGGCGATATCGGCAGAATAGGGCAGGTTCGCGGGATCTTTCAGCACCGCCTCGACACGCTCGCGTATGCCCGGCGGGTGATAATCATGGACCGATCGGCCCACGATCTCGTCCGCATCGAACCGGCCCACGACCTGGGAAAACACGTCTTCGTAGCGCCGCAGCATGTCCGCAAGCGCCTTGTTCACATGCATGATCTCATGGAACATGTTGGTCATCATGATCGCCGAGCGGCTGTTGGCGAAGGCCGCGCTGCGGAAATTGCCGTGAAACGCCCGCTTGCGCGACTCGATAAGGCCCACGCGGAACTGTTCCAGCGTCCCGGCGATCTGGCCCACCTCGTCACGGCGCGTGACGTCGGGCACTTCGATATCCAGCTCGCCCCGCGAAATGTCGGTCATCGCCCCGGTCACACGCCGCAGTGGCCGCGCCAGGCTCGCGGAGAACAGGAATGCGACGACGGAAACGCACAGGATCACAAGTCCCTGCTGGATCACCATCTGCACCATGAGGTCGCGTGCGGGCGCGAGTATCTCTTCCATGTCCTGCTCTGCCACCACGCCCCATCCGGGCGTCGCCGCGCCGAGAGGGCCATAGGCGATGAGCGCCGGGCGTCCGTCCTGCCCTGTGCCGACTTCGACCCCTGTGTCCCCGGCCAGCACGGCTTCGATCTGCGGCCCGCCCCGCACCGGGTCGGTCGCCGCGTGACCGCCTTCGAAGCGCGAGCCGGTGCGGAACGTGGCATCTTCGCCGATGACGAACACTTCCCCGGTCTCGCCCAACCCGCTCGGGTCGTTGGCGACCCAGTCGAGCGTGGCGGTGTCCGGCTGGATCGCAAGGTAACCCAGCACCGCGCCATCGGGACCGGCTACGCCCTGCATGATGAAGGTCGCAACGGCGCCTCGATGCTCACCGAAAAGGCCGCCGACCGCCCGATCCGGCGCGTCTCCGTTCGCCAATGCGGCCGCAAAGGTCCGGCCCAGCACCTCATCCGCAAACGGCCCCGTGGCGAGGTTCTCGGTGAAAGCCGGCCCCTTGTTCATCGAATAGATCACCTGCCCTTCAGGCGTGATCACATAGACGTCGAGGTAACCGTAATGGCCCGCGAAAGCCCGCACCTGCGGGTGGAAGACCTTATGTGCCCCGCCGTAAGCCCACAGGCCTGCCGCCGCCGGTTCGACCAGTTCCGCGCGCGCCTCGGCCGGATGGGGATTGGCCGTGACAAAAGCCTCGGTCAGGCGCTCCGGCGCCTCTTCCCCCAGCATCGCGACGCCGTTCAGGAGCGCACCGACCTGCGCAATCGTCGTCGGCCTGTCGACAAGGGCGTCGAGGTTCATCGCCGCAGCCTGCGTCACCTGCGCCATGAGCTGCGCGCGCGTGTCGACCACCGAGGCCAGCTGTTCCTGCGCACTGTCCAGCAGCGCCTTTCGCTGTTTCGTCGCGGACAGCACGCCCGAAACGCTGGCCGACAGCACCACCAGCAGGACCATGATGATCGGCATCTTTTTCGAGATGCTCAGATTGTTGAGAAACCGCATGATACGCTCCGTCCGGCCGCACGCCGCGCGTGCCACTTCGGTGCGTTCCTCGCATCCGGCGGTGAAGATTCGCCTAACGGCCTAGAACCGCCCCTTCGCATGGGGGCTGGCCCATGTGAGCCAGACGGCGGCGGTCCAGGTGAACTCGCCCCCGCCCGCCGACGCGCCGTCGATGGGGCAGAAATATTCGTAGAACCCGTGCTCGGCGATGAGCCTCTGGGTGTCCTTGCGCAGCCGTTCGGCCAGCACGGTGTGCCCGGTTTCGGCCAACCCGATCCCGATCAGCGAGTTGATGATGCCCCAGACCGGCCCGCGCCAGTAGCGCAACTGGTCGAAATGCGGGTTCTCGGGGTCGAGCGAGGGAATGCCGAACTTCACCTGATCGAGGATGCGGTGCAGGTGCTTGAGCTGCCGGTCGTCGCGAATCCCGGCATACCAGTTGAGGAAACTGGCCGAACTCAGCGTGTTGGTGAAGGCGCCGGTGCGCATGTTGACGCTGTCGTAATGCCCGCGCGCCTCGTTCCAGTGGCCCTTCACCCCCTGTTTGAGTTCATAGATCCAGCCCTCGATCTCGTCCGTGCCCATGTCGAACTCGGCCGCGATATGGAGGAGGTCGCGACAGGCGCGCAGGAACATGAAGGTCATGCCGCAATCGGCCACCCGGAACGGGCTCGTCTCGGCGATGACCTTTTCGTTCCAATCCGCCGCTTTCGACAGCTGCACGAGAGCGACGTAGCGGTCGTAATCAAGCTGGCTCGGGCGCATCGACGGGTCGATGTGATCGGTGTCGGAGCGGTGATATTCGCCCACCTGCGCGGTATCGACACCGACCAGCGCCGCGTCCCAGTCCACGGCATTGTCGCGCCCGCTCTCCCACGGATGGGTGATGCAGACCATGCCGTTCTCGACCCGGTTCTTCATCCACCAGCGATGCCAGCTTACGAGCCGGCCGTAGAGAAGCTCCATGTGGATATGGCCATAGCGCTTGTCCGCCTCATAGACCGCCCGCGCCATCGTGGCCGCGATCGGCGGCTGGCTGATGCCCGAGGTATGCGGCACGCGGTCCACGTCCCACACGTCCGGGCCGGGGAAATAGCCGAAACTCTGCTTGTGAAAGACGATGTGCGGCACCATCCCCGTGTCCCACTGGCCCTGGAACAGCGTCTCAAGCTCGGCCCAGCCGCGCTTCGCGTCGAAGACCGAAAAGCCCCAGGCCGCGAAGGCGCTGTCCCAGTTCCACTGGTAGGGATACAGCCCCTTGGTCGGCACGGTATAGAGACCCCGGTCGTTGGTCTCGAGCACCTTTCGGGCCTTCTTGTCGATCTTGTCGTAATTCATCCCGGCACTCACGCCTCGCTTGGGGCCACGCTGGCAGGGGGGCGCCCGGCCTGCAAGGCGAATGCCTCGGTTTTAGGCAAGCCGCACGCCGGTTGCAAATCTCGTTGCATGCCAGCACGTTCGCCGCGCGCCTGTGCCTGAATACTGGGCAACCTGTGCATCGCGGTTGATCCCGGGACGCGAACAGGGCGTAATCGGAAAAACAGACCGGGACATCCATGCCAGCCGCCATCGCCCGCCCCTTCGCGCTTTCCGTGCTCATCGCCGTGCTGGCAGCCCTTGCGATCAGGCTCCTGCACCCGGTCATCGCCGGGATCACGTTTCCGCCCGACCAGGGGTACAACTGGTATCTGTGGAAACGCCCCGACCCGGATGTCTGGAGCCGCGCGACCGCCTGGGGCGGATACCTCGCGCATCAGGCGTTCATCTGGGGCCTCATCTGGTGGTCCCAACGCAACCGCGACAGCCTGCGCAACCGGGCCACCATGCACCCGCTCAACTGGGTCGCCCTCGGCGGAACCGCCCTCTTCGTCGCGCTCCACGCGCTCCAGACCGCGGTGTTCTACGACGGTCTCGCGCAGGACGTCCCGGTGATGTATTCGCAAGGTTCGGTCGTGCTGGTCCTCGTGCTCGTCCTGTTGATGGAGGCCCCCCGGCGCGGGCTGTTCTTCGGCCACGGCAAAGGCTGGTTCGCGGCCACGCGCCCGCTGCTGATCCGCACCCACGGCTATTACTTCGCCTGGGCCGTGACGTTCACCTACTGGTATCACCCGATGGAGGTGACATGGGGCCACATCTGGGGCTTCCTATACACGTTCCTGCTGTTCATCCAGGCGAGCTTCATCTTCACCCGCGTCCATACGAACCGCTGGTGGACCTTCGTGCTGGAGGCCACCGTCCTCATCCATGGCGTGATCGTCGCAGTGGTGGGCGGGCAGGATTTCTGGCCGATGTTCGCCTTCGGCTTCGCGGCCCTCATCGTCATCACCCAGATGCACGGGCTGGGCCTGTCGCGGGCGGTGCGCTGGGGGATCGCCGTGGTGATCGTCGCGGGAACGCTCGTCGTCTATTCCGACCGCGGCTGGGCCCGGCTCGAGGAAGTCGCGCGCATCCCGCTTATCGACTACCTGCTGGTGGCGTTTCTGGGCGGCCTCATCCTCCTGGGGCGTCGGCTCGCCCGCGCCTAGGCGTCGTTGCGTGGCATCCGAAAGGTGAATTGGGTCCAGTCGGCGTCCGATTGCACCTCGATCTCGCCGTCATGGCGCAGCGCGATTTCATGCGCGATGAACAGGCCCAGACCCAGCCCCTCCTGCGACTCGCGCACCTCGGAGCGTTTGAACGGCTCGAACAGCTTGGGCAGCGCCTCGGGCGCGATCGGCTCGCCGGTATTGCCGACCGACAGGACGAAATCGCCCCCCTCGTCGCGCGCCGCCACCCGGATCGGGCGGGAGCGGAGCCCGTGGGTCACCGAATTGGTGAGCAGGTTGGAAAAGAGCTGCGACACCCGGTCGGGATCGCAGCGTACCGGGTCCACGAAGTCGAACTCAGCCTCGATGACCACCTCTTCATGGGCCAGCCTGACCTCGTCCAGCACCTGCTCCAGCGCCGGACGCAGGGGCCGCTCCTCGGTGATGTCCACGTCGATGCCGCCGCCAAGGCGCGCGCGGGCGAAATCCATGACGTGATTGACCAGCCGTGACATGCCGTCGAGAGACCCCGTCGCCATGTCCAGAAGTTCGCGCGCCTTGTCCGTCTGCGGCTCCCGCTTCGCCATACGCACGGCGGCCCCGGTGGCGGCGATCGGGTTGCGCAGGTCGTGACCAAGCACGGCGATGAACTGTTCGCGCAGCGCCGCCTCCTGCTCATGGGACAGAAGCGCGTCTTCCTTCTCCTTCTCGGCGGTGATGTCGCGGGCCGAGCAGAAGAACACGTCACCCTCCGGCACGCAGTTCCACGACAGCCAGCGATAATGCCCGTCCCGGTGGCGATAGCGGTTGCGGAACTTCAGGATCGGCATGCCCCGCTTGATGTCGTGAAACGCCTTCTCGGTGCGCGCCACATCCTCCAGATGGACGAATTCCATGAACGGCCGCGTCTCGACCTCGCTCGCGCGGTATCCCAGCGTCTTGTACCAGGCCGGATTCGTCTGGGTGAAATAGCCGCTCTCGTCCAGCACGCCCATCAGGTCGGGCGTGATGCGCCAGGTCGCACTGTCCTTGTCGCGGCGAAACACCACTCGAAACTCCGTCACATAGATCCCGCATCCCGGCGCGGTCCCACGGTCCGCTTACAGCGTATCGTCCAATTTCGAATCAGCCATGCACCTTTCGCACGCCTCCGTTCGGACCAATCAAGTCTCACTTAATACGCGCGGGCTCTGCAAGTAAGGAATCGCTTGTTTCCCGATCACGCGGCTTTCCGGCTCCTTTCCAAACGGTATTTCCCCGCGTATCCTCCTCTGAACCACGAAAACGAGCAGCGAGCGGCCCATGACGGCCCTGAAGGAATACGACAGGTTGGAGGCGCCCGGGCTTTGGCGTCCGGACCCGGCGGCGCAGCGCGTCGACGTTGTCGTGTCTATCGGGGATGCCACGCTCACCGTCACCGACATGGCCGACCGCGCCCTGTCCCACTGGTCGCTGGCCGCGCTGCACCGGATCAACCCGGGCAAGCGCCCGGCCCTCTACGCCCCCTCCGACGCGCCCTCCGAGGATGAGCAACTCGAACTGGCCGACGACGACATGATCGCGGCCATCGAACGCATCCGCAAAGCCATCGCCCGGCGCAGGCCGCGCAGCGGGCGGGTGCGCTTCGTGCTGACCGCCGCGGTGACCGTCGGTCTCGTCACCGCCGCCGTCGCGTGGCTTCCGGGTGCTCTTACGCGCCAGACCGTAACGCTCCTGCCGGATGTGACGCGCACGGACGTGGGCGAACGCCTCCTGTCGCGCATCCTGCGCGTGACCGGCCCGGCGTGCGACAGCGCGGCGGGCCAGGCCGCGCTCACCCGCCTTGCCCGCCGCGTGATGGGGCCCGAAGCGCCGCGCGTGGTCATGGTGACCGGCGGTGTCGAGCGTGCGACCCACCTTCCCGGCCGTATCATCGTCCTGAACGACGCGCTGATCGAAAGCGCCGAAGAACCGGACGCCGCCGCCGGTGCCCTGCTCGCCGAGGCGCTGCGCATCCGGCGGAGCGACCCGATGCAGGACCTGCTGGAACATGCCGGGCTGGTCGCGACCGTGCGGATGCTGACCACGGGGGCGCTGTCCGACCCGGTCCTCGACGCCTACGCGCAGGACATCCTCACCACGGCTCCCGCGCCCCTGCCCGACGACGCGCTCATCGCGGCCTTCGCGGAAGCGGGCGTGCGCTCGACCCCCTACGCCTATGCGCTGGACCCGACCGGCGAGTCGACACTGGGCCTGATCGAAGCCGATCCGGTCGCCGTCGACGCCGCCGAGCCGCTCATCCCCGACAACGCGTGGATCAGCCTTCAAAGCATGTGCAGCGAATGAAAAACCCCCGCCGGTCGGCAGGGGTTTTCTGTGTGTCGAAGCGGCGTCGCGGTCAGCGTTTGACGGTCACCAGACGGCGCGGAACGGTGTTGGTCCAGACCTGCTGCATGTCCACTTCACCCTGAATGGTGCGCGGTCCACGCGCCGGGTTCAGCCGACCGTCTTCCCATGCCGGGCGATACCCTTCGGGCGTGGCCTGCACCGGCGCAGTGACGGCTGCGGGCGGGTTGGAATAGACCGACCCGCGCACCGTGGCCGGAGCCCGGTGATAGTTGCGGCCATCATGGGCAAAGGGCGACGGCAGCGGACGCGCCTGAAGCTCACGACCGTAGTTGTAGGGGATGCCAGACTGCGCCATCGCCCGCGCCTTGTCGGCGATATAGGCCTGATAGCTCTCGCCAGCACGCGGCACGCGGTAGGTCGAGGTGATGTTGGCGTCCTGCATCGTCATGCGCGGCGCTGTGGTCAGCGCGCGCCGGTCCGGCGTGGCCGCATAGACCGGATAGGTCGGGTGGTTCACCGTGACACGCGGCGACGGCGGGTTCGGGATCACCGGAACCGCAAAGCCGGAGTTGGCATAGGTGCGCGCCGGGCGGTACTGGCCGTAGGTGGAGACCTGAGCGGCCTGCGCCATGACCACCGGGGCGGGGGTCGCCACCAGCTCGGTCATGTAGCCGTCGGTGTGCTGGACGCGGTAGACGCGCGGCTGGGTCGCCGAGGTGCCGCAGTTCACGTTGACGGTCGCGCCGCCGATCCGCACCCGGGCGCTGCCCGAGGTGGCAGGACAGGTCACTTCCATCCGGCGATTTCCACCCGGTGCTTCGGCCACGTCGCTGCGACCCGCCGACAGGTTCGACGGCTCCGGCGCCGGGCTCGGCGTCGGAAGGTTGCCGAACAGCCCACCGGCGGTCTGGAACGCCGCCTGTCGCGGCTGGGTCTGAACCTGACGCTCGGTCTGGGCCGAAAGGTTGGACGGGGCCGGTGCGCCGCTGGGCGTGCGCATCGTGGTCAGCGCACCCGGCGCACGGGCGCTGGCAGTCGTCGTCGCCTGAGCTTCGGCGGACGGTGCTGCGGCCACTGCTTCCGGTGCAGGGGGTGCGATCGGTCGGGGCGGCGCCGAGGCGCGCGGCGTGCCGGCGGCGAAGGTCGGGTTCAGCCCGCAGACCACTTCCTTGCGGTTGGGCGACAGGCGCGGCACCCAGTTGGTGGCGCTCCCCACATTGGCCCGCGCATAGGCGCAGCCCCGGCTGTCGACATAGACATCGCCGCCATAGGCGGCCGGCGGCGTCTCACGCGGCTTGGCGCCCTGTTCCAATGTGACGGCAGCGGCCGTCGTGGTGGTCATCGTGGCAGCGATGGCCAAGGCGCTCAGATAACTGACAATTTTCATTCAGTGTCCCCCAACACTATAGATTGGGTTCACCATGACCCAAGCTCCACAGCGAGTCTAGGGGTCCCACGACAAAACCGACACAAGACCTTGGAAACAGGTTATTTCGTGCCGAACATCCGGTCCCCGGCATCGCCGAGACCGGGCACGATATATCCCATTTCGTTGAGCTTCTCATCCAGCGCCGCCGTCACGATCGGCACGTCCGGATGGGCCTCCTTCATCCGGGCCACGCCTTCGGGGGCCGCTAGCAGACACAGGAAACGGATGTCGGTCGCGCCCGACTCTTTCAACAGGTCGATGGCCGCGGCCGAGCTGTTGCCAGTGGCCAGCATCGGGTCCACCGCGATCACCACCCGCTCGCTCATCAGGTCCGGGACCTTGAAATAATACTGCACCGGCTTGAGCGTCTCCTCGTCGCGGTACAGCCCGACGAACCCCACCCGGGCCGAGGGGATCAGCTCCAGCATCCCGTCCAGAAGCCCGTTGCCCGCCCGCAGGATCGAGATCAGGGCGAGCTTGCGTCCGTCGAGGATCGGCGCGGGCATCTCGATCAGCGGCGTCTCGATGGTCTTCGTCGTCATCGGCAGGTCGCGCGTTACCTCATAGGCGAGCAGCAGGCTGATTTCCTTGAGCAACTGCCGGAACACCGCCGTCGATGTGCTCTTGTCGCGCATGATCGACAGCTTGTGCTGGACCAGCGGGTGCTTAACGACGGTCAGATGTTCAGACATGAAAGGTCTCCAGTTTTTCACTCAGCGCGGCCCGCGTGTCCTCATCGCAGAACGCGGCCTCGGCGGCGGTCTTGCCCAGCGCGCGGAAATCGTCAACGCCCCAATCGAAGGCGCGGGCCAGTTCCTCGTACTCCCGCGTCATCGTGGTGTGGAAAAACGGCGGGTCGTCGGTCGACACGGTCACACGCACACCCGCCGCGCGCAACTTGGCGATGGGATGGGCGCGGGTCGACGGATAGACGCCGAGCGCCACGTTCGACTGCGGACAGACCTCCAGCACGATGCCGGAGGCCGCGAGGTATTCGACCAGTTTCGCATCCTCGATCGCGCGCACCCCGTGGCCGATCCGCGTGACCTTGAGGTGGTCGATGGCATCGCGCACCGACTGCGGCCCGCCCCATTCGCCGGCATGGGCGGTCAGCCCCAGCCCCGCCTCGCGCGCCGCGTCGAAGGCATAGGTAAAGTCCGACAGGTGCCCCGCATTCTCGTCCCCGCCGATGCCGAAGCCGGTCACGAAATCGCCCGCCGTGTCCTGCGCGCAGGCCGCCGCCGCCTTTGCAGGGTCCGGCCCGAAGTGACGCACGGGCGTCACGATCACCCGCATGTCGATCCCGGGCACGGCCGCCGCCGCCTCCCGGATCGCGTGGATGTATTCCTTCCACGCCGCCACGTCGCCACCGCCGCAGAAGGCGGGCGAGACGAAGGTTTCGAGATAGACGACCCCGTGCGCGGCTGCTTCCTCAAGGTTGGATCGCGTCAGCCGCGCATAATCCTCCGGCGTCTGGAACGGACGCACCGCCTGCTCGTAGACATCGAGAAACTGCAAGAAATCTGCGTATTTATAGGCGCCCGACCCGTCAAAAATGTTCGAAAGGTTCAAACCCTTCTCCTGCGCCATCCGCCGCACCAGCTCCGGCTGGGCCGCCCCTTCGATGTGGTGATGCAGCTCCACCTTGGGCAGTTTCGCGATGGCGTCGGTCAGCTCCTCGGTCTCAGTCACAGAAATGACCTCCCGGCCCCGCGCGGCGTGAGGCCGAGGTGCTCGGCCACACTCGCAGCCACGTCGGCAAAGGCGATCAGTCCCAGTTTGCGCATCCCGATCCCCTGGCACAGCACCGGCACCCGCTCCCGCGTGTGATCGGTCCCGACCCATGTGGGATCGTTGCCATGATCGGCGGTGAAGATCACCAGATCCCCCTCGCGCATGGTCGCGAAGAACCGACCGAGCTGCGCGTCGAACCATTCGAGGTGCCGGGCATATCCCGCCACGTTGCGCCGGTGGCCATACTTGGAATCGAACTCCACGAAATTGGCGAAGGTCAGGCTCCCCTCCTCCGCCGTCCCGCCCAGCGCGATCAGAGCCTCCATCAGGTCCTCATCCGCGCCCTTGGCATTGTCGGTCACGCCCCGGTGGGCGAAAATATCCCCGATCTTGCCGACCGCATGCATCGGTCGCCCCGCCTCGACCACCCAGTCCAGAAGCGTCGGCTCCGGCGCGGCCAGCGCGAAGTCGCGCCGATTCACCGTGCGCTCGAACCCGCTGTCCGCATCGCCCAGAAAGGGCCGCGCAATCACCCGTCCGACCCGGCGTTCGTGCAGCATCGGCGCGATGGCCTCACAGACGTCATAGAGTCTCTGAAGCCCGAAAACCTCCTCATGCGCCGCGATCTGAAGCACGCTATCCGCGCTCGTGTAGCAGATGGGCAGGCCGGTCCGCAGATGCTCCGCCCCGAGTTCCTCGAGGATGACTGTCCCGCTCGCATGTTTGTCGCCGAGGATCGCATCGACCCCCGCCGCATCGCAGATCGCCTGGGTGATCTCGGGCGGAAACGCCGGCTCCTCGTCCGGGAAGTACGTCCAGTCGAACGGCACCGGCACGCCCGCAAGCTCCCAGTGCCCCGACGGCGTGTCCTTGCCCCGCGACACCTCCGTCGCCGCGCCCCAGGCCCCGGCCGGGTCGGCACCAAGCCCCGGCGCGACCATGTCGGACGCCAGCTTTACCGCCATGCCCAGCCCGAGCCGGTCAAGGTTGGGCAGTTGCAAGGCACCCGCGCGCCCCTCGTCCGCCAGTCCCGCCGCACAGGCCTCGGCGATATGGCCCACGGTGTTCGACCCCGTGTCCGGCGTGCCGTCGTTGAAGAAGGCATCCGCGTCCGGTGCACCGCCGATCCCGACGCTGTCCATCACGATGAGAAACGCGCGGGTCATCCGCCCTCCATCTGCGCCTTGGCGAAGGCCCAGGGGATGAGCTCCTCGATCGGCACGACCAGTTCCTCGCCGGTCATGGTGCCCATCGTCACGCGCACGCCCTTGGGCGCGAATTCCGCGATCTTCTGGCGGCATCCGCCGCAGGGCGTCACCGGCTCCGGCGCATCGCCCGCCACCGCGATCTCGGCGATCTCGGTGTCGCCCGCCGCGATCATCGCCGCGATGGCCCCGGCTTCCGCACAGGTACCTTCGGGATAGGCCGCGTTCTCGACATTCACGCCGAGATGCACCCGGCCCGAGGTCGACCGGAGCGCCGCCCCCACCTTGAACCCGGAATAGGGCGCGTGGGCATTGACCCGCACCTCTTTCGCCAGGTCCATCAGGGATTTCTCCGCCGCCGTATTTTCTGACACGGGCGCCTCCTTTGTCCGTATCGTGCAGTTTGAAACCTTTTCGCCCCGGTGCAAGGCGAATCGCGCGGTCGCTTGCCTTGACCCCGCGTGATCGGCTATGCCGCGCTTGGAAGGATTTGGTTTAGCATTAAACTACCTCCCGGGAGGAGAGACATGGCCGACGACCAGAGCACCACGCCCCGCCACCCCGCGCTGGACTATCACGAGTTCCCACGCCCCGGTAAACTCGAAATCCGCGCGACCAAGCCGATGGCGAACGGGCGCGACCTGTCGCTGGCATATTCCCCCGGCGTCGCCGAAGCCTGTCTTGAAATCAAGGCCGATCCGCTCACCGCGCCCCGCTACACCGCCCGCGGCAACCTCGTCGCCGTCGTCTCGAACGGCAGCGCCGTGCTGGGGCTCGGCAACATCGGCGCCCTGGCCTCCAAGCCAGTGATGGAGGGCAAGGCGGTGCTCTTCAAGAAGTTCGCCAACATCGACTGCTTCGACCTCGAGCTTGACGAATCCGAGCCCGAGAAGCTTGCCGACCTGATTTGCGCGCTGGAGCCGACCTTCGGCGCGATCAACCTTGAGGACATCAAGGCCCCGGATTGTTTCATCGTTGAACAAATCTGCCGCGAACGCATGAACATCCCCGTTTTCCACGACGACCAGCATGGGACGGCCATCGTCGTCGGCGCGGCCGCCACCAATGCGCTGCGCGTGGCGGGCAAATCCTTCGAGGACATCAAGGTCGTCTCCACCGGCGGGGGTGCCGCCGGTATCGCCTGCCTCAACATGCTCCTGAAACTGGGTGTGCGGCGTGAAAACGTCTGGCTTTGCGATGTCGACGGGCTGGTCCACACGGGCCGCGACGACCTCAACCCGCAGAAAGCCGCCTTCGCGCAGGAGACCGAGTTGCGCACCCTCGACGACGTGGTGGCGGATGCCGACCTGTTCCTCGGTCTCTCCGGCCCCGGCGTGCTCACGCAGGAGCACGTCAAGCAGATGGCCGAGCGCCCGATCATCTTCGCGCTCGCCAACCCGACGCCAGAGATCATGCCCGACCTCGTGCGCGAGGTGGCCCCGGACGCGCTCATCGCCACAGGCCGCTCGGATTACCCCAACCAGGTCAACAACGTCCTGTGCTTCCCGTTCATCTTCCGGGGCGCGCTCGACGTGGGCGCGACCGAGATCAACGACGAAATGCAGATCGGCTGTATCGAGGGGATCGCGGCCCTCGCCCGCGCCACCACGAGTGCCGAGGCCGCCGCGGCCTACAAGGGCGAACAGCTCACCTTTGGCGCCGATTACCTGATCCCCAAACCCTTTGATCCGCGCCTCATGGGGGTCGTCGCCTCCGCCGTGGCCAAGGCCGCGATGGAGTCCGGCGTGGCCGCGCGCCCCCTGCCCGACCTTGCCGACTACAAGGACGGGCTCGACCGCTCGGTGTTCCGCTCCGCCCTCATCATGCGTCCGGTGTTCGAGGCCGCCGCCACCGCCGAGCGCAAGATCGTGTTCGCCGAGGGCGAGGACGAGCGCGTGCTGCGCGCCGCCAACGCGATGCTCGAGGAAACCACCGACGCCCCGATCCTCATCGGCCGCCCCGAAGTCATCGAAACCCGCCTCGCCCGCGCGGGATTGCCGCTCAAGCCCGGCCGGGATTTCGAAGTGGTGAACCCGGAAAACGACCCGCGCTACCGCGACTACTGGGAAACCTATCACGCCATCATGGCCCGGCGCGGCGTCACCCCCGACATCGCCCGCGCGATCATGCGCACCAACACCACCGCCATCGGCGGTATCATGGTGCATCGCGGCGAGGCCGACAGCCTGATCTGCGGCACGTTCGGCCAATACCTGTGGCACCTGAAATATGTGCAGGAGATCCTGGGCGGCGGGCCCGAGAAGCACCATCCCGTAGCCGCGCTCTCCCTCATGATCCTTCAGGACGGCCCGCTCTTCATCGCCGACACGCATGTTCACCCGGAACCCACCGCCGAACAGATCGCGGAAACCGTCTGCGGCGCGGCACGGCACGTCCGGCGCTTCGGCGTCGCCCCCAAGGTGGCGCTGTGCTCCTACTCGCAGTTCGGCAACCTCGACTGCGACACAGGCCGCCGGATGCGCGGCGCGCTCGACATTCTCGACAGCGAGGAGCGCAATTTCCCTTATGAGGGCGAGATGCATGTGGACAGCGCGCTCGACGTGGACGTGCGCGAACGCATGTTCCCCGGGGCCCGCTTCGAAGGCCCCGCGAACGTGCTGGTCTTCGCCAACACCGACGCGGCCTCCGGCGTGCGCAACATGCTCAAGATGAAGGCGGGCGGGCTCGAAGTCGGCCCGATCCTCATGGGCATGGGCAACCGCGCCCACGTCGTCACCCCGTCGATCACCGCGCGCGGGCTCCTGAACGTGTCGGCCATCGCCGGAACGCCCGTCGCCCATTACGGCTGACGGGCCCGCGCAGCGCCGTTGCATCGCGCGACAGGCCCGTTACGCTCACCCCGTTCCATGTGAGGGAGGGAGAGTACCCGTGATCCTGCCGACAATCCGCGCCGCACTCTTCGCCGGTCTCGTCACCCTGCCCGCCGTTGCCGACACGTCCCGCTGGACGATCATCCCCGACAACCCGATCACCGGCGAGACGGGGGCGAGCATCTGCCCCTATGAAAACCCCGAAGCCGGGACACACAACTGCCTGTCGCTTGCCTGCGTGCCGGGCGAGCCGCTGGTCCTCGCCGCCTCCGTCGCGGGCTTCGACACGCCCGGCGACCTCGGCGTGGCGATCCGCGTGGACGGGGAGGAGATCTGGGACCTGCGCCTCATGGCCACCGGCGAGGGCACCTATGAAAAGGGCATGACCGGCGCGCAATGGACCGCGGGGATCGAGGCGTTGCAGGCGGGCTCTTCCGGCACCGTGACCTTCTTCACCGACGACTACCTGTGGCGCGATCACCTGCCGCTGGCCAATTCCCGCGCCGCCATCGACCACGCGCTCTCCGCCTGCTGGCGCGCCGACCCCGACCCGGCCCGCGACCCCGATGCCGCCGCCCGCTCCGAAGTCACATCCTACTGCCGCGACGCCCACAACCGGGGCGCGGTGATGAACGAGGGCTTCACCCGGCAGGAGGATTTTGACGGCGACGGGCGCGCCGACTGGCTGGTGAACTACGGCACCGCCAACTGCGGCCCCATCGGCTCGGCCTGGTGTGGCTGGGCGGGCTGCGAGGTGGCCGTCCACCTCGCCCGTGGCCAGGGCTTCGTCGAGGGCTTCCGGGGCATCGCCGAGGGGTTCCGCACGGTCGAGGGCGGCATGGTGTTCCGCCGCCACCCGTCCGAATGCAGCGCCGACCGCGACACCCCCTGCGCGGTCTTCTACCGCTTCACCGCCGAGGGCCTCACCCGCGCGGGCGAGGTCGACTGGCCGCCGAAATAGCCGCCTTGCCCACCGGCCCCTGTTCCGGCCAGGGCGCGGGTGGCGCTCGGCCGTACACGGGGTCACCGATTCCCTCACCCGCAAAGTCCGACTTTGCAAACTCCGCGCCGCTACCGCGCCCAACTGCGAATTTGCGGATGATTTGCAAAACTTTGCAGGCCTGATTCCGCCGGTTCTGCAAATTTCCCGGCCATAAGGTCGCAGGTTACCACCAACAGACTTGCCCAAACGACGTCACGTCACTACCACCTCGGCTGACAGAACGCGGAGGAGGTTTTCATGTCGACCTATCAGGAAGTTTACGCCCGCTGGCAGAACGACCCGGAAGGGTTCTGGATGGACGCCGCCGAGGCGATCGACTGGGACAGGAAACCATCCAAGGCGCTGTTCGACCTCGGCAACGACCTCTACGAATGGTTCTCCGACGGGATGGTGAACACCTGCTACAACGCCGTGGACCGCCACGTCGACGCGGGGCGCGGCGACCAGACCGCGATCATCTATGACAGCCCGATCACCGGCGCGAAGGACAAGATCACCTTTGCCGAATTGCAGGACCGCGTCGCGCGCCTTGCCGGCGGGCTGGCCGCCAAGGGCGTGACCAAGGGCGACCGTGTCATCATCTACATGCCGATGGTGCCCGAAGCGGTCATTGCCATGCTCGCCACCGTGCGGATCGGCGCAGTCCATTCGGTCGTCTTCGGCGGCTTCGCGTCGAACGAGCTTGCCACCCGGATCAACGACGCGACCCCCAAGGCGATCATCGCAGGCTCCTGCGGGCTCGAGCCGAACCGCACCGTGCCCTACAAACCGCTCCTCGACGGTGCCATCGACCTGGCCGACCACAAGCCCGAGTTTACCGTGATCCTCCAGCGCGACGCGCTCACCGCCGAGATGAAGGACGGATACGATTACGACTGGAACGACGTAAGCGCCGCCGACCCTGCCCCCTGCCTCCCCGTCGAGGGCAATCACCCGGCCTATGTGCTCTACACATCCGGCACCACCGGCCAGCCCAAGGGCGTGATCCGTCACACCGCCGGGCATCTGGTGGCGCTGAACTGGACGATGAAGAACGTCTACAACGTCGATCCGGGCGACGTGTTCTGGGCCGCCTCAGACGTGGGCTGGGTGGTGGGCCACAGCTATATCTGCTACGCGCCGCTCATCCACGGCAACACCACCATCGTGTTCGAGGGCAAGCCGGTCGGCACGCCCGACGCGGGCACCTTCTGGCGCGTGATTTCCGAGCACAACGTAAAGTCCTTCTTCACCGCGCCCACGGCCTTCCGCGCCGTGAAGCGCGAAGACCCGAAGGGCGACTTCATCAAGAAATACGACCTGTCGTGCCTCAAGACCGTGTACCTCGCCGGCGAACGGGCCGATCCCGACACGATCGTCTGGACGCAGGACCAGCTCGGCGTGCCGGTCATCGACCACTGGTGGCAGACCGAACTGGGCTTCCCGGCCGTGGCGAACCCGGTGGGGATCGAACTGCTCGAAACCAAGCTCGGCTCGCCCGCCGTGCCGATGCCCGGCTACGACATGAAGATCCTCGACGAAGGCGGCAACGAACTCCCCGCCGGCCAGTTGGGCGCCATCGTCGCCAAGCTTCCTCTGCCCCCCGGCACGCTGCCGACGCTGTGGAATGCCGAGGACCGGTTCCGCAAATCCTACCTCACCACCTTCCCCGGCTATTACGAGACGGGGGATGCGGGATATGTGGACGAAGACGGATACCTCTACATCATGGCGCGCACCGATGACGTCATCAACGTCGCGGGCCACCGCCTGTCGACCGGCGGGATGGAGGAGGTTCTGGCCTCCCACCCAGACGTGGCGGAATGCGCGGTCATCGGCGTGACGGACCAGCTCAAGGGCCAGCTCCCGCTGGGCTTTCTCTGCCTCAACACCGGTTCGGACCGGGATGAGAAAGAGGTCGTGGCCGAATGTGTCAAGCTGGTGCGCGACAAGATCGGCCCGGTCGCCGCGTTCAAATCCGCCGTGGTGGTCGACCGCCTGCCCAAGACCCGCTCGGGCAAGATCCTGCGCGCCACGATGGTGTCCATCGCCGACGGAAAGGACTTCAAACTTCCCGCGACGATCGACGATCCGGCGATTCTCGATGAGATTCGCGAAGCGTTGCAGGATCTTGGCTACGCCACCGCCTGACCTGATCAGCAAGTAACTGATTACATTAAATTCGCTCCGGCGGGGTCCGCCGGGGTGGATTTTATTAATGAAAAATTGCAATGTCCTTATCCGTTACGTCCGAAATGATAAGGACGTGCGCAGATCGGGGTGGCATTGTGGATAAGGGAAGACAAGGCGAGTTCGACCACGCGTCAGAACGCGTTGCAGTGGACGATCAACCACTCGCGATTGTCGTCAGCACGGCGGAAGCCGCCGATTTCTTTGCCGAAGAAGCTTTCGCCATGGCAGGCTGCACGCTTCTGCGTGCGCACACGCTCTATGAGGCGACCGAACTGTGCAAGTCACGGAATCCAGACCTTTTGGTGATTCCGCTGAAGATCGAGGGCGAATCCCTCATCCCCTACCTGACCATGTGCAAAGCCGAGAAACAGATCTCGGTCATCGTGATCGCCGAGAGCGATCAGATCAACGACGCCGCCGAGGCGATGCGCGTCGGCGCGGATGATTGCCTGTTCCACCCCTTCTCCAACGCCCGCCTGACCCGGACCCTGCGGTCGGTCACGGGCACCGGCACCGCCCGTCAGCCCGCAACGGCGTCTCACCGCGCCGAGGTGAAAGCCGCGAATGACGGGGATGCGCCTGACAGCGGCCCCGCATCGCGCCTGCCCGAGCCGGTTCACGGGATGATCGGCACCACTCCCGAGATGCGCCGGCTGTTTCGAAAGATCGACGCTGCGGCCAGCGTCTCAGACCCGGTGCTCATCCACGGCGAGATCGGGACCGGCCGCTCGACCTTCGCCCGCGCGATCCACGACGCCTCGTCGCGTGCGGGCGCGCCATTCGTCACGCTCGACTGCGCCGCGCTCGACCCCGAAACGCTGGAGACGGAACTGTCACCGGCCAATCCTTCGGGCGCCGTCGCGCGGGCGGGGCGCGGCACGCTCCTCATCGACCGGGTGGACGAGCTCGACACCCGCCTTCAGGCCCGGCTCCTGCCGCTCGTGGCACAGCACGCGACGCCCGACGGGGCCGCGGCGACCGCGCGCATGATCGCCACCATGTCGCGCACACCGGCCCAGGCGCTGGCCGAGGGCCGGCTGCGCGAGGATTTCTACTACGCCCTGAACGTGCTCGCCTTCGCCCTGCCCCCGCTCCGGATGCGCGGCGGCGACGTGGGCAACATACTCCTGACGAAAACGCGCGACATCGCAAAGGCGCTCGGGCGCGAGGCCCCGGACCTGCGCGGCCCGGCCCTGTCGGTCCTCAGCACCTATCGCTGGCCCGGCAACCTCACCGAACTGGTCAACACCCTGCGCGGCGTGCTCCTGACCTGTGGCGAGGTCATCTCGACCCGCGACCTGCCGACAGACGTGCTGGAAGAGGAAACGCTGTCCAGCCTGCGCCCGCCCAACAGCCACGGCACCGCCGCGCGCGGCGACCTCGCCCCGCTCATCGGGCGACCGCTGGCCGAAATCGAACGCGCCGTGATCGAGGCGACCATCGCCTCCGAAGGCGGCTCCATCCCCCGCGCGGCGAAGGTGCTCGACGTGTCGCCGTCGACGATCTACCGCAAGCGCGAAGGCTGGACCCGGCTGGACTGACCCGGCCCCGGCCGCGTCAGACGAACTGCTCCCGGATCAGCCGTTCCTCGAGCCCGTGACCGGGATCGAACAGAACCTTGTGCCGGATGTCCGACGCGCTCGTCACCTCGACCGAGGTCACGACCCCCGCCGTCCGGCTGTCCGCATCCGCCATGACCGGGCGCTTGTCGGGCTCCAGCACGTCGAACCGGACGCTCGCTGCCTTGGGCAACAGCGCCCCGCGCCAGCGCCGGGGGCGGAAGGCCGCGATGGCGGTCAGCGCCAGCACATCCGCGCCGATGGGCAGGATCGGACCATGCGCCGAATAGTTGTAGGCGGTGGAGCCCGCAGGCGTCGCGATCAGCGCACCGTCGCAGACCAGCTCTGCCAGCCGCCGCCGCCCGTCAACCGAGATCGCGATCTTGGCGGCCTGCGGCCCGGCCCGCAGCATCGACACCTCGTTGATCGCGAGCTTCTCGACGATGCCCCCGTCCCGCGTGGTCGCGCGCATCTTCAGCGGGTTGATGACCTCCAGCTCCGCGTCGCCCAGCCGCTCTTCCAGCCGCTCCACGGAAAACTCGTTCATCAGAAAACCGACCGTCCCCCGGTTCATGCCATAGACCGGCACGTCGAGCTCCTGCGTCCCGTGCAAGGTCTGGAGCATGAAGCCGTCACCCCCCAGCGCCACGATCACGTCGGCCTCGGCGGGAGGGACATTGCCATACCGCTCGCACAGCTCCGCCAGGGCGGTCTGCGCATTGGGGCCGTCGGAGGCCATGAAGGCCAGTTTTGGTGCCATCTCCACGCCCCGCTGGTTTCCTGTCACGCTCACTTGGTTCCGAAAGAAACACAAGTTTCTCCCAAGCGCCAGAATTGCCGCGAATTTGACCCTGCGTGTCGCCCCCGGCCTTTCAGCACAGCCGAAAAGGCCGTATGTGAGCGGCATATGCCAGTCCCAAGGAGACGCGCCATGAAGGACATTCGCTCACCCGGCTTCTTTTCCGAGCCGCTTTCCTCCCGCGATCCCGAGCTCTGGGCCTCGATCACCGGCGAACTGGGCCGCCAGCGCGACGAGATCGAACTCATCGCCTCCGAGAACATCGTCTCCGCCGCCGTGATGGAAGCGCAGGGGTCGGTGATGACCAACAAGTACGCCGAGGGCTACCCCGGCAAGCGCTACTACGGCGGCTGTCAGTATGTCGACGTGGCCGAGACGCTGGCCATCGAACGCGCGACCGAGCTGTTCGGCTGCCAGTTCGCCAACGTGCAGCCCAACTCCGGCTCGCAGGCCAACCAGGGCGCCTTCACCGCGCTCATCAAGCCGGGCGACACGATCCTCGGCATGAACCTCGCCTCCGGCGGCCACCTGACTCACGGCGCGCCGCCGAACCAGTCGGGCAAGTGGTTCAACGCGATCCAGTACGGCGTGCGCAAGCAGGACAACCTGATCGACTATGACGAGGTCGAGGCGCTGGCCAAGGAACACCAGCCCAAGCTCATCATCGCAGGTGGCTCGGCCATCCCGCGCCAGATCGACTTCGCGCGCTTCCGTGAAATCGCCGACATGGTCGGCGCTTACCTCCTCGTCGACATGGCCCATTTCGCGGGCCTCGTGGCGGCGGGCGAACACCCCTCGCCCTTCCCCCATGCCGATGTCGCGACCACCACGACGCACAAGACCCTGCGCGGCCCGCGCGGCGGCATGATCCTGACCAATGACCCCGAGATCGCCAAGAAGATCAATTCGGCGATCTTCCCCGGCATCCAGGGCGGCCCCTTGATGCACGTCATCGCGGCCAAGGCCGTGGCGTTCGGCGAGGCGCTCGACCCGTCGTTCAAGACCTACCAGAAGGCCGTGCGCGCCAATGCCGTGGCACTGGCCGACCAGCTGATGAAGGGCGGTCTGGACATCGTGACCGGCGGCACCGACACGCATGTCATGCTCGTCGACCTGCGCCCCAAGGGCGTGAAGGGCAACGCGACCGAAAAGGCCCTCGGCCGCGCCCATATCACCTGCAACAAGAACGGCATCCCCTTCGATCCGGAAAAGCCGATGGTCACCTCGGGCATCCGCCTCGGCACGCCGGCGGGCACGACCCGCGGCTTCGGCGAGGACGAGTTCCGCCAGATCGCCGACCTGATCGTCGAAGTGGTGGACGGTCTGGCCGCGAACGGTGAAGAGGGCAACGGGGCCGTTGAAGAGGCCGTGAAGGCCAAGGTCGCCGCCCTCTGCGACGCCTTCCCGATCTACCCCGACCTGTAATCAGGCGGTGCGGGCGGCCAGGGCCGCCCGCGCAGCATTTGCGCCGCCCCGGCTACGCCGGGCCGTCGCGGCGGCGAGGGGCGCGGCCCCTCGCGCTCCCCGAGGTATTTTCGGACCAGAGAAGTGTCAGAGCAGCCCGCGCCAGCCCATGAGGGCGAGCGCTATGCCGATCACGATCAGGATGTTGAGCGCATTTCCCGCGAGCCAGTGGATCACCACGCTCTTGCGCCGGTCCCACGGGTCCACCGCTTCGAGCCAGCCCTCGGCGCGTTTCGTCCCCGTCTCGATCCGTCCGTAATCCACCTGGGCCGCGAGCTTTGGGTGGTCCACCCGGTCCAGCGCCTCGACCAGTGCGTCGAGTTCGCGCCGCACCCAGCGCGGAATGCGCCGCCCCGCCCGCCTGAGCTTGGTGGCGAGGTCGGGGCCGCGGATGTCCAGCCGTTCTTCCATGAGCTGCGCGAGGTGATCGGCGCGGGCGTGCAGGTCCATGTCTCTCTCTTTCCGGCAGCAGAATAGGCGAAGGGTCTTTTCGCCTCAACGCCCGCACGCTATGGGGGGTTCATGCTCGCGATGCAATCCTTCGGCGCGGATGACACGCGCCCGCCCGTCCTCATCGTCCACGGCCTGTTCGGATCGGGCCGCAACTGGGGCGTGATCGCCAAGCGGCTGGCCGACAGCCGCCGGGTCGTCACGGTCGACATGCGCAACCACGGCGACAGCCCGCGCGCGGACAGCCAGTCCTATCCCGAGATGGCCCGCGACCTTGCCGAGGTGATCGGCGAGATCGGCGGCACGGCGGATGTGATCGGGCATTCGATGGGGGGCAAGGCTGCGATGGTGCTCGCGCTTACCCGGCCCGACTGCGTGAACCGCCTGATCGTGGCCGATATCGCCCCCGTCGCCTATGGCCACAGCCAGATGGCGCTGGTGGAGGCGATGCAGGCGCTGGACCTTTCGGGGATCGAGACACGCTCGGACGCGGATGCGGCGCTTGCGGAGGCGGTTGCGGAAAAGGGCGTGCGGTCCTTCCTGCTCCAGTCCCTCGACGTGCGCGAGGGGCAATGGAAGCTGAACCTCGACGTGCTGGGGCGCGACATGGACGTGGTCACCGGCTTTCCCGATGTGACCGGCAGCTTCGAGGGGCCGACGCTGTTCCTCGCCGGGGCCGAGAGCGATTACGTCCGGCCCGAGCACCGCGAGATCATCAAGACCCTCTTCCCCGAGGCGCGGCAGGCCAAGATCCCGGGTGCGGGCCATTGGCTCCATGCCGAGAAGCCGCGCGAGTTCGAGGCGGCGGCGCGCGCGTTCCTCGACGGCTGAGCATCAGTCTGCCGGACGGTGCGCCGCCTCCCTGCGCTTGCCGATCCAGCGGGCCACGAGCCAGACGATCAGCGCCCAGGCCGCGCCCAGCGTCCAGCCCGCCAGAACGTCGGACGGCCAGTGGACACCGAGGTAGACCCGGCTCACCCCCACCGACAGGGTCAGAAGCACCGCCGCCACGGCATAGAAAGCGCGGATCGACCGGCGGCCCTCCAGCCGGGCCAGCATCACCGCGAGCGTGAGGTAGGTGACCGCCGCCATCATCGAATGGCCCGAGGGGAAGGACGCGGTCGCGACCTCCACCCCATGCGGGACGAGGTCGGGGCGCGGGCGGTCGAACCCGGCCTTGGCGACGTGCGACAGCGCCCGCCCGCCCAGCACCGCGATGGCAAGGAACAGCGCGGCGCCGCGCCGGCCGCGCAGGACGAGGTGGACGAGCGCCGCGACCGTCACCAGCGTCAGCACCGTGACCCCGCCCAGCGCCGTGATGTCGCGCATCACGACCTCAACCTGAGGCCCGCCGATCGGGGTCGCCGGATCGCCCGCGCTGCGCAGCGCCATCAGCACGGATTCGTCGAAGGCGCGCAGGTCGCCCTCGATCATCTGCCCGGACAGCACGACAAAGGCCCACACCCCGCCCGCGACGCAAAGCACGGCAAGCAGGGTCACGGTCTCCACGCGGCGCAGAAGGGCGGCGATTACGTTGGAACGGTCGGGCATTTGGTCATCCGGGCTGGGGTCCATGCCCCGAACGCCCGGACTGCGGCAAGGTTCAGTGCGTCCAGACCTGACGCCGGTTGGTGGCGAAGTTGTCACCATAGCCGCCGGGGCGGATGTTGAGCTTGCGCTTGTGCGGCTCCATCACCACAGCGTCGATCCCCTTCTCCTCGGCATAGGCGAGCGCCGCCTCTTTCGAGGAAAACCGGATGCGCACCTGGCTTTGGGTGTCGGAGGAGCTGGTCCAGCCCATCAGCGGATCGATCTCGCGCTTTTCGTCCGCGACGTAGTCGAGCACCCACTGCTTGGTCCGGGCCTGGCCGGACGTCATCGCGTTGCGGGCGGGTTTGTAAATGCGAGCACGCATGGAAGCCTCCGTCTGATCGCCTGTTTTATGGGGGATAAAGCGGGGCTTTCGCAAGGGCAAAAGCCCCGCTTTGGGAGGGTGACTGCCGGCCCCGGCGAGGGAGCGAGGGGTGGGGTGGGTGTTCACCGGGACCGGCAGCCAGTCTGCTGCTTGCACCCAATGACTACCAAGTCCGGGCGGTGCGCCGCAACGCAAAATTCTACCTAAACGGAAAAAAGAAATTAAAGTTCGCCTTAAGGTGGTAAGGAAATCGTAACCATTTCGCGCACCCGCGAGAGGGCGGCAGGAACGGCGAAGCCGCCTCCGTGCGCAACAGCGCAGGCAGGGCAGAGACGAAGCCTCATGACGGCAGAATCGCGCAATGACGCGGCGCCGGGTATTCGCCAGATCGGGGGAGTGATTCGTGCGCCAGAGCCTGACGCCGGGCACCAGCGATGTCGGGAACGGCCTGCGCTCTCAGGCGGCTTTCCGGTCCATGAGAGGCCGGATCAACGGCTGCGGCAGCGTCACCCGCCGCAGAAGATCGGCTTCATGCCGTTTCAGCACGTCGCGCGCAGTCTTGCCATAGCCGCCCGTGAGGGTGCGCAACTCGGGAAACAGCGTCAGGATTTCTTCGCGCGCCTCTTCCTCGAAGGCCGACAGCCCGACCCCGCCGGGATAGAAGCTCTCGCTGATCAGCCCTTCGGCGCTCAGGATCTGGTGACGGGCGAACAGCAGGTGGAAATACTCCACCTCTCCCACCGCGTCGGTCACGATCGTGGTGCCGTTCACAAGGTGACGCGCGGCTGCCAGAACCTCGTCCTGCCCGAAGTATAGCTGGGCCTCCGGCCCGTCGATCAGGATGCGGTGCATGGGCGAGACGAGCAGATCGCGCGCGGGAACCCCCGGTGCGATGGAGCCGGCCGTGACACGCACGGGGCGCAGGCGCGCATCCGGTGCCGCGTCGCGCAGATCGACCCGCTTCGACCCGGCCCACAGGATGCGCTGCACCCCCATGTCGACCGTCAGCACCTCGTCCCCCGCCCTGAGCGCCTCGACCGGGCGCGGGCCGTGGGGCGTGTCGATCATCGTGCCACGCGTAAAGCAGGGCGGCTCGTCCAGCCCGTTGATGGTGATGGTGACGGTGGAATTGCCACCTGTCGACGTGACGTTGAACACCTCGGTCAGCGTATCGCCCGTGTCCAGCGCCTGGATCGCCGGTTGCGAGTTGTCGGCGGTGTAGGTCCAGACCCCGTCACTGTCGATCACGAGGTCGCCGTAGGTGCCCGTCAGCGTGCCGGGCGTCCAGTCGCCGTTGTCGTTGCCGACATAATAGTCGATGTCACCGCTCGCGACGAGGTTGCCGCCGACCACGCCGGTATCCTCGGTGACCGCACCGGTGGAGGGACGCGGGAACCCCATCAGGCAACCTCATCCGTAAAATGCGCACGCACCAGCCCGCGCTGGCCCCGGTTCCGGTCGCCCTCGACCACCTTCTTCACCTGCCCCTGCCGGTCGAGCCGCGCGAAGTAGAACGGCACATCAGGCGGGTGGCGGGCGATCTCGCGCGCGATGGCGCGCCCATGCCCGAAGGGCGCCAGCAGGTCGATGAACCACAGCGTGTCGCCTGCCGCCCACTCGTCATTGGTCGGGGCAACACCGTCGAACAGCATCCGGCGCGACACAGCCTCGTCCAGCCGCGCCCAGATCAGCGCCGCCGCCGTCGCGCCGTCGGCGTTCTCGAAGAAACGGACGCAGGAATTGTTCACCGCCGGAATGAAGATCGACGAAATGACATGACCGGGATAGGTGCGGTGAAGCGGGCAATAGGACGCAAGGAACGACAGCTTGCCAAGGGCAAGCATCTGTTCATCGCCGGGCGGTGGCGGACCCCGTCGGGCCGCCGTCGCGGTATTTGCCTGTCTGCTCGACATCTTCTGATGCCTCTTTTGTTTGCATCAGACTCGCCCGAAGGCTGTATTCTGTCAACGGACCGTTCCGTCATGGCCCGTTTCCAAGGCTCTAATGTTCGATATGTGGCCTTTGCGCACATCCCTCCCGCCACCTCCTGTCAGGAGCACGCACCCCGGCGCCGCCTTGCCCCTTGAACGGGGCCAAAAAGAGAACAACTGTGTGGGCCGAAGGAGTCTCCCATGCCCGACAGCCCCCTTACCTCGCCCACCGTCGCCCCGACCGCCCGGCCCAAGCTGGAAGGCGGCATCCGCTTCCGCATGAACACCGAGTTCAGCCCGGCGGGCGACCAGCCCAAGGCCATCGCGGAGCTGGCCGAGGGCGTGCGCAGCGGCGAACGCGATCAGGTGCTTCTCGGCGCGACCGGCACCGGCAAGACCTACACGATGGGCAAGATCATCGAAGAGACGCAGCGCCCCGCCATCATCCTCGCCCCGAACAAGACGCTGGCCGCCCAGCTTTACGGCGAGTTCAAGGGCTTCTTCCCGGACAACGCGGTCGAGTATTTCGTCTCCTACTACGACTACTACCAGCCCGAGGCCTACGTCCCCCGGTCCGACACCTTCATCGAGAAGGAAAGCCAGATCAACGAACAGATCGACCGGATGCGCCACTCCGCCACCCGGTCGCTCCTCGAACGCGACGACGTCATCATCATCGCCTCCGTCTCCTGCATCTACGGCATCGGGTCGCCCGAGACCTACACCGCCATGACGCAGGACATCACGGTGGGCGAGGAATACGACCAGCGCATGATGATGAAGGACCTCGTCGCCCAGCAATACCGCCGCAACGACAACGCCTTCGATCGCGGCAGCTTCCGCGTGCGCGGCGACTCCCTCGAAATCTGGCCCTCCCACCTCGAGGATCGCGGCTGGCGCCTGTCCTTCTTCGGCGAGGAGCTGGAGTCGATCACCGAATTCGACACCCTCACCGGCGCCAAGACCGACAGCCTGCAAAAGGTCCGCATCTACGCCAATTCGCACTACGTCACGCCCACGCCCACGCTCCGCCAAGCCATCGAGGGCATCAAACGCGAGCTCACCCTGCGCCTCGCCGAATTCGAGAAGGAGGGGAAGCTGCTCGAAGCCCAGCGCCTCGAACAACGCACCCGCTTCGACCTCGAAATGCTCGAGGCCTCGGGCTTCTGCAACGGGATCGAGAACTACTCCCGCTACCTCACCGGCCGCAATCCCGGCGAGCCGCCCCCGACGCTCTTCGAATACATCCCCGACAACGCCATCGTCTTTGCCGACGAATCCCACGTTTCCGTCCCCCAGATCGGCGGCATGTATCGCGGCGACTACCGGCGCAAGTTCACGCTGGCCGAACACGGCTTCCGCCTGCCCTCCTGCATGGACAACCGCCCGCTCAAGTTCGAGGAATGGGACGCCATGCGCCCGCAATCCGTCTTCGTCTCCGCCACCCCGGGGAAATGGGAGATGGAGCGCACCGAGGGCGTCTTCACCGAACAGGTCATCCGCCCCACCGGCCTCCTCGACCCGCAGGTCGAAATCCGGCCTGTCGAGATGCAGGTCGACGATCTCCTCGACGAAGTGCGCCGCGTGGCCGACGCGGGCTACCGCACCCTCGTCACCACGCTGACCAAACGCATGGCCGAGGATCTGACCGAATACATGCACGAACAGGGCATCCGCGTGCGCTACATGCACTCGGACATCGACACGATCGAACGGATCGAGATCCTGCGCGACCTGCGTCTCGGCGCCTTCGACGTGCTGATCGGCATCAACCTGCTGCGTGAGGGGCTCGACATCCCCGAATGTGGCCTCGTCGCCATTCTCGACGCGGATAAGGAGGGGTTCCTGCGCTCGGAAACCTCCCTCATCCAGACCATCGGCCGCGCCGCGCGCAACGCCGACGGCCGCGTCATCATGTATGCCGACCGCATCACCGGCTCGATGGAACGCGCGCTGGACGAAACCAACCGCCGCCGCGAGAAACAGATCGCCTACAACGTGGAGCACAACATCACCCCCGCGACGGTGCGCAAGAATGTCGAGGACGTGCTGGCCGGTCTCTACAAGGGCGACGTGGACATGAACCGCGTCACCGCCACCGTGGACAAGGTCGGCATCGGCCAGAACCTGCAGGCGCATCTGGAGGGTCTGAAGGAAGACATGCGCAAGGCCGCCGAGAACCTGGAGTTCGAGGAAGCCGCCCGCCTGCGCGACGAGGTCAAACGGCTGGAAGCGGTGGACCTGGCCGTCGCCGACGACCCGATGGCGCGTCAGGCGGCGGTGGAGGCCGCCGGCGAGAAGGCAACCAAGGGGCGCTCAACGGCCGGGAGGCCGGGGCAGAGGGCTGGACGGAAAGGGCGGGGGCGATGATTGATGATTTATTCTTAGGTGCTGCATTTGGGGTAGAGAACGCGGTCGGAATGTATGCTTACAGCTATGCTGTCCTACCGCCCGAGGTCATATATGAATTGGAAGAATACGACGACTACCTGAACGGAGTTCCTTCGCGATCTCACATTTATTTTATTGGAGAAACACCACGAGTTGTCATGCGATCCGTTGCAAGGGCGGGAAATACCCTTCTGGTCGTAATGGACATAGGAGGTACTGAAGCAACTGGCACGCTCGAAATGCCTACTGGCAGCGCACTTCATATGGATGAACAGTACTATTACATCATTGACAAAGACGGGAGAAAAACCGCTCCAAGCACCGAACAGCTAATTGCATGCACCGGCCACCCTTTGCCGTTCAAAGTTCTTTATATTGGGCAGGCATATGGAACAGATGGAAGTAGGACCGCGGCAGATCGCCTCTTGAAGCATGAAAAACTGCAAGAGATTGCAATTAGAGGGCCATCAGAAGGATGCCAACTCTCAATACTAATGGTCGAACTCGCCAGCAACCAACTAATCACCCAATTAAATCCCTTTGCCGATGAGCAAGATGAAAAGATTTCCGATGATCGAATCTCTAAAGGATTGGATCAACTATTCGGCATGAGCATGGCGGAACGCGTCAGCCTCTATGAGGCCGCAATGATCAGATACTTTCTGCCGAAATATAATATTGAATTCAAGAAATCCTTCCCCTCGACAAATCTAAAGATATTAAATGGTGTTTATGATAAGGATTTTTCTGCGGTGATTGCCGAATACGTTATGGATGAATCGTGCATTCAGCTTTTTTCAGACAACGTTGAAATGACAGACGCTCATATCGCACACTTTGACCTTCACAAGACTAGAGATCGCCATTTCTTTTTTTCGTCTAATCAACAGCCGTAGTATCGGTTTTTTACGAGAACCCTTGCAATCAATAGTTGGAATGAGTAGCGTCCTACGCTATCAATGAACTTTGGGCGGCAAGCAACCGCACGGAATCAAGGCCGTTAGGCCGCCGTGCGAGCGCCTGCCCGTCCCGGCGGGCTGGCGCTTCTCAACCACCAGCGCCCATGCCGACCCCGGCAATGACACGGCCCCATAAAGCGCCCCGCTCAACCGACAAAAGCGCCACCCCACGGACAGGCGCGCACGGCTCCGCGCTTGGCTGGACCATGTGAAGGCGCCACACATTCTTGATGCGCACCTCCGGCGCGACGGTCAGGCGCGCGCACGGCTCAGCACCCCCCCTACCGCGCCATCACCATCGTCCGCGTCACCGCCACGTCCAGGCCGATGCCCTGCACCCGGAACGTGCCGAAGATGCTCGTGGGTTCGGCCTCGGCGTTCTGGCCCACGACCACGCCCCTGACCGAGAACACCGCCGGTTCGCCATAGGGCGTCTGCCCCTCGGCCTCGGCCATGACCGGCTGCAATTGCCGCCAGTCGCAGCCGGTGACGAGCGAGATGTCCTCTTCGCTCAGATCGGCCCCCTCCGGCGATAGACGGGGTTTCACCCCTCCCCTTGCTCCTTCTAGTACTCATCGACCACGGCCTGCACCTTGTCATAAAAGCGGTCCGTGTCGCCAAGTTCGGGCCGGGCCTTCAGCGCCGCCTCCCGCGCGTATTCCCCGATGGCGTCCTCATCGACCAGAAGCCCGGCGAGCTTGGCGTGCATGAAGCTCGCCAGCACCTCGTTCATCTTCACCTGATACCCCGCGCCGAGCGACTTGAAGAACTTCACCACGTCCTCCTCGACCCGGATCGTGATGCGCACCTTCTCGCGCCGGGGGGTGCGGGCGGCGAGGTCCTTCCACGCCGGGGGAATGGCCCAGCGGTCGACGATGGGCTGGTGCAGGTCCCATTCCACCTGCTGCATCCGGTCGACGAGGTATCGAAGCTGCATCTTGCGGGTGGCGCTGGCCGGGCGGCGTCGGGTCATGCGGGGGCTCCTCGGGTCGGGCGGCCAGTTCAGCGCGGAAAGGTTAACGCCGTGCTTGTGTGGCGTGCGTATGCACAGCGTGTGCACAGGCTGTGTACGCTCTTTGACAGGCCGTGAGCGGATGTTCGCCCTTTTCATGAAGGCCCCGCGCGCCGCGCGCCCGCTCCCCGCAATGTGACAGCGATCCCGATGGACAAGCCCCCCGCACGCCCCTAGCGTTTCGGGATGAAACGCATCGCCCTCGCCACCGTCCTCACCCTTGCCCCGTTGGCCGCACAGGCCGATATCACGGCCTTCTGCCGCGTCCTGCCGGGCACCGAGCCCGCGCAATGCGCCTGCGCCACCGAGAAGCTTAGGGCACAGGTTTCGGGCTCCGAGGTGGCGCTTTATGATGCGGTGACAAAGGGTTACCTCGCCAACCGCGCCACCGGCCAGGGCTGGCTCAAAGCCTGGCGCGCCGCCGTCGCCGCGGTCGCCCAGCAAAACGGTATGCCCCTCGAGGCGCTGAAGGCGTCGCTGGACCAAACCGGCGCGGTTCACCGGGCGCTGGGTGACACCTGCAAGTAGGCGGGCCCTAGCGCCGTTCGACGACGCGCCCGTCTTCCTTGATGATGGCGAAACCGGCGCCAAGTCTTTGTAATATCATCTCGAAATAGGCCACCCCCGCCGACTCGTCCCCGATCACCGACGAGCTCGACCGGAAGCTGTAGTTGCCTTGCGTATAGCACCGCGCCGTATCGCAGGAGATCGCCACCGTCTCGCCGATGATCCGGTAGTCGCGCCTTGGCCAGCGCTCGGCGAAGCGCGCCTTTTCCGCCGCGACCTCCCCCTTGGAATATCGTGTTCCGTAGAAATCGACGCTCGGCCCGTACATGGCGACCGTGCGCTCCAGCGCGGTCTCGTTGGGCCGCGACCACGCAGCGAAGAAGGCCGCGAGGAAGTCGAACGCCGCCCGTTCCGCGCTGCGCCCCGGCGTGACAACCGGCGGCTCCGGCGCGCGCGGATCGGGTGCCCCCCGCCCGCTTGGCCCGGCCAGAAGCGCGTAGCGGACCTTCTCCGCGTCTGTCAGGATATACATCTCGTCGGGCGGCGTGCGGAACATCTCGACCATGAGGTCGTTCGGCACATCGAAATCCGACAGCGTGTCGATGATGTCCGAGACCGACATCTGCCCGCTGACAAGGTCGGCATTGTCCGAGCTGATCTGGTGCAGCCCGAGATCGCCTTCGGCGTTGCGGACGGTGCCTGCGAGGAAGATGTAGGCGCAGGCGGAGAAGCACCGGTCGCCTTCGGAGATATGCGTGTCCGCCCCGATCTCGCGCACCCGACGCGCGATGAGCAGGGCCTGGCCCACCAGCCCGCCGCCGCTGGACAGCAGGAGCACGTCCGGCCGACCGTATTCGTCCATCGCACGCTCGAAGTTCAGCGCCGTGCGCCCGTCGATGGTGCCCAAGAGCGCGAAGACGCCCGGAAAATCCGGGTCCACCACGATCGGCGCATATTTGGTGACCGGTTCCGCGCGTGCGAGGGACGGCAGCACACCCACCAGGACACAGATCATCAGGATGCGGCGCATGTCTCCCCCGGCTCGCCTGTCGGTTATCGACCGATCGGTTCGAGACTAGCCCACGGGCGGAGCCTGTCAAATCCGGCGCCGTCCGGACCTTTCGCACTCAGGCAGAACGAAGCCCCTCCGCGTCACCGCGAAGGGGCATGATATTCGTCCGCTCGAACGACCTTACTGGTTGTCGTCTTCCGGCGGGTTCACGTCGATGGTCGGGACTTCGACTTCTTCTTCCTGGGTGTCGACATCCACATCGACATCCGGGACGGTGACCTCTTCGGTCTCGGTGCCGGTTTCGATCTCGCCCACCTCGGCATCGACTTCGGGCATGTCACCCTCTTCCACCGAGACGTCGACATCCGGCATCGCGCCTTCTTCGGTCACGTCGAAATCGACCATGTAGAACCCGAAGGCCAGCACGACGATGACCACGAGGCCAAGTATGATCGCGGTTCCTCTGTTCATGTTCCCATCCTTTCTGTGTCGGCAAATCGTTGCCGTCTCGTGTGATCAACCGCTCGCTCTGGGCAAATGTTCCACCAGCGGGAGGGGGTGGCGCGCTGCTACGCCACGTCACGCAACCCGCGCGGGCCGCCCCATGTCCGGCACATCCGCGCCACAAATCCACCGCAAAGTCGTGCGACTCCTTAAGGCTCAAATTGACCTGGGAACCGTTGCAATGAAAAAGCTTCTGTCCATTCTGGCCCTGATGCCGCTCGCCGCCCACGCCGGGTCCGCCGAGCTGTGCGTCGACATGGGCACTTCCGCGACGCAGTGCGACTGCGCCACGACATCGCTCAACAGCAACATCACGCTGGAAGACCGCAATCTCTATGACACGCTCAGCGACACCTTCCTGTCGCTGAAAGGTGAGGAGATGCCCCTTGCCGATGCATGGGAATCCGCCTTCGAGAGCACTGCGACGCAGAACAACATGACCGGCGAAGACCTGCTCCTGCGCATGGAAAGCGTTGGGCAAAAGCACGTCAACGCGATCGACACCTGTAGCTGAGCCTGACTGCTCGCGCATGATCACTTCTGGGGCGGGGCCATTGCGTCCTGCCCTTTGGCGCGTTTAGGCTTGCGCCATGTTACGCCTAACAGTCGTCATCCTCGCCCTCGCGCCGGGCCTCGCCCGGGCGGATGCCGCAGCGATGTGCGAGGCGCGACCGGGCACCAGCGACAGCCAATGCGCCTGTGCGACCGACGCACTGCGCGCCGATGTGGGGGCCGAGGCCCTCGCCCTTTACGATGCCGTTGCGGACGAAGCCGCCAGCGCCCGCGCCGGTGGCATTCGCCGGCGGGAAGCCTGGGACGAAGGGATCGTCGCCGTGGCCACATCGCGCGGGGTCGGCATTACGGACCTTCTCAACCGCATGAACAGCGTAGGCCGCGCGCATCGCGTGGCGATAGATGGCTGTGCCTGACACGGGGCCCGAGAGGCCCCGGACCAACCCGATCCGCCCGACGGATGACGAGGCGCGGCGGCTGGCCCGGTCGCTGATCGACGAGGCACGGTTCGCGGCCCTCGCCGTGCTGGCGGAGGGTCGCCCCGTCGTGACTCGCATCGCCCTTGGCACGACGCCGCGGGGCGCGCCGCTGACGCTGGTGTCCGACCTTGCGGCGCACACGGTTGCGCTGCGGGCCGACCCGAAGGCGAGTCTGCTGGTCGGAGAGCCGGGACCGCGCGGCGATCCATTGACGCATCCGCGCCTCACGCTCGAGGCGACCGCGCGGTTTCTGCGCAAGGACCCGGCGCTGCGGGCGCATTACCTCGCCACCCATCCGAAATCGAAACTCTATGTCGACTTCGCGGATTTCCACTTCGTCACCTTCGACGTGGTGGCCGCGCATCTGAACGGCGGGTTCGGCAAGGCATTCCGGCTGACACCCGCCGACCTCGGCCTTGGCTGACGCGCCGGCCCGCTAGACAGCCCGCGCCCGCCGCCGCATGATCGCACCATGAAATCACGTCTCTTCGCCCTCGCCGCGCTCCTCGCGCTTGCCGCCTGCACCGAGCAGGACCTTTGCGTCCTGCGCAACACGCAGGACCTGCGCGCGGCCGAGAGCCGGATCGGAGAGCTTGAGGGGAACGTGGCGCGCGGCTATGCGATCCATCGCTCGACCGAACCCTACGAGTATCGGGCCGTCTGTCGCGACCGGGACGGCGAGCCTTACGAGTGCACCAAGACGGATTTCCGCACGGTCGAGACCCCGGTGCCGATCGATGTCGCCGACCAGCGCCGCCAGCTTGCCGCGCTGAAGGCCCGGCTGCCCGCGTTGCAGGAGAAAGCCAACCTCGCGAAAGCCCAGTGCGCCCAACTCTACCCGGAGTGAGCGCGGTGGTGATGGGCGCCGCCGTCTGGCCCGACGGTGTGCCCTCGCCAGCGTTGCGGCGTCGCGCCGAGACGGCCGGGCGTCTGTTCCTGGCCGGTCAGGCGGAGCGGATCGTGGCCACCGGCGCGGTGGGAGAGCATCCACCATCGGAGGCCGAGGCGAGTGCCAAGATCCTCACCGGCATGGGCGTGCCGTCCGACCGGATCCTGCTGGAAAACCTGTCTACCTCGACGCTCGAAAATCTGGTCCAAACCCGGAGGCTTTTGGGTCCGCGCGCACGGGTGGTCATTGTGACGGATTCATGGCATCTGCCGCGGGCGCTTCTGACCGCTCGGCGGCTCGGACTGGACGCAAGCGGCGTGACCACGCCGCTAAGGGGCGGCAATCCTTGGCGAATCACAAAGGCGGTGATACGCGAGGTCCCGGCTCTTTTTTGGTATGCATTGCGGCGCCTTCCGCGCGACAATTTGTCTTAAATTTGACTAAAAGCACGCAACTAGTAGGGGTATCCTTACCGTGTTGCTCGCCTGACGTGGCTTGATCGGGCCACCCGCTGGCGTAGACTGGTGGTGCTGCCACTCGTCGACCAAACATGAACAGTTTATGGCCCAGAAACCACGTTCAAGACGGCGCCAGAGCCTATTTCCGGCTTCGCATCGCTTTTGGACTGATTGGAATACTACTGCCGCTGCTTCTCGCAGTGGCGGGCCTTGTCGCGGACGGTCGCGTGCAGCCGACAATCTCGGATTTCTTTCACACGACACAGCGTGATCTGCTCGTCGGCGGGCTGGTGGCCATCGGGCTTTTCCTTGCCGTTCACCGGGGCCTGCGACGCTATCCGGGCCGCTGGATTTCGCCCGATCTGATCGCGATGGTCGCGGGGCTGGCGGCGATCGGCGTCGCCTTCTTCCCGAACGAGAGCGAGACGATCTCGACCTTCACGCAGCGCGCCCTCGGGCTGGAGCTGTCGCCGGCGTTCCACTATGTCTCGGCGGTCCTGCTCTACCTGATGATGTCGCTCACCTGCTTTCTGATCTACGCGCCCGACGCGACCGGGTGGGAGCGCAAATTCTACCTCGTCATGGGGGCGATCGTGTGGACGACGGGCTGGAACGTGATGATCCTGTCGGGGATCAAGAACAACGGCTCCGGCTGGCTCGCCGAGGTCATCCAAGCCCACAACGTCGTCTACTGGGACGAAAGCCTTGGCGTCTGGGCCTTCTCGGCGTCCTGGCTTCTGAAGGCCGTGCTGGAACAGAAGCGGGCCGAGGCTCTGGGACATCTGCGCAAGGTGCGGCTGGGCGCGTTCTTCGGCCTGCGTCTTTACCCGGGTGGCCGCGGGCCGCGCCCGGGTTCGGGCCGGATCGCGCGGCTGCGCACCGAGGTCGTGAGCGTTCTGCGCCGCCTGGGGAATGCGGGGTCCGGACTGCCGGACAAGGCCGAAGCGCCGGTTCAGGGGCCGGTCGTGCCCGCGCCGCTGTCGCGCCATCGCCGGGTGGACGACCGCCGCATGAGCCCTGCAGCGAAGGGACGCACGGCCCCCAAACGGCGCGCAAGCTGATTGCTCAGAAGGTCGCCGCGAGCTCGTACATCACCGGCTCGAAACTCTTGCACAGGTCGTTGATCTCGCGATTGCGCCGCCGCATTTCGTCGGTGCGCAGCATCGCCTGAAAGTCCTCGCGCTTTTCCCATTGCGAATAATTCGCAATTCGCGTCTGCGCATCATTGACGTGCAGACCGGCCCCGATGAAACCGGGCTGTTTGGAAATGAACACAGCATAGGCATCGTTCAGCAGGTCGAGCAGATCCTGACAGGTGCCGGGGGTCGTCTCGAAGGTGGTGAGCACGGTCTGGTATTCGTTGGACGTCTGGATGGTCGGCATCGGTTCCTCCTGTGTTGGCCCGAGCGTAGCACCGCTGCCGCGCCCGCGAAACTCAGTCGAGCAGTTCCTTCAGCATGTATTTGATCCGCGCCTTGGGGGAGTATTTCTTCCGGTGGGCCTTGCGCTTGCCCTTCTTCTTCGGCGCGCGCTCCTCCCACCGGGGTTCGCGCCGGGTGGGCTCGGGCCGGCGCGCGGGCGCGGCCGGGCGCGGGGCGGGTTCCGGGTTGGGCAGGACGACGGGCGCGCGCACCGTTTCCAGCAGATGCTCAAGCTCCCCACGGTCGAGCCAGATGCCACCGCAGACCTCGCACCGGTCGAGCGTCACGCCGTGGCGTGTGATGTGCTCCATCTCGCGGGCACAGTTGGGACAGATCATGCGCGGCACCTCCTGCAAGGCATATGCGCACGAAAAAGGCGGGCCGCAACCGGCCCGCCCCGCCTCACCCGTGTGCGCAGATCCTCCTCATCGCACGACGTGGACCGAGCATGGCGCGTGCCGAACGACGCGCGCAGCGGTGCTGCCCAGGAAATAGTCCTGGAAGCCCGGCCGGTGGGAGGCGACCACGATGCAGTCGACGCCGTTCTTGGCGGCGTAATCGACGATCGAGTGGCCCGCGTGACCCTGCACGACCTTCACGTCCACCCCGACCTCGTTCGCGATCTTCTCGGCGAGGATTTTTTCGATTTCGTGGACGTTCTCGGTCATCTGCCCCTCGGGCAGGTATTGCGCGACGTAGGAAGGAATTTCCTCGACGACGTGCAGGGCGGTGATCTTTGCGCCCTCATCGGAAATCGCATGGGCGATTTCGAGGGCCGTTTTGGAGTCCCGCGTTTCGTCGAAGGTGATGGGGACCAGGATATTCTTGTACATCTGTCAGCGCTCCGTTTCTGTCTGAGCTTACATACGGGCGCGTCGGGGGGTGCGGCCATGACATAGGTCAAACCGCCGCAGGGGCATGATCGGCGGGGCGTCAGGGCACTGGCTCCGCCCCTCGGACAAGACGAAAACGCCCCCGCCGGAAGGGCGGGGGCGTTCGGGTCATCCGGCCTGCGGTGCGATCAGAACGGCAGGCCCACATAGTTTTCGGCCAGCGATGTGCGCGCGGCCTCGGACGACAGGAAGTAGCTCAGCTCGATTTCCTGAAGTTTCTGGTCGAACGGGTCTTCGTTCGGGAACTGGTGCAGCATCGACGTCATCCACCAGCTGAATCGCTGGGCCTTCCAGACGCGGCGCAGCGCGGTTTCCGAGTAGCTGTCGAGCCCCGAACTGTCGCCTTCATCATAATGCGCCACCATCGCGTGGTAGAGATAGTAGATGTCGCTTGCGGCCGAGTTCAGGCCCTTTGCCCCGGTCGGCGGCACGATATGGGCCGCGTCACCTGCGAGGAACAGGTTGCCGTAGCGCATCGGCTCGCAGACGAACGAGCGCAGCGGGGCGATGGATTTCTCGATCGACGGGCCGGTTTCCAGCCGGGCCGCCACGTCCTCGGGCAGCCGTGCTTTCAGCTCATCCCAGAAGCGGTCGTCCGACCAATCCTCGACCTTGTCGTCGAGCGGAACCTGAACGTAGTAGCGGCTGAGAACCTGACTGCGCAGCGAGCACAGGGCGAAGCCGCGCTCGGAGCGGGCGTAGATCAGCTCGTCATGCACCGGCTTGGTTTCGGACAGGATGCCGAGCCAACCGAAGGGATAGACCTTTTCGTATTCGGTGATCTTGTCTTCGGGGATCGACTTGCGGCTCACCCCGTGGAAGCCGTCGGCGCCCACGATGAAATCGCAATCGACGCGGTGCGTCTCGCCATCCTTCTCATATGTCAGGTAGGGGGCGTCGGTGGTCAGGTCATGGGGCTGGACGTTGTCGGCGTCGTGAATGACCTTGCCGTCACGCGCCTCACGGGCGTCATAGAGGTCGCGGGTCACTTCGGTCTGGCCGTAGACCATGACCGTATCACCGCCGGTCAGGCCCTTGAGGTCGATGCGGTGTTCGGTTCCGTTGTCCGAGATCACGACGCCCTCGTGAATTTCGCCTTCGGCATCCATCCGCTCGCCCACGCCCGCCTCGCGCATCAGGTCGGTGAAGCCCTGCTCCAGCACGCCCGCGCGGATGCGGCTCAGAACGTAGTCACGGCTCTTCCTTTCGAGGACGACGCTGTCGATCCCCTTGAGGTCCAGCAGTTGCGACAGGAGCAGACCGGACGGGCCGCCCCCGATGATTCCGACTTTGGTCTTGGTGGTGGTCATGCGTTTCCTCCTCGCGTTCCGTCGATAGATGCCTCCGCGATGCGGTCATTTGAATGGACCGACCCGTCCGAAACATGTACGGATCGAACATGGATCAGATCGCCAATTTCAACCTGTTCGGAGAGCTCGCGGACCTGCCCGATGTCGTGCATTGCGAGACGATCGAGGTGCGTTCGGCCCTGCATGACTGGGAGTTGACACCGCACCGGCACGGGCGGCTGCATCAGTTCCTCATGCTGCACCGCGGCCATGCACGAGGGCGGTTCGATGATGTAGAGGTGGACCTATCTGACAATACGGTCGTGAACGTGCCGACCGGCTGCGTCCATTCCTACAGCTTCGAGCCGGGCACGCAGGGCTGGGTCGTGACGGTGGCGAGCGAGGTTCTGGACGAATGGCTGGCCGAGGGCGAGGGCCTGCGCCCGGTGCTGTCGCGCCCCGCGCAGGTGCCCGGCAACATGGATATCCGCGACACGATCACCACGATCTTCGACGAGTTCGAGACGCGCGATTTCGGCCGCGCCCATGTGCTGCGCGCGCGGATCGCGCTGCTTGCCGGGCTTGTGGCGCGGGCCATCGCGGATCAGGCGCCCGCCGCCGCCTCGCCCGACACCACGCTACAACGCCGGTTCGAGGCGCTGGTGGAGGCGCATTTTGTCGAGCATCTAGGGGTCGCGGATTATGCCGGCCAGTTGGCGGTGACGCCGACCCACCTGAGCCGGGTCATGCGGGCGGCGACGGGACGACCGGCCTCGGGCGTCATTCAGGACCGGGTGATCCGCGAGGCGCGCCGCAACCTTGCCTATTCCAACCTGTCGGTGTCCGAGGTGGCCTATGCGCTCGGGTATCAGGACCCGTCGCATTTCAGCCGGGTGTTCAGCCGGGCCACGGGCCTGTCGCCGCGCGCGTTCCGGCAACAGATCGAGGCGCGGACGGGCGGTTAGAGCCGGTCGCGGAGCGAAAACCAGAGCATCCCGGCAACGAGGAGCGGGGTGCGCAGGGCCGCGCCGCCGGGAAAGCGCGGGGTCGGAACCGAGGCCATCAGGTCGAAGCGCCCCGCCTGCCCCGCCACCATCTCGCCGACCAGCTTGCCCGCCAGGGTGGCGGTGGCGACCCCCTGCCCCGAGTATCCGGTGGCGGCGTAGATATTGGGGGAAAGCCGGGTGAAATGCGGCATCCGGTTCATCGTGATCCCGAGCGTGCCGCCCCAGGCGTAGTCGATCCGGGCATCGGCCAGTTGCGGGAAAATCTGGCGCATCGGCTTGCCCGCCTTGGCGGCGATGTCGTTGGGGAAGCGGTAGCCATAGCTCTCGCCGCCCCCGAAAAGCATCCGCTTGTCCTGAGACAGCCGGAAATAGTTGATGACGAACTTGGAGTCCGCGACAGCGTGGTTCCCCGGCAGAAGCGCGTCCGCCAGTTCGCCCAGCGGCTCGGTCGCCACGATGAAGTTGTTGATGGGCATGACCTTGTCCGCCACGCGCGGCTCGGCCCGGCCCATATAGCCGTTCGTGGCCCAGAGAACGTGGTCGGCGGTGATGTGGGCGGCATCGGTCTCGACGGTCGCCGGGTCGCCCTCGGTCACGCGGATCACGCGGCTGCGCTCATACAGGCGGGCCCCTGCGGCCTGTGCGGCGCGGGCGAGGCCCAGCGCGTAGGCGAGCGGGTGGAGATGGCCTGCGGCCGTGTCGATGGTGCCGCCGTGATAGGCGTCCGAGGCGCAGAGCGCGCGCAGTTCCTCGCGATCCAGCGCGCGGATGCTGTCGTAGCCGTAGTCGTCGTTCAGCTTGCGGGCGTAGGCGTGGCTTTCGGCAACGTAGCGGGCGCGGTGGTCGGCGTGGATGACGCCGGGGGTGAAGCCCGCGTCGGGGGCGTGGGTGGCGGCGAGCGATTTGGTGAGCTCCACCGCCTCGCAGGCGAGATCCCACAGTGCGCGGGCGCGCTCAACGCCCACCATCTCCTCCAGCACGTCTTGGTCCTGCCGCTGGCCGGTGTTCACCTGCCCGCCGTTGCGCCCTGACGCGCCGAAGCCCACGCGCTGCGCCTCAAGCACCACGACGTTCAGCCCGGATTGGGCCATATGGAGCGCGGCGGACAGGCCGGTGAAGCCGCCGCCGATGATGCACACGTCCGCCCGGATGTCGCCCTGCGCGGGTGGCATCGGGTCGAGCGTCGGGGTGCTGGCCGCGTAGTAGGACGCCGGGTATTCGCCCGGTCGGTCATTGGCGGTGAGGATGTCGAGACGGGTCAAGAAACGCCCTCCGGATTGCGCCCGCCCCGAGGGTGGGCGTTCACGCCCGCCCTGCGGGCGGGTCGGGCGCGATCTTGTCAGTCGGCGGTTTCCATAAGGCCCGCGTCGGTGACGTTCTTATACGCCTCGTCGAGCGACTTCACGGCGCGCTCATAAAGCGTGTCGATGTCGGATTTCGTCATTACCAGCGGCGGGGCGACGATCATCCGGTCGGCCACATGGCGCATGATGAGGTTGTTGGCGAAGCAGCGTTCGCGGGTCATGTAGCCCACGGTTCCGGCCGGCGCTTTGAACGGCTTGCGCACCGACTTGTCGGCGGTCAGCGCGAGCGAGGCCATCATGCCGACGATGGTCGTTTCGCCCACGAACGGGTGGTCGGCGAGCGAATGCCATTTCTCGGCGAGATAAGGCGCGGCCTCGTTCTTCACATGGCCGACGATGTCCTCCTCCTCAATGATGCGCAGGTTTTCGAGCGCAACGGCGGCGGCGACCGGGTGGCCGGAATAGGTGTAGCCGTGGGTGAATTCCTCGGAGTCGATCACCTTCGCCACGCCGTCGGACACGATGGAGGCGCCGATGGGGGCGTAGCCCGACGAGAGGCCCTTGGCGACCGTCATGATGTCGGGGGTCAGGTCGTAATACTGCGTCCCGAACATCTCGCCCGTGCGTCCGAAGCCGCAGATCACCTCGTCCGCGATGAAGAGGATGTCGCGCTCGGCGCAGATGCGGCGCACCTCGGGCCAGTAGCTGTCGGGCGGGATGATGACGCCCCCTGCGCCCTGGATCGGTTCCGCGATGAAGGCCGCGACCCGGTCCTCGCCCAGCTTGTCGATCTCCTGCTCCAATTCGCGCGCGCGCATGAGGCCGAACTCATCGGGGCTCATGTCGCCGCCTTCGAGATACCAGTAGGGCTGACCGATGTGGACGATGTCCGGGATCGGCATACCGCCCTGCGCGTGCATCCCCTGCATGCCCCCGAGTGAGGCGGACCCGACCGACGTGCCGTGATAGGCGTTCTTGCGGCTGATGATGACCTTCTTCGTGGGCTTGCCCATCAGGTCCCAGTAGCGGCGCACCAGCCGGATGTTGGTGTCGTTCGCTTCGGACCCGCCGGAGGCGAAGAAGACGTGGTTCAGATCGCCCGGCGCCATTTCGGCGAGCTTCTGGGCCAGCGCGATGGCGGGAACGTGGGAGGACATGAAGAAGGTGTTGTAATACGGCAGTTCCTTCATCTGGCGCGCGGCGGCCTCGGCCAGTTCGTCACGCCCGTAGCCGATGTTCACGCACCACAGCCCCGCCATCGCGTCGAGGATCTCGTTCCCTTCGCTGTCGGTGAGCGTCACGCCGGAGGCCCGCGTGATGATCCGCGCGCCCTTTTCCGCGAGTTCGTCGTTCGCCGTGAACGGGTGCATGTGATGCGCCGCGTCGATCGCCTGAAGCTCGGCGGTGGGCATGTGATTCGTGATCTTGTTCATGGCGCGCTCCGGGTCGGGGAAAAGTCGCGCTCACAATATGATCAAATTTTGGACTGTCAACGCGCCCGCTGCGACTTCACGCGTCATCGCCCAAAGTCGAGGTCACCTGCTTGATGCCCTGAAGGATGTCGCCGCGGATCGCCTCCGCCACCCCGTCGGCATCCCCAGCCCGCATCGCCGCAAGCGCCTCGCGGTGCTTGTCGGGCAGGTTCGCGGTTCCCGCCCGGCCCAGCATGACCCGCAGCGAGGGGCCAGAGCGCAGCCAGAGCATTTCGGAAATCGCGAGCAGGACATCCGCCCCTGAGGCCTGATAGAGACGGGTGTGGAAGAGGCGGTTGGCCTCGAGATAGTCGCGCACGTCGCCGCGCTCGATGGCGTCGTCGACGCGCGCATCCAGTGCTTCGAGCTCGCCTATCGCGTTTTCGTCCAGCTTTTCAACGGCGCGGCGGGCGAGCTCGGGTTCGACCGTGAGGCGCACGAAGGCGAGTTCGTCATAGGTGCCCGCGTCCATTTCGGGAACGGAAACGCGGCGGTTGCCCTTGAACTCCAGCGCCCCACGCGACGTGAGCCGCCGGATCGCCTCGCGCACCGGAGTCATGCCGAGGCCCAGCGTCTCGACCAGCCCCTGGATCGTGACCGCCTGACCGGGCGCGAGTTCGCCATGCAGGATCATGTCGCGCAGCGCCCGGTAGGCCTTTTCATGGTCCGGCATCTTTTCATGCGGTGCGTTCACGCCAATTCCTCTCGCCCGTCCAACCTTACCGTTGCGTTTGCGGTTCTCACCGATAGTGTCAAACGCGACCCCAGCGGGGTGATCGACTTGACCGACTTGCCGACACCGGTCACTTTTGATCAAATAACGCGAAAATGGGGCGGAAGTCCAACAAGGGAGACTGCAATGAATACGAAACTGGTCACGATGACCGCGGGCCTCGCCCTGATCGCCGGTGCGGCGACGGCGCAGGAGGTGCGTGTCTACAACTGGTCCGACTATATCGACGAAGACCTGCTCACCCAGTTCGAGGAAGAGACGGGCATCGATCTCATCTACGACGTGTTCGACTCGAACGAAGTGTTGGAGACCAAGATGCTCGCCGGTGGGTCCGGCTATGACGTGGTGGTGCCGACCGGCACGTTCCTCCAGCGTCAGATTCAGGCCGGCGCGTTCCAGAAGCTCGACAAGTCGCAGCTGCCCAACGCAGAGAACCTGTGGGACGTGGTGAGCACGCGCACGGACAAGTACGACCCGGGCGGGGAATACTCGATCAACTACATGTGGGGCACCACGGGCATCGGCATCAACGTCGGCAGGGTGACCGAGGCGCTCGGCGAAGACGCCCCGTTGGACAGCTGGGCGCTGGTCTTCGACCCCGCGAACATGGAAAAGCTCGCCGATTGCGGCGTTCACTTCCTCGACGCGCCGGCAGAGATGATCCCGGCCGCGCTGAACTATATCGGTGAGGACCCGGACAGCCATGACCCCGACGTGATCGCCAAGGTCGAAGACGTCTACATGCCGATCCGGCCCCATATCCAGAAGTTTCACTCGTCCGAATACATCGACGCGCTGGCGAACGGCGACATTTGCGTGGCGGTCGGCTGGTCCGGCGACATCCTGCAAGCCCGTGACCGCGCCGCCGAGGCCGACAACGGCAATACCATCGAGTACGTCGTGCCGAAGGAAGGCGCGCAGATGTGGTTCGACCAGATGGCCATCCCGGTCGATGCGCCGAACCCGGAAGCGGCCCATACCTTCCTGAACTTCATCATGGATGCCGAGAACATGGCGCAGGCGTCCAACTACGTCTACTACGCCAACGGCAACAAGGCGTCGCAGGACTTCCTGAACGAGGACGTGATCGGCGACAGCGCGATCTATCCGAGCCAGGAGACGCTGGACAACCTGTTCACCACGACCCCCTACCCGCCGCAGGTGCAGCGCACCGTCACGCGGCTGTGGACCAAGATCAAGTCGGGCACCTGAGCCTGCACCGGCCCCCGGCACGTCCGGGGGCCTCTTTCATCCGGGGGACAGATGGCAGAGACGAAACCGATACCCCAAGAGGGGACTTTCGCGCCGTGGACCGACCCGCAGGCGGTGCCCCTGATCCGGTTCAAGAACGTCACCAAGCGGTTCGGGGCCTTCACGGCGATCGACGACCTGACGCTCGACATCTATCCGCAGGAATTCTTCGCGCTGCTGGGGCCGTCGGGCTGCGGCAAGACCACGATGATGCGGATGCTCGCGGGCTTCGAGACGCCGAGCGAGGGCACGATCGAGATCGACGGGCGCGACATGGCCCATGTGCCGCCGAACCAGCGGGCGGTGAACATGATGTTCCAGAGCTACGCGCTGTTCCCGCATCTGTCGGTTTACGACAACATCGCCTTCGGGCTGAAACGCTCGGACATGCCCAAGGCCGAGATCCCTGACCGCGTGCAGGAAATGCTGCGCCTGACGCGGCTGGAACAGTTCGCCAAGCGCAAGCCGCACCAGATTTCCGGCGGCCAGCGGCAGCGCGTGGCGCTGGCCCGCTCGCTCGCCAAGGCGCCCGCGCTCCTGCTCCTCGATGAGCCGCTCGGCGCGCTCGACAAGAAATTGCGCGAAGAGACGCAGTTCGAGCTGATGGATATTCAGGAGAAGACCGGGACCACCTTCGTCATCGTGACACACGACCAGGAAGAGGCGATGACCGTCGCCTCCCGCGTGGCCGTGATGGACGCGGGCAGGATCGTGCAGGTGGATACGCCGCCCGCGATCTATGAGACGCCCAACACCGTCTATGTGGCCGACTTCATCGGGGACGTGAACCTGATCGAAGGCACGGCCACCGCGACCGGGGAATACGCCTATGACGTGTCCTTCGCGGCGGGGGCCGACCCGATCCACGTCACGGAATGCGAGGCCGACATCGCCGACGGGAGCCACGTCACCTTCGCGATCCGGCCCGAGAAGATCCTCGTCACCCGCGAGCAGCCCGACGACCGGGCCAACGCCGTCGAGGGCACGATCATCGACATCGGCTATCTCGGGAACCTGTCGACCTATCACGTCGAATTGCCCGGCGGGCAGATGGTCAAGGCGACCATGACGAATTCCAGCCGGATTTCGCGGCGCGACTACAGCTGGGAGGACAAGGTCTGGCTCTCCTTCCGCGCCTCCGCCGGGGTGGTGCTGACGGAATGAAGCGGGCGGCCCTCATCCTCCTGCCCTATTCGTGGCTGATCGCGCTGTTTCTGGTGCCGTTCCTGATCGTCATCAAGATCAGCCTGTCGGATATCGCACTCGCGATCCCGCCCTATACGCCGAACCTCGACCTGAGTGCGGGCTGGCAGGGGATCAAGGATTTCGTTAGCCAGCTCGACTTCGACAATTTCAAGTTCCTGACGACCGATGACCTGTACTGGAAAGCCTATCTGTCGTCGCTGAAGATCGCCTCGATCTCGACCTTCGCGGCGCTTTGCGTCGCCTATCCGCTGGCCTACGGCATGGCGCGCGCACCGGACGAATGGCGTCCGACGCTGATGATGCTGGTCATCCTGCCGTTCTGGTCGTCGTTCCTCATCCGGGTCTATTCGTGGAAGGCGATCCTCGCCAACGAGGGGCTGTTGAACCAGCTTCTGATCGCGATCCGGGTGATCGACGAGCCGCTTCAGATCCTGAACACCCCCACCGCGGTCTATATCGGCATCGTCTATACCTACCTGCCCTTCATGGTGCTCCCGCTCTATTCGGCGCTTGAGAAGCTGGACGCCTCGCTGCTCGAAGCGGCCGAAGACCTGGGCTGCACGCGGTTTCAGGCTTTCTGGCTCGTCACCTTCCCGCTGTCACGCAACGGGATCATTGCCGGCTGTTTCCTCGTCTTCATCCCGGTGATGGGCGAATTCGTGATCCCGGCCCTTTTGGGCGGCTCGCAGACGCTGATGATCGGCAAAGTACTGTGGGAAGAGTTCTTCTCCAACCGCGACTGGCCGGTGGCCTCGGCGGTGGCGGTGATCCTGCTGCTCCTGCTCGTGATCCCGATCGTGCTGTTCCAGCGCAACGAGGAAAAGCAAAGGGAGGCCGAGGGATGAGGCCGCATCGCTCATCACGGGGTGCCCCCGTTCTTCGCGATGAAAGGCCCGTGGCCTTGAAGAGCACAGGTGCGGCCCATGCGTAGGCTGAGCTGGTTCAACGCGACCTCCCTGACCATCGGGTTCGCCTTCCTCTATCTGCCGATGGTCATCCTCGTGATCTATTCGTTCAACGAATCCAAACTGGTAACGGTCTGGGCGGGGTTTTCGACCAAGTGGTATGGCGAGTTGTTCCGCAACGAGGCGTTCCTCGATGCGGCCTGGGTGACGCTGCGCGTGGCGCTCATCTCCTCGACCCTCGCCACGGTCCTTGGCACCGCGGCGGCCTATGTCCTCGTGCGCGGGGGCAAGTTCTTCGGCAAGACGCTGTTTTCCGGCATGATCTATGCGCCGCTGGTCATGCCCGACGTGATCCTGGGCCTGTCGCTCCTGCTTCTGTTCATCGCGGTCGGGCTGGACCGTGGGATGCTGACCATCATCCTCGCCCACACGACGTTTTCGATGTGTTACGTCGCCGTCGTCGTGTCGTCGCGCCTCGTGTCCTTCGACCGCTCGCTGGAGGAGGCCGCGCTGGACCTCGGCTGCACAGCGTGGGACGCGTTCCGCTCGGTCACGCTTCCGATCATCGCGCCCGCCGTCATCTCCGGCTGGCTGCTGGGCTTCACCCTGTCGCTCGACGACCTCGTGATCGCCTCCTTCGCGTCGGGTCCGTCCTCGACGACCCTGCCGATCAAGATCTTCTCTGCCGTCCGGCTGGGCGTCAGCCCCGAGATCAACGCGCTCTCTTCCATCCTGATCGGTTTCGTGACAATTGGCGTCATCACTTTCTCGATCACAACGAAACGCGCGGTGGTTCGACGCCGGCGCGAAGAGAATGCCACCTGACATGCAAGACTTCCTCGACGAATACGCAGCCTTCTGCGACGAACACGGCCGCCCCGAACGGGTCGAGTTGATGATGTGCGACATCAACGCGATCCTGCGCGGCAAATGGCTCCCCGGCGACGACGAGGAGAAGATCGCCAAGGGCGGTGTGCGGATGCCACTGTCGACTTATGCCCCCAACATTCTGGGCGAAGAGGTGGAAGACACCGGGCTGGGCATCGCCGTGGGCGACCCGGACGGCCAGCTCTACCCGGTTCCCGGCTCGCTGCGCCCGGTGCCCTGGGCTTCTGCCTCGGGCGGGAGCGTCGCGCAGGTTCTGTGCGAGATGCATGACGAGAACGAAAAGGTCGCGCCCTATTCGCCGCGCCGCCAGCTTGAAAACGTGCTGGAGATCTTCGCCGCGCGGGGGATGAAACCGGTGGTCGCCACCGAGCTCGAGTTCTATCTCTACAAGCCGCGCGAGGACATGAACGACGCGCCGATCCCGCCCGACCGCTCGCCCACCGCGCAGAATTTCGACCTAGATGTGCTGGACCGGACGCAGGCGATCCTCGACGACATCCTCGATGCGGCGTGGGATCAGGGCATGACCCCGGACACGCTGATCGCGGAATACGGGCCCGGCCAGTTCGAGGTGAACTTCCACCACACTGACGACGTCATGGCCGCCGCCGACGATGCGCTCTATTTCCGCCGCATCGTTCGTGGCGTGGCCCGCAAGCACGGGATGGGCGCGACCTTCATGGCCAAACCCTATGCCGACTACCCCGGCAACGGGATGCATGTGCATGTCTCGGTTGTGAACGAGGCGGGCGAGAACGTCTTCGACGAGGGCGGGGATGAGCCCTCGGCGCTGCTCAGGCAGGCGGTGGCGGGCACGCTGGACACGATGGACGACTTGCAGGCGATCTTCGCGCCGCACATGAACAGCTACCGCCGGTTCCAGCGCGGCTCCTTCGCGCCGCATACGCCCGACTGGGGGCTCGACAACCGGGCCGCCGCCGTGCGCCTGCCGGAAGTGGCCGGGCCAGGCGCGCGGCTCGAACACCGGATCGCGGGGGCGGATGCGAACCCCTACCTCGTGATCGCCGGCGTTCTGGGCGGGATGCTGTATGGCTTCGATCACCCGGACCTGCCGCTGCCCGCGCCGCTCGACGAGCAGAACGGGGAGTTCTCCGATCCGCTCACCTCGGACTGGTTCACGGCGGTCGAGTGTTTCGCCGACAGCGACGTGGCTGAGGCGATGTTCCTGCCCGGCTACCGCGATATCTACGCCGCTGTGCGCCGCGATGAGATCTCGCAGCTGACCACGGCGATCAGCCAGATCGAGTACCGGACCTACCTCGGGCGGCTGTGACCCACCTTTACGAACCGCGCGCCTATTCCGACGCTCCTCGCGAGCATTGCGCCTGGGCCATCGACCGGGACTGGCCGGTCTTCGCCGGGGGCGAGACCGATGTTGCCGTGATCGGCGCGGGCTACACGGGCCTGTCGGCGGCGCTCACGCTCGCCGAGGCGGGGGTTGCGGTCACCGTGCTCGACGCGCAGGCCCCTGGCTGGGGCGCGTCGGGGCGCAACGGCGGGTTCTGCTGCCTCGGCGGCGCGGGGCTCTCGGGCGACATGCTGGAGCGGCAGTTCGGCGCGCCGGCGGCCCGCGCGCTGCACGACACGCAGGTCGCTGCCATCGACCATGTGGATGCGCTAATCGACCGGCACGGGATCGACGTGCAGCGCCATTCGGATGGCGAAGTGCGGCTGGCCCATACCCCGCGTGCGGCACGCGGGTTCGAGGCCGAAGCGCAGCAATACCGCGACCACGGGATCGGGGCGCGGGTTCTGTCGAAAGCCGATCTCGACGCGCGCGGGCTGGGCGGTCCGGGGTTTCACGCGGGGCTTCACCTGCGCAAGGGCTTCGGCCTCGACCCAGGCGCCTATGCCATCGGGCTCGCCCGTGCCGCACACGCGGCCGGTGCGCACATTCACGCGATGAGCCCGGTCACGACCCTGACCAAGTCAGGCCACCGCTGGCACCTCGAGACGCCGAAGGGCACGCTCACCGCCGCGCGCCTCCTCGTCGCCACCAACGGCTACACGCCCGAAGCGCTCGGCCCCCTGAAGGCGCCGGTGCTCCCGGTGCAGTCCAACGTCCTCGTCACCCGCCCACTCAGCCCTGAGGAACAGGCGGCGCAGGGCTGGACATCGGACCTCATGGCCTATGACACCCGCACGCTCCTGCACTATTTCCGGCGGATGCCAGACGGGCGGTTCCTGTTCGGTATGCGCGGCGGCATCCGCGCATCGGTCGCCGCCGACAGGCGCACCACCCGCCGCCTGATCGCTCATTTCCACGCGATGTTCCCGGCGTGGCGCGGGGTCGAGATCGCGCAGACCTGGTCCGGCCTCGCCGCCCTGTCACGCGACCTCCTGCCCCATGTGAGCGTGGTTGCAGGCGACCCCACAGCGCTCGCCGCGATGGCCTACCACGGCAACGGGGTTGCGATGGGCACCTGGTCCGGCCACGCCGCCGCGCGCCTGTTTCTGGGCGATGACATCCGGCCCGCCCTCATGCGCAGCCCGCTCCGCCGCTTCCCCCTCGCGCCCCTGCGCCGCAACATCTTGCGTCTGGGCTACCCGCTCGCCACGCTGCGCGACGCACTCTGATCTTCTCTGTTTCCAGAAACCTCGGGGGAGGACTCATTTGCCCGCAAATGAGTCCTGGGGGCTGGCCCCCATCGGGGTGTTTGAGGGGGCACCCCTCAACTAAGGACGGGGAGCGCGAGGGGCCTGCCCCTCGCATCTGAGAGCGCGGGCGCACGCCCGCACAGTCAGGTCACGCCGCCAGCGGTTCGATCAGGTCGGGACCGGCCGCGCGGTTGGAGTTCACGGCCTTGTCCACGCGATGAAATGTCAGGACCTCCTCGGCGGGCGGCTGCATCAGAGTGGCGGCCCCATGCCCCTCTTCGCCCAGCCATTTGGCCCAGTCCTGCGGCTCGACCACCACCGGGATACGGTTGTGGATCGGAGCCATGAGCGCATTGGCCTCGATGGTCAGCACGGCGAAGGTGGGCAGCGCGTCCTCACCCCAGTCCTGCCAGAGGCCGGCCATCACGAGAGGCTCGCCATCGGCGCGGTGGAAGTAGTGCGGCAGTTTCTCCTCGCCCGCGCGATACCATTCGTAAAACCCCGACACCGGCACCAGACACCGCCGCTCACGCACCGCTTTGCGGAAGGCAGGTTTTTCGGCCACGGTTTCGGCACGCGCGTTGATGAGCAAAGGCCCGTCGTTCACGGCCTTGTACCACACAGGCAAGAACCCCCAGCGCATCGGGCGATAGCGCCGCCCGCCCTCTTGCGTGACGACCGCGACCTCCTGCGTCGGGCAGATGTTGTAGTCAGGCAGAGGGGGGAGCGCGTTGGCAGGCGTGGCAGCAAACAGGTTGGCCATCGCGTCATGCGGCAGCGTGTTGGCCATGCGCCCGCACATGTGCGGTCAGCCGGTCCAGCCCTTGCGGGCAATGGCGATCTTGGCTTCCATCATGGACATCTCTTTCATGATGTCCTTGCGCGACACGGTGTCGGTGGTGCGCCTGAGCTCCTCGCGCAGCTTCTCGAGTTCGCGGCCCAGCGCGATGAAGGGTGGCACGGCGTTGTTTTCCTGCATGATCCGCCGCAGGAGCGCGTTTTCCGGATCGTCGTCCTTCGGCAGCGGCTTGCCCGCGCCTGGCAGGTTGTCGAACTCGCCGTTCTTCTCGGCCTCAGCGATCTTCGCCGAGATGAGGTCCATGAGGGGATGATCCATGTCGCGATCCTTTCGCCCACAAAGATAGGGGCGCGCGCCCAAAAAGGAAGCCCCCGCCGGTCACCCGGCGAGGGCTGATGTATCGTCGGGGTCGCGTTTACTCGGCCGTCTTGATGCGTCCGTCCGTGAACGGCTGGTAGGGCGCCATTTCGGCGAGGTACTCCGCCGTCACATCGGCCAGGTCGGGACCGAAGTCATAAGCATTCGCGGCCCCTTCGAAGACCGAATAGCCATCACCGCCATTGCGCACATAGTTGTTCGTCACGGCGAGGTAGGTGGCCTCGGGATCGATCGGGGCCCAGTCCATGCCCTCACGCACCCAGACGTCGACGACGCGGCTGCCCGGCTCCGCCTCCGGGTCCCAGGTGAACTGCATCCCGGCGATCTGCGGGAAGCGGCCCGCGCCTTCCTCCACCTGACTCACACCGTTCTCCAGCGCGGCGATGAGGCTCTCGCCGTCAGTTTCGAAGGTCGAAAGGGTGTTCTGGAACGGCAGCACCGTGAGCACTTCGCCCATCGTCACCTCGCCCGCGTCGATGGAGGCACGCAGCCCCCCGCCGTTGGTGATCGCCACCGTCACGCCCTGATCGGACACCCGGTCGAGCATGGCTTCGGCCACCAGGTTGCCCATCTGGCACTCGCCCGCCCGACAGGTATCGCGGGAGCCGTCGATCGCCTCGGAGGTCTCGGCCACGACGCGGTTGCGGATCTCGTCAAGCGGTTCGGCGGCCTCGGCGATGCGGCCCACGGTCGCCTCGTCCTCGGTCACGGCCGCGTCCATGACGAGCGGCGCGCCCGAAGCGTCGGTCACGTTGCCCGCGTCATCGAAGGTCACGTTGAGCTCGCCCAGAAACTTGCCATAGGCATAGGCCGAGACGATCTGCACGCCGTTGACCACTGTGGGATAGGGCCCGGCAGCGCCGTCCATGTCACCCAGCAGCGTGTTGGTGTGACCGCCGACGATCACGTCGACGCCGGTGGTGTTTTCCGCCACCGTCTGATCCACACCGTAGCCGGAATGGCTGAGCACCACGATCTTGTTCACGCCCTGCTCGGTGAGCCGGTCGACCTCGCCCTGCACCGCGTCGGAGGGATCGGTGAAGATGATGTCCTTGCCCGGGCTCGACAGTTCGTCCGTGTCGATGGGGGTCAGACCGATGAGGCCGATCTTCTCGCCGCCCTTTTCGATGACGGTCGATTTCATCAGCTTGTCGGCCAGCAGTTCCTCGCCCGACACGTCGGCGTTGGACATGAGGACCGGGAAGTCCACCGCGTCCATGAAACCCGAGAGCACTTCGGGGCCGTCGTCGAACTCGTGGTTGCCGACGGTCATCCCGTCATAGCCCATCTTGTTCATCATCTCGGCCGCGAGCGCGCCTTTGTAATAGGTGTAAAACAACGTGCCCTGAAACTGGTCGCCGCCGTCGACGAGCAGCCAGTTCTCGGCCCGACCCTTGGCCTCTTCGATGGCAGTGACGAGGCGGGCGGAACCGCCGAAGCACTCGCCTGCGTCGTTGTCCTCCGCCGAGCAGCCCGAGTCGTATTTGCTGATCGGTTCGAAACGGGCGTGGAAATCGTTGGTATGCAGGATGGTGAGCGAAAAGTCCGCCCAGGCCATGCCTGACGAGAGGGCGAGCACGGCCGCCGAGCCGAGGACGCGTTTCATGGGGTGTCTCCCTGTTTTTTTGACTATTCGGTCAGAGTGCGACGAGTCGCGCGTCCTGTCAAAGGCAAGCGCTTGTCTCACTTCGCCGATTCCCGTGACGCCTTTGTAACGGGCGCCCTGCCCGCGCGCGAGGCAGGCGGCGGACAGGCCGAAAGGCGCGACCTGCATACGCCCGGAGCGTCGGTTCATCTTGACCGTCCCGCCGGCGCGCGGCATTTGAGGGTCATGCTGATCTACAAGATACTCCGGGCCGAGGAATGGGCCGCGTTCGAGGCGGCGGGCCGCACCGAGGGCGCGCCGATCGACCTTGCCGATGGCTATATCCATTTCTCGACCGCGGGCCAGGTGGCCGAAACGGCAGCCAAGCATTTCGCCCGCGAAGAGGGGCTGATGATCGTGGCCGTCGAGACCGATGCTCTGGGCGACGCGCTTGAGTGGGAGCCGTCGCGGGGCGGTGCGCTGTTTCCGCATCTCTACCGCAGCCTCGACGCCACCGATGTCGTCTGGGCCAAGCCCTACCCGCTCGGCCCCGAGGGCCATGTCCTTCCCGCGGAGGTCAAGTGAACCTCGTCGAGCGGATCGGTCTGACAGCGTTGCACCGGGTGGACCCGGAGCGCGCGCACCGGCTTGCGCTTTCCGCCATGAAGGCGGGGCTCGTGCCGCTGTCGGGCACCTTCACATCCGACCGGATCAGGTGCCATGTCGGCGGGCTCGACCTGCCCAACCCTGTGGGACTCGCGGCAGGTTACGACAAGAACGCCGAGGTGGTGGACGCGCTCACGCAGGCGGGGTTCGGGTTCGTCGAAGTGGGTGCCGTGACCCCGCGCGCCCAGCCCGGCAACCCGAAACCGCGCATGTTCCGGCTTGCCGAGGACCGGGCGGTCATCAACCGCTTCGGCTTCAACAACGACGGGATGGAAGCGGCGTTCTCGCGCCTGACCAAACGTGACCGACGCGCGGGCGTGCCGGTGGGTCTGAACCTCGGGGCCAACAAGGACAGCGACGACCGGGCGGGCGACTATGTGCGCGTGCTGGAACGCTGCGGCCCGGTGGTGGATTTCGTGACGGTCAACGTGTCGTCCCCCAACACCGAGAAGCTGCGCGACCTGCAAGGGGCCGAGGCGCTCCATGCGCTGCTGTCGGGCGTCATGGCGGCACGCGAGGGGATGGACAGGTTCATCCCCGTGTTCCTCAAGATCGCGCCTGACCTGACCGAGGCGGAACTTGGCGAAATCGCGGACGTGGCCCGCGCCGTGCACCTGGACGCGATCATCGCGACCAACACGACACTGGACCGGGAAGGTCTGAAAAGTGAAAGCCGGGGCGAGAAGGGCGGGCTTTCGGGCGAACCTTTGTTCGAAAAATCCTCACGCGTCCTGGCCCGCCTGTCCAGGCTTACGGACGGCCACATGGTTTTGATCGGTGTCGGCGGCATCTCCTCCCCAGAGGATGCCTACACCAAGATCAAGGCCGGGGCGCATGCGGTGCAGCTGTACTCCGCGTTGGCCTACGAGGGTCTCAGCCTCGCCGACCGGATCGCACGCGGGCTGGACCGGATGCTGGCCGAAGACGGCCACGACCACATCAGCAAGGCCATCGGCACACAACGGGAGACCTGGCTATGAGCGACGTGACCATCTGGCACAATCCCCGCTGCACCAAGTCGCGCGAAACGCTCGCGCTGCTGGAGGCGCGCGGGATCGCGCCGTCGGTGCGCAAGTACCTTGAAGACGCGCCCACCGAGGAGGAGATCCGCGCCGCGCTCGCGGCCCTCGGCCTCCCCGCAATCGACGCGATGCGCACGAAGGAGGCCGAGTTCAAAGCGGCCGGCCTGACGAGGGACACCGACGAGGCGACCCTCATCGCGGCGATGGCGCAGACGCCCAAGCTGATCGAGCGTCCCATCGTCTTCGCGAACGGCACCGCCCGTCTTGGGCGCCCGCCCGAACAGGTGCTCGAGATCCTCTGATCTTCTTCGGTCCGGAAATACCTCGGGGTGCGGGGCTGGCCCCGCGACCGCGCCGACCGGCCGAAGGCAGGTCGGCGCACACCCTGCGCGGGCGTCAGCCCGCTCCTTTCTCCAGCGCAGGATAACGCAGGGCCAGCGTCACGCCCCGCGCGGCGTAGGAGATGATGTAGGCCGCCCAAAGGCCGTGATTGCCGATCCACGGCACGAGCGCCGCGAGCGCGACGAGATATACCGCCAGGGACACCAGCATCATGTTGCGCATGTCCGCCGTGCGGGTCGCGCCGATGAAGATGCCGTCGAGCATCCACGGTGCCCAGCCCACGAGCGGGGCCAGCACCATCCAGACGAGATAGCCGCGCGCGGCCTCCCGCACGCCCGGGTCAGTCGCCATCAGGTCGATGATCCAGCCGCCGGCGAGTGCGAAGACCGCCGCCAGCACCACGACCACCACCGCCGCCCAGATCGACGAGAAGATGGCCGCACGGCGCAGGGCCGCCCGGTTGCGCGCGCCCAGCGCCTGGCCCACCAGCGCCTCGGCCCCGAAAGCGAAGCCGTCCATCGCGAAGGAGGTGACGTGGAGGAACTGCAACAGCACCTGGTTCGCGGCCAGCGCCACGTCGCCGAAGCGCGCGCCGGTGAACATGAAGCTCACGATCATCACTTCGAGCAGAAGCGAGCGGATCAGGATGTCCGTGTTCACCCGCGCCATGCGTACCAGCCTCACCCGGTCGAAGACCCGCGCCCAGTCGCGCCACGCGGGCACCCGGAACGCGCCGCGACACAGCCACAGGCCCAGTGCCAGACCGCTCCACTCCGAGATCACGGTGGCCACCGCCACGCCCTGCACGCCCCAGTCGAAGCCCAGCACGAACAGAAGGTCGAGGCCGATGTTCACGCCGTTCATCGCCAGTTGCACGACGAGCAGCCCGCGTGTGCGCTCCTGCGCGATGAGCCAGCCCATGACGCCGTAGAGCGCGATGATGGCGGGGGCGGACCAGACACGGATGCCCATGTAGGCCCGCGCCAGCCCCTCCACCTCGTCCGAAGCGGGGGAGATGAGGAACGCGCCGTAGAAGATTGGCACCTGAAGCAGAATGATCGCCGTACCGCCGGCCAGCCCGATCATCAGCACGCGGGTCAGGATCGCGGCCAGCTCGCCCCGGTCGCCAGCTCCGAGCGCCTGACTGGCGAGCCCGGCGGTTCCCATGCGCAGAAAACCGAAAATCCAGTAGATCGCGGTGAGGATGATCGCGCCGAGGCCCACGGCCCCGATGGGCGCGGCCTCCCCCAGTTGCCCGACAACGCCGGTATCCACCGCGCCGAGGATCGGCACGGTGACATTCGCGGCTACCACCGGCAGGGCGATTTTCAGAACCCGGCGGTGCGTGATCGCCCCGGTGGTGTCAGCCATCGCCCGCGGGCATCAGGAAATGCCCGGTGGCCTGCGCGAAGAGGCGCGTGCGATTGTCCTGCCATGCCTCGACATGAACACTGGCATACCGTCGTCCGGAGCGGTTGATCCGGGCGCGCGCATAGGCGTCACGCGGCAGACCCGAGCGCAGGTAGTCGATGGTGAAGTCGATCGTCTTGGGCAGACGCGGCAGGGTTTCGGGGGTGATGTCTTCGATAGGGCGCGTCCCGCTTTCGATCTCTTCCCACAGGAGCACCCACCCCAGTTCGATGATCGAGGTGACCTCGAGGAACGAAGCGGTGACCCCGCCGTGGATCGCGGGAAGCGCCGGGTTGCCGATCAGCGTTTCGGTATAGGGCAGAACGGCGGTCAGTTCGTCGCCGCGCCGGTCGAAATGGACGCCGAGAAAGCCGATATAGGGCACCCGGTCGACCAGTGCCGCAAGGGCCGCGTCGCGGCGTTCCTTGACCACCTGCACGGGTTCGGGGCGCCTCATGTCGGGGCCCCCGCGCTCTTGTCCGTGGTCTTGCCGCCATCCGCCGTGAAGGCCCCCGTCGCCGTGGCGATGGGGTTGTCTGAGTCGTCATCATGCGCCCAGGCGCGCATGAAGGCGACCGAGCGGGTGACGTGGTAACACTCGGCCCGGCACACGATCCGCTGACCCGGCGTGGCCGCGCGCATGTAGTCGATGCGCAGGTCGAGCGTTGCCGTCACAACGGGCGCATCCGGGTGGCTCATCACCGCCGCGCCACCCGTCGTGTCCATCAGCGCCGACACGGCGCCGCCGTGAATGACGCCCGTCGCAGGGTCGCCCACGAAACGGTCGTCATGGGGCATCGAGATCACCGCATCCCCCTCGCCCAGTTCGTCCAGTCGCATGGATAAGGCGTTCGAAAACGGGATCGCTTCGGTGAAGTGGCGCACGAGTTGAGCTTTTTTCTTCCGGTCCATCGGTCCTCCAGTCGCCCCGTTATTCGCCCCTTGCTGCCTGACAAACAAGTGTTAAACTCCCAAACTTGGAACCGTTCTAAAAAGGTGGCGCATGACCCCGATCGACTGGATGAACGTTGAAGAAGCCAACCGGACATGGCCCGCGTTCCGGCCACGCCGTCTGTTCGTGCTGTTCGTCCTGCTCGTGCTCACCATCGCTCCGGGCAGCCTCGGCACGTTGACGCGGGAGCTCATGACGGATGCCTATGTGCAGGTTTCGGTCTTCGTCGCGGCGACGCTGCTTTTGTTTTACGGCGCCGAGCGGGTGTTCGGTTTCGATATCGGCCGGTCTCTTCGGTCTGCCGGGCGCGCGCAGGTGCCGCTCGCGGCCCTGCTGGGTGCCACGCCCGGCTGTGGCGGCGCGGTCGTGGTGGTCGCGGCCTATTCCTCGGGCAACGTGGGATTCGGCGCGGTCGTGGCGACGCTGACCGCGACGATGGGCGACGCGGCGTTTCTTCTGATCGCGACCCGGCCCGATGCGGCGGCGGTCGTCCTGCCCCTGTCCTTCGGGGTCGGCATCGTGTCCGGCTGGATCGTGGACAAGTTCAACACGGCGGAATTTCGCGACCTCTCGGCCGCCGGGCATCACGAAGTGCCGCTGATCGGCCAGACCCGCCTTGTGGACTACGCCTATCTCGGCCTCGCCGTCCCGGGCCTCGTCGTCGGCGCGGCCCAGCTTGGCATGGTCGAGATCGGGTCGATCGCCGGTATCCCGATCCTCTGGATCGCGCTTGCGGGCACGTTCCTGGGCCTCGTCATATGGGCCTTTTCTCCGCTTCAGGCGATGACCAACCCGGCGGACGCTCCAATCACGCGGATGGCCGAGGAGACCTCGTTCATCTCGGTCTGGGTGATCGGCGCCTACCTCGCCTATGACTATCTCGCGGCCTATTCCGGGCTCGACCTCGAGGCGCTTTTCGCGGCTGTCGCCCCTCTCTTGCCTCTGATCGCCGTGGCCATCGGTTTCGTGCCGGGGTGCGGCCCTCAGGTGCTTGTCGCGACGCTCTATATCAACGGGCTGATCCCGTTCTCGGCGCTCATGGGCAATGCCATTTCCAACGACGGGGATGCGCTGTTCCCGGCCATCGCGCTCAATCCGCGGGCCGCCGTGATCGCGACGCTCTATTCGGCAGTGCCGGCTTTGATCGTCGCCTACACCTTCTACTGGCTCGCGCCCGGCTTCATGAACTGAATCGGGCGCGGCAGGATGACACCAGCCGCCCCGCGCCACCGCGACGACCTGCCGGAGGCAGGGCGGCGCAAGACCTGCACGCGCGCAGGCGCGTTCCGCATGGCAGCGCACAGGCCACATAGCGAAACAGACTTTCGCAAAGCGAAACGACTGGACGCGCCCTGATTCCCCCGTTACCCTGCGTCACAGTGAGGATCATCCAGCGACGGCCATGACCATGAAAGACGTATCCGGGGCGAAATCGGACCGCCTGTCCTTCAAGGACATGTGCGAGAAATTCGACGTGACCCCGCGCACCCTGCGCTATTACGAATACATCGAGCTTCTCGAACCCGAGAAGGAAGGGCGCACGCGCTGGTACACCCCGCGCGAGGTCGCACGCATGACGCTCGTCATGCGTGGGCGGCGGTGGGGCTTTTCGCTCGAAGAGTGCCGCCAGTTCCTGTTGATCTACGATGAGCAGGGCACCGAGGCGCAGAACGAGGTCTGGATCGAGATGGCCGACCGCCAGCTGGGCGTTCTCGGGCAGCAGATCGAGGATCTCAAGACCGCGCGTCAGGAGCTTGCCGAGATGCGCGAACAGGTCTCGGCGGCGATGAAAAAGGGCTGAGGGCGCCCTCTCGGCGTTGTGACGCCACGTTACGTTGACGTAAACGTAATGTTCTGCTGAACTCCGGCGGCAAGTGACCTATGTCAGCGTCACCGCAACCAACTGGAGTTTGGCATGACCGACGATCTCATGACCATTCGCGAAATGTGCGATCTGTTCGGCGTCACCGCACGGACCCTGCGTTTTTACGAGCAGAAGGAACTGCTCTCGCCCGTGCGCGACGGTCAGAAACGCCTGTTCACCCGGCGTGACCGGGCGCGGCTGAAACTCATCCTGCGGGGCAAGCGGTTCGGCTTCCCGCTCGAAGAGATTCGCCAGCTGCTCGACCTCTACGACGTGGGGGATCAGCAACGGACGCAATACACGCGCACCATCGATCTGGCCGAGCGCCACCTCAACGAATTGCGCGCCCAGCGCGCCGAGCTGGACGAGGCGATCAGCGACCTCTCCGGCCAACTGGACTGGGGCCGCAAGATGCTGGCCTCGATGGAACAGGACGAAGCGGCCGAATAACGCCGCGCAGAGAATATTTTTAGGGAGAGAACATGCCCAGCTACACCCCCGACACCCGCGATATGGCCTTTGTCCTGCACGATGTGCTGAAGGTCGAGTCCAAGGACATTCCCGGCTACGACGACCTCGACCCGAGCTTTACCTCGGCGATTCTCGAAGAGGCCGCCAAGATTTCCTCCGAAGTGCTCGCGCCCCTCAACCGCGTCGGCGACGTCGAGGGCTGCAAACTCGAGAACGGTGTCGTGCGCACGCCGACCGGCTTCAAGGAGGCCTTCGATCAGGTCCGCGACGGCGGCTGGACCGGGCTCGACTGCGACCCCGAATACGGCGGTCAGGGCCTGCCCCATGTGCTTGGCTCGGCGGTGGGCGAGTTCCTTACGGCCTCGAACATGGCGTTCAACATGTATCAGGGCCTGACGCACGGGGCTTATTCCGCCATCCACGCGCACGGCACGGACGCGCAGAAGCAGACCTACCTGCCCAACATGGTGAGCTGCCAGTGGACGGGCACCATGAACCTGACGGAGCCGCATTCCGGCACCGATCTGGGCCTCATGCGCACCAAGGCCGAGCCGCAGGATGACGGCACCTACAAGATCAGCGGGCAAAAAATCTTCATCTCCGCCGGCGATCACGACATGTCGGACAACGTCATCCACCTCGTGCTGGCGAAAATTCCCGGCGGCCCGGACGGCGTGAAGGGCATCTCGCTCTTCATCGTACCCAAGTTCCTCGTGAAAGAGGACGGCTCTCTGGGTGAGCGCAACGCGGTTTCCGTGGGTGCGCTGGAAGAGAAGATGGGCATCCACGGCAATTCCACCTGCGTGATGAACTACGACGGTGCGACCGGCTATCTGCTCGGGACCGAGCACAAGGGCATGCGCGCCATGTTCACCATGATGAACGAGGCCCGTCTCGGCGTCGGCGTTCAGGGGCTGGGTCAGGCGACCGCCGCCTACCAGAACGCGCTGGAATACGCCCGCGACCGGCTTCAGGGCCGCGCCATCACCGGCGTGGAAGCACCCGAGAAACCGGCCGACCCGATCATCGTCCACCCGGATATCCGCCGTGCGCTGCTCGACCAGAAGTCCTTTATCGAAGGCGCGCGCGCCTTCGTGCTGTGGTCGGCCGAACTGATCGACCGCTCGCAGCGCCAAGGCGATGAGGAGGCCGAGGGCCTCGTCTCGCTGATGATCCCGGTGCTCAAGGGCTTCCTCACCGACAAGGGTCTGGAAAGCGCCGTGCAGGCGCAGCAGGTCTTTGGCGGCCACGGTTATATCGAGGAATGGGGCATGTCCCAGTTCGTCCGCGACAGCCGGATCGCCATGATCTATGAGGGCGCGAACGGCATTCAGGCGCTCGACCTCGTGGGCCGCAAGCTCGCCCAGGACAACGGCAAGCACGTCATGGGCTTCTTCGAGCTGGTGAAGAACTTCGCCAAGGAGAACGAGGGCAACGGGCCGCTCAAGTCCGACTTCCTCGATCCGCTCAAGGACGCCTCCAAGGATCTTCAGGCCGCCGCGATGTATTTCATGCAGAACGGCATGAAGAACCCCAACCATGCGCTGGCCGGTTCCTATGACTTCATGACCATGTTCGGCCATGTCTGCCTTGGCTTCATGTGGGCCAATATGGCCAAGGCGTCCTACGACGCCCTTGACGCGGGCACCGATGACGCGGCGTTCTATGAGACGAAACTCGCAACCGGGCGTTACTACATGAAGCGCCAGCTTCCGGCGACCAAGATGCACCTCGCCCGCATCGAAAGCGGTGCGGACCCGGTGATGGAGCTGGCCGCCGAAGCGTTCTGATCGTTCAAGGGAGGAGAGAGCCACATGCCCAAGCGTTTCCGCCTGACCCGGCGTTTCCCGGTCGCCATGACCGAGGACGGGTATCGGAAACTGAAGTCCTTTTCCCGCGAGGCGGGGCTGGACGAGGGTGAAGCGCTCTCCTTCCTGTTCGAGCATTTCGACAGCGTGACGGATACCGACGCGCTGACGCACCGGCTTCGGCTTTTCAATGCCGAGATCGATGAGAGAAAACGCTGAGGAGGACCCATGAAACGCATACTCACCGCCGCCGCATTCGCGACCGCCCTGCCCCTGTCGGCGCTTGCCTTCGACAATTCGGACAAGGCCGCCGTGCAAGCGGTGACGCAAAGCTTCGCGCAGGACTTCAAGTCCAACAACTTCGAGGGCGTCCTGAACGCGATGCCACCGAGGGTTCTCGACTACATGTCCCGGCAGACGGGCATCCCGGCCAATCAGCTTGCCAGCACGCTGGCCAAACAGATGTCCGTCTTCATGGACGACGTGAAGGTCGAGAAGTTCAACATGAACATGAACCGGATGGCCACGGGCACCACCAATGACGGCATCGACTTTGCCTTCATCCCGACGCGCACGACCGTGAAGGGCCCCGAAGGGCGGCAGACCACGAACACCCAGACGCTCGCATTGCAGGACGGCGGCGCCTGGTACCTTGTGCGGATCGAGCAGGCCCAACAATACGAGATCGTGAAAGCGGTCTATCCGGGCTTCGCCAACGTGCGCCTGCCCTGATCGACGCGGGTCCGGGGGTTTTGCTCCGGGCCGCACATCTCGGGATGTCCGGGGCGGGGCCCCGGTCTTCCCGCACGAACAAACGACAGATCGGGAGGACGGAACATGACGGCGAAACTCTACTGCTTCGGCGAAAGCGGAAATTCCTACAAGGCAGCGCTGCCGATGGAGCTTGCGGGCATCGACTGGGAGCCAGTGTTCGTCGATTTCTTCAGCGGCGAGGCCCGCTCGGACGCCTACAAGGAGATCAACCCGATGGGCGAGGCCCCGGTGCTGGTCGATGGCGACCTGCGTCTGTCCCAATCGGGCGCGATCCAGGACTGGGTGGTGGAGCAAACCGGCAAGTTCTGGTCCGACGACCCGGCGGAGCGGCGCGAGATCCTGCGCTGGCAGTTCTGGGACAACCACAAGGGATCGTCGCAGTTCGGCGTCACCCGGTTCCTGATGAACTTCCTGCCGGAAAAGCATCGCAACGCCGATGTCATCGCCTTCATGCAAGGCCGCTGCAAAGCCGCGCTCGCCGTGTTGGAGGCGGAACTCGCGACCCGCGACTGGCTCGCCTGCGACCGGCTCACGATGGCCGACCTGTCGTGCTGTGCCTACCTCTATTACCCCGAGCCCTTCGGCTTCGACCGCGCGGAGTATCCCGCGATCTCGGCCTGGCTCGACCGCATTTCCGAAACACCGGGGTGGAAACACCCCTATGACCTGATGCCCGGCTCGCCTGCCGACCGGGCCTGATCAACGACTGACGACACCGAAAGGAACACCATGTCCGAAGCCTATATCTATGACGCCGTGCGCAGCCCGCGCGGCAAGGGCCGCGCCGACGGCAGCCTGCACGAAGTGACCTCGGTCAGCCTGGGCAAGCAGATGCTGAACGCGATCAAGGAACGCTCCAACCTCGACGGTCACGCCGTGGAGGACGTGATCTGGGGCAACGCCACGCAGGCGATGGAACAGGGCGGCTGCCTTGCACGGACCACCGTGCTTGCCTCCGACCTCGACGAGCGAATCCCGGGCCTGTCGATCAACCGTTTCTGCGCCTCCGGCATGGAAGCCGTGAACCTTGCGGCCAACCAAGTGAAGGGCGGCGCGGGCGAAGCCTATATCGCGGGCGGCGTCGAATGCATGAGCCGCGTGCCGATGGGCTCGGACGGGGCCGCGGTCGCCGTCGATCCCACCGTCGCGATGGACAGCTATTTCGTGCCGCAGGGCATCTCGGCCGACATCATCGCCACGGAATACGGGTTCTCGCGCGATGACGTGGACGCCTTTGCCGTGGAAAGCCAGAAGCGCGCCGCCGAAGCCTGGGAAGAGCGCCGGTTCGACAAGTCGATTGTGACGGTGCGGGACGTGAACGGCCTCCCCATCCTCGACCATGACGAATACATGCGCCCCGGCACCGACATGCAGGGCCTCGGCTCTCTCAAGGCGTCGTTCAAGGACATGGGCGAGAGCATGCCCGGATTCGACAAGGTCGCCCGGCTCAAGTACCCGCACCTCGAGCGCATCAACCACGTCCACCACGCCGGCAACTCGTCCGGCATCGTGGATGGTTCGGCGGCGGTCCTCGTGGGTTCCAAGGAATTCGGCGAGAAACATGGGTTGACGCCCCGCGCGCGCATCCGTGCGACGGCCAAGATCGGCACCGACCCGACGATCATGCTGACCGGCCCCGTGCCCGCGACCGAACGCATCCTCGAACAGTCCGGCATGTCGATCTCCGACATCGACCTGTTCGAAGTGAACGAGGCGTTCTCGGCCGTGGTCCTGCGCTTCATGCAAGCCTTCGACGTGGACCATTCCAAGCTGAACGTGAACGGAGGCGCCATCGCGATGGGCCACCCGCTCGGCGCCTCGGGCGCGATCATCATCGGCACGCTTCTGGACGAGATGGAGCGGCGCGACCTGTCGACCGGTCTGGCCACGCTCTGCGTCGCCTCCGGCATGGGTGCCGCCACCATCATCGAGCGCGTGTAAGGGAGTTTCGACCAATGGCTGAATTCACCATGGAAAAAGACGCCGACGGCGTCGCCATCATCACCTGGGACCTGCCGGGCCGTTCGATGAACGTCCTCACCCAGCAGGGTATCGAGGAGCTGACCGCGCTGGCCGACGAGGCTCTGGGCGACGACAGCGTCAAAGGCATCGTCATCACCTCCGGCAAGGACACCTTCGCTGGGGGCATGGACCTGAACATCCTGGCCCAGTTCAAGGAACAGGGCGCCGAGGGCGTGTTCGAGGGCACGATGACGGGCCACAAGATGCTGCGCAAACTCGAACGCGCCGGGATGGACCCCAAGACCAACAAGGGCGGCAAGCCCGTCGCGGCAGCCCTACCCGGCACCGCGCTCGGCATCGGGCTTGAGCTTCCGCTGGCCTGCCACCGCATCTTCGCGGCCAACAACCCCAAGGCCAAAATTGGCCTGCCTGAAATTCAGGTCGGCATCTTCCCCGGCATGGGCGGCACCACGCGCCTTGCCCGCAAACTGGGCGTCATGGCGGCCTCGCCGTTCCTCCTGCAGGCGAAAATGTCCTCGCCGGAACAGGCGCAGAAAGCGGGCCTGATCGACGAGGTGGTCGATGATCCGGTCGCCGCGGCAAAAGCCTGGGTGCTGGAAGCGACCGACAAGGACATCGTGAAGCCGTGGGACGAAAAGGGTTTCAAGGTGCCCGGCGGCGCGCCCTATCACCCGGCGGGCTTCCAGACCTTCGTCGGCGCCAATGCCATGATCATGGGAAACACATGGGGCGCCTACCCGGCCCCCAAGGCGATGCTCTCGGCGGTCTATGAGGGGCTGATGGTTCCCTTCGACACCGCCCTCAAGATCGAGGCGCGCTGGTTCACCAAGGTCATCATGGACCCGTCCTCGGGCTCCATGATCCGCTCGCTGTTCCTCTCGAAGGAGGCGCTCGAAAAGGGTGCCGTGCGCCCCGAAGGCGTGCCGGATCAGCGCGTGAAGAAGGTGGGCGTTCTGGGCGCCGGCATGATGGGCGCGGGCATCGCGTTGGTGTCTGCACAGGCGGGCATCGAGGTCACGCTCATCGACCAGACACAAGAGGCCGCGGACAAGGGCAAAGCCTATGTCGAGAACTACCTCGACGCGGGCATAAAGAAGCGCAAGACCACGCCTGAGAAGAAGGACGAGGTTCTGGGCCGCATCACCGCGACCACGGATTACGACGCGCTCTCCGACGCCGACCTCATCATCGAGGCCGTGTTCGAGGATCCGGGCATCAAGGCCGAGGTGACGAAGAACGTGGAGGCTGTCATTCCCGACACCTGCATCTTCGCCACCAACACCTCGACCCTGCCGATCACCGATCTGGCCAAGGCGTCGTCGCGTCCCGACCAATTCATCGGCATCCACTTCTTCTCGCCCGTCGAGAAGATGGCCCTTGTCGAGATCATCAAGGGCAAGGAAACCGGCGACCGGGCCGTGGCCAAGGCGCTCGACTATGTGCGCCAAATCAAGAAGACCCCGATCGTGGTCAACGACGCGCGCTTCTTCTACGCCAACCGCTGCATCATCCCCTACATCAACGAAGGTGTTCGGCTGGTCACCGAAGGCACCGAGATGCCGCTCATCGACAACGCCGCGCGCTTGCTCGGCTTCCCGGTGGGGCCGCTGCAACTGGTGGACGAGACCTCGATCGACCTCGGCGTGAAGATCGCCAAGGCGACCAAGGCCGCGATGGGCGATGCCTATGACGACGCGACCGACGAGATCATGTTCTGGATGTATGACGAAGGGCGTCTGGGCCGCAAATCCAACGCGGGGTTCTACGACTACGACGAGAAGGGCAAGCGCGCCGGCTTCTCGCCGGTCGTGCAGGAACGGTTCCCGGCCTCGGACGATCAGCCGGAGCTGACCGAGGTGCAGCATCGCCTGATGATGAGCCAGGTCCTCGAAGCGGTGCGCGCACTGGAAGAGGGCGTTCTCATGGACATCCGCGAGGGCGACGTGGGCGCGATCCTCGGCTGGGGCTTCGCGCCGTGGTCGGGCGGGCCGTTCTCGTGGCTCGACATGATCGGCGCCGCGAAGGCGGTCGAAATCTGCGACCACCTGACCGAGGCCTACGGTGAGCGGTTCACCACGCCCAAGCTCCTGCGCGAGATGGCCCAGAAGGGCGAAACCTTCTACGGCCGCTTCGGCCCGGACGCCGCCAAGGCCGCCTGAGGCCCCCGAGACGCAACGACAGGGCCCGGTCAAACGACCGGGCCTTTTCATGTCTTCTCCGGTCCCAAAATACCTCGGGGTGAGACAGGTTTGCCTGTCAAACCTGGCGAGGGGCAGCGCCCCTCCCACCGCGCGTGTCCGCCGCAGGCGGTGACGCGCAAGACCTGCGCGCGGGCTTGCCCGCGCTCAATGTGGCAACGGCCCCTCGGGCGAGAGGCTGGTGCCCAGCGCGAAACCTTCGCCCTTCACGCCCACCTGCCACGAGCGGGGCGGGTCCTGCCGGTGGCGTTCGCGGGTGAGGTGCCAGCCCTCCTCGCGCAGCGCGTGGGCCGGGGTCATGTGCCAGCGGCTTTCGCCCCCCGGACTCGCCCCCTCGGGGGTGAGCACCAGCCCGAGCGGGCGCAGCCCCTGCCCCGCGCCCGCCTCGCAGGCCAGTTGCAGGCGCCGCATGGGGGTAAGCCCCGGCGGGCCGGGCAGTTCGCCCACCACCAGCGGCACGACGCCGGAGCGCAGCGCCTCTTCCAGCGTCCAGAGCAGGTCCGTGGGCCGCTCGGCATCGACGAAGACCACACGGCCGGGGTCCATCAGGCGGGCCAGACCGGGCCCGTGGACCCGCGCCCCCTCCCACGTCGGACGCACCCAGATCACCGGCCCCTCCATACCGCCCGCGACGATCCCGGCCAGCGTATGACGTGCCGGGCCGCACAGCTCATGCACCCGCGCCTGCGTCAGCGCCAGCCGCCCGAGGAAGGGCTGGCCGGGGCGGTCGCGATGCGGTCGGCGGTCGAGAAGAACGGTCTGGTGCATGCCCCCATGATAAATGTTCCCATTATGTTCTCAATCCCTCCCGACAGGAATTTTTCAACACATTCACGAATTCAATGATACGATAGTATCACAACACGGGAGGAAACCATGAAACACCTAGCTCTCGCGAGCGCCATCGCGCTCGCCACTGCCACCTCGGCTTTCGCCGAAGGAGAGACCCACCACCTTGCCATCCATGTGGACGAGGCCGACGCGCAGGTCATGAACATGGCGCTGAACAATGCCCAGAACGTGCGCAGCTATTATGCCGAACAGGGGGACACGGTGGTGATCGAGATCGTCGCATACGGCCCCGGTCTGACCATGTTCGTGGACGGCAAAAGCCCGGTGGCGGACCGGATCTCGACCATGTCGCTGGAAAGCGACGACATCACCTTCGCCGCCTGCGGCAACACCCTGCGCAACATGTCAAAAAAGGCGGGCACCGAAGTCGCGCTCCTGTCCGAGGCTCACGTCGTGCCCTCGGGAGTCGTGCGGCTGATGGAGTTGCAGGAGCAGGGTTACGCCTACGTCCGGCCCTGACCAGGCACCCCCGGGATCGCCCGATCCCGGGGGTTCACTTTCCTGATCGTCCACGCAAGAGTGCGCGCGAACCGGACAGGAGATTTCCCACATGAGAATGAATACGCTCGCCGGCGGCGCTCTCGAGGTCAGTGAGCTTTGCCTCGGCACGATGACATGGGGCACGCAGAACACCGAGGCCGAGGGTCATGCCCAGATCGACATGGCGCTCGATCACGGGATCAACTTCATCGACACCGCCGAGATGTATCCGACCAACCCGCTGTCGAAGGATCACTGGGGCAATACCGAAAAGATCATCGGCACCTGGTTCGCCAGGACCGGTCGGCGCGAGGACGTGGTGCTGGCCACCAAGGTCACGGGCCCTTCGGCCACGGTGCGCGAGGACGGGTATGACGGCGAGATCCTGCGCGAGACGGTCGAGGGCAGCCTGCGCAGACTCCAGACCGACCACATCGACATCTATCAGCTGCACTGGCCGCAGCGCGGCTCCTACCATTTCCGGCAGAACTGGAAATACGACCCGTCCGGGCAGGACCCGGTGGATACAGACGACCACATGCGCGACGTGATGGAGACGATGACCGAGCTGGTGGACGCCGGGAAGGTCCGGCATTTCGCACTGTCCAACGAAACCGCCTGGGGCACGCAGAAATGGCTCCAGATCGCGCGGGAGATGGGCGGGCCCGAAGTGGTCACGATCCAGAACGAATATTCGCTGCTGTGCCGGTTGTTCGACCTCGACCTTGCCGAACTGTGCATGAACGAGGGCGTCCGGTGCCTTGCCTACTCGCCGCTCGCCGCAGGACTTCTGACCGGGAAGTACGAGGGCGGCCGGACCGTGCCCGAAGGGTCGCGCATGACACATGTGTCGAACCTCGGCGGGCGCACCACGGACCGCGTCTGGCCGGCTATCGACGCCTATCTCGCGATTGCAGAGAAACACGGGCTTGATCCGGTTCACATGGCGCTGGCCTTCTGCACGTCGCGGCCCTTCATGGGGTCGACGATCTTTGGCGCGACGAAACCCGAGCATATAGAACGCGCGCTCGGTGCCGCCGACCTGTCCCTGTCGGACGAGGTGCAGGCCGAGATTTCCGCCGCCCACAAAGCGCACCCGATGCCGTTCTGAACTCATCCGGAGACCGTCGCGCGCCGTATCCATTCCAAACGGACAAGGAGACAGACACATGCGTTTCACGAAAGGCCTGATGGCGTTGGCGGCCGCCGCTGCCATGGCCACCCCGGCAATGGCCGAATACCGCGACACCTCGGTGCCGATGACCACGGTCAATGTCGACGTCGAGCGCTACATGGGCAAGTGGTACGAAATCGCGCGCTTCCCCAACTGGTTCGAGACGAACTGCGCGGGCGTGACCGCGCAATACACGCTTCAGGGCGACACGTTCGAAGTGCTCAACACCTGCCACAAGGGCTCGCCGGACGGCCCCGCCCGATCGCGCAAGGCTGAAGCCACGCCGGTCGGCCCCGGCAAGGTCAAGGTCGATTTCGTTCAGGCATTGCCGGGTATTGGCGTCGGGGACTACTGGGTACTCTACGTCGCATCGGATTACTCGCTCGCCGTTGTGGGCGAGCCGAGCGGAAGCACCGGCTGGGTCCTGTCGCGCACCCCGCAGATCCGGCAGAGCCAGCTCGATCAGGCCTATTCGGTCCTGCGCAAGAACGGATACGATACGTCCGAGATTGTACTGGTCCCGCAGTAAGCCAAACCCTAGAAGGGCGGCATGAAAGCGTTTATCGTCGCCGCCCTTCTGACTCTGGCCGCCTGTTCCACGGGCGGTCCCGACACTCCTCGCATGACGGCCGTGGCCGGGTTCGATGTGGATCGCCTCATGGGTCAATGGGTCGAGGTGGGGGCCGTCGGCCGTGCGCCCGGCGGGCGCTGGAGCTTTCATGACCGGGAAGGCGACACGCTTTTCCTCGTGCGTCCCGGTGGCGAGAACGTGGTGACGGCCATCGACCGGGGCAACGGCCGGCTCGATTTCGCAGATGCGACTGGCACGCTTTTCGTCCTCTGGGCCGATGCGGACGACAGGACCCTCGTGCTGGGTCGCCCGGATAATCGCTTCGGCGCCATCCTGAACAAGGGTGGTGCGATCCCGCCCGACCGGCTGCGCGCGGCGCGCGAGATCATGGTCTGGAACGGCTACGACGCCGCAGAGATACGGTGATCGAAGTCTGGGTGCTCGTGGCGCTCGCCGCCGGGGCCGTTCAGACAGTTCGCTTCGCGCTGCAAAAGACGCTCAAGGGCAGCGGCCTTAGCGCCGGGGGCGCGACGTTCGCCCGTTTCGTGTTTGCAGCACCCATCGCAATCGCCGTGACCGCGGTCTGGCTCGTGCAACGTGGCGAGCCCCTGCCCGCCTTCACCCCCCGGTTCTGGACCTTCGTCGTGTTCGGCGGGTTGAGCCAGGTCGTCGCGACGATGGCGACCGTTCAGCTCTTCTCGGAGCGCAACTTCGCCGTCGGCATCGCATTCACCAAGACCGAGACGATCCTCGTCGTCCTTTTCTCGCTGGTGCTGTTGAGCGAGCCGGTCACGGCGCCCGGTTTCGCGGCGATCCTCGTGGGCGTGGTCGGCGTCGTGCTCCTGAGCTGGCGCACCGGCGGAGGGCGCCTAGCACTCGTGAACAAGGCGTCGGGGCTGGGCCTGCTCGCGGGCGCGCTTTTCGGCATGGCCGCCATCGGCTATCGCGGCGCGACACTGGAGATCGCCGCCGACAGCGCGTTCCTGCGGGCGGTGCTGACGCTGGCCGCCGTGACCACGTTTCAGAGCATCGTCATGGCGGCCTATCTGCGCGCGGCTCAACCGGGCGAGATCACGCGGGTCGCCCGGCGTTGGCGGGTCACAGGTCTGGTGGGCGTGACGGGGATGCTGGGGTCGCTCGGCTGGTTCGTGGCCTTTGCGCTCCAGAACGCGGCATATGTGCGGGCGCTCGGGCAGATCGAGCTCGTCTTCTCGCTGCTGGTGTCGTGGCTGGTGTTCCACGACCGCTCCACGCGGCGGGAAGTGGCGGGCATGGCGCTCCTCCTCGTCTCCATCGTGGCGCTGGTCCTCGTTACCTGATCCGGCCCCTGCCCGCCTGTGCGGCACCTGGCCCGGATCGCTGCCGAAAACTCACGCGCACGGGGGCTCGCCATCTCGTGTCCCGCGCATTGCCCCATTACCGCCCGTTCCTACCGGGCCCTCAATCGCGCGGTGAAGCAGGCGCTTTGAGCCCGCCTTACATCTGGCACGTCCCATTCGGTTGCGTTACACCCGGCGCGAACGGATCAAGGATTGAACATGTCGCGCATCCTCATCACCTCGGCCCTGCCCTATATCAACGGGATCAAGCATCTCGGGAACCTCGTGGGGTCCCAGCTTCCCGCCGATCTCTATGCCCGCTACATGCGCGCGCGCGGTCACGAAGTGATGTTCATTTGCGCGACGGACGAACACGGGACCCCCGCGGAACTCGCCGCGAAGAAGGCGGGCAAGCCGGTCGCGGAGTACTGCGCCGAGCTGCATGGCGTTCAGACGAAGCTCGCCGAGGGGTTCCGCCTGTCCTTCGACCATTACGGCCGCTCGTCCTCGCCCCAGAACCGCAAGCTGACGCAGCACTTCGCGGGCAAGCTCTACGACAACGGCTACATCGAGGAAGTGAGCGAGGAGCAGGTCTATTCCAACGCCGACGGCCGCTTCCTCCCCGACCGGTATATCGAAGGCACCTGCCCCAACTGCGGCTACGACAAGGCCCGCGGCGACCAGTGCGAGAACTGCACCAAGCAGCTCGACCCCGTGGACCTGATCGAGCCGCGCTCGGCCATCTCCGGCTCGACCGATCTGGAGGTGCGCGAGACCAAGCACCTGTTCCTCAAGCAATCCGCGCTGAAGGACGAGCTCGATCAGTGGATCGACAGTCAGGCCGGCTGGCCCGTGCTCACGACCTCCATCGCAAAGAAATGGCTGCATGATGGTGACGGACTGCGCGATCGCGGCATCACCCGCGACCTCGACTGGGGCGTGCCGGTCAAGCGCGGCGACGCCGACTGGCCGGGGATGGAGGGCAAAGTCTTCTACGTCTGGTTCGACGCCCCCATCGAATACATCGGCGCGACGGCAGAATGGGCCGAAGCGACGGGACGTTCGGAAAGTGAATGGGAACGCTGGTGGCGCACCGACAAAGGCGCCGACGATGTTCGCTATGTGCAATTCATGGGCAAGGATAATGTGCCCTTCCACACCCTGTCCTTCCCCGCGACGATCATGGGGTCGCGCGAGCCGTGGAAGCTGGTCGATTACATCAAGTCGTTCAACTACCTGAACTACGATGGCGGCCAATTCTCGACCTCGCAAGGGCGCGGCGTGTTCATGGATCAGGCGCTCGACATCCTGCCCGCCGACTACTGGCGCTGGTGGCTGCTGTCCCACGCGCCGGAAAACTCGGACGCCGAGTTCACCTGGGAAAACTTCCAATCCTCGATCAACAAGGACCTCGCCGACGTGCTGGGCAACTTCGTCAGCCGCGTCACCAAGTTCTGCCGTTCGAAATTCGGCGAGGAGGTTCCGGCCGCGGGCGAGATGGGCGAGGCGGAAACCGCGCTTATCGCCGATCTGGAAAAACGCATCCGCTCCTACGAACGCCAGATGGAGGCGATGGAAATCCGCAAGGCCGCGCAGGAACTTCGCGCGATCTGGGCCGTCGGCAACGAATACCTTCAGGCAGCCGCGCCGTGGTCGGTGTTCAAGGAGGACGAGGACCGCGCCGCCGCGATCATCCGCCTGATGCTGAACCTGATCCGGGTCTATGCCGTGATCTCGTCCCCCTTCGTGCCCGATGCGGCGGCCAAGATGCTGTCCGGCATGAACACGCTCGACACAGACTGGCCCGACGATCTGGCCACCGCGTTGTCGGCGCTGCCCGCAGGCCACGCGTTCACCGTGCCGGAGGTGCTGTTCGCAAAGATCACCGACGAGCAGCGCGAGGCGTGGCAAGCGCAGTTCTCGGGCCAGCGCGACTGAGCCACGGACGGGCGCGCGCGTGATATTCGCCAAGTTCGGCCTTCCCCGGCGGGCGGGCCGCCGCTAACATCATCCTACGGCAGAAGGTTCCGAGCAGGATGATCGTCGTGAACGCAAGGCAAAAGCCAGTCCACCTGCAATCGGCGGGCAAGCGGGACGTTCGGACACAGTTCGGCGCGCTGCCCTACCGGGTGAAGAACGGCAAACTTCAGGTGCTCCTGATCACCTCGCGGGGCACCGGCCGGTGGATTTTGCCCAAGGGCTGGCCGATGGACGGGGCAACGCCGGCACAGGCCGCCGCGACCGAAGCTTTCGAGGAAGCCGGTGTCGATGGCACGCCGCTCGATACGGTCGTGGGCTTTTATTCCTACTTCAAGGTCCACGAAAAAGAGCGCCTTCCGGTGGTCGTGGCCATCTTTCCCGTCAGGGTGCGCCGGTTGCTCAACGACTGGCCGGAAGCAGGCCAGCGCAAACGGAAATGGCTGAGCCCGAAGAAGGCCGCCAAGGTGCTCGACGAGCCGGAATTGCGCCAGATCGTCAAACACTTCGACCCGCGCGGCATGTGATCGGGCGCACCGAACACCCTTGCGCGGGACGCACGAAGGGTTACATATTCGCAAACCCTTTGTGACAGGTTCGCAACATGATCCGTTACGCTCTGAAATGTGCCGACGGGCACGATTTCGAAAGCTGGTTCCAGAATGCAGGCGCCTTCGACACGCTCGCCAAGGCGGGGCATGTCACCTGCCCGGACTGCGGCAGCGGCGATGTGTCCAAATCGCTCATGGCCCCCCGCGTGGCCACGACGAAAACCCCCGCGCCGAAAACAGACACACCGCCCCGCGAAGCGGACCTTGCCGCGTTCAAGGCCAAGGTGGAGGCGGAATGCGACTATGTCGGCAGCTCCTTTGTCACCGAGGCGCGCAAGATTCACGAGGGCGAGACGCCCAAACGCGGCATTTACGGCGAGGCGAAACCGAAGGACGCGCTCGCTTTGTTGCAAGACGGGATCGCCGTCGCTCCCCTGCCCTTCATCCCGACGCGCAAGGCCAACTAGCCTGTAGAAAACGCCCGGAAAGCTGGTAGGGTCGAGCCATGAAGGTCGTCTTCGAAACCCGGTTCTCGTTCTTCGGCCAATCCGGCTGGAAATCCGACCACGCGGCGGATCCGAACCTACTGTTCGACAGCGACCGGCTTGCCCAGCGGATGAAGTATTTCGAGCAGGTCACGCTCGCCAGCCTCACCGGCCAGACCGACCGCGCCTTTGAGCACATGGTCCTGTCCTCGAGCCTGATGCCGGAAGGCTGGCAAAAGCGCTTGCGGGAGCTGTGCTTTGACGTGCTGGGCAAAGAGCGCTGCCGGATCTTGTACCGTCCCGAAGGCTCCGCCGGGCACATCATGAAGAACACGGTCGCGAAGCTCTACAAGGATCAGACCGTGGCGCAGGTGGTGCTGGACGACGACGACGCCGTCTCGACCGACTTCGTGGCGGCCGTGAAGCATTACGGCACCTTCGCCCTGCGCGACCCCATGAACCCGCGCCCCTACACGTTCCTGTCGTTTCCGCGCGGCTATACGCTCGGCATCGAGGACGGTCGCCTGTCGTGGCTGTCGCAGCGCTATGTGCCTTACACGAACCTCGGCCTGGCGCTGATCGCGCCCTCGGACACCAAGAGAAATCCGTTCCTGACCAGTCACAAGCGGATCGGGCAGCGTCACCCGTCGTACATGGTGACGCATCTCAGGCCCTATTACCTGCGCGCCGTTCACGGGTTGAACGACAGCCGGGCGCACCAGTCCGACGAGCATCTGTCGGACGACCAGATCGCCGAGGTCTTCCCCTACTTCCCTTGGCTCGCCGCCCATTTTCCCAATGCGCAACGCAAAGAGGGCGACGAGGGAATCGCCGCGCAGTAGCGCGTTTCCAGTTTCGGAACAATTCGACATGCCGCACGCTGTGCAGTGCGCGCCGGAAACAGTGGGCGGCTAACTTCTTGGTTAATGTGGCTTTTTTTTGGCCAAAGCCGGGATTTCTCTAGGCGAAAAGTCTTAATGCCGGGTAAGTTCAAGAACACTTGGGGGGGATGGGGCCAGTTTTCCGGCGTCCATACCCGTATGCATTTCGACTTCGGGGGACACTGTCCATGTTTCTGCTCTTGCTGCTCATCCCGCTTCTCATCGGCGCTGCTTTTCTGTTCGACTTCACGCCGGACGACGACCCGGACCCGAATGAAGACATGGACGGCAACGAGGGCGGCGGCAGCACCATCGACCCCGGCGGAAACGGCGGGTCCGGCACGGGCGGCACCGGAGGCGGCGGCGGTGTGAACACCGGGCCGATCTACCTCACCGACCAGATCGACCTCTACTACGCAGGCGCCGGAGCGCAGGAAATCTACGCACTCGACGGGGACGACACCGTCAGCGGCATGAACGGTGACGACCAGATCTATGGCCAGGGCGGCGACGACAATCTCTACGGCGGCTTCGGCGATGACACCATCGGGGGCGGCGCGGGTGAAGATTATGCGTTTGGCGCAGCGGGCGACGACCGGATTACCGGTGGCGCGGGCGATGACGACCTCAACGGCGGCGGTGGCGAGGATACGATCCTCGGTGAAGCCGGAAACGACACGATCACCGGCGGCGCGAACGACGATACGCTCGATGGTGGCGCCGGCAACGACTCCATCGACGGTGGGAGTGGCGCGGACACCATTTCCGGCGGTCTCGGAGACGACCTGATCCAGGGCGTGGGCGGCGCCGACATCATTTCGGGCGATGGCGGAAACGACACGATCTACGCGGGCTTCGGCGACGATACCGTAAGCGGCGGCGACGGCGACGACGACGTGACCGGAGGCGCGGGCGCAGACACGATCACCGGCGACGCGGGCAAGGACATCCTGCGCGGCAAGTCCGGCAATGACGTGATCGACGGCGGCGCGGACGACGACGAGATTTACGGCGGCGCCGACGACGACGTGATCACCGGCGGAACCGGCAACGACAAGATCGACGCGGGCGACGGCGACGACACCGTGGATGGTGGCGACGGCGACGACGAGATCCAGGGCGGCAACGGGATCGACACGATCACCGGCGGTCTGGGCAATGACGAGATCAACGGCGGCTCGGGCGATGACGACCTCGATGGCGGCGCGGGCGACGACTACGTCCAGGGCAGCGACGGCAACGACGCGATCGACGGCGGCGAAGGCAACAACGATCTGCGCGGCGGGATAGGCAACGACACCATCGTCGCGGGCGCCGGCAACGATGCCGTGCGCGGTGGCGATGGCGATGACGACATCGACGTCGGCGACGGCGACAACCAGGTCTGGAGCGGCGCGGGCGACGACTCCATCACGACCGGCGCCGGGGCCGACACGATCAACAGCGACGACGGGGCCGACACCATCATTTCCGGTGCCGGTGACGACACGATCTATGCGGGCGACGGCAATGACACGGTGGATGCAGGCGACGGCGACGACTTCGTCGACGGCGGGCTTGGCGACGACACCATCACGGCCGGCGACGGGGACGACACGGTCTCCGGCAGCGTCGGCGACGACACGATCTCGGGCGGCGCGGGCAACGACACGCTCGACGGCGGCGCCGGTGAAGACACGCTCGATGGCGGTGATGGCAATGATGTCCTGAATGGGGGACAGGGTAACGACACGCTCGACGGCGGCGCCGGCGACGACACCCTGTACATGGATATCGGCGACAGCGCGACCGGCGGCGACGGGGCGGACACCTTCGTGGTGGATAATTCCGGCACCGACTATTACGAGGCCGACGGCACCACGCCGAACGTCGCCGTGATCGAAGATTTCGACACCTCGACCGACGTGCTGGCCATCGTGGGCGCCAACGCCAACGAACTGGCCCTCGACGGGGCACTCGCGGTGAACGCCACCGGGCTCGACGCCGGGCTCCTGTTCACGATCACCGACAGTTCGTCGGGGTCCGACGTGGTCTATGCCCGCATCCTGCTCAAGGGTCTGACCGAGGCGGATATTGACGACATCCAGGGTCCGGACGTGTTCGGCACCAACGATGACGACGTGCTCTCGGCCAACTCCACGGCCAACACGATCATCGCCCGTGACGGCGACGACATCGTGGGCGGCGGCATCCTCACCGACCTGATCGAAGGCGGCGATGGCAATGACGTCATCACCGGCGGCGATGGCGGCACGACGCTCGCCGGTGGCAGCGGCGACGACACCATCTTCGGCGGCGCTGGCGATGACGAGATCTTCGGGAATCCGGGCGACGACATGATCGACGGTGGCGGTGGGAACGACACCATCGACGGCATGGGCGGCGCGGACGAGGTCGATGGCGGCGATGGCGACGACACGATCCTCGGCGGCACCAACGACGACATCCTGCGCGGTGGCGCGGGTAACGACAACATCGAAGGTGGCGGCGGCAACGACGACATCGACGGCGGTGACGGCGAAGACGACATCGATGCCGGTGCTGGCGACGACACCGTGACCGGCGGCGCCGGGAACGACACCATCTTCGGCGATACCGGCGGCGACACGATCGACGCGGGCGATGGCAACGATTACGTCGACGGCTGGAGCGGCTCCGACGTGATCGATGGTGGCGCAGGCAACGACACACTGCTGGGCTACGACGGCGGCGACACCATTCGTGGTGGCGACGGCGACGACATCATCAACGGCGAAGCGATGGGCGATACCCTGGACGGCGGCGCTGGCGATGACGACATAAGCGGCGGCAGCGGCGACGACACGATCGAGACCGGCACCGGCAACGACACGGTCAACGCCGGCAGTGGCAACGACTTCGTCGCGGTCGAAGGTGTGGGCGAGATCACGCTGGGCGACGGGGACGACACGATCTTCGTGCGAAACGAGGTCGGCACCGACGGCACGAACGACCGCGTGGTCACCGACTTCAACACCGCCGACGACGTGGTGATGGTCCCGGCCGGGGAACTGGGCAACTACTCCATCGTCGATGGCGGCGCGGACGGCCTCTACCTGCTCTGGACGACCAGCAGCACAGGCGGCGGCGTCGCGGCCTCGGTGGCCCTGACCCTGCAGGGTCTCACACCGGCCGACATCCCGAACGTGACGCTCCAGGAAGAGCCCGTCGCGGTTCCCTGACCTCTTGCGCAAGTCCGCGCCGGGCTCTATCAGGCGCGGGATTGACTGGGACCACGGGGACGGGCGCAAATGCCGCTTCTGGTGATGAAATTCGGCGGCACCTCCGTCGCCACCCTCGACCGGATCGCGCGCGCCTCCAAGCGGGTCGCGCGCGAAGTCGCGAATGGCTACGACGTGATTGTCGTCGTCTCGGCGATGGCCGGAAAGACCAACGAGCTGGTCGGCTGGGTCGAAGAAACCTCTCCCATGTACGACGCGCGCGAATACGATGCGGTCGTGGCTTCGGGCGAGATCGTGACCGCCGGTCTCATGGCGCTGCGACTTCAGGAAATGGATGTCCCGGCGCGCAGCTGGCAGGGCTGGCAGGTGCCGCTCAAGACCAACTCGGCCCATTCGTCGGCCAGGATCGAAGACATCGGCACCGACGCGATCAACGCGAAATTCGACGAAGGCTTCAAGGTCGCCGTGGTGGCGGGCTTTCAGGGCATCTCGCCCGAGGGCCGGGTGACCACGTTGGGCCGGGGTGGCTCGGACACCACCGCCGTGGCCTTTGCCGCCGCTTTCGGTGCTGAGCGCTGCGACATCTACACCGACGTCGACGGGGTCTACACCACCGACCCCCGGATCGAGGACAAGGCCCGCAAGCTCGACAAGATCGCCTTCGAGGAAATGCTCGAACTGGCCAGCCTGGGCGCCAAGGTGCTCCAGACCCGCTCGGTCGAGCTTGCCATGCGCTTCAAGGTGAAGCTGCGCGTCTTGTCGTCTTTCGAAGAATATGACCCCAATGCAGGCACGCTGGTCTGCGACGAGGAGGAAATCGTGGAACAGAATGCCGTCTCCGGTGTGGCCTACAGCCGCGATGAAGCCAAAATGACGCTGATCTCGGTGGCCGACCGCCCCGGCATCGCGAGCGCGATCTTCACCCCCCTCTCCGAGGCCGGCGTGAACGTGGACATGATCGTTCAGAACATCTCGGAGGAAGGTCGCACCGACATGACCTTCTCCTGCCCCGTGGGACAGGTGGCGCGCGCGGAAAAAGCGCTGACCGCGGCCAAGGAAAAGGGCGACATCAACTTTCGCGAGCTTGTCGCGGATGAAGATGTGGCGAAGGTGTCGGTCGTGGGGATCGGTATGCGCTCCCACGCCGGGATCGCGGCGCGGATGTTCTCGGTGCTCGCGAACGAGGGCATCAACATCAAGGTCATCACGACGTCCGAGATCAAGATCTCGGTCTTGGTGGACCGGAAATATATGGAGTTGGCCGTCCAGTCCCTCCACGACGCGTTCGACCTCGACAAGGTCTGACAGGGTCACGGGGCGTACCCGCGATCAGGACATCGCCCGGATGGCCGGGGGTGCATCGCGCGTTTTCCGCACGGATTCCCCGACCGCCCGCCGGACTTGCAGTCATGCGCTTGGTGCGCTTGCGCCCGCGTCACAAGCCGAAGACCGCCTAATGATTCGCTGAAAACGCTTTCCGCCGGGGGCGGCGGTGTGTTTTAACCATGTCGAATGTCCGGGGATGCATCGTGAACAGGGAACACACGCCAGAAACGGAGCCGTCCGAGTCGCGCAAGCTGCTCGGCCGTCTGCGTGAAGCACTGGCCGCGGATTCCGCGGGTCAGGAGCGTCTGGACCATGTGACCCGCATCATCGCCACCTCGATGGGCGTGGAAGTCTGCTCGATCTACCTGTTCCGGGATTCGGACACTCTGGAACTCTGCGCGACCGAAGGTCTGAAGGCCGAAGCCGTCCACCAGACCCGGATGCGGATGGGCGAGGGCCTTGTCGGTCGCGTGGCGCGCACCTCGCGGGTCATCAATACGCCGGATGCACCCGCCGAGCGCGGATTCCGTTACATGCCTGAAACCGGCGAGGAAATCTTCTCGTCCTTCCTCGGCATCCCGATCCAGCGGCTGGGCGAGACGCTGGGCGTCCTTGTCGTCCAATCGAAAGAGGCGCGCGGGTTCACCGAGGACGAGGTCTACGGCATGGAAGTCGTGGCGATGGTCCTTGCCGAAATGACGGAACTTGGAGCCTTCGTCGGAGAGGGCGCGGCGCTTGCCGCCCTCCACCAGCGTCCGGCCATGTTCCGGGGCGGTTCCGGGCAGGAGGGGATCGCCGAGGGTCATGTCTGGCTGCATGAGCCCCGTGTGGTGGTGACGAACCCGATCGCGGATGACCCACACGAAGAGGCACGCCGGCTGCGGGCCGCCGTGGACGAGTTGCGGGTGTCGGTGGACGAGCTGCTCGCCACAACACAGGGCGTCGACAAGGACCAGTTGCAGGTGCTCGAAGCCTACCGGATGTTCGCCAATTCCAAGGGCTGGATGCGCCGGATGGAGGAGGACATCTACCGGGGCCTGTCTGCCGAGGCGGCCGTTGAGAAGGAACAAAGCTCTGCACGCTCGCGCATGGCGCAGGTGCCTGACGCTTACCTGCGCGAGCGGCTCCACGACCTTGACGACCTGTCCAACCGGCTGCTGCGTATCCTCACCGGCCAAGGGGGCGATACGGGTGCGGAGATGCCCGAGGACCCGATCCTGATCGCCCAGAACATCGGCCCCGGCGAGTTGCTCGAATACGGGCGCGGACTGAAGGGCGTGGTGCTCGAGGGCGGGTCGGTGGCGAGCCATGCCGCCATCGTCGCCCGTGCGCTGGCCATCCCGCTTGTCGTCAACGCGCGGCGCATCACGACCGAGGCGCTGAACGGCGACCCGATCATCGTCGACGGAGATCAGGGGCTGGTCCACCTGCGCCCCGAGGACAGCGTGCGCAGCGCGTTCCGCGACAAGATGGCGATGCAGGCCGAACAACAACAGCGCTATGTCGGCCTGCGCGACATGCCGGCGACCAGCGACGAGGGCACAACCGTCTCGTTGATGATGAACGCGGGTCTGATGGCGGATCTGCCGTCGCTCGAAGGCTCCGGCGCCGAGGGCGTCGGGTTGTTTCGCACGGAGCTTCAGTTCCTGATCCGCTCCAACGTCCCGCGCCGGGGCGAGTTGGCGGCGCTTTATTCGCGGGTGCTGGACGCCGCCAGTGGCAAGCGCGTCGTGTTTCGCACACTCGATATCGGGTCGGACAAGGTGCTGCCCTACATGAAGCCGACCGAGGAGCCGAACCCCGCGCTCGGCTGGCGCGCGATCCGCGTGGGGCTCGACAAGCCCGGTGTGATGCGGATGCAGGTCCAGGCGCTGATCCGGGCGGCCGCCGGGCGCGATCTGTCGATCATGTTTCCGTTCGTCGCCCAGTACGAGGAATTCTCGCAGGCCAAAGAGATCTTCTACCGCGAGCTCAAGCGGGAGGAGACGATGGGTCACGTCTTGCCGAAGAACGTCGAGGTGGGCGCGATGCTGGAGACCCCCTCGCTCGCCTTCGCGCCGCGGCAGTTCTATGAGGAAGCCGATTTCATCTCGATCGGCGGCAACGACCTCAAGCAGTTCTTCTTTGCCGCAGATCGCGAAAACGAGCGGGTTCGGCGGCGCTATGACACACTGAACGCGTCGTTTCTGAACATCATCGACATGATTATCCGACGCTGCGAAGAGGCCGGGACACCGCTGTCTTTCTGCGGCGAGGATGCCGGGCGGCCCGTCGAAGCGGTCTGTTTCGCGGCCCTCGGGATGCGCAGCCTGTCGATGCGCCCCGCCTCGGTCGGCCCGGTGAAACACCTGATCCGGCGCACGGACCTCTCCGAATTGCGCCAGGTGCTCGACGAGGCGCGGGGATCGGGCATTCAGTCGGTGCGCGAGCCGGTGATGGATTACCTGTTCCGCCGTGACGCGACCGGCAACTGACGTCAGCCGGGGTCGGTCCATCGCCGAACCCTGCCCGTCACGCCCGACCAGCCCTCCGGTGCCAGAGCGATGCCCAGTACGCGGTCCGGGTTGGTAGGCGGCGGCATCTCGACACCTTCCAGTCGGTCGAACCCGAAGCGCCCGTAATAGGGTGCATCCCCCACGAGAAGCGCGCGCGCCCAACCCTGTGCGCGCGCGAGGTCGAGGCTGTGGCTGATGAGCAGGCCGCCCAGCCCCTCGCCCTGCCGGGTTGGGTGGACCGCCACGGGACCGAGGAGCAGCGCATCGTGACTCCCCACATGCACGGGCCAGAACCGGATCGCGCCCGCGAGGATGCCGTCACCGTCGCGCGCGGTCGTGGACAGCCCGACGACGGGGTCAACGTCGTCGCGCAGACGATAGGAGGACAGCGCCTCGCGCCCCGGTGCGAAACAGAGGTCGTAGAGTGCTTCGACCTCCCACCAGTCGGCGGGCGTTTCTGGTGCCAGATTGAACAGCGCGCGCCCCCTTCTGTCGGCCTGCCTCCCCGCCATAGCCCAAACCAGCGGGGAGGTGAAAGCCCCGAGACGGCGGCGGCGGTGCGGGAATATCTTCGTGAATTCGGGAGGATGCCGGCGGATCGCGCGCCCCGGCGCATTCCAATCCCCGGCCGGGCGCGGTAGCAAAGGGCAACCAGACGAGGACCGCCATGTTTTATCGACCAGAAGACGGCCACGGCCTTCCCCACAACCCCTTCAATGCCATCATCACGCCCCGCCCGATCGGCTGGATTTCGACCCGGTCGAGCCGGGGCATCGACAACCTCGCCCCTTATTCCTTTTTCAACGGCGTGGCCTATTCGCCGCCGCAGGTCATGTTCGCCTCGACCTCGGGCAAGTCGGACCGGGCGCGCGGCAAGGATTCGCTGGGTAACATCGACCAGACCGGCGTGTTCTGCGTGAACGTGGTGGAGGCCGAAGCCATCGACCACATGAACGCAAGCTCGCAGACGCTTTCGGCGGGCGAGGATGAGTTTCCCCATGCCAAGGTGACGAAGGCCGCCTGTAACGAGATCGCCTGTTCCCGCGTCGCGCTCGCCCCCGCCTCGCTCGAATGCAAGCTGAGCCAGCTCGTGACGCTGGAGGGCGAGGACAATTTCCTCGTCGTCGGTCGGGTCGTCGGTGTGCATATCCGCGACGATTGCCTCGTGGACGGCAAGTTCGACATCACGAAGTTCGGAATGGTCTCGCGACTCGGCTATCGGGACTACACGATCATCCGCGACGCATTTGAGCTGACACGGCCGGACGATTGAGCCAGTCACTTTTGAATATCTGATCACCAGTTCTGGCGGATTTCCATTCACAGGCGAAGATGCGAACGTTCTCCTGAATGAAGGAGACCGCCATGACCACCACACCGCGCCAACCGCTCGACCGCGACCAGATTGTCCATTTGCGGCTCGAAGGCCTTGCGCTCACCGCTCTTGGATTTGGGTTGTTCGCGTCCAGCGGGGAGAGTTGGTGGCTCTTCGCGGTCCTGATCCTTGCGCCGGACCTGAGCGCGCTCGGCTATCTCGCAGGGGCACGCGTGGGCGCTGTTGCCTACAACATCGCCCATGTCTTCACGGGGCCGGCCGTCGTGATCGGTCTTGGCTGGTGGGTCGGAGCGCCGCTCATCCTCGCGCTTGGCGCGATCTGGTGGAGCCATATCGCAATCGACCGGGCGGTGGGCTATGGCCTGAAGGCGCGGGGCGACTTCAAGCGGACGCATCTGTCGTTTTGATGCAGGCGCGTTGGTCACGGCCTGCACTGAGACCCCGCGTCTTTAGCATTCCAGAGAAGAACGGGGCCGACGAAAAGCCGATCAGTGCCCGCCAAGGATCCCCGTGCGCACCGAATAATCGACCGCGACCTGGTAGTCCGGATCGTCATCGCTATCGACCATCAGGTGCCCGGCCTTTTTCAGAAGCTGGTGACAATCCCGCGACAAGTGCCGCAGCTGGAGTTGCTTGCCCGCCGCCTCATACTTGCCCGCAATCGCCTCGATCGCCTGAAGGGCGGACTGGTCCACCACACGGCTGTCCTCGAAGTCAACGACCACGCGCGACGGGTCGCTCTCGACATCGAACAGTTCCGTGAACCCGTCGGACGAGCCAAAGAACAACGGCCCGTTGACCTGATAGACCTTGGCCCCTTCTGGAGTCGTGTAGGTCTTGGCCCGGATACGCGTCGCGTTGCCCCAGGCATAGGCGAGCGCCGAGACGATCACGCCGACGACCACGGCGACCGCGAGGTCTTCCATCACCGTCACGACCGTCACGAGAAGGATCACGAAAGCGTCCATGCGCGGCACGCGGGTCAGGATGCGGACAGAGTTCCAGGCGAAGGTGCCGATGACGACCATGAACATCACACCCACGAGGGCGGCCAGCGGGATCTGCTCGATCAGCGGCGAGGCGAAGAGGATGAAGGACAACAGAAACAGCGCCGCAGCGATGCCCGCGATCCGCGTGCGCCCGCCGGATTTCACGTTGATCATCGACTGGCCGATCATGGCGCAACCGCCCATGCCGCCGAAGAACCCCGTCACCGTGTTGGCCACGCCCTGCGCGATACACTCCTGCGATGCGCCGCCACGTTGGCCGGTCATCTCGCCCACGAGGTTCAGGGTCAGCAGGCTTTCGATTAGACCGATGGCCGCAAGGATTACCGCGTAGGGCAGGATGATCTGGAGCGTCTCCAGATTGAACGGCACCATCGGGATGTGAAACGGCGGCAGGCCGCCCTTGATCGTGGCAAGGTCGCCGACGCGCGGCACGTCGATGCCGAAGCCGATCACCACGGCGGCGACGATTCCGATCCCGGCAAGCGGCGCGGGGACGACGCGCGTGATCTTGGGCATCGCCCAGATCACCAGCATCGTCAGCGCCACGAGGCCGAGCATGGTGTAAAGCGGCATACCCGAGAGCCATTCGCCCCCGCCCATGCCGTGCCCCGTGGCCTCCATCGTGCCCGGCACCTTGAACTGCGTGAGCTGCGCGAGAAAGATCACGATGGCGAGCCCGTTGACGAAGCCCAACATCACCGGATGCGGCACGAGCCGGATGAACTTGCCCCAATGCATGACCCCCGCGAAGACCTGGATCAGCCCCATAAGGACGACGGCGGCGAAGAGGTATTCCACCCCGTGCTGCGCCACCAGCGCGACCATGACCACGGCCAGCGCGCCGGTGGCCCCCGAAATCATGCCCGGACGCCCGCCGAAGACGGCTGTGATGAGCCCCACGAGGAAGGCCGCGTAGAGGCCAACGAGCGGATGGACCCCCGCGACGAAGGCGAAGGCGACCGCTTCGGGCACCAAGGCCAGCGCCACGGTGAGGCCCGACAGCAGCTCGATCCGGATGCGCCCGGCGTTCAGCGGGCTGCCCGGCGCGATGCGCAGGTCGGGAGTCTCTATGCGGTTGGCAAATCGCGCCAGCAGGGCTCGGGCCACGGGGCACCTCATGTAGGGATTGATTGTTCGCGCGCCCCTCCTATCGCCGCAATGCAGAAAAGACCACCCGCAATCCCGCAAAACCCTGTCCCGCAGGGTGCAAGGCTTGGCCCGATCCGCTTGCTTCGGCCCCGTAAGGCTGCTTCACTCGCCGCGAGTGACAGGAGGGCAGGATGGCGGAAACCATGATCGGCGTGATCGGAGGATCGGGCCTTTACGAGATCGAGGGCTTGGAGGGCGCGGACTGGGTCACGATCCAGACGCCGTGGGGTGACCCGTCCGATCAGGTGCTGACCGGCACGCTCGACGGGGTGCGCATGGCCTTTCTGCCCCGCCACGGGCGCGGGCATGTCCATACTCCGACCACGGTGCCCTATCGCGCCAACATCCATGCGCTGAAATCGCTGGGTGTGACCGACATCATCTCGGTCTCCGCCTGCGGGTCGTTCCGCGAGGATATGGCACCGGGCGATTTCGTGATCCTCGACCAGTTCATCGACCGGACCGTAGCGCGAGAGAAAAGCTTCTTCGGCACCGGCTGCGTCGCCCATGTGAGCCTCGCCCACCCGATCTGCGCGCGGCTGGCCGATGCCTGTCTGACGGCGGCACGGGAGGCCGGGGTCAGCGTCCACAACGGCGGCACCTACCTGTGCATGGAGGGGCCACAGTTCTCGACCCTCGCCGAATCGAAGCTCTACCGTGAGGTCTGGGGCTGCGACGTGATCGGCATGACCAACATGCCGGAGGCCAAGCTCGCCCGCGAGGCCGAGATCGACTATGCCTCCGTCGCCATGATCACCGATTACGACAGCTGGCATCCGCACCATGGCGAGGTCGACATTGCCGAGATCATCGCCACGCTGGGCGCAAATTCCGAGAACGCGCGCAACCTGATCGCCCGCCTGCCCGCGCTTCTGGGCGCGACCCGTGAAGCCTGCCCGCACGGCTGCGACAAGGCTCTGGAGTTCGCAATCATGACGGCCCCGGAAAAGCGCGACCCCGATCTTGTCGCGAAGCTCACCACAGTGGCGGGCCGCGTCCTTTGATCTGGCGGGCCGCGCTTTTCGCGGCGCTTCTGCCGGGGGCCGCGCTGGCACAGGAATTCGTCGAGGCGCGCGGACCGATGAGCGACGACGATTTCTACAACGCCGTCGCCTGTGGGGCCGAGCCGGGCGGGGAATGCCGCAAGCCGTTCGTGCGGTGGGAACGGGAGGGACGGCCGATCCGCATCGCGATCCGGCAGATGGACGACGCCTATCTCGGTGGCAAACGCCTGCGCGCCTTCGCAGCGTTGGAACGGGCGATACAGGAGTTGAACGGCGCAGAAGCTGGCGTGCGGCTTGTCGAAGTCGACGAAGGCGCGGAAGCGGAAATCGAACTGTTCTTTTTCGACCTCGAACGCGGTGAACCGATCGCGGGCACGGGGATCGAGGGCGTGGACGGCTCGCCCCTCGGCGGAGCCTCCACCCGCGTGCTGTTCGAGCGCGAGACCGGGCGCATCCGGCAGGTGGCCGTGATCTTCTCCACCACGCTCCAGATTCGTGCCTATGAGAGCGTCATGCTGGAAGAGTTGACACAGGCAATGGGGTTGATGACGGACATCCGAAACCCGCATTACGACGAAACCTCTGTCTTCGCGCAGGACACGAATGCCTCGACGGCGCTCGGCCCGCAAGACATCATGGCCCTGCAACGCCACTATGCCCGCTGAAGGAGCCCGCCATGCGCCGTCTCGTCCCTGCCGCCTTCCTTTCCCTCTGTTCCGCCCTGCCCGCGCAGGCCGACGGGTTCGTGATGGGGGCCGGCCGATGGGATTGCGCCAGGGCGCTGGAAGCGGCCAACTCTGGCGAAGGCATGGCCTATGAGCAACTCGTCGGCTGGCTCATGGGTTTCTGGTCGCACGCCACCTTCACGCGCGAGACGGGCTTTGTCGATATTGTCGAGGAGGTCGGTGGGCTCAAGATCTTCGAGCTGACCATGACCGAATGTCAGCGTGCACCCGGCGACACGCTCCTTTATGTGGTGAGCCGTTCCATGATCGAAAATACGAAGTGACCCCATGAAAACCGTCAAGGACTACATCCGCACCATCGTCGACTTCCCCCACGAGGGGATCATGTTCCGCGATGTGACCACGCTCTTCTCCGACCCGCGTGGCTTCCGCATGTGCATCGACCAGATGCTTCACCCCTATGCCGGCACCCGGATCGACAAGGTCGCGGGGCTGGAGGCGCGGGGCTTCATCATCGGCGGTGCCATCGCGCACCAGCTTTCTGTCGGCTTCACACCGATCCGCAAGAAGGGAAAATTGCCGGGTGCCACGGTGAGCCAGGCCTATGAACTCGAATACGGCGAGGCGGTGATGGAAATCCACGACGACGCGATCCAGCCCGGCGAACGTGTCTTGCTCGTCGACGACCTCCTGGCCACGGGCGGCACGGCAGCGGCGGGCATCCAGCTTATCGAACGGTTGGGCGGCGAGGTGGTGGGCTGCGCTTTCATCGTCGACCTGCCGGAGCTTGGCGGCCACGCCAAACTCGACGGGATGGGCATGGCCGTTCATACGCTTTGCGACTTTGAAGGCGCGTAGACGTTTTCTTAACGACTCGCTCCTACCGTCAACTTTGGTTCGTGGGAGCACGGACCGCTGCTTGATCAGCACGTCCCCCCGTGCAGCGCCCCGCCATCCCCCTCGGCGGGGCGCTTTCACATGGTCGCCATGCCTTGTGAGGCCTGTGTCACCTGTCACCAGACCTGAGCGCGCCGCAGGCGCACAATTTGGCAACAGCTACCGCTCCAGCATCACGCCGGGGTTCATGATGCCGTCCGGATCCAGCGCCGCCTTGATCGCGCGCATCGCCGCAGCCTTGGCCGGATCGCCGTAGCGGGCGAGGTCCGCGACCTTTAGCCGGCCGATCCCGTGTTCAGCCGAGAACGAGCCCCCCTTTTCGGCCACGAGGTCATAGACCACCGCCGCGACCGCGCCGCGCTTGTCGCGCAGGCTGTCGCGCGCCACGCCCTTGGGCGGGAAGATATTGTAGTGCAGGTTGCCGTCGCCCAAGTGGCCGAACACGTTGATCCGGAAATTCCCAAGCGCGGCCACCGCGGCCCCCGCATGTTCCAGAAACGCGGGGATTTCGGACAGGGGCAGCGAAATGTCATGGGAAGAAACGGAGCCGATCCGCCGGTTCGCTTCGGGGATTTCCTCACGCATCTGCCACAGTTCGGCCCTCTGCGTTTCGCTGCTCGCGATAACGCCGTCGTGGGCAAGGCTTGCTTCGAGCGCCGCCTCGAAGAGCCCCGTGAGGGCGGCGTCGGGATCGTCCTCAGCACCAAGGCCGAGGTCGATCAGCACCGACCAGTCCGGCACCGGGTCCATCGGGCACCGCGCCGGGCAATCGGTTTCGACGAGGAATCGCGGCCCCTGCCCCGACACCAGCTCGAACGCGCTGATCCCCGGCCCGATCCGCGCGCCTGCGAGCGCCAGTAGCTCCAGCGCCGCCGCCGGGCTTTCAACTGCAATGAGTGCGGTCCCTGTGCGGGCGGGGCGAGGGAAAAGCCGCATCGACGCCGCCGTGATGATGCCCAGCGTGCCTTCGGCCCCCACGAGAATCCCGCGCAGGTCGTAGCCGGTGTTGTCTTTCCTGAGCCGCTTCAACCCGTGCCAGATCGTGCCGTCCGGCAGCACGGCCTCCAGCCCGAGGCATAGCTCGCGCGTGTTCCCGTAACGCAGGACGTTCACGCCGCCTGCATTGGTGGAGAGGATACCACCCAGCCGCGCGGAGCCTTCCGAGGCCAGCGACATTGGGAACAGCCGGTCCTCGGCTTCGGCCGCCGATTGCAAGTCCGCCAAGATCACGCCCGCTTCCGCGATCACCACGTTTTCAGTCGGATAAACGCCGCGCACCTGCGTCATGCGTTCGAGCGACAGGATCACCGGGCGCGGCCCCTCGGCCATGATCTGACCGCCGACGAGCCCGGTCCCGCCGCCATAGGGCACCACGGCAACCCGCGCCTTGAGGGCCGCGCGAACGACCTTCGCCACGTCTTCGGTCGATCCCGGCGCGACCAGCAGGCCCTCGCCGCCTTGAAACAGCCCGCGCGGTTCTTCCAGATAAGCAGGTGTCAGGGGGCGGAACGCGGCCTCGGGCAGCGCGTCGCGCAGGCGGGCCTCGAAAGCCGCATCGGCAGGATTGAGATCGCTCATGGAAACTGGATGGCACCCAAACGGGCGCGGGGCAAGTCAGTCGAGCATGCCCGGTTGAAGCACCATCACCGTTGGTCGTCCCGGCAGCGTGTCCATCGACAGCGTGATCTCTCCGATCCCCGCATCGACCACGTCGAAGTCCCCGTCGCGCATCCCGCCAAGGAACCGGTCGAGCGTGTAGCGCCCGAACCAGTGCATCGGAATGACCACGCGGGCACGCAGCCGCTCCATCACGCGGATCATGCTCTGCGTGTCGAGCGAAACGCCCCCGTCCACGGCCGCCATCACCACGTCCAGCCGCCCGATCTCGGCATACTGGCCCGCGTCGGGAACGTGGTGGAGGTGGCCCAGATGCCCAATGCACAGGCCGGCCACCTCGAACACGAAAATTGAATTTCCATCTTCGACAAGACTTTCATAGCCACGAATGTCGGTATGGATGTTGCGGATCAGCGCCTCACCAAGGTCGAGTTCGTGGTTTCGCTGGCCGTCGCCATCCGCCCAGCCCTGTAACACGTTCGGGATGTCCGGGTCGGGCGACCATGTGAAGTGGCTGATATGGGCGTTGTTCATCGTCACCACGTCCGGGATCAGGTCGGCCCCGCCCTGATCGCCCGTGTAATCGGTGATGAAGGCGAGCCCGCCCTCGGTCTGGATCAGGAACGAGGCATGGCCGACATAGGAAATGCGCACACTCTCGGCCGGCACCGGGTCGGTGTAGGAGGCAAGCTGGACATAGGGGGCCGCCATGTTCTGCGCGAGCGCGTGACAATGGGACTCGATGCGCTCCTGCGCGGCGAGTGGCGTGGCGGTGAGGGTCAGGGCGGCGGCAAGGCGGATCATGGACATGGCCCGCATCCTGCCATGGATCACGGGCCTGTCGCCTCAACTCCGTGTGAGGGCGTGCCTGACCTTGGTCAGCGTTGACCCGGCACATGGCGCACGAGCTTGTCGAGCGTCTGGCCGCAGAACATGAGCGGTCCTGCGTCGCCGGCGTCAACTTGAAGAAAGCTGTTGGTCAGCCCGCGTCCGTCCGCCCCCGCCGGTCGGCACGGAGCGCGGCATACAGGACGTGGTTGCGCCAACGTCCGTTGATCTGGAGGTAGCTCTGCGCCACGCCTTCGTATTTGAAGCCGCATTTCTCCAGCACCCCGCGCGAGGCGGTGTTTTCCGGCAGGCAGCCCGCCTCGAGCCGCGAAAGGTCCATCTCGGTGAAGGCGTGGTTCACCACGGCGTCGAGCGCCTCACGCATGTAACCCTGCCGAGCGAAAGGTTCGCCGACCCAGTATCCGCAGGTGGCCGACTGGGCCGGGCCGCGCCGCACGTTGTCCACCGTGATCGCGCCGAGCAGCACATTGTCGTGGCGGCGGATGATGAGGAGCGGCAGGGCCGAGCCTTGAGAGACCGAGCGATTCACCCAATAGACCCGGTTCGTGAAGCCCTTGCGCGTCAGGTGGTCGGCAGTCCAGGTCGGCTCCCACGGCGTGAGAAACGCGCGGCTGGAGGCGCGAAGCTCGGTCCATGCGTGGAAATCGCCGTGGTTGAGCGGGCGAAGGGTCAGCCGCTCGGTATCGATCCGGACCTTTTTCGGCCGCCGGAGCATCACGCGGCGAGCCTGTCGGTCAGTGCGGACAGCGTCGGTGCAGTTTCGGCAGGGCCATAGAGCGCGAGCGCGGCGCGCGGGTTCGTAGCGATCCGGGTGCCGAGGCCGCGCACGTCCTCGGTCGTGACGGAGTCGAGCCGCGCGAGGGTTTCCTCGACAGGCACGACACGGTTCCAGATCGCCACCTGCCGGGCCAGCCGTTCGGCACGGGACGAGGCCGATTCCATACCCATGAGCATCCCGGCACGCAACTGCGCGCGCGCCCTGTCGACTTCGGCCACGGTCATGTCGGTGGCCGCGCGGCGCAGCTCGTCGATGGTCAGCTCCGCAAGTCCCGCGATCTCGCCCGCCGAGGTGCCGGCGTAGATCGTGATGAGGCCGGTGTCCGACCACGCGCCCGCCTGCGAAAAGATCGTGTAGCACAGGCCCCGCTTCTCCCGCGCTTCCTGAAAGAGGCGCGAGGACATGCCACCGCCGAGCGCGTTGGCATACACCTGCGCAGTATAGATCGTATCGTCCAGGTAGCCCGGCCCCTCCAGCGCGAGCGTGAAATGTACCTGTTCGAGGTGCTTGAGTTCGCGCCGCTCGCCGCCGACGAAGCCGGCAGGTTGGATCACGCTGGACGACGGGCGGTTGAGGCCGCCGAAGGCCTTTTCTGCGAGTCGCATGATTTCGTCATGGTCCACCGCGCCAGCAGCGGCGAGGATCATGCGGTCGGGGCCATAGTGCTCATCCACGAACCCGGCGAGATCGCCGCGCGCAAAGCCCTGCACCCGTTCGGCGGGGCCGAGGATGGGACGACCGATGGCCTGCTCCGGATAGGCCGCTTCCTGCAACCAGTCGAAGATCACGTCGTCGGGCGTGTCGAGCGCCTGCCCGATTTCCTGAAGGATCACGCCGCGCTCCACCTCGATTTCGTCCGGGTCGAAAACCGGGTTCATCAGGATGTCGGAGATCACGTCAACGGCCAGCGCCACATCCTCGCGCAGGACCCGCGCGTAATAGGCCGTCACCTCGCGCCCGGTATAGGCATTCAGGTAGCCGCCCACGTCTTCGATCTCTTCGGCGATCTGGAGCGTCGTGCGCCGCTTGGTCCCTTTGAACGCCATGTGTTCCAGGAAATGTGCGATACCGTTCTGTTCCAGCCGCTCATGCCGGCCGCCAGCCGTGATCCAGACGCCGAGGCTCGCACTTTCGATCCCGGGCATGTGTTCGGTCACGACGCGAAAGCCGTTGGACAGGGTGTCGAAACGAATGGTCATGTGCGGCGCTCGTTGTAAATCAGGGTTTCGAGCGCGGTGAGGTCGTTGGGCACCTTGCGCACCCGTTCCTCGCGGTCGAACAGGTCCGACATGCGCGGGGGGAGATGGGCATCACGGCCGGAAGCCTCCTTGACCGCTGCGGGGAACTTGGCCGGATGGGCCGTGGCAAGCGTGATCATCGGCACATCCGACTGGTGCTCGTTCGCGACCTTCACGCCGACGGCGGTGTGGGGGCAGATGACTTCGCCCGTCGCGTCCCATGTGGACTGGATCGTGGCAAGCGTTTCTTCCTCAGATGCGCGGCCCGACTTGAACTGACCGCGCAGGAAGTCGATGGCACCCTGACTGATGGTAAAGCCATCGCCCGCGAGGTCGGCCATCTGGTCGGCTACGACCGCGCCGTCGCGACCGTAGGCGTCGAACAGCACACGTTCGAAGTTGGACGACACCTGAATGTCCATCGAGGGGCTGACCGAGGGCAGCACGGTTTCCTTGGTGTAGGAGCCTGTTTCCAGCGTCCGGTGCAGGATGTCGTTCTGGTTCGTCGCGATCACGAGGTCGCGGATGGGCAGGCCCATCTGACGCGCGATGTAACCCGCGAACACGTCACCGAAATTGCCCGTGGGCACGGTGAAGCTCACCTCGCGGTGCGGTGCGCCCAGCGCCACGGCGGAGGTGAAGTAGTAGACGACCTGCGCCAGCACCCGCGCCCAGTTGATCGAATTCACACCGGCGAGCCCCACGGCGTCGCGGAACTCGAAATGGTTGAACATGTCCTTGAGCCGGGCCTGGCAATCGTCGAAATCGCCCGCCAGCGCGAGCGCGTGGACGTTGCCCTCGGACGGGGTGGTCATCTGCCGCCGCTGCACATCGGACACCCGGCCATCGGGGAAGAGGATAAAGACGTCGACATTGTCGAGCCCCCGGAACGCCTCGATCGCCGCCGAGCCGGTGTCGCCGCTCGTCGCTCCCACGATGGTGATCTTTTCGCCCCGCCGCTCCAGCGCCGCCTGAAAGAGCTGGCCGATAAGCTGCATGGCGAAATCCTTGAACGCCAGCGTCGGACCGTGGAACAGCTCCAGCAGGAAGTGATTGGGACCGAGTTGCACCAGCGGCGCGCGGGCCGCGTGGCCGAAACCCGCGTAGGCGTGGCGGATGCGGGCGCGGAGCTGGTTGTCCGAGAAGCTGTCGCCGATGAAAGGCTTCATGACCGTGAAGGCCACGTCTTCATAGGATCGACCTGCGAGAGCCGCGATCTCTTCGGTGGTCATGGTCGGCACGGACTCGGGAACATACAGGCCGCCGTCACGGGCGAGCCCGGTCAGCATGGCTTCCTCGAAGCTGAGCGTGGGAGCGCTCCCGCGTGTCGAGACGTATTTCATGTGCTCGTGTCCTCGTCCTTGCAGGCGGTCCGGGCCGGTGTCGCGCTCCTCAAACTGGCGCGGTTTCCGGCTTGGTTCCGGTGCGAAACGACGCTCTTGCGCGTCACGTCCCGGCCACCCGTTTCTCGTTCCGCCGCCGTATACGCCAAAGTGCGAACCCTGTCATCACCACCCAGGTCACGGCCATGAGAAACCATGTCATCGCGTATTCCAGATGGTCGTTCGGGATGCCTTCGGTCGTGACCGGGAGGGGTAAGACGTCGGGGTCCGTCTGGCTGCGCGCGATGACGAGCACGGGGTCGGTGCCGAGCGCCCCGGCGATCTTGTCCACGTCGCGGGCGTACCACCAGTTGCCGTCCGGATCGTCGTCCGGGGTGAAGCTGTCACGCTCCTCGGGCCAATGCAGATTCCCCTCCACCTCCATCGGCCCGGTCGTACGCGCGGCGGTCTTCATTTCGGTCGGCACGAACCCCCGGTCGACGAGGATGCGGCGGCCCGTTTCGGTCGTAAACGGCGCGATGATGCGAAAGCCCGCGCCGAAGTCCCGCGAGGAGACGAGGACGTGGATTTCATCGTCCCCCATCGTGCCGGTGACGGCCACGGGTCGATAGCGGTCCGTTTCGGGATCGGGGTCTGAGGGCAGCGGCCCCGCCTCTCCGGCGATCTGCGCTTCGATCTCGTCCAGCACGCCCTGTTTCCACTCGAGCCGCTGGAGTTGCCAGACACCAAGCGACACGAAGGACGCGAGGCCGGCGATCAGCAGGATGGCGGTGATGACCTGTTTCAGCATGGGTTTCCCTTAGCACCGGCGTTCGGGGGCCTCCAGAGCGTGTTGTCTGGCGGTGGGAGACACCCCCGAACGTGAAACGGGCGAGGTCACCCCCGCCCGTCCGAATTCGATCTGTCGCTGTTGTCAGCCGCCCCAGATGTAGACGGCGCAGAACAGGAAGAGCCAGACGACGTCCACGAAGTGCCAGTACCACGCGGCGGCCTCGAAGCCGACGTGATGGTCCTGCGTGAAGTGGCCCGCGTAGATGCGCATCAGGCAGACAAAGAGGAAGATCGTCCCGATGATGACGTGGAAGCCGTGGAAACCCGTCGCCATGAAGAAGGTCGCGCCATAGATGTTGCCCGACAGGCCGAAGGCGGCGTGGCTGTATTCGTAGGCCTGGAAGAAGGTGAAGAGGATGCCCAGCAGGATCGCGAGGATCAGGCCGGTCTTCACGTCCTTGCGGTTGTTCTCATGCACGAGGGCGTGGTGCGCCCAGGTCGCCGCCGCGCCGGACAGGAGCAGGATCAGCGTGTTGATGAGCGGCAGGTGCCAGGGGTCGAACGTCTCGATCCCTGCCGGCGGCCAGACGCCATCAACGGCCGGGCTTTCGGGGCCCATCGGGTACATGGCGTGCTTGAAGAAGTTCCAGAACCACACCACGAAGAACATGATCTCGGACATGATGAACAGGATGAAGCCGTACTTCAGCCCGATACGCACGACCGGTGTGTGATCGCCCGTCTGGCCCTCTTCGACCACGTCGGACCACCAGGTGAACATGGTGTAGAGCACGACGAGAAGGCCGGCGAGGAAGATCCACGGGCCGCTGTCATGCATCCATTTCACCGCCCCGAAGAGCATGACGAAAGCGCCGACCGCCGCGAGGAGCGGGTTAATCGACGGAGGCAGGATGTGGTAGTCGTGGTTCTTGGCGTGGGCCATCTTTTGCGTCCCTGGGTTAGTTCTGATCCGCCTGTCCCGATACATCCGCGTCCAGCGCGGCGTATTCCTCGGGCAGATCTGTTTCGTGGAAGGTATACGAGAGCGTGATGACCTTGGCAAACTTGGCGTCACGGTCCTGGGTAATTTCGGGATCGACGTAGAAAGTGACGGGCATCATCACCGTTTCGCCGGGTTCGAGCACCTGCAGTTCGAAGCAGAAGCAATCGATCTTGGTGAAGTAGCCGCCAGCCGAATAGGGGGCGACATTGTAGCTCGCCGTGCCCGCGATCGGGCGGTCGGAGGTGTTCGTCGCCTCATAGAAGGCAAGCCCCGTCTCCCCGAGTTTCACTTCCATCTGGCGCTGCGCCGGCTTGAACTCCCACGGGAAGTCGCGCTCGACGGAGCCGTCGAAACGGACCTTGATCGTCTTGTCCAGCACCACGTCCGATCCCGCGTCCGCGGCGGCGGTCGTTCCGCCGAAGCCGGTCACGCGGCAGAACCAGTCGTAGAACGGCACCGCCGCCCACGCCATGCCACCCATGAACACGACGACGCCCACCAGCATCAGGGCTGATTTGGTTGTCGACCGTTCGCTCATTTCGCCGCCTTGTCCTGAGCCTGCGCCCAGGGCGCGCCCAGATCGTCATTGGGGTCCGTGCCGACCTTGGCAATGGTGAGGCCGTATACGATGCCGACAAAGGCCACGAGCACAATACCCAGGCCGATATTGCGGGACAGCCGGCGTCCGTGAATTTCGTGCGTTGCGCGAATCTGGGTCATGACCAGCCTCCCAGCCCGAAGGGCGTCAGCGATGTCTCCACCAACAGCATCCCGAAATGGACGAAGAGGTAGAGCAGCGAAAACTTGAAGAACTTGCGCTCGACGAGGTGGCTGTCCGCTTCGCTGTCGGCATCGGTCCGGCGCCAGATGTCGATCGCACCCTTGATGAACCAAAGGTTCATGACGACCGCCACGGCCATGTAGGCGGGCCCGCCGATGGAGGTCAGACCCAGGCCGATCGCCACGGCGGCGAGCGCGAAGGTGTAGACGAGGATATGGTTGCGCGTGACCCGGCGACCGTGGGTGACGGTCAGCATCGGCACGTCGGCATCCTTGTAGTCGCTTTTCACGAAGAGCGCGAGCGACCAGAAGTGCGGCGGCGTCCACGCGAAAGTCAGAGCGAACATCAGGATCGACTCGAGCGCGATATCGCCGGTGACGGCGGCCCATCCGATCATCGGGGGGAAGGCACCTGCGGCCCCGCCGATGACGATGTTCTGCGGCGTCCAACGCTTGAGCCACATCGTGTAGATCACGACGTAGAAGAAGATCGTGAAGGCCAGAAGCGCGCCGGCGACCCAGTTGGTCGCGAGGAACAGCATGATGACCGAGAAGCCGGTGAGCGCGATGCCGAGGCCCAGCGCCTCGCCCGGCTCGATCTTGCCAGCGGGAATGGGGCGCTTCACCGTGCGGCGCATCTTGGCGTCGATATCCGCGTCCCACCACATGTTGAGCGCGCCGGAGGCACCGCCGCCCACGGCAATGAACAGGATCGCGCAGAGCCCGACGAAGGGATTGATCGCGCCGGGCGCGACGAGCAGGCCGACGAAGGCCGTGAACACGACGAGCGACATCACGCGCGGCTTCAGAAGGGCGAAGTAGTCGCCGAAGCCTGCGTCGCGGTCCTGATCAAGAATGGTCGTGTCGCTCATGTTTCATCACCTCGGAGGCCAGAGCCCCTTGGGGTCGGATTACGCGGGGCCGCGTTGCGGCGGCCCCCCGGTCCGTTCACTCGGCCGAAGCCACCTGCACCTTGGCCGGGATGCCCGCGTATTCCGCGCGCGCCTCTTCCAGCCAGGCGTCGTACGCCTCCTGGCTCACGGCCTTGACCGTGATCGGCATGAAGGCGTGGTCCTTGCCGCAAAGCTCCGAACACTGGCCGAAGTAGATGCCTTCCATCCCCTCGTCGACGGTGAACCAAAGCTCGGCAAGGCGACCCGGCACCGCGTCCTGTTTCACGCCGAAGGCAGGCACGGTCCAAGCGTGGATCACGTCCGCGCCGGTCACCTGCACGACGATCTTCTTGCCGGTCGGAACCACAACGGCGGTATCGGTAGCGAGGCGATAGAGATCATCGTCGTAACCATATTCGCCCAGCTCGTCGCGACCCAACATGAAGCTGTCGAACCCGAACTCTTCGTCAACGTATTCGTAGCCCCAGTACCACTGGTAGCCAGTCGCCTTGATGACCACGTCGCCTTCCGGGATTTCCTGCTGCTTGAACAGAACCGGGAGCGACTGAGCGCCGATGAAGACGAGAATGACGATCGGGATCAGCGTCCATGCGATCTCAACACCCGTGTTGTGGGTAAAGGTCCCGGGCGTCTTGTTGGCCGCGCGGTTGTAGCGAAGGATCACCCAGATGATCAGCGCCGCGACGAAGACCGAAATGGCGATGATGATGTAGAGAAGCATGGTGTCGAGGCTGAACGTGGCCCGCGCGATGTCGGTGGCAGCCGGCTGAAACCCGGTGCCGCGGGCGGTCGGCGCGCCGATCACTTCGAGCTCTTGGGACACGTCCTGAGCCCAGGCCGCTGCGCCCGAGAAAGTTGCCGCCAGAAGGGCCAGAGGCCGCAGGGTCTTCGTCATTCTTTGCTTCCCTATCATCCTGTCTCGACGCGGGGTTCGCGCCACACATCCGTATTCACCACACCGTGCGTGGGAATCCCGTTGTCTCCCGGGCGTCTAAAACCATATTAGGGGGCTAGGAACAAGATAAATCCTGCTACATTCAGCCGCACACATGCTTCATCTCGCATGCTTTTGATGCAGATCATAGCAGGCAGAAAAGGACATCATGACCGACCAATCCCCCTTCCGCCCGTTCGACAACCAGCTCGACCAGGAGCGCGCACTCAAGAGCCTGCGCGCAGCCACGGACGGCGCCGACGACGGGGAGCTTTTCCTCGAACGACGCCGGTCAGAAGCGCTCGTCTTCGACGACGGGCGGCTGCGCAATGCAAGCTATGATGCCTCGGAAGGCTTTGGTCTCAGGGCTGTACGCGGCGAGACGGCGGGATACGCCCATTCCACCGACATCTCGGAAGCCTCGCTCATCCGCGCCTGCGAGACCGCGCGCCTCGCGGTGGCCGAAGGCGGCGGGACGCTGGCCGCAACGCCGGCGCGCACCAATCACAAGTTATATACGGACAACGATCCGATGACCGACGCCGAGTTCCCGGTGAAGGTCGAAACCCTGCGCGAAATTGACGCATACGCCCGTGGCCGCGACAAACGTGTGGTTCAGGTGTCCGCCACGATTGCGGCGAGTCTGCAGGAAGTCCACATCCTGCGCCCGGACGGCACCCTCGTCTCGGACACCCGGCCCATGACCCGCGTGAACGTCTCGGTCATCGTCGAGAAGGACGGGCGGCGCGAGAGCGGCAGCCACGGCGGCGGCGGTCGCGCAAGCCTCACGCCGCTGATCGAGGCGGATCACTGGAAGGCCAGCGTGGACGAGGCTCTGCGCATCGCGCTCGTCAACCTCGAGGCCGAGGCGGCGCCGGCGGGCCAGATGGATGTGGTGCTCGGAAACGGCTGGCCCGGCATCCTGCTGCATGAGGCGGTCGGGCACGGGCTCGAGGGCGACTTCAACCGCAAGGGGTCGAGCGCCTTCTCGGGCCTCGTCGGCCAGCAGGTCGCAGCCAAGGGCGTCACCGTCGTGGACGACGGGACCATCGCGGACCGGCGCGGCTCGCTCACCATTGATGACGAGGGCACGCCCTCCTCGCGCACGGTGCTGATCGAGGACGGGGTGCTCGTCGGCTACATGCAGGACCGCCAGAACGCGCGCCTCATGGGGGTCGAGGCGACGGGCAACGGACGGCGCGAGAGCTACGCCCATGCGCCGATGCCGCGCATGACCAACACGATCATGGAGGGCGGCGACGCCACACCCGGCGAAATCGTGGCCGACCTCAAGGACGGGATCTACGCCGTCGGCTTCGGCGGCGGACAGGTCGACATAACGAACGGCAAATTCGTCTTTTCCTGCACCGAGGCCTACCGTGTGAAGAACGGCAAGATCGGTGCGCCGGTGAAGGGCGCGACACTGATCGGCGACGGACCCAAGGCGATGAAGCAGGTCCGCGCGGTCGGCAACGACATGGCGCTCGACCCCGGTATCGGTAACTGCGGCAAGGCCGGCCAGTGGGTGCCGGTTGGCGTCGGCCAACCGACCTTGATGATCGGCGGGCTGACCGTGGGCGGAAGTCAGTCGTAAGACCACGGCGCGCGGCAAAGCCCGCGCGCCGACTGGCGGACAAACGCCCCATAAGCTTCGCCGCTGCATGGGTTATTCCGTTGGTAACGGCCCGTTAACCATTTGAGTCGCATGGTAAACGGGCAAGAGACGGAATCAGGTAGCCCCGTGGATTTATTCCCTTCCAACCACCCCCTCACCCCACCCCAAAGCACGGAAGATCGGGTGGCCTGGCTCCGCCTCTTGCGCTCACGCCGCGTGGGCGTGACCACATTCTTCCGCCTCATGGGCGAACACGGATCGGCAGAAGCCGCGCTTGAGGTGCTGCCGGATGTGGCCAAGGCTGCGGGCGTGACTGAGTATCAGGTCTGCCCCCTTCCCATCGTCGAGAAAGAGCTCGACTGGGCCCAGAAATGCGGCGCGCGGATGCTGTGTTTCGGGGCGCCGGACTATCCCGCAATGCTCACGGACATTCCGGATCCCCCACCGATTCTTTGGGCTATCGGAGACATCGGCCTGCTCGCCCGGCCGTCGGTCGGACTGGTCGGCGCGCGCAATGCCTCGTCACTCGGCACCCGTATGGCGCGCAAACTCGCCGCTGACTTGGGGGAGGCCGGGATGGTCGTGACCTCCGGACTGGCACGCGGCGTGGACACGGCAGCCCATGCGGCCGCGCTCGCGACCGGGACCATCGCCGTCATGGCCGGCGGTGTCGACGTCATCTACCCGTCAGAGAATGCCGTCCTGGGCGAGGAAATCGGACGAGACGGGCTGCGCCTGTCGGAAGCGCCCATGTCACTCACCCCGCAAGCCCGGCATTTCCCGCGCCGCAACCGCATCATCTCGGGCCTGTCGCGGGCCGTGGTGGTGGTGGAAGCGGCCGCAAAGTCCGGCTCTCTTATCACCGCCGAAATGGCGCTCGAACAGGGGCGCGAGGTGTTCGCGGTCCCCGGCCACCCCTTCGATGCGCGGGCCAGCGGGTGTAACCGGTTGATCCGAGACGGGGCCACGCTCCTTCGCGGCGCACGGGACATGCTCGACGCGCTGGATGCCGAAGCTGTCGCCGCCCCCCGCGCCGAGCCGGACATTCCGGCCGAAGTGGTATGCGAACCCTTCGTGGGCGCGCCTCCGGTGGACATCCCCCCTGCCCCGCCCGAGACCCGCACGCTTTCGGAAACGGCGGCACTGCATCAGCAGATCCTCGACCGGCTCGGACCCAGCCCGGTGTCCGAAGACCAGCTTGTGCGCGACCTCGCGCTGCCCACCGGCACGGTTGCTTCCGAGCTTACCGATCTCGAACTCGAGGGGCAGATTCAACGGGCGCCGGGCGGCATGATTTCGCGCCGCGCCTGACCCGTTGGGCTGAAGCGCCCGACAAGGCGTGATCCGGCGTGCCATTGACAACCCCTGCGACCGCGACCCATCTAACCCCCCCAGACGCCCCTTATCCGAGTCGCGAGGAAATCGATGCCAGTCGTCGTCGTTGAGAGCCCTGCCAAGGCCAAGACAATCAACAAGTATCTGGGAAAGGACTACACGGTTCTCGCCTCCTACGGGCATGTGCGTGACCTGCCCCCGAAAGACGGCTCGGTCGATACCGAGCACGATTTCGAGATGAAATGGGAGGTCGGCGCGGATAGCCGCAAACACGTCAAGGCGATCGCCGACGCGCTCAAGGACGACAACACCCTGATCCTCGCGACCGACCCCGACCGCGAGGGTGAGGCGATTTCGTGGCACCTTGAAGAGACGCTGCGCAAGCGCAAGGCGATCAAGAAGGACACGGCCGTCAGCCGTGTCGTCTTCAACGCGATCACCAAGAGCGCCGTGACCGAAGCGATGCAGAACCCGCGCGACGTGGACGGCGACCTTGTAGAAGCCTACCTCGCCCGGCGCGCACTCGACTATCTCGTGGGCTTCAACCTGTCGCCGGTTCTCTGGCGCAAGCTTCCGGGCGCGCGCTCGGCAGGCCGGGTTCAATCGGTCTGCCTCCGGCTCATCGTCGAGCGGGAAATGGAGATCGAGGCGTTCAAGGCGCGCGAATACTGGAGCGTGAAGGCCCTGCTCACCTCGCCGCGTGGCCAGTCGTTCGAGGCGCGTTTGGTGAACTACGCCGGCAAGAAGCTCGACCGTTACGACCTTGAGAATGAAGAGGCTGCCGCTCTGGCGGTCGCCGCCGTCGAGAAACGCGACCTCGCGGTTACCTCGGTTGAGGCCAAGCCGGGCAGCCGCAACCCTTCGGCCCCCTTCATGACTTCGACTTTGCAGCAGGAAGCCAGCCGCAAGTTCGGCTTCGGCGCGCGCCAGACGATGTCGACCGCCCAGCGTCTCTATGAAGCGGGCTACATCACCTACATGCGGACCGACGGGATCGACATGGCGCCCGAGGCGATGACCGCCGCGCGCGAGGAAATCGCCTCCCGCTACGGCGCCGAATATGTGCCGAAAGAGCCGCGGGTCTACAAGAACAAGGCGAAGAACGCGCAGGAAGCGCACGAATGTATCCGCCCCACGGACATGAGCGTCGATGCGGGCCAGTTGCCGAAACTGGAGCCGGATCAGCGCAAGCTTTACGACCTGATCTGGAAGCGCACGCTCGCCTGCCAGATGGAGGGCGCGAAGCTCGAGCGCACGACGGTCGAGGTCGGATCGCAGGACGGTCAGGTCGGTCTGCGGGCCACCGGGCAGGTCGTGCTCTTCGACGGCTTCCTCAAGGTCTACGAGGAAGGGCGCGACGACGACGTGCTTGAGGATGACGACGACGGCCGCCTGCCGCAGCTCTCGCAGGGCGATGCAACGGCCAAGGAAAACGTCACGCCTGAACAGCATTTCACCCAGCCCCCGCCGCGCTACACCGAGGCGACGCTGGTCAAGAAGATGGAGGAGCTCGGGATCGGGCGCCCCTCCACCTATGCCTCGATCGTCACGACGATTCAGGACCGGGAATACGTTCGCAAGGACAAGAACCGGCTCTTTCCCGAGGACAAGGGGCGGATCGTCACGATCTTCCTGCTCAACTTCTTCCGCCGCTACGTGGGCTACGAATTCACCGCTCAGCTCGAAGAAGAGCTGGACGAGGTTTCGGCGGGCAACCAGGACTACAAGAAGCTGCTCGCCCAGTTCTGGCGCGACTTCTCGGCCGCCATCGCCGAGACGAGCGAACTGCGCATCTCGGAAGTACTCGACAAACTCGACGCGGCGCTGGCCCCGCAGCTCTATCCGCCGCGCGAGGACGGGTCGGACCCGCGCAAATGCCCGCTGTGCGGCAATGGCGATCTGCATCTGAAGACCTCGCGCTCAGGCGGTTTCATCGGCTGCTCCAACTACCCGGAATGTCGCTATACCCGCCCCATCGGCGGCGGCGAGGAAACGCAGGGCGACCGGGTGCTGGGCGAAGACGAGAACGGCGAGGAAATCAGCCTGCGTTCGGGCCGTTTCGGCCCCTATGTTCAGCGCGGCGAAGTGACCGAGGACAACAAGAAACCCGACCGGGCAAGCCTGCCCAAAGGCTGGTCGACGGACGACATGGACCTTGAAAAGGCGCTCACGCTTCTCAGCCTGCCGCGTCTTGTCGGCACCCATCCCGAGGGCGGCGAGATCAAGTCGAACTTCGGTCGTTATGGCCCCTATGTGATGCACCAGCTTCCCGACGCGCCCAAACCGACCTATGCCAACCTCAAGGACCCGGACGACGTGTTCGAGATCGGCATGAACCGGGCGGTCGAGCTCCTGGCCGAGAAACGCGCCAATCCTGGGCGCGGGCGGGCCGGCGCGGCCAAGGCGCTCAAGGAGCTTGGCGAGCATCCCGAAGAGGGCGGGCCGGTCAACGTAATGGACGGGCGCTATGGGCCGTACGTTAAATGGGCCAAGGTCAACGCGACCTTGCCCAAGGACACCAAGCCCGAAGACGTGACGATGGAAATGGCCGTCGAGCTTATCGCCGAAAAGGCCACCAAGAAGGGCAAGGGCCGCAAGAAAAAGGCCTGAGACTAGTCCGCGGGACCGATGGTGAGCTCAACCGGCGCGAGCCCGTCAATGGTGCCCGACAACCGGTCCCCCGGCCCCACCGCGCCGACCCCGGCGGGGGTTCCCGTCAGGATCACGTCACCCGGCGCGAGATGGTAGAAGCGCGACAGGTGCGTCACGATGTCGGTGCAGGAATGGATCAGGAGCGACAGGGTCGCATCCTGCCGGGTCTCACCGTTCACGGCGAGCGAGATGCGCTGCGGTCCGATCTCACCCACATCACTTGCCGGGGTGAGCGGGCCCACGACCACGCTGCCCTCGAAATCCTTGCTCAGATCCCACGGACGCCGTTTGTCCTTCGCCGTGTCCTGCAGGTCGCGCCGGGTCATGTCGAGCGCCGCGCCGTAGGCGTGGATCGCGCCCACTGCTTCCTCTTTCGATGCGTGATGGACCGGACTTCCGATGGTGAAGAAAAGCTCCATCTCGTGGTGCAGGTTCTCGGTGCCCGGCGGATACGGCAGCGTCGCACCACTGTGTATCAGGTGCGCGGGCGACTTCGTGAAGTAGAAAGGCGCCTCGCGGTCGACCACGTTCCCCATCTCCGTCGCGTGCGCTTCATAGTTGCGGCCCACACAGAAAACGCGGCGCACCGGGTAACGAGCCGTTTCGCCGCGCACCACTATGCTCGGGGTTTCGGGCAGGTCGAACAAGAGGTCTGTCATGGCGCTCTCCTTTGCAAGCCGTGCAGCCGCACTGCGTGACTTCATGCGGATGATACGCATACTTGTCAAATCCACGGCCCACCGGCTAGCCTGTGCCCATGACCGACGCCCGCCCGGATTTCCTCGACATGCCCGGACACCTCATTCGCCGGATGAACCAGGTCTCCACGGCCTTGTTTCGCGAGAGGATGGCCGAGATCGGGCTCGACCTCACGCCCGTGCAATTCGCCACGCTTGAAGCGCTGGCCGAGATGCCCGGGATCGATCAGGCGCGGCTGGCGGCGACGATTGCCTATGACAAGGTGACGATCGGCGGGGTGGTCGACCGGCTTGTGGCCAAGCTGATGATCGACCGCCGTCCTTCGCTGACCGACCGGCGGGCCAAGGCACTCAGGCTTACGCAGAATGGCGTCGTACTGCTCGACCGCGCCCGCCCGCAGGTCCGCATCCTTCAGAACGAAATCCTGCATGGCCTGTCCTATGACGAGCAGCGTCTGCTCATTGCCCTGATGCGCAAGTCCGCGAACAGCCGGGATGCGGCCAATCCGGCGGGCTGAGACTTTCGCGTCGATCCGGGCGCGTGTAGACAGGCGCGAGCCTGCCGGGAGCCGTAGATGAAGGCCACGATCTACACGGCGCATCACGCCCCCGCGCCCGTGGTTACGAGCGCGTCGATCACGCCCATCCATGCGGGTCGGGCGCTGGCCGACGCCCCCCTGCCGGGCATGATCGGTGACGACACCGGCGAGACCCTGTCACCCCACAACGGCGCGTATTCAGAGCTCACGACGCTTTACTGGGTGTGGAAGAACGATACGACCTCGACCCATATCGGACTGATGCACTACCGCCGGTTTCTGGATTTTGCGGGCGACCACCGCTCGCCCGCCGCCGAAGTCTGGCCGGACGCCCTGCGGCTCGAGGATTATGCCCAACAGACCGATGACTGGCTGGCCGCGCATCCGGGCGTGGACCTCGTGCTCCCCGTCGCGCATCGGATGCCGATGACGGTGGCCGAAAATTACCGAGACCAGCACGACCCCCGCGACCTCGCCTTTGTCGAGGCCCGCATCGCCGACGTGTCGCCCGGATACCTGGAGGATTTCCGCGCGGTGCTGGACGGCCGCGAGCTTCTCTTGGCAAACATGGTGTACGCGCGACGCGACATCATCGACGCCTATTGCAGTTGGGCCTTCAACCTGCTGGAAGCGCTGCGCGCGGCCGACATCCCGCGCCCCCACGTCAGCCCCTATAACGCGCGTTACCTCGGCTTCGTCTCGGAGCGGCTGTTCACGGTGTTTGTCCGCAAGTACTTGCGCGACAATCCTGAGACTGTCGTGCGGCGGGTCAACATCCTGAACCTGTCACGCAGCCTGGTTATCCCCTACGCGCGTGGCGACCGTTTCAATGGGGAGACCGAGGTGAACGTGGCCTTCACCTCCGACAGGGCCTATCTGCCGCAGACCGCTGCTATGGTCGCCTCGCTCGCCCGGCATACGGACCCCGAGCGGCACTATAACCTGTTCTACCTGCATGAAAACATCGGGCCTCGTGACCTGGATCTGCTGGCTTCCGTCCTCGTCGCCTACCCGGAAATCTCGCTCCACCCGATCAACGTCGCACAGCCGTTCGCGGGAGAATACCGGGCGCGCCACCATGCGCCGTCCAACGCGACCTACAACCGTTTCCTGCTGTTCGACCTGCTGCCGGAGGTGAGGCGGCTGGTTTATCTCGACGTCGATCTCGTCCTGTGCGGCGACGTCGCAGAGCTCTTCGATACCGAGATGGGGAACGCGCCGATCGCCGCCGTGACGGACGCGCTGATGACCCGCGTGCTGGCAACGCGCGTCCGCACCCGAGACCCGGCGGTGCCGGACCTGTACGACTATCTGTCGGGTGACCTCGGCCTGGCGGACGACGAGATCGCGCGGTATTTCAACGCGGGTGTTCTGATCCTGAACTTTGCGGCGATGGACGTGGCAGCGGTCGGCGCGGACCTGCGGAGGCGGGTCACGGGAAACCGATACTTCTTTCGCGACCAGGACATTCTGAACGTCGTGTTCAAGGATGAAGCCCTCACCCTCCCCCCGCGCTACAACGTGCATAATTCCGACCGTGGGGCCTATGACAACGTACCGGTGCCGATCCGGAATGCCGCGCTCGCGGCCAAGGCTGACCCCTTCATCGTCCATTTCGCCGCCGCGCATCAGAAACCGTGGCGGGAACCGGACGTGGAATTCGCGGGGCTGTTCTGGCGCGCGCTGGCCGAAACGCCGTTCTGGTTCGAAGTCCTCGAGTCGACGCGCCGATACCGCAGCCTCCCGTCCCGCCTGTTGCGTGCTGACACTTGGAAACACGGCGTGGTCGTCGCCGGGCGCTCGCTCGGGCGGCGGTTTCCGGCACTGATGCCACTCCTCCTGCGCCTTTACCGCTGGGCGCTCGGCCGCTTTCGCTGGCTCAACTGATGCGGGTCTACCTTCATATCGGTCATTACAAGACCGGGACCACGGCGTTTCAGGCCTACTGCGCCGCCAATGCAAAAGGCCTCGCGCGGCGTGGCCTGCATTATGTCGAGGCGGGACGGCTGCCCGTGGCGCCGACGAACCACGCGGGGCTTTCGGTCCCGCTCGCGCAGACCCATGGGTTTGTCGCGCCGTCCTGGTATCGGGGCGGCCCGGACGCTGACGTGGCATATGCGCGGCTTCAAAATGAACTTTCAAGCGCTCCGGCGCGCAGAGCTTTGATCTCCAGTGAGGAATTTGTGCAGCTTGCACTGTGCAACGACCCGCAGGCGGCGTTGGCAGACCTCGCCAGTCGGCTCGCCCCGCATCGCGTGACCACGATATTCACGGTGCGTGAGCCGCTGTCGCTCCTGACCTCGTGGTACGCACAAGTCTGCCGCGCGCCGCGCCCACGTCCGACGTTCCTGAGCTTTTTCGCCGGTCTGAACCCGGATTTCCTCGCACAAGCCCCTATTGCATCGCGGTTCGCGGCGGCGTTTGGCCCCAGCTCGCTACGGGTAATCGGCTATGGCGGCCCCACGCGCGCGCAGGTGCACCGGCTGCTCTGGGCAACGCGGACGATACCCTATAGCCGCGCGGACATCCCACTGGCGAACGTGACGCCCGGCCCGGCGGAGCTTGAGGTCGCGCGCTATGCGAAACGCCGCGCAGGCGGGGATGACGGTGTCACTGTATCGGTGGTTTCACTGGCCGACCTCGACGCTCGGATCGCGGCGATCAACGCGGGATACGCCCGACTTGCGCGACTTCTGCGGGGCGCTCCCGCCAGTGCCCTCTCTCTGCGCTCGGTCGTGTCGCATTACTGCGACCTCCTGCGCCCGGCATCCCAACGGATCGCGCTGGACCTGGCTGAGGGTGAGGCGCTCGCCGGCCTGGCAGAGGCGGCAGCAGATTCGTCGGTGTCGGACGCGCTCCGCGGTGCCGCCGCGCTCGTGCGCGCTTCGCAAATCCACGAACGGCTGCATCCATGATCGGGCGGCTTGGAGACCGGTTCCGCGCCATGATCGGACGCCCCGCGCCGGATCTGCTTACGAAATTCCGGCGCCGGTTTCCGCGGCTCGAGGGCACCGTCTTCATCCTCACCTACGGCCGATCCGGGTCCACCCTCCTTCAGGCGCTCCTCAACAGCGCGCCGGGCGTCCATATCGCGGGCGAGAGCTTTGACGCATTCGGCGCGCTGGTGACGGCGAGCGAGCGCGCGACGCGTGCGCACATGACCTGGGGGCAAGACCCGCGCGGGCCGGACCATCCCTGGCACGGAGCCGACATGATCGACGAATGGGCGCTGGAGGCGGCGCTTGGCCTCGCCTTTGCAGCCCATGTCATCCGTCCCCCCCACGACGTCCGCTGGTTGGGGTTCAAGGAAATCCGCCTTCAGCCGTGGGAGGACAGGTTCGACACCTACATCGACACGCTGCGCCGCAGCTTTCCCAACGCGATGATCCTGTTCAATTCCCGGGCGGCGGCGGATGTCGCGGCCTCGAAATGGTGGGCCGAGCACCCACCCGGCGATGTGGCCCGGATGGTCGCACGGCTGGATGCGCGCTTTGCCGACTATACAGCCAGCCACCCGGATCACGCAGTTCATCTTCACCACGACACGACGGTGACGGACCCGTCTTCCCTGCGCCCGGTTTTTGAGGCGATGAACCTGCCATTCGACGTTGCGGCCCTGCGCGCCGTGTTGTCCAATCGGCTGGACCACTGATCCGCACAGGAGGGGCATTTGTCCGACCCCGACCGGCCCATCCCGCTGCTCGTCTTCTCCGATCTCGACGGGACCCTGCTCGATCATGCCAGTTACGACTGGTCGCCCGCACGCCCTGCCATGAGGCGGTTGCTGGCGATTGGGGGCGGCTGCGTCCTCGCCACCTCCAAGACCGCCGCCGAGGTGATCCCGCTGCGCGCGGCGATGGGGCTGGAGGCCTGGCCCGCCATTGTCGAGAACGGCGCTGGCGTGATCGCGCCGGGCGCGAAGGCGCAGGGGGCCGGTGATGACTATCTGCGCCTTCGGGACGCGCTGGATGCCCTGCCCGACGCCTTGCGCGCGTCCTTCACCGGTTTCGGCGATCTGGACGCACAGGGCGTGGCGGAGGTGACCGGCCTGTCCTTCGATGCCGCCACACAGGCCAAGCGGCGCCTTTTTTCGGAACCCGGGACATGGTCGGGCAGCGACGCGGACCGGGAGGAGTTCATTGGAGCACTTGCCCGCGCGGGCGTTCAGGCCCGGATGGGGGGCCGTTTCCTTACCCTGTCGTTCGGGCGCACCAAGGCCGACGCGATGGCTGAGGTCACAAACAGGCTTGCACCCCTGCGCACGATGGCGCTCGGCGACGCGCCCAACGACGCCGAAATGATCGCGTCCGCGGATATCGGCGTCATCATCCCGAACCCGCACGGGTCGGCGCTCCCCGATTTGCCGGGCGAGACAGAGGGTCGCATCCGGCGCGCGCCGCATCCCGGCCCCGAAGGCTGGAACATTACGGTGGGCCAAGTTATTGACGAATTGGACCTTTCGCAGAACGGGGCGCGGCATGGCTGACTTTCACCAGAACGGCAATATCACGACGCTCCACAACCTGCGTTCGCGCGGGGTCGAGGAGCTGAATTACGAGCTGGCGGCCTTCGCCCAGACCCGTAAGATCAGCCTCATCCTGCCTTCACTCTACTCGGAGCTCGAAGGGCCAGCGCTGAGCCACATCATCGACGAGCTCTCCAAGGTCCCGTACCTGCACCGGATCGTTATCGGGCTGGACCGCGCGGAGGAAAGCCAGTTCCGCAAAGCGCGGGAGTTTTTTGCACGGCTGCCCCAGAACCACATCGTCATCTGGAACGACAGCCCTCGGATGCAGGAAATGCAGGCGCGGCTGGAGAACCTCGGCCTCGCACCGCAAGAGCCGGGCAAGGGCAAAAATGTCTGGTCCTGCATCGGCTATCTCATCGGATGTGCCGACAGCGCGGTCATGGCGATCCATGACTGCGATATCCTGACCTACGACAACGAGATGCTCGCGCGGCTGGTTTATCCGGTCGCGAACCCGACTTTCCCCTACCAGGTTGCCAAGGGATATTACCCCCGGATCGGGGACGGCAAGCTCAACGGTCGCGTCACCCGCCTCTTGGTGTCGCCACTTCTCATCGCCCTCAAGAAGGTAATCGGGGACCGCGATTACATCGACTACCTGCGCTCGTTCCGCTATCCGCTCTCGGGTGAATTCGCGATGCGCACGGCGATTCTGCCCGACCTGCGCATCCCGTCGGACTGGGGGCTGGAAATCGGCGTCTTGTCCGAGGCATGGCGAAACCTCGCGCCGAAATCGGTCTGCCAGGTCGAAATCGCGGATGCCTATGACCACAAGCATCAGGACCTGTCGGCCGAGGATGCTTCGACCGGGCTAAGCCGCATGTCCACTGACATCTGCAAGGCGATCTTCCGCAAGCTCGCCGCAGACGGAACCGTGTTTACGCCCAACGTCTTCCGCACGCTCAAGGCGACGTATTACCGCCAGGCGCTCGACCTGCTCGACGGCTATTACAACGACGCCAAGATGAACGGCCTGTTGATCGACCGGCATGGCGAGGAGAAGTCGATCGAGCTTTTTGCCGAGAACATCATCCGCGCCGGGAACATCTTTCTCGACAACCCGCACGAGACACCGTTCATCCCGACGTGGAACCGGGTCCACGCCGCCGACCCGCATTTCCTGAAGGATTTGCAGATCGCCGCGCGCGAGGATCAGGCAGAGTTCGTCTGACTAGCGCCGGAAGGGCAGCGTCGGCTGTCTGAGCATGGCGCGCGTGACGAACGGCAGATAATACCGTGCGATCCGCAACGCCACATGCGGCGTCCGCAGGGCGCGGTACAGCCAGCGCATGTTCAGCCGCACGATCGGATCTGGGTAATAGGGATGTCGTGCCGTCTGGTGGACAAACGCGCCGCAGGTCACGATAGCCGCCGGTTTCGCGAGCCACGCTTTCGCCTGAAGCGCCAGTTGCTCCTGCCACGGGCTCCCGACCGACAACAGAACCACGTCCGGCTCGGCACGCGCGAGTTCGTCGAGCACCTGCCGCCCGGCGATGTCATAGCCGGAGCGCGCCAACACGATGTCGAGGCCCGGGTGTCGATCCTCGAGACACCGGGCGACACCTGCGGCTTCCTGCGCCGTACCGCCAACAAGGGCGAGGCGCAGGCCGGCCGCCGCGATCCGGTCAATTGCCCGCAAACCGACTGCCGAATAATCGAAAGACAGGCTTTCGCAGGGCCTGCCTGCCACCCGCGCAGCCAACCGCGCCATCACCCCGCCGTCGGCCACCACGAAGTCGTCGGCCCCCACCGGGAATTGACCGGCGCGCTGGAGAGCCAGTGTGTACGGGTTCAGATACCAGGCGACTTCCGACATCTTCCGCGGTCTCACAAGCCAGTCGTGCAGGTCATCTTCGGTGGCGATCAGGCGTGAATGCCCTGAAACGGTGGTTGCGCTGTATAGCATTATTCAAACCTTCGACGCGCGCAGACCGGTTGTATCGGCGTCAGAACGCGCCAGATCGCGACATTCTACCGATATCTCCAGACCAAGCGCCTCCTGCCAGACTGGCCAAAGCGCCTCGTCCCAAACCCCGGTAAGATCATAGCGGCCTCGCGCAAGCCGCGTAAAGGCACGAGTGAGTGTGTCTGGGGACGGGTCGATTTCAGTGACGGGCCCTATGCGACGCACGAAGTCCGCGCGGCCGGTGTGAAAGCCATTCGCAAGGATCGGGCACCCGGCAAGGGCGGCCTCAACCATGATCGTGGGAAAGCCCTCGTAGTCGGACCAGACGACCAGCGCATCGGCCGAGGCGAGTGCGGGTTGCGGGTCCGCGCCCGGGGGCGCGAGCGTGACCCCCTCCGGCACCGGCTGGTCCGCCGGATATCCGAAGGCCGTGAGTTGGACGCGGTGTCCTTGCGCGCGCGCGTCCCCGATGGCCACACAGATCAGATCGAACCGCTTTTGCCTTCCGGGTCGCCCGACGTGGACAAGGTGGCCCATCTCCGCCGACGCACGGATCGCGACCGAGGCCGGGAGGTTCGCCGCGACGGGTGATAGTGCTGACCGGATTGCTCGTCGCCGCACGAAGGGCAATCCGGAAATGTCTCGGGCCAGCTCGTCACAGACGCAGATCACGGGGCCGATGTGGCTCATCGCTTCGATGAAGGCCCGGTCCAGGCCTCGCCGCGCCACGCCGCCGACGACCGGAACGTGACGCCAATAGACAAGACGCGCGGTCAGCGCGCGCGGCCCAATCTCGAGCAGATCGCGCTTGCGGGAAACGACGAGACGACGTCCCCGCAGCTTCAACGCCTCCACCGGCAGGGCGCGGGCACCATAAACCTCGCCACCGCCGCGACAGACGAGTTCCGCTGCGACACCGTGACGGCGCAGGAAATCACGCAGGCGCAGAGAGACGCGCTCGATGCCTCCTGCCGCCTCCCAGCGGCAATAGATCAGGATCGGATCGTCGGCGCTCATGGCGCAGTTTCCGACGCACCGTGCGCCGGCGCAAGCCCCGGCTGGCCTTGACCGGGCGGTTCGGCTAAACCCCGCAATCGAAACCGGGCGCGGCCCGGCCCCGAAGGAGTGCCCATGGCCGTCCGGCTTACCTCGCTCACCGATCTCGACGCGCTCGGTTTCGACGACATCATCGACGCGCGCTCGCCCGCCGAATACGCCGAGGATCGGGTGCCGGGGGCAATGAGCTTGCCGGTGCTGGACAATGACGAGCGCGCACGGGTTGGCACGATCTATGTGCAGCAGGACCCGTTCACGGCCCGCAAGATCGGCGCGGCGCTGGTCGCGCGCAATGCCGCGGCCCATATCGAGGGGCCGCTGGCGGGGCGCGACGGCGGATGGAAACCGCTGGTCTATTGCTGGCGCGGCGGGCAACGCTCCAATTCCTTCGCGTCGATCCTGAGCCAGATCGGCTGGCGCGCGGATGTGCTTGAGGGGGGCTACCGCACCTACCGCCGGCTGGTCGTGGATATGCTCCACCGGGATGCCCTGCCCCACCGGCTTATGTTGATCGACGGCGGGACAGGGTCGGCGAAGACGCGGCTTCTGCATCACATCGGAGACTCGGGCGGTCAGGTGCTCGACCTCGAAGGGCACGCCTCGCACAGGGGGTCGCTCTTCGGCTTGGTGGGCGGCGCGCAACCGAGCCAGAAGGCGTTCGAGTCGGGCATCGCCATGACGCTCGCAAGGCTCGACCCGTCTCGGCCCGTGTTCGTGGAAGCCGAGAGCAGCAAGGTGGGCGAGGTGCTCGTCCCACCGTCGCTATGGAAAGCGATGCTCGCAGCACCCTATGTCGAAATATCGGCCCCGCTCACCGCCCGCGCGCGCCATTCCGTCGCCACCTACCCGGATATCGTTGACGACCCGGAACGGCTCGCTGCCACCCTCGACCAGCTCGTATGCTACCATGGGCGCGAGGTCATTGGCGGATGGAAGGAGCTCGCGGCGGCTGGCGACTGGACAGCGCTGGCGGAGGCCCTGATCGGCACGCATTACGACCCGCGATACAAACGGATTCGGCGGGAGGCCGAGCCTGAACAGGTCTTGAATCTCGACGATCTGTCGGACGCGTCCCTGTCCGCGACCGCGCGCGACCTCGTGAATACCTACGGCTGACCGTTCAGGCGACAGACAGACCCGCGCCTTCAACGATCCGCCGGATCACGACGCCGGGTTCACCCGTCGCAGCAATGGCCGCGAGGCATCCAGCGACATCATCCGGCGACACGACCGCGAGAAAGCCCCCGGCGGTTTGCGGATCATGCAGCAGCGCCATAAGGTCATTGTCCCCCATTCCCGCGACCGGCGCGGCGGCGACGTTCGCGGCATGGATCGTCGAGCGCACGCCCTGCGCCGCAAGCGCCCGCGCGCCCGGATAGGTCGGAACGGCGGAAAGGTCGATCTCCGCCCCGACGCCCGACGCCTTGCAGATGGCGGCAAGGTGGCCTGCGAGGCCGAAGCCGGTCACATCCGTCATGGCATGGGCGCCGGCCAGTGCGGCGGCGGCTGCGCCCTGCGGTCGGGCCATGGTGGCGAGGACTTCGGCCACGTCGCGGCCGTCCGCCTTGCCCTGCATCTCACCCGCAAGAAGCGTGCCGGTTCCGATGGGCCGGGTGAGGATCACGGCGTCGCCCGGTTTTGCGCCTGCGACCGAAATGGGATCTCGGGGGGCCAGCCCGGTGAGGGTGAAGCCCAGCACCATTTCGGCCCCCATCGTGCTGTGACCACCGACGATCTGCGCACCGGCAGCGGTGATGACATCCTCGGCCGCTGCCATGATCTCGGCGATCACGCGGGCCTGTAGCGGCTCGGACTGGCGCGGCAAGGTGATCGAGACGAGTGCGGCCTGCGGCTCCGCCCCCATCGCCCAGATGTCGCCAAGCGCGTGAACAGCAGCGATCCGGGCAAACAGGGCCGGGTCTTCCGTGAACGCGCGCAGATGGTCGGTGGTCAGAACCTGCCGCACCCCGCCGATATCGAGAACGGCGGCGTCGTCTCCGGGCCCAGACAGGACATCCTTGCGCCCGGGGCCTGCCTGCATCCGCGCCAGCGCGGCGGCAAGCACGTCCGGCCCGACCTTGGACCCGCAGCCGGCACACAACATCTGCGCGTCCGTCCCAAGCTCCGCACGCACGCCATCTGCGACCTGCGCCGGCAATCCCGGTGCGGTCATGTCGGGCAGGTGGCGGAAACGGTCCATGAATTTCTGATCGATCCGGTTCTTCCATTGCCAAAGGAGCGGACCGGCCGCCGCAAGCGACCACTTGGAGGCGAGCGCAGATTTGCCGCCGAGCGAGACCAGCTTGAGAAAGTCCTTCTGCGGGCGGAACGACCGCATCGGGCCGCCCGACAACGCCGCTTTGAGGTTCGCGGCGAGAACCGGCGCGGCGCGCACGGCGAAGACCCCGGCTTTCGGGCGCGGCGTTTCGGTGAGGTGTGCACAGTCGCCGACGGCGAAAAGCTCCGGGTGCCCCTCCACCTGAAGCGTGGGGCCGACGCGGAGGAAGCCCTCGGACGTGGTCGGCAGCGCTGTGTCCGCCAGCCAGGAATGGGCGAAAGCGCCTGCCGCGCCAACGGTTAGTGCCGCCGGAATGGTCCTGCCATCGACGAGGATGACGTGATCCGGCGCGACCTGTGCCACCCCGCTACCCGTCAGCACCTCGACACCATGATCGGCGAGCGCCGTTCGGACGCTGGACAGCGCACGGGGCGTGAAGCCGGTCAAATCCGGGCCCGCCTCGATGAGCGTCACCCGCGGCGATGCGCCCGCCTCGGTGAGCCTATGGGACATGGCGAGCGAAAGCTCCGTTCCGGCCACGCCTCCACCGATCACGGCAACCTCGGGCCGCGCGCCGCCATCAACAACCTCGGCAACAAAGCGCTCCCATGCCGAGGCGTACCGATCCAGCGGCTTGGCCCCGATCCCGTGGTCTGCGAACCCTTCGATCCCCGGCATTTCGGCGTGGATGCCGATATCGACCGAGGCCACATCATACCCAATGTCTCCCCGCCCCGCGACGTGCACGGTCCGAGCCTGCGCATCCAGCCCGTCCACCGCGCCGAGGATCAGCCGGGCCCCGGCGAACCGCGCGAGCCGAACGAGGTCGATGTCGAGGTCTGTCCGGCTGTAATGCCCGGCAATATGCCCGGGAAGCATCCCCGAATACGGCGCAGTCGGACCGGGGTTGATGAGCGTCAGGCGCACACCCGGTAGGGGTGCCATGCCCCACTTCCGCAGCGCGAGCGCATGAGCGTGGCCGCCGCCGATCAGCACAAGGTCTCGGGTCAGGGGAATCTGGGGCTGCATGGGCACTCCTTTGCACCTCATTTACCCGAGCGAACCGGCCTTGCCCATGCGACTAGTCGACTTGATCTGTCGCATGGATGGCTCCTGCGGCCGCGCGTATTATCGGGAAAAGGAGGACTCAATGAAGCTCACATCCCTTTTCTCGCTCCTCGTAGCCTTGGCCGCGTCACCGTCCCTCGCTCAGGACTGTATCCCCTACACGTCCGACCCGTCCGAACTTCCCGGCACGTTCGTCGTGCGCTACACGGCCGATTGGTCGGATTTCGACCATTTCAATTCCAAGGGTGTACGTTTGCAGAGCGCTGCGGCCGTCCTTCAACAGGACCGCGCGAACGTGCATAAATTCGGGAAATCGACGGCCTTCGACAGCCGCGACGGATACTTCGTGAATTTGCAGCGTCGTCAGCTTTTGGGCTCTGCCGAGGTGACGGCGTTCTGCGGGCTGTCATCCAACGTGGTGCGGCGTGCCGTCGTGAACGGCACGGTCTCCGGAACCGTCATGTTCTACAGGGCATGGGACGGGCGCTACGTCGCAGCCGTCGATCTCGCAGGCTGACGCGTCGTTGCTTCGGGGCGACGGGTTGCCGACGCCCCGGCCTGTCAATCGGTCATGTGGGCGGCGGCCTGCTGCCGGACCAACTCGATCAGGTCGCCCTGCGTGGCGTACATCTCGATCAGGTGGAGGCCCCACTGCGGTGAGGGGTTGCCCATGACGGTCAGCTCTCCGCCGATGTCGTCTGCGCGCGGGTCTTCCGGTTCGGCATGGACCTTGAGCGACAGAAACTGCGCCCCGTCCCGGTCGATACACTCGGCGCTGAGGAGCCCGGGCGTGGAAACCCAACCGGTTCCGATCTCGCCATCGGCCAGCCAGGGGTCGCCCTGCCGCGCCGAGCCGCCGTATTCCACGGGGAAATACGGCATGAGTTCATCACGACCGAGGAGTGCTGCGGGGTCGGTGCAGCCAACCTGCATCCCCTCCCCTTCCGCGCGCCCGAACAATCCGCCTTCCGGCGGCGTCGCGCCCTCGAGAAACGTGACATAAGAAATCGCACACCCGGTGTCCTGCGCCGACTCGCACCGCGGCAAGGATGCGAGATCGCCGCCTGATGGTTCACCTGTCGGCCGTTCGACGTTGGTTCCGACGAGGATCGCGGACAGGAGTTGATCGGCCAGCGGCGTTCCGGCGACGGCGCGTGCGATAAGCGGTTCCAGCATGATCGAGCCCTGACTGTGGCCAATCAGGACGAAGGGGCGCCCGTCGTTGTCGTTTTCGATGTACTGCCGGAAAGCCGCGCCCACGTCGCCCATCGCCATCGCCCAATCCGTCCCGGCGTTGCTCCCCGACAGCTGCGCGCGCAGACCCGCGAGTGTCACCTGCCTGTAAAGCGGAGCATAAAGGCGGCAGACTTCGCCGAAACGGGCGAACTGGCGCTCGGCCACGGTGCGTTCCGCCGGGTCGGCCTGCATGTCGGAGTTGGGCGTCGAATCGGTCGAGACCGTGGGGTAGACGTAGAAGCAGTCGACGCCCGGGTCCTCTGCAGCGACGAAGTCCTCGCGCCGGGTGCTTCCATCCGCCTCGATCACTGTCGTATCGAGATTGGCAGCGCAGGGCCCCTCGACACCCGGCCTGCACAGCCAGTTGGCCGCGTCGCCATAGTCCGGCGTCTGAGCGAAAGCGGGCGACGACAGCCCAAGAGCCGCGATTGCGGCGAGTAAATTCCTGTTCATGTGTGTTCCTCCCTGTATGGACCCGACGCGGTTCGATAGCGCGAACAAATGGGTCACAGAGTCACGTTAATCGGGAGGGTTCCACCTGTCCAGTTTTCAGAATTATATTCCGCACTGCGAAACTAAGCATACTTCAGACAAGTCTTTCGACACCCGCATTAGCCGAGGACAGGACCGCACCGCTGCAAGGATGGGTGTCACCGGGTGACGATTAGCGCCGCACCGATCACTACCATGAGCGCGATGGCCAAGTGCTTGAGGCCCAGTTGCTCCCGCTTGAACAGGAGAGCGCCAAAGGCCAGCGTCCAGAGCGGCGTCGTTGCTGCGAGCGGCGAGACGAGCGTGACGGTCCCGCGCGACAGGGCCATGTTGAGACAGAGTATTCCCAGCGAAAACATCGCGCCGTTCAGCACGAACCAGATCCACCCGCCTCCGAGGGACACCCGGCCACGCACGGCACGCGGCAGAAGCAGTAAGCCGAGGGTGACCGTGGACATTGTCGTGCCGATCAGAAGTGCGAAGGCCGGACTCGGAAGATCGGAGAGCCCCAATTTGAGCCCCGGCTGGGCAATCCCGCGGACCACCGCCGCGCCGACGGGGACGAACAACGCCCAGACCGGAAATCCCCGCTTGATCCCACGCGGCGAATGCGTGGCCAGAACGAAGCCCGTCACCATGATGGCGATGCCGAGCGCGCCTTGCAGGCCGAGGGTTTCGCCAAGCAGCAGCACGCCGATGGTCACAGCGACCACCGGGGCGGCGGAGGAGAGTGAAGCTGTCAGCGACGCGCCGACGAGGTCCACGCTCGCGATCTGAAACCGCTGCCCCAGCGCCGGAAAGATCACGCCGACGGCAAGGAAGATCAGCGTCGCGGGATGGGTCCACCATGCAGACTGAACGAAGAACGGCGCTGCGCTCCACATGAGGAGCGCGCCGGTCCCGACCGAGACGAATGCGCCGGTGAGTGCATCTGTGCCGTCGAGGCCAAGCCGCTGAATGTGGGCGGAAATACCCCACATGGCGGCGGCGATCAGCGACAGGGCGATTGGAAAAGCGAGGTCCATGCCATCGCTTACCTCGCAGCTGCGATCAGGGCCAGACCCCGCGTCACTCGGCGGTCCAGCCACCGTCCACTGTAAGCGTCGAGCCGGTCATCAGCCCCGACGCGTCCGAGGCCAGGAATGTCACCGCGCCCATGAGGTCCGTCACTTGTCCGAGCCGTCCGAGCTTGATCTTGGACAGCACGGTTTCGAGAAACCCGGGATCGTCCAAGAAGGGCCGGGTGAGCGGAGTTTCGATGAAGGTCGGCGCGATGGTGTTCGAGCGGATGCCATGTGGCGCAAGATCGATCGCCAGACCCTTGTTCATTCCCTCGATGGCGAATTTCGAGGCTGAGTAAAGCGAGCGACCCGGTCCGGAGACCTGCCCCATCTGGCTCGACATATGAATCAGCGAGCCGGCGCGCCCCGCGGCGATGAGGCCCTCGGCCACCGCCTTGGCCACGAAATACGCGGCCTTCAGATTGAGGTCGAGCACGGCATCGTAGTCGCCCTCGCTGACCTCCCAGACCGGCTTGGGCCGATTGGTGCCCGCGTTGTTGACCAGCACGTCGAAGGGCCCGGATCGTGCGATTTCGCGCGTGGTGCCTGCGATATCGGAAACGTCCAGAGTGATCGCGTCGGCCTGACCGCCGGCCGCGACAACGGCCTCGGCAGCGGCCTCGATTTCGCCCGACGAGCGAGCCGCGAGCGTCACTGATGCCCCCGCCTCGGCGAGTGCCGCAGCGGCCGCAAGTCCGATGCCCCGCCCGGCGCCCGTGACGAGTGCCCGTTTCCCGTCGAGCCTCAGACTTGGTGTCCGTGGCAGGTCCATCATTCTGCTGCCTTGTCTGCGCCGACGACAGGGGCTGCACCTTCGGCGTAGGCGACGTTCTGCCCGCCGTAGCGGCGCACCCGTACGTTGGCCTGTTCGGCGTGTCCCTGGAACCCCTCCAACATGCACAGGCGCGAGCAATAGCGCCCGACCAGCGCCGAGGCCTCGTCCGTCAGCACCTTCTGGTAGGTGTGGGTCTTGAGGAACTTGCCGACCCAGAGGCCACCGGTGTAGCGCCCGGCCTTCTTCGTGGGGAGCGTATGGTTCGTCCCGATCGCCTTGTCGCCATAGGCCACGTTGGTGCGCGGGCCGAGAAAGAGTGCGCCGTAGTTGACCATGTGGTCGAGGTACCAATCGTCACGATCCGTCATCACCTGCACATGCTCCGAGGCGATGTCGTTGGCGACGGCCAGCATCTCGTCATGATCCTCGACGACGATCACCTGGCCGTAGGTCTCCCACGCCTTGCCCGCGTGCCCGGCGGTGGGCAGGATTTCGAGCAGCCGCGCGACCTCTGCCATCGTCTCGCGCGCGAGCTTTTCGGACGTGGTGAGCAGGATCGCAGGGCTGTCCGGCCCGTGCTCGGCCTGGCCCAGAAGGTCGGTGGCGCAAAGCTCGGCATCCACCGTCTCGTCCGCGATCACGAGCGTCTCGGTCGGACCGGCGAAGAGGTCGATCCCGACGCGCCCATAGAGCTGGCGTTTGGCTTCGGCGACGAAGGCGTTTCCCGGTCCCACGAGAATATCCACCGGGTCGATGGTCTCTGTCCCCAGCGCCATCGCGCCGACCGCCTGTATGCCGCCAAGCGCATAGATCTCGTCCGCCCCGGCCATGTGCTGTGCCGCGACGATGGCAGCGGCGGGCCGGCCCTTGTAAGGCGGCGCGCAGGTGATGACCCGTGGCACGCCCGCGACCTTGGCCGTCAGCACCGACATGTGAGCGGAGGCGAGCATGGGATACTTGCCGCCGGGAACATAGCAACCTGCGTTCTGGATCGGCACGTTCTTGTGACCCAGGATCACGCCCGGCATCGTCTCGACTTCGACGTCCAGAAGCGCGTCTTTCTGGATCTGCGCGAAGCCGCGCACCTGGTCCTGAGCGAACTCGATGTCATGAAGATCCTGGGCGCTCATCTCGTCCATGCAGGCGTTGATCTCGTCCGACGTCAGCCGGTAGTCGTCACGGTCCCACCCATCGAACTTCACACTGAGGTCACGGATCGCCGCGTTCCCCCGCGCTTCGATGTCGGCAAGCGTCGCCTCGACGATCCCCCGCACCTTGTCATCCGCCGCCTTCACGACACCCGGGTCAACGCCTTCCTTGAGATATCTGGCCATCGGACGTTTGCTCCCTTCGCTGCCGTCTCGGGCTTCGTTCAAACCGATAATCCGAGGAAAGTCTCATGGTTTTCATCAATACCTTGCGACAAAAAAACGGATATCCGAAACGTCTGCCTTTTCTTGTTCCTTCAAGGCATTGACCCTAGTGTTTGGTCGATCAACCAACCATGCCACGGAGTTCCGATCCATGAAAGTCACCGTCATCGGCGCAGGCGGATTCGTCGGGCAACGCGTGGCGGCGCAACTCGCGGCGGATCCGGATGTCACGGCATTGTCGCTCGTCGACCGGGCTGGCCTGACGGCACCCGAAGGGGCGCATGCGCAAATGTTCAATGGTGATTTCTCCGACCCTGACCTACGCGGCGCGGCGCTCGACGGGGCCGACGCGGTAATCATGCTGGCCGCCATACTGGGCGGCGCAGCAGAAGCCGATTATGGCCTTGCCCGCGCGGTGAACGTCGACGCGACACTCGACCTGTTCGAATACCTGCGGGATACCGCGCCGCTAACGCGCATGGTCTTCGCATCCACCATCGCGGTCTATGCCATGCCTCTCCCGGACCCGGTGACGGATGCGACGCCCTTTGCCCCCACGATGGTCTACGGCGCGCAGAAATTGATGATGGAAGTGGCGCTATCCAACTTCACCGCGAAAGGGTGGCTCGACGGGGTATCGTTGCGCCCCTCCGGTGTGATGGCGCGCGACGGGGCGGATGCGGGACTCAAGTCGGCTTTCATGTCGCGCTTGTTCTGGAGCGTCCGCCGCGGCGAGGACATCACTCTCCCGGTAGCTCAGGACAGCCGGAGCTGGCTTACCTCGGTCGACACCGTGGCGGCCAACTTCATCCACGCTGCCAAGTTGCCTGAGATCGGGGCGGAACGTGCCTTCACCCTTCCCGCCCTGTCGCTCACCTTCGGTGAGCTGGTCGCGGCGCTCCACGCCCGCTTTCCCGACAGCCCGTCGCGCGTCACCTTTGACCCCGACCCCGCGACCGTCGCGCTTTTTGGCCAGTTTCCCCGGCTGGAGACGGAGACCGCCGACCGGCTCGGCTTCAAGCGCGATGCCGATGCCCCGGCGCTCGTCGACGCAGCTTTTGCCTGACACCAGATAAGAACACTCAAAAGGAGGACAGCATGAAATTCACGACGTTGCCGGACGGCACGAAGGACGGACGGCTCTTTATCGTCAGCCGTGACATGACCCGCATCGAACCCGCCAAGGGCGCGCATACAATGCAGGAGCTCATGGAGCGCTGGGACGAGGTCGAGATCCAGCTCGAGATGGAATACGAAGCCGTGAACAACGGCCTTGGAGGCGGTTTCAACCCCGCCGCAGCGCTGGCTCCCCTGCCGCGCGCCTGGCAATGGCTCGACGGGTCGGCCTATGACAGTCACGGCGACCTGATGAGCAAGGTCTTCGGGATGGAAGATCAGAGCAAGCCGCCGTTTCCCTATATGTACCAAGGCGTGTCGTCGAAATTCTACGGACCGACCGAGGACGTGAAATTCGCGACCGAAGACGACTTCATCGACTTCGAGGGCGAGTTCGGGATCATCACCGACAAGGTGCCGCTGGGCACTTCCGCCGAGGCGGCTCGCACGCACATCCGCCTGATCGTGCAGATCAACGACTGGTCCCTGCGCCGGATCGCGCCGATTGAGATGAAAGCAGGCTTCGGCTGGGTCCTCGCAAAGCCGCCGTGTGCGGTGGCCCCGGTCGCCGTCACCCCAGACGAGTTGGGCGCGGCATGGCGCGATGCGCGCGTCGATCTGGCGCTGAACGTCTGGTGGAACGGCGAAAAGTTCGGGTCCGCCAATGGCTACGCCATGTCGGTGGGTTTCGATGAACTGGTGGCCCATGCCGCTTACTCCCGCGACCTTGTTGCCGGCACCGTCATCGGCTCCGGCACCGTCTCGAATGAAACCTACCGCGACGTCGGCTCTTCCTGCATCGCGGAGCGGCGCGGGATCGAGATGATCGACGAGGGCGAGGCCAAGACCGGATTCATGCGCTTCGGCGACCGGGTGAAGATGGAGGTTTTCGACGCCGACGGACAGTCGGTTTTCGGCGCGATCGACCAACAGGTCGTCCAGGCCTGACCGGACGCCCGGCATGCTCCACGGCACTGCCGGGCGCCACCCGCACACAGCCTTTTGCCGGACGTTTTCGGGGTCACACCGCTTGCCGGGCCGCGACAGGTCGGGCTACAGACTTCCGATGGAGCGGAAACGGATGAGAGCGGACGGGCAGCGCAATCGCGACGCGATCCTGAGAGCTGCGGCTGAGGTCTTTGCCCGCGACGGCTTCGACATCGCTCTCGACCGGATTGCTATGGAAGCACAGGTAGGTCGCGCCACGCTTTATCGCAATTTTCCGAACAGATCAGCGCTCGCCTTGGCGGTGTTCGACGAGAATGTTGTCCGTTTCGAACAACTGGCCGCCGACACGCCGGAAACGCCGAACGGCTTTCGGCGGCTATTCGATGCGCTGGCCGAAGACATCGCGAACCACGCGGCGCTGGGTCAGGCACTCGCCGTAGCCGATGTCGAGGATGACCTGACGGAGCTGCGCGAACGCGTCATTTCAACGCTCGACAAGTTCCGGCTGGTCGCGATTGCGACGCGTGAGTTGCGACCGGATGTGACGCGCCAGGACCTGGAGTTGCTGCTCGACACTCTGGGCCGCGGTCTTAGCTATGGAGACCGGGCTCAGCGGCAGGATCGGATCGCGCGTCTGGTCGCGCTTGTGTTCGCCGGCCTAGAACCCTGACACGGAGCGGCCGCAACGCAGCCGCCCGTTTTTCTGCGTCCCGCGCGTCAGTATGGCTGCGCGATTGCCGCGAGCGACTGACCCATGAGCGGACCAATCTGGTCCATGCCTGCCCCCGCCTGCTCCAGTTCCCCGAGCTTGAGGGAGTTGCCGACCACCAGTTTTCCGCGCGGCAGGCGGCGGGCCATGAAGGACTCCATCGCACCCTCGAAGGTCTCGGCCTTGTCCAGTTCATCGACCAGCACGATCGCATCTTCGACCGCCATTCCGGCGCCGGAAGCCAGATGCGGGGTAGTCGCGTGGGCCGCGTCGCCAATCAAAAGCACCCGCCCCACGTTCCACGGGCGGTCCAGCAGGATCGCCTCAAGCGGACGTGCGAGGATCGGCGTGTCTTCGTTCATTGCGTCCCGGATCTCGGCAAGTTCGCCGCCGAAGGGCGCAAGCAGGGCCTTGAGCTTCGGCAACAACTCGTCGGGTTCATAGAATGGCTTGTCTGTCACGTTTTCCAGCAGGAACATGTACATCCGGTCGTGGGCATATGGCGTGAACCCCACCTTGACTGGTCCCATGAACATCTTTGCCCGGGTCCAGTGCGGCGGCAACGGCATCTGCGCGCGCCAGCAGACCTGCCCCGTGTAGACCGGCGCAGGCGCGTCGGGCATGACCATCTCGCGCACCTTGGAGAACATGCCGTCCGCGCCGATGACGAGGTCATAGGTGCCTGTGGAGCCATCCGTGAAAGTCGCCGTGACGGCGAGGTCGTCCTGATCGAGCGCCGTAACTGTGGTGCCGGTGCGAACCTTCACGCCCAACTCCTCCATGCGGCGCGCCATCATGTCATGAAGCACGGGGCGCATCACGCCACCTTCGCCGGGCACGTCGGGAGAGTAGAGCCGCGGCGTATCATGTTCGGCCACCACGTTGCCGACGGGGTCGCACATCGTCAGCCCGTCATGAAGCTTGCCCTTTTCCATCAGCTCATCCGCAAAGCCAAGGTCGCACAGCGCGCGGCAGGTCAGCGAGGAAAGCGTCACGCCGGTCCCGGCCACGCCCCAGTTCTCCTCGATATCCACGAGGTCCACCGCGACACCACGCTCCGCCAGCCGTATCGCCGCTGCCGGGCCACCGATTCCGCCACCGACGATCAGCGCGGATTTCACATGTTTGGACAGGTTGTCGCCCATGAATGCCTCCCATTTCTCCTCACCGAGACACTACCCCCGGCACGCATATTGGTAAAACTGTTTGACTTGATGCGACATATTCACGCCGTCGATGCAATTCTGCCGGGCCGAAGTATGGATCTACTCTCGAGTCCGGGGCAGGCGCGCAGCGCCGTTCACCAGTTTTTCGACCAGCCGCAGGACGCTGATCGGACTTCCCAGCGTCGCGAGCGATCGCCGGCGTGCATCAGCAGTTCAAGCCCTTCAGTCGTCGAAGATCGCCACGCAGCGGGTCCAGCCCGCCGAACCGCGCTCTACCTTCACCGGAAAGGCCGCCACCGTGTAGCCGGTCGCAGGAAGCTCTTCGAGATTGTGAAGCTTCTCCATGTGGCAATAGACGGTCTCGGCGCCGGCCTTGTGACCCTCCCACAGAAGCGACTTGTTCCCGGTCTCGGCGATGGCCTGCTTCTGGTAGGACATCGGCGCATCCCAGCCCCAGGCGTCGATCCCGCAGACCTTCATGCCCCGTTCGGTCAGATACAGCGTCGCTTCGCGTCCCATGCCGATCCCGCGGGTGAGGTAATCGTCCTCACCGTAGCGCGCCCCGGCGGCGGTGTTGACGAGCACGATGTCGCCCGGCTGAAGCTCGTGTCCGATGCGCGCGAGTTCCGCTTCGACTTCTGCCGCCGTCACAACGTGGCCGTCCGGCATGTCGCGGAAATCGAGCTTCACGCCCGGTCCCATGCACCATTCCAGCGGCACCTCGTCGATCGTGATCGACCGTTCGCCGTTGTTCATGGTCGGGTGATAATGCCACGGCGCGTCCATATGGGTGCCGACATGGGTGGTGACGAGGCATTCCTCCGACGCGGGACCCGCCCCTTCCAACATGTCCGAGGCCTCCAACCCGGCCATCGGCGCGAACTCGGCGGCTCCGAAAGCGTGGTCACGATAAGTGATCTTGGGCAAAAGCGGCGGCGGGTCCGAGGCGATCCCGGCCTTCAGGGTAACGGAGAGGTCGACGATACGACGCGGCATGAAAAGCTCCTTCAGGTCTTTTGGCGGCCCGGACGTGGGCGCAGCCCAGGGGCGTAAGGGTGGGAGAGGAAGACTTCGCCCTCGCGTAGATCAAGCGCGACGGGAGTCAGGCTGTCACCAAGACAGGGGCCGAGGGTGCAGCGCCCGGTGTCGATCTCGAAAAGCGCGCCGTGGGCACCGCAGACAATGCGGCTACGGTCGGAATTAAGGAACTCGTCCTTCTTCCACGCCATACGGACGTTGTCGTAATGAGGGCAGCGGTTGCGGTATCCGTAAAGCCTGTCGCCCTGTCGCACGATAAACATCGTGTCGCGCCCTTCACCCAGTGGGTCGAACCCGCGCGACTGACCAACCGGCAGGTCGTCGAGCCGGCACAAGGGCCTGCCTACGCGGACGGCAGGACGGGCGTCCCCCTCAACGGGCATGGACACGGCAACGCTGCGATCAGATCCTACACTTGGTTTCGAACGGTCGGCCCGCACGGACACTCTCCTGTTGTTTTCGCCGGGAACCTAAGGACGCGGCGAGTATTGGAGAAATTGTTTCTTCTCATCCGGTCTATTGATGTGCTCGATACCTGCCCATTCCCCTTTCAATTTCACATTGCAAGGAAGCAGCCGTAGCGTCCGCACGAAATCTGAGGAGGAACGTGCATGGCACTTTTCGAGTATTTTCCGAACTATGTCTGGAACCTGTCCCTGTCGATCGCGATACAGTCCGGCGGCGAGATGGGTGAGATCATCGACATGTCCAAACCGCTTCTGGAAAAGGCCGAAGCCGGTGAGGATGCGGGCACGGCCGAATTTCTCAAGGAATGGCTGAAGAAGGCCGAAGACCTGATCACGCAGGCGTCCGATGACGAGGCCAAAGACCGGCTGTTTTCCGCGGGCGACAAGCTTCGGCGCGCCTGCCTTTACCTGCTCACTGCCGAGCGGATGCAGGGCCACGGTCATCCGGGCCGGGCCGAGACTTTTGCCAAAGCTCTGGAATGCTTCGACAAGTACGTGTCTTACCGCAAAGAGAACTGCGAGCGGGTGGAAATACCCTATGGAGACAAGGTGCTGCCTGCCTATTTCACCCGCGCCGAGGGGGTCGATGGCGAGGCGCCCTGCGTCGTCTTCCTGAACGGGCTCGATTCCAACAAGGAACTGCTCTACTGGACCTGGCTTCCGCAAGAACTGGCCCGCCGTGGCATCTCGACCCTGTGTGTCGACCAGCCCGGCACGGGCGAGTCGATCCGGCTTCAGGGACTGCACGCGACATATGACAGCGAACGCTGGGGGACGCCGGTTTACGAATATGCCGCAGCCCGCCCCGACGTGGACGCGGCGCGCGTTGGCTGCTCTGGCATCTCGCTTGGCGGGTACTATGTCCCGCGCATCGTCGCGAACGAGCCGCGCTATGCGTCTGGCGCCGTCTGGGGCGCGAACCACAACTGGGCGGAAGTGCAGGAAAAACGCATGCGGCGTGAGGGCGAGAACCCGGTACCGCATTACTGGCATCATGTCTGGTGGGTATTCGACGCCAAGGATCAGGACGATTTCATGGAGAAGGCCAAGGGGATGAACCTCAATGGCCAGATGGAGAAGATCAAGGTTCCCTTCCTCGTCACCCACGGCGAAAAGGACCGCCAGATCGGACTGGAATACGCCCGGCAGGCCTATGACCAGCTGACCAATTCGCCCAAGCGGGAGCTGAAAATCTTCACCGCATACGAAGGCGGTGTCGAACATGTCGGCGCGGACAACATGTCGTTCGGCCGTTCGCTCATCGCCGACTGGTTCGCGGAAACGCTGGGCGGGCACACGAAGTAAGCGAAAACAAACCCTTAACTGTCGAGGCGTCGCGGGCTCTGCGGCGCCTTTTTTTGTTGCAGGGCATCGGGTGGTCCGTGCAAAACGCGAATGGGGCGTGTCGCGAACCACGCCCACTCAAGCTCGCGATGAAAGGTGCGGAGGCGCATGGCGCATATCCTCATCATGGATGATGACCCCGATTTCGGGTTCTTGCTGGAGCACAGCCTGCGCAGGCAGGATCATCGTGTGGTGGTGGTCGCGCGCGGTTCGGCGGCTATCGACATCCTCGAAACGCAGGACGTCGACCTTCTTATTACCGACATCTATGTCCGCGACCTCGGTCAGCCGGTGGCGGACGGGGGAATCCTGCTTATCAATCGCATCCGGCGTCCTGGTCCCGACTCCCGGTTGCGCGCGCCCACCGACCTGCCGATCATCGCGATCTCGGGGGCGACCGGTTTCAGCGGGCAGGAACACATGCTCGATCTCGCCCGGCACATGGGCGCGGACGTCACGCTGTCCAAGCCGTTTCCGCCCGACACCCTGAACGCCGAAGTCGAGCGGCTGCTTGCGCCCGACACAGGGGGGGACCCGGCGTGACTCGCGCACGGGCGGACAGCGCGACCCCCTTATCCGGGCGGTCGTTCTGGTTCGCCGCACTCGCAGCGGTTGGGGGCGTGCTGGTGTTGGTCGCCGCAAGCGCGCTCTATTCTACCGTCCGCCAGTCCGAAGCGGAGTTCGAACTGGTCACCGAAGAGGTCCCTGCCACCATCGCAGCACTCGAACGGTCCATCGGTTACGGCGGGTTCATTCACAACTTCAAGAACCATGTGCTGCGCACCGACGAAGAGCGTTATGGCGTCGCAGCACGCGCGAACTACGACGAGGCCCGCGGTTACATCTCCGACCTCGAAGCCATGGCCGCACGGCAAGACATCCCGCTGGACACGGCCGATCTGCTCGCGACGCTCGACGCCTATGCGTCGAAACTCGACGACGTGGACCGTCTGTACGCCGCCGGCGCGACGATTGGCCAGATAGACGCGGCCGTTCGGTTGCCGGACGATGACGCCATAGCCGATCTCGCGGCCCTTCACCAAACGCTGAACACAGCTCTGAACAACGAGTTGGAGGCGAACCGATTGCGGATCACGGCTCTGGCCTCGGGCCTGATCGCTGCGTTCGTCATCGGCATAGCACTCGTGGCGGGGCTCATTCTGTCGGCCCAGCGCACCAAACTGCGGGACGCGATGCGCATCGCCTCGCTCGACGAACGGCTCAATGCGATCCTGCTGACAGCGCGCAACGGTATCCTCGGGCTTGGGCCGGACGGTTCGATCCGGGTCGCGAACCCGGGCGCGCGTGACCTGCTTGGTACAGATGCGTTCGGCGCCGACAGCGACTGGCCGGATCGCGTCCCGCTGAGGCGGACCGAAGACCTGACAGTCTATTCCCGCGATGCTCATCCCCTCTGGCGCGCGGTCGCCGGTGAGGCATTACGCGGCGAGGTCGCAATCATGGGCGACGGTGAAGAAGCGCGATACCTGCGTGTCACCAGCGCCCGTGTCGCACCCCGTACCACGGACGACGTGCAGACCGTCGTGACGCTGGACGACGTGACCGAGATCGAGCGTGGGCGCCAGCAATTCGAACGCGCCGCCCGGCTCGATGCGCTGGGGCAACTCACGGGCGGAATCGCGCATGACTTCAACAACCTGCTCGGCACGATCGAGTATGCCGTGGAACTGGCCCGGGACGAGACGCCCGGCGCCGACAACCGGTTTCTCGATACGGCCCGCAATGCGGTCCGGCGCGGCGCCGAGCTGACACAGCGGCTTCTCACATTCGCCCGGCGCCAACCCACACTTGTACAGCCTGTCCCGGTGGCCCGGGCACTCGAAAATCTGTCGGCTCTCGCCCGGCCTGTGGTGGACGCTTCGATCGAGGTCTCGATCACGCCACCGGCAGAAGGGCTCCACGTCCTGTGCGATGAGGCGCAGCTCGAGAATGCGCTCCTGAACCTCACACTCAACGGACGTGACGCGATCCGTGACAGCGGTCAGGGAAATCGGATCGAGATTAGGGCGCGCGTAATCGACGGTATGACACGCCGCCAACTTGGCGAAAACAGGCCTGACGCAGATCAGGACGTCATCACAGAATTCGTCGAAATTTCGGTCAGCGACAATGGCCCCGGTATGACGCCCGAAGTGCGCAGGCGTGCAACCGATCCTTTCTTCACAACCAAGCCACAGGGTGAAGGCACGGGGCTTGGCCTGTCGATGGTCTACGGCTTCGTCGAGCATGCGGGGGGACTTCTCAAGATTTACTCCGACGTCGGACGTGGCACGACGATCCGGATGTTCCTGCCCCGTGGTCGCCCTGATCAGCAGTCCGCGGCCGAACCGCCCCCACCGATCCTACCCACCGGCACGGGACAGCGGATTCTCCTCGTCGACGATCAGCCCGACCTGCTCGCCCTCACCCGCGATGTGCTGGCAGGGCTTGGCTACAGTGTCCTGACGGCATGCTCCGGGTCCGAGGCGCTCGACCACGTTTCGAGCGGCGAGTCCTGCGACCTGCTTCTGACCGATGTGGTGATGCCGGGCATGAGCGGATTTGAACTGGCGGTCGCGCTACGCGCGATTTCGCCGGACCTGCCGGTCATTTACATGTCTGGCTACACAGAGATTTCCGAGGCTCAGATGGGCCCGGTGGTGGCCCCGATCCTACAGAAACCCTGCCCACCCGCGGAACTCGCGGCGGTCCTGCGTGACGCCCTCGCCGGAACTCCTCAGTCCTGATGCCCGCCCGTGCCCGGCCAAGTTGACGCGCCGGGGGTATTGTGACACTTGTTTGCGCGCCCAAGCGCCTCCGTCGGGGTGGCGCTGAGAATGATTTTGGAACAGATGCCGACGACCGTGATCGACACCGCCCGCGACGTGCTTTTGTCCGAGGCTGCGGCGCTCACCTCGCTTTCCGAAAACCTGCCCTCCGACTTCGAAGCCGCCGTTTCGATGATCCTCGAGCGGACCGGCAAGGTGGTGGTGGGTGGCGTGGGCAAGTCCGGCCATATTGCGCGAAAGATGGCCGCGACGCTGTCTTCCACCGGCTCTCCCGCGTTCTTCATCCATCCGACTGAGGCCGCCCACGGCGACCTCGGGATGATCGAGGAGGCCGACACCGTTATCCTCATCTCGAACTCCGGCGAAACGAACGAATTGCTCGTGATGCTGGAATACTGCCAGCGTTTTTCGATCCCCGTGATCGGCATTTCCTCGGTCCCCGGCTCGACCCTGATGATGGCCTCCACCTTCCGGCTCCTGCTGCCCAAGGTGCCTGAGGCCTGCCCGATCCGGCTGGCGCCGATGACCTCGACGACCATGACGCTCGCGCTTGGCGATGCGCTGGCCGCAAGTCTCATGCAGAAGCGTGGGTTCAGCCCGACGGACTTCGGTGTCTTCCACCCCGGCGGAAAACTGGGCGTGCAACTGATGCGCGTGGGTCAGGTGATGCACGACGGCGACCGGATGCCGCTTCTTGCGCCCGAGACGCCGATGAAGGAAGCCGTTCTGACGATCTCCGAAAAGGGCTTCGGCACAGCAGGCGTCGTGGAAGGTGGCAAGCTCGTTGGGATCATCACCGACGGGGACGTGCGCCGGAACATCGACGGGCTGTTCGATCATACCGCGCAGGCGATCATGACGAAAACACCGATCACCACCAGCACGGAGGTCCCGGTGAGCCAGGCTCTCTCGCGGATCGAGGAACACTCGGTCTCGGCGCTGTTCGTGACGAACGAGGCGGGCGAGCCGATCGGCATCGTCCACCTTCACGACCTCCTGCGTCTCGGTGTCCAATGAAAACCGTCATCCTGATCCCCGCCCGCTATGCCTCGACCCGCTATCCCGGCAAACCGCTGGTCACGCTGCGCCAGCCTGACGGAAGCCACAAGTCGCTGATCCAGATGAGCTGGGAGGCGGCCTGTTCGGTGCCCGGCGTGGATGCGGTCTATGTCGCCACGGACGATGCGCGGATTGAGGATGCCGCCAAGCGGTTCGGGGCCGAGGTCATCATGACGTCCCGCGAGGCCGAGAACGGGACCGCGCGCTGCGCCGATGCGGTCACGCGGGCCAAACTGGATGCCGACCTGATCGTGAACCTGCAGGGCGACGCGCCGCTGACGCCGCCGTGGTTCGTCGAGGCGCTCATTGACGAGATGAAGCGCGACCCGGATGCGGTCATGGCCACGCCGATCATCCGCTGCGACCGCGAGACTTATGGCAATTTCGTCGAGGACCGCAAGAACGGCATGGTCGGCGGCACCACCGCCGTACAGGACGTGCATGGCAACGCGCTCTATTTCTCGAAGGAAGTGATCCCGTGGCTCGACCCGCAAAAGGTCGCGGACATGGACCCGATCCCCGTTTTCCACCATGTCGGTGTCTATGCGTATCGTCGCGACACTCTGCTGTCTTATGCGGCGTGGGGGGAATGCGAACTGGAACGGCTTGAAGGGTTGGAGCAGCTGCGTTTTCTCGCCAACGGCGCGCCGGTGCGCTGCGTCGAAGTGGACGGGCGCGGCCGGGTGTTCTGGGAGCTCAACAACCCGCACGACACAGCCCGCATCGAACAGGCACTGGAGGCCATCGCCCAATGACCAAGACCGTCGATATCCTCGACCTGAGCGTGGGCGGTGAGAACCCCGTCGCGTTCATCCTCGGCCCCTGCCAGCTCGAAAGCCTCGACCATGCGCGGATGATGGCTGAAAAGATCGCGGCGGCCTGCGAGACGGCGGGTGCGAAATTCATCTTCAAGTCGAGCTACGACAAGGCCAACCGGTCGTCGATTTCGACCACGCGGGGTCTTGGCATGGACGAGGGTTTGTCGATCCTGTCCAAGATCCGTGACGAGTTCGGCGTGCCGGTCCTGACCGACGTGCATGACGCGCATCAGTGCGGCCCCGTGGGCGAAGCGGTCGATGTGCTCCAGATCCCCGCATTTTTGTGCCGCCAGACCGACCTCCTGCTCGCCGCCGGCGAGACGGGGCGCGCGGTTAACGTCAAGAAGGGTCAGTTTCTTGCGCCGTGGGACATGGGCAACGTGGCCGACAAGATTGCCTCGACCGGCAACGACAAGGTCATGCTGTGCGACCGGGGCACGTCTTTCGGCTACAACACGCTGGTCACGGATTTCCGGGGCCTGCCGATCATGGCGCAGACCGGATACCCGGTCGTATTCGATGCCACGCACTCCGTGCAGCAGCCGGGCGGACAGGGCACCACATCGGGCGGGCAGCGCGAATTCGCGCCGATCCTTGCGCGGGCGGCCTGTGCGGTCGGTGTCTCGGCGGTGTTCCTCGAAACCCACGAAGACCCGGACAACGCGCCGTCCGACGGGCCGAACATGATCCCGGTGGACGAACTTGCGGGTGTTCTCACGTCCCTCGTGCGCTATGACGCGTTGACGCGTGAGCTGTTTCGGTAGACGACTGAGACGCCGCGCTGCGGCGACCTAGGGGAAGGGCTCGATGGCGACAACCGGAACGCAAGACACGGGGCGACTGCGGATCGGTTTCTTCGTCCCCTGGATCACCAAGGGGCGCGGCGGCACCGAGAACGTCGGCCACATGATGGCCAACGCGATGCGCGTGCGCGGGCACCATGTCGTGATTTTCACTTTCGATGACAAGAAGGGCCCTTCACTCTGGCCCCTCGAAGACGGGATCGAGGTCGTTCATCTGAGCGAGAAAGATGATGCGCCGGCGGACGACCAGATGGCGCTGGAAGTTGCCGCTCGCAACCTCGACCTTCTCGTGGGTCTGCACATGAACCGCGCCTTCACGCGCTACCTTCGCTGCGCATACAAGACCGGCCTGCCCATCGTGCTGTCCGAGCACATCGACCCGCGCTTCCCCAACTGGCTGGGCGTGTTTCCCGAGGACGAGCGTCAGATCACCTTTTCCGGAGCCACGCGCATCCACATCCTCGTCGACGCCTTCCGCGAGACGTTCCAACCCGATATCCGCGACCGCGTGCGCGTCGTGCCAAACACGATCCGCGAACCCGAGGCGCTGGCGGATCTTGCTGCCACTAAAAAGACCCGCAACGTCGTCACCGTCTCGCGCCTCGTCCCGCGCAAGAACGTGGACCGGCTGCTGGAGGCCTTTGCGCCGCTGGCCCGGCAGTTTCCCGACTGGAACCTGCGCATCGTGGGCGACGGCAAGTCCAAAGGGCCGCTCAAGAAACTCGCGCGCAAGCTGGGCATCGCGCGGCAGGTGGTGTTCGTGGGCGAACTCAGCGACCCCTACCCCGAATATCGCAAGGCGGATGTTTTTGTGACCCCGGCGCTCTTCGAGGGGTTCGGGCTGACGCTGTGCGAGGCGAACGCGCATGGCGTGCCGGGCATCGGCTATGCCGTCTGCAATGGCGTGAACGAACAGATCATCCCCGGTGAAAACGGGTTCCTCTCGTCCGGCGGTCAGGACATGGGGTCGCTGGGCGAAGACATGCGCAAGCTCATGTCCGACGATGCCCTCAGGCAGCGGATGGGCGCGCGGGCGCGCGAGTTGTTTCTTGAACGCTATGCGAACACCGTCGTGCATGACGGTTGGGAGGAGCTCTTTCTCGAAGCAGCCGCCGAGCCGGTTCACCGCCGCCCCCCGACCGAAGCCGAGGTGCGGGCGGTCCGGCTTTGGGAATCCATGCACGGCCCGCTACAGATCACGGCCCCAACCGCAGGAAAATTCTGAGCGATGTCGGAGAACCAGTCTGCCTTCCAGCGTTTCTGCGAGTTGCTCGACACGCGGCAGATCGACCACGACCCGGAGCGAGACATCCGCGACTACGTGCTCGCCCTGCGCGAACGCCCAGTCGGCTGCGGCTACGTCCGCGCCAATATCGACACCAAGTTCGGCGCGAACCTGAAAACGCTCTTTCCGCACATCAAGGCGGTCGATGACGAGGGGGTCGATGACGCCGAGCATTTCCTTCTGACCGGCACGATCTTTCGCGATCCGGAGTTCACGCATACCGGAGGCGTGCGCTTCCTGAACAAGGTGCCGGTCGGGGCCGACCTGCTGTTTTTCGAACCTGCCTTCGTCGCCACCTCGCACAGCTGGGCGCATGCGTTTCGCGAGGGCGATCCCGAGATGGCCTGCCTGGGCTATGTCTATGATGACATGGCCTACTATTTCATGGCCGACTATCCCAACCGTCTGATCCAGCGGCTCAACAGCGAGCTGGAGTTCACCCAGGAAGAGCAAACTCGCGCGCGCGGACTGATCGACCGGATGGTGGCGCGCCGCATCTCAAAATACAACGCGCAGCCGATGGAGGCACCGACCCTGCCCGGCGGCTACGCCCGCCGCGTTCTGGTCTGCGATCAGGCCTTTGCCGATGCCTCGACCGTCTACGGCAAGGTCGACGAAGCGGCGTTCGAGGAGATGCTGTTCACCGCGATCCGCGAGAACCCGGATGCGCAGATCATCGTCAAGACACACCCGGATTCGAGTTGGGAGAAGAGCAAGCGGATGGGCTATTACACCCATCTGGAGAGCACCGAACGCGTCGTGATCCTCACCGATCCGGTGAACCCCTACACGGTCTTCGACATGGTCGACACGGTCTATGTCGGCACGAGCCAGATGGGGCTGGAGGCGCTGTTCGCCGGCAAGAAGGTGGTGACATTCGGCGTGCCGTTCTACGCGGGCTGGGGCCTGACGGACGACCGGCAGGCGATCCCCCACCGCCACCGGACCCGCACGCTCGAGGACATCTTTCACGCCTTCTACATCTGGTACACGATCTACCACGTCCCCGGCTGCGCAGTGCCCTCGCGGGTCGAGGATGCGCTCGACTTCATCGAGGCGCACCGCCCCTATTCCCTGCCCGAAGCGGTGGCCGAGGCGCCGGCGGAGCCCAAGGTGTCGATCATCATTCCGGTGCACGGGGTCGAGAATTACATTGAGGAATGCATCCGGTCGGTCCAGCGCCAGACCCTGCGCGAGATCGAGATCATCCCGGTGAACGACGTCTCCCCCGACGGCTCGCAGGCGATCATCGACCGGCTGGCTAAAGAGGACGCGCGCATCCGGCCCATGATGCTCGACAAGAACGTGGGCCAGGGCTTTGCGCGCAACAAGGCGCTCGGCGTGGCGCGCGGCGACTACGTTTGGTTCATAGACGCGGACGACTACATGCCGAACCCGGCCTTCCTCGCCAAGGCCGTGGAGATGGCCGAGCGGACCGGGTCGGACATGGTACGCGGGCGCAAGATCTGGCGGCATGTGGAGACCGAGGGGGTCGAGGGGCATACCCTCTCGCCCGACGTGGCCGAGCAGTATTTCCCCGATACGCTGGAGCGCTTGGCGGTGCGCGACATGCCTCTGCTGATGGAGAGCTGGCATTTCTGGCTCTGGCTTTACCGGCGCGACTTCGTCGAGCGCATCGGGCTGCGCTTTGAGCTGACACAGATGGAAGAGCGGCCCTTCGTCATTCAGGCGCTTCTGGCCGCTGACACGGTGTCGCTCCTCGCGGAAGAGGCGACGCGCTACCGCGTGCGCCACGGCTCCACCATGAAACGTAAGCGGACCGAGCGCGACAACGAACGGTTCCTCCAGAACTTCTCGCTCGTCTTCGAACAGTTCAAGCAGGCGGGCGCGGCCGAACGTGACAGCCCGCTTCGGCCGCATTTCAACATCGTGCTGTCGCAGTTCGTCCACCTCATCTTCCTCGGCGCGACCTATTCGCTGGCACGCGAACGCGACGGCGAGGTGTTCCGGACGCTGTGGGACAGTGTGCGCAGCGCTTTCGACAACTGCCATCTGCGCGGCGCGGATTTCGACGGGACGCGGGCGGGTCAGAGCCTGCGCCATCAGCGCGCGGGTGCCTACCAGCTCATCATCGAAGCGGTGCGCGCGGATCGGCGTGACCTCGTGGACCGGGCCGTGGACCTCGCCCCGATCCCGCAGGACGAGCTTATGGCGCTTTACCTCACCCCGCCCGCGACCGAACGCGAGGCCGGGCTGGTGGACGCGGTCAATGCCTATGCCCGCAACGACCTCGTGCGGACCGCCAAGAAAGGGTTTGCCGCGCCCGGGCAGAAGCCACGCATCATTGTCCATATCGGCGCGACCAAGACCGGCTCGACCTATATCCAGCACCTGATGGAAACGAACCGCCCGGCGCTTCTGCGCGAAGGTGTCTGGTATCCCGAGGTCGGCCTGTTTTGGCAGACGGTGCGCCCGCACAAGCAGGCGGGGCATTCCGAGTTCACGCCCGCCGCCATGCAGAACGCCGCCGGGTTGAAGGCACATATCGAGCGGGGGGTGGCGCTGGCCGGGGGCAAGATCCACACCATCGTCCTGTCGAGCGAGGCATTCTTCCTGCAACGCAACGCGGTGAAGATCGCGCATTATTTCTCGGACTACCCGGTGGAGATGGTCTGTTACCTGCGCCGTCAGGACGAATGGGCCAACGCACAATATGCCGAGTTCGTCGCGGGCGGGGCCGTGGGCCGGGTGGACGTGTCGTTCGAGGCATGGCTCGCCGACGAAGTGACGCGCGAGCGGCTCGACTACCGCAATCCGCTCGATGCCTGGGCGGAGGCCATCGGGCCGGACAACGTGACTGCGCGGCTGTTTGGCAAGGAGGGTTTCGAGGGTGGCGATCTGCTCACCGATTTCGCGCATGTGACCAACTTGCCCATGTTGCGCGAGTTGCCGGAGCCCGACGGGCTGCAGGCCAATTCCGCGCGGCTCTCGACGGCGCATGTGGAGCTCATACGCATGTACAACACGCGCGAGTTCAAGAACCGCGACGCCTATTTCACCTTTATCGAGACGGTGACGACGGGACTTCAGGCTTGGCGCGAGGAACGCGGCCTGCCGATGACGAAACCGTGGTATCTGACCCCGGACCTGTCGGAGCGGATCGTGGCAGAGACGGCAGAGAGCAACGCGGAAATCGCTAAGCGCTACTTCGGACGTGAGGACGGAACGCTCTTTCCCGCCACGCCCGCACAGGGCCCCGAGGAAGAAGTGTCGCTCCACCCCGAGGAGCTTGCGCTCGTCGAACGCGCCTTCCTCGACACCAACGGGCTGACGGACGACAGGCCGATCTACGCGGGCGTCTCGAAGCCGGTGAACGTGCGGGCGGGCCAGCCGAGGATCGTGAACTACGGGCACTTCGGGTGGCGCCTCTGGCTCCTCGCCCCGATCGTGGACCGGCTCTATGTTTCCAAGGCCATGCCCGACCAGTCGCCGGAATTTCTGCGTGAGCCCGCGGAATATGTGCGCCGCCACTGGTCGCATCATCGCCCGCTTCAGGTCGGGCTCATGTATCCGAATGCCGACGCCTTGGGTGCCTTCAAGGTTTGGGTGCCGGTTCTGTCCTGGGGCCTGCGGGTGACCGGGAACCACGCGATGGTCGCCGACCTCAAGCGCGACCCGATCCTGTTCGTGCGCCGCAGCCCGTCGAAGATTGGCCAGCTCCTCGGCCGCCTCCTGTTCCCGCGCGGCGAGATGCGGTGAGGCGATGAGCGACGCCGATGTCATCCTCGAAGTGCCGTCGGAGTGGTTCGACAACCCGCTGGACCGCGACCGGCATCAACGGCTTTACGCCTCGCTCCTCGTCGCGCTGGCGGAACTGTCCGTGACGGTGCGCCCGATCCGCCTGCCCTATGCCGCCGACGGGGCCGAACGGCTGCATGCCCACGGCCAGCTTGTCATCAGCTTTCACTCGCATGGTGACGATGGCAATTTGCTTCGGTTCAAGGAAAGCTACGTTCCGCCCTATTACACCGCCGATCCGATGGGATACTCGGGCTTCTCGAAGCTCGCGAACGAGCCGGAGCGTTTTCGCCACGAGATCGAGCGTGTCCCGCTGAAGACCGCCGAGCATTTCGTGGCAGAGTTGCGCCAGACCTTGGTGCGCCGGAACGCGTCGAAATATGCCCAGCCGAAGCCAGAGGCGGACCTGCCCGGAGGCCCCTATCTGTTCGTGCCCCTCCAGACGATCGAGGACCCGGTCGCGGGCTTTGCGCATATAGACCAGATCGATGCGCTCGCCATAACCGCGGCCAAGGCCAGGGCGCGGGGCTGGTCGGTCGTGGCCAAGCGTCATCCGCTCTGCACCGCGCGCCGTATCGAAGCGGGGCTGAAGGAGTTGTCGCGCGACTACGGCAACCTGCATCTCTCCACCGGCTCGATCCATCCGCTGATCGCGGGGGCCGAAGCGGTGGTCGGCTGCAACTCCGGCGTTCTGTTCGAGGCGCTGGTGCATGGCAAGCCCGTGGTCGCCTATGGCCGGTCGGATTTCCGCATCGCGACATGGGAGGCGACGACGCCCGGCGAACTCGCCCACGCGCTCGACGGGCTGGACGCCGTGGGGCCCGCCTTCCGGGCCCGCTTCGTGGCGTGGTATCTTACCACCTATTGCGTCCATGCGGGCGAGGTGCCCGCCATCCGGGGCCGGATCGCCGAGGCGCTGGCGGCGCTGGACATCCGGGGCAATGGGTTCAACGCCGCGCAACTCGATCTCTACGACCACTACGCCGCTATCGAACGCGCCCGCCGCAACGAGATCCTGAACTCCTGACGAAACCTCTGCGCTGACGCCACGAAAATGGCGGCGCTGGCTGCCCGGTTTTCCGCACGCGGTCAACGGCTTGCCCGAAACATGCGAGCGGCGCACCGAGCGCTGCGGCCGATACACCCGCCCGTGAAGGAACACCCGACCGCACCCGGCGTTGACCGGTCAGGAGGGCGATCCATGTCATTTCGCAAGAACTACCTGACCAAGCCGATTTTCAAGTGGGCCAAGGGTGCGCTGCCGACCCTGTCGAGCACCGAAGCCGAAGCGGTGGAGTCCGGCGATGTCCATTTCGAAGCCGAACTGTTTTCCGGCAACCCGGATTGGTCGATGCTGCGCGGCGTCCCCGCGCCAAAGCTGACGGATGAGGAACAGGCCTTCATGGACGGGCCGGTCCGCGAGTTCTGCGACATGCTGGACAGCTGGGAAATCGACAAGATGACCGGCGACCTGCCCCGCGAGGCGTGGGACTTCCTGCGCGCCAAGGGGTTCTTCGGCATGATCATCCCCAAGGAACATGGCGGGCTGGGCTTTTCGGCCTACGCCCATTCCGAAGTGGTGCGCTACATCTCGGCCCATTCCCTCGCCGGGGCCGTGACCGTCATGGTGCCCAACTCGCTCGGACCCGGCGAACTGATCCTCCAGTTTGGCACAGACGACCAGCAGGCACATTGGCTGCCGCGACTTGCCAAGGGCGAGGAGCTTCCCGCCTTCGGTCTCACCAGTGAAGAAGCGGGGTCGGATGCCTCCGCAATGGTGGACAACGGCGTGATCTGCAAGGGCGAGTGGAACGGCAAAGAGGTTCTGGGAATCCGGCTCAACTGGGCCAAACGCTATATCACCCTCGCGCCGGTCTGCACGGTTCTGGGCCTCGCCTTCCAACTGCGCGACCCGGACGGGCATCTTGGCGGCGAGAGCGACCTCGGCATCACCTGCGCCCTCGTGCCCACCGATCTGCAGGGGGTGGAGACCGGGCGGCGCCACCTGCCTTCCGGCACCATGTTCATGAACGGCCCGACCACCGGCGAGGACGTTTTCATCCCGCTCGAGAACATCATCGGCGGGCCCGATTACGCTGGCAAAGGCTGGATGATGCTGATGAGCGCGCTGTCGGCCGGTCGGGGCATTTCGCTGCCCTCCCTGTCGGCTGCGGCGGCCTCTGTCGCGGCCCATTCGACCGGAGCCTACGCGCGGGTGCGCAAACAGTTCGGCATGCCCATCGGCCTGTTCGGTGGCGTGCAGGAGCCGCTCGCGCGGATCGCGGCGAATGCCTACACCATCGACGCGGGACGCAGGCTCACGACCGCGACCCTCGATCAGGGGCACAACCTCGCCGTCATCTCGGCAATCATGAAATACCACGCCACCACCCGCATGCGGGAAGCGGTGGACGACGCGATGGACGTCCATTCCGGCAAGGCCGTGATCGACGGGCCGTTGAACTACCTCCAGCCGATATACCGCGCCGTGCCCATCGGGATCACGGTGGAAGGCGCGAACATCGTGACGCGCAACCTCATCATCTTCGGCCAGGGCGCGATCCGGGCGCATCCGCATATTCTGGACGAGATGCGCGCGCTTCAGGAACCCGATCAGGACAAAGCGCTCACCGACTTTGACGAGCACTTCTGGAAGCACGTCAGCCACTCCATGAAGACCTTCTTCAAGGCATGGGGGTCTGCCTGGACAGGCCGCGGTGGTGTGCCCAAAGACGCGGGCGCCGCAGTCCCCATCTATTCCCGCTTGTCGCGTTGGTCGGCAGCTTTTGCCGTCACTGCCGACATGGCCTTCCTCAGCCTCGGCGGCGACCTCAAGCGGCGCGAGATGATTTCGGCCCGCCTCGGCGATGCCCTGTCGGAGATGTATCTCGTCGCCGCAACGCTGAAGCGGTGGGAGGACGAAGGCCGCCAAGAGGCGGATCTGCCGCTAGTCAGGTTCTCCGCCGACACGTCCTTCGCCCGGATCGGCAAGGCGCTGGACGAGGTGATCGAGAATTTCCCCGCCGCTTGGGTGCGCTGGCTCCTGCGCCCGGTCCTGCGCCCCGCCGCGCATCGGAACGCCCCGTCCCACAACCTGACGGAAGCAGCGGCCATGATCGCCTATCACCCGTCCGAGGCACGCGACCGTCTCGTCGGCCTTCTGCACCCGGCCAAGCCGGACAGCGGCCTGGGCATCCTTGAAGAGGCATATGCCCGCGTGCTGGAGGTCGCACCGATCGAGAAGCGGCTGCGCGAGGTCAAGAAGACCCCCGCGCAGGCGCTCGAAGCCGGCATCCTCTCCGATGCCGAGTTCAAGCAACTCGAAGAAGCCCAGAAGGCGGTGCAAAAGACCGTCGCGGTGGATGAATACACCCCCGCAGAGCTGGAAACCTTCTTCCCAGATATGCGGCACAATCCGGAGAACGACTTCGATACGCCGCGGGAGGCCGCAGAATGAGCAGACCCGTCTATATCGTCGATGGCGCGCGCACACCTTTCCTGCGTGCGCGTGGCAAACCCGGACCCTTCACCCCCGTGGACCTCGCCGTACAGGCGGGTCGTCCGCTCCTCACACGGCAGCCCTTTGAACGCAGCGCGTTCGATCTCGTGATCCTAGGCTGCGTCAACGTCATCTCGGACGAAATGAACCCGGCGCGGGTCGCTGCGCTGCGGCTCGGGATGGGAGAAGAGCAAGTTGCCTTCACCGTCCAGATCAACTGCGGCTCCGGGATGCAGAGCATCGACACCGCATATCGCTACATCCGCGAGGGGTCGCACGAAATGATCCTCGCCGGTGGCACCGAGGCGTTGAGCCACGCCCCGCTCGTCCTGCGCCAGTCCGCGACGGAATGGTTCGGCGGCATGGCGCAGGCCAAGAGCCCGCTCGACAAGGCGCAGAAGCTGACCGAGATCCGGCCCGACTTCTTCTCCCCCGTCGTTGGGCTGGAGAGGGGCCTGACCGATCCTATCACCACGCTCAACATGGGCCAGACTGCCGAGGTGCTCGCCCACCGCTTCGGCATCGACCGGGCCACCGCTGACGCCTACGCCGTCGAGAGCCACAAACGCCTTGCCGCCGCGCAGGAGGCAGGCACGCTGGACGGCGAAGTGGTGCCGGCCTTCGACCGTGACGGCGGTGCGCATGGCAGCGATGACGGGGTGCGCCCCGACAGTTCGATCGAGAAGCTCGCCAAGCTGAGCCCGGCCTTCGAGAAACCCTACGGCAAGGTGACCCCCGGCAATTCGAGCCAGATCACCGATGGCGCCTCATGGCTCATCCTCGCTTCGGAAACCGCCGTCGAGGCGCATGGGCTGGAGCCCATCGCCGAGATCAAGGACAGCGAATGGGCCGCGCTCGACCCGTCGATCATGGGGCTGGGCCCCGTGTTGTCCGCCACGCCCCTTGCCCAGCGCCACGGGCTGTCGGTCGACGACATCGACCTGTGGGAACTCAACGAAGCCTTCGCCGCACAGGTGTTGTCCTGCCTCGCCGCGTGGCAGGACGACGACTTCTGCCGCGACGTGCTGGGCTATGACGAAGCCTTCGGGCGGATCGACCGCGCACGGCTCAATGTCGACGGCGGGGCGATCAGCCTCGGCCATCCGGTCGGCACGAGCGGGAACCGCATCGTCCTGCACCTCGCCAACGCCATGAAGGCAGGCAACCATCGCCGCGGGATCGCCACCGAATGCATTGGTGGCGGGCTGGGCGGCGCAATGCTTCTGGAGGCCGCATGACCGACGTACTGGACACCATCATTCCCGACGACCCGGCCGAGGACGCCGCCACGCCCCCCGAGGCCGAGAACTGGCGGCTGGAGAAGGCGGGCGACACGCTCACCCTCTGGCTCGATCTGAAGGATACGGGCACCAACGTGATCTCCGAGGCCGTTCTGCGTGAACTCGACGCGCTGGTGGCGCATGTCGAGGCAGTGCAGCCGAAAACGCTCGTCCTGCGGTCCGCCAAGCCCGGCGGTTTCGCGGCAGGGGCCGACATCGACGGGTTTTCCGGGCTGGAACGTGAAGCCGCGGAGGAAATGCTGACCGAGGGCCACCGGGTGCTCGACCGCCTCGAAGCCCTGCCGATGACGACAGTGGCCGTGATCCACGGCGCGACGCTCGGCGGCGGTTTCGAACTCGCGCTGGCCTGCGACTACCGCATCGGGATCGAGGGCGTGAAGACCGGATTTCCCGAGGTTCAGCTGGGTCTGCATCCCGGGCTCGGCGGCACCTTCCGCCTGCCCGCGCTGATCGACCCCGTCGAGGCGATGCAGATGATGCTGACCGGCAAATCCGCCCATGACCGGAAGGCAAAGAAACTGGGTATCGTCGATGACCTCGTGCCGGATCGCCACGTCGATGCGGCGGTCGAGGCCGCCGCGCGGGGCAAGGTGGACCGGGACACGAACCTGCGCGCAGGTGCCATGCGCACCGGCGTCGCGCGGTCCATTGCGGCGAGCCGGATGCGCAGCGAGACCGAGAAACAGGCGCCCAAGGCGGACTACCCCGCCCCGCACGCGCTGATCGACCTCTGGGCCGATCACGGCGGTGACCGGAACGCGATGCAGAAGGGCGAGATCGCCTCCTTCGCCCGCCTTCTGGAAACCGAGACGGCCCGCAATCTGATCCGCGTCTTTTTCCTGCGCCGCAAGCTTAAGGAAGGCGGCAAGGGCGATGACGGCATCGACCATGTGCATGTCATCGGCGCAGGCGCGATGGGTGCCGAGATCGCCGCGTGGAGCGCGATGCAGGGCAAGCGCGTAACGCTGGAAGACGTCGCGCTGGAGCCGCTCGGAGCCGCCGTGAAGCGAGCCTCCAAGATCTACCAGAAAAAGCACCTGAGCGGGATCGACGCGCGCGATGCGCTCGACCGGATGATGCCCGACCCGTCGGGTCTGGGCCGGTCCCGCGCGGACCTCGTTATTGAGGCGGTGCCGGAGAAACCGGAGTTGAAGGAAAAGATCTACGCGGGGCTGAAAGGCAAGTTGAAGCCCGGCGCGATCCTTGCCAGCAATACGTCGAGCCTGAAACTTTCCGACCTTGTCGACGGCGTTTCTGCCCCGACACGCTTCGCAGGCTTGCACTTTTTCAACCCCGTCTCGCAAATGCCGCTGGTCGAGGTCGTCTCGCATGACAGGGCGGACAAGAAGGTGCTGGACCGTCTCGCAGCCTTCGTGGCGGGCATAGACCGGCTGCCTGCCCGTGTGACTGACTATCCCGGCTTCCTCGTGAACCGCGTCCTCGCCCCCTACCTGATGGAGGCGATGGCGCTCTTGGACGAGGGCAAGTCGAAGGAGGAAATCGACCGTGCCGCGCTGGCCTTCGGGATGCCGATGGGTCCGGTGACGCTCGCCGATCAGGTGGGTCTCGACATCTGCCTCGAAGTAGCGAAATCCATGCGGCGCGACCTCGACCGCCCGGTGGCGGACACTCCCGACTGGCTGGCCGAGAAGGTCGACAAGGGCGAGACCGGCAAGAAGGCCGGCAAGGGTCTTTACGACTACGACAGCGACGAGCCGCCGGAGACCGGCGAGGCCGACACGGAAATCGCCGACCGGCTGATCCTGCCGATGTGCGACGCCGCCGTGGAATGTCTGCGCAACGGCGTCGCGCCGGATGCCGATACGATCGACGGCGCGGTGATCTTCGGCACCGGCTGGGCGCCCTTCCGGGGCGGTCCGCTGACCTACGCGCGCACGCGCGGCGACGTGCCCAAGGTGCTGTCCTCGCTCGCAGACACGCACGGCCCTCGGTTCCAACCGGATGCGGGGTGGTCCGATTTTGGCTGACAGCCCGTCGGACCCCGATGCCATCGCCGCCGAGATCATCGCGCGGACAGGGGGCGACATCCGGCTCGCGCTCCCTTTGGGGCTCGGCAAGCCCGTCACTCTGGTCAACGCGCTCACCCGCGCGGTGGCCGCGCGTCCGGAAACGCGTTTGACGATCCTCACCGCGCTGACTCTCGAAGCGCCCGACATGACCGAAGGCATGGCGGCCCGGTTTCTCGCCCCTGCCGCGACCCGGCTGTTCGGCGACTACCCCGCGCTGGACTATGCCCGGATGATGCGCGCGGGCACGTTGCCGGACAATATCGAGGTGTCCGAGTTCTTCCTCCTCGCCGGCCGCTGGCTGGGTGTGCCGCAGATGCAGCGCCGCTATATCGCCGCGAACTACACCCACGCCTATGACGTGCTGCGCGACTGGAAGCCCAACGTCATCTTGCAACTGTTCGGTGAGGATGCGGATGGCACGCTGTCGCTGTCGTGCAATACCGACATTTCGACCGATCTTCTGCGCGACCGCGCCGAGGGAACCCTCGACCTGCTGGTCGCGGGCGAGGTGAATCGGAACCTCCCGGCCTTTACCAACCCCGAGGCGCGGGTGCCGCGCGAAGACGTGGACCTGCTGTATGACGGCGCGGATTTCGACCTCTTCTCGGTCGTTAAACGCCCGGTGGGCGCGGTCGAACACGCTATCGGCCTCCACGCGTCGCGCCTGATCCGTGACGGCGGCACGATCCAGATCGGGATCGGCGCCATCGGGGATGCGGTTGCCCACGCGCTCATCGCCCGCCAAAACGGGCGCACGGGCGAGATCCACAACGCGACGCCATTCGCGCCGGACCGCACCCAGGCCCCGCGCGAGGACGGCCCGTTCGAAGAGGGGCTCTACGCCGTGACCGAGATGCTGGTCGACGGTATCCTTCAGCTCTTCGAGGCCGGGATCATCCGGCGGGAGGTGGCGGGCGCCGCGATCCATGCCGGGTTCTTTGTCGACTGCCACGACTTCTATGCCCGGCTGCGCGATCTTCCGGAACCGGACCGCGCGAAGATCCACATGGTGCCGGTGTCCTTCACCAATCAGCTCTACGGCGACGAAGCCGCAAAACGGGCCGCGCGCAAGGACGCTCGGTTCGTGAACGCGGCGATGAAGGCCACGCTTCTGGGCGGCGTGGTCAGTGACGCCACCGCGCAGGGGTCCGAGGTGAGTGGCGTGGGCGGCCAGTTCAACTTCGTCGAACAGGCCTTCGCGCTCGACGATGCCCGCTCGATCATCACGCTGCCGGCCACGCGGACCCGGCGCGGGCGCACCCAGTCCAACATCGTCTGGGATCATCCGCACGAAACAGTGCCGCGCCAGTATCGCGACATCATCGTGACCGAATACGGGATCGCCGACCTGCGCGGACAGCGCGACGAGGACGTTGTGGCCCGGATGCTGCGCATCACCGACAGCCGGTTTCAGGACGCGCTGCTGGAGGACGCAAAGCGGGCGGGCAAGATCGCGCGCGATTTCGAGATCCCGGCGGGCTGGCGCGTGAACCTGCCCGACCGGGTCGAGCGCTGGCTCGCCCCCTTCGACCTGCCGACCTTCCCCTTCGGCACGGATTTCGACGCGACCGAACGGCGCATCCTCCCGGCCCTGGAGCGGCTGTCACAGGCCCAGGGCAGCCCTGGCGCAATGGCAGGCCTGATCCTCGCTGGCCTCGTCAAATCCGGCGCGGACACCGCAGCGCTGGCCCGAATGGACCTCGACCGCCCACGCAACCCCCGCGCCGTCCTTGAAGCTCTCGCCCTGCGAGGCGCGCTGGCGAGGCGCGACTAGGCTGCGGAAAAAGCGGAACTTTCGCGCACAGACGCCGTTGAGACCGGACATAGAAAACCGCGCGAGGCGGGCAGTACCGCTTGCGCTCCCGACCGCCCGAAAGGTCCCCATGACGGACAGCGTGACGCACTCCTCCGGCAAGCGCCGGATGCGACCGACAGATTACATACCCGCCGGCGCGGACCCGTCCATGTCGGGACCCGGACCGCAGGCGATGCCGGAACTCGCTGAGCGGCTCGAGCGGCTGGCGCAAGACAAGGAATGCGTGACGGTCGATCAACTCGTGCGCACGATCGGCGCGCAGGGCCATGCGCCGTTGCTCATGATCGCTGCGATTTTCCTGATCCTGCCTGTCGGCATGATCCCCGGTGTGGGCGGCGTCCTCGGCACGCTCGTGGCCGTGATCGGGTTTCACATGCTGCTCGGCAACCGCAAGATCGCCCTGCCCCGCTTCATGCGCGACCGTGAATTGCCCGCAGACAGGATCTGCCACGCAGCGCAACGGGTGCGTCCGGCCCTTCACTGGCTGCGCCGGCACCTGCACGTTCGCATGGAGTACCTGTCAGGCAGCCGCGTTTCTCTGACCATCATTGCATTGTTGCTCATGGCCTCCGGCGCGTCGATGCTGGTCCTCGGGGCTTTGCCCATCGCGGCACCGATCATGGGCCTGCCGATCGCCGTCTTCGCCTTTGGCATCCTGGCACGCGACGGGGCCGTGGTGCTGGCAGGCTACCTCATGGTGATAGCCGCTTTCGCCGCCCTGATCTATCTGCGCACGCTGATCGGCTGATCTCAGAGCACGACTTCCACCAAGTAAGGCGCGTCCAGAGCGACCCCATGCGCCAGCGCCCGGTTGAGCGCATCGAGGTCCGTCACCTGCTCCGCTTCGACCGAGAGGCTACGGGCAAGCCCGGTCCAGTCGATGGTCGGTTGGTCGATATCGAGGAGCGAGGCGGCCGACGGCCCGATCTGAGCGCCGACGTTGGTCATCTCCGCCCGCAGGATCTGGTATTTCCGATTGGCGAAAATCACGATGAGGATCGGAAGCTTCTCACGCGCCATCGTCCAAAGCGCCTGTGGCATGTACATCCCGCTCCCGTCACTCTCGAGGCAGATCACCTTGCGGTCCGGGCAAGCGATGGCCGCACCGATGGCATTGGGCAGTGCATAGCCAATGGAGCCGCCGGTGCCCAGAACCCAGTCATGCGGGCGTGCCGTGGACGTCGGGCCCATGAAACTGCGGCCCGAGGTCAGGCTTTCGTCGATCACGATGGCATTGTCCGGTATCGCTGCCGCGATGGCGGGACCAAGGCTTTCCGGCGTGATCTCGCCCGAGGGCTGCGCCGGGACGTCGAGTGGTGCCCGCGCCGGTTCGACCTCGTTCGCGCCCAGCGCATTGCAGAGCGCGGTGAGGGTATCGGCGATGTCGTCCTCCGGTCCGCAGATCTTCTGGACATTCACACCGGGCGGCACGAGTTCGCCCGGCCGCCCGGGATAAGCGAAGAAGCTGACGGGCGCCTTGGCACCGAGCAGGAGAACGTTGCGATAGCCAGACAGAGCCTCGACCGCCTGCGCGATCGGATAGGGCAGACGCGTGACCTCGGGCCGCCCCGCTCCGCGCGAAATCACGGGGCATTGTGTCGGGGTCATGAGGTCAGCCCCGGTCGCCGCCGCGATCCGGCCGGCCACGTCGATCAGAGGGTCGCGCACCGCTTCCCCGGTGAGAAAGATCACGGTCGCCTCGTCGCGGCGCAGCACCTCGACGGCGGCCGCGATCCGGTCGGGGTCGGCCTTGGCGGGTGGCGTGATAGCCGGGACAGGCGCGACCCCGTCGCGCGTATCGGCGCTGCGCGCCGGTGACAGCGGGGTCCAGGCGGTGTCGGCGGGCAGGATGAGTGACGCGACGCGACCATTGAGCGAGCGTGCCGCCGCGATGGCCGCCGCCCCGTCCGTTGCCACGGCATCGGCGTTGGGCGAGGTGCGCACCCAGTCGCTGAAGGGTCGCGCGGCGCCCTCGATATCGGAAGTCAGGGGTGCGTCGAGTTGCCGGTGACCCGTTGCGTGATCGCCGATCACATTGACCACCGCGGACTGCGCGCGTTTGGCGTTGTGCAGGTTTGACAACCCGTTGGCGAGACCCGGACCGAGGTGAAGGAGCGTCGCCGCAGGCCGCCCGGTCATGCGCGCATAGCCGTCCGCCGCGCCGGTCGCCACGCCCTCGAACAAGCACAACACGCAGCGCATCTCGGGCACCCTGTCGAGCGCCGAGACGAAATGCATCTCCGAGGTGCCCGGATTGGCGAAACAGGTATCGACCCCGCCCGCCACCAAGGTCCGCACGAGGCTTTCAGCACCCATCATTCCGGTCGACATCTCTTCTTCGGCCATCGCATACACCTTTCCCGTTCGCGCCCGCGCAGCCTCGCCGAAGGAACCCTGGGCGGCAAGAGGGACACGTCAGGATAGTGTCCATAATCAGGAGCTTGATTAAGCCACTCGCGCGATGTGTTTGGGCTGTCAGGCACAACGTGCGGAACCGCTTGCCCCTTGCACCGTCGTCGGCCCGCAGGTTTAACGCCGGGATCGCCCAAAGGATCGTTTCGCATGACCAAGACCCGTGGATTTCTCTATTACGCAGACACACCGCATTTCATTGCGCAGGCCGAACGGTCGGTCGCATCTCTGCGCGCGATCACTCCGGAAGCCCATGTCACGCTCGCGACGACGCTGGCGGACCCGCCGGCAGAAGGGTTCGACGCAATCCAGCGGATCGAAATTGCGCCAGACGACCACACCCGCATCGGCAAAATCCGCGCCGTCACGACAGCACCGTACGATAAGGTCATCTATGTCGATTCCGATACGATCTTCGCGGGTGACGTGACCTCGGTTTTCGACGCGCTCGAGGATTTCGGTCTTGCCGCCTGCCATACCCCGTTCCGGCGTTATCCGCTCGAAACATGGGATCTGGCCCTTCCCGAATGTTTCACAGGCCTGAATGCAGGTTTCATCGGCTTGAACCTCACCGATCCCGCGACCCGGAGCTTCCTTTCCGCCTGGGAAGATAGCTATCGCGAAACCATTGCAGTCTCGACCCAGGACCAGCCGTCGTTCAATCGGCTCCTCTACCGGTCCGACGTCCGGTTTCTCATCCTGCCGCCGGAGTACAATTTCCGCGCCGAGTTCTCGCATCAGTCCAAGGGCGCGGGGATGGGTGTGAAGGTGATCCACTCGCACAATGTCAACGAGGCATCCGCAGACCAGCAGGCTCATCTGGTGCGCCTCCTGTCAGATGAGCGGTTCGCGACCTACATGCGTCGGGGCGACGAATACCATGTCCAGTTTACCAAGCTGCCTTCAGTCACCGCAGCCGGGTTCGTCGCGTCGAGCTTCCCGGACGCGGCATTGCGGCCTGCTCTACGGGCCGCTCATGTGTGGCAAGCCAAGGCGGAGACGCGCGACCTGAGGCAGGAGGCGCTGGAGCATGTCGCCGGAAATGCCAAGCCTCTGCGGGTGCTCCAGATAGGTGCGCCGATTGATGTGATCGACGGACTCCTCTTGCGAAACGGCGTTGAGGGCGCGATCTGTGTGACCGACTGGCCCGCCGTCAAGCGGATGCGTGAAATGCTCGCTGGGCGCGCTGGCATCCGGTTGGTCGAGGCTGGCTTTGCGCAAACCGCGGGCGGGGTCGCGGTTCATCGCCCGCGCAGCGAAGTGCCGCCCGAAGACCGCCTCGATCGACCGACGGCCCGGGACCTCCTCCAATACCTGCTCCCGTCCCGCGCCGCTGCGATGGTGCGAACGACGCGCCCTGCCCTGCCTTGGGCCGAACTCGTCGAGGCGTCGGGCATCCCATCGCCAGTGGTCGTCGCGCTTGCGACACAAGGCGAGGATTCCGAGATCGTATCCGCCTGTCTCGCCGCCATCGACGCAGGCACATTCTCGGCGCCTGCGCTGTTCCAGATTCAAGGTTGGCGGTCACGCCCGGCCCGGCTGGGCGCCATGCGGCGTGAGCTGCGCGCGGCTGGGTATTGGGTCGTTTCGGACGGGCCCAAAGGCACTACAGCAATCCGGCCAGACGCCGTTTCACGCCCTGGACCCTGAACACTCCTCTCAACTCGCAAAAAATATCGCGCTAGCCACCACGCGACCACGTTGCGCCGGTTCTGAGGGCGCCGGGAAACATTGCCAGCGCGGTCAGAAGGGGCATCCGGAGTGCCTGCCGCTCCAGCATCACTTCGAACGCGCGGGCGACCGCGATCTGGCGTCCATACCTGCGCCGGAGCCGGTCGCGATAAGTACTTTGAGGTGCACCCTCGATAAGGCACTCCGCAAGACACCGCGCCGTGCCGAGGGCCAGCGACATACCTTCACCGGTCAATGACGGCGTCACGATGGCCTGATCCCCGACGCGCCAGAGACCCGGCGCATCCGACGGCGCGTTCCACAGGCGGAAGCCGTAGGGCACGCCACTCACCATCAAGGGACGGTCAAAGACACGATCCGCACCGGCAAGCCGCTCTGAGAGCGACCCTACAGATGTACGCAACCAGTCAAGATAGGTGGCCGGCGTCAAACCTTCGCGGCGCCAGACTTCGGTCTCCATCGCGATGCTCAGGTTGGCGACGCCGTCCGCGACCGGCATGAGGCCGGCATAGCCGCCGGGAAAGAAATGCAATTCGACCGCCTTTCCCATCTCGGCGAAAGGCTCCGGCGCAAGACGCAGGTGTTCCTTGATCCCGATCTTGGCGTCCTTCTGGTTCGCGACCGACCGCCGCACCACGCCGCGCACCTCGTGCTTTCCAGTCGCGACGACCACATCATCTGCCGCGATGTGGCCTCCACCATTGAGCGTCACGTTCCGCCGCGCGATTTCAGTGGCACGAACGCCCAGTCGCACGTCCACGCCAGTCTCGGCCGCGACCCCCCGCAGTTTTTCGTCCAGGATCGTTCGGGACAAGCCGCTTGCCTGAAAAGGCAGTCGGGCATCGGCGCTGCGGCGACCTGCAAACAATCGCATCTGCCCGATGGCTTGCGCGCCCAGGGCAGTAAGGTCGATGCCAAGCCCGGCAAGTTCGCGGCAGGCCATCGGTCCGAGGAATTCCCCGCAAACCTTGCTGGTTGGCGTCCGGTCCCGCTCCAACAGTACGACGGCGCGGCCGGCTTGCGCGAGGTGCGTCGCCGTCGCGGCCCCCGCCAGACCTCCTCCGATGACGACGATCCCGGCGATGGCTATCCCCTTTCGGTGATCCGGCCGAAGCCAAAACGGAACGGAAACCACCATCTGAGCGTGAGAGTCCGTTCCGGCACGCCCGCGGCCTCCGCGACCCTCCGCAAATCCTCGCGGATGAAGGCGCGGCGCACCGAGACGGGACCATCGTTGCGCACGAACCGGTGGACCGGCCAAAACGCGAAGATGAGCGTGAGGCCCCAGGCCGAAATCCAGTGCCGGTGCAGATCGTTGATGAACCATCCGACCCGGCAGTTGCGATCGAGCCAACGCACGAAACCGACGAGTTCCTCGTCGCCGAGGTGGTGCGCGAAAAGCGAGCTGATGACGATGTCGGGGCGATGGTCTTCGGGTATGTCGAAGAGGTTTACGGCCTCCCAGCGGATCGTCGACGCCGGGTCCGTCGCGGCCTGCGCGATGCGTATGGTCTTGGGGTTCAGGTCAATGCCCAAAAGGTCAGTCTCGATCCCGCGCGCCTTGCCCCAGCGTTCCACACGCCGCAGCATGTCACCGTAGCCGCAGCCGATGTCGACGATGGACACCCGGTCGCGCCCGATGGTCGCTTGGTCGAGCCAGTGCAAGGTCGGCCTATAGCCTGCGCTGATGACGTTGACGCGGGCGAGGTCACGCAGGCAACGGGCGAGCTCGGCCTCGGGCACATCCTCAATATCCATCAACTCTTCTTCGTGGATGCGCCCCGGCAAGACGAAAGCGCCATCCTTCATTGCGCCGCCTCCGAGAACACCATGCTCTCGACGCTCACCCCCGGCCCAAACCCGATGGCAACGCCGGTGCGGCCCGCGCGCGGCTGCGACAGCATGCGCTGGAGCACAAAAGGCAGCGTGGCTGAGGACATGTTGCCGAAATCGTTGAGCACGCCCCGCGAGCAGGCCACATCGGCCGGCGTCAGAGACAAGCTCGCCTCGACCGCATCGATGATCGTGCGCCCGCCCGGATGGATCGCCCAGAGGTCGATGTCGCGACCTGCGGCGGCGGCCAGCGTCTCGAAATGCCCCGGCAGGTTCTTGAAGATCGTGCGCGGCACCCGGCCGGAAAGCCACATGTCGAACCCGTCGTCGCCGATGTCCCATGTGATATGGTCCCGGCTGTCCGGCAGCATATCCGAGCGGAACGCTTCCAGTTCGAAGCCGGTCGGCTCAGCGCTGACAAGGGCCGCCGCCGCGCCATCGGCAAAGAGCATGAACATCAGCGCAGTCTGAAGCGGCGCGTTCTCCTGAAAATGTAGTCCGCAGAGCTCGACGTTGAGGACAAGCACCTTGGCGGACGGGTCCGAAATCACGATATGCCGCGCGGTCTTGTACCCATTGATGGCAGCGTTGCAGCCCATGAAACCGATCAGCGTGCGCTCGACCGTCGACGGGATGCCATGCGCGTTGACCAGGTGATGATCCAGCCCCGGCGCGGCGAACCCGGTGCAGGTGCAGATGACGAGGTGCGTCAACCCTTCGGCCCAGCCGCCCCCAGCCCGTTTGGCGAGGTCTGCAAGCGCGCGATCCACCAGAAGCGGCGCTTCCCGCGAATAACGCTTCATCCGCTCGCCCGTCGTCGGGAAGGCGCCCGGACGATAGAAGCCTTCGGCGTCGTACCTGTCGGTCCAGCGGGACGGGTCGGCCGGTTCCAGCGTCGAATACCGGTGCGTGATCCCCGCCCGCTTTGCCATCTTGGCGAAGCTGCGCCGCTCGGTCTCGGACGGCAGGAAGTATGGCGCGATTTCGAGATAGGGCGCATGCACGTCATGCACCGGAACCGCCGTTCCAATCTCGTTCAGATAAGCTGGCATTTCGCCCTCGATTTCTGTGTGCCCTGTGTGATCCGCGCCGGACCAGTTTGAGCGTTCATGGTTCCGCCGACAGGACGAGGCAGACATTCTGCCCGCCGAACCCGAAGGAATTGCTCAGTATATGCGTGACGGGTGCCGCCCGCGCCGCGTTCGGAACGACGTCCAGAAGTATGTCCGGGTCCGGCGTGGTGTAGTTGATCGTAGGCAGAAGCGTCTGCTCGGCCAGCATCAAAAGAGAGGCCGCCGCCTCGATTGCAGCAGCCGCACTCAGCGTATGACCGGTCATGGACTTGAGCGAAGAGACCGGCAGATTTTCGGCGCTTTCGCCGAAGACGTTGCGAATGCCGAGGCATTCCACGCGATCGTTCTCGCCTGTCGCGGTGCCATGGGCGTTGACGTAGCTGATATCCTCCGGCGCGAGCCCCGCATCCAGAATGGCGGCCCCCATCGCCACGCCCACCGGTCCGGCATCGGGGCGTTGGCGGATACGGTGGTAGGCGTCCAACCGTTCTCCGATGCCCCTGACATAGCCCAGGACCCGCGCCCCGCGCGCATGCGCGACCTCTGCCCGCTCGAGGACGAGCGCCCCTGCCCCTTCCCCCGGTACGAACCCGTCGCGGGTCTTGTCGAAGGGTCGCGACGCGGTCTCGGGGCTGTCGTTGCGCCGCGACAGGGCTGCGAGCAGACCGAACCGCAGGAGCATCTCGGGGCTGACCGACGCATCCGCCCCGAGTACGAGCGCGCGGTCGACCTCGCCGCGCCGGATCGCCTCCACCCCCATCTGGATGGCCGTCGCACCGGAGGAACAGGCCGTCGTAATCGTCACGGGGCGACCTGACGGGCGCAGGCGTTCGGCGAGCGCTCGTGTCGTGCCGTCAAACCGCACCGTGTCGCGGAGCGCCCTTTGGCCGGGATCGCGCGCCACGCGGATAAGGTCGGCATAGTCACCCGCCCCCTCTGGCACCAAACGGTCGAGGGCAATCCGGTCTGACCACTCCATCTGGATCGGCGGAATGCCGACGACGAGCTTTCCGGGGAAGGGATCGGTGGTGTCGTGTCCGGCTTGCTCCAACGCCTCGTCCATCGCGAGAATGGCCAGCGCGGTCGTGCGCTCCGTCGGACGCAACGTCGGGTCCACGATGTCGTCCACCGTTGCCGCAAACTGCGTGGCGAGGCCCTCGGTCGGAAACCGCGTGACGGACGCGGCCCCTGACCGACCGTCGTGCAGCGCGTCCCAGTTCGCGGAAGCACCACGTCCGAGCGACGAGACGATACCGAGTCCGGTCACAGCGATGGACGGCGCGCTCGTCATCGGGCGGCCTCAAGCATTGCCGTCGCTGCTCCGTCTGAATACACGCCGACCGACACGGCGCGCTCGGCGCGCTTGGTCTGCACCATGAGGGCCGACAAGGCGATCGCAAAGGGGAATGCCGCTTCACCGCCGTGGCCGGCAAGATCGCTGGTCGCGATCATATGCGCATCGGGCCACGCCTGCTGCAACGCCTCGGACACCTGCAACGTTTCCGGCTGCACACCCGACACGGCAGACAAGATGGCGGACACGTCCCCCGACGGCAGGCCTTGCACGCACGCCGGGACAGCCCCCGGCCCGAAAGCCGATGTCACCGGCGAGAGCTGAGCGATCGCCTCTGCCTTGCGCGCCTGCGCTGCCTCACCGGACTCCAGGACCAGAAAGGCTGCGATGCTGCCCGGCGTTTGCCCCGTGCGCGCCGGATCAAGGACCGGAGGCACTTCCCCTTCCGACAACAGCCCGCCGAGCGCGAGAGACAAGAACAGATCGGACCGCTCCGCGTCCTGCACGCCGCCAACGAGCACCCGCTCCGACTGGCCCGAGGCAATCCGGGCGACCGCGTCGGCCACCGCTTCGATCCCGGCCATCTCGTCACCCATGAAGGTCCGCGCGCCGCCGCCAACGCCAAGGACGATGGCGATATTGCCGGCAAGCATGTTGGATAGCTGCCCAAGCAGGAACGAAGGCCGCAGCTTGCGTGACAGAGCGCCAACGAGCGCGCCTTCGGGATCGGCCGTGCCATGCAGGTCCGCAAGCACCTCCATATCCACATCCACCTCGCGCGCACCGCCATTGGCGGCCACGTTCAGATACAGGTGTTCGCGCGTATCGCGTTCAGCCAACCCGGCAGATTCGAGCGCGAACCCAGCCGCCGTCACGCCGAGGAGCTGCCACGGCTCCATCTGTCGGCGGTCGCTCTTGCTCGAGATGGTTTCCGCGAAATCGACGGGCGCCGCGCGGAACACGGAATGGGGCGTGAAGACGTCCCGATCCGGCTTCGTGGGGGCACCGTCGATTGACGCCAAATGCCCGTCCGCTGTCGTGCCGCAGGCCGACACCAGCCCAACGCCCGTGATGACGACAGATCGGCTCATCCACGCCTCACATAACAAGTTGCGAGCCGGCCCGTGCGTTTCACTCAGGCGGCGCTTTTCTGCGCGACCAGATTGTCGATTCTCTCGCAGAAATTCTTCATGAAAAGTTCCGGGGCCTGGATCGGCTCCTGCCCTTCACGCTCCTCGCCCCATTCTTCGATGGGAAGCTCGATATCGAACTCGCGTTCAAGGGCGAAGACCACGTCGAACAGGTCGACGGAATCCAGCTTAAGATCTTCGACGAGGTGGCTGTCCGGTCCGATAGAGTCGATCTCCACATCAGACCACTCCACGATGATGGCCGCCACTTTGTCGAAAGTCTTTGTCACCCGGCTCCACCCACTGTTCTTTCCGCTCCCTACCGAAGGTGATGCACACCCGGTTGTCAACGCAGATGCGGGCAGGGTCGGGCATTTGTGAACGATTGCATGTGAGGACTGCTTGTTGCTTTGGTCTGCGGTCCCTGAAAGACGCTCCGCGCAAGCGCATCCCCAGCTTCTTCATAGCGGTGAACAGGCTCTCCACCAACAGGTCACAACGATCATCGGTCAGGTTCGCATCCGGAGCCGCGATCGGGATGGTGCCGGTAGGGAATATTAATTCGTGATTAAACGCGCATTTAATACTGCGAGTTACTGCTTACATATTTCGCTCAGTAATCCTCCCCTGTGGGAAAACAAACACGCGCTGCGCGATTTCATGCCGAGAATTTCATGATTATTGAAAACCATTCACCATTTTTTTAAACACCAAGCCGAGCGTTTGAATGTGTGGTCCAGAAATGGGCGGTTTGGTTTTGATCGTGGCGCTCACCGCTTGAAATGATCGTCCGGCACACGACCCCTTTCGGGTTCATATTCGACCGGTCGGAACCTCTCTATGGAAGCATGGAATGACTGACGTGAACCTCGTTAGCCAATGGACCGGTGGGTTCAAAGCTGACTACGAAATTCTCAACTCTTCGCCCGTCGCAGGCCCTGTCTCGATCGACATTCGCCTGGATGGCGACATCTCGAAAATCTGGGGCGATGCCAGCTTCGAACAAATCGGGCCGGACGTGTTCCGGGTGACCGTAGACGACCTTGCTCCCGGTGCACGCGCGGACGGTGGCTTCGTGGCTGATGCCGATGTGGCGTCGTTCGAGGTTATCTCGGTCACGCTTCCCGACGCGACGACCGACGAGACGCCCGTTGCGGAAGCGCCCCCCGCAGAAGAAGCACCTGTGGATGACAATTCAGAAGGTCAAATACCGGCGCTTCCCGCTGAAGGCGACATCGTCGTCGATCCGTCGATCAGCGCGTCCGAGTTGCAATCGCTGATCGAGTCGGCGGCACCGGGCGCAACGATCACACTCGGCGCTGGTGACTATCATTTCGATCGCACCATCGTCGTGGACCGCAGCGACATCGCCATCCAGGGCGTCGGCTCGGAAGATGTGACCATCCATGTGCCCGGCACACTCGGCGAAGCGGCATTCGAGATCGATGGCGGCACACGCGAGGGGGACATGACGCTCAAGTCCTCGGTCAACGAAGGCGACCCCCGGATTACTCTGGACGGCCCGCATTCCTTCGAGGTCGGCGACCACGTCTATCTTTTCGCCGAGAATACCGATGCCTTTTTCGAAGACATCGGAGACACCTTGTGGCGAAAGGACGCGCCGTTGCGCACCTCTATCGTCGAGATCGCCGAGGTCGATGGCAACACCCTGACCTTTACCGGCGGAGTTCATTTCGACTTTGACCGTGGTGAAACGACCATTCAGGAGATTGACCTTCTGGACAACATTGCCCTGGGCGGGTTCACGATCGACTATGGTCTCGGCCCGGCTGACCCGTCCGACTTTTCGAACACGCTTTCAAACTATAACCGAAACGCGGTCATCGAAGTCGAAGGCACCACCGGAGCGGTTATTCATGACATCAAATCGTATGACGTGCCATCGCTGGGGCTGAACGTGGCGCTTTCGCGAGAAATATCCACCGATCATACGACCTTCACCGGCGCACATAACAAGGGTGCGGGCGGCAACGGCTATGCCATTCAAATTCGTGACGTCTATGACAGCTCGTTCCTGAACCACAGCGACATGGATATGCGCCACAGCGTGCTTTTCGCCTCGTGGCGGTCGGCCGTCGGGAACGAGGTTCACGTTCTGGAAACCGACCGGGACATCAACTTCCACGGCGGGCGTGACCACGACAACGTCGTAACGGTCGACCGGTCCGTGCGCGATGCCGAATCCGACATCATCGCGCCCACCATTTTTTTCAACACCGAAGGTCGCCGCTACGGCGCGCCGACCGAAGAAGGCGCGAACACCGCGACCTTCGGCTATGTCATCGGCACCCGCCTCAAGGATGATGTGACCGCCTATGATGCCGGGGCCTACCTGGACGGTGCCGGGGCCAATGACACGCTGCGCGGACAAGGGGGCGACGACACCTTCCGCGGCGGCGAAGGGAACGACCTTATCTATGGCGGCGGTGGCCATGACACTGCGATCTTCGACGGTGTGCTTGCCTCCTACAAGTTCATGGGTGAAGACGATGGGTCCTGGCAGGTCAAGGATTTGACCGAGACATGGGGCCGGGATCGGCTGTGGAACGTCGAGACGCTGGTTTTCGACGATGCTCAGCTCACACTGACGGACGACGGCTATGTCGAGACGACCGAGACCACCCCTGCACCCGAGCCGGAGCCGACACCAGAGCCCGATCCCGAACCTGCCGAGCCCGCTCCTCAGCCGGAACCGGAGCCGGACCCGACCGAGCCCGATCCGACACCCTCTGGCCCGATCCTGACCGGGACCGACGGCAAGGACACGTTCGAAATCACCGAGGAAAACACCATTGTCCACGCCGACGGCGGCTGGGACACCGCTTACACCACGGTAGACTTCACCATGAGCGACGGCTTGGAAAAGCTCGAACTCGTCGGAACGGCGCCGATTGCTGCGACAGGCAGCGGCGGAGACGATCTCATCCTTGGCAATGACGCATCGAACATTGTCCGCGGCAACGAAGGCGACGACCGGGTCTTTGCGCGCGATGGCGATGACGCCATTTTCGGGGGGTCCGGCAACGACGAGATCGATGCAGGCAGCGGCAACGACCGTTTGTTCGGCGGCGGCGGGGCTGACACCCTGACCGGACGCAGCGGCGCCGACACTTTCCTTTTCTACCGTGCGCAAGAAAGCGGCGCGTGGGGGATCGACACGATCACCGATTTCGCTGCGGGCGACGTGATCGATCTCAACCGGATCGATGCGGATACGACGCAGTCCGACGATCAGGCGTTCGTCTGGTTGGGACAGGCGGCCGGCAGCGCCGGGGCCGGGAGTCTTTGGCAGTCTGGCGACCGTTTGCTGGGCGATACCGACGGCGACGGCGCGGCAGACCTGACTATCCTCGCCGCAGACTACAGGTTCGACACGGACGACTTCGTTCTTTGAGTGAGCCCCGACGCGGCATGTTCCGCGTCGGGGACCCTTTTGTTCCGATCATGCGGACCTGAAAGATCGCACGAGGCGCCTCGATCATTAAACATTTGGGAACGCCTGAATGACATGAAGCGGCATGAACGCCGCTTCATTGACACAGACTCTGGCCGTCATTGCTTTCTTGACCTTCGCCTTCGGGGGCATCTTGCTTGGCCCCTTCGTGGTCGTGGCCTCCGCGCCCGGTCGATCTGAGGGTCCCGTGCTCGTGATCTCGAACTGGGGCGAGGACGCGGAAGCAATCGTTGCCGAGCAAGGCGGCGAAATCATCGGACCCAGGCGAGCCATGTTTGGCGTCTTTGCTTCGTCAGATGATCGCGGGTTCTCTGCAAGACTTCGACAGCAAGGTGCTTGGGCCGTCATCGACGGCGCCCTCATTGCGGCATTGTGCAGGACAAACTCATGACACCAACGTTCCTCAACAACGAAATGGTTGACCGACGCGTTTCCAGCTTGGTCGCCCTTTGCGCCCTTCTATGGATTCCCGTGAACTGCGCCGTTTCTTGGTGGGCTGGGACAAATGTCGTCGCCGTGGGGACAATCACACTCCTATGGGCCGTGGCCGGCTTGGTCGCAACGCGCGCTCTCCCAAGGTTCGCAGCGATGACGAATGCGATCACCTGGGTCGGAGCGGTCGCGGTGATGAACGCGGCTCTGGCAGGCCATGGATGGCAGATCGACTCGCATATGGTCTACTTCGCCGTCCTCGCTGGAACGATGATCTTTTCGGATTTGCGCGCGACACTTGCGGCGACGGCCCTTATTGCGGTCCATCACCTTACGTTGACCGTGCTCATGCCAGCGTTGGTATATCCCACGACCGAGCTTTCTCAGAACCTTCCCAGAACCATGTTTCACGCCGTCGTCGTCATCTTCGAAGCTGCGGCGTTGTGCTATGCGATCGTGATCAGGCAACGCATGGATGCGCACGACAGGGATCAGTCCCGCCAACTGGCCCTCAGCATGAAGGCAGCCGAGCAAGCGAAAGCAGACGCCGAGGCGGCGCTTGTCGAAGCTGAAATGGAACGAGAGAAAGCCGATCAGAGCCGCCTTCAGGCGGAGGAGGCACTTCGGCGCGCGGAAGAGGAAGCAGAGTATGCGCGCGAAACCGACGCTCGGGCCAAGCTCAAAGCCGACCGGGACGCGGCCCGGATGTCGGAGCTCGTCAGAGAGCAGGAGACCGTCGTCGCGACATTGCGTACAGGGCTGCGCGATCTGCGAAATGCCGACCTCAGAAACGAGCTGGAAGGCGAGTTTTCTGCCAACTATTCCGATCTGGAAGAAGACTTCAGTGCTGCAACTGCAGCACTTCGCGAGCTTATCGGAACCGTCAAATCCAATGCGGACATGATCAATTCCGAAGTCGGTTTGCTGCTCAAGTCTTCTGAAGACATGTCCCAGAAAACCGAGGCCCAATCGCGCAGTCTTGCTGCCATCGCAGCGACCATATCCCAGCTGAATGAAGCCATCCGCGAAACGGCGAACGAGGCCAGGACGGCGCAGACAAAGGCCGATGAGTCACGGGCGGAGGTGGAGAACAGCGCGGAGTTGGGCCGGAAAGCGGTCCACGCGATGGGAGCGATAGAGGAGTCCTCCCAACAGATTCAGAATATTGTTGGTGTCATTGACGACATCGCATTTCAAACGAACCTGCTTGCGCTGAATGCCGGTGTCGAAGCCGCGAGAGCGGGTGAAAGCGGCCGCGGCTTCGCGGTTGTCGCAAGTGAGGTGCGGGCGCTCGCTCAGCGCAGTTCAGATGCGGCGCGTGAAATCAATGATCTGATTGCAGCGAGCGACAGGCACGTCGGCGAAGGCGTGGGCCTCGTCCGGGATTCCGGAAAAGCGAACGATCGCGTCCTCGCCGCAGTCGAAGACATCGTCTCGCGGATCGGCGCCATTTCCGAAAGCGCCGTCTCGCGGTCAAAGGATTTTGAATCGGTCACGTCCCGGCTCGCAGACCTGGACCAGGCTACACGCGAAAACACGGTGGTGTTTGAAGGAAACAAGGCCGCCGGCCACGCACTGGCAAACGGAACGGAACGTCTCCGCGCGGCGGTGTCGATCTTCAAGATCAACCAGACTGAACACGAGGCAAAGCTTGAATCCGAGCGGCCGCCACTATCTGCAAGTATCTAGAAAAATGGTGCCCGGGGGCGGAATCGAACCACCGACACGAGGATTTTCAATCCATCCTTGGCGGCGGGGAAAGTTGTTACATTTGTGTTAACAACACAAATGTAACAAGTTCTATCCTATTCGAGCCTGGTTTTAGTTCTGCTTTCGGCCCGTTGCGTGCATTCATGGTGTTGGACTACGCTGCATGTCCGGTTTACCGAACTGGCCATTCGCTTCGGTCGCGAGATTGATACAGAGGTCGAAGGTCAGCAGTGCGGACAAAACTCCTTGGCACTGATCGGCCCAACTGGCTCTTGCGGCCCAATGCCGATCTTTTGCAATTGCATGTTCCACTATGCTTGCGCGGGTTAAACGGGCGGCATGATCACGCATAGGAACCGCCCGACGGCGGGGCCGCGCGTTGAATTTCAGACTATTCCGAGCCGCTAAGCCGATTGCTGCCCATTTCAGATGCGACACGGCTGAGAGCCACGGCCCGAGGGTCCGTTACGGTGTCGGGCACTGCCGCGTTTGTAAGATACGCGAAGTGTCCGTCGTCAAATGATTTGGA
>NZ_DGCP01000013.1:0-5975 GCF_002384975.1 Maritimibacter sp. UBA3975
CTGTCTTCCGTTGCTTTGCGGCGGGTAAACCCGCCTGTCTGTTTGTCGACCCGGAAGGGTCTGGGTGTAGCCCCCCGAAGGTGGCCGAATTCAATAAGCCAAAGACCCCGGAACGAATCCCGGGGCCCTTGGATTGGTGCGCTATAGCGGTGTTGGGGGGATGTGTCCAGTGTGGAGACCAGTAGGAAATGTATGAGTATCCGCTTATCGTGGCCCCCAAGATACTGAGACTCAAGACTGGATTAAGAATGCCGGAGTTTAGATACCACAGGCTCGCCACAAACCTTACCGGTTGGCGGAAACCGCACGCAGGCAGGCTAGTGAACGGCAACAACGACGCTGATTACGTCAAATCCAACGGGTTTGGGCACGACGACTGGAATTTTTGCTACGATATTTGGGAGGACAATCGCCTCCATCTCTACATTCGTCATGGGCCGTCGAGAGCAGACCAGGATAAGCTGTTCAACGTGGCGCTAGGCGCAGTAACTGACGCCGGACACGTGCTCGTAGCGTTCTGTGAGTCTGCGAAGTTTGAAAAGTCCGTATTGAGTCGAGCAATTTGGGAAAAAAGAGCGAGTGACCTGCGCATTCTGGATGAGCAGGGGCAACTTGGGGGTGAATGGCGGGGCAAGAACGTGAAAGATTTGGCCGACATGCTCGAGTACGGCGACGAAACGTTTAGCCTTTCGGTCCACCCAAATTCTCTTAAGATACTTGACGAACCGATCCTAATCCCAGGTACCATCATCAAGCCAAACTATTATCGGTATCAGTTGCTCCGTCTAACTGAAAAAAAATACACTTCACTCAGATCGCTGGTCAGACAAGATGAAAGCGATGTTGCGTCTGAGGAAGAGGCCTATTCGGAAGGATCTCTGGTCTTACGCGTTCACAAATCGAGGGAGAGGTCCGGCACCGCTCCCGCGAATGCAAAAGATAAATTCATAGTTAAGAATGGTTCCCTATTCTGCGAAGCCTGCAGTTGGAAACCTGAATCCGGTTTTGGCACCAATGACTTCAAGAACCTGATCATCGAAGCCCATCACAACGTTCCAATCAGTTCACCGAGTCATACGGGGCGGACAAAAACTAGCGACTTCAAGATGTTGTGTCCAAATTGCCATCGAGCAATCCATCGGACAAAGCCGATGATGACCGTGGATGAGTTCAAGCGGTATTTTTTCTGAGCTAACCAGATATGCCCCTTTGATACCAAAGCGGTCATGTCGATCGCAAAATCTTCTCCATCTTCTTCCCCCGCGCCAGCTCGTCCACCAGTTTGTCGAGATATCGGATCTCCTGCATGAGCGGCTCCTCGATTTCCTCGACCCTCACGCCGCAAATGACGCCCTTGATCTCGCGCCGGGCCGGGTTCATCGCGGGGGCTTGGTCGAAGAACGTCTCGAAATCGGTCTTGTCGTCGAGCACGCGCGCCAGCCCGGTCGCGTCATAGCCGGTGAGCCAGTGGATGATCTCGTCCACCTCGGCCTGCGTGCGCCCCTTCTTTTCGGCTTTCGTGACGTAGTGCGGATAGACGCTCGCGAAACTCATCTTGTAGATCTTGTGTCCGGCCATGAAACCTCCTGCATTGCGCCCATCCTATCACGCGCGGCGCGAGGGGCGATTCCCCTCTGGCCATCCGGGGCGCGTTCCAACATGCTGCCCGCAAGACAGGAGAGACGAATGACACGACTGCCGATCATGCTGCTGGCCACCCTGCCCCTTGCCCTCGCGGCCTGCGATATGCCGCAGACGACCGCTGGCGCGCCGCAGGGGACCATCTCGGAACTGCCTGAGCGCGTGCTGGAGATCGCGGCGCCGGGCCAGAACCTCAGCGCCGTGCGGGTCAACGAGGTGGACGGGTGCTACGAGTACCAGTATCGCGGCCCGGTCGAGACGACCTACCTGCCGCTGCGGGCGAGCAGCGGGCGCCCGATCTGCACCCGCGCACCGGGCGAGGCGCCGGCGGCGAGCTGACGGATCAGCTTGGCGCGGTGACGTAGCTTTCCGGCGGGTGCAGGTGGGCGGTGACGCCATTGGAGACCTGCGGATATAGATCGTTGATATGCGCCATGACCATGCGCACACAGCCGGAGCTCGCCCGCCCGCCGATGGAGCGCGGCGACGGTGAGCCGTGGATACGCAGGAGCGTGTCGCGATTGCCCTCATAGAGATAGAAGGCGCGGGAGCCGAGCGGGTTGCTCGGGCCACCGTTCATCCCATTCTCGTGCTGCTTGTACAGATGCGGGTCGCGCTTGATCATCGCGGCGGTCGGCGTCCAGACCGGCCACTTGGCCTTGCGCCCGACGCGGTAGACGCCCGGTTCATACAGATTGCCGCGCGCGATGGCGACGCCGTAGCGCATGGCGGTCCCGCCCGGCTCGATGTGATAGAGGTAGCGGGCGACCGCATCGACGTGAAGGTCTCCGGGCGTGAGACCCGGATTCGCCTGGACCCGCTGCGGCAGGAAGCGCGGGTGGAGGCCCCAGGGGTTCGACGTGGCCGGGTCGTAATTCGCAGGGGTGATCTGCGCGTCCCACCGGTCCCAGTTCGACGGGCTCGAGACCGGACGGCGCGGCGTGGGCGCGGCCTCGGCGGTGTCGGTCGTCTCGGGCGTCTCGACGGTTTCCGCGGAATCCTCCTGCGCCCATGCGGCGATGGGGGCAGAGAACAGGGCGGTCGTGGTCATCACGAAATGGCGACGGGTGAGCATGGCGAGATTCCTTTTTCCCGGACCAACCAACTTTCGGCGATGCAGTCAGTCCTTTTCAATTCAAAAAACGGATAGGTCCGATCGGGTGTTCCAGATTTACACATCATTACAAATGAAAAACCCCCCGGCAGGCACCGGAGGGCTTTGTTTCTAACGGGCGGGACTGTCCCACCGCACGGATCACAGACCCGTGGTCACGTCGATCGTGTTGCCCTCTTCGAGGGTCACGTAGGCTTTCTTAACGTCGTTGCGACGGCCGATCTGGCCCCGGAAGCGCTTCTGCTTGCCCTTGGTGACGGTCGTGTTCACGGCCTTCACCTTGACGCCGAAGAGCGTTTCCACCGCTTCCTTGATGAGCGGTTTGTTCGCGTCGATCGCCACTTCGAAGACCACGGCGTTGGCTTCAGAGGCCATCGTGGACTTCTCGGTGATGACCGGCTTGCGGATCACGTCGTAGAGTGCGGACTTGTCGGTCATTTCAGACGAGCCTCCAGAGCTTCGACACCCGCTTTCGTGAGCACGAGCGTGTCACGCTTGAGGATGTCATAAACGTTGGCACCCATCGACGGCAGCACATCGAGACCTTCGATGTTGCGGGCGGCCTTGGCGAAGTTTTCGTTCACCTCGGCCCCGTCGATGATGAGCGCGCGCTTCCAGCCCAGATCTTTGACCAGCTTGGCCAGAACCTTGGTCTTGCCGTCGGCTTCGGCGGTGTCGATCACGACGATCGCACCTTCCTGCGCCTTGGCGGAGAGCGCGTGCTTGAGGCCGAGCTTGCGGAATTTCTTCGTCAGCTCATGCCCGTGCGAGCGCGGGGTCGGACCCTTGTAGATACCACCCTTGCGGAAGATCGGCGCATTCCGGTCGCCGTGGCGTGCGCCACCGGTGCCCTTCTGGCGGTAGATCTTCTTGGTCGAGTAGCTGGTCTCGGTACGGGTCTTCACCTTGTGGGTGCCCTGCTGCGCGTTGTTGCGCTGCCAGCGGACCACACGGTGCAGGATGTCGGCGCGCGGCTCGAGCCCGAAGAGGGCCTCGTCCAGCTCGACCGACCCGGCTTTGCCGCCGTCCAGTTTGATCACGTCGAGTTTCATTCGTCGCCTTCCTTCTTCTCGGCGTCGCCGCCGGCATCTTCACCCTTTTCGGCGTCGATCTCGGCTTCGGCTTCCTTCAGGGCGGCCTCTTCGGCTGCTGCCTGCTCTTCGGCCAGACGCTTGGCTTCCTCTTCCGCCTCGGCGGCAGCGGCTGCTGCGGCTTCCTCGGCGGCCTTGGCGGCTTCCTCGGCAGCGGACTTCAGCGCGGCGGGGAGAATGACATTCTCCGGAACCGGCTTCTTGACCGCGTCCTTGATCGTCACCCAGCCACCCTTGGAGCCCGGAACCGCACCCTTGATCATGATGAGGCCGCGATCAGCGTCCGTCTTCACGACCTGGAGGTTCTGGGTGGTGACACGGGCGGCGCCCATGTGACCGGCCATCTTCTTGCCCTTGAACACCTTGCCGGGGTCCTGACACTGGCCGGTGGAGCCGTGCGAGCGGTGGGAGATCGACACGCCGTGCGTGGCGCGCAGACCGCCGAAGTTGTGCCGCTTCATGGCACCGGCGAAACCCTTACCGATCGAGGTGCCCGAGACGTCCACGAACTGACCTTCGAAGTAGTGGTTCGCAGTGATCTCTTCACCGACGTTGATGAGGTTGTCGGGGTCCACACGGAACTCGGCCACCTTGCGCTTGGGCGCAACGTTGGCGGTCGAGAAGTGGCCCCGCATGGCTTTCGACGTCCGCTTGGCCTTGGCCATGCCGGCGCCGAGCTGAACGGCGGTGTAGCCATCCTTGTCAGCGGTCCGCTGGGCCACGACCTGAAGGCCGTCGAGTTGCAGAACAGTGACCGGCACCTGTTTGCCATCTTCCAGGAAGAGGCGGGTCATGCCGACCTTTTTCGCGATAACACCAGAGCGCATCATGTCTCATGCCCTCCTTAAACGGAAATCTGCACGTCCACGCCGGCCGCGAGGTCGAGCTTCATCAGCGCGTCCACGGTCTGCGGGGTCGGGTCAACGATGTCGAGCAGACGCTTGTGCGTCCGGATCTCGAACTGATCGCGGGATTTCTTGTCGACGTGGGGCCCACGGAGAACCGTGAACTTCTCGATCTTGTTCGGCAGCGGGATCGGGCCCCGAACCTGCGCACCGGTCCGCTTGGCGGTGTTCACGATTTCCTGCGTGCTGGCGTCCAGCACGCGGTAATCGAACGCCTTCAGGCGAATCCGGATGTTCTGGCTTTGCATGGCCATGTGCTTGTCCTTTTCAGTTGAGAGGAGGGCCCCCGGCTCATCCGGAGACCCTCATCGAACCCGGTAATTACTCGACGATTTTCGAGACGACGCCGGAGCCGACGGTGCGGCCGCCTTCGCGGATGGCGAAGCGGAGGCCGTCTTCCATGGCGATCGGCGCGATCAGCTCGACTTCGAACTTCAGGTTGTCGCCCGGCATCACCATCTCGGTGCCCGAGGGCAGCGTCACGGTGCCGGTCACGTCCGTCGTGCGGAAGTAGAACTGCGGGCGGTAGTTCGCGAAGAACGGCGTGTGACGGCCACCTTCGTCCTTGGTCAGGATGTAGACCTCGGCCTCGAACTTCGTGTGCGGCGTCACCGAACCCGGCTTGCAGAGCACCTGGCCACGCTCGACGGAGTCGCGGTCGATACCACGCAGAAGCGCGCCGATGTTGTCGCCGGCTTCACCACGATCCAGCAGCTTGCGGAACATTTCCACGCCCGTGCAGGTCGTCTTGGTCGTGTCCTTGATGCCGACGATCTCGAGGTCGTCACCAACGTTGATCACGCCACGCTCGACACGGCCGGTCACAACCGTGCCGCGGCCGGAGATCGAGAACACGTCCTCGATCGGCATCAGGAACGGCTGGTCCACAGCGCGCGCCGGCTGCGGGATGTACTCGTCCACGGCCGCCATCAGTTCCTTGATCTTGTCTTCGCCGATGGCGTTGTCGCGACCTTCGAGAGCGGCCAGGGCCGAACCCGCGATGATCGGGATATCGTCGCCCGGGTAGTCGTACTCGGACAGAAGCTCACGGACTTCCATTTCGACGAGCTCGAGAAGCTCTTCGTCGTCCACCTGGTCGACCTTGTTGAGGAACACGACCATCGCCGGGATGCCGACCTGACGGCCGAGCAGGATGTGCTCGCGCGTCTGGGGCATCGGGCCGTCGGCCGCGTTCACCACGAGGATCGCGCCGTCCATCTGGGC
>NZ_DGCP01000011.1:0-187109 GCF_002384975.1 Maritimibacter sp. UBA3975
GCACCCCCCACCGAGGTATTTTGAGACCGAAGAAGGGGGCGGGTCGGCGCAAGGAAAAAGGCCCCGGTCGATACCGGGGCCTTCGTCATTTTTCGGTGTCGTTCAGACCGCGGCTTTGAGCGCGTCCACGAGGTCCGTCTTTTCCCACGAGAACCCGCCGTCATCCTCCGTCGGGCGCCCGAAGTGGCCGTAGGCCGCCGTGCGCTGGAAGATCGGCTTGTTGAGGCCGAGGTGTTCGCGGATACCGCGCGGAGTGAGGTCCATGACCCGTGCCGCGGCTTTCTCGATGGCCGCTTCCGAAACCTTGCCGGTGCCGTGGGTGTCGACGTAGATCGACAACGGCTTGGCCACGCCGATGGCATAGGAAAGCTGGAGCGTGCACTTGTTGGCCAGCCCCGCCGCGACGACGTTCTTGGCGAGGTAGCGCGCGGCATAGGCGGCCGAGCGGTCCACCTTGGTCGGGTCCTTGCCGGAGAAGGCACCGCCGCCGTGGGGCGCAGCCCCGCCGTAGGTGTCCACGATGATCTTGCGGCCCGTAAGGCCCGCGTCGCCGTCCGGCCCACCGATCACGAACTTGCCGGTCGGGTTGACGTGCCATTCGGTCTCGTCCGTGATCCATTCGTCCGGGATCACCTCGTTGATGTAAGGCGTCACGAGCGCGCGGACGTCGTCCGAGGTCATGGACGCGTCGAGGTGCTGGGTCGACAGCACGAGCGAGGTCACCGCGACCGGCCGCCCGTTCTCGTACCGCACCGAAAGCTGGCTCTTGGCGTCCGGGCCAAGCTGCGGTGCTTCGCCGGACTTGCGCGCTTCGGCGAGGCGCTTGAGGATCTTGTGGCTGTAGAGGATCGGGGCAGGCATGAGCGCGGTCGTCTCGTCCGTCGCGAAGCCGAACATGATGCCCTGGTCCCCGGCCCCCTCGTCCTTGTTGTCGGCCGCATCCACGCCTTGCGCGATGTCGGCGGATTGGGCGTGGAGGTAGTTGTCCACCGTCATGTTCGCCCAGTGAAAGCCCTTCTGCTCATAGCCGATGTCTTTCACGCATTCGCGCGCGATGTCTTCGACGCGCTCGATGACGCTGGCCGGGCCGCGCACCTCGCCGCCGATCACGACACGGTCTGTCGTCGCGAAGGTTTCGCAGGCCACGCGCGAAAACGGGTCCTCGGTGAGAAAGGCGTCCAGGACAGCATCGGAAATCCGGTCGCAGACCTTATCCGGGTGGCCCTCGGAAACGGATTCCGAGGTGAACGTGTAGTTGGGTCGTGCCATGAAAAGTGCTCCGTTATGCTAAACCCGCCACGTCAGGAAGCCGTTGTGGCGGTTAAGTCACTTTGCGTTACAGGGGGGCGGTCACGGGGTCAACGGATTTGCGCCGGGCAAAGGCCAAAAGCCCCGCAAACAGCGCCGAAAGCGCCACAATGAACGGGATGTCCCCGATCCGGGCATAGAGGGTCTCCGGCATCGGCGCGGGAAGCGGCGCGTCGAGGAACCCGGCTTCGTTCAGCGGAAGCGAGGCGGTCACGTTGCCCTTGGCGTCGATCATGGCACTGATCCCTGTGTTGGCCGCACGCGCCAGCGGCAGGCCGAACTCGATCGCCCGGAAGCGCGCTTGGATGAGGTGCTGCTGGGGGCCGGAGAACGTGCCGAACCACGCGTCGTTGGTGGCCTGCAAAATCCAGTCGGCCCGCCCTTCGGCCCCGCGAATGTCGCGCGGGAAGATCGCCTCGTAGCACACCAGCGGGATCACGGCGCCCAGCGCGCCCGGCAACTGGTGGATCTCCGGGCCGGTGCCTTCGGAGAAGCCGAACCCCTCCTGCTGCGCGAGGCCGCGGATGCCCACCTTGGCGAGCAGGTCGCCGAAAGGCACGAACTCCCCGAACGGGACGAGGTGGTGCTTGTCATAGATCCAGGCGGGCTCTGCCGGGCCTTCGTAGTAGACGATGGAATTGCGGTAGGTTGCGCCTTCCCGGCGCTGTATCCCCGCGATCAGGCGGGCGGGCTGCGCGGCCTCATAGGCCTGCGCCTCCAGTCCGGGTGCCTGCCCTTGCAGCGACGGGATGGAGCTTTCGGGCCAGACGACAAGGTCGGGCGCTGGCCCGTCCGGGTCGGCGGAGGACAGCGCCACGGCCCGCTCGAACCAGGTCATCACCCAGTCCTGATCCCATTTGAGGTGCTGGGGCGCGTTGGGCTGGATCAGCCGGACGATCGGCGCGTCGGCGCGGTCCGGCAGCGGGCGCTGGTCGGCGAGGACGCCAAGCCCGGCAAGGACGAGACCCGCCACAACGACCGCTGCCATGCGCCAGCGCCCGTAGATTGCGACATAGATCGCCGAGGCGAACGCGAGCGTCACCCAGCCCAGACCATAGGCCCCGACCCATGCCGCGAGCTGCGCGACGGGGGTTTCCATCCAGATGAGCCCCGGCCCGCCCCAGGAAAACCCGGTGAAGGCCCAGCCGCGCGTGTATTCCGCGAGGCCCAGCGCGACCGGCAGGGCAATCCAGCGCAGCCGGGGACGCACGAAATGGGCGAGCGCCGAAGCCACGCCCCAATAGCTCGACATCGCCGCCGCCAGCAGGACGACAGCAAACGGCGCCATCCAGCCATGTGCCTTCACATCCACGAGGAACGGCTGCACCAGCCAGCTCCACCCAACGATGAAATAGCCGGTCCCGACCATCCAGCCGAGCAGCCCGGCCCGCTTCCATCCCGGCGCTTCCAGCACGAGGCCGAGACCCATCGCGAAGGCGACGACGCTGAGCGAATAGATCTTGAACGGTTCCTGACCGATCGCGGCGATACCGCCAAAGAAAAGGGCTGCGAACAGCCCTTTCCATTTCGCCCCCGCGAGGCGCTGCATCTGCGCGCGCATGGACTACTCCCCTGCTTCGCCCGGCATCCTGACTCGCAGTCTCTTTATCTTGCGCGGGTCGGCGTCCACCACCTCGAATTCCACGCCGGACTCGTGGGGGATCACTTCGCCCCGCGCGGGCACCCGGCCCGCCTCGAGAAAGACCAGCCCACCCAGCGTGTCGATTTCCTCTTCCTCGATCTCGTCCGAGAAGAGGTCGAGTCCCGTGGCCTCCTCGAACTCGCCAAGTGGCGCACGCGCCTCGACGAGCCACGACCCGGACGGCTCCTGCATCCACAGCGCGCCTTCCTCGAGGTCATGCTCATCCTCGATCTCGCCGATCACCTGTTCGACGAGGTCTTCGAGCGTCACCAGACCGTCGACCCCGCCGTATTCGTCGATGACGAGCGCCATGTGCATCCGGTCGGTCTGCATCTTCTGAAGCAGAACGCCAATGGGCATGGACGGGGGGGCGTAGATCAGCGGGCGCACGAGGTCGCCCAGGAAGAAATCCGGGCTGTCGCCGTTGAAACCGTGCTTCAGTGCGAAATCCTTGAGGTGGACGAGGCCCACGGGCGTGTCCAGCGTGCCGCGAAAGACTGGCAGACGGGTGTTGCCCGACTCGCGGAACTTCTCGACCAGATCGGGGAGTGTGATGTCCTCCGGCACGGCCACGACTTCCACTTTCGGGATCATAACGTCCTCGACGCGCATGCGCCGCAGGTTGAGCATACCCAAGGGGAGACTGCGCGCACCATCGGTCGCGCGCCCCGGTTCGTCGGCCTGGCCCTCCTCATCCGAATCCGAAGGGCTGAGCGCCCCGATGATCCGTCCAAAGAAACCTTCGTGCCTTGCGTTATCCTCATCGTCGCGCGCGCTCTGCGCCGCGCTAGAAGAGCCGTCGGTATCGCCCATCTGTCCTTTCCAAGTGGCCGGAGGTCAGGCCTCCGCATCCCCATATGGGTCCGCGAGACCCATCTTGCCAAGTATTTCCGTCTCGAGCCCTTCCATCAGGGCCGCATCTTTGTCGTCTATGTGGTCATAACCCAACAGATGCAGGGTTCCGTGGACGATCAGGTGGGTCACATGGTCGGCCATCGGCTTGCCCGCTTCGGCGGCTTCCCGCGCACAGGTGTCATAGGCGATGGCGATATCGCCGAGTTCCAGGTCCTTGGGCGGAGACGGATCACCGCCGGGTGCCTCCGCCCCCCGCTCCTCGGACGGCCAGGAGAGCACGTTGGTCGGCGTGGGTTTGTCGCGGAACTCGGTGTTGAGGCCCGCGATGCGGGCGTCGTCGCAGGCGAGCAGCGCGATCTCCGCCCCTTCGACTCCCAGCCGCGCGAGCGTCGCCGCACAGGCGGTTTCGGCCAGGGCCTCCAGCCCCAGCGCCTCCCAGCGGTCATCTTCGCATACGACATCCACGATCATGGCGACGCTCTTATCCGCCATTCACGCGGGCGCAAACACTCAATCCGCCATCACGTCCGCTTGTCGCACGCCGGTCAGGTCTTCGCTGACCTCCCAAAGCCGCTCCGCGATGTCCGCGCGCTGCGCGTAATCGGTGGTGGAGGCCGGTCCCACCGGCCCCTTCAGGCCATTCCACGCCTGCGGGCCATAGTTGCCGCCCCCCTCGGCGTCCGGCGAGGTCGCCGCGAACAGGATCGCGTGAGCGGCCTTCTCAGGCGGGTGGCTCAGTAGCGGCACCACGGTCTTGCCCGCGATCCACCCCAGCACCGGCACGGTCCGGAGACGGTCATGGACCCCTTGGGTGCGCGCGAACCCCGGATGGGCCGCCACGCTGCGAATTCCCCATCCGTTCGCCGCGCTGCGCCGTTGCAATTCCTTGGCGAACATCAGGCAGGCGAGCTTGGTCTTGCCGTAGGCGACCATCGGCTTGAACGCCCGCTCGCTCTGAAGGTCGTCGAAATCGAATTCGCCATACTTGTGCGCCCCGGAGGACAGGCTCACCACCCGCGCACCGCTCGCACTCAACAGCGGCAAGAGCCCGACCACCATCGCGAAATGGGCAAGATGGTTGACCCCGAACATCATCTCGAACCCGTCTCTGGTCTCGCTCCGGCCAAGCTCGGCCATGACGGCCGCGTTGCAAACGAGGATGTCGAGCTGTTCGACTTCGGCCAGCATTCTGGCGGTGAAGGCCTTGACCGAGGCGAGATCGGCGAGGTCCACCTGCCGGAAACTCAGATCGGCGCCCGGCACCTCGGCCCGGATTTTGTCCAGCACGGCTTCGCCCCGCTCGACCGACCGCCCGGCCATGATCACATGCGCCCCGGCCCGTGCCAGTCCGGTAACGATCGCGGTGCAAAGACCGCTGGTTCCCGTCACCATGGCAACCTTACCGTCAAGCGACCCCATATCGTTCGGCGTCCACGCCATATCCTGACCCTTCTCTGCTTCGGCACATGCTTCGGGGAGTTTGAGGGGCCGACCCCTCAAAGCCTGCGTGGCTTGAACGCAGACAAGAATGCGCGGGCAGCCCCCGGCTGCCCGCCCCTTTCGACAGTGTCAGCCCTTGGCCGGGTCTGCCGCGTCGTAGGCGTTGATGATCTTGGCCACGAGGTGGTGACGTACCACGTCCTTCGCGGTGAAGTAGTTGAACGCGATGTCGTCGATCCCCTTGAGCAGCGCCTCGGCATCGTGCAGGCCCGAGTTCACGCCGCGCGGCAGGTCGACTTGGCTGCGGTCGCCGGTGATGACCATGCGGGAGCCTTCGCCCAGACGGGTCAGGAACATCTTCATCTGCATCGTCGTGGCGTTCTGCGCCTCATCGAGCACCACGAAGGCATTGGACAGCGTCCGGCCCCGCATGAAGGCGAGTGGCGCGATCTCGATCCGTTTCTCGGCGATCAGCTTTTCGACCTGCTTGCCGGGAAGGAAATCGTTCAGCGCGTCGTAGAGCGGCTGCATGTAGGGGTCGACCTTGTCCTTCATGTCGCCGGGCAGAAAGCCCAGACGCTCCCCCGCCTCGACGGCAGGGCGCGACAGGATGATCTTGTCGACATGGCCGGTGATGAACAGGTTCACGCCCACCGCCACGGCAAGATAGGTCTTGCCGGTGCCCGCCGGACCGATCCCGAAAGCGAGTTCTTTCTTGAACAGGCTTTTGACATAGGCCTTCTGCGCATCCGTGCGCGGCTCCACCAGCTTCTTGCGGGTCTTGATCTCGACCCGCCCGCCCTTGAACAGTTCCATCTGGGCGTCGGGACCGGGCAGATCGCCCGCGTCGTGGCCCATGCGGATCTCGCCGTCGATATCGCCGGCCTCGATCTGCTTGCCCTGTTCGAGGCGTTGATAAAGCGCCTGAAGCACCGCGGTCGCCTGCCCGCGCGCGTCGCCATCGCCGACCACGGCAAGCTGATTGCCACGACGCAGGATATGCACGTTCATCTGGTGTTCGATCTGGGCGAGGTTTCGGTCGAACTCCCCGCACAGGTCGATAAGCAATCGGTTGTCGGGGAACTCCAGCAGAGTTTCGTGAATGTCTTCGGATTTTGGCGGGTTCAGCGCATCAAGTCCCAAGTAAATCTCCGTTTCACGGGTGCCTGTACCAACGATGGTGCCTCCCCCCTTGTTCCCACGCAAGCATTAGTGCGCTGATTTCACGCGAATGATACAAAAAGGGCGCGCGGGAGGCGTGTGGCGACCGTTCCTTAGGCGTTCAAGGAACGCTTTGGACCCGCCAAATGAAAAGGCCCGGCGCTGGCCGGGCCTCGTCGTGTCTGGGCTGCGGCGCAGGTCAGCGCGGCAGGTAATCCGGAAGGTCCGGCGAGACGCGCCATTCGCCGATGACGGCACCGCGCGGAAGTTCGTTGGTGCAGCGCGGCAGGCCCGACTTGGGGTCCGATCGGTCGCCGCCGTAGCCTTCGAGGCCATCGTCGGTGATCCAGGCCTCGCAGCCATCCGGAAGCACGGCGACGGCGGCGATGCCGTCACGCGGCCCCGGCGCGTCGCCGATGGTGCGGTCGACGTTGGTGGCGATCAGCTTGGGCGCGCCGCCGGTATAGGCGGTGGCGGAACAGCCAGCCACGACGACGGGCGCAAGAAGCGCGATCATTACGGTTCTGATTTTCATGGGTTCGGGTACCTGTAGCAGACGATTTCCACGCGGCGGTTCTTTTGCATGTTCGCCGCCGAATTGTTGGGCGCGATCGGACGACGCTCGCCAAAGCCCACGACACGGTCGACGACCGCCCCGGACTGGCGCGCGACACCGGCCACGGCATTGGCGCGGTTCTGCGACAGGCGGATGTTGTACTCATCCGAAGCGCGGCTGTCGGTGTGACCGTAGACGGCATAGGCGAAGGCGCCGGCGCCCGCGAAGAACTGACGCAGCCATTGCTGGCCCTGCGCGGTCAGCTTGTAGCTATCGGTCGCGAAGAGCACGTCGGTGTTCTGAACGGCACAGGTGTTCTTTTCGAGGCACATGTGGCGGCCCGTCTTGGGGTCGCGCCGCGACACCATGTAACCCTCGACGCCACCATCGGCCCACCAGTGCATACACCCGTCCGGGTCCACCCAGAGGCCCCAGTTGATCTTGCCGGTGACGGTGACTTGCGATTGCGCCTCGGCCGTGGATGTCACCCCGGCAGCGGCGGCGAGCCCGAGGACGGCGGCGGCAGCCATGGTCCTGACTCTGGAAATAACTCGGTATTTCACTCCATATCCCCCAAAATGGCCGTGTGGCGACGGCGCTATATCTATTGGAGGAAGGTTAAACCGATGAAAGTCTTTATGTAAATGCTGGGCAGGTCGAAATTGTCCAAGACATGTGGACATTGGGTGTCATGTTTGGCCATTGCTTGCGATTGAAGTGAAAATCCACACAATTCCTAGTGTTAGTGAGTGGAGCCTACACCACCTCGCCTGCCAATGAGTTGGGTCCGGCGCCGGTGATTCTCACCCGCCGCAGGTCGCCCGGAGCGATTCCCTCGTCACTGACATGAACGGCGTGGAGATAGTCGGACTTGCCCACCATCTGCCCCTCCATCCGGCCCGGTTTTTCGAACAACACGCCGACCTCACGCCCCACCATGCTCTCCATCACGCCGCGCGCCTGTTCGTTGATGAGACCCTGAAGGCGCTGGAGCCGGTCCGACGCTTCGGCCTCGTCCACCAGCGGGCGCTCCGCCGCCGGGGTGCCGGGGCGCGAGGAATACTTGAAGCTGAACGCCTGCCCGTAATTCACCGCGCGGATGAGCGACAGGGTGTCCTCGAAATCAGCGCCGGTCTCTTCCGGGAAGCCCACGATGAAATCGCCCGAGATCAGGATATCGGGGCGCGCGGTGCGGATGCGCTCGATCAGCCGGAGGTATTCCTCCGCCGTATGCTTGCGGTTCATCCGCTTGAGGATGCGGTCCGACCCTGACTGCACCGGCAGGTGCAGGTACGGCATGAGCTTTTCGCACTCCCCATGCGCGGCGATCAGGTCGTCCGCCATGTCGTTGGGGTGCGAGGTGGTGAAGCGGATACGCTCCAGCCCGTCAATGTCATTGAGCGCCCAGATCAGCTTGGCCAGCGACCAGTCGCCATGCGTGCCGCGCCCGTGATAGGCGTTCACGTTCTGGCCGAGCAGGGTGATCTCGCGCACCCCACGCTCAACCAGTTCCTGCGCCTCGCGCAGGATGCGTTCGGGCGGGCGGCTGACTTCGGCACCGCGCGTATAGGGCACGACACAGAAGGCGCAGAACTTGTCGCAGCCTTCCTGCACCGTAAGAAACGCGGTCGGCGCGCGCCGGGCCTTGGGCCGGTTCTTGAGAACCTCGAACTTGTCCTCAGCGGGAAAATCGGTGTCGAGCGCCTTTTCCCCGCGCCCGACCTTTTCGACCATCTCCGGAAGGCGGTGATAGGTCTGCGGACCGACCACGAGGTCGACCATCGGTTGCCGCCGCATGATCTCCTGCCCCTCGGCCTGCGCCACGCAGCCCGCGACGCCGATCTTGAGGTCCGGCTTCGCGTCCTTGAGATCCTTGAAGCGCCCCAGCTCGGAATAGACCTTCTCGGCGGCCTTTTCCCGGATGTGGCAGGTGTTCAGAAGGATCATGTCGGCCTCTTCGGGCGAGCCGACTTCGACATAGCCCTCGCCGCCCATCGCCTCGGCCATCCGTTCGGAATCGTAGACGTTCATCTGGCAACCATAGGTGCGGATGAACAGTTTCTTCGGGTCCGCCGTCTGATCGGTCATGTCGCGCGCTCCGGGGTCGGGATCAAGGCGGCGTCCTACCGCAGTTGGCGGGGTGCTGCAACGGTTGCAAAGCGGCAGCGGTTCAGGGAATGTTTACCACGGTTCCCGCAGAAGGACCCAACCGGGGCAGAACATGCGTTATCCATCGCTCGAACAGTTCATCGACACAGGCAAGGCGGCCTTCGCCAAAGGGCCCGTCGCGCTGATCTTCGTCGAGGACCTGATCGAGGTGGACAGCACGATCCGCTACCACCAGCTCACCGGGTTCCAGAGCATCGTCGTGTTCGGCCCCGAAGAGCTTGAACTGCCGCACACGCTGGAACAGGAAATCCACCGGGTCGACTACCCCGTGCTCGAGATGTCGGACGTTCAGAAGGCGGTGAACGCGGTCATCGACATCGCCGAGGGCGTCTGGCTCTACTACTGCTACAACGGCGAATACCTGTTCTATCCGTTCTGCGAGACGCGCAACGTGAACGAACTTCTTGTGTTTCACACCGAGGAACGGCGCAGCGCCATGCTCACCTATGTCGTGGACCTCTACGCCGGCGACCTGAAACGATACCCGAACGCCGTATCGCTCGACCACGCCTGGATCGACAAGTCGGGCTACTACGCGCTCGGCCGCCCGGACCCGGAGAACCACAACTATCCGAAAGAGCGGCAACTGGATTTCTTCGGCGGCCTGCGCTGGCGGTATGAGGAGCATGTGCCAAAGGACCGGCGCAAGATCGACCGGGTGGGGCTGTTCAAGGCCAAGCGCGACCTCGTCCTGCGGGCCGACAACACGTTCAATGACGAGGAATACAACACCTATGCCTGCCCGTGGCACAACAACCTGACCGCTGCGATCGTGAGCTTCCGGACCGCCAAGGCACTCAAGCTGAACGCGGGGTCGACCTATGACATCCACACCTTCAAATGGCACAACTCCGTACCCTTTGACTGGACGTCCCAGCAGCTCCTCGATCTCGGGCTGATGGAGCCGGGGCAATGGTTCTGAACCACGCGAAACGGATAGACTTGCAGACGTTCACCGGCTGTTAGGGGAAGCCGGATATTGACGCCCTGTCATATCTGGAGAACCGCCCATGTTCCGCAAATCCCGGTCCGCGCCCCGCCGGAGCGACAATGATGCCGTCGCCGAGGCCATGATGTCGTCCTTCGCGACCATCCGTTTCACCGCCGACGGCATCATCGAGGACGCGAACGACGCCTTTCTCGACACGATGGGCTACACGCGCGATGAGATCGTCGGTCAGCGCCACGCGAAATTCCTGTTCGAGAAGGATGCTGAATCGCAGGCCTACGCGTCCTTCTGGACCAGGCTGGCCGAGGGCAAACCGTTTCTCGACCGGGTCAAGCGGCGGCGCGCCAGTGGCGCTCCCGTTTATCTCGAGGCGAACTACCTGCCCATCCGCGACGCCACCGGCACGGTGACTCATGTGGTCAAGTTCGCGCGCGATGTGACCGAGGCTGTCGCGTCCGAACGCCGGCTCTCGGCGACCGTCGCGGCCATCGACAAGACGGCCGGCATGATCGAATTCGCCTCCGACGGCACGATCCTTTCCGCGAACGGAAACTTTTGCGCGCTGATGGGCTACGACCCGAATGACATCGTGGGCAAACATCACCGCATCTTCATGCCGGAGGGAGAGGCGGACAGTGTGGGGTATCAGGCGTTCTGGGACGACCTGCGCGCTGGCAAGGCACGCAGCGACCAGTTCCGGCGCGTGATACGCAGCGGGGCCGACGTATGGATTCAGGCCTCGTACAACCCGATCATCGGCGACGACGGCCATGTGGAAGGGGTGATCAAAGTGGCCTCGGACGTGACCCAGGTGAAGACGAGATCACTCGACATGCGCGGGCAACTCGAGGCGCTCGCCCGATCTCAGGCGGTGATCGAGTTCGACCTGACCGGCAAGATCCTGACAGCGAACCGCAATTTTCTCGACGCGATGGGATATGAACTCGACGAGATCGTCGGCAAGCAACACGCGCTGTTCGTTGCTGCGCAGGAGCGCGAGAGCGCCGGGTATCGGGCGTTCTGGGAGGCACTTGCGGAGGGGCAATATCAGGAGGCGGAGTTCCGGCGCCTGCGCAAGGACGGGTCCGATATCTGGATTCAGGCGACCTACAACCCGATCTTCGACGCTTTCGGGAAGCCCTACAAGGTGGTGAAGTTCGCCACCGACATTACGGCCCGAAAACTCGCCGGTCTCGACCTCGACGCCGGGATCGCCGCGCTGTCTCGGGGCGACCTCACCTATCGCCTTACGCAGCCGATGCCAAAGGAACAGGAAGGTTTGCGCCAACGCTTCAATGAGGCGATGGAGCAGATCTCCAGCCTCATCACCTCGATCCTCGTGGGCGCACAGTCCACCCTGGGCGAAGTCGAGGGGATCGACTCGGCGTCCGTAGAGCTCGGCCAGCGCACCGAACAGCAGGCCCAATCGCTCGAACGCACTGCGGCCGCGATGACCGAGCTTTCCGCGACCGTGGCGGGGTCGGCGGACCGGGCCAAGGAGGCCGCCGACTCCGTGGACCAGACGCGCGCGCGGTCCGCCAAGGGACGCGACGTGATCCGTTCGACGTCCGAGGCGATGAACGGCATCGCGGACAGTTCTGCCCAGATCTCCAAGATCACCGCCGTGATCGACGACATCGCATTCCAGACCAACCTCCTTGCCCTGAATGCGGGCGTCGAAGCCGCGCGCGCGGGCGAAAGCGGGCGCGGCTTCGCCGTCGTCGCCTCGGAAGTGCGGGCGCTGGCGCAGCGGTCCTCGGACGCCGCGCGCGAAATCGCGGAGCTCATCACCGACTCGGTCAAGCGCGTGAACGACGGCGTCGGCCTCGTCCGGTCCTCCGACAGCGCACTGTCCGATATCGACGAACATGTGGGGCGTCTGGGCGAACTTGTGAGCGAAATCGCAACGTCGGCGCGCGAGCAATTCGACGCGATGCAACAGATCAATCAATCCGTCACGCAACTCGACCACGTCACCCAAAGCAACGCGGCGATGTTCGAAGAAAGCTCGGCGGCGGTGAAGGCGTTGAGAAAGCAGGCCGAGACACTGGTGTCAGAAACCTCGACCTTCACGGTACGCGATGACGGGCACGGGCCCGCGGATGGGCTGAGGGGAGTCGCCTGATCCCGGTGGAAACCACGGCCTGCTCCCGCCGACCCGGTTTACATCAAATCACATGCGCCTATGTTAAGGGGACACCCCGCAAGAACCTGCGCCGGACGCGTGGCCTTGCAGAACTCATCCCCCGAAAACGAGGCACTCATGACCGAAGTCAAATCGGGCGATACCGTCCGAATTCATTACACCGGCACCCTTCAGGATGGCAGCGTGTTCGACAGCTCGCAGGGTCGCGACCCGCTCGAGTTCACTGTCGGCTCCGGCCAGATCATCCCCGGGCTCGACGAAGCGATCCCCGGCATGACGCCCGGCGACACCAAGACTGTCCCGGTTCCCGCCGACAAGGCCTATGGCCCGCACCACGCCGAAGGCGTGACCGAGATTCCGCGCAACGACATCCCCGAGGACATTCCGCTTGAAACCGGGATCATGCTCCAGATGTCCACGCCTGACGGCCGCCAGATCCCGGTGACCGTGACAGACGTGAGCGAGGAAAAGGTGACCATCGACGCGAACCACCAGCTTGCGGGCAAGGATCTGACCTTCGACATCGAACTGGTCGAAATCGCCTGACCCATGCGGTCCGGGGGTTCTTGCCGGCCCGAGTGACGGGCAGGAACCGCCCACCGCCCCTTCGCGTTTTCCTGTCAAAGGAGAACGCCATGATGGACTACACCGCGAAGGCGGCGATCATGGTCGCCGCTGACCCGAACACTTGCTACGAGGCATTCGCCGACCCGGACCGCATCACGCGGTTCTGGTTTCCGCGTGTCTCGGGGCCAATCGAACCGGACGCGCATCTGACGTGGCATGTCGGCCACGCGGATGATGCCATGGGAATCGACGTCGACGTGGTGTCGGCCCGGCCCGGTATCGGCTTTGACATCCGCTGGGGCACCGGCGATGCCAAGACCGAGGTGAGCTGGAGCTTTCACGAAAAGGGCCCGTTGACGGAAATCCGCGTGACGGAGACCGGCTTTCAGGGTGATGACGAGACACGGATATCCAAGGCGCTCGACTCCACCGGCGGCTTCAACCAGGTACTGGTCGCCGCGAAGGCCCTGATCGAGCACGGGGTCGATGTGAACGTCGTCGACTCCCGCGCGCCGAACTGATCAGGTCTTGGAGCGCAGGCGAATGACCACGTCCACCTTGGACACCTCCGCGCCCTCGGGCGCCATCGGCAAGGCGGAAATCTCGAGGTCTTCCTCGGGCGCATCCATCAACTCGCCCGTATCTTCCCAGAAGAAGTGCGGGTGGTTGGTGGTATTCGTGTCGAAATACCCCTTGGTCCCGTTCACCAGAATCTCGCGCAGAAGACCGGCCTCGGAGAAGGAGCGCAGGGTGTTGTACACCGTGGCGAGCGACACCTTTTCGCCCGCCGCGCGCGTCGCGTCGAACAGGCTCTCGGCCGTGACATGATGGTGCTGACCGTCACCGACGAGCAGGGACGCGATCGCAACGCGCTGGCGCGTCGGGCGCAACCCCGCGCTCTCGAGCCAGTGGAGGCCCATATTCCGTGCCTGCTGTGCGGTCATCCGAAACCTCTGTTCTCGTCTGGCCGTATATATAGGCAGGAAAGGCGGTGCCTTTCAATGAGATTCCCCGCCCCGGGCGCCGGGCCCGAACGCCGGCCGCCCTTGCTTCCCGGCAAACGGCGGTGATAGACGAAAAGCGTTGATCGCGCGTACCTTTGTGACCGAATAAACCTGAAACGGGGGCCTGATGGCAGAGTATCCAACGAGTTTCGACAAGGACGACCTGCTGAAGTGCAGCCGGGGAGAGCTGTTCGGCGAAGGCAACGCGCAACTTCCGGCGCCGCCGATGCTCATGATGGATCGCATCACCGACATTTCCGGCGATGGCGGCAAGCACGGCAAGGGCCATGTCGTGGCGGAATTCGACATCACGCCGGACCTTTGGTTCTTCGAATGCCACTTCCCCGGCAACCCGATCATGCCCGGCTGTCTCGGCCTCGACGGCCTGTGGCAGCTCACCGGGTTCAACCTCGGCTGGCGCGGCTGGCAGGGGCGCGGCTATGCGCTTGGCGTGGGTGAAGTGAAGCTCACCGGCATGGTCCGGCCCGAGCGCAAGATGCTGACGTATTATGTGGATTTCACCAAGGCCGTGCAGACCCGTCGCCTGACGATGGGGGTCGCCGACGGGATCGTCGAGGCGGACGGTGAAGTCATTTATCAGGTCAAGGACATGAAGGTCGCGCTGTCGGAAAGCTGACCGACACCCATCCGGGGACGGGCGCACCAGAAAAGGAGCCAGAAATGCAACGTGTCGTCGTGACAGGTCTTGGGGTCGTGTCGCCCATCGGGCTGAACGCCGCCGAGGTCACCGAGTCGCTCAAGGCTGGCCGCTCGGGCATCACCGCGAACGAAGACATGGTCGAATACGGCTTTCGCAGCCAGATCGCGGGTGCCGTGGATATCGACCTGAAAGAGAACGTGGAAAAACGCGCCCTGCGCTTCATGGGGCCGGGGGCGGCCTATGCCTATCTCGCCATGGGGCAGGCAATCGCCGACGCGGGGCTCGACGAGAGCGACGTCGTGAACGAGCGCACCGGGCTCATCGCGGGCTCTGGCGGCCCGTCGACATCCTCGATGTTCCAGGCGCACCAGACGGTGCTCAAGTCCGGCTCGCCGAAGCGGATCGGGCCGCTCGCCGTGCCGAAATGCATGTCCTCGACGATCAGCGCGAACCTTGCGACGCAATACAAGATCAAGGGCATCAACTATTCGATCACCTCGGCCTGCTCGACCTCCCTGCACTGCATCGGCAACGCGGCCGAGCAGATCATGATGGGCAAGCAGGACGTGATGTTCGCCGGCGGCGGGGAAGAGCTCGACTGGACCCTCTCGTGCCTGTTCGACGCGATGGGCGCGATGTCGTCCAAGTTCAACGATACGCCCGACAAGGCGTCGCGCGCCTTCGACAATGACCGTGACGGGTTCGTCATCGCGGGCGGCGGCGGGATGGTCGTGCTCGAAAGCCTCGACCATGCGCTGGCACGCGGTGCGAAAATTTATGGTGAAGTCACCGGTTTCGCGGCCACCTCGGACGGGCATGACATGGTCGCGCCCTCCGGCGAAGGCGGCGAGCGGGCGATGCGGCTGGCGCTGTCCACACTGCCCGAAGGTCGCAAAGTGGGCTATATCAACGCGCACGGCACCTCCACCCCCGTCGGTGATGTCGGAGAAGTGGAAGCGGTGCGCCGCGTCTTTGGCGAGGGCAGCACCCCGCCGATCAGTTCGACCAAGTCGATGACGGGCCACGCTCAGGGTGCCGCTGGCGCGCTCGAGGCGATCTTCTGCCTCCTGATGCTGGAAAACGATTTCATCACGCCGTCGATCAACGTGGAGTCGCTGGACCCCGCGATCAATGACGCGGAAGTGGCGACAAAGCTCGTGGAGAACGCAGGGCTGGACACGGTGATGACCAACAGCTTCGGCTTCGGCGGAACCAACGGCTCCATGCTCATGAGCAAATATCAGGGATAAGGACGGGGACATGGGTGAGTTGATGAAGGGCAAGCGCGGCCTTGTCATGGGCGTTGCCAACGACCGGTCCATCGCCTGGGGAATCGCGAAAGCGATGGCGGACGAGGGCGCGGAGCTTGCCTTCGCCTATCAGGGCGAGGCCTTCGGCAAGCGCGTCGAACCGCTGGCCGCCAGCCTTGGCTCGGACATCCTCGTCGACATGGACGTGACCGACGACGCCAAGCTCGACGCGGGCTTCGCGGCGCTGTGGGAGCGGTGGGATCGGATAGACTTCCTCGTCCACGCGGTCGCCTTTTCCGACAAGTCCGAGCTGACGGGCCGGTTCCTCAACACCTCGCGCGGGAACTTCAAGAACTCGCTGGATATCTCCTGCTACTCGCTGATCGAAGTGGCACGGCGCGTCGAGCCCTACATGACCGAAGGCGGCACGATCCTGACGCTGACCTATGGCGGCTCGAACCGGGTGACGCCGTTTTACAACGTGATGGGCGTGGCCAAGGCGGCGCTCGAGGCGTCGGTCCGCTACCTCGCCAACGACCTCGGGCCACAGGGCATCCGCGTGAACGCGATCAGCCCCGGCCCGATGAAAACGCTCGCGGGCGCGGCCATCGGCGGCGCGCGCAAGACGTTCCGCCATACCGAGGCAAACTCTCCCCTGCGCAAGAACGCGACGCTGGAGTCCATCGGCGGCACCGCAGTTTACCTCGCCTCCGACTACGGCGAATGCACGACGGGCGAGATCATTACGGTCGACTGTGGCTACCACGTCCTCGGGATGCCGCAGCCCGAGAACATCTGAGCGCGATCCACAGCCTTTCGTCCGTTTCTGTGAACCGAAGGCAGCGCGCGTCCAGCGGGCTGTGGTTAGCCTTTGGTCACGAAAAAGCCCATCATGGCACAGGCGAAGCCTACCTGCGTGTGTGGAGTGCAATACCGCCGCCGCCCGGCGCGCATCGCTTTCGCCACGCATAGCCGGCGCGAAACCAGGGCGGATCGCCTGTCGCGAAGCAAGCCGATCTCGCCGAGCGAAGCTGGCGTAATTCATTGATATTCTGTCGAATATGCCCCCAGACGCAGCGGTTTTTCCAGACTTCATGCGTCCAGAAAGCTCCGCCGTGTCGCCATTCCGCAATCCGCTCGCGAAACACCAGAACGCGCCGCGCCTTCGTGACCGAGCCGGGAAACAATCAGTTTCCGTCTAGAATATTGCGCAACATGCCCTGAACCCGGCATAAATGAGGCAGGGCCGCGCCGGGCACGTCCCTCGAAATACTGCCCGGCCGGCCTCCTGTGAACCTTGGGGTCTCATGACCTTTTTTCTGCTCTCCATGGTGTTGGTCGCCGGCACGTTCGCGATCGTGCGACCCGCCATGGTAGCGCCTCGTTCCATCCCTCTTGTCGGCGCCACCGGATCGCACGCGATCATCCTCGCCACCGCGCTGGCGGCGATTGCGCTGACCTTCGATCTGCTGACCAGCGCTTCGGTCTTTCTGGCTCTGGCCATACACGAGATGGGGCTGGTCCTTGGCCACCGGCTCGCCGGACATGACGGCGCGCGGTTCCGGTTCCTGCCGATGCCGCGCACCGGGCCGGTCTCGACCGATCCGCAGGACTCGGACCTGTCGCATTTCTTCGTGACGCTCATGGGCCCCGCGCTCGGCCTCGCGCCGATGGTGGCGGCCTTTGCGCTGTCCGACCTGTTCCCCGGCCATCCGCTCCAGCAATTGTTCGGCACAACGGCGCTGTCCATCGGTGCATTCAACTTCATCGCGCTCCTGCCCGTCTGGCCCCTGCCCGGCGGGACGCTCGTGCAACTTCTGGTGCGTCCCGGCCTGCCACGAGTGAGCCCCCTGCCCGCCGCCGTGTTCTTCGCGGGCATGGCGAGCCTTGGCTGGGCGAGCGGAACGCCGGCGCTGTTCCTCTTCGCACTGATCGGCACGCTGGCCTATGTCATCCGGCCGCCCCTCCCCTCCGGGCGCCCGCCGATGACGCTGGCCCACCTGCGGCTTGCCATCCCGGCCTATCTCGCCATTCTGTCGGCCTACTTCCTCGGCGGCTGGTGGGTTCTGCTGCTCATCACCGGCCGGTTCTGACCCCTTTCCCTCCCGCGCTGCCCATGCAAGTCTCCCGCCAAATGAGGGGGGACGACCATGGCAATCACCACTTGTGTCTTCGACGCCTATGGCACGTTGTTCGACGTCGCCGCCGCCGCGCGGGTCGCTGCGGGCGAGCCGGGGAACGAGGCGCTGGCGGACATCTGGCCAGCCGTCGCGGCGGACTGGCGGCGCAAGCAGCTTGAATACACCTGGCTGCGCGCGGTCACGGGCGAGCACACGGATTTCTGGACGGTGACGCAAGACGGGCTGGACTGGGCGCTCGAAAAACAGGGGATGCTGAGCGATGCGGCGCTGCGCGAACGGCTGCTCTCGCTGTATTGGGAGCTCGAGGCCTACCCCGAAGTCCCCGCCATGCTGGGCGCGTTGAAACAGGCCGGGTTCAACACCGCCATCTTGTCCAACGGCTCCCCCGACATGCTTTCCGGCGCGGTGGACACCGCCGGGATCGGCGCCTTCCTCGACGACGTTCTGAGCGTGGAAAGCGTGGGGATCTTCAAGCCCGCTGATGTCGTCTATGGACTGGTTGGGGAGCGGTTCGGCTGCAAACGGGACGAGGTTTTGTTCGTTTCGTCTAACGGGTGGGATGCCTCGGCGGCCTGTGGCTATGGCTTTTTCACCGCGTGGGTGAACCGCGCGGGCGACCCGATGGACCGGCTCGGCCACCCCCCGCATGAACAACTGACCGACCTCTCCAAAATTCCGGATATCGCAAGGGCCATCTGATGACGGACATTCAGCACTTCACCACTCCCGACGGCATCGAGATCGCCTTCACCGACGAAGGCGAGGGCCTGCCGGTTATCGCACTGTCGGGCCTCACCCGTAACCTGCGGGACTTCGATTTCGTCGCGCTGCACCTTCCGGGTGTGCGGCTGATCCGGATGGATTATCGCGGGCGCGGGCAATCGGGTTGGGCGGACTGGTCGACCTATGCCGTGCCGAACGAGGGCGGTGACGTGATCGGCCTGATGCAGCACCTCGGGATCGAACGGGCGGCGTTCCTCGGCACCTCGCGCGGCGGCCTCATCTCGATGTTCCTCGCCGCGACGCAGCCCGACAAGGTGATCGGCGTCTGCCTGAATGACGTCGGGCCGGTCGTGGACCGCGAGGGGCTCAAGGTCATCGACAGCTATATCGGCCGCGCGCCCAAGGCAAAGACGCTCGACGAGATGGCCGAGGTGCGCGCGGGAACCGTCAACGGGTTCGAGGATGTGCCGATGTCGCGCTGGCGCGATGAGGCCGAACGCAGCTACCGCGAGACCGGGGACGGGCTGGAGTTACGCTATGACCCGGCCCTGCGCGAGAGCTTCCTCGCCGCGATGGAGGCCGAAACGCCGGACCTCTGGCCCCTGTTCAACGCGCTCGCCGGCAAGCCGTTGGCGGTGGTGCACGGCGCGGGGTCCGACGTCCTGACCGACGCTACGGTGGCCGAAATGCGCGCGCGGCGGCCCGATCTGCTTTACGCCCGCGTGCCGGGCCGGGGTCATGCGCCCTTTCTGGATGAACCCGAGGCGCTCGACGTGATCCACGCCTGGCTGGACGCCTGCGCATGAATATCGACATGATCCGGGCGGCGGCGCTGCGCATTCAGGGTCATGCGCGGGTGACGCCGCTGCTCAGTTCCCCGTTCCTCGACGAGATCGCGGGACGGCGGGTGCTGATCAAGCCCGAGTGCCTGCAAGTCACCGGCAGCTTCAAGTATCGCGGGGGCCGGTCCGCGCTGTCCGCCCTGCACCCTGACGAGCGGGCGCGCGGTGTGATCGCCTTCTCCTCCGGCAATCACGCGCAAGGCGTGGCGCAGGCCGCGCAGGACTTCGGTGTTCCGGCGGTGATCATCATGCCCGCCGACGCGCCCGTCCTGAAACTGGAAAACACCCGCGCGATGGGGGCCGAGGTCGTGACCTACGACCGCGCCACCGAGGACCGCGATGCGATCGGTGCCGCGCTGGCCGATGAACGCGGCCTGACCCTCATTAAGCCGTTCGACGAACCCGAGGTGATCGCGGGGCAAGGGACGCTCGGTCTCGAACTCGCGGCCCAGACCGCCGCGCTCAACGTGACCGAGGGCGAAGTGCTCGTCCCCTGCGGCGGGGGCGGGCTGACCTCCGGCACGGCACTCGCGCTTCAGGCCGAGGCTCCGGGGTTCCGGGTCCGCCCGGTTGAACCCGAGGGGTTCGACGACGTGGCCCGGTCGCTCGACGCGGGCGGCATCCAGCGCAACGACCGGATGACCGGCTCGATCTGCGACTCGATCATCACGCCGGCCCCCGGCGAGCTTACCTTCCCGATCATGCACGCGCTGTGTGGCCCAGGCCTCGCCGTGCCCGACGCCGATGCGCTGCGCGCGATGGCGCAGGCGTTCCTGCGGCTCAAACTGGTCGTCGAACCCGGCGGGGCCGTCGCGCTGGCCGCCGCGCTGTTCCATGCACACAGGCTCGACGCGGACACGCTCGTCGTGGTCCTGTCGGGCGGCAACGTGGACCCCACCGTTTTCGCCCAAGCCCTCGCCACCCTCTGACGGGAGACCCTGATGGACTTCACCTTCGCCTCGTTCAACGTCAAGAACCTGATCGGCCCGGACAAGGAATACTATGAATTCCAAAGCTACACGCCGGAGGAATACGCGTGGAAGCGCGACTGGATGGCGAGCCAGCTTGTTGATCTCGACGCCGATGTCATCGGGTTTCAGGAGATCTTCGAGGAGGAGGCGCTGCGCGAAGTGATCTCCGAGGCGTCGAGCCGCGCGCGCACGCTCAACGACGCGGTCATCCCGGACAAGGGCAAGGCGTATCACCGCAAGGTCATCTTCCGCAAACTCGGGGTCGAGCCGTGGGACGACGCGGCCCTCGCCTTTGCGCCCAACAGCGCCGACACGGGAGAGCCGGGCAAGCGCCGCCCCGGCCTTGCGGTTCTGTCGCGCTTCGGTTTCGCGGGGGAACCGGAGATCATTCAGGACTTCGACGCGCCCATCGACATCCCGTTTCAGCCCCTGCGCGGCCTCGACGGCGACCTCGAGGCAGGCAGCTTCCGGCTACGGCGTCTGTCGCGCCCGGTGCTCAAGGTGCGCATCCCGGTGGGCGACACGGTCATCACCCTGTTCAACTGCCACCTGAAATCCAAGCTCGGGGAATACATCACCCCGCCGGGCGCGGACTTCGCTCCGGAGGAGGACCTCACGCGCTACGACGCCGTGGGCCGCGCGATGGGGTCCATGCGCGCCGCCGTGCGCCGGATGGCCGAGGCCTGGGTCCTGAGGCGCGAGGTCATGTCGGAACTCGCGCACGGCAACCCCGTCGTCGTCATGGGCGACTTCAACGATGGGGAGCACGCGGTAAGTTCCGAGATCATCGCGGGCGAGGTGCCGTTCAAGAACTACCAGTGGATGCTGCGCCACGATGCCGAAAGCTACTCCGACCGCTACACCGCCGAGGAAGCGTCGAGCATCACCGAGCAGGTGGAGCGGTCGCGGCTCCACTCTGCCGAGAAGCTGTTCGTGCGCAAATCCCTGCGCGACATGGTCTATACCACCGCCTTCGCGGGCGTGTTCGAGAGCATCGACCAGATCTTTCTGAGCCGCCATTTCCACCCGGACTACGACAAACGGATCGCGGATATGGAGTATTTCTCGGTGCTCAACGACCACATCACAGACGGATCGCACCCCGAGGCGCCTTACAACAAGCTCGCCTCCGATCACGGCCAGATCAAGGCGCATCTGCGCCTGCGCCGGGACTGACACGACCAAGGGAGGACGCCATGAAAATCGCGCAACTCGCCGACATCCACACACATTACGACGACCGGGGGCCGAAGGACGCCCCCACCCTGCTCTTTGCCAACTCGCTCGGCACCGACTTTCGCCTGTGGGACCGGGTGATAGACCGGCTGCCTGAGGGGCTTCGGCTCATCCGATACGACAAGCGGGGGCACGGGCTGACCACCGCGCCGGAGCCACCGTATTTCATGGGCGACCTCGTGCAGGATGCTGGCCGGCTGCTCGACCATCTTGGCGTGCGCGACGTGGTGGTCGTGGGCCTGTCGATCGGCGGGATGATCGCGCAGGGGCTGGCCGCCGAGCGGCTCGACCTGATCCGCGCGATGGTGGTGTCCAACACCGCCGCCAAGATCGGGACCACCGCCATGTGGGAGGAGCGCATCGGCGCGGTGCGCGACGGCGGGGTCGAGGCGCTCGCGGACGCAACGATGGAACGCTGGTTTGGGCGCAAGTTCCGAGATCATGACCCGCTCACGGTCGGCGCATTCCGCAACATGATGGTCCGCCAACCGCTTCAGGGTTACGCCGGCTGCGCCGCCGCCATTGGCGAAACCGACCTGTACGAATCCACCGCGCGGCTCAAACTCCCCACGCTCGGCATCGCCGGGTCCGAGGACGGCTCCACACCCCCCGACCTCGTGCGCGAGACAACCGAACTGGTCGCGGGCTCCAGATTCCACCTGATCCGCGGCTCGGGCCACCTGCCCTGCGTGGACAATCCCGACGAATACACCGAAGTCCTGATGGGCTTCCTCAAGGATATCGGACATATCTGATGGCACAGTTTCTTCTTATCCACGGTTCCAACCACGGCGCATGGTGCTGGCGCGACGTGATCCCCGAGCTAGAGCGGCTGGGCCACACCGCCCGCGCGCTCGACCTGCCGTCGCATGGCGACGATCCGACGCCTATCGCCGACGTCACGCTCGACAGCTACGCCGATGCGATCCTGGGTGCGCTCGACGGGCCGACGATCCTCGTCGGACACTCGGCAGGCGGCTTTGCGATCACGCAGGCCGCCGAGCGCGATCCCCGCAACGTCGCGGGCCTCGTCTTCGTCACCGCCTATGTCCCGCAGCCGGGCAAGAGCCTTGTCGACATGCTGGGCGAAGCGCCGGAGCAGCCGATGAAAGGCGCGTTCGAAATGGCGCCGGACAAGCTCAGCTTCCGGTTCAAGCCCGAGTTCCTGACCAGTGCGCTCTATGGCGATTGCCCGGAGGGCACCTATGACTACGCGATGGCGCACATCGGGTGGCAACCTCTCGCGACCCAGACAACGCCCGCCACACTCACCGGCGCTTCGGACAATGTGCCACGACACTATGTCTTCTGCACCGAAGATCGGGCCGTGCCGCCCGCGCACCAGCGGCAGATGGCCGCCGGGTTCGCGCCAGAGAACACCGTCGAACTCGCCACTGGCCATTCACCCTTTTTCTCGGCCCCGCGCGCGCTCGCCGAGGCGTTGGACGGCTTCTCGGACGCGATGTAGCCGAAACGGGGCTTGCCCCCGGCGACGTGAGGGCGCAAAAGGATTTTGCGAAACAGCGTTTCATTCTGCGGGAGGACATCATGGAAACCATCAAGGCGGCCGTCTGCCACGAACACGGCCAACCGCTCGTCATCGAGGAGATTTCCATTCGTCCGCCCGAGGCCGGCGAGATCGAGGTGGACATCCACGCGGTCGCCATCTGCCAGTCCGACATATCCTTTGCCGAGGGCGGCTTCGGCGGCCCGGTCCCGGCCGTCTATGGCCACGAAGCGGCGGGCAAGATCACCAAGGTCGGGCCGAACGTGCAGGGGCTGGCGGAAGGCGACACCGTGGTCGTCACCCTGATCCGCGCCTGCGGGCATTGCCCGTCCTGCGAAACCGCCCGACCCGTCACCTGCGAGACGCCTTACAACTCGCTCACCGACGGCCCGCTCAAGACCGCTTCGGGCGATCCGATCTATCAGGGGCTTGAGACCGGCGCCTTTGCCGAAAAAGTGGTGGTGCTGGCCAGCCAGGCGGCAAAGATACCCGACACCGTCCCGATGGAAAGCGCGGCGCTTCTCGCCTGTGGGGTAATCACCGGGCTTGGCTCCGTGGTCAACGTGGCCCATGTGCGCCCCGGCCAGACCGTCGTCGTGATCGGCGCGGGCGGCGTGGGGCTCAACGCCATTCAGGGTGCGCGTATCGCCGGGGCGGCCAAGATCATCGCCGTGGACATGAGCGAGGATAAGCTCGACATGGCCCGCGATTTCGGTGCCACCCACGGCGTGCTGGGCAATGCCGAGAAACCGTGGTCAGTCGCGAAGAAGATCAACGGCGGGCGTGGGGCGGATGCGGTTTTCGTCACGGTCGGCGTCGCGCCGGTCTATGACGCGGCCCCGCGCTACCTCGCCCCCGGCGGCAATATCATCATGGTCGGCCTGCCCCATGCGACGGAAAAGGCGAAGTATTCGCCCCTTGGCATGGGCAACGCGGCGCAGGGCATCATCGGCACGATGATGGGCAACACCGTGATCCGCCGGGACATTCCGTGGATGGTCGACCTTTACGAACAGGGGCGGCTGAAGCTCGACGAACTGATCTCCAACCGCTTCACGCTCGACCAGATCAACGAGGCGATCGAGAGCACCAAGTCCGGCAGCGCCAAGCGCAACGTGATCGTTCTGAAATAGACCGCCGCGAAGCGCCGCTCACTCCAGCGCCGACACTTCGTCATTGGTGCGGCGCAAGCGCTGGCTCAGGCTCAGGACCATGTTGCCGAGGATCTTCTCCATGATCCGGGGATGCTCCGGCAGCAGGTCGCGGATCGCCGATACGGCGAAGACATAGGCCAGCACCGGCCCGTCCGCCACGACGTTGGCCGAGCGTTTGCCGCCATCCAGAAGCGCCATCTCACCGATCGCCTGTCCGGGTCCGATGGAGGCGACTCGGCGCGTGCGCCCCGCGCCCACGCCCACGGTCACGCTGACCGTGCCCTTGGCTATGGTGAGAAAGGCATGGGCCTTGTCCCCGGCTTTCAGCATCACGTCCCCCGAGGCAAAGCTCAGGGTTCCCGCGACCTGTTCGAGCGCCCGCGATTCCTCGGCGGTCAGGCCCGCGAAAATCTCATGGCTCGAAAGGCTGAGTTTCTGCGTGTCCGATTTGACGCCCGCCTCGGCCAGCACCGAGTCCTCGAAGGCCTCCATCGCGCTGTCCACGTCCGGCACGATCCGCGCAGGGGCGTCCGGCCACGTCATCACGAGGTTCAGCAACTCGCGCAGCGCATCCCGATGCGCCATCTCGGCCAGCAGCAGCGTGACGCCGGTGTCCTGAAGCGCGGTCATCAACTGTTCGAACAACGCGAGCCCGCCGCGGTCGATCAGCGCCACGCGGCGGAAATCCAGCGCCACCTCGGTCACACCATCCTGCACCAGCGCGTCGATCCGGCGCACGACGCGCTCCATCGCGCCGAAGAAGAGCGGCCCCTGAAGGTGCATGACCGCGAAGGCCGACCCCTTCTCGCGCAGCACCTCGACCTCGCGCTCCTCACGCACATGGCGCGATTGCACCTCAGACGCCCGGTAGTGCCGCCGCACAACCGAGCGCAGGTCGGTGCTTTCCGAGTAGACGTGAAGCCCGAAGTCCTCGGCGAAGCGGCGAAAGACCTGAATGCCCCGCACGGAGTTGCCCACCTCGTCCAGCCGGGGGGAATAGACCGCAAGGCCGAGTTGCCCCGGCACCACGCCGCCGATCAGGCCCGACACACCGGACTTGGCCGGCATCCCGACGTCATAGCCCCATTGCCCGGCGTAGTCGTACATCCCGCAGCTCGCCATGACCGACAGCATGTCGCGCACGTTCTCGGGCGACACGACCGTATCGCGGGTAAGCGGGTTGCGCCCGTGGGCCGCCAGCGTCGCCGTCATCACCGCGAGGTCGCGGCAGTTCACCAGCACCGAGCACTGCTTGAAATAAAGGTCCAGCACGTCGCCCGGGTCCTGCTGGATCATCGCCGTGTTGAGCATCATGTTGGCGATGGCACGGTTGCGGTGGCCGGTATCATGCTCGGATTTGAACACGTCCATATCGATGGAAAGCTGGCGCCCCGCGAAGCGCGAGAATGTCTCGACCATCCGTTCCGCCGCCGCCTCGCGGTCGCCGGTGGTCATGAGCTCCGAGGTCGCGATGGCCCCCGCGTTGACCATCGGATTGAAGGGGCGGTTCGTCTTTTCGTCCAGCACGATGGAGTTGAACTCTTCCCCCGTCGGCTCCACCCCCACGCGGCGAGCCAGCCTCTCGCGCCCGTGGGCCGCGAGCGCGGCGCCGTACATGAAGGGTTTGGAGACGGACTGGATCGTTACCGCGTGATCCCAATCCCCCACGGTGTAGACCTGCCCGTCGAGGGTGACGAGCGCGATGCCGAACGTGTCGGGGTCGGCGCGGCCCAATTCGGGGATATAGGTCGCAACCTCACCCGAGTCGTTCCGCGCTATCTCGGCGTGAAGGCGTTCGAGATAGTCGGTGACGATCTGAAGTTTCTGCATGCCCGTCCGAAATCCCCGTCGCTGTCCTGCCCCGGATCGGTCGCCCCCGCGACCGCCGCAGACACGGTTGACGCAAGGGTCATGCAGGTCGCAAATCCGCACCCGCCTTTTTCATCGTTTTCGCGGCGTATGGCAGGGCCTTAGCGGACATAAGCCCGTTATTCCGACCAATTGCCCAATATCGCAGCACATTGCGAAAACAGCTTCCCCGCCCCCCGACGAGCCGAATCCGCCCGAAATTCAACCCGCGAATTATTCGCCACGGACCGTGTTTTCCGCTTTGGAAAGAGACGTTTCCGGGCTAGTCGTGTCCCCCATGATTGCTTTCGGTTCCATTACCCCGCTTGAGTGGGCAGGCTTTCTCGGCGTCGCGGTTTACCTCGCTGGCTACCTGCTTCTGCAACTCGGCCTCATACGCGGCTCGGGCTACGTCTTCCCCGCGATGAACCTCGTGGCGAGCATCCTTGTACTGCTCGGCCTGTCGTCGGCCTTCAACTGGCCGTCGGCCGCGCTTCAGATCGCCTGGGCGGGGATTTCTGTCTTCGGGATCGCCCGGATCTATTTCCTCAATTCCCGCCTGAGCTTTTCGGACGAGGAACAGACCCTGATCGCCTACGGCCTGCCGCGCATGTCGAAACCGACGGCGCGCAACCTGCTTAACCGCGGGGTCTGGTTCAATGCGGAGCCGGGCACGGTCCTGACCACCGAAGGCGAATGCGTCACGCACCTGCACTTCATGTTGCACGGTACGGCCGAGGTCAGCTCGGGCAACAAATCCATCGCCGAGATCAAGCGTGGCTTCGTGGGCGAGATGAACGTGATGGAGGCGGCCCCCGCTTCGGCAACCGTCAGCGTGTCCGAACCCTCGCGGGTATTCTCGGTATCCGGAACGACCCTGCGCAAGCTGGCCGAGACCGACGCGGACTTCGCCTCAAGCCTGTCGGTCCACCTCGCCCGCTCCACGAAGGAAAAGCTGATCGAGGCGAACCGGAAACTCTCGTCCTCCGAAGACGCCAAGGACCATGCCGGCTGACGCGGCGGCGCCCTTGCGGCCTGCCCCTTGCGTTGCCGAGACGGGCGCGGTCGTCTACCCTCTCTTGAAGACCACTGTGCGTGACCACCTGTGCATCGCCCCCACCCTTGTCGCTTGCCGCGAACAAGTGGCCGGATCGGGGCTGGCCGAAATGCAGGACCGCACCAACAAGAAACTGAGGCATCGCGCAACATGACGCCGGAACGAATCCTTCTGATCCTTCTACTCTTGCAGCTCAAACACCTGCTGGCGGATTACGTCTGGCAGAACATGTGGATGATCTCGAACAAGGGCCGATATGGCCATCCCGGCGGGCTTGCCCATGCCGGACTTCACGCCCTGCTGACGGTGATCGTTCTGGTCGTGACCGGCTTCGACATCGGCCTTGTCCTGATCCTCGGATTGATCGAATTCGTGATCCATTACCACATCGACTTTGCAAAGGATCATGTTCAGCGCTGGCGCAAGCCCGATCACAAGAAGCGGGAGTACTGGGTCTTTCACGGGATCGACCAGTTCTTTCACCAGGCCACCCTTGTCGGCATCATCGCCGCCCTGTTGTGGTTTGCCTGACACAGATTGCGGGCGCGCTGGCGCAGCCGGACAACACAATTGCACCCGGTCGTCATTTCCCTATGCTTTTTAATGCATTTGAATAACGGGATTCTCGCGGGCATCCGTGCGCGCGTAGGGGAGACAGACATGCTGCGCCGTATCGGGGCACTGGGGGCTGCGCTTGGACTTGGTCTGGCGCTTGCAGGGACCGCACAGGCCGAAAGCCTGAAATCCGCCGTGCAATCGGCCGTGACGGACAATCCGCAGGCAAGGGTGCGCAGCGCCGACGTGCAGGCGACCGCGCTGGACCTTCTGGGGCGCGAGCGTGATTTTCTGCCGACCGTGACCGCAACGGCCGAAGCCGGGGCGTATTACTACAACGATCCGGCCCGCCTTGCCCCCGCCAACAACAACCGCGTCACCGCCGGTGCGCGCGCGAATGTCGAGGCGCGCTACGTCATCTTCGACGGGTTCCGCCGGGCCAATGCGGTCTACCGGGACGCCGCGCGCGTGGACGGCTCGATCTTTCGCCTGCTGGACGCTTCGGAGTCGCTCTCGCTGAATGCGGTCGAGGCCTATATCGACGTGCTGCGCCACCGCAACCTCGCGGCGGTCGCGCGCCAGAACATCCTGAAACATCAGGAAATCGGCGCGCAGGTGCTCGACCTCGTCGACGGCGGGCGCCTGCCCTCGTCCGACCGGTTCGAAGTGGACCAGCGGCTCGTCTCCGCCAAGCTCGTGGCGGTGGAGGTGCAACAGGCCCTGAGCGACGCTGAGGTGCGTTACGAGGCGGTCGTGGGCCACCCGCCCAAGGGTCCGATGTCGCTGCCGGGTGTCCGCAGCCTCCCCCTCACGCGCGATGCCTTCGTCGCCCGCGCCACGAAGCAAAGCCACCGGGTCAAGGCCGCAGACAGCGTGGTGCAGCAGCGCCGATACGACGAGGAAATCGTGCGCTCCGGCACCCTGCCGCAAGTCAGCGCCCGCACCGGGGCCAATGCCGGGTTCAACCAGAACGGCGTGCCGGGACGGTCTCTCGACGCCTATGTCGCCCTCGGCGCGGAATGGGAAATCTTCTCCGGCGGGCGCAAGGCGCAGCAACGCGCAGCCACCATGCGCACCGTGCAGGCGATGGCCGAACGCGACCGCGCCGTGCTCGACGTGCGTGAGCTGGCCGGCACGACGTGGAACGCCTATTTGGCCAATATCGAGCGCACCGTCTTGCTCGACGGGCAGCTGTCGGCCACGCGCCGCGCCGCCGACCAGTATCTCACCCAGTTCCAGGCCGGCACGCGGTCGCTCATCGAAGTGCTGGATGCCGAGGCCGCGTGGTTCAACGCCCGGTTCGAAGACGTGAGCGCCGAGGCGTCCTATGCCTTCAACCAGTACCAGATCCTCGCGGTGGAAAGCCGTCTGGCCAGCCATTTCGGCGTGCGGTCCGCCGACGTGCCGCTGATGCCCGACTTTGAGCGGCGCGCCGTGTCGAACGGTCACTTCTCGGTGTTCTCCACGGATATCCCGGCCCTGAAATGACCGGGAGTGTGCCGGTGACAGGGGGGGACGGGGCCGAGGCCGGTCTCGCGACCGCTGCCTGGCTCGCCGACCATCACGGCCGCGCCTGGACCGACGATGCCGCCCGCGCACGCCTGCCGCGCGGCGAGGACACACGCCGGCCCGAGATCCTGTCACAGGCACTGGCGAGCGCGGGCTTGCGCGGTCGCATGGTCACGCGCCGACCGGACCGGATCGACCCGGCCACGCTCCCCGCGATCCTGTTCGATTTCGAAGGCACGCCGTTCGTCCTTGCCCGCGCCGCCAAAGGACGCTTCCAGATCGTCGAGACCGCCCTTGGTGGGCTGGAAAGCGACCTCACCGCGCGGGAACTGCGCCACCGCGCGCGCCGCGTGGCGATGCTGGTCACGCCGCAGGACCGGGCAGAGGACAGCGATTCGGGGCCGTCCGGGCACTGGTTCTGGCGCCCGATGCGCGAAAACCGCTGGGCCTGGGTGCAGATCGTGATCGCGGCCCTCGCGGTGAACGTGCTGGCGCTCGCCATGCCGATCTTCGTGATGAACGTCTACGACCGGGTCATCCCCAACCTCGCCTTCGTCACGCTGACCACGCTGGCGCTTGGCGTAGGCCTTGCCGTCACGCTCGACTTCGCGCTGCGCTCGGTGCGGGCGGGGGTGCTGGAGCGGATCGGGCGGCGGCTCGACGTTGGCGTCTCGGCCTCGCTCTTTCGCCACGCGCTCGGCCTGCGGCCCGGCGACATGCCCGGCGGCGCGCTCGGTACTGCCACCTTCCTGCGCGACTTCGACACGGTGCGGGAGTTCTTCGGCTCGCAAAGCCTCGTCGCGCTCATCGACCTCGTCTTCATCGGCATCTTCATCGCCGTGCTCTGGCTCATCGTCGGCCCCCTCGCCTTCGTGCCGCTCATCGCGATCCCGATCATGCTGGCACTGGCCATCGGCGCGCAGATCCCGATGGGCAACGCCGTGGCCCGCGCCCAGTCCGCCGCGAACCGCCGCCAGAAGGTGCTGATCGAGGCGCTGGCGGGGCTGGAAACCGTAAAGACGCTGAACGCCGAACCCGTGATGCAAAAGGAATGGGACGCCGCCACTGCCGCCGCCGCCCGCGTCTCGGGCCGCTCGCGGTTCTGGTCGAACTTCGCCTCCAACGGCACGATGGTGATCCAGCAGGGGGTGAGCATCGGCATCATCACATGGGGCGTGTTCCTGATCGCGGACGGGCGCATCTCCATCGGCGCGCTGATCGCCGCCAATATCCTGTCGGGCCGTGCGCTCGCGCCGCTGGGCGCCATTGCGCAGACGGTGTTTCGCGCGCAATACGCCCGCCGCGCCATGCGCTCGATCTCGGAGCTGATGGCGGTGCCCGCCGAGCGGGGCGACACGATCTCCAGCCCGCTCACGGTGGCCGAGGGCCGGGTTGCGACGCAGGCGCTCAGCTTCACCTATCCCGGCAGCCTGACCCCTGCCGTCTCGGACCTGACGCTCGACATTGCACCGGGCGAGATCGTGGCGCTGGTGGGCCGTGTGGGATCGGGGAAATCGACGCTGGGCAAGCTCCTGTGCGGCCTTCTCGCCCCCGGGCAAGGCACGATCCTGATCGATGGCCAGAACGCCACGCAATACGACCCGGCGGAGCTGCGGCGCGGGGTCGGCTACCTGCCGCAGGAGCCTGAGCTTTTCACCGGCACGCTGGGCGAGAACCTGACCATCGGCGCGCCCCGCGCAACGCCCGAGGACATCGCCCGCGCGTTGTCGCTTTCGGGCATGGACAGTTTCGTGGCCAGCCTGCCCAACGGCCTTGGCACCTTCATCGGGGAGCGGGGCGGCAACCTGTCGGGCGGGCAGCGGCAGGGCGTGGCACTTGCCCGCCTGATCCTGCGCCGACCGCCTGTCCTGTTTCTGGACGAGCCGACGAACGCGATGGACCGCGACATGGAAAGCCAGGTGACCGAGCGGCTCTCGGCGCTGCGCGACGACGGGATCGCGCTGATTCTCTGCACCCATCGTCCGGGCCTCGCCGCGCTCGCGGGCCGGATGGTGGTGATGGACCGGGGGCGCAAAGTCCTCGACGGGCCGAGCCAGGAGGTGCTCGGCACGCTCAAGCAGGCCGCCCTCACCCACAGCCAGGAGGCCCGGTGATGTTCGGCCCGGCCATCGACGAGGACTTCGTGAACCGCACCGGCACCGCGCCCCAGGGTGAAGGGCGCAAGGGCACGGCGCTGCTCATCGTGCTGGTCGCCGGCCTCGCCGCCTTCATCTGGTGGGCCGCCGTATTCGAGATCGAAGAGGTCACGCGCGGCGCAGGCCGGGTGGTGCCGAGCCAGCAGGTGCAGGTGATCCAGAGCCTCGAAGGCGGCATCGTGCGCGACATCCTCGTGGCCGAGGGCGCGACGGTGGAGGCTGACGCGCCGCTCCTGCGCATCGACGACACCACGGCGGGGGCCCGGCGGGGAGAGTTCCTTGAACAGGAAGCGGCTCTGATGGCCGAGCAGATACGCGTGCGTACGGAAGCCGAAGGTGGCGAGACACTCGGGTTCCCCGACAGCTTGACCGCCCGCGCCCCGGACGCGGTCGCGGCAGAGCGGGAAGTCTTCACCTCGCGCCGGTCGCAGCTTTCGTCCGAGCTCGACGTGCTGAACGACAAGCTGGCCCAACGGCGCGCGGAGCGGGTGGAAGCACAGGCGATGGTGGCCAAGCTCGAGGGTCAGATCGCGCCCCTCGCCGAGGAGGTCCGGCTCACCCGCGACTACGTCGAGAGCGGCGCGGTCACACAGATCGAGCTCTTGCGGCTTGAAACCCGGCTGGCGGAACTGGAAGGCGAACTGGCCGTGAGCCGCGCCCGCCTCCCCCGGCTCGACGCCGCCATCGCGGAAGCCCAGTCCCAGATCGAGACCGCGCGCCGCGCCTACGTTCTCACCGCCCGCGAACGGCTCGCCAAGGTGCAGGCGGAACTGTCTGTCCTGCGCGAAGGGCTGCGCGCGGCTGAAGACCGGGTCACGCGCACCATCCTGCGCGCGCCGGTGCGCGGTATCGTCAACACGCTCAACGTGACCACCATCGGTGCGGTCGTCGGCCCCGGCGATCCGCTGGTCGAGATCGTGCCGGTGGACGACCACCTTCTGATCGAGGCGCGTATCACGCCGCAAGATGTGGCCTTCATCCAGCCCGGCGATCCGGCGTCGGTCAAGATCACCGCCTTCGACTACATCGTCTACGGCGCGCTCGACGGGACGGTGGAGCGGATCGGGGCGGACACCATCACCGACGCAGACGGGAACTCGTTCTTCCAGGTGACGGTGCGGACCGACCGTACGGACCTTGGCGGCAATCAGATCAGCCCCGGCATGGTCGCTCAGATCGACATCCAGACGGGGCGCAAGACGGTTCTGGACTACCTGCTCAACCCGTTCCTTCGGGTGCGGGACGAGGCGCTTAGGGAGCGGTGATCGCTCTTCGGGCGGCACGCAGCGCCGGCCGGCCCTCGACGTCTCTGCAATACTCCTGGAGTTTCCCGTGACCTGTCAGAGACTTGCGACCGCTTGCCCTGGCCTGACCGGCCTACTTCTCCGTCGCCACGAACACCCCGTCCCAATCAGCAGGCGGCGGGTTTTCCCGGAACGCGGCGACCCGGTCGCGGTAGAGCGCGATGTAGCCGCCGAGCGACAGGCCTGCTGCCTCGCCTGCCGCGTCAAGCGCGGTCAGCGCCGCCTCACACCCGTCCCAGTCCTGCGTCGCGAACGCCACGCGCATCCGGTGATTGGCCACAGACACCGCCGCCCAGCCGTCGGTGCTTCGCAGCCCGTCATCGCCCAGCAAGCCGAAGATCGTCACGGGGAGCGTCTTGCCCTTCACCCGCACCATGTCCAGTTCGAGCATCGCGAAGTCATCGCCCACCGCGTCATGCACGCTTTCGGACAGGATGATCCCCACACCGTAGTTCTTCGACAGCCCTTCGAGCCGCGAGGCGAGGTTCACCGTGTCGCCCAGCGCCGTGTAGTCGAAGCGCGTATCGCTGCCCATGTTGCCCACGGTGCAGGGGCCGGTCGACATGCCGATGCCCACGTCGATGAGCAGCACGTCCTCGCCTTCCTCGGCCTTGCGCTCCTCGTTGATCGCCTGCACCCGCGCGTACATGGCGAGCGCGGCCCGGCAAGCGGCGCGGGGGTGGTCCGGGATGTCGAGCGGCGCATTCCAGAACGCCATGACGGCGTCACCCATGAATTTGTCGATCGTCCCCCGCTCGTCCAGGATCGCGTTGGACAGGGCCGTAAGGAACCGGTTCATCAGGTTCGTAAGGCCCACGGGGTCTTTGCGGTAACTTTCGGCGATGGTCGTGAAGCCCCTCACATCGGAAAAGAGCAACGTCAGCTCGCGCCGCTCGCCGCCCAGCGTCAGCGCGTCGGGATTGTCGGACAGCCGGTCCACGAGGTCGGGTGAGACATACTGACCGAAGGCCGAGCGGATCTGGCGCCGCATCCGCTCCTCCCGCATGTAGTTCAGGCTCGCCATGAGCATGAGCGTGAGCACCGCCGCGAGGATCGGGAAGGTCGGGTCGAGCAGCGCCCGCTGCGCCGAAAAGGCATACCACGACGCCCCCGCATAGCCCGCCATGACAACCACGGCGAGGATCATGACGAAGGTCGCGCGGAAGGCGGGCACGAGGATCACGATGACGAGCCCCAGCAGGAGCGTGATGACCAGCTCCACCGCGATGGCCGTGTTGGGCCGGTCGAGAAGCGAGCCGGAGAGGATGTTCTCAAGCACCTGCGCATGGATCTCCACCCCGGCCATCGAGACGCCCAGCGGCGTCGGCCGGAAATCCTCAAGCCCGATGGCCGATGTTCCGACGAAGACAAGGTGCCCGCGCAGTCGCCCCTGCTCCATCCGCCCGCTGATCACGTCGGCGGCGGAGACATAGCGGTCGGCGGAAGACGGCGTCAGGTAGGGCCAGACCGATCCGTCGCCCGCGGTCGGCACAAGCTGGCGCGCGACCACGACACCCTCGATCCCCGCCTCGTTCGTGCGCACCGCAAACGCATCACCGCCGGTCGCAACGCGCAGAAGCTCCGGCGCAAGGCCGAGGCGCAGGGTGTCTTCGACAAGCATGACGAGCGGGACGCGGCGGTAGATCCCGTCCGGGTCCGGTCGTGTGGAAAACACGCCGTGCCCCATCGCCGCGTCCTCGATCACCGGAAGGTTCTGAAGCAGACGCGGGTATTTCTGCAAGAACGGCAACGGGTCTTCGCCCAGAAGCGCATGCGGCACGTCGCGCACGGCGGAGGGCGAGCTGCTGTTTCCTGCAAGCCGAACGCTGGTCTGCCCCGCCACGACACGCCCCCGCGCGATGGCCTGGGCAAAGATCCGGTCGTTGTCGGGAAGCCGGGCGAGGTCGGCGCGCAGGCCCTCGGGCACGTCGCCCCGCTCCGCAAGCCGGGCGGGAGACAGCCGGTCCGGCTCTGAGAAGATCACGTCAAAGGCGATGGCCGCCGCCCCGTCCGCCATGATCCTGTCGACCATTTCGGCCAGCCTGTCGCGCGGCCAGGGCCATTGGCCAAGCTCCGCGATGCTCGCGTCGTCGAGATCGACGATGGCCACCGGTTGGCGGGTGATTTCGCGGGGTTTTAACTGTTGATAGAGGTCGAATGCCGCGAAGCGCAAGCCGGCCACGGGGGCCGGATCGGCCACCCGGAGGGCCAGCAACGCGGCGACGAGCAACAGGCCCAGAAGCCGCGACGACCCGAATCGCCGCCCCGCTGTCCGCATCCATGTTCCCGATTTGCCCGAAGCCATACCACCCGCGCCTGTTTCTCCTGCAAGCAAAGGCTCACAGGCCCCGGCGGTCAATGGTCAATCGAAACAATGCCTTCGCCGAACCGCTCCGCAAAGGTTTGTCGGAAACGATGTTGTGCCGCAGATGCAATTTCATTTCGAATCGTGTAAACAAATAAGGCAAATTTGTGACAGATAATTTTCAGGGCACGGGTCAACATGCGCGATAGTGATTTCCAGCGCGGCGCAGCTGCCGTCTTAGAGGAGTCGTTCGTCGTCACCGACGGCGCGGCGCTCCCCATCCACGATCGCCCGATCTTCACCGCCGATTTCGCCCGCGACGGCGCCGATCTGGTCATTTCCACGCCGGGTGCGGCAGACCTGCGGCTCGTGGATTACTTCGGACAGGACACAGCCCCGGACCTCGTGGCCGACAATGGTGCGGTGCTGCGCGGCGATCTTGCCGCGCGCCTCGCAGGGCCGATCGCGCCGGGCCAGTATGCGCAGGCAGGCAGCGCCCCCGCGACCGGTCCCATCGGACAGGTCGAAACGCTCGAAGGCGTGTCTTTCGCCGAACGCGCGGACGGCACACGCGTCCAGCTCGAAATCGGCTCCAAGATCTATCAGAACGACGTGCTCATCACCGATGACGGCGGCGCGCTTTCGGTCACTTTCGTGGACGGCACGATCTTCACCCTCGCTGCCAACTCCCGCATGGTCATCGACTCGCTCGTCTTCGACGCCGAGGCCGACGACGGAAACGGCGGGGCGTTCTCGCTGATCGAAGGCGGCTTCGTATTCATCGCGGGCGAAGTGGCCAAGACCGGCGGCATGGACGTGAACACGCCCACCGCGACAATGGGCATCCGGGGCACCACCGTGCTCGTCGAGATCACGACCGAGAACGGCATTTCGACCGTCGAAGTCTCGCTCAACACCGACCCGGACGGGGGCATTGGCTCCATCGAATTGCGCGACCTGAACGGTGACCTGATCGCCACCATCGACAATATCGAGACGAAGTGGATCGTCTCGCCCGTCGAGGGCGAAACCCGCGAAGTGATCCGCACCGCCGACGACCTTGCCGATGACCAGACGCTCCTGCTCGACGCGGCCCGCGCCTATGCGCTGGCGTTCGAGAGGGTGGACGCCGGTGGCACCTTCGTCGAACTCGTCTCTTCGTCGGGCGCCCCGTCCTCGGGACCGGACCTCGGCGACGACACCGGCACGCAGGGCAACGACAGTGACCCGGACGACGATACCTCGGGCGGTTTCGCGCCCGGGTCGACCGGCGGTGGCGGTGGCGGCAGCCCCGGCACCCCCGCAACCCAGACGCAGGGAGACGGCGACACCGAAACGCCCAACACGCCGCCCGAGGCCCGCAACGACGCCAGGAACGCGAGCGAGGATGGCGCCGCCGTCGGGGGCAACGTGCTCACCAACGACAGCGACGGGGACGGCGACGGGCTCATCGTCATCGTGAACACCCGGCCTAGCCACGGCCAGCTCGACCTCGACAACCAGACCGGGGACTACACCTACACGCCCGAGCCCGACTACAACGGCACCGACAGCTTCTCCTACACGATTTCCGACGGGAACGGCGGCACCGACAGCGGCACCGTGACGTTCACGGTCACCGCCACCGAGGATGCGCCCGAAGCCGGGGACGACGTGCTCACGGTCGTTGAGGACGGTGGCTCCGTCACCATCAACGTGCTCGACAATGACAGCGACGCGGACGGCGATGTGCTCCAGGTGATCGACTGGTCCTTCTCCAGCGAGGAGGCATTCAGCTCCGGCAACGCGGACGGCACCTTCACCTACACCCCGCCGCCCGACTTTTTCGGGTCCGAGACGTTCAGCTACACGGTCTCGGACGGCAAGGGGAACACCGACACCGCAACCCTGACGGTCAGTGTCACGCCGGTCCCTGACGCACCCGTGGCGCATGACGTGACGACACAGACCGACGAGGACGCGCCTGTCTGGATCGACCCGGCAATCGCCTTCACCGACGCCGACGGCGATGCGGTCACGCTCCTGTCCATGTCCGATCCGGACCAGGGCAGCGCGGTCTATGACGGCGACGGCGGCTTCACCTATACGCCGGAGGAAAACTTCCACGGCGAGGACAGCTTTACCTACACGCTCACCGACGGGAACGGTGGCACGGCCTCGGCGACCATAACGGTCACTGTCGCCCCGGTGAACGACGATCCGGTGGCGGAAGACATCACGGCCACCACCAATGAAGACACCGTCGTCGCCATCACCCCGGTCTTCGCGGACCCCGACGTGGACGGCGACGCGGTCAGCGTCAGCGCTTTCACGCAGGGCACCAACGGCTCCGTCGCGGACGATGGCGAGGGCCGGCTGATCTACACGCCCGACGCCGACTTCAACGGCACCGACAGCTTCACCTACACGGTGAGCGACGGGAACGGCGGCACCGACACCCGGACCGTTTCGGTCACGGTCGCCCCGGTGAACGACGATCCGGTGGCGCAGGACGTCACGGCCACCACCAATGAAGACACCGTCGTCGCCATCACCCCGGTCTTCGCGGACCCCGACGTGGACGGTGACGCGGTCAGCGTCAGCGCCTTCACCCAGGGCACCAACGGCTCCGTCGCGGAAAACGGCGAAGGCGAGCTGCTCTACACGCCCGACGCCGACTTCAACGGCACCGACAGCTTCACCTACACCGTCACGGACGGCACCGGCCTGACGTACACCCGGACCGTCACGGTCAAGGTCGATCCGGTGAACGACGCGCCTGAGGCGCAGGACGCGGTGGTCGAGGTCGCGGTCGATACCGAGGTTACGGGCAGCGTCATCGCGACGGACGTGGAGGACGACGACCTGACCTTCGCCCTCTCGGCCGGACCCGCGCATGGCGAGGTCACGGTCGAAAGCGACGGCAGCTATAGCTACACGCCCGACGAGGCTTACACGGGCGTCGACAGCTTTCAGGTCGAAGTGTCCGACGGCGACGCGACCGACATCGCCACGATCACACTCGAGGTCGCGCAGGAGAGCTTTACCGGAGACACTGGGCAGACCGTCACCATGGCGATCTCCGAGGACCCGGTGGGCAACGATCCCGCTGGTAACGTGGCCATCGGCGTGAGCGAGGTCGAGGCGACGACGATCAACCTCTCCTTCGCGCTGGACGCCTCCGGCTCGGTCGGATCGACCGGCTGGACCAATATCGAGAACGCGATCTACGACGCGGTCGAACAGCTTGCGGAACAGTTCGAAGGCTCGCAGACCACCGTCAACGTGCAGATCGTGCAGTATGGTGAGGGGGTCTACGAGGATTTCACTTACGAGACCGATGATCCCCAGCTCCTTACCGCAATCCGTGCGCTTACGTTCCGCAGCGGCCCACGCACCGACTGGCACGAGGCGATGGATGCCTCCCACGCGTTCTTCGACAGCAAGGATGCGGGCGACACGAACGTGCTCTACTTCGTGACCGACGGCATCCCGAGCGGGTCCGACTGGACGACCTCGCTCGCCACGCTGAACAACGCCGACTACGACCTCGACATCCAGGCCTTCGGCATCGGCACCGGGTTCAACACCACCCAGTTGCAACAGGTGGACAGCGACGGCACGCCGACCGCCGTGGGCAATTCCGCAGCCCTGCTCGCCGCGATCCAGGAATCCCCCCTCTTCGCGGCGGAACTCGTGGAGTTCACGCTGGAATTGACGGCGGACGGAGCCGCGCAGACATTCGCGCCTGGAGCCGTGGATGACGCCCTCACCTCCGACGGGTTGAACTTCGACGTGGCCCTGGCCGAGATCGCCGGGATCGGCGACCTGCTCGGCGAGGAAAACCTGTTTTCCGCCACCGCCACCTTCGATCTGGATGGCAATATCGCAACTGACGAAGACCGCGTGACGATCAACTCGAACGAGTTCATCTCCAAACACGGCGCAGCCCGCACCGCGACGGGCTCGGACGGCTCGGACCTCCTGCTCGGCAGCGATTTCGCAGACGACATCTCAGGCGGCGACGGGGACGATCTTATCCTGGGCTTTGACGGCGACGACCGGCTGGCAGGGGGCGACGGCGACGACATCCTCAAGGGCGGCGATGGCGACGACACCCTTATTGGCGGCGCCGGCGACGACACCTTGATCGACGACCTCGGCGCCGACCTGTTCGACGGGGGCGCGGGCCGTGACCTGCTCGAACTCGCCACGGGGGCGGCGCCGGACCTGATCCAGACGCTCGCCGGGTCGAATATCGAGGCGGTGGACCTGACCAACGGCACGAACGACGCGCTCATCATTTCGGCCGGCGACATAATGAACCTGTCCGACACCGCCGACACCGACCTTGAGCTGCTGCTCGACGCCGCCTTGGGTGACAGCGCGACAATCCTCGGCGAAACCGGCGATACGCTCACACTGGTCGGGGACTGGCAGAACACGGAAACGACGGTGACGGACGACGCGGGCAACACCCTCGCCATCTACCAGTTCCAGGGCGGAGATGGGCTCGTCACGCTCGGGATCGACGACGAAGTCACGGTGAACATCGCCGTCCCATCCTGACCGCGCCCGGAACAAGCCTGCCGGTCCACCGCGTTGTGAGAACGTAAACCGTTCACACAGACCGGGAGGCCGGCCATGCCCCGGGACACGACGACCCGCACCGCGAAACTCTACCGGATGGTCATGCCCGACCATCTCTGTCCCTTCGGCCTGAAGTCCAAGGACCTGTTGGAGCGCGAAGGCTATGAGGTGGAAGATCATCCCCTCACGACCCGCGAAGAAACCGACGCCTTCATGGACGAACACGGGGTCAAGACGACGCCGCAGACCTTTATCGGCGGTGAGCGGATCGGCGGCTACGACGAGTTGCGCGACCATTTCGGCAAGCCATTGAAGGGGGAGGACGAGACGAGCTACCAGCCCGTCATCGCGATCTTCGCCGTCGCCTTTCTCATGGCGCTCGGCGTGAGCTGGGCGAGTTTCGGAACGGTCCTGACGGTCCGCGCACTCGAATGGTTCATCTCGATCTCGATGTGTTTCCTCGCCGTTCAGAAACTTCAGGACGTGGAGAGCTTCTCGACCATGTTCCTGAACTACGACCTGCTCGCCCGCCGCTGGGTGCGCTATGGCTATCTCTACCCGTTCGGCGAGGCGTTCGCGGGTATCCTGATGGTGGCCGGCGCGCTCACATGGCTCTCCGCCCCGGTCGCGATCGTCATCGGCACCATTGGCGCGGTGTCCGTGTTCAAGGCTGTCTACATCGACAAACGCGAACTCAAATGCGCCTGTGTCGGCGGATCGTCAAACGTCCCGCTCGGGTTCGTCTCGCTGACAGAGAACCTGATGATGCTCGGCATGGGCCTGTGGATGGGTGCCAAGGCGATCTGGGGGCTTTGAGTGACACTGGCGACCCCTGAAGGACTCGAACCCTCAACCTGCGGATTAGAAGTCCGCTGCTCTATCCAGTTGAGCTAAGGGGCCGCTCGCGCCGAAATAGCCGGAGCGGGCGGGCCCTTGCAACCGCTTTCGCCTAGCCGCGCAGCTTGCGGTTCACGACCCAGACCACCGGCAACGCGACGATGAAGCCCGCGACGGCGGCCCAGATGATCGGTTGCGCCGTGGTGTAGCCTGCCGTGAGCGCGGCGACGATGAAGACTCCGGCGAGCGTCGTGCCGCCCATGGCGTAAAGTGCGAGCAAGAGGAACATGGGTCCCGCTCCTTTTCAAAATGACTACGCGTTTCGGGGCGACACTGCGCCGGCGGGACCGCGCCGTCCTTGATCTACGTCATTCAGATCACCGAATGCGTCCTGCGATGACGATGGCGAGCGGCCAGCCGACCAGCCACCCCGCCGCCGCGGCCCCGACCAGCGGCCAGAGCCCGGAAACGCCCGAGACGAGCGCGATAACCACGCCCACGCCGGCAAGCGTGGTGCCGATCATCGAATGAAGCATAAGGACGAGTCGCATCAGGCGTTCGGGCGCATCATCCGGGTCATCACGTCTGATTTCAGCACGAAGCGCTGAAACAGGGCACCCAGAAAATGCAGCGCGATCAGCAGGAGCAGGATGGACTTGAACAGCTCATGCCCCTGCGCCGCGTTCTCGTTCACCGCGAACCACGCGGCCGCGCCGGAGACCGGCACGAGGATCATGAAGCCGTAGAGCAGCCAATGGGTGACGCGCGCTGTCAGCTTTAGGATCTCGGGCTCCTCCGCCGGCATCGCGGGCGCACCGCGCCGCAGCTTGATGGCGAGCCGCAGGACCACCAACGCCAGCACCAGCAGGCCCGTGAAGATATGCTGCGCGGCCATCACGCTGAAGGTCGCATCCGTGCCGCGGATCACGGCACGCCATGCCGCCTGAATCCCGTCATGGAACAGGAACTGCGCGGCGATAAGCAGGAAAATGACCCAGTGAAGGGCGATCTGAAGGCGGGTGTAACCGTTGGGCATGGCGTCGCTCCGGAGTGTTGTCTCCATAGCATACGCCAGCCCAGACGTTTTCCGTCGCGGTTTTTCGCCTCAGGCCGGGATTTCCCGGCGATGATCCCAATCGGGGTCTTCGCGCTTTATTTTATGGGTGTTCCAGAGGCCGGCGGGGATGCCGATGGCGAGGCCTATGACGGCGGCGACGGCGAAGGTGACCCAGGTCATGAAGCCGACCGCGAGGCCCGCGATGACCACGACACCGGCGGCGCAGAGCGCCCAGAGGGGGATGAGAAGAAGTCTCCAACCATGTTTCATCGTATATCTCCTTTCGGGGGAAACGCGGGGCGCGGCCGCCCGGTTCCGGCTGGCTCAGGGCGCGCCGCCCAGGGCCTCACGCAGAAGCGCGGCGTTGCGGCGGTGCGATTTGAACACCAGGTCGAACAGGTCGCCGGCGAGCGGGATGGACCCGATGACATAGTCGATGGCGGCGTTTCCGCCCATACGAACAAGGGTTCCGGCGGGCACGCCGTGTTTCCAGCCGACCGCGATCATCCACAGCGACGGCAGCATCATGGCCGTGTCGCCCACGCCCGGAATGAGACCGATGAGCGAGTCCAGACCGAAGCGCAGACGCGTACCGGGGAGGCCGTAGCGGGTGTCGAGCAGGCGCGCGACACGCTCCACACGGGCGAGGTCGGCGGTCTTTTCGGCGTCGTCGAGGGTCAGGGCGGTCTCGGTCATGGGCGTCTCTCCTTTGCCCTGAGAACGGCCCGCAGGCCCGCCCGGTTCCCCGGATCAGCGTCTGCACAGCGCGTACACACCGCGTATGACTCCTGTGCATACGATTGTATGTACAGCCGCCCGGTCAGTCCCCTGCGCGCGTGTGCAGGCCGTCGGCGGCGGTTGCGAGAGGACCGGCATCCCGGAGCCCCGCATCCGGGACACGGCCGATGTCACGGCGCATCTCAGGTATTGTTGGAGTGAGGAGCGCCCGGAAACCGGTCCAGTGGACCGATTTCAGTGACGAACGGTCGGAGCCCCCCGGTGAAGCATGGATTTGTCGCGCGGCCCGGGGATTGGCCGTATTCGTCGGTGCATCGCGACCCGCGTTTCGTGCCGGGGATGGACATGATGGTGTGACGGAATGGCATGGTGGTGCGTTGGCGTAGGGCGGGCTTCAGTTGCTGCCTCGAGGTTGTATGCATTTCATTTGAAAGATTCTACGTTACGCAGGATCGGCATGCAGTTCCAGAATTCCTGCGTTTGGTTTCGGGCCGTATTTAATCTTTCTCTGAGTAACATATCGCTGCCGTCGCGAATACGCACTAACAGGTTTATTATTTCTAAGCTCACCTCAGCGAAATGGAACAAATCATTGCCTGTAACGCCATGACCTTCATACTCGCTCCTGGACGAATAAAGATTCTGCCGATCTTTGCTATCATCAATTGAATGAGCCAAATTCTCGGACCGTATTACTCTCAGGACTTTTCGAGTGTCACTATCACCTAAGACTTTCACTTTCTTCTTGATTTCAGCAAGATTCAACTGAGAATTCTTTCTCAGAACTTTATCGTGGTCGGGCTGACCGGTTTCCTGCCGAGAGATCAATTCCTCCATAATAGATTCAGAAATCCTCATCGCCATATGTATGGACCGTACGTCCCGGCGATGATCCCAAACACGATTACAGAAAAGCATTAGGGATTGCTCGATAGAAATTCTTGCCAGTTCCAATACGTGACCAGAGTAACTGTCTCTGTATTTATCCCAACGGAGATCGTTGTCAGATAGATCAGTCAAGAAAGCGAGCGAACGAATAGCAAAACCACATTGCCGCTCTAGCTTGGATACTGTCTTATCAAATTCTTCAACAGTACTTGGGATATTCATTCCTAAGTAGGGTCCGTGCTTTCCAAAGTTGTGCCGTATCTACGAGTCCATTTTCAACGCCGAAATAAACGCCTCCTGCGGAATCTCGACCTTCCCGAACTGACGCATCTTCTTCTTGCCGGCCTTTTGCTTCTCCAGAAGCTTCTTCTTCCGGGTGGCGTCGCCGCCGTAGCACTTGGCGGTCACGTCCTTGCGGAGTGCCGAGAGCGTTTCTCGGGCGATGACCTTGCCGCCGATGGCCGCCTGGATCGGGATCTTGAACATGTGGCGGGGGATGAGGTCTTTCAGTTTCTCGCACATCGCCCGGCCGCGTTGTTCGGCGCGGTCGCGGTGGACCATCATCGACAGCGCGTCGACGGGTTCGTCGTTCACGAGGATCTGCATCTTGACGAGGTTGTCGGCGCGGTAGCCCTCGATCGAATAGTCGAAGCTCGCGTAACCTTTCGTTGCCGATTTCAGCCTATCGTAGAAATCAAAGACCACCTCGTTCAGCGGCAGGTCATAGACCACCATCGCGCGTGACCCGGCATAGGTGAGGTCGAGCTGGATGCCGCGGCGGTCCTGGCAGAGTTTGAGCACGTCGCCCAGGAACTCGTCGGGCACCATGATCGTCGCCTTGATGCGCGGTTCCTCGACATGGTCCACGATGGTCATGTCGGGCATGTCGGCCGGGTTGTGCAGTTCCTGCATCGTCCCGTCCTTGAGATAGACGTTGTAGACCACGCTGGGCGCGGTGGTGATGAGTTCGATATCGTATTCGCGTTCCAGCCGGTCGCGGACGACCTCAAGATGGAGGAGGCCCAGAAAACCACAGCGGAAGCCGAAGCCCAGCGCGGCCGAGGTCTCCATCTCATAGCTGAACGAGGCGTCATTGAGCGCGAGCTTTTCGATGGCGTCGCGCAGATCCTCGAACTCGGCGCTATCGACCGGGAACAGGCCGCAGAACACAACGGGGATGGACGGGTTGAAGCCGGGGAGCGGGGTTTCGCAGCCCTTCTTCTCATGCGTGATCGTGTCGCCCACCTTGGTATCGCGCACCTGCTTGATCGAGGCGGTGATAAAGCCGATCTCGCCCGGTCCAAGCTCGGTCACGTCCTGCATCTTGGGGCGGAAGACGCCGATGCGGTCGATCTGGTGGACCGTGCCGTTCTGCATGAAGGTGACGCGGTCGTTCTTCTTCATCTTGCCGTCCATGACGCGCACAAGAACGACGACGCCGAGGTAGGGGTCGTACCACGAGTCGACCAGCATCGCCTTGAGCGGCGCGTCACCACTGCCCACCGGGGCCGGAAGGCGGTGAACGATGGCCTCCAGCACCTCGCGGATGCCCACGCCGGTCTTGGCCGACACCGCAATGGCGCCGGACGCATCGATGCCGATCACATCCTCGACCTGTTCGGCCACGCGGGAGATGTCAGAGGCGGGCAGGTCGATCTTGTTGAAGACCGGCACGATCTCATGGTCCGCGTCGATGGCCTGATAGACATTGGCGAGGGTCTGCGCCTCCACCCCTTGGGTGGAATCGACGATGAGGAGCGAGCCTTCGACCGCGCGCATCGACCGCGACACCTCATAGGCGAAGTCGACGTGGCCGGGCGTGTCGATCAGGTTGAGGATGTAATCCTCGCCATTGAGCGCGGTGTATTCGATGCGCACCGTGTTGGCCTTGATCGTGATGCCCCGCTCGCGCTCGATATCCATCGCGTCGAGGAGCTGCTCCTTCATGTCGCGATCCGGCACGGTGTTCGTGGCCTGGATCAGGCGGTCGGCGAGCGTGGATTTCCCGTGGTCGATATGAGCGACGATGGAGAAATTGCGGATGTGAGCGAGGTCAGTCATAGGGCGTGCAGATATCAGGCTTCCGATGGGCGTGGAAGTGGGCAAAATCGCGCCGGCGGGTTTTGTTTTGCAGGGGTCGCGGTGTTAGCGTTGGGGGTGAATCGACGCGTAAGGAGGCTCAGATGAAACTGAACATGGGTGTGTCCGTTGCCCTCGGGATCGCCATTGGCGCCGCGTTCGGCGCCGCAAACGGTGTGCCGGCGGAAGGTGCGGCCTGGGGCGTGGCGCTGGGTGCCGCTGTCGGGGCCGTCGCCGCCGGTGTGCGCAGCAGCCGCGCGGAGTGAACGACGTGAACATGGGGGCCGCGGTCGCCCTTGGCATCGGATTGGGCGTGGCCCTCGGTACGGCGATGGACAACATCGGCGCGGGCATCGCCATCGGGGCCGGCGTCGGCGTGGCGCTCGGGGCCGCCTTCCCCGGCGAGAAGTCGGGTGAGGACGAGGATGAATGACGCGGTTTCGTGAGTTACCCGCTCGTGCGGCAACGCGATTACCGGCTGATCCGGGTCAGGTGACCGTGAGCCCGGCGACGTAGTCTCCGAAATCGCGGGCGTCGACCTCGGCCTCGCGCACGAGCCAGTCGAAATGTTCGACGAGGGACCGCAGGCGGGAGCTTTCGCGGAAGGCGAGGTAAATCCGCCCGACATAGATCACCCCAACGAGCGGCCCGTAAATCGTGATCGGTGCCGAGAACACCCGGCGGCTGTCGTAAAGGAACACCCGCAGGCTCGGATAGAACTCATGGTGCAGCGCAGCGAAATGGTCGAGCTGCTCCTGGCGCACTTTGCGCGGCACGCCGCGATAATACCCCTCTCCCGCCGCGAAGGCGGTGAATTCCTGCACGGGCAGCGCGATCTCATGGTCCGAGGACCGGGTGCGCAACACGTCGAGCCGCTCTCGCATGGCCGAGATCGCCTGATCCGTTGTCTTGGCGAGGAACCCTTCGTATTCCCAGCGCATCATCGGCTCGGTCTTGAGCATGTCGGGCAAGGTCGCGGGCACATGGCGAACCTTGTATCCCGCCGCCTCGCGATACCAGTCGAGGAGCTGTTCGTCGGCAGACGTCCGGTCAGCCTCGGTCATCTGCACGGCCGCCTCGATCGCATCGCCCGGGCGCTCGGGTCGGTCGGTGAGTCCGAGGAGCCAGTCGGTCGACACCCCCAGCTCCTGCGCCAGATCGGCGGTAAGCTGCGCCGAGGGGAGCCGCGCGGCGCCCGCGTCCAGAACCTGCGAAATGGTCGAGCGATTGACGCCGGTGGACCGCGCGATTCCGGCGCGTGACGCCCCGGCGACGGTCATGGCCGAGATCAGCCGTTCACGGAACAGGGTGGCGCGGTCGCGCTTGTCCACTTTCATGTGCGTTGTTGTCTTTCCTGAACAGACGATGGCTTTCGTTTACAAGTAACAGACTTCGCACCACGGCGTCCAGCCGGTAAGCCGTTCTCACCCAACGATAAAAGAAGGAGATCCGGAATGGACACCGCGCGTCGCACGCTGGCCAAAGCGCTTACATGGCAACTCCTCGGTCTCGTCACCACCACCGCGCTCGGCTATGCCGCCACCGGCTCGCTCACCGCCGGCGGGGCGCTTGCCCTGTCATCCGCGCTGGTGGGTTTCATCTGCTATGCCGTCCACGAACGGCTCTGGTCCCGCATCCGCTGGGGCCGCATCTTCACGCAGAACGACCAAAGCGCGACCTGAGCCGCGCCTCTTCTCTGGTCCCGAAATACCTCGGGGGAGCGCGAGGGGGCAGAGCCCCCTCGCACGGGTCGGCGCGGGCGCAAGCCCGCGACGAAACCTCTTACATGCCCTGACCCATGCAGTTGGCGTAATAGGTGACGGTCGCGGGCCAGTCCGAGAACACGCCTTCCACGCCCACGTCCTGCGCCAGCACGTCGAGCACGGTGAAGTAATCGGCGTCGTTGTCGATCTCCTGCGACACCGATTGGTAATACCAGCCGCCGCCCGTGGTGAGCGGGCCGGAGCGTTCCAGTGTCCAGGTGATGAGGTTGAGGCCCGCCTCTTTCGCAGCCTTCGCGTAATCCGACGCGGCGATTTCGCCGTCTTTCACGGTGACCAGCATGTTGATCGACGGGGCGAGGTAGTTGACGCCCTGATCGACGAGGGCGGCAAAGTCCTCGTTCCACGTCTCGGCGTTCTGCTCGTCAAAGCCTTCGGACCATTCGACGAGGAACACGGCCTGCTGACCGAACTCGGGCTCGTTTTCGACCCAATAAAGCACGTCTTCGAGGTTGAAGGACTGCGGCCAGACGCGGTTCGGCGCGATGCCTGCGTCCTTGTATTCGTCGATCATCTTCTGGGCATAGTCGGCCTGGCTGAACCCGTCGAACGGCATCTCGACCGCGGGCGATTTCAGCTCGGGAGTGAAGTCGGCGCCAAGCTCGTCGAACAGCGCGATCGACTCGGCGTGGGTCATCAGCGTGCCGCCCATCGCCGAATAGAGATCGGTGCGCCAACCGGCGGTGCCGTCCATATAGGCCTCGACCGTTTCGCCCATCGCGTTGGCCGCGTCCATCTTGCCGGTCAGCGTGCGGAACTCGGCCAGCGTCACGTCCGAGGTGCGGCATTCGGCGGTGGCCGGCGTGTCGCCCGAAGCGCCCGCGAAGGGCGTGGTGCAGGTCCCGGCAAGGTCGGAGGCGAGGATGTCGGTCGTCGTGTGCAGGTCGTTCTGGGCGTGGCGGCAGACCAACTCCTTGTCGGCCGTGAAGGTCACGTCGCATTCGAGGATACCCGCGCCCATCCGCGCGGCGGCGCGGTTCGATTCGACGGTGTGTTCGGGAAACATGAGCGGCGCGCCACGGTGGCCGATCGAGAATTTCTGTGCCGTCATGTCCATGTCCTGACAGGCCATGAGCTTGTCCTTGAGCGCGCCGTCTTCCATCCGGTCGATGAGGTAGAAGGGGCGCGGGCCCAGCTCCACGGGGGCCGCGACGGCGGCGGTGGCGAGAAGCGTGGCCGTAAGGGCCAGCGGAATCGTGCGGGTCATGGGATGTCTCCTGTTGCATGTCCGATGGCGACAGGATGGACAGGTTTGAAACGCGCCCGTGACGATTGCGCGAAACCTTGGTGACACCCTTGCGGACGGCGGGTAGCGTCGGGCCATGACAGGCATTCTCACCGTCACGCTGAACCCGGCGCTCGACGTCTCAACCTCGGTCGATCACCTGCGCGCGGGCGACAAGTTGCGCTGCGCCGTGCCCTCGCTGGACACCGGCGGCGGCGGGGTGAACGTGGCGCGGGCCATCGGCGAGCTGGGCGGCCGGGCGACCGCCTTCGTCACGCTGGCGGGGCATACCGGGGCGCAGTTTCGTGACCTGCTGGAACAGGAACCTCTCGTCCCGCTCGTCTTCGACATTCCCGGCGACACGCGGCAGTCGCTGGCGGTGACGGACGCCTCGGACGGCAAACAATACCGCTTCGTCATGCCCGGCCCGCTCTGGAGCGACGAGATCGCGCGGGAGGTTCTGGCGGCCATTGCCGAGGCCGCGCCCGCGGACGGGCTGGTCGTTTTGTCAGGCAGCCAGCCGCCGGGGGTGGCGGACGACTTTCCCGCCGAGCTGGCCGCCGCGGTGGTTGCACGCGGCGCGCGGCTGGTGCTGGACACCTCAGGCCCGCCCCTGCGCGCGCTTCTCACGGCCGGGCGCGCGGGGCATGATGTCCTGCGGCTCGACGGGGCGGAAAGCGCGGAGCTGGCGGGGCGCAGCCTCGACAGCCAGGCGGACGTGGCGGCTTTCGCGCAGTCGCTGGTGGCGGACGGGGTGGCGGCGATCGTCGTGCTCGCGCTTGGTCCGGGCGGCTCGGTTCTGGCCACCCGCGCGGGGCGCTGGCACTGCAACACGATCGACGTGCCGGTGAAATCAAAGGTCGGCGCGGGCGACAGCTTTGTGGGGGCCTTCACGCTGGCCCTGTCGCGGGGTGCCGCGCCCGAGGCTGCGCTGGTGCAGGGTTGCGCCGCCGCCTCCGCCGCCGTGATGACGGATGCCACCGCGCTGTGCCGCCGCGAGGACGTGGAGGCGCTGGCCAAGAGCGCGGTCCTGACGCCCCTGTGACAGTCTGCCGGTTTTCCGGCGTCCGCAACCGTGCTACATTCCGTGCCCATTGGACATGTTCGTTTCGACAGTCAGGGATCGACACATGAAACAGATCTTTCTCGGCGCCGCCGTCGCCGTCACCCTGCCTTTGGCCGGACCCGCGCAGGGCGCGGGGATCATCGAAGGCGCCTGTATGAAGTCAGACCGCTCTGCCGCAACGGCCGCGCTGTGCAACTGCATCCAGGGCGTGGCCGATCAGATCCTGGCCCCGCATGAACAGCGCAAGGGCGCGGCCTTTTTCGCAGACCCGCACAAGAGCCAGGAAACCCGGCAGAGCGGGAACGACAACGATTGGGCCTTCTGGCTCAAGTGGAAGGATTACGGGGACATCGCGGCCAAAGCCTGCGGTTAGGTTTCCGCAAGCAGACCCTTGGCGCAGGCTTCCACGAGGTCGAGCGTCTCGTCGAAATCGCGGGTGTAGTAAGGGTCCGGGACGTGGTCCATGCCGGTGTCGGGCGCGTAGTCCGTGAACAGGCGCGCGGGCGTGTCGTTGCCCGGCGGGCGCATCGCCTCAACCTCGCGCAGGTTTTCGCGGTCCATCGCGAGGATAAGGTCGAAGGTGTCGAAATCCGCCCGGTCGAATTGCCGCGCGCGTTGGCGCGAGAGGTCGTAGTCCCGCGCCCGTGCCGCCGCCTGCATCGCATCATAGGGCGGATCGCCCACATGCCAGCCTGAGGTGCCGGCGCTGTCGAGGGCAAGCTCCATCCCTGCCGCCTGCGCCATGTGGCGCGTCACGCCTTCGGCGGTGGGGGAGCGGCAGATGTTTCCGAGACAGACGAAAAGGATGCGCTTGGTCATGGCGGCAGACTAGCCCGGTGGGGTCTGTGTGCAAGGCCCCTGCCCCACGCAAAACGGCGGCCCCGGAGGGCCGCCGCCTGTGCTGTCGGTCCGGTGAGGATCAGGCCACGTCGAAGCGGTCCGCGTCCATCACCTTGACCCAGGCCTTCACGAAGTCCGCCGCGAACTTCTCTTTCGAGTCGTTCTGGCCATAGACCTCGGCAATCGCCCTGAGTTGCGAGTTGGAGCCGAAGACGAGGTCGCAGCGCGTGCCGGTCCACCGGGTCGCGCCCGTCTTGCGATCCTTCGCCTCGAAGGTCGTCTCGCCCTCGTCCAGCGCCGACCACTTGTTCGCCATGTCGAGCAGGTTCACGAAGTAGTCGTTGGACAGAACGCCCGGCTTGTCGGTCAGAACGCCATGCTGCGCCCCGCCGTGGTTCGCGCCGAGCACCCGAAGGCCACCCACGAGCGCCGTCATTTCCGGCGCGTTCAGGGTGAGGAGCTGGGCCCGGTCCACCATGAGCGCTTCGGCCGGAACGGCATAGGTCGCTTTCTCGTAGTTGCGGAACCCGTCGGTCATCGGTTCGAGCGGCTCGAAGCCTTCGACATCCGTCTGCTCCGCCGTGGCATCCATGCGGCCCGGCGTGAAGGGCACGGAGAGGTCCATGCCGCCATCCTTGGCCGCCTTCTCGATCCCGGCGGAGCCGCCGAGGACGATGAGGTCGGCGAGCGACACCTTCTTGCCGCCCGACGCGGAGGCGTTGAAGTCGGACTGGATGCCTTCGTAGACGCCCAGAACGCGGGTCAACTCGGCCGGTTCGTTCACGTCCCAGTCCTTCTGCGGTGCCAGACGGATGCGGGCACCGTTGGCCCCGCCCCGCTTATCCGAACCCCGGAAGGTCGAGGCCGAGGCCCATGCGGTTTTCACCATGTCCGACACGGAGAGCCCGGAGTCGAGGATCTTGGCCTTGAGCGCGTCGATGTCGGCGCTGTCGACCAGCGGATGATCGACCGCCGGGATCGGGTCCTGCCACAGCAGGTCTTCGTCCGGCACTTCCGGCCCGAGGTAGAGCGACTTCGGCCCCATGTCGCGGTGGGTAAGTTTGAACCACGCGCGGGCGAAGGCGTCGGCGAACTGGTCCGGGTTTTCATAGAAGCGGCGCGAGATCTTCTCATACGCCGGGTCCATGCGCAGCGACAGGTCTGTGACGAGCATGGTCGGCTTGTGTTTCTTGTTCGGGTCGAACGGGTCCGGGATGATCTCCGGCGCGTCCTTGGCCACGAACTGCTTCGCGCCCGCCGGGCTTTCGGTCAGCTCGTACTCGTATTCGAACAGGTTCTCGAAGAAGTTGTTCGACCACTGCGTCGGCGTCTTGGTCCAGGTGACTTCCGGGCCGCCGGTGATGGCGTCGGGGCCCATGCCGGTGCCGTGGGTCGAGGTCCAGCCAAAGCCCATTTCGGCCATGCCCGCCGCCTCGGGCTCGGCGCCCACGAGGGCCGCGTCGCCCGCGCCGTGCGTCTTGCCGAAGGTGTGGCCACCGGCGATCAGCGCGACCGTTTCCTCGTCGTTCATTGCCATGCGCGCGAAGGTTTCGCGGATGTCATGCGCGGCCTTGACCGGGTCCGGCTCGCCCTCGGGCCCTTCGGGGTTCACATAGATGAGGCCCATGTGCGTCGCGGCCAGCGGGTTGTCGAGGTCACGATCGCCCGAAATCCGCTTGTCGGTGCCGAGCCAGGTGTCTTCGGCGCCCCAGTTCACGTCCTCTTCCGGCTCCCACACATCCGCGCGGCCACCGGCAAAACCGAAGGTCTTGAAGCCCATCGACTCCAGCGCGACGTTGCCTGCGAGCACGAGCAGGTCGGACCACGAAATCGCGTTGCCGTACTTCTGCTTGATCGGCCAGAGCAGGCGGCGGGCCTTGTCGAGGTTGGCGTTGTCGGGCCAGGAGTTCAGCGGCGCGAAGCGTTGCTGACCGGCGCCCGCGCCACCACGGCCGTCACCGACACGGTAGGTGCCCGCAGCGTGCCAAGCCATGCGCACCATCAGGCCGCCGTAGTGGCCGAAGTCGGCGGGCCACCAGTCCTGGCTGTCGGTCATCAGCGCGGTGAGGTCTTTTTTCAGGCCCTCGTAGTCGAGCGACTTGAACGCCTCGGCGTAATCGAAATCCTCGCCCATCGGGTCGGGGGATTTCCCGTGCTGGTGCAGGATCTTGAAGTTGAGCTGGTTCGGCCACCAATGGCGGTTGGTGATCGCGTCCTGCGTGACGGCGGCGCCGCCCACGAAGGGGCATTTGGCTGCGTTGGATCCGTCCATGAGTCTCTCCCTTTGACTATCATTCGTCTTGTTTCGCGGAGGTGCTGCGCGCGTTCGGCCTGCGCGGCTGAGGGACACCCGACTCGGTCCGGTGCCCATCCTCCTCTTTCCTAGAATCGTTCTAGCACCGTGCGACCATATGTTTAAGTTGCGTTTTCTGATTGGAGCGATAATTTCCCGTTATGACGAATATCACCCTGAAACAGCTGCGCTACTTCGATGCGCTCGCCCGGCACGGCCATTTCGGCCGCGCAGCGGAGGCCTGTGCGATCTCGCAGCCCGCGATCTCGATGCGGGTCAAGGAACTGGAGGAGGAACTGGGGACGCCACTGGTCGAACGCGGGGCGCGGCAGGTGCGGCTCACGGCGTTCGGCGAGGATTTCGTGCGGCAGGCGCGCGATATCCTGCGGTCGGTGGACGAGTTGGCCGACCTCGCCCGCGCCTCGCAGGGGCAGCTTGTCGGGCGGCTCAGGATCGGCGTGATCCCGACCATCGCGCCCTATCTCCTGCCCGCCATCATCGGGCGGCTCTCGCATGAACATGCGGGGCTCGACATCCATGTGCGCGAAACGCTGACTTCCAAGCTGGTGACGGAGTTGCAGGAGGGGCGGCTGGATACGGCCATCGTGGCGCTGCCGGTGTCGGAGCCGACGCTGACCGAGGTGGCGCTTTTCGACGAGGATTTCGTGCTGGTGCGCCCGGCGGCGGATGCGGGCCGCCCGGTGCCCGACAGCGACGGGCTGCGCGAGATGCGGCTCCTGCTGCTCGAAGAGGGGCACTGTTTCCGCGATCAGGCGCTGTCGTTTTGCAACCTGCGCTCGGCGCTGCCGCGCGAGACGCTGGACGGGAGCAGCCTGTCGACGCTGGTTCAGATGGTGGGCTCCGGCATCGGCGTGACACTGATACCCGAGATGGCGGTGGGGGTGGAGACGCGGGCGACGGACGTGTCGCTCGACCGGTTTCCCGAGCCGCAGCCGAAGCGGACCGTCGGGATGATCTGGCGTAAGTCGAGCCCGCTGGCGGGCCAGTTGCGCGAGATTTCGGCCATCGTGCAAGACGCGGCGCGGGCGGTGCGCGAGAAGGCGGCTTGACCCTGCGGGGGTCGCACCGGACAAAGGGCGCGATCCACTGAGGCGAGGCAGGACATGGCACCGAAATTCGGAACGAGCGGTTTGCGTGGGTTGGTGACGGAGCTGACCGACGCGCTGGTGGCGGACTACACCCGCGCCTTCCTCGCCGCCTGCCCGCATAACGGCACGATCCATCTTGGCTGGGACCTGCGCGACAGTTCTCCGCGCATCGCCGACGCCGTGGCCGGGGCCGCCAAGGGCGAGGGCGTGAACGTGGTGCCGGTGGGCGAAGTTCCGACACCCGCGCTGGCACTGGCCGCAATGGCGGGGGAGACGGCGGCGATCATGGTCACCGGGAGCCACATTCCGGCGGATCGAAACGGGCTCAAGTTCTACGTTCCCACGGGCGAGATCACCAAGGGCGACGAGGGTCGCATCACGGCGGCGCTCGGGCGCGAGGCCAAGGGGCTCGACGCCGCCGAGGAGCCCCGGCTCGACCTGCCGGACCTGTATGCGGCGCGCTATGTCAAAGCCTTCGGGCCGGCCGCGCTCGCGGGTCTGCGGGTCGGGGTCTATGAACATTCCTCGGTGGCACGCGACATCCTGACCCGGCTCGTGACCGCTCTGGGGGGCGAGGCGGTGCCGCTCGCCCGGTCGGACAGCTTCGTTCCGGTCGATACCGAGGCGGTGGACGCCGACACGCGCGAGATGTTCGCGGGCTGGTGCGCCGAACACGGGTTGTCGGCGCTCATATCGACCGATGGGGATGCCGACCGCCCGATGGTGACGGACGACACGGGGCGGATCGTGCCGGGTGATGTGTTGGGCCCGCTGACGGCGGAGATGCTGGGGGCGCAGGTGATCGTGACGCCGGTCTCGTCGAACACCGCCGTGAGCCGGATGGGGTTCGGGCGCGTGGACCTCACCCGCATCGGCTCCCCCTTCGTGATCGCGGGAATGGAGGCGGTGCGCGCGGCCGATCCGGCGGCGCAGGTCGTGGGATACGAGGCGAACGGCGGGTTCCTGCTGGGCTTCGAGGCGGCGGGACCGGCCGGCCCCCTGCCCCCGCTGATGACGCGCGACAGCGTCCTTCCCATCGTGGCGCCGCTGGCGCGCGCGGTGGCGGAGGGCACGTCCCTGTCAGAGCTGGTCGCCACCCTGCCCGCCCGCTTCACGGCGGCGGACCGGCTGACGGGGATCGAGAGCGCGGCCTCGGGCGCGTTCATCGAGGCGATGACGGAGGATCCGGCCCGCCGCGCTGCGTTCTTCGACACGGGCAGCGACGAGACCGCGATGGACACGACCGACGGGCTGCGCGTCACCTTCGCGGGCGGCGAGGTCGTGCATCTGCGGCCCTCGGGCAACGCGCCCGAGTTCCGGTGCTACACCGAGGCCGACAGCCCCGAGCGCGCGCAGGCGTTGCTGGAGCGCCACCTCGCGGCCCTGCGCGGCGCGCTCGGCTGACAGGCTACGGACCAGGCAATCGCCCGCTGGCGAGCCGGTCGCCGATGTGATCGCCCAACCGCAGGGCCAGCGCGAGCATCATCAGCGTCGGGTTCGCGTGGCCGCTGGTGGGCAGGACGGAGCCGCCCGCGACGAAGAGCCCTTCGACCCCGAACACCTGACACTCCGCATCCACAACGCCCTGCGCGGGGCTCGCGGCCATGCGGGTCGTGCCGAGGCTGTGGCCCATGTCGATCACCCGCGCCGATGCCGGATCGCGCGCGGCCACCCAATCGACCGGCTCGGGCGCCTCAAGGCCCGCCTTGGCGAAGGACGCGCTCACCAGTTCGCCCATGGCGAGGAGGTTGCGCCGCGCGGCCTCACCCGCCTGCCACCGCACGACCGGCACCGGCATGCCCAGCGCATCGCGGGCCGGTCCCAGCGTCACGCGGTTGGCCGGGTCCGGGGGTTGTTCGCTGATCGCCTCGACGCGCAGGCCCGTGAACTTGTGCGGCAGGCGGCCATAACGCACCTGCGTGGCGACGGTGTTGGGAAACAGGCGGATCGCCGTTTCGACGATGGGCCGGCTGATCGCCTGCGGCAGGCGTCCGCTGTCGAGCAGTTTGACCGCCGAGCCCTGCGCGATGCGCAGCGGGCTTTTGGCCGCAGTGACGAGATCCGCCGAGACCGACCTGCTGCGCCCCTTGAGAAGGCGGGAGATCGCCGCAAAGGGATCGTCGGGCGCGCGTTCCTCGGTCATGAAGATCGCGCCGTTGAGGAGCTTCTCGCGCCGCTGATGGTCCTCGGTCAGCGCGAGGCCGTGCTGGTAGAGATGCGCCATGCCGCCCGCGCGATGGCTGAAAAAGCCGAACCGGGCCGCCATCTGCCCCGCCGCGCGGGCGTCGAACCGGGCCACCGGGGCGGTCGGATGGTCCATCAGGTGCCGGCCGACCTGATCGTGGTCGTTGCCGACCCCGGCGGGCGCCACGTCGTTCGACTGGAGCAGGAGGCGCGGGTTCTCGATCGCGGAGGCGGCGAGGACGACGGCGCGGGCGGTCAGGCTGGCGCGGCGGCCCGTGAGGCTTGCCACCTCGACCCGCTCGACGGTGCGGGCGTTGTGGGCGAGCGCGAGCTTCGTGACCGTCGCGTTCACGATAAGCCGCACGTTGGGTGGCGGGTCGGCGAGGAAATCGGCCCCGAAGCGCATGATCTCGGACGGGTTGCGGGACGATCGGGCGAATTGCCAGAACATCGACCGAAAGGCCGCCGGGTCCGGCATTTTGCGCGGGGCGTCGCGGCCCAGAACCGGCCAGAGGTCCGGCCCGTAGTGGGCGGGCCCCAGACATAGCAGCGCCTCGGCCCGCGTGACGAAAGGCGCGAGCGTGTCCGCGTCCACCGGCCAGCCCGAGAGCGGCACCCAATCGCGCGGCGCGTAGTCGACCGGATCGAAAGGCGCGGATTTGCCCGCCCAGGCCTGCGTCGCGCCGCCGAGCCCGCGCAGGCGCAGGCCGTAAGGCTGCGCCTCGGGGTCCCAGTCGCGCGCAAGGGTGCCGTGATGAGCGGCGCGATAGAGCCGCGCGGCGTCGCCCATGTCATCGTCTTCGATCTCGACCCGGTTCAGCGCCTCATGCGCCGGGTCGGGATCGACCCCGCCGCTTTCCAGCACGACCACGTCGAACCCACGGGTGCCGAGCGTGCGGGCGAGCGTCAGGCCACAGGCCCCGCCGCCAACGATCACAACGTCCGCCGTGATCTGCGTGCCGTCCGGCAGGGTGTCGAGCGACTCCGGCGTCATCATTTCCTTGTTGCCAACAAATTATGGGCCAAAAGTACATATATCGGTTTGACACAAGCACGTCTCGCGCGGTCTGAACAGGAACCGTTGCGGGTGGGCGACGGATCGGTGCAGGCCGGCAACATGGGAGCCGTGAACAGGTGGCGCGCGTTGGGTTGAGAGAATGGCTGGCCGTGGGCCGGGTGATCGCTGCGGGCGATTTGTTGCGCAATTCCGGGCCGTTGCAGGAAGTGGCCCGGTTCGAGCGCGCGCTGTGCGATGAAACCGGCGCGACCCATGCGCTTGCTGTGACGAGCGGCACATCGGCGCTGGTCTGTGCCTTGCAGGCCGCGGGGATCGGACCGGGGGACGAGGTGCTCGTCCCGGCCTATACATGGATGGCGACGGTCGCCGCGCCGCTCCTCGTCGGCGCCGTGCCGGTGCTGGTGGAAGTGGACGAGACGCTGGCGATGGACCCCGATGACCTTGCCGCCAAGATCACGCCGCGCAGCCGCGCGGTGATCCCGGTCCACATGCTCAACCGCCCTTGCGACATGGACCGGATCATGTCCGTGGCCGGGGCGCACGGGCTCGTGGTGATCGAGGATTCCTGTCAGGCGGTCGGGGTGCGCTACAAGGGCCGCGCCTGCGGGACGATCGGCCAGGCCGGAGCGTTTTCCTTCAACCAATACAAGAACATGACGGTGGGCGAAGGCGGCGCGGTCCTGACCAGCGACCCGGACATCCACGCCCGTGCCTTCAACGCGCATGACATGGGCTGGGCCTATCGCGGGGCCGGTGCGCCGGAACCGCGCGGGCCGATGTTCGTGGGCGGGAATTACCGGATCAGCGAGATTCAGGGCGCGATCCTGCGCGTGCAGCTGCGCCGGTTGCGCCGGTCGCTGTCGCGCGTCGGCAAACGGCTCGCCATTATCCGCGATGTGCTGGAGCGCGCCGGTCTTTCGGTCGCGCCGCATAACGACCCGGACGAGGTTCTGGGGCTTGTCGTCACCTTCGACACCGAGGCGGAGGCGCGTGCTTTCGCGCGCCATCGCGGCGTGCATCACCTGTTCGACAATTCCAAGCATATCTATACCGAGTGGACCCCGATCCTTGACGGTCGCACCTTCCACCCTGGGTTCGACCCCTGGACCTGGGCCGGGCGCAATGCGCCGGTGTCGGCGGAGGATTGTCCGAAAACGCTCGACCGGCTGCGGCGCAGTTGCCGGATCGACCCGATGGCGCGTCTGCCGCTGTTCGCCGTGCGCCTGCTCGCCCGCCGCATGACGGCCTGAGCCGCGCTCATTCCCCGAAGACCGAGAGATAGCGCAGAACGGTCGGCCCGAGCGTGATGAGAAAGAGCGCGGGCAGCATCATGATCGACATGACGCCCGACATCTGCACCGGCAGGCGGTTGGCCTTTTCCATCGCCTTCATCTCCCGCGCCTCGCGCATTTCGGCGGCATAGGCGTTGAGCGCGCGGGCGATCGAGGTGCCGTAATCCATCGACTGGCCCACGACCTGCGTGAAGGCCGTGACCTCCTCCACCCCCATGCGTTCGGCCATGTCCGCCATCGCCTGTTTGCGGTCGCGGCTGGCGAGGATCTCGGCCTGACAGAGCAGGAATTCCTCGGAAATCGCGGGGCTGACCGTGTCGAGGCTCTGTCCCACGCGGGTCATGGCGGCGTCGAAGCCCATGCCCGCCTCGGTCGAAATCTGGAGCAGGTCGAGCGCGTTGGGAAAGCCTGCTTCGATCTCGCCCTGCCGGCGTTTGATCTTGCGCTTGAGCCAGAGGGTCGGGGTCCAGAAGCCGATGGCGGTGGAAATCGCAACGATGCGGGAGGCGGCGATGAAACCGAGCCCGCCGACCCAGCTGTCGATGACGAGCGGCAGGCCAAGGGTGCGGTCGAGCGCGACGAGCAGCACCGCGATCACCGGCGCGGCGGTGGCGAGGATCAGGCGCAACACGAAGAAGTTGCGCAGCACATTGGGCCCGTCGAAGCCCGCGCGGCGCAGCTGGTCACGGATCTGGGTGCGTTCGGCGCGTTCCTCGGGCAAGAGCGCCTTTAGCATCCCCTCCGGCACCCGGTCGGGGGTCTTGAGCAGGTCGCGCCGTTTCGCAGCCCGCCCGTAGGTGGCCGAGGCGGCGCGCATCCGCTCGGCCGCCGGGTCGCGCATCGCGACGGTGGTGTAGAGCGCGAGCAGGACGAGGCCCAGCGCCATCCCCATCATCACCAGCAGGAGCACCGGGGAGTTGAGCAGCATCGTCAGGTCGGAGGCGAAATCACCGGGCATATCAGGTCCTCACACGCGGAAGGTCACGAGTTTGCGCAGCAGGAGACCGTTGCCGATCACCAGCCCCGCGATGGTGAAGCAAAGCGGCCAGAACATCGGATCGTCGCGCACGGACGCGTAATAGTCGGGCGCGGTCAGCACGGTCCCCAGATACATGACGAAGGGCATGGCCGAGAGAATAAACGCTGTGATGCGCCCCTCGGAGCTGACGGCCGCCACCCGCCGCCGCATGGCAAAGCGCATCCGGATCACGCGGGCCAGCGTTTCGAGCATCGCGCCGAGGTTGCCGCCGGTCGCGTGCTGGATCTGCACGGCGGCGGCGAGGTAGTGGAAATCCTCGATGTCGATGCGGGCGGCCATGTCGTCGACCGCGTCCGTGAGGCTGTCACCATAGGCCACCTGATCGGCGAGCAGGCGGAACTCGTCCGCGATAGGCGCGGGCAAGGTGCGCGAGACATTCTGGATCGTGACGTTGAGCGGATGGCCCACGGACAGGCCGCGTTTCATCAGGTCGAGCGCCTCGGGCAGTTGTTTCGTCAGCGCCTCGGCCCGTTTTCGCCCGGCCATACCGATCACGACGCCGGGGAGGAGAACCCCCACACCGGCAGCGGCGGCGAAGGCCAGAAGCGGTCCGGTCACGCCCTGCATCACCACGAAAAGCACCGAGGTCACAAGGGCCGAGAGCATCAGGAGCACGCGGGGGGCGAGGCTCATCCCGGCCTGCCGCATCCGGACGGGCAGGACGCGCAGAAGTGGCAGCGCCTCCAGCCCCGATGTTTCGCTCCGTTTGCGCAGACGTTCGGCACCGCCTTCGCTTCGGTCCGCCTGCATCCGGCGCATCCGGTCGAGCCGCGCCTGCCCGGCCCCGCCGGGGCGCAACGCCTGCCAGATCGCGAGGCCAACGAGCATCAGCGCCAGCGCGGCAAGGCCCACAAGGAGCGCGGGGGTTGTGAGGCCCGCCATCACACCGGCTCCGCAGCGGTAAAGACCCCGACGGGGAGCGGGTAGCCCGCGGCCTCGATCGCCTCGACGCAGCGCGGGCGCACGCCGGTCGGGCCGAAACGCCCGATGACATTGCCGTCGGCGTCGCGGCCCGACTGGCGGAAGGCAAAGATCTCCTGCATCAGGATCGTGTCGCCCTCCATCCCGTAGACCTCGGAAATCCCCGTCACCCGGCGCGAGCCGTCCGACAGGCGGTTGAGTTGCAGGACGAGGTGGATGCCTGCCGACACCTGATGGCGCACGGCGGAAAGCGGGAAATCGTTGCCGATCATCACCACCATCTGTTCCAGCCGGCTGATCGCGTCGCGCGCGGTGTTGGCGTGGATGGTGGTCATCGACCCGTCATGGCCCGTGTTCATCGCCTGCAGCATGTCGAACGCCTCGGACCCGCGCACCTCGCCGATGACGATACGGTCGGGGCGCATCCGGAGCGCGTTCCTGACGAGGAGCCGCTGGCTTACCTCGCCCGCGCCCTCCACGTTGGCGGGCCGGGTTTCGAGCCGCACGACATGCTCCTGCTGAAGCTGAAGCTCGGCGGCATCCTCGATCGTCACGATCCGCTGGCGCAGGTCGATGTGGGAGGAGAGGGCGTTGAGCATCGTCGTCTTGCCCGACCCCGTGCCGCCGGAAATCAGGATGTTCATCCGTGCGCCCACGGCGGCGCGCAGGAAATCGGCGGCGGTGCGGCTGAGCGCGCCGAACTCCACCAGCTTGTCCATCGTGAGCTTGTCGGCCGAGAACTTGCGGATCGACAGCGACGGGCCGTCGATGGCGCAGGGCCGGATGATCGCGTTCACGCGTGACCCGTCCGGCAGGCGCGCATCGACCCAGGGCTGGCTCTCGTCGATCCGGCGGCCCACGCGGCTCACGATCTTGTCGATGATGCGCAGGAGGTGCTTTTCGTCGCGAAACGTCGTGGGCGCACGTTCGAGAAGGCCGCGGCGTTCGACGAAGACATGGTCGTGCCCGTTCACGAGGATGTCGGACACGGTGTCGTCGGCCAAAAGCGGCTCAAGCGGGCCGAGGCCGATCACCTCGTCGATCAATTCGCCCACCAGACGTTTGAAGCTGTCCGAGCCCATCTGGATCTGGCGGTCGTTCAGATGGGTGACGACGAGGGCCGAGATCGCGCGGCGCAGCTCCTTGGCGTCGGCTTCCTCGATGAGGGCGAGGTTGACCTCTTCGAGGATGACCTCGTGCAGGCGGTGCTTGAGGTCGAACCAGTCCGCCGCCTCACCCGCCGAAGAATGGGCGACCGGGGCGGGGTCAGGCAGGGGCACGACGTTGGCCGGCGCGGGTGCTGCGGGCACCGGGGCAGGTTGCGGCGCAGGGGCCGGGCTTCGCCGGCTCCGGAAGTCGTTGAAGATCGGCATGTCAGGCCCTCCGGCGGCTGGTGTTGGCGAAATCGGCGCGGACCGCTTCCGTGAGTGGCCCCATCGCGCGCACGACGGCGGAGCGCGGCGCGGCGAGGGCGAGCGGCTGACCGTGGTCGCGGGCACGCCCCGCGGCGCGGTCGTCGCGGGGGAGCCATGTGGCGAGGGGCTGGCCAAGGAAATGCTCGGCCTCGCGCAGGTGAGTGGCCCCCGGCTTTTTCTCGCGGCACATGACCACCTCGACCGGCAGCGCAGCATGGTCGTCGGTGTAGAGGTCGATCATCCGGCGGATCTGGCGCACGGTGTGGACCGAGGTGTCGCCGAGGATGAAGAAGCGGTCGGCGCGGGCGAGCACGGCATCGACCCAGTCGACCAGCGCACGGGGCAGATCGAGGATGACGTGGTCGTAAGCGGTGCGCAGGGTGTCGAGCAGGCGCGCGACCAGGTCGGGCGTCATGGCGTCGAGCGGCGCAAGGGTGACGGGCGCGGCCATCACGTCGAACCCGCCCGGACCGTAGGTCGCGAGCGCGCGGTCGAGGAAGGGCTGGTCGGGATCGGCCTGCCCCTGCAACATTTCGAGGTAGGCCCCGCCGTCTGTCATGTCGATCGAGGCCCCGAGGACGCCGTTCTGGAAATCGAGGTCGACGACCGCCACGCGCGGGGCCGGGTCGGTGGACTTACGCTCGCGGGCGGCGAGGCGCGTGGCGAGGTTCAGCGCAAAGCTCGTCGTGCCAATGCCGCCCGCAGCGCCGGCGACGGCGAGGATCATGCCGTTGTGGCCGTTACCGCCCTGAGTCGCAGGCATGTCGGGGGCATCGTCGAGTGGCGCGGCCTGTGCCATCTGCGGCTGGGTGCTGGCCAGCGGGATCACCTCGGCCACGCCAGCGTCCATCAGATTGCGCGCGGTCGCGAGGGTGAGCGCGTCACCGGTCACGCCGAGGATCTGGAGCGCGTCGCCGAAGTGGCGCTTGAGCTCGCGGATCACGGCGAGGTCGGTGTCGTCGCCGGGCCGGACTTCGAAGACCAGAAGCTCCACGCCGGCCAGATCCGCATCGGCGCGGGTCATGTAGTCGGCGAGCGAATGGGGGCGGAAATCGACGTCGAGGTTTTCGTCGCGGGCCAGGCCGCGCGCGACCATCTCGGCCACGCCCGGCGTGCCGCCCAGCATGAGGGTGCGGGTGCGGCGGGGTGACGGGGCCGCGGCTGGCGAGTCCGCCACGAGGGCGGGTGCGGGGGCGCGGCGGCTGGCGAAGGCTGGGTCGGTCATGATGCGTCTCCATCACGCAGGATTTCGGCGGGGAGCGAAGCGCTCATGCTGGGAAAGGCGAAGCCCTGCCCCACCCGTCCGTCGTCATTGGCCGACAGGAGGGTGGCGAGCGCGCCGATGGGGGTCACGAATTCAAAGCCGAGGTCGATGATCTCGACGGTGACATGCGGCGTGTAGGGGCCGCCGAGGAACCCGAGATTGTCGTCGAAGGCATAGGAAAAGCGCAGGTTCGCGGCGGTGGCATTCGTCGGCAGGAGCGCCTGGATGCGGGCATGGATCGCTTGCCCGGTCTCTCCCGCGTCCGCCGTGCAGCTGACCGGGCCGGGATCGGCGCAAAGCCCGGTCTGGGCGCGGCAGGCGGTGCCGAAGGGCACCACCTGCGCGGCCTGCGGCCCGCGCGTATTCCGGGTCGCAAGCCCCTCACAGGCGGGGCTTGCGACCACGGCAGCACGCACCGCCTGCTCGGTCGCCTTCTGGGCCATCACATAGGAAAATGCGAGGCGGCCAAAGTCGATCAGGCCGAAGGCGAGTAGAAGGAACAGGGGCATCACCAACCCCATCTCGACAAGAGCACTGCCCGCGTCGTCGCGCCAGAACCGGCGCGCGCGCGATATGAGGCGGCGGGCGTTCATGTGCCGAAAATCCTGCCGCTGTCGCGCACTACGGTGTTCGCGGTCGGAAGCTCCAGCCCTGTGAGGCGAAAGACGCGGGCGAAGGGATAGGTGATCTCGAGCGCCGCCGTGACGGTGGCGACCGGCACGACCGACTGGCGGTAGTCGCCCGCGACGCAGGCCACGCTCGCGACCACCGAGGACACGGTGATCGAGGACGGGAAGAGCGGCGTGCCGTCGGCGGCGTTGCGCACCATATCCGTCAGCGCCGGACCCCAGGCATCGAGGTCGGGAGAGGCCGAGTCGCAGATCGCCCCGTCCTGAGCGCGGGTGACGTAGCGCGTGGCATCGCGCACGCCGGCGATGGTCGCCTGGTAGGCCCAGAACGTGCGCGCCGCCTCGATCGACAGGGCAAAGAGCACGAGCATCAGCGGCAGGACGAGGCCGAACTCGGCCAGAACCGCGCCATCCTCGCGCCGGGCGAAGCGCCGGATATGGGACCGGGCGCGCATCAGTCGTACAGTCTCACGACATCGCGCAGCGCGGCGCCCGTCACGTTGTCGGCGGGCGAGGGGCCGATCTGGCCCACGATCTCGACCGCCAGACCGTCGGTGCCGTCCAGCCCGACGGGGGCCATCAGGAACAGCTCGGCATAGCCCAGCACGGGCACGTCGCGCGACCCGGCGGTGACGGCGTTCGCCCCGCAATCGACTACGGCGGCGGAGATGACGCGGCGGGCCGGGTCTTCGGACGTCTCCGGCGTGCAGGTCGGGCCGACGTCGAGGTCGAGCACATCACCAACACCGCCAAGGAGACCGCCCACGAGCCCGCCTGAGCCGGAGCCGGTGTCGCCTTCAAGCGCGGCCTCAAGCTCGGCAACGTAGAGATCGAACCGCGTCTCGGCCTCAGGATGCGGGTCGTCCCCGCCGTAGTTGGCCTCGATGTAGAGGTCGCGCCCCGTGGCCCAGTCGCCATCGCCCAGCACACCGCAGCTTCCGCCCGACTGACAATCGTCAAGCGGCAAGCCGAGGCTCGCGCCAAGCGTGGCGTTGGAACTGGTGAGACAGCTTCCCGCCGAGGGCGCGAAGGAGGACAGCACGTTGGAGGCCGCCGGGTAAAGCGCATCGCCCAAGAGGTCACCCGCCGGCCCGTCGTAGATGTCGAAGGGAATGTTGAGCGCGGCATCCAGGCTGACGGACAAAAGACTGTCGCGCACCGACACCCCGTCGTCGGCAAGGCAGACGGGCTTGTCCGCTTCGCCCGCGATCATGCAGATGTCCAGCCCGATGCCGGACAGTCCCGCGCAAACCCCGTCCAGACCGATGAGATCGGCCACGGGGTCGAGCGGCGCGATGGCTCCCGCAGCCAACTGGCCCGCGTCTGCGGCGAGGTGCAGGTCGAGCGAGCGGCCCACGTTCGCGCTGATGTCGAAGCTCGCGGACGGGGCGCAGATCATCAGCGGGGTCACGTTGCAGGCGTAGCGGGTGAACCCCGCGACCGCGTGAGCCCCCGCCGTATCGCGCCCGGCGGTGTCGCCGCCAAGCGCCGCGAAGACCGCGCCGAAGACAGGGGCGACGCCCCGGTCGTCCAGCCGAACCGAGACGAAGCGGGCAGCCTGTGGGGTGGAGGTCTGCGCGACGGCCCCCTGCGCATCCGGGCGCAGCGCGTAGAAGGCGAGCGTGATGTCGTCCGCATCGAGGGTCGCGCCGCCGTCGCCGTAGGTCTGGAGGTCGGTGATGAGCGTGGTCGCCGCGCGTTCGGCCCGCTCGATAGCGTCGGGTCCGCCGTCGAGTTCGCCGGCGGCGGCGAGGGCCACGGTATCGGCGAAACTCTGCATCTCGGATTGCGTGGCCGCGACCCGGCCGAAGTCGTAGCTCAGCGCCATGATCCCAGCGAAGATCGCGAGCATGAGCGCGAAGACGACAAGGATCGCGCCGCTTTCGTCCGCGAGCGGACGGCAGCGATTGAACGGCGGGCGGCGGGTCATTGGCTCAGAACGATCTCTTCCGAGGCGACGCCCCGGCGGACGCGAACGGTGGTCGGGTCGATGGTGGGGGCCTGCACGACGACCTCGGGTTCCGGTTCCGGTTCCGGGTCGCCCCAGACATCGCGCATGGTGATCTGGTCGGGTGCGTCGGTGCGCTCCTCGGGCCCTTCGTGGCGCAGGATGAGGCTGAGTTGCCCCGCTTCCTGCGCGAGGACGAGCCGCTGGCTGTCGCGGGGCGCGACCTCGACTGTGATGGTGCGGGCCATGCGCGCGCCGCGTGCCTCGGTGTCCTGATCGACGGCGAGGACGCGGGTGTCCTGAAGGATGACGCCGGTGCGCAGCGTGTCGCCGCGCCCTTCGGTGAGGACGATGTCCACGCGGTCACCGGGGCTGACGAAGCCGCCGACGGCGGTGTCGGCGTTGACCCGGATCGCAACGGCACGGGTGCCGGGGGCGAGCGTCGAGCCGATGGTGACCGTGGCCCCGAACTCCGAGACGTTTCGCGCGAGGATCACTTCCCCCTCGCGGATCGTCTGGGTCGCGCGGCGCGGCGCGGTGCCCTCGACCCCCAGAAGCGCCGTGGCGCTGTCATAGGCTTCGTCGGGGACGAGATCGGCGGGCCAGGTCTGCGGCACGAGGTCGTCGCGCCGGATCGCTTCACCGAACCTGATGTCGCGCGCGGCGGCGATGAGGACCACCGTTTCCGGTGTCTCGGCCACCTGCGCGACCGGCGTCTCGGTCCCCAGCACACGCTGGGCGACGACGGCGCAGCCGAGTGCAAGGGCGATGCCGCTGCTGGCAAGGAGGATGGGGGCGATACGCATGAACTGCTCTACTCGTACGGATTGAACACGTCTCCGCCTCATGGATCGGGCGGAGTGAAACGGGCACGCGCCTTACGCCTGTTTCTGCTGTGCGGCGCGTGCCCCTCGGGCGGATCAGCTCGGGGCCGCAGGGGCGTCCGGCAGGGCCGAAGACGCGGCGCCCATCGATTCCGACACGTCGCCGGACAGGGTGAGGAACGCGCCTGCGCCGATGGTGATGGCGAGGGACAGCGCGATCCCGTATTCCACGAGAGTTGCGCCGCTTTCGTCTTTGCGGAAACGACCGAGGGTGGATTTGATGATGTTGAACATGACTGCTCCTGGTTACTGACGAAGCCACAGTGGCCCGCTTCAATGCTCAGAAAGGTGTCGGATTGCCCGGCGGCTTACATCATCCAAACGGATGAGAGATACAACTCTGGGTTGTTCTTGTCCGGCGTCCGGGGGTAGGAGAACCTGTCCTTTGCACTGTTTGGTCACAGAATTGCCGGGCCTCGGACACAATCAGCCCGGAACCGGGACGTTCCGCCCCAAAAATTCGCAATCTGCGACGTTGGCAGGCCCGCCAAAGGTTAACGGCCTCGTCAAAAATACCTCAAATATTCCCCAATCTGGATACACCTTCTTAGTTGAATGGCCCCGTTAAGTACCCAGTTCGGAAGGTTTCCCCATGGTCATGCCAGCCAACCACCGCCGGATCGCGGCGGCGTCCATCACCTCAGACCTCGGCTGTTTCGTGCGAGTCGGTCACATGGCGACCCTCACTTTGTCAGGACAGGCCGACTTCCGTTCGATGGCGGAGGCGATCGCGGTGGCGACCAAGGCGGACCGACTCGCGCTCGTCCGGCTCTATGACGATGCGCCGGAAGCCGAGATCATCGTGGACGTGGGCGGCGTCGACAGCCGCAAGTTGAACGCGCTGGTCGCGACGGCCGCCGAGGGCGAGGTCGGAGGGCTCAAGACCTATTCGGGCGAGTATTTCGAGAAGTTCACGGTCCTGCTCGGCAAGTCCGACGGTCACGCGGACATCCTCTTCATGGCCTGCGCGGACCCGGCTGTGACCGAGCTTCTCGCCTCCGAACTCGCCTTTCTATGGTCGCTGCGCAAGAAGGGGCTGGTGTCGCGGATGCTCGGCCATGTGTCCGACTATGACCCGCGTGCGGTGCTTCCGCTTCTGTCGCATGAGAATCACTTCGACCTGACGCGGGCCGAGGCGCGGGTGTGCCGGTCGTTGGCCGACGGGCTCAAGCCCGCCGAAATCGCGCGGCGGCTGGACTGTTCGATGCCCACCGTGCGCACCCATCTGCGCAACATCTATGCGAAGACAGGGCTGTCGGGCATGATGGACGTGGTTCACAAGCTGCACGCGGATACGGCGCTCGTCTGATCCCTACTGGATGGACCGGATCGCCGGATAGGCCGCGCGAAAGGCCTGATAGGCGCTTTCGTACACCTCGCGAAGGTCGTCCACGGGGTCGATCACCTCGCCCACGTCCGGCGCGGTCATGATCTCCTGCACATCGCGTCCGGTCGCGGCCATGCCGAGCCGGGCCGCGCCCAACGCCGCGCCGAACTCGCCGCCCGAGGGCAGCGCAAGCGGCACCCCCAGCACCGTCGCGATGAGGCGCAGCCAGTAGCGCGAGGCCGCGCCGCCGCCGATGGCCATGAGGCCGTCCATCTGGGCGCCGGTGGCCTTCAGCGCTTCAAAACTGTCGCGCAGGCCATAGGCCACGCCCTCCAGCACCGCGCGGGTCATGTCGTCGCGGGTCGTGGCAGCGGACAGGCCGGTGAAGGCCCCCCGGATGTCGGCGTCGTTGTGCGGTGTGCGCTCGCCAGAGAGATAGGGCAGGAACCGCACCGTGCCGGGGGCGGCGAGCGCATCGCCAAGATCGGCGGTCAGCCCGGCGGGCGTGGTGCCCGCGATGCCCGCGAGCCAGTTGAGGCTGTCGGTAGCCGAGAGCATCACCCCCATCTGATACCAGCGCCCCGGCACCGCGTGGCAGAAGGTATGGACCGCCGTTTCCGGCGCGGGGCGATAGCCGTCCCGCGCGGCGAGGAGGACGCCGGAGGTGCCCAACGAGACGAAGCCCTGCCCCTCGTTCAGCGCGCCGATCCCACAGGCCGCCGCCGCGTTGTCGCCCGCACCACCCGCGACCGTGACGGGCCCGGTAAGGCCCCAGGCTTCGAGCAACTCGGGTCGCAACACGCCTGCGCGGTCAGAACCCTCAACAAGGGCGGGCATCTGGTCGCGCCGCATGTGACCGGCGGCGAGCAGGTCGTCGGACCAGTCCCGCGCGCCGGTGTCGAGCCAGGCGGTGCCGGCCGCGTCGGACATATCCGTGACCGGCGTGCCGGTGAGGAAGAAGTTCAGGTAGGCCGCGGGAAGGAGCACCGTTTCGACCTGCGTGAACACCTCCGGCTCATGGTCGCGCACCCAGTCGAGCTTGGGGGCGGTGAAGCCGGGAAAGACGATGTTGCCCGACGCCGCGCGCACACCCGGCATCCCGTCCAGCCGGCGCGCCTCTTCCGCCGAGCGGGTGTCGTTCCACAGGATGCAGGGGCGCAGCACCGCGCCTTGCGCATCCAGCAGCGTCGCGCCGTGCATATGCCCCGCCACGCCGATGCCCGCGAGGTCGCGAAACGCCGGATGGTTCTGGGCCAGTTCCGCCACGGCCCCTTCGAGGGCGGCGATCCAGTCGGCCGGGTCCTGCTCGGACCAGCCGGGATGGGGATGGCTCACCTTGTAGTGCCGCTCCGTCGCCCCGATAGGTTGGCCTGCGTCGTCCACGAGCAGCGCCCTGAGCCCGGATGTGCCGAGGTCGATCCCAAGAAAAGTCATGCGTCACTCCACCTTGCGCAGGGCCGCGCGAGTCGGCGGCCCGTCCTGTTAGCGCTGACTGTCGCCCGCGCCCAAGTCAGGGTCAACGCCTCCGCATGTCGTCGCCGAAAGCTTCAGCTATATTGTGCATTGGTGGACCCACGTTCCGGCGCGGGGTATTGCGGACCGGTGAATTCGAGTGTGTTGCAGGACGTATCGCGCCATGACCCGAAGCCTTGCCATGACCCCTCCGATGCGCCCTTACATGGACGGCGGCTCGGATGCGGACGACACCGTGGTCCTCGAACGCATCCTGCCCTACCTGCTCAACCGCACGGCCTTTCAGCTCAACCAGCTGCTCAAGTCGGACCTCAAGCCCCACGGAATCTCGATCTCCAACTGGCGGGTGCTTGCGGTGCTCGCGGTCAACGGGTCCGTGACGATGAGCGACATCGCCTCTTACGCGATGATCGAGCAGCCGACGGCAAGCCGTATGGTGGACCGGCTGGTCGCGGACGGGCTTGTCGAGCGGCGCAAGGGCGACGCGGACCGGCGCGTGCGCTCGCTCGCGCTCACGGACCGGGGGCGGGAGAGCTATGCCGCCGTGCGCAACCTCGCCTTCGCGCATACCGCACGTGCGTTGGGGGGACTGAGCGAAGCCGAATGCGCCCTGCTGACCGATCTGCTCCTGCGCATCGAGGCGAACCTTGGCGCACCGCTCACGGATTTCGGGGGCTGAGGCTCACCGGCTCATGAGCCGCCGCACAACGGGAACGAGCGTGGCGCGCAGGGCCGGGTCAAGCACCGTGTCGGCCAGCACCTGTTGGGCGAGGTCGAGGCTCGTGATGCGCCCGCGCCTGATCTTCGTCAGAACCTCGACCAGCGCCTTGTCCGCGCAACTGTCGGCCGCATAGGTCCAGACCGGGACCGCCGCGCTGTCGGGCATACGGGGCGACAGGCCGCAGCGCCGCGCGGGCTCGGCGTTGCTGTAAAACAGCGTCACGAGGTCGGCGAGCGCGGAACTGTCCGACGCGTAGTAGGTATGCGCGAGCATGTCGTCGCCCAGCGCGGACATATCCACGCTGTCGAGGTCTTCGAGGGCGAGGAGGTCGTCGCCCCCCTGCCCCGCACGCGGCGCGCGACCGTGAAGCCGCCGCGACGTGGCCAGAGCGAAATCGCGGTCGGAGGCGTAAAGCGTAAGCCGTTCGGCCAGCGGGCGGATGGTCGGCAGCATGGCCGAGAACAGCCCCGCATCCACATCGGGCGCGGCGAAGATCACCTGATCGAAGGGCGGGGCATCACCCGGCCCGACATCACGGCGCAGCGCCATCAGCTCGAGCGCATCGGTGAGCGCGCGGTTGCCCATCGAATGCGCGACGAGGTGGATCGTCCCGGCCCCGGACCGCGCCACGATATCGTCGAGGAAATGGGTCAGCCGCCGGGCCGAGACCCTGACGGTCGCCGCATCTGCGACATAGGCAAAGGCCGATCCGCGAGAGGGCCAGGAATAGAGCACCGGAACGCCCGGGAACTTCATGTCATGGGCCATCTGCGCCGTGCGCCGCATCCCCTTCTCGAACGCCACGTTGAAGCCGTGGACGAAGACGAATATGTCGTCCGCCGCACGATCTTCGAGCCGGGTGCGCATCCCGTCCCAGAAATCCCCGTCGGTGACCGGCGTCACGCTTTGCAGAACGACATGCTTGGCCGGGTTCGGGCCGAACTGGAGCTTCCAGATCGTCGGGGACTCCACGATGGCGGTCTGGTGATCGTTGGGGATCGTCACCGTCGCGATGCCCAACTCCAGCGTACCGCGCTGGCCGGAATAGAATTCTGCCGGGATGGCCTCGTTCCCCCGCGCGCGGTCGGTGGCATAGAACACTTCGACCTCGTGATAGCCGCCGTCATCATCGACCGACCTGCTTGGGGCGGGCGTAGTCCGGGTGGCCTGCGCCGCCGCTGCGTATTCTTCCGCCAGCGCGGTATCGCCGGTCTCCCGCGCGAGGGCCGCGAGCCGGTCCTGCGTGTCCGCGATGGCATCGGCGCCGGCGCCCGCGTCGCGCTGTTCGCCGAGGATACGCTCCACCGCTGTGGCGGCCGAGGCGAGGTCGCCGGTGTCGCGAAACAGCGTGATGGCCGTTTCGTAAAGCGCGACCGGATCGCGCTCCAGCGTCTCGCGCTCCCGCGCCGCGAAATCGCCGAGCTGCGCATAGAGCAACGCGGCCTCGTCGCGGCGCCCGAGATCCTCGAGCACGTCCGCCTTGAGCATCTGAAGGTCGAAGATGAGCCGGGGATCGGCCAGTGACGCGTCGATCAGCGCCGCGTCGATCCGCTCGATGACCTCCTCCGGGGGCAGCGCCTCCGGGTCCGCGAGGGCGATCTGAAGACCGGCGAGCGCATCCGTGGTCTGGGCCGCGAGGCGCGTGGGGAGATGCAGGGAGACCGCCAGAACGAGGGCGAGGATCAGGCGGAAAACGGACATGGAATAACCTCTGGCGCAACTCCGGCCATGCTAGCTGGTCCGGGGCACCTGTAAAGCCATCCCGGTCGTTTTGGCTTTTCACGAAGCGGGCGTAAGCTGGGACATTGCGAATCGAATTGCTTTTTGAGGAAGGCCCAACAGGGGGGCGGGTGAAGGTGCTCGCGAGGATTACCCTATGCCTGGCTGTCTGGCTTGGCCCCGCCCTTGCGCGGGCCGAGGTTTCGGCGCTTCTTGTCGGCGTGGGGGACTATGCCGAGGGGTCGGGGATCGACGACCTGAAAGGACCGCCGAACGACGTCCGCCTTCTGGGCGAGGCGCTCGCGTCACGCGGCGTTCGCGACATCACGGTATTGGCGGACCACACGGAAGGCGCGGCGCGTCCGACGCGGGCAGCGATCCTTGCCGCGCTGAGCGAGCGGGCCGGACATGTCGGGCCGGGCGACCTCGTCTACGTTCATCTCTCCGGCCACGGCTCGCGCCAGAAAGACCTGAACGGTGACGAGACGGACGGGCAGGACGAGGTGTTTCTGCCCGCGGACGCCACGAACCGGGCGCGGGAAACCGGCCTGTTCGTAAACGCGATCACGGATGACGAGATCGGCGCGGCGCTGGATGCGATCCGGGCCACGGGCGCGGATGTCTGGCTGGTGATGGACAGCTGCAATTCCGGCACCGGGTTACGCGCGGGGTCGTCCGGACTTGTCGCGCGCTACGTCGATCCGCCGACGGGCATCGCGCCGCCGATGCGTGGCGAGGGGCGCGACGAAGCGGGCGGGGCCGGGTTGCCCGGCGGGATCGTCGCCTTTTACGCGGCGCAATCGACCGAACGGGCGCATGAGCTCGATTTCGGCGGTACCGGCGCGACGCAGGATTGGTACGGGCTCTTTTCCTCGCAGCTCGCCGCGCGTCTGGCCGACGGCGGCGACTGGACCTTTCGCCAGCTCTTTCAGGCCGTGCTCGCCGACATGAACGACCGCAGCATTCCCGGCGGTGCGCGGCTTCAGACGCCATTGTGGGAGGGCGACCTGATCGACCGGCCCCTCTTCGGCGCGGCGGACGGCGCATCCGCACGCCGTTTCCCGGTAGAGCGGGGGCGGATCGGCGCGGGACAGATCCACGGGATGCTCGACGGGACGCTCGTGGGCCTTTTGGCGGAAGCGAACGGCCCGGCGGGGGACTGGATCGGGCGGGCGCAGCTGTCAGACCTTGGCGCCCGCGATGCGCGGCTTACGGCGGTGAGCGCGGCGTGCAGGCCGGAGGCCGACGCGCCCTGCCCTGCCACCGGTCAGCTTCCTGCCGACGCGCGGTTCGCCGAGGTGATCGCCCGCCCCGTCGATCTTGCGGTCGTTTTCGCCCCGCCTGTGGAGATCGCGACGGGCGCGCCCCTCGCTGCCGATCATACTGCCCATGTCGCGCTGTTGCAGGCGCTCGACACCCCGGAGCTGTCGCTGCGTCTCGACGCAAAGGATTACGACGTCGCAGTCGGATGGGACGGCGCGTCGCTTTGGTTCGGGCCCCGTGTCGCGATCGAGGGCCAGCCCATCGGCCTGCGCTGGACACCGGGCGAGGCCCCGCTCGCACCGCTCATCGCGCGGATCGCGCGGGCCGAGACGATGGCCCATGCCTTCGGTGCCATTGCCGATGCCGGGTCCATCATGTTCAGAACGCCGGTGCCGGTCGCGGCGCGCGTGGCGCCGGTCGCGTCATCCGACCTCGCCCCGCTCGGCACAAATGTCGACCCGACCGAGGAATGCCTTGCGGCCGTCGCCCGACGCGCACCGGACGCAGCGCGCCCCCTGACGCCACGCGCCGAACTCAAGCAATGCGACACCCTGAGCGTGGCGGCACAGGGCACGATCGCGGGCGCGTATGACGTGAACCGCATCCATATCGACGCGCATTACTGCGTTCACGCGGATTACGCGCGGGTGGAGGACACCGCCGCCGCCGTCGCGCTCGGGCAGGATGTGTGGATCTGTTCGGACTGCGCGGGGAATTACAGCCCCGCAGGTTACAGCGCCGGGGAGGAACGCATGTTCATCGTCGTCGGCGAGGCGGCCGAGAACGCGGCGCCCCTGAACCTCACCGGTCTCGTCGAGACCTGCGACGGCGCGCCCCTGACGCGCGGGGCGCGGGCCGCGGCGGTGGACGACTTTCTGACGCGCCTCACGCGCACCCGCAGCCTGCGGGGCGGCACGGGCTTCGGCGGCGCACCCGACATCTGGGTCGAGGCCTTCGACTGGACAGTCGTGCCCAAGGCCATTGCGCTGGCAGGCGAGCAGCGAAATTGACAACACGGAGGACGAACCATTGAAACTGATCATTCCAGCAACACTCGCGGCGGCGCTGCTTGCCACGGCCGCACCCGCGCAGGACCTCGCCCAATCAGGCGCTGATCCGGCCGGAGAAACCGTGCGCGACTATGTCACCCGAATGCGCGCGATGGCCGAGCCGTCGGGCGACACCCGGATCGTGGGCGGCCAGCCCGCCGAGCCGGGGGCCTGGCCCGCCGCCGTTTCCCTTCACGATCCGGCAAAGCTCGACGACACGGCCGAAGGGGTGTTCCTTTCGCAATTCTGCGGCGGCACGATGATCACGCCGCAATGGGTCCTGACCGCTGCACATTGCGTCGTGGACGAGGACAACAACGCGCTCGCGCCCGAGGATCTTCTCGTGCGCACCAGTTCCCATGTCGTCTATCAGGGCGACCTGTGGGGGGTCGCGCGCGTCATCCCGCACGAGGCCTACGACCCGGACCTGTTCGACAATGACATCGCGCTGGTCCAGCTGGACCAGCCCATCAACGAACCGTCCGGGCCGGTCGGCACGGTGCCCCTTATTCCGCAGGGCGAGATGATCCCGAACGCGCCGGCGATGGTCATCGGCTGGGGCATGCTGGATGACGGCACTTTTCCCGAAGTGCTGATGGAGACGACAATCGACGTGGTCCCGAACGCCACCTGCAACGAGGGGATGGCGGAACAGGCGCGGCGCGAACTGGGCGGCTTCCTTCTGGGTGTGGGGGAGTCCAACGGCATCCCGATGGAGGTGCTCGAGGAGGCGTTCTCGATCCTGTCCACCAACATTAACCCGCGCCTGACCGAGAACATGGTCTGCGCTGGTGTCCCGTCTGGCAAACGCACGTCGTGTTCGGGGGATTCCGGGGGACCGCTCCTGATGCAGGCACCGGACGGCGACTGGGTTCAGGTCGGGATCGTCAGCTGGGGGCGTGAGCCGCTTTCGGCCGAGTCCCGTTGCGCGCATGAAGACCTGTATGCGGTCTACACGCGGCTGTCGTCGTATTTCGACTGGATCGCCGGGCATGTGGGGGGCTAGCAGCCGCGCCGCAGCCCTTGCACTGGCCCTGCTCCTCGCCCCGCCCGCCGGGGCGCAGGGGATCGACGCCCTGAACCAGCAGGCCATCGCGGCCTATCAGGCCGGGGATCTCGCCACGGCGCGGGCGCTGACCGAAGACGCCCTTGCGGTGGACATGGCGGCGGCGGCAGCCGAACCCGAGGCTTACTTGTGGGCCCTGAACAACCTGCTCGTCCTGATGGGCGCGGCGGGCGAGGATGCCGACACCATCCTCGCCACCACGACCCGCGCCGTGGACTTTGCGGCGACGGCGGGCCTTGAAGCGAGTGCGCCGGGGCTGGGCGTGGCGTTTTTCCACGCCTCTGCCCTCGACGCTGCCGGCCACCGGGCCGCCGCCATCGACGCGGTCCGACAGGCCATGACGATGGCGCGGGGCAAGGCGAACCACGGGCTCGCCGCCGCACGGGCGGTCGACCTGTCCTTCGCGCTGGAGGACTACGGGCGGATGGTCGGCTTCATGGAGGAAATGATCGCGGTCACCGGGGGCTATTCCGCGACCACGCTGATCGACACGCTTTTCGAGCGGCAGGAAGCGCTGGAAGAGGCCGGGAAGATCGAGGATGTCGCCCACCTCATCCGCGCGCGCATCCTGATCGCGCAGGTCGTCGTGCCCGCGGATCAGGCCGAGGTCTTCGCGCATACCGCACTGTTCCGGCTTTTCACGCTGAACTATTTCGCGGGGAACTTCGGGGCTGCGGCGGATGCGCTGGGGGAATGGGCCGGGACCGGAGAGGTGACAGAGGACGAGCGTGCGCAGCTTGCGGAGATCGCGGAAAACGTCCTGACCCTGTCGCAGCGCCGGACCTATGGTGCGGAGTCGCAGGTCGCGCTTGGCTATGCGCAGATGGCCGTAGCGCTGGCTCGTGTCGTCTATCCGCCCAACGACGCCCGGGTCGCGCAGGCGTTGCGGGAGCGGGCGGCGGCGGAAGCGGCTTTGGGACAGTATGCCCGGGCCGCCGCGACATTGCAGGAGGCGCTGGCCATCGCGGAGGCGGGCAAGGCGCGCGCGGGCGACCGGGCGTTCCTGCTCTCGGACCTGGCCGCGAATGCGTGGCAGCGCGGGGATCTTGGCCTGTCGGATGCGCTTTATGTGCGCGCGGATGCGTTGATGCCCGCCGGGGAATGGGCCGTGCTTAGCCCCGTCGACCGCATGATCGAGGCAACGAACCGGGCGAAACTCGCGGTGGCGCGCGAGGATGTTGCGACGGCGCGCGCGCATATCGACACCGGGCGCGCGGCGTTGGCGGACGCGCGGGAGGCGGGTCTCGCCCCCGGCGACCGGCCCACCGCAGCCCGGCTGGACGAGGTCGCCGCGCAGCTTGCCCGGATCACCGGCGACGCCCCGTTCGAGGCGGCCTATCGCTGGGCCGCGTCCGTCCGTGAGAACTACCCCGAGGACCACGCCGACCGCGCGCTCGCGCTCTACAACGTGGCAGACCACCTCTATGCGCTCGGCGACCGGGCCGCCGCCCGCGACCTGCTGGACGAGGCCGGGGTGACGGCGGCGGCAACCCTGCCCCCCACCGCGCCGCTCATCGCGAGTATCGCCCGCACACGCGGGATCGACGCGCTGTTGGCAGGCGACCGGGACACTGCCCTCGCCGGACTGGGCGCGGCGGTGGAGATTCACAAGGCGCCGGAGAACCGCGACGCGCTGGCCGACAATGGCTTCGACTTCCAGTTCTACGCATGGCTCCTGCTCGACGCGCCTGCACCGGCGCGCGCCGACGTGGATGCGGCGCTGCGGGCGATCCAGTGGACGCAGGTTAACCGCGCGGCCGAGGCCGTGACGTCGATGGCCGCGCGGCTCGTGCAGGAGGACCCGGCGCTCGCGGTGCTTCTCAAGACCCGGCAGGACGCGCAGGAAGACATCTCGCGCCTCCGTTCCGCCATCGCGCAGGCCTATGCGACCGATGCGGACCTGAGCGGATTGCGGGCGCGGGAGGCGCGGGCCACCGCTGCCCTGGCTGATGCGGACGCGGCGCTGGCCGAATCGGACCTGTCGCTCACCGGGGCGGGCGGGATCGACGCGCTGGGACTGGACGAGATACAGGCGCGGCTTGCGCCCGGCGAGGTTTTCGTGACCTTCAGCCTCCCCGGCCTGTCGCCGGAACGGCTGCCCGGCCTGGACGGCTCCTCCAACCGTGCCATCGCCATCACCGCCGACAGCGTGACGGTCGGACCGGTGCGCGAAGTACGCCGCGCCACGCTGGTCGAGCGGGTGGCCGCGCTGCGGTGTGAAATGGCGGTGAGCGATCCGGGCTGCGGCGCGGCGTTTTCCGGCCCGCTCTTTCGCGGCTCGATGCTGCCACCCACCGCAACGCCGCAGGAGCCGGTCTTTGACTGGGCCGTCGCGCATGACCTCTACACCGACCTTTTCGGCGGGATCGCGGCCGCGCTCGACGGGGCGGACACCGTCATCATCGCGCCGCCGGGTGATCTGCTGAACCTGCCCTTCGCCGCGCTCGTCACGGCACCCGGCCCCCATGACCTTGCCAGCGCACCGTGGTTCATCCGCGACCACGCGGTGTCGGTGCTGCCGTCGATCCCCGCCTTCCGGACGTTGCGGGCGGGCGCGGACGGGCATGTCGGCACCACCTTCCTCGGGGTCGGAGATCCGCTCGTCGGAAACACGGGCGCAATCGCCTGCGCGGCGATCCAGGTCGCGGCGCTGCGCGGGGCGGCGGGCGATGGAGATACGGTCCTTGGGCCGCTGCGCGAGGGCATCCGCCTTGCCGCCCCCGCCGAGTTGCGCAAGCTCGACCGTCTCGCCGACACGGCCTGCGAGGTGGAGGCGATGCGCGCGGCCATCGGGCGCGGCGACATACTCCTGCGCGGCGAGGCCACCGAGCGGGCGATCAAGGCGCGGGATGCGGCGGGCACGCTGTCAGGATACGACGTGATCACCTTTGCCACCCACGGGCTGATCGCGGGCGAGCGGGGCGCGGTGGCCCCCGGTCTGGTCCTGACGCCACCGGAGACGGCCAGCCTCGAGGATGACGGGTTGCTGACCCCGGCAGAGATCGCGCGGCTCACGCTGTCCGCGCGGCTCGTGGTCCTGTCGGCCTGCAATACGGCGGCGGGCGAGACGCCGGGTCAGGCGGGGCTGTCGGGGCTTGCCGGGAGTTTCTTTCACGCCGGCGCGCGCGCCCTTCTCGTGACCCACTGGTCGGTCTATTCGACAGCGTCGGCGCGCATATCGTCGGGCCTTGTCGGGCGGCTCGCGGCACGCCCGGACCTGTCGAACGCCGCCGCACTGCGCGAAACGGTACTCGAGGTGATTGAGGGCGCGACGGTCCCGCTTGAACGTCATCCGAGCTACTGGGCCGCGTTCGCGATCATCGGGGCCTGAGGGTCAGCGGGCGAGCGTGTCCGTCATGTCCGCCTCGGGAAAACAGGTCGGGTTGCGGCCTGTCGCCTCTTGCCAGCGCCCGATCGAACGGCGGGTCTTGTAGCCGGGAAGCCCGTCCACGCCGCCCACGTCATGCCCCTGCGCCACCAGCGCGCGCTGCATGTCGGCGATGTCGGAGCGCAAGAGCCCGCCGACCTCGCCCCACGGCGCCGAAAAGTCGCCCATACCGTAGCGTATGCGGTCGCCCACATGCCCCACGAACAGCGCGTAGAGGTCGCTCGTGTTGTAGTCCTTCAGGACATAGAAATTCGGTGTCACGATGAATGCCGGGCCTTTTCGGCCTGCGGGCATCATCAGGTAGCCTTCGCCTGCCCGCTCATGCTCGGGAAAGGGCCGTCCGCTGACCCGCGTAATTCCCATGTCCGCCCATGCGGCGATGGTGCGGCCCTGATCGGGGCCTTCGAGCGTGCAGCTCACGCTGTCGGGGACGCGCACCTCGAACCCCCAGTCGCGCCCGGCCACCCAGCCGTGGCGGGCGAGGTAGGCGGCGATGGAGGCGATGGTGTCGGCTTCGGAGGTCCAGATGTCGGGGTCGCCGTCCCCGTCGCCGTCGGTCGCGTAGTCGAGAAAGCTGGTCGGCATGAACTGCGGCTGGCCCAGTGCCCCCGCCCAACTGCTTTTCATGCTGCGGGGCGCCCGGTGGCCCGCTTCGGCGATTTCGAGCGCCGCCAGAAGCTCTTGCGTGAAATAGGCCGCGCGGGTGCTCATGAAACCCTTGGTGCCCAGCACCTCGAAGGCGTCATAACGGATCGGCACCCGGCCATATCCGCTCTCACGCCCCCAGACGCCGAGCACGATGCGCCCCGGAACGCCGGTCGCGGCTTCGGCGGCCGCAAGCGCTTCGGCATGGCGGGCGGCCATCACCCGCCCTACCGAGGTCGCGCCATCCAGCCCGTTGCGGTTGAAGTATTTTCCGGGCGACCCGAACTCCGCCTGGCGTTGCGCCTCGGGCGTTTCGGGCGTGGTGCCGGGCGGGACGAGGTCGGGCAGATCCCAGTTGAGGGTCACGCCGTCGAAGGCCGCATCGAACGTCGGCCTCGACACGCCGCGCGACGCGGCTTCGGGCCAGATCGTGGACCCGAGCCATGCGCGGAACTGTCGTTCCACCGCGTCGCGATCCTGTGCGCCGGCGGCGGTGGCGATGAGGCAGAGCGCGGCGATGAGGCGTATGAGGGTCATGGCGCCACCATACATGGCTGCGGGGGCTGCGCCATGCGAGCGATGTCAGGACAGCACGGACCGGCGGGAAACCACCCGCCGCGTGACCCGATCAGGCCGGCGCGCCCGGCTTGCGTTTGGGTGTGCCGGTGCTGGACCGGATAATCAGTGCGGGCTCCAGCCGTTCGGTGGGGAGCGCATCGACATTGTCCGACCCCGCCGCGCGGCCCTCGACCATCTGGATGATGCGCGCCGCCGCGGCCCGGCCCATATCCGCGCGAGGCTGGCGGATCGTGGTGAGCGCGGGCAGGAACCGGTCGGCGAAGTCGATGTCGTCGAAGCCCACGACGCTCACGTCACTGGGCACGTCGAACCCGGCGTGGACGCATTCCGAGATGAAGCCAAGCGCACATTCGTCGGAGGCGCAGAAAACGGCGGTCGGACGGGTCGCCAGCGCCGCCCAGTGCCGCGCGGCCTGTGCCCCGGCTTCCAGCGTGAAGGCACCGGGAAAGACCGTCGCGGTCATCCCGCGGTCAGCGGCGGCCATCAGAAAGCCCTCCTGCCGCTCGACGCCGAGCACGTTCTCGCCCGGGCCGCTGACATGCAGGATGTCGCGGTGTCCGAGGTCGGCGAGGTGATCCACGGCGAGCCGCGCGGCAGCCCGGTTGTCGATCCCGAGGCGTGGCGCGCGGTATTCGTCATTCCATTCGGACAACTGCACCAGCGGCAGCTTCCAGCCGTTCACGACCTCCGGGTCGATGCCCCCGTCGAGCAGCACGATCCCGTCGGCCCGCCCGTCGTAGCCCAGTGACAGCAGACGGTCGCGCCCGATGCGGCTGTCGGAGATCTGGACCGTGAGCCCCACGTCGCTCGCCTCTTCCTGGATCGCGGCGAAGATCTTGCCGAAGAAGGTGTTGGACAGGTCCGGGGCGAGGATCAGGATGGACCGGGCGCGGCGCTGGCGCAGGTCGCGGGCGGCGGCGTTGATGCGGTAGCCCGTGGCCTTGACCGCCTCCATGACCTTTTCGCGGGTGGCCGGTCCGACGGTGTCGGGCGAAGACAGCGCCCGGCTTACCGTGGCCGTGGAGACGCCAGCGAGCGAGGCCACGTCCTTGATCCTTGCGCGTGCTCTCATGTCGTCTCCTGAACCCCGTGGCTTGTTAATCGATTACATTTTTCATTGCAAACGAGGAGTGAATCAGATGTAATCGATTTCATACATTGCTGCGGTGCCGGGAGGACGGTGCCGCCGCACAAGGCCCTGCGGGAGACGGGGCCGTTGGGAGGTTACATGAAGACGATTCAGGGTCCCGCCCTGTTCCTGGCGCAGTTCGCGTCGGACGAAGCCCCGTTCAATTCGTGGCGCGAAATCACACGCTGGGCGGGCGACTGCGGCTATGACGGCGTGCAGGTGCCGAGCTGGGACGACCGGCTTTTCGACATCGAAAAGGCTGCGACCTCGCGCGATTACTGCGACACGTTCAAGGGCGAGGCCGCCGAGAACGGGATCGTCGTGACCGAGTTGTCCGCCCATCTTCAGGGCCAGCTTGTCGCGGTTCATCCGGCCTATGACATCGCCTTCGACGGTTTCGCGGACGCCTCGGTCCACGGTGATCCCAAGGCGCGGCAGGCATGGGCGGAGCGCCAGGTGAAGCTGGCGCTGGATGCGTCGAAGAACCTCGGCCTCACCGCACTGGGCGCGTTCTCCGGGGCGCTGGCCTGGCCATACGTCTATCCGTGGCCGCAGCGGCCAGAGGGACTGGTCGAGGCCGCCTTCGATGAACTGGCGAAACGCTGGCGTCCGATCCTCGACCATGCCGAGGACAACGGTGTCGACATCTGTTTCGAAATCCATCCGGGCGAAGACCTGCATGACGGCGTCACCTTCGAGATGTTTCTCGACCGGGTGGATCAGCACGCGCGGGCCAAGATGCTTTACGACCCGTCGCATTACGTTCTGCAATGCCTCGACTATATCGCCAACCTCGACGACTACGCCGAGCGGATCGGGATGTTTCACGTCAAGGATGCCGAGTTCAATCCGACGGGTAAGCAAGGCGTCTATGGCGGCTATCAGTCCTGGGCGAACCGTGCGGGGCGCTTCCGCAGCCCCGGTGACGGACAGGTCGATTTCGGCGCGATCTTCTCGAAGCTCACGACGATGGGCTTCGACGGCTGGGCGGTCGTGGAATGGGAATGCGCGCTGAAACACCCCGAGGACGGGGCGCGCGAAGGGGCGCAGTTCGTGCGCGACCACATCATCCGCGTGACCGAACGCGCCTTCGACGATTTCGCGGATGGCGGCGCGGATGACGCGGCGAACCGCAGGATGCTGGGACTGGGGGGTTGACATGGCGAACGCACCGATCAGGCTTGGAATGGTCGGCGGCGGCGGTGATGCTTTCATCGGCGGCGTCCACCGGATCGCCGCGCGGCTCGACGGGCATTACACGCTGGTCGCCGGCGCGCTGAGTTCCACGCCCGAGCGGGCGCGGGCAAGCGCCGAGGCGCTGGGGCTGGCCCGCAGCTATGACGACTTCGCGCAGATGGCCGAGGCCGAGGCGGCGCGCGACGACGGGATCGAAGCGGTGGCCATCGTCACCCCGAACCATGTTCACGCCGACGCCGCCATCGCCTTTCTCGAACGCGGAATCCACGTCATCTGCGACAAGCCGCTGACGGCCACGATGGAGGATGCCGCGCGACTGGCCGAGGCCGCGCGCCACTCCGACGCGCTGTTCATGCTCACGCACAATTACACGGGCTACCCGATGATCCGTCAGGCGCGCGAGATGATCGCGGCGGGCGACCTGGGCAAGCTCCGGCTGGTGAATGTCGAATATGTGCAGGACTGGATGACCGGTCCGGCCGAGGGCAAACAGGCCGAGTGGCGCGTCGATCCGGCACGCTCGGGGGCCGGTGGTTCCATCGGCGATATCGGGACACATGCCTACAACCTCGCCTGTTTCGTGTCGGGCCTGACGCTCGACCGGCTGGCCGCCGATCTGGATGCGTTCGGCGCGGGCCGCACGCTCGACGACAACGCGCATGTCATGTTGCGCTGGCAGGGCGGCGCGAAGGGCATGCTCTGGTGCAGTCAGGTGGCACCGGGCAACGAGAACGGGCTGCGCCTGCGCGTCTTTGGTGACGCGGGCGGGCTGGAATGGTCTCAGGAAGAGCCCAATACGCTCTGGTTCACGCCTTTCGGCGAACCCAAGCGGCTTCTCACCCGGAACGGCGCGGGCGCGACGGCGGGAAACACAACCGCGAGCCGCATCCCCGGCGGGCATCCGGAGGGCTATCTGGAAGCCTTCGCGAACCTCTACACCGCGGCGGCGCAGGCGATCCAAGCGCGGCGGGAAGGCGCGCCGTTGCCCGACGACCTGCTTTTTCCGACCATCGAGGACGGGCTGGACGGGATGCGGTTCATCGAGGCCTGCGTGCGGTCCTCGGCAAATGACAGCAGCTGGGTGACACCATGAAACTGGGTATCAACCTCCTCTGCCTCGGCGGTCACATCGAGGACGAGCATCTTCCGCAGATCGAACGGATCGCCGAGATCGGCTATGACCATGTCGAGATCCCGGTGATGCGCGGCGACCCCGACCATTATGCGTGGCTCGGCGGCAAGCTCGACGCGCTGGGGCTGAGCCGGGCGCAGACCTCGATCGTGCCGGACCCGGACGCGAACCCGCTGTCGTCGGACGCCGCCGTGCGCCAGCGCGGGCTGGACCACCTGTCATGGATTCAGGACTGCGCCGAGGCACTGGGGTCCGAGACCATCGGCGGGCCGTTCCACGCGCCGATGGGGCATTTCACCGGACAGGGGCCGACGGAAGACGAGATCGCTTGGGGGGTCGAAGCGCATCGCGCGATGGCCGAACGTGCGGCGAAGGGCGGCTACATCCTCGCCCTCGAACATCTCAACCGGTTCGAGACCTATTTCCTGAACACGATGGATCAGGCGCGGGCCTATGCCGACCGGGTGGGCCACCCCGCCTTCGGCATCATGTACGACACCTTCCACGCCAATATCGAGGAGCGGGACCAGCACGACGCGATCCGCCATCTGGGCGACAAGTTGCATGTGCTGCATGTCTCAGAGAACGACCGCGGGGTCGTGGGCCGCGGACAGATCGACTTTACCGGAATTCTGAAGACGGTACGGGACACCGGCTTCGACGGGCATGTCGTGGTCGAAGCCTTCGGCGCGGGCGTGCCGGAGCTGGCCGCCGCCACCCGCGTCTGGCGTCCACTGTTTCCCGACTTCGAGACGCTGTTTCGCGAAAGCCACGACACCATCCGCCGCGCGTGGGAGGCCGCATGACCGACCCCGTGATCGAAATGCGCGGCATCACCAAGACCTTCCCGGGCGTTCGGGCGCTCTCGGACGTGAGTTTCGACGTGCGGCCGGGTGAGGTGAACGCGCTCGTGGGGGAAAACGGGGCGGGAAAATCGACGCTCATCAAGATCCTGTCGGGCGTCTATCACGCCGACAGCGGCGCGGTGCATGTGGGCGGCGAAGCGGTCCATTTCGCACATCCGGTGGAGTCGTTGCGCGCCGGGATCGCCGTGATTTACCAGGAATTTTCGCTGCTGCCCGAACGGACCGTGGCGCAGAACCTGTTTCTGGGGCGTGAGCCGCGCACCCGTTTCGGCCTGATCGACGGGGCGAAGATGCGGGCCGAGACAAAGGAAGTGCTTGCGCTCTTCGCCGCCGCCGGGCGCATCGACCCGGACCGCACGGTAGGTGAGCTGGACGTGGCCACGCAGCAGGTGGTCGAGATCGCGAAGGCCGTTTCGACCGGTGCCCGTGTCGTCGTGATGGACGAGCCGACCGCCGCGCTGAACGAGGCGGAATGCGAGGAGCTTTTCACCACCGTCGATACGCTGCGCGACCGTGGCGTCGCGATCATCTATATCACCCACCGGATGCGTGAGATCACGCGGCTGGCCGACCGGGTCACGGTTCTCAAGGACGGCGAGGTCGCGGCGCGGTTCGACGCGGTGCCCGCGCCGGATGCCATCGTGCGTGCGATGGTCGGACGCGACATCGAGGATTTCTACGCGCCGCCCGCCACGCCCGAAGAAATCGGCGAGACCGTCCTCACCGTGCGCGGCGCTGGGAACACGGTGCTGCATGACATCGACCTCGACGTGCGCGCGGGCGAGATCGTGGGGCTTGCCGGGATACAGGGCGCGGGGCGCGTCGCGCTCGCGATGGCGCTGTTCGGTGAGACGCCCTTCGACCACGGCGAGGTGACGTTGAACGGCGCGGCGGTGTCCTTTCGCAACCCGCGGGCGGCAATCACCGGCGGCGTCGGCCTGTTGCCGGGCGACCGCAAGAGCGAGGGCCTCGTCCTCATGCAGTCCGTACGGGACAACGGGATGCTGACATCGCGTGCCTTCGCGCCGCTCTGGGCAAGCGACCGGCGCAACGCGAATGCCGATACCGGGCGCATGGACGATCTGCTGGATCACATGGAGATCCGCGCGGCGTCTTACGATCAGGACATCCGCGCGCTGTCGGGCGGAAACCAGCAAAAGGCCATCGTTGCCCGCTGGCTGTCGATGCGCCCCAAGCTCCTGATCTTCATCGAGCCGACGCGGGGCATCGACGTGAATTCCAAGGCGGGCATCTATCACCTGATGCGCGACCTTGCCCGCGAGGGCGCTGGCATCCTGATGATCTCGTCCGACCTGCCCGAAGTCATCGGCGCCGCCGACCGCGTGCTGGTCATGCAGGAGGGGCGCATCACCGCCGAGTTCGGCCACGGCGCGAGCGAGCAGGACATCATGCACGCCGCGACCGGCGAGGGGGAGGTGGCGGCATGAGCATCGCCGAGGATGCCCCGCCCCGCAAAACCGGCTTTCGCTTTGAACGCTGGGCGCCGCTCATCCTGTTGGTGGGCGCGTTCGTCATCTACGTCGGCATCGCGCTCGCCACCGATCAGGCGCAGTACCTGACCTTCGACAATCTCATCGCCATTCTCGGGCGCTCCATCGCGCTTGGGATCACAGCCATCGGCCAGACGTTCGTGATCCTCGTGGCCTCCATCGACCTGAGCGTGGCGAGCCTGATCTCGGCCACCGCCGTTCTGGCCTCGGTCGTGATGGACGGCTCGCCCGCCATGATCGTGCCCGCCGTGCTGGCGGCTGTCGCGCTTGGCGGGGTGGTCGGTGTGACCAACGGGCTCGTCGTGAGCGGGCTCAAGGTGAATCCGCTGATCGCGACGCTGGGGATGAGCCTTATCATTCAGGGGTGCCTGTCGGCCTTCGTGTCGAACTTCGCAGGCGAAGTGCCGGAGGCGTTTCAGGTCTTCGCCTATGGCGAGGTCGGGCCGTTCCCGCTGGCGCTCCTGTTCCTCGCCGCGATGGCGGTGATCGCGTGGGCCGTGCTGAAATTCACCAAGTTCGGCTCCGACATGTACGCGGTCGGCGGCAACGAAGAGGCCGCGCGGTTCGCGGGCATCAAGACCGGGCGGATCGTGGTCCTCTCCCACGTCATCTGCTCGGTCTGCGCGGCCATCGCGGGCCTCTACCTCGCCTCCCGCCTGCGCTCGGGCGCGCCGTGGATCGGGTCGGACGGGGTCTATGACCTCGAAAGCATTGCGGTCGTGGTGATCGGCGGCACCGTGCTGGCCGGTGGACGTGGCGGCATCTGGGGGACGATGGCGGGGATGCTGATCTTCTCGCTCATCGACAGCGTCTTCAACATCGCTGGCGTCGACAGTTTCGCCAAGCAGGTGCTGCGCGGCATCATCATCGTCGCCGCCGTGGCGTTCTATGCCATCCGGTCGAAGAGGATCGTGGCATGACGGACCGGCCCGACACCCAGAACGCAAAGCGGCGCCTGCCGCAGATCAATCCGGTCTGGATTCTGCTGGCGGCCCTGATCGTCGCGATCATCTTCATGAATCCGGGGTTCGTCGAGCCGACGGGTTACATGAATTTCCTCAAACGCGCGGCACCCTTGGCGATCCTTGCCGCTGGGCAGGTCTATGTCATCACCTCGGGCGGCTTCGATCTTTCGGTCGGCTCGCTCATCACGCTGGTCGTGGTCGGCTCCTCGATGCTCACGAACAACGATCCGACCGCGACCTACTGGGTGATCCCGGTAATGCTGGGGATCGGGCTGGGCGTCGGGGCCTTGAACGGGCTGATCGTGTGTTTCCTGCGCGTGCCGTCGCTGATCGCCACGCTGGGCATGATGATCACGCTCAACGGCGTGGCGTTCCTGTGGTCCGGCGGTGCCCCGCGCGGCTACCTGCCCGACACGTTCCGCTTTTTCGGGCGCGAGCTGATCCGCGACGTTCCGCTGGTCCGGTTCATCCCCATATCGGTCATCGTGCTGGTGGTGGTCGTCGGCCTTTTCGCCTGGCTCATGCACCGCACCAACCTTGGCCGTCATGTCCACGCCATCGGCGACAACCCGGTGGCCGCGCGGCTGGCCGGTGTCGCCGTGAACCGCGTGCGCGTCACCGCCTTCATGCTTTCGGGCCTGTCGGGCGCGATCGCGGGCATCCTTCTGGGTGGCTTCGCGGGCGTGTCGACCGACGTGGGCACCGGATACGAGCTTCAAGCCATTACGGCCGCCGTGTTGGGCGGCGCGCAACTCCTGGGTGGCAGGGGTTCTGTTCCTGCCGCCGTCGGGGGCGCGCTCGCGCTCACCGCCATTTTCACACTTCTGAACTTCCTCGGCCTGCCGCAACCCGTCCGGCAGGTGGTGCAGGGCCTTATTCTGATCGCGGCCGTCGCGCTCGCCATGCACCGAAGGAAACAGACGGGAACCTGAGGGGTGCGCCTGTGTGCGTCCCCCCAACCACTAGGGAGAGAGAGATGAAACATTTCCTGATGGCGACGGGAGCGCTGGCCCTCAGCCTTGCGCCCCTTCACGCCCAGAACTTCGACGACCCGGAGGAATTCGCAAAACAGCAGGAGCAGTTGCAGGCCGAGCCGATGGGCCCCGAAGGCCAGCCGTGGCTTCAGCATATCGGTGACGGCATGGTCGAGACCGCCGATCTGGGCATCGAAGGCCCGGCGACGGTCTGCTTTTCGAACGCGGGGGTGAACAACCCGTGGCGGGTCGTGGGCTATACCAACATGACCGAAGAGGTCGAAAACCACGACTCGATCGCCGAGTTCATCCATGTCGACGCCGAAGGGTCGGACGACAAGCAGATCGCCGACATCGACGACCTGCTCGCAGGCGGTGACTGCGACGTGATGATCGTGTCGCCCAACACCACGGCGGCGCTGACCCCCGCGGTCGAACGTGCCTGTGAGGCGATGCCGGTCATCGTCTTCGACCGAGGCGTGAACACCGACTGCCCGGTCACGTTCGTGCACCCCGTCGGTGGCTACGGCTTCGGCATTCAAGGCGCCGAGTTCATCGCCGAGAATGTGGAAGAAGGGGCGGACGTCCTGATGCTGCGCATTCTTCCGGGCGTTGACGTGCTCGAGACCCGCTATTCCGCCGGTCGCCGCATTCTCGACGAAGCCGGTCTGAACATCGTGGGTGCCGAGTTCACCGATGGGGACAATGCCAAGACCAAATCCATCGTGGAAGACTACCTGATGCGCGGCAATATCGACGCCGTGTGGATGGATGCGGGTGCGACTGCCGTGGCCGCCATCGAAGCGTTCGAAGATTCCGGCTACGAGATCCCCGTCTTCGTGGGCGAGGATCAGCAGGACTTCCTGCGCAAGTGGCAGGACGAGGGCCTCACCGCCATCGCGCCGACCTATCCGACGTTCCAGTGGCGCACTGCGGTTATCGCCGCGGCCCGTGTGATCGAGGGCGAGGCGCTGCCGGGTCCGGAGTGGGTGCTGCCGCAACCGGCCATCACGCAGGACAACCTTGACGAGTACGTCAACCCGGCGATGCCGCCGCTGCACTACGCCATGTGCGGGTGCGAGGACATGGCCAACTACCCCGGCGCCTGGGGTGGCAACTGATCGAATGACAAGGGGCGGCGCGAGTCGCCCCTTGTCGTTTCCATGTTACGCATGGGTAAGGGGAGGACATTCATGACCAGCAATATTGAAGTACATACATCGATGCCGCGAGGCCGCGTGCCCAACAGCCGCTTTCCGCTGCTCATCCATCGCGGCGGCGTTCCGGGCGGCGGCATGGACGCCGTGCGCGGCCGGTTCCAGACAAACGGGTGGCTCAACAACTGGCACTATCCGGGCATTTACCTTTATCACCACTTCCATTCGACGACCCACGAATGCCTCGGCGTCGCCGACGGCTGGATGGAGCTGGAGCTGTTCGGCAAGGGCGGCACGCAGGTCCGGGTCGAGGCGGGCGACGTGGTGGTGATGCCGGCGGGCGTATCGCACGCCATGACGGGCAATTCCGACGACGTGATGGTCATCGGGGGCTACCCCGAGGGCCGCGACTGGGACAACATCCAGGAAGAATTCGTGAGCGACGCCGACTTCCGCGCCGCCGCCAAGCTCATCATGTCGCTGCCCATCCCGGCGACCGATCCGGTGACGGGCGGGCCGCTCCAGCACTGGCTGGACACGCCATCGTCCGTCGATGCCGGGTGGAACGACTTCCGCGACGGGCTCGACGTTTCGGGCTGACGCGGGCGGTCTAGCGGGCCTGCCGTCCGGCGGTCTCGGCCAGCGCGTGCCAGGCGGCGCGCGCGAAACTGCGCATGACGAGAACCGAAAGCCGGTCCTCGGCCCGTCGCAGGAGAAAGACCGTCAGGTGATGCATGGCGGTGCGGGTCGCCTGCCCCGGGCCGAACGTCCCGGGGTCGACGTTCACCAGCATTTCCATGAGCGCCTCGAGCGGGGCCGCGCCCGCGTCGGACGTAATCTCGACGACCACGAAACCGTCGGTCTGCTCGGTGACGATGCAGCCCGGCGCTTCGTCCCGCACCCGTGCTGCGAAATCCGCCTCGCCCTGCCCCGGCCCCTCGATCATCCATTGATCCGGCCCGGTCCAGAAGGCGGACGCCGTCTTGCCCGTGACCGCCCGTCCCGGTGCGGGCAAGGTCAGGCCGAAGGGCGTGGGCACGGCCTGCCCCTGCCGCAGCGCGAGCGAGGCGAGGCCGACATCGGGGACCTCGGTGATGGTAAGCGGGCCGAAGCTTTCACGCCGCGCGGTCGAGGCGCCGAGGGCCGTTACGGGGGTCAGGTCAGTCACGCAGACGCACTCCTTCAGGATCGACGAAATCGGGCGAGACGACTTCGACCGCCATTTCCTGCCCTTCGAGCGGGTTGGCCGCGACGATCCGCTCGCCCATGCGCGTGTCGCCGTGTTCGAGGTAGCCGAGCGCGATATGGCGGCCGAGATTGGGCGAGTAGCAGGCCGATGTGACCCAGCCCTGATCCGTGTCCAAGGTGCGGACCGCACCCTCGGTGAACAGGTGCGACCCGGCCAGGATCGGCCCGTCACCCCCCACAGGTTTCAGCCCCACCAGTCGCCAAGCCTCAGCCGCCAGCCCTTCGCGCCGCGACATGACCGCGCCGAGGGCGTCCTTCTTGGCCGAGACCATCCTGCCCAGTCCGAGCATCGAGGCGGTGGTCTGCCCGGTGATCTCGGCCCCGGTGGCGTGGCCCTTCTCGATCCGGAGCACCCCCAAAGCTTCGGTGCCGTATGGTGTGACACCGAGGTCCGCCCCTCGTTCGGCCAAGCGTTCCATGAGCGCATGGCCGTAGCGGGCGGGCACGGCCAGTTCATAGGCCAGTTCGCCCGAGAACGAGATGCGAAAAAGCCGCGCGCGAAGGCCGCCGCAGATTGTGAGCGCGGCACAGGCCATGAAGGGGAAGGCCTCGTTCGACAGGTCGGTGTCGTCCACGATCCGCTCAAGGAGCGCGCGCGACTTGGGCCCGGCCACGGCGATCTGCGCCCAGGCATCGGTGGTCGAGATGAGCTGAACGTCCAGGTCGGGCCAGAGGCACTGGCGGGCGAATTCCATGTTGCGATAGACCGCGCCCGCGTTGGCCGTGGTGGTCGTGACCACGAAGTGATCTTCGCCCAGCCGGGCGCAGGTGCCGTCATCGTAGAGATGCCCGTCCTCGCGCAGCATCAGGCCGTAGCGCACCCGCCCGACCTTCAGCGTCGCCATCATGTTGGCGTAGACGCGGTTGAGGAACTCGGCCGCATCGGCCCCCTGCACGTCGATCTTGCCCAGTGTGGTCACGTCGCAGATGCCGACGGCGGAGCGGACCGCCGTGACCTCCCGATCCACCGTTTCGCGCCAGTGGCCCTCGCCCGCGCGGGGAAACATCTGCGCGCGCATCCAAGGTCCGACCTCGACGAAAGTCGCACCCTGCGCCGCCGCCCAGTCATGCGTCGGAGTGAGGCGCGTGGGCCGGAAATGCTTGCCGGTATCCCCGCCGCCTAGCACCGACAGGGAGACGCCGGTATAGGGTGGGCGGAAGATCGTCGTTCCGGTCCCGGGGATCGTCTGGCCGGTCTGCTCCGCCATCACCGCGAGGGCGGCGATGTTGGACGTCTTGCCCTGATCCGTCGCCATGCCCAGCGTGGTCCAGCGCTTGAGATGCTCCACCGAGCGCATGTTTTCGGTATGGGCGAGCGCGATGTCCTTGACCGTCACGTCATTCTGAAAGTCGACCCAGGCACGGCGTTTGCCGGGGACGTGCCAGAACGCGGCCTGCGCGTGCGGGACATCGCTGGCCTCTGGAAGCGCGACCTTGGGGGCGGTCATGCCGATATCGGCAAGGGCCGTCGTCGCCGCGCGAACCCCATCCGCCAGCGCCGAGGCGGTGCCGCCCCGTCCTGCGACCGCTCCGGCCGGGAAAAGGCCCTTCGGCCCGTCCGCACCCGGCACGAAGGCGAGGAGATCGGCTTTCCAAACGGGCCGCCCGCGATGGTGCGAGGCGAGGTGGACATTGGGGTTCCAGCCGCCCGCGACGCCCAGCGCGCCCACGTCGTGCCATGTGGCCGTGGCGCCGCGCGTGATCTGGATCGCGCGCAACCCACGCCGACCGCGCGTGCCGGTGACGGTCGCGCCCCGGAAAACCTCGTAGTCACCAAAGGCCTGCGCATCTTCGCGCGTGTCGACGACGCCCAGCACAGGCACGCCCTTGGCCACGAGGTCGCGCGCCGTGCGGTGCCCGTCGTCGCCATTGGTGAACACCGCGACAGGTGCGCCCGCGCGACCCGGCAGCGTCGCCCAACGGTTCGCATAGGCCCGCATCGCACCCGCAAGCAGGATGCCGGGCCGGTCGTTGTCGGCAAAGGGGATGTGCCGCTCGATCGCGCCTGCCGCCAGAACCGCGCGTTTCGCGGTGATCCGCCAGAACGTCTGGCGCACCCCGTCACCGGGTGTGGGCAGGTGGTCCGCCACCCGTTCCACCGCACCGTAGATGCCGTGATCGTAAACGCCGAAAACCGTGGTGCGCGGCATGAACCGCACGTTCGGGAAGGACGCGAGTTCGGCGCGCACCGCCCGGACCCACTCGTGCGCGGGGGCGTCGTTCAACAAGTCGCTCTCGGCCAGCAGCCGCCCGCCGGGCCGCATATCCTCATCCGCGAGGATCACCTTTGCCCCGGCCCGCCCCGCCGTCAACGCGGCCATCAGCCCTGCCGCACCCGCGCCGATGACCAGTAGATCGCAATGCAGGAACCCCTTGTCGTAAGCGTCCGGGTCCGGCTCCATCGACAGCGCACCCAGACCCGCGGCGCGGCGGATCGCCGGTTCGTAGAGCTTTTCCCAGAAGGTGCGCGGCCACATGAAGGTTTTGTAATAGAACCCCGCAGCGAAGAGCGGCGACAGGAGGTCGTTCACGGCCAGCAGATCGCGTTCGAGCGACCCGACATGGTTTTGCGAGCGTGCCGTGAGGCCCGCATAAAGCTCCGCCACCGTCGCCCGCGTGTTGGGTTCCGCCCGCGCGCCGTCGCGCAGGGTGACGAGGGCGTTGGGCTCTTCCGACCCGGCGGAGAGCACGCCGCGCGGGCGGTGATACTTGAAGCTCCGCCCGATCAGGTCCACGCCGTTCGCCATCAGGGCGGCGGCAAGCGTGTCGCCCGCGTAGCCCGAGTAGGACCGCCCGTCGAAGGTGAAGTCGAGCGGCTTTTCGCGGTCGATCAGACCGCCGGTGAGCCGGGTCATGTCTGCGCCCCCCGCTTCACGTCCCGCGCCAGTTCGGCACCGAGGATTTCATGGGTGACCGTGTCGCGCGTGACCACCAGCCACGACCGGTCCCCCTGCTCGTGAAACCAAAGCTCGCGGTGCACGCCCGCCGGGTTGTCGCGCAGGAAGACGTAGTCGCAGAAGGCCGCCTCGGCCTCTGGCCCGTTCGGGTCGGGACGGTCCATCAGGGACGCGTCACCGAGGTAGGTGAACTCCTGCGCATCGCGCGCTCCGAGCAGCGGGTGAGGGATCAGCATGGATGCCTTCTCAATGCAGGTTGGGTTGGGCGCCGACGCCCTTTTCGTCGATCACATGCCCGCGTGCGAACCGGTCGAAGCGATAGGCGCGCGCGGTTTCGTGCGGCGTGTCGGTGGCGAGGAGATGGGCGAAGGCATAACCGGAGGCCGGCGTTGCCTTGAACCCGCCGTAGCACCAGCCGCCGTTGAAATAGAGCCCGTCGATATGGGTGCGGTCGATGATGGGCGAGCCGTCCATCGACATGTCCATGATCCCGCCCCATGACCGCAAGAGCCGCGCCCGTCCGATCATCGGCATGAGCGCCATGCCCCCCTCGATCACATCCTCGACCGTGGGCAGGCCGCCGCGTTGGGCATAGGAATTGTAGCCGTCGAGATCGCCGCCGAAGACCAGCCCGCCCTTGTCGGACTGGCTGACGTAGAAATGCCCGGCGCCGAAGGTGACGACGCCCGGGATGGTCGGCTTCAGCCCTTCGGAGACGAAGGCCTGCAAGACGTGGCTCTCGATCGGCAGGCGCATTCCCGCCATCGCCATGACGCGTGAGGACGATCCGGCCACGGCGACGCCGACCTTCCCGGCCCCGATGGTGCCGCGTGTCGTCTCGACCCCGGTGACGCGGCCACCCTCCATCCGGAAGCCCGTCACCTCGCAATTCTGGATGATGTCCACGCCGCGCATATCGGCGGCGCGGGCATAGCCCCACGCAACGCCATCGTGACGCGCCGTGCCCGCGCGGCTCTGCATCAGCCCGCCTTTGATCGGGAACCGCGCGTTGTCGAAGTTGAGGAACGGCACCTTCTCGCGCAGTTCCTCGCGTGTCAGAAGCCGCCCGTCCGCGCCCGACAGGTGCATCGCGTTGCCGCGGCGGCGGTAGGCGTCGCGCTGTCCATCGGTGTGAAACAGGTTGATGATCCCGCGCTGGCTGACCATCGAGTTGAAATTGAGGTCCTGCTCCTGCCGCTCCCACAGCTTCATCGAGAACTCGTAGAACGGCTGGTTGCCGGGCAGGAGGTAGTTCGACCGGATGATCGTCGTGTTGCGTCCGATGTTGCCCGAACCGAGCCAACCCTTTTCCAGCACAGCGACATTGGTGATCCCGTAGGTCGCGGCGAGGGTGTAGGCGGTGGCGAGGCCATGACCCCCGCCGCCCACGACGACCACGTCATAGGAGGGCTTCGGCTCCGGATTGCGCCAGAGCGGTTTCCAGCCCTTGTGGCCGGTCAGCGCCTCCTTCACGACGCGCAGTCCCGAGAATGTCATGGGTCTTCTCCCCGGCAGGGCGCACTCCCCGCGTTCAGATGTCGAGCGTGTTCTCTTTCTCCCAGCGGGAGAAATGCGAGACGAACGAATTCCACTCCTGATGCTTCATCTTGACGTAGGAGGCGGCGAAACCGTCGCCCAGCATCGACTTGAGTTCCGCGTCATTGTCGAAGGCGCGCACCGCGTCGAGCATGTTGAGCGGCAGGCGCGGCGCGTCCGTGACGGTATGGCCCTCGGCATACATGTCGATGTCGTAGCGCTTGCCCGGATCGGCCTTGGACTTGATGCCGGATAGGCCGGCCGCGATGATGACGGCTTGCAGGAGATAGGGGTTCGTCGCCCCGTCCGGCAGGCGCAGCTCGAAGCGCCCCGGCCCCGGCACGCGCACCATGTGGGTGCGGTTGTTGCCGGTCCAGGTGACAGTGTTGGGCGCCCAGGTCGCGCCGGACATGGTGCGCGGCGCGTTGATGCGCTTGTAGCTGTTCACGGTCGGGTTGGTGATCGCCGCCAGCGCCTCGGCATGTTTCATGATGCCGCCGAGGAACTGACCGCCCTGCTCGGACAGCCCCACCTCGCCGATCTGCCCGCCGCCGTCGCCGGCAAAGGCGTTGGTCTTGCCGTCCATGTCCCAGACCGAGATATGAGCGTGGCAGCCGTTGCCCGTCAGCCCCTCGATGGGCTTGGGCATGAAGGTGGCGCGCAGCCCGTGCTTTTCGGCCACGCTCTTGACCATGAACTTGAAGAACGAATGGCGGTCGGCGGTGACGAGCGCGTCGTCGAAATCCCAGTTCATCTCGAACTGCCCGTTCGCGTCCTCGTGGTCGTTCTGGTAGGGGCCCCAGCCCAGCTCCAGCATGTAATCGCAGATTTCCGCGATCACGTCATAGCGGCGCATCACCGCCTGCTGGTCGTAACAGGGTTTCTCGGCGGTATCGAACGGGTCCGAGATCGTGACGCCCTCCGGCGACAGGAGGAAGAATTCGGCCTCCACCCCGGTCTTGACCCTGAGGCCGGAGTCTGCTGCGGCGGCCACCATACGCTTGAGCACGTTGCGCGGGGCCTGATCGACCGGCGCGCCCTCCATCACGCAATCGGCCGGGACCCAGGCGACCTCGGGCTTCCACGGGAGCTGGATCACCGCGTCGGCATCGGGCACCGCGAGCATGTCAGGATGGGCAGGCGTGAGATCGAGCCATGTGGCGAAGCCTGCGAAACCGGCCCCGTCCTCCTCCATGTCCGCGATGGCGGCGGCGGGCACCAGCTTGGCCCGCTGTCCCCCGAACAGGTCCGTGTAGGACACCATGAAGTATTTCACGCCTGTCTTCTTGGCGAATGCCGTGAGCTTGCTCATCGTCTTTCCCTCTTTCCCTGTTGGTCGCGGGCGGGGCCAGCGACCCCGTCCGCGGTCGTCCTAGAAGCCGGATTTGCCGGGGTACCAGTTGGTGCCGGCCAGCGGCACCTGCGCCATCGCGGCGGCTTCCATCGTGAGCGCGCACAGGTCCTCGGGTTCAAGGTTGTGCACATGGTTGTGGCCGCAGGCCCGCGCGATTGTCTGACATTCCAGCGTCATCACGTTGAGATAGTTGCGAAGGCGTCGCCCGGTCGCGGTCGGGTCCAGCCGCTTGGCCAGTTCCGGGTCCTGGGTGGTGATGCCCGCCGGATCGCGGCCCTCGTGCCAGTCATCATAGGCGCCGGTGGTGGTGCCGAGCTTTTGGTATTCTTCTTCCCATTGCGGGTCGTTGTCGCCCAGCGCGATCAGGGCGGCGGTGCCGATGGCCACCGCGTCGGCCCCGAGGGCGAGCGCCTTGGCCACGTCCGCGCCACTGCGGATGCCGCCGGAGACGACGAGCTGCACTTCGCGGTGCATTCCAAGGTCCTGAAGCGCCTGAACGGCGGGCCGGATACAGGCGAGCGTGGGTTGGCCGACGTGTTCGATGAACACGTCCTGCGTCGCCGCCGTGCCGCCCTGCATCCCGTCGAGCACAACGACATCCGCCCCGGCCTTCACGGCAAGCGCCGTGTCGTAATAGGGCCGCGCGCCGCCGATCTTGATGTAGATGGGTTTCTCCCACCCCGTGATCTCGCGCAGTTCCATGATCTTGATCTCGAGGTCATCCGGGCCGGTCCAGTCCGGGTGGCGGCAGGCCGAACGCTGGTCGATCCCCACCGGCAGGTCACGCATCCCCGCGACCCGCTCGGTGATCTTCTGACCCAGAAGCATCCCGCCGCCGCCGGGTTTGGCGCCCTGCCCCACGACCACCTCGATCGCATCCGCCCGGCGAAGGTCGTCGGGGTTCATGCCGTAACGGCTGGGCAGGTACTGGTAGACGAGTTTCTCGGAATGTCCGCGCTCTTCCTCGGTCATGCCGCCGTCGCCGGTGGTGGTCGAGGTGCCGGCCATCGTGGCGCCGCGCCCCAGCGCCTCCTTTGCGTTGCCTGAGAGCGCGCCGAAGGACATGCCCGCGATGGTGATCGGGATCTTGAGCTCGATGGGCTTCTTGGCGAACCGGGTGCCCAGCGTCACGCTCGTGTCGCACTTCTCGCGGTAGCCCTCCAGCGGGTAGCGCGACATGGACGCGCCGAGGAACAGCAGGTCGTCGAAATGCGGCACCCGCCGTTTCGTCCCGCCGCCCCGGATGTCGTAGATGCCCGTCTCGGCCGCGCGGCGGATTTCCGAGTTGATGTCGTTGGAGAAGGTCCAGGACTGTCGGGGCAATGTCTGATGGGTCATGGTCCGCTCCTCAGTAGGCGTCGACGTTGTCGATCTTGAAGTTGTAAAGCTGGCGCGCCGAGCCGTAGCGCCTGAACTCCTCGGGCTTCGCGTCCGCGCCCGCGCGGTCCAGCAGGTCCTTGAGGATGTCGATGTGTTCGGACCGCATCTCTTTCTCGATGCAGTCGGCGCCCAACGATTTGACCGACCCGCGCACGAACAGCCGCGCCTCGTAGAGCGAGTCGCCCAGCGCGTCGCCGGCGTCGCCCAGCACGACGAGGTTGCCCTTCTGCGCCATGAAGGCGGACATGTGGCCGATGTTGCCATGCACGACGATGTCGATGCCCTTCATGGAAATGCCGCAGCGCGACGAAGCGTTGCCCTTGATGTTGAGAAGGCCGCCATGACCCGTGGCGCCCGCGTATTGCGAGGCGTCGCCCTCGATCACCACTTCGCCGGACATCATGTTCTCGGCCACGCCCGGCCCTGTCGATCCCACCACCCGGACCGAGGCGGTCTTGTTCATCCCGGCGCAGTAATAGCCGGTGGACCCCTTCACAGTGACCGACAGCGGCCCGTCGAGTCCGACCGCGACGGCGTGCGATCCGCGCGGATTGGTGATTTCGTAGGTCGCGTTGGCTTGCGATTTCGCGGCGGCCTGCAAGGTCTCGTTGACCGTGCGCAGGTCCACGGAGGACATGTCCAAGCTCTGCATCTCAGCGCTCCCAGAAATAGACGGTGGCGGGTTCCGGTTCCCACACCCGCGCGGCGTCGATGCCCGGCAGGTCGGCAAAGGCCCGGTATTCGCTGGCGAAGGCGACGTAGTCGTCGGTCTCGGCCATGACGGCGGGTTTGCAGGCAATGGGGTCGCGCACGACGCCGAAGCCGGTCTTGGTGCCGGTGACGAAAGTGAAAAAGCCGTCGAGGTCGTCGATGGTCCCTTCCAGCGCCTCGCCCAGCGTGGCCCCCTCGGCGATGCGCGACGAGATATAGGCCGCGCCAACCTCGGTGTCGTTCTCGGAACGGGTCAACACGCCCTTGCGCGCGAGCTTGCGGCGCATCTGGTTGTGGTTCGAGAGCGAGCCGTTGTGGACGAGGCACTGATCGTCGGCGGTCGAGAACGGGTGCGCCCCCATCGTCGTCACGGCTGACTCGGTGGCCATCCGCGTGTGGCCGATCCCGTGGCTTCCGCCCATGTCACGCAGGCCGAACCGGGCGGCGACGTCGCGCGGCAGGCCGACCTCCTTGTAGATTTCCATCGTCGATCCCACGCCCATGATCCGAAGACCGCGCGCTTCGAGCCAGGCGACGGCGGCCTCCTCGGCTTCGGTGGGGAGCGTGACGACCGCGTGGGTGTCGATCACCTTCAGGGAGGCGGCGAAGCCGGCCTCTTCAAGCGCATCCTCGAGACCGGCAAAGGCCGTCTCGGGCGCATCCGCCTGCACGGTGACCTTGATGCGCCCCTCCGCCTCGTCGCCATAGATCGCGATGCCCGCGCTGTCTGGGCCGCGGTCGGTCATGGTGATGAGCATATCGGTCAGCATGTCGCCCAGCTTGGGGCGCAGATCGTCGGACTTCAGAAACAGGCCAACAATGCCGCACATGGGTAGTCTCCTCGTGACGTTGCCAAGACGCGATTCCGCGTCGTCGCACCTTCATTAGAGGGAAACCTAGTTTCTCATAAAGAAACTTTTGACCGTCAGAGGAAAATTCCGGGAAGCGGTCCCGCGCTGCTCAATCCCTGCGCAGACTTGCCACGCCGCCGGGACAGATGCTCAAAAACCGGGCACTTCGCGAACGGGTCAGCGCGTCTGTGGATAGGTGATGATGGAGAGATAGCGGAGCGGCGTCGCCCGGATGTCTTCGGGCCCGTGCGGCGCGTCCGAGTCGAAAAAGAGCGAGTCTCCCGGTTCCAGAAGGTAGCGCTGATCGCCGTGGCGATAGTTCACGCTGCCTTCGAGAATATAGAGAAACTCGATCCCCTCGTGCTGGAACGTCTGGAAATGCGAGTTCTCGTCGAGCGTGATGAGATACGGCTCCACCACCACGCCCGAGTTGTTCGACCCGATATGGCCCAGAAGGTTGTACTGGTGGCCCGCCCGCGTGCCTTCCCGCGCGATCTCGGCCCCCTCGCCCGCCTTGACGTGCATACAACCCCGCGTTTCCTCGTAGCCGGAAAAGAGCTGGATCAGCGGCACGCGCAAGGCGTGGGCCAGCGCGGAGATGGTATTGAGCGAGGGCGAGATGACGCCGTTCTCGATCTTGGAGAGCATCCCGACGGACAGCCCCGTGAGCCCCGCGAGGTCGGCCCCGGTCATGCGCTGACGCTTGCGCAACTCGCGCACCTGCCGCCCGATGGCGACCTCGAGGTTCTTTTCGCGCTGCTCCCTGACCGCGTGGGGGTTCTGACGCAGCGCGACCTCACCTGTTTTCTTGACCACCTGCTGACCCGTCCTTCTGATCCACGGCTTCCCGCCCGGCTCCTATTCTTGGCCGCTCCGCATAAGGAATGCAAAAGGCACGCGCTGCGGCTCAGGCCGCGAGGTCGTAGGAAACACCGGTGCGCTCGGTCGATACGGCCCAGAGTTCGGCGGCGAGGTCACGGTCGTTGGCGCGCGGAATGGCCGTGGCGTGTTCGGGATAGCCGCGCATTCCGCCCATCTTCGTGGGGCCGTAGTATTCGCCCGAAGTCGCAGTCGGGTCGGTCGCGGCGCGCAGCGGTGAGAGCGCACCCTGCTCCGGCTTCATCGCAAAGACGTGGTTGAGCAGGTTGGCGACCTCCGAGTGCCGCTGAAGGTCCGTGGCGGTCCAACCGGGGTGGGCCGCGATGACGCGGGGACCCTTGCCATCGAGACGCCGGTCCAGTTCGAAGGTGAACAGGAGGTTGGCGATCTTGGAATCCCCGTAGGCCTGCCACGCGTTGTATTTGCGCTCGGTCCAGTCGAGGTCGGACAGGTCCGGGTCACCCTGCCGGTGGGCCATGCTCGAAGTCACGACCACACGGCTGTCAGGCGTTTGCCGAAGCAGCGGCAGGAGACGCCCGGTCAGCGCGAAGGTGCCGAAATGGTTGGTGCCCATCTGAAGTTCGAACCCGTCCTCGGTCTTGCCATAGGGCGGCACCATCACGCCCGCGTTGTTGATGAGCACGTCGAGCCGGTCGAAATCCTGAGTGAACCGGTGTGCGAACGACTCGATCGAGGCGAGGCTCGCAAGATCCAGTTGGCGCATCTCGATCTTCGCGTCGGGACGGGCCTCGCGGATGCTGCGCACCACGTCGTCGCCCTTGTCGGTGTTGCGCGCGGCCACGATCACCTCGGCCCCGGTCCCCGCAAGGATTTCAGTCTCGGTCCTGCCCAGCCCCGAGGTGCCTCCCGTGATCAGAATGCGTTTGCCGGTCATGTCCGGGATGTTTTCCTTGGTCCAGTTGCTCATCGAATTGCTCCTTGATCCGTCGGGGCCCCAACGCCGCAGTGCAGCACCACGTTCCGTCATCCGGTATCCGCGCGCAAGGGCGAGCGCCTTCGCCGGTTGTCTTCCGCGCGGCGCGGTGGTCAGATGGCGCCTGACGAAATCGGATGCCAGACGGGACCTCATCATGACCATCGAAACCACCCATGTCGGAAGCCTGCCGCGCGGCGATTACCTGTCCGGGCTTCTGCTCGCCAAGGACAAGGGCGAGCCCTATGACCCGGCGGAGTTCGAGCAGGCCGTGCAGGCCGCGATCAACGAGGCGGTCCGGCATCAGAAGGAGGCCGGCGTCTCAGTCGTCTCCGACGGCGAATTGGGCAAGGTCGGCTATTCCACCTACATGCAGGAGCGTCTGAGCGGGTTCGGCGGACACATCGACCGCAAGCCGGCCAAGGACCTCGCCGCGCACCCGGCCCTCGCCAAGAAACTGAGCGCGATCATGGGCAGCCAGGAGTTCACGCGCGCCTCCTGCATCGACGAGGTGAAGCTTGTCGACCTGCAACCCGCGCTGGACGACATTCGCCGTTTCAAGGAGGCGCTGGAGGCCGAGGGCGACGGCACGCGCGCCTTCATGAACGCGGCCTCGCCCGGCCTTATCACGGCGTTCCAGGTGAACCGCTATTACCCGAGCCACGAGGCCTATCTCGAGGCGCTCGTCGCCGCGATGCGCCCGGAATACGAGGCGATCCTCGACGCGGGCCTCGACATTCAGTTCGACTGCCCGGACCTCGCCATGTCCGCTCACACCGGCTACCAGGACATGTCCGAGGACGAGTTCGTCAAGATCGCTGCGGCCAATGTCGAAGCGCTGAACGCGGCGACCGAGGGGCTGCCCGCCGACCGGATGCGGATGCATCTGTGCTGGGGCAACTACGAAGGGCCGCACGATCACGACATCCCGCTCGAAAAGGTGATCGACGTGGTCCTGTCGGCGCGGCCGAACACGATCCTGTTCGAAAGCGCGAACCCCTGCCACGAACATGAATGGGTCGTCTGGCGCGATGCGGATATCCCGGCGGACAAGGTGCTCGCGCCCGGTGTGATCGACACCTGTTCCAATTACGTCGAACACCCGCAGCTCGTGGCCCAGCGGCTCCAGCGCTTCATCGACATCGTGGGCGCGGACAGGGTGGTCGCCAGTACCGACTGCGGCTTCGGCACCTTCGCAGGCTACGGCAAGATCGACCCCGAGGTGACGTGGAAAAAGCTTCGCAACCTGCGGATCGGCGCGGACCTCGCCTCTGCCTGAGCCGGTGGACTGCGAAGCGCCTCAGCCCTCGGTGTCGAGGATGCGGCGCGGCATGACCATGACCAGCACGATCGCGGCGATCTTGAGCACGCAGGGCACGATGGCATAGCTCAGGTTGAGGGCCGTCAGCGCCTCCGCCGTGTTGGGCTCACCCGGGCGGAATCCGTAGAACTGGAGCGTGGGCAGGATCACGCCGGCGGCGATGGCGAGCGTCGCCTTGGACGAAAAATTCCACAGCCCGAAGGCCTGCCCGGCCTGAAGCCCCGCCCGTTGCAGGTTCGCCGCGAACAGTGCCGACAGCACGACCATGTCCGCCCCCAGCGCCACGCCCGAGGCGACGCAGATGACCGCGAACGCCAGCGTGGCGCCGGTTGGCAGCGCGAAGGCCCCGATGAAGGCCACGATGGCGAGGCTCATGGACAGCGGCAGAATGCGCCGGGCACCGACGCGCTGCGTGATCCGGCTCCAGAACGGCGCGCTGATCCCGGCGGAAATGAAGAAGAGGATCAGGAAGGGACCGGCGAAGTTGGGCACACCCAGCCGGTCCTCGACAAAGAACAGAAACAGCGTCGACGTCACCGCGACCGGCAGGTTGTTGATGAAGGCCAGGACCAGAAGCCACGCCCCGCCCGAGCCGATGAACCCCGACCAGTTCAGCCGCACGTTGGCAGGCTGCGCCTTGGACCAGAGCGGGCGCGCCACCACGAGGGCCACGAGGGCCAGAAGGGCGATGGCGATGCCGAAGGGCGCATAGCCGTCTCCGGATGCCGACACGCCGGACAAGAGCGCAGGCCCCGCCGCACCGAGCGTGACACCCACGAGAATCCCCATCTCGCGCACCCCGGCGAGGCCAAGCTGCGCCCCCGGCTGCGCGGTCGCCGTGAAGGCCGCGCTTTGACCGTAGAGCAGGATGGTGCCGAGGCTGTAGCCGGTAAAGGTGACGAGCAGCCCCGCGGTCAGCCACAACGCGGCCGGCCCTATGGGCTCGACCGCGAAGACGAGGATGCAGCCGACCGCCAGCGCGATCAGCGCGGCGCCGGCGAACTGACCGACCCGGTGCGACCACCGATCCGTCATCCAGCCCAGAAGCGGGTCCTGCAGGAAATCCACGATCCGGATGAGAAGCAGAATGGTGCCGACCTCGGCCAGCGACAGGCCAAGCCGCGAGGCGGCGAAGCTTGGAAGGTGGATGTAGATCGGGATGCTCGCCATCGCGAGCGCCATGGCGAGGAACCCCACGCGCCAGTAGTCGCGGCGGGGCGACGCTTCGCCCGTGGCGTGGGCCGGCGTGGTTTCGGTCATCTCCGGCGCTCCCGCGACAGCAGGACGAAGATCTTTACGATCAAGGGCCGCGCGAAAAGGAACCCGCGATAGGCGAGCTCCATAAGCCCCCGGATGCCCGGCAGTCGCGCAAAGCGCGCGAGCAGGTGCCATCCCGGCAGGCGCGACCAGAGCTCCGCAAAGGCCGCGGCGCCCGACAGGATCTCGCCATCCGCCGCACGAACGTGGAACCGCCCGAGCGCCGCCTCGCGGCCAAGACCCTCCGGCAAACGCGCCGGGCTTCGCCGCACATCGACGAGGTCGATTGCGCCCGCCCCGTCATGGCGGCGGTAAAGCGCGATCTCGGCCCGGCACAGCGGGCACTCGCCGTCGTAGTAGACGGTGGATGGATTGGAAGCGGTCTGGCTCAAGGCGGATATCCTGCTGTCTTCCACCTCTTACGCATCCGGCACCCCGGCGGATCGGTTTTAAACCCGCGACTGTGGCTCAGTCGACCGCCTGCTCAAGGCCCGATACAGTCGCCAGCGCCGCCACGCAGTCCGCCGGGTCGTCGCCCGCCCAGGCGACATAGTGGTCCGGGCGCACGAGGATCAGGGATGCGCCGTAAGCCGTGTCGGCGCTGTCCTCGACGATATCGAAGGGAATACCAGCTTGCTTCGCGAGATCGGCGCAGCCCGCCCCGGCACCTGGCGCACCGAAGTTCAGCAGCGTGTATCCGTCGCCCAACCGCTCAAACACGTTCGCCCCGTCCGACAGCGTTTGCGGGGCAAGGTGATGACCGGCCCGCGCCGTGAAACTGTGGGTGCCTCGCGCACTCGGGCTGCCTGCCGGGTCCGCCACGATCGGCGACCCCTCGTAGTTCGGTTCAAAGTTGGTCACGGCGGCCCCGGTCGCCGCACGTTTGGCCCAGGCATTCTCGAACGCGGCCCTGTCCTGAGACGGATCGTGGGTTTCGAGGAACGCCCGGTCTTCCTCGATGAAATATTCGATGAAGTCCCGCGCCGTCGAGGCGAAGACCGGCCGCCTCTCGGCGTCGTAGCTGTCGAGCAGCGCTTCGCTCCCCCACCCCTGAAGGCGGGCCGCGAGTTTCCAGCCCAGGTTGCGCGCATCCTCGAAGCCGGTGTTGATGCCGTAGCCGCCATAGGGCGGATGGCTGTGCGCCGCATCGCCCGCGACGAAGACACGGCCCGCACGGTAGCGGGTCGCGATGGACACGCGGAGATCCCAGAACCCCACATAGTCGATCTCGAGGTCGACGGGCTGGCCCACGACCTGCTGCAAGAGCGCTTTGAAATCGTCTGCGTCGGTCGATCCGTCAGGAACCGGGGCGTGGAAGAAGAAGCTGCCAATGTCGACGCGACCGAAGAACTGCCAGTATCCCTTCAGATCGGGGTGGAGCACGTTGTAGAACGCCTTGCCCGGATAGCGTTTGAGAAGCTCGTGCAATTCCATCGACCGGAACACCAGCAGTACCATCAGCTTGTCATGGTCCGACTGAATCTGCGGGATGCCGCCGGTTTCGCGCACCGTGGAGCGGCTGCCGTCGCACCCGACGACGTAGTGCGCAGTGAAGGTCCGGCGCGCGCCGCCCTCCCGCTGCGTCGCGACCACTTCGACATGATCGCCCGTGTCCGACACCGCCTCGACGCTCCATCCATACCGGATGTCGATGCAGTCGATCTGCGCGGCACGGTCACGGAGCACCCGCTCGGTTTCGTACTGCGGCAGACGCTCGTTGGTCGTGTAGTAGTATTCATTGACGCTGGCCCGGTTGAGCCAGTCGTAGTGGTAGTCGCTCATCAGGTGGCCGTAGAGTGTCAGCCCGCCGATCCCGACCGAATCCGGGATCGAGCGCGCGGCCCGGAGTTCCCGTTCGCAGCCCCAGAAATGGAGCGTTTCGGTCGTGCGCTGGGTCAGGTTCTGGCCCTTCGGGATCGGCTGCGGCTCCGGATACCGCTCGATCACCAGGACCGGGATGCCGCGCTGGCCCAATTCGATGGCGAGCCCCATGCCCACCGGCCCGCCGCCCGCGATGATGACGTCGTATTCGATCCGGTCCGCCATCGCTCAGATCATCCCCTGTTCGAGGTAGATGTGCTTGGTCTCCATGAAATCATGCAGGCCCTCCGGGCCGTGGAGCCGGCCGAGCCCGGACTGGCCGAAGCCCCCCGTCTCGGCTTCCGCCGCCAGTCTCATGTGACTGTTGAGCCAGACGGTCCCCGCGCGGATCGCACGGCTCATCCGCATGGCACGCGACAGGTCGGTGGTGAAGACGCTGGCGGCGAGGCCATAGGGCGTGGCATTCGCCTTGGACACCGCCTCCGCCTCATCCGCGAAGGTCTCGATCGACACGATGGGGCCGAAGAGCTCGTCCTGCACCAGCGATGAGGCGACGTCGTCGATGCGAAACAGCGTGGGGGTGAGGAAGGCGCCGGTGTTCAGCGCCTCGCCCCGCAGGACCATCTCGCCCTCATCCCCCGCACGTTCGATGATCGCCTTGAGACGGTCGAGGTTCGCGCGGTCGATCAGGCTTCCCATGTCACTGTCCGGGTCCTTGCCAGGCCCGACCCGGACGGCGGCGAAGGCGGCCTTGATCCGGGATTCAAAGTCCGCAGCGATGCCCTCGTGGACGAGGAACCGGGCGGCGGCCACGCAGATCTGCCCGGCCATGGTCAGCGCTCCGTGGGTCAGCTCGGTCACCGCCTTGTCGAGGTCTGCGTCGGGGAAGATGACGGCGGGCGCCTTGCCGCCCAGCTCCAGCCCGACCCGCTTCAGGGTCGGCGCGGCGGCGGCCATGATGGCCTTGCCGGTTGCCGACGACCCGGTGAAGGAAATCGTGTCGACGTCGGGCGACGACACGATGGCCTGCCCGACCTCGATCCCGTTCTCGTTGATGGAATTCACGACTCCGGGCGGCAAAGACGGGCAATCGGCCAGACACTGCATGATCAGCGCATGAACCAGCGGCGTCTGATGCGCGGGCTTGATGAGGCAGGTGCAGCCGGCCGCGAGCGCCGGGCCGAGCGACCGCACGAGAAGCGTGACGGGCGCGTTCCACGGCACGATGATCCCGGCCACCCCGGCAGCCTCCCGGTGAAACAGCGACATCTGCCCCGGCATCACTTCCTGCATCGTGCCGCGCAGGTTGCGCGCGAGGCCGGCGTAGTAGCGCACCTCGGAAATCGAGCCCATCGTCTCGCCGAAGGCCTCGGCCCGCAGCTTGCCGTTCTCCGCCACGATCAGGTCGACGATCTCGTCGCGCACCGCCTCCATCCGGTCGGCGAACTCGAACAACGCCTGCGCCCGTTGGCGCGGGGCATGTGCCCAGTCGGTGCCGAAGAACGCCGCCCGCGCGGTGCGTGCCGCTTGTGCGACAAGAGCGGCGGACCCGGCATGATACTGGCCCAGAACGCTGTCGTCCGCCGGGTTCACGCTGTCGCCCAGCGCCCCGTCCGTGACCCAGGTCCCGTCGATGAAATGGCGTGCTGTCTGATCGGTCATGGCGGGCCTCAGAGCGTCAGGCCGAGGAGCTTCACGGCGTTGTCCTGATAGATCTTGCGCCGCGTCTCGTTGGACAGGTCCATCTCGTCGAGGATGCGGATGGTCTCGCGGATATACATCGGGCCCGCCTCCGGATCGAAGGGCGCGTCCGAGGCGAACAGGACGTTGTCCTCGCCGAAGAACTCGATGGAATGGCGGATCGCGCTGGCCGAGCCGAAGGTCGCGGTATCCGCCTTGAAGTCCTTGAAATACTCAAGATGCGGACGCTTGAGCGCCTTGCGCACCGCAGCAAGGTCACGGTCGGTCGTGCGCGCGCCCATCTGGTCCCAGCCGGGGCCGACGCGCCCCTCGAAATAGGGCACCATGCCGCCCGCGTGGTGGGTGACGACGTTGAGGCCCGGATGACGGTCGAAAAGCCCCGAAAACACCAACCGCGCCATCGCGACCGAGGTTTCGTAGGGCCAGCCGAAGGTCCACCAGATCTCGTATTCCGAGCGGTCTTCGGTCAGGTAATCGGGGAAATTCGCGCCGCGTGCGGGGTGCAGCCAGACCGCCTTGCCACTCCCCGCCATGTATTCGAAGAATGGCTCGAACTCGGGCAGGTCGAGCGGCTTGCCGTCGACGTTGGTGAAAATCTGCATCCCCACCGCGCCAAGATCCTCGACGTTGCGCCGCGCCTCCTCGACCAGGGCATCGGGGTTGTTCATCACCGCCGAGCCGATGAAGCCGGGAAAGCGGTCCGGATACTGCTGGCAAAGCTCGGCCATGCTGTCCGAGGCGATCCTGGCAAGGTCGAGCGATTTGGCCGGGTCCGCGTATTTCTCGAACGGCGGCGAGGCGAGCGACAGGATCTGGCAGTAATCCTCACCGAACATATCCATCACCTCGAACCGGCGGTCGAGGTTCGTCATCATCGGCACCGCTTCCGAGCGGCGCGTGATATCCGTGGTCTCCCCGACATGGTCGATCAGCGCGTCGTGAAAGGGCTTCGGCCAGATGTGGTTGAAGATGTCGATCTTTTTCATGTCGCTCACTACCTCTTGGTGCGTTCAGAGTTCTCCGAGGACGACGTCCTCGACTCGCATATGCGTCAGGGCATCGCTCAGTTGGGTTCCAGCCGCCCAGATGACATCGGACAGCTCCTGCAATTTGCGGTCGTCAAGCGTGTCGCGGTCGACCGTCATGCACAGGACAGCGACAGGCGCGCGGCTCGCGTCGAAGACCGGTGCCGCGATGCCGACCACACCGTCCGTCACCTCGCCCCGCGCGACGAGCGCGCCGCCCTTGCGCATCTGGCGCAGGGCTTCGGCGATTTCGTCCACCGTGTCGCCGAGGCCGAGTTCGCGCAGGTCGGCCAGGTTCTCATGGATCTTGGCGAGCATCTGACGGCGCGGCAGGTGGGCCAGGATCGCCCGGCTGATCGCCCCGCGCGCCAGCGGCATCGGCCGCCCGCGCGGATAGCTCGACTTGGGTTCCGGCGTGGACACTTCGGAGGCCACGCAAAGCAGCTTGTTGCCGTACCAGCGTACCAGAAGCGCGGTCGACGGGTGGCGGGCCGCGAGTTTTTTCAGCACCGTGCCGCCCTCGAGGAGCAAGGCATCGGATTTGCGCATGAGAAAATCGAGTTCCACCACGCGTGGGCCGAGAGTCAGCCCGTGGGGGCCGTTCTGCGTCAGAAAGCCCGCGTCCTTCAGCGTCTTGATGTAGCGATAGAGCGTGGGGCGGGTATAGCCGAGTTCGGCCATCATCTCGTCCGGCGTCCATTCGAGCCTGTTTTCGGAGAACAGGTCCAGTATGCCCAGAATACGCTCCGCACTTCCGGCGCCTGCGCTCATGCCTGCACCTCCGCCGCGTCGCGGTCACGCCGCATCTCGGTGATCATCAACACGATACCTCCAACAACCCCGAGCGCGTCGGAATAGATCGCGCCCTCGAACATGCCTGCGGGCACGAGGGCGGCCAGACCGAAAGCCGCGAACAGCCCCCGTTTCACCGGGCTCAGGCGTTGCGAGAAGTAGCCCGCAAGGGCCGACGACACCAGCCAGACCCCCATAATGGCCGTCACCAGAGCGAGCGCGATTTCCAACGGCGCGCCGATCAGGATCAGGGTCGGCGAGAAGACGAACAGCACGGGGATGACATAAGCCGACCAGCCAAAGCGCATGGCTGCCCAGCCTGTCGCCATCGACGGTGACTTCGCGATGGAGGCGGCCGCGAAGGCGGCGAGCGCGATGGGCGGCGTGATCATCGACATCATGCCGAAGTAGAGCACATACAGATGCGCCGCGATCGGCTCGATCCCCACCTCGACCAGCGCCGGGGCCACGAGGGCGGCAAGCAGGACATAGACCCCGAGCGTAGGCAGGCCCATGCCGAGGATGATGCAGACGATGGCCGAGAGGGCGAGCAGCACCACCGCGTTGCCACCGCCGATCTGCACCAGCAGATAAGTCAGGTTGAAGCTCAGGCCGGTCACGTTCAGCACGCCGATCACGATGCCCGAGGCCGCCGAGATCAGCAGGATTTCCACGACCCCCAGCCCGGTGCGCGACAGCGCGGAAAAAATCACGCGCAGGCTCGGGCGCAGACCGTCGTAACCGATGGCCAGCGACGTGCCGATCAGGGCCAGCGCCGCCCAGAGTGCCGCGCGCTCGGGCTGGTAGCGTTGCCAGAACAGCAGGTAGATGAGCACCGCGAAGGCGAGCGCGAAGTGCACACCGACCAGAACCTTGCGCCGGCTCGGGATGTCCTCCTTCGGGATGGCTCGGATACCCAGTTTCGCGGCCTCGAGGTCGGCCTGAATGAAGAGCGCGATGTAGTACAGGACCGCCGGAACCAGTGCCGCGAGGACGATGGACGAATACGGCACCGCCAGGAACTCGGCCATGAGAAAGGCCGAGGCCCCCATCACCGGCGGCATCAGCTGACCACCGGTCGAGGCCACGGCCTCGATCGCCGCGGCCTTGTGTCCGGGGTAGCCGTCGCGCTTGATCATCGGAATGGTCACAACGCCGGTGCCGACGACGTTGGCCACGGCCGAGCCGCTGATCGAGCCGAACAGGCCCGACGCCAGCACGGCGATTTTCATCGACCCGCCGCGATAGCGGCCCATGCCGATGATCGCCGCGTCGGTGAAGAATTTCGAACCGCCCGTGAGGTTGAGCAAGACCCCGAACAGGATGAACGCCACCACGACGGTCGAGGCGATGGACATCGGCAACCCGAGGATGCCGTTGGAATCGAACGCCATGTAGCCCGACAGAAGTTGCCAGTTCTGCGGACGCCCCTGAAGGCGGCCCGGAAAGACGTCGCCGAACAGGGCGTAGAGAATGAAGACGCCGATGATGATGACGAGCGCCCAGCCCGTCGCGCGTCTCAGCGCCTCGAGCGTCAGCAGGATCGCGATCAGGCCCGGAAGCCAGACCTCGAGCGGGCGAGCGAAGATCATCAGGACGAGTTGCGGATACTTGACCGCGATGAAGGCGAAGGCGGCCATGGAGGCGAGGGCGAGCACGATGTCGTAGTAGGGAACCCTCGTGCGCACGCTCCCCTGTCTGGCGGGCAGCGTCAGGAACGCGACGGGCAGCACGAAGACCAGCATCGCCGCGAAGAATTGCTGCGGGTAGAGACCGAGGCCGAAGTACCGGTTCACCGACAACGCCCAGCAGATCGCCGTGATCGTCATCAGTGCCGCCAGCACGTTGGCCACCGGCCGCCAGACCGAAGGGGGGAGGCCGGACCCGGCCTCCCGTTCATCCATAGCCGCCATCGGAGGGGTCCTCAGTTAATGCCGACTTCTTCGAAGAAGCGCAGCGCACCCGGATGGAACTCGGCAATACCGGGATCGCCCATCATGTTCTCCGGCTTGAAGGCCCGCATCGGCGGGAATGTCTCGCCCATGACCGCAGCCTGCTCATACATCGCCTTGGCCATCTCGTAGACCACGTCGTCGGAGACGCCGGCATGAGTGAACACGACCTGCGGGAACGCGATATAGGTCGTGTCTTCCAACACGCCCGGCATCGCACCCTCGGGCAGGACGGTGAAGAAGGCGGTCGGCCAATGCTCCCGCGCCGCTGCCAGCGCTTCGTCGCTGTCGTCACCGACGCCCAGCGCGCGCAGGCCGCCCACGGCGGCATCCGCTTCGCGCACCTTGCCCGCGCCGTGGGCGAAGATGAAGCCGACCGTGTCGCCGGCCATGAACGCATCCGCGCCCGCGACCACCGAAGCGACAGACACCTTCTCGACGTCATCGCGGGTCATGCCCGCTGTCGAGTAGAAGGCCGCGAGCTGCGGCAGGATCGTGTTCTGTGCGGTGTAACCGTCGGTCATCGGCTGACCCTTCAGGTCCGCCACCGACATGATGTCGCTGTCGGCGCGCACGAAGATCGCTTCGACGAGCGGCTGAAGATGCCCGACGATGCGCAGGTTCGGGTTCTCGACCCCGTTCCACCATTCGCCGCCGTTGATGGCGTAGTTCACCTCCTGAAGGTTCGCGACGCCGAATTCGATCCCGCCGGAATTCACGAAGGGGATGAACTGGTTCGGACTGGTGGCGGGCTGAATCGTCGTGTTGAGCCCGTTCTTGTTGGCCGCGTTCGCGACCGAGGTTCCGATGTTGTGAAATAGCGAGCCGGGGTTCGACGTGGCGATCCCCACGGTCTGTGCCGCGGCCATGCCTGCGCCGACCACGAGGCCGGCGGCCACAGTTGCGGTCGCAATGAGTTTACGCATTTTCTTTCCTCCCTGTTTGCGTCGCTCCCTCCCAAGAGCGAACCAAAATCTCACAAAATGAGATTCGCGCTCAGTTTGCGGTTGCTAAAGTTGGATGACAAGAACAATTTATGGGCACGTTCCGGCAACGGACCGAGGGAGGAAACTGATGGACGACGATGATACGGCCACGCCGCAGACCGGGGCGCAGGCGCTCCTGGCAGGGCTGAAGGCGAGCGGGATCGACTATCTCTTCGCCAATGCGGGAACCGATTTTCCCTCGGCAATCGAGGCACTTGCAGGCCGAGACGCGGGCGAGATGCCAACCCCCGTGACCGTCCCGCACGAGACTGCGGGCGTGGGCATGGCACATGGCTATTACCTTGCGACCGGGCGGCCCCAGTCGATCATGGTTCACGTCAACGTGGGGCTCGCCAATGCCGTGATGGGCGTCCTCAACGCCGCCTCCGACAACGTGCCGCTGGTGATGATGTCGGGCCGCACACCCCTGACCGAAGTGGGGCACGAAGGCAGCCGGATGACGCCGATCCAGTACGGGCAGGAGATGTATGACCAGACGTCGCTCGTGCGCGATGCAGTGAAATTCAACTATGAAATGCGCTATGCGGATCAGGCCGGTGCGCTTGCCGCGCGCGCGGTGTCGCTTGCCCTGTCCGAGCCGCGCGGACCGGTCTACCTCAGCCTTCCGCGTGAGCCTCTGGCCGAAACGATCGAGGCCCCGCGCCGCTCGGACCCCTCCCCGCGCCCTGCCGCGACGGCTGCCGCACCGGACCCGGACGCGGTGCAGACGGCGGCCGACATCCTGTCCTGCGCAACGAACCCGCTGGTGATCTGTCAGCGCGGAGATCCCGAGGGCCGTCTCGCCGCCGCGCTGTCAGAGCTTGGACGCACGCACGGGATCGGCACCGTCGAACCCTTCGTCGTGCGCAACCTGCTGGCCCATGACGACCCCGCCGCACTTGGCCATGCGCCCAATCTGACGCGGGAGGCCGACGTGATCCTTGTGATCGATTCCGGCGTGCCGTGGATCGAGGCGACCCAATCGCCGGACCACGGCGCGAAGATCGTCCATGTCGGGGCCGACCCGAACTTCACCCGGATGCCGGTGCGCGGCTACCACTCCGACCTTTCGATCACCGGCGACCCCGCGGCCACTGTCGAGGCCATCACGCAGGCGATGCAGACGGACCCGGAGGTGCTGGAGTCCCGCCGCGCCACCCTGCGAACCAAAGCGCAAGATCGCGCCACCCGCCGCGACGCCCTGATCGCAGAGGCCCGCGCGAGCGAGCCGATGGGTGCCGAATGGCTCAGTCATTGCCTGTCGGAGGTCATGGATGACGACGCGGTCATCTTCAGCGAACTGGGCCTCGTTCCCGCCGCGCTGCGCATGAAGGGGCCGAACCGGCTGTTTTCGAACCCCCATTCCGGCGGGCTGGGCTGGGCGCTGCCTGCCGCGCTCGGGGCACAGCTGGCGCGTCCGGGCAAATTGACCATCGCGGCGATGGGCGACGGGTCCTACATCTTCGCCAATCCCGTCGCCTGCCACCAGATCGCCGAGTCGCTGGGCCTGCCCGTCCTTATCATCGTGAAGAACAACGCGATGTGGAACGCGGTGCGCCGCTCGGTCGTCACAGCCTATCCGGAGGGCGACGCGGTGCGCGCCAACGAGATGCCTCTGACCTCGCTCGCACCGACCCCCGATTTCGCGGCCATCGCGGGGGCGAGCCGCGCCTTCTCTGAACGTGTCGACAGCGCCGAGGATCTTCCCGCCGCACTCAAACGCGCGCTTCACGCGATCCGCAACGAAGGCCGCGCGGCGCTTCTGGATGTGGCGGTGGCTGTCTCGGACCAGCATTGACCCGCGCGACATTGGCACGCACGCTTGGCGGCGCACTAGTCTTGGGCCGCTTCGACGCAGTGTCGAAGGCGGTCCGCACTCGGAGGCGATGGTCGGGACTTTCGGCGCTGATGCCGGCACGCGCCGGAACGTCGCTGCGACGGCCCGACCAGCCCCCGCGCTTGGAGGAGAAGAGCAGGCGATGACCATCCGTTTTTTCTCGGACAAGAACCGTCCGGTCCACCTTGGGCCCTTCCCGCTCGAACGGCTCGCGCGGGGACCGATGCCCGACCTCGCCTCGGTGCCCCCCTACCGGCCACTAGACTTCCGTCGGCCCGATGCACCCACTTCCATCGTGAACGCTATGGGTGACTATCAGGCGATGATGGATGCGATCCGCGACGGGCTCGTGAACAAGACGCGGGCCGAGTGCCCGGACGACCCGGCGGAGCGGGCCAATCACCTCAAGGCCTTCGGGTACTTCTCCGATGCCGCGATGGTGGGGGTCGGCCCGCTGCCGGACGCAGCGCTCCTCGACCAGCCTCGGATCAATCCGGATATCGAGCGCCTCGCCCACGACCTGCGCACAAAGCAGACCAAGACGCTGGCCTCGGGCATCGACATGATCATGGCCGACCTCAAGGAGTCGATGGAGGCCCCGCCCACCACCATCGCCGGACACAAGCACACCATCGTCTTTCTCTACGACCATCCGCGCGACCCGCGACCGGACGAGAAGGGCTGCGAATGGCTTGCGGATGCGCAGGCCCATCGCGCCTGCCTGCGCGCCACGGAAACCGCCGTGGTCATCGCCAACTACATCCGCCTGCTGGGCTGGGACGCCAAGGCACATTCCGCGACCTGCACGGATGTCGACCTGAACGTGCTGACCGTGGCCGCCGGTCTGGCCAGTGTCGAGGGCGGGCGTCTCAAAGCGCCCTACCTGGGCGACCGCTTCGGCGTGGCCGTCGTGACCACTGACCTCGACCTGCACCACGACGGCGCGCTCCTGCCTGCCGCCCGCCAGCCCGCGTTTCGCACCAAGGGGCCCGCATGGTGGCTCGGGGCCGGGTTCCGGCGCTCGGCGCTGAACGGCGATCCTTACGCGCGGCGCGACATCGTCGACGGCCCGCACCCGTTCGAAACGCTCAAACGGGTGGAGACGCCCACGACCTATATCGACGAACCCAACGTCGCCCGCGTGCCCAAACGCACCGACATGTTCGCCCGCGCGCAGTTCGGCGACATGGGCAAGGCGGCGCAGGATGGGGCAAAGGGCGGGCACTACGCGCGCAAGGCCGCGCCCTCGATGGCGCAACGGCGGATGCTCGGGGCCTTCGTCCTGTTGCAGGACGGCAAACCCGACGACGGACCCCGCCCGACGGACGCTGAACGCAACGCCGCCAACATCAAGGCTGCGAGCTATTTCCTCGGCATCGATGCGGTCGGGGTCAGCCGCTGCCCGGACTGGACATGGTATTCCCACGACGCGACGGGGGCCGAGATCGACCCGCCCCACGATCAGGCGATCAGCATGATCGTGGATCAGGGCTACGAGACGATGGAGGGCGCGAGCGGCGACGACTGGATCAGCGTCGCCCAGTCGATGCGCGCCTACCTGCGGTTCTCGCTTCTGGGCGGGGTCATCGCGAAGCAGATCCGCAACCTTGGCTATTCGGCCAAAGCCCATACGGTTCTGGATGGCGAGGTGCTTCAACCGCCGCTCCTGCTGCTTTCCGGTCTGGGCGAGGTCAGCCGGATCGGCGAGGTCATCCTCAACCCCTTCCTCGGCCCGCGCCTGAAGTCCGGCGTGGTGACGACCGACATGCCGATGGCGCATGACAAGCCCATCGACTTCGGGATGCAGGCGTTCTGTGAGTCCTGCAACAAATGCGCGCGGGAATGCCCTTCCGGCGCGATCACCGCCGGTCCGAAACTCATGTTCAACGGCTACGAGATCTGGAAATCCGACAGCCAGAAATGCGCGACCTACCGCATCACCACCGAGGGCGGCGCGATGTGCGGGCGCTGCATGAAGACCTGCCCGTGGAACCTTGAGGGGCTCTTCGCCGAGAAGCCTTTCCGCTGGGCCGCGATGAACCTGCCGAAGGCCGCGCCGCTTCTGGCGAGGCTTGATGATGCGGTCGACAACGGCGGGCTGAACCCGGTCAAGAAATGGTGGTGGGACATCGAGCTGTACGAGGATGGCGGCTACCGCCCCGCCCGGGCTCCCGTGAACGCCCGCGACCTGCAAGCCGACTTGAAGCTGACCTACGCGGACCAGACCCTCGCGGTCTATCCCGCGAACCTCGCCCCCCATCCGTGGCCTTATCCCTTCCCGATGGACCGCGAAGCAGGGATCGAAGCGTATCAGGCGATGGTCACGGCGGACGAGTACAAGCGCCGGCGCGAGGCGGGGGACGACAGTGTCCTCCACCGCTACACCGCCGATGGCGAAAGCCCGGTGCTGCGCGTCACCGTCTCCAAGGCCGAGGCCATGTCGCCGGACGTCACCAAGTACGAGTTTCGAACGCTCGACGGCAGCGACCTTCCCCCGTGGGAGGCCGGAGCGCATCTCGACATCGTCGTGGCCCCGGAATACCTGCGCCAGTACTCGATGTCGGGCGACCCTGCGGACCGCTCGGTCTACCAGATCGGCGTGCTGCGCGAAAACGAAGGGCGAGGCGGCTCCATGCTGCTCCACCGGATTTTCAGCGAAGGCCGCAAGATCTTCATCTCCAAGCCGATCAACCACTTCCCGCTGGATGAGAGCGCGACCCGGACGTTCCTCATGGGCGGCGGAATCGGCGTGACGCCGATGATCGCGATGGCCCACCGGCTTCACGCCATCGGCGCGGATTTCGTGCTGCACTACTCTGTCCCGTCGCGCGTGTCTGCGGCCTATCTCGACGATCTGGCCAACGCCCCCTGGGCCGACCGGGTAAGCCTGCATGTCTCCGACGAAGGCACCCGCGCGGACCTCGATACCCTGCTCTCGGACTACGCCCCGGGCTGGCACGTCTACACCTGCGGCCCTGACCGCTACATGAGCGGCGTGATCGACGCGGCGACGCGGCAGGGTTTCCCGGACGAGGCACGCCATCTCGAATACTTCTCAGTGCCCGAAGTGCCGGACTACGAGAACCATCCTTTCACGCTCACCCTCGCCCGTTCCGGCCAGACGCTCGACGTGCCGGAAGACCGAACGGCGGCGGACGTGCTGAATGACGCGGGCTACCGTGTGGACGTGAAATGCTCCGACGGGCTGTGCGGCGTGTGCAAATGCGGCCTCGTCTCGGGCGAAGTCGAACACCGCGATTTCGTCCTGTCCAAAAGCCAGCGTGAGCAGGCCATCATCCTGTGTCAGTCCCGGGCCGCCGAACCCGGTGGCAACGTGGTCATCGACCTTTAGCGGCGACGCACAACCCGGTTCACAGGTTCAGCGTCGTCAGCATGTACCACTGACGCAGCTCATCGCGCACAACCGGCTCGAACACATCGTTGAGCGCCCGCACGGTGGCCCGGATGCGTGCCTCCTCGGACGACCCGTCCGAGACCGGGACCGGGTCGAACAGCCGGACGTCGAAGTCGACGCCCCTGCGGCGTGGCATCACGACGGGGACGAGCGTGGCCCCGCTCCTGATCGCGATCTTCACCGCCCGGGCTGCGTTGGATTCCATCGACACGGGCCGACCGAGCTGCGGGAACCGGGACGAGCCTTTGTGAATCTCGTCGATCATGAAATACCCGTGCGCCGATCCGTTCGTCAGAAAGCGTGACAGGTAGATCGCGCTCCTGCGGCCCGGCGGAAACGCATAGATCCCGCGCCGCTTCCGGGACTCCTCGACGATGCGATTGCTGAACCGGCTTGGTTCCGGCTGATACGGGCCGATCACCGAACGGTTCATGAGCCGTTGGAGCACACCGAACAGCGACTCCCACGATCCGACATGGACCGAGACGAAGATGATCGTGCCGTGACGCTCGGCCAATGCCGTCAGCTGCTGACGCAGCGCATCGGTATCGCTGGCCTGGGCGATCTTCTCGACGGACGCGAACTCGGCGAAGATGCGACCGGTGTTGACCCACCAGTCCGCCAGCACCGCATCGGCACCCGCCGCGTCAGTGCCAAGGATCTTCTGGGTGTTCGCCCGCATATGGGCAAGGAAGGGCGCACTGCGGTTGACCCGGTGCGCCACGGGCCCGAGCATGGCACCCACCCCCGACGCGGCAGAGGCCGGCATCCGGCGCATCAGGTGGTGCATCGCCAGCTTGCCGGTGCCCATCAGCGGATCGGTGAGCCAATGCCAGCGCCAGGCTCGGCGGCGTTCGGCCATCTCCGACCAGGCCCAGGCGAGCGGCGGTCGCGGATCGCGCGGCGCACGGGTGACGTCGAACGACAGCTCGGAAATCGAGCGGGGGTTCTTCGGGTCCGGGGCCGGCATTATCGTTTGCGCAGGATCATTGGCAGGGAATCCCCGGGACGCAGGGTCAGCCGGCAGTGCGGCTTCACCTGCGTACCCGGCTTCAATTCAGGCCGGAACCGCTGTGCAAGGACCGCGAGTGCGAGAATGGCCTCGGCCTCGCCAAACACCATCCCGGCGCAGATGCGCGGGCCGGTGGCGAACGGGACATAGGCATATTTGTTGGGCTTCTTGATGCGCGACCTGTCGTCGGGTTCCAGAAACCTCTCGGGCCGGAAACCGTCGGCATCGGGCCAGAGCGTGGGGTTGCGGTGCAACAGCCAGGCGACGACCATGAAAAGCGAACCTTTGGGAAACACCCTCGGCCCGATCTTCACCTCCCCAATCGCTTCACGCGCGAGAATGGGAACAGGCGGATACAGCCGGAGCGTTTCCGAAACCACCGCGCGGGTGTACGGGAGGTTCGCCACGTCGTCATAGGTCGTCGCCCGGTCCCCCACGACCCGGTCGAGTTCATCCTCGAGCCGCCTGCGCGAAACGGGGTCTTGCGACAGGATGAACCACGCCCACGACAACAGGTTCGCGGTCGTTTCATAGCCAGCCATGAAGATCACGGCGGCCTCGTTGCGGATCACTTCACGCGACAGCGGCGCACCCGCCTCGTCGCGCGCATCCAGAAGGGCCGCGATGACCGTGGTGTCATCGGGCGTCCGCTCTGCCTCGAACCGGTCGATGATCCGGTCCAGAACGGTCCGGATGCGACGGGCCGACTTATGCACCCCGAAGCCGCGAAACCGTGGAAACCACTCCGGCAAACCCATCAATGAGGCGAGGTCGAGCTGGTCGATCCGCCGCTGGTATTCCGCAAATCCCAGCACGATTTCGCGTGCATAGGCCTCGCCCAGCGTCTGGCCGAAGATGGCGCGACAGATCACCTCTGACGTCAACCACGCGAATTCCGCAGAGGCGTCGATCTCGGCGCCCTCACCCATGGCCTCCCAACGGTCGCGGCACTCCTCGATCACCTGGATCATGACCGGTGCGAAGTCGGGCACTCTGGAGCCGTGGATGATCGGCGCGACGATCTTGCGCCGCGCCGCCCAAACCTCGCTGTCACTCACGAAAAGCCCGTCGCCGAGCAGGAGTTCCAGCGCATGACGCATCTGCGGGCTCTTGCGCTGAAGCAGGGGGTGATTGTCCTGAAACACCTGTTTCACGAGATCCGGCGCATTGACGAAAGCCACATCGCGCGTGAGGACTTTCACCCAGGCGATGCGCTGCGAGAAATCCGCCGTCGACCAGATATCCAGAAAGCTCCGGCGCGCCAGAGCAACGCGTTTCAGCGTTGAAGGCGGGGTCTCGAACCGATCGGGATAAGGGGGAACGTAGGGCGGTGAATCAGTGCCGTCCAAGTTCTGTGTCTCCAATTGCAGGGGCTGCCGCCGGCCTCGGCTCGGTGACAGATCAGTCATGCGCCCAAAGTGACCTTCCGGCAGTGAGCGGACCTCTTCATAGCGAAGTTGCGCGCCAATTCAAAAGATTTCGTTCGCGGCGCGATATGGTTGCCCGATAGGGAGCACGGAAAAAAGCAGCGGAAATGACAAACCACACAGCAGGATGCTATCGCCGTTCCTGATGGCGTCTTACCCACGCGAGCGGGTTGGTGAAAACCCCGCAGCCTCGGAAGCTTGACGGTCAGCCCCTTCGTCTGCGGCCTTCAGCTGCTCTTCGATGGCCACGAGACGACGGATGACCTCGTCACGATAAACGTCAGTGGCGGCGTTGGTCTCCTCCGCGTGTGCGTCCTGCATCGAATTGACGATCAGGCCGACCACCAGGTTCACCACGGCGAAGGTGGTGATCAGGATGAAGGGTACAAAGAACATCCAGGCCTCTGGATGCACATCCATCACAGGGCGGACGATGCCCATGGACCAGCTTTCCAGGGTCATCACCTGGAACAGCGTGTAGAGAGAGCTGCCAAGCGAACCGAACCACTCGGGAAAGGTTGCGGCAAAGAGCTTTGTCGCAATGACCGCGGCGATGTAGAAGATCACGCCCATCAGCAGGAAGACCGAGGCCATCCCTGGGAGAGCAGAAATGAACCCCTCCACCACGCGGCGAAGCGTCGGCGCGACGGATATCACCCGTAGCAGCCTCAGGATGCGCAGCGCCCGCAGGACGGACAAGGCGCCCGTGGCCGGCATGAGCGCGATGCCCACGACGAGAAAATCGAACACATTCCAGGCGCTGCGGAAAAAGCGCAGGCCGCGGGCGTAAAGCTTGGCCAGAAGTTCTGCGACGAAGATCGCGAGGCAGGCCGTGTCGAGGGCGACGATCAGACCGCCGGCGGTGTCCATGACGGTTTGGGACGTCTCAAGTCCGAGAATGACCGCGTTGAACAGGATCACCCCGATGATCGCGTAGCGCGTCGATGGTCTGTCGAGAAAATCGGAAAGGCGCTGGCGCAAGTTCTGTCGGCTCCTGTGTGTATTCAGGGGCATCTATGGTCACACATAGGTTATTGCCAGTCCGAACCGGGCAGGATTTCAAGAGTGTGATCGTATGGTGGCCCGCGTCGCGATTACGTCGGCCGCCTGGTGAAATACCGCCAGACGGACATCGAGGACTGGATCGGTGCAAACACCTGTGATGGTGCCCATTGATGTCCTCATACTCAAAAGCAAAAACCAAAGACTCCCGGTTTCTCTGGAAGGACCTTGTCCGCAGCAATCCAGCCTGAGCCGCGGAGCTCGACAGTTTGCCGCCTATGCGGTGGACGAGTACGTGTTCGCCGGCAAGAAAGATTTCTTCGCGAAGAACGAGACCTTGGCAGAAGGTCTCCTGACCGGTGGGGAACCACTTTTGTGCATCGACAGAATTGGAGGAAAAAGCCCCACAGCATCCCTCAGAGCTCACAATTGCGGAGGATGTACTCGGCACAGGCTTTTGTTTCGTTATTCTTGCAGTTTCTGGCATGTCCCCGCGCCGCCTACAGCCAGGTTTCGCTATCACCGGCCGCGCGCCCAATATCCGCGGGTCGTCAGTTCGCAACCAGCATTATGCACCCAGAAACGATCAAAAACGCGACCACGACGTGCTGAAGTCCAAGGGCTTCCCTACGAAAAATTGTCAACCCGAAGAGGAGCGACCAGAGAGGTACTGTTGCGGCCAAGGGTGAGACAATCACGAGCGGCCCGTGTTTCAACGCGAAGTTCAACGCTAGGATGCCAACCCCGTTGATGACCCCGGTCAGAAGGAACCACGCATTGCCACCATGCCACGTTCCCAGCGCGGCGGGTCTGGACAAGCAGACGATTGATCCGAGCAGGAGTGTGGCCGCGCTCGATGCCGCGAGCAATGCAAAATACGGGCTGGGCACGTCTTCCAGACCCACCTTCAGTCCCGGCTGTGCAATGCCCCTCGCAAGGGCTGCAGCGAGCGGAAGAGCAATAGCCCATAACGGGAATGCGCGCGGCTTCCCCCGCCGCGTCCAGGTCGCACAGATCAGCCCGAATATCGTGAGAGCTAGACCAAGCGCCGCGGGAAGCGTCATTCTCTCGCCCAGAATCGATATCCCTATCAGTACGGCGAAGGCCGGCGTCAACGCACCCAATGACGCGGTCAGCGTCGCGCCGACACGCGCGACCGAGTAGACTTGCAACGTTTGTCCGAGGCCGGGAAAAAGCAATCCGGTGACAGCGAACAACGCGGCGGCCGGCGTCATCCACCATGACCAGTCCAATAACCAGGGTGACGCGAGCCAGCACACTCCGGCGACAGCCGAGACCGACAGAAAGGCACCGAGGAGCGGATCCGTGGTGTCCAGAGCCTTTCGCTGGATGTGCATGTTCAGGGCCCAGACGACCGCCGCGGCGAGCGCGGCGACAATCGCCAGCTGCGTGGACATCAGGCCGCACGTTCCCGGCGATGGGAAAGGTAGGGCAACAGTGAGGCCGGCAATTCCGTGCAACCGAGTCCGGGCTCGGTCCCGATTACCCAGTGCCCGGCCCCATGAGGCGGCTCGCCGAATTGGAACGCCGATCTCAGCGGATTGGGATTCACGTCAACCTCGAGCACCCCGTCTCCCCCGGCCGCGGCCAGGACATGCGCAGAAGCGGCGAGCCCAATACCGCCGCCGAGAAAGTGCGGGCAATAGGTCTTGCCCGCCGCGCGGGTACGCTTTGCCACATCGAGGCATCCCGTGACACCGCCCCATTTCGAGACATCGGGCTGAACGACGCTAAAGCCGCTTTCGCGAATGGCGCGGTCAAATGCTGCGAAACCGGCAATGTTTTCGCCCCCGGCGAGCGGTGTGCCGAGTTCTGCTAGCGTCGCCCACTCCTGCGCCGGGGCAAAAACCGGCAGAGGTTCTTCCATCCAGCCGAGCGCGACACCTGCCTTTCGAATGCGGTTCAGGAAATCTGCGGCCATCGGCAATGACCAGACCTGGTTCGCATCGGCGCACAGCAATTCCCCGGGATTGAGGCGCCGGAAAGCGTCCTCCAGCTTGTCCACATCGCGCTCATGAAAGCCCACCTTCACCTTGTAGCGTGTGAACCCGGCCGCTCTCGCCCGGGGAACAAGCACGTCGGCCGCGTCAATCTTGATGCCGCTGGCGTAGGTCTCCACGCGCGTCGCCGGGGCTGACGAAAGAAGCTTCGCGAGCGGAAGTCCAGCGCGCCGCGACACGAGATCCCAGACAGCGATGTCGAGCCCGGCGATCACCTGCGCGAAGGGCCCCGGCTCCCCGCATTGGAGCGCGCGGATAAGTGTCGCCTCTTCGAGTTCGTGAAACATCTCGGCGGGGGTCGACCACCTTTTGCGAAGCACGAGATCGGCGACGTCGTCCATCAGCAGGTTCACGCGGTGTTCGGCACCGCTGGCCGGCCAGTTGGCGAACACTTCACCCCAACCGAAATTCCCGTTGCCATCTTCCACGCGCAGGAACACAGCAGGCCGATCGCGCATTTTTCCGAACGATGTCTCGACGGGAATCTCGACGGGAACGCGAAACGCGAACCCCTCGATCCGAACGAGCGTGAAGTCGAGGTCCGCCCTTTGCGAAGCATCTTTGGAACCGTGGGCTACGCGCCCGATCTCCGGCTCAGGCATTCCTGGCGCCCCCACCGGTCAGGGCCCGGATCCCGCGCACACCGAGGCCGAGCTCCGCAGGCAGAACCACTCCGGTCATTGTCCCAGACGCGGCCTGGTCGGCGAGGAACAGGTAAGGTCCCACGTAGTCCGAAGGGTCCGGCGTGAAGCCCAGCGGCACGCGGGACGCGAAAACCGCGGGGTCCCAATTGTCGCGCATTCGTTCGTCGGCGCGCCCCAGGGCCGGTGGTCCGGTCAACTCGGTAATCATGCCCGCTGGCGCGACCGCGTTGACCCGGATATCGGGCGCGAGCTCGTGCGCGAGCTGTTTCGTCAGCCCGACGCCTGCGTGTTTTGAGGTCACATACAGAACGCCTCCACCGTCCGGATACAGGGCCGCGTTCGACAGGGTGAAGATCATCGACGGCTGGCGCCCTTCGGCCAGAGCGGGCGCCGCAGCGCGCGCGCCAAGCAAGTAGCCTTTGACGTTCACCGCGAACACTTCGTCGAATGCCTCGCCCGCCTTTTCGACTGGCAGGTCGAGCAGGCGCGTGCCGAAATCCCAAAGACCGGCGTTTCCGATGAAACAATCGAGGCCATCGAAACGGTCCACGGCAGCCTCCACGGCCCGGCGGTTGTCCTCCCAGTTCGTGACATCGCCTTCGACGGCCACGAAAGGTGCGCCCCCTAGGCTGGCCGAAAGCGCGTCGAGGCGTTCCCGCGATCGGTCCAGACCCACGACCGAGGCGCCCCGTGTCAGGAATCCCTCGACAATGGCCCGCCCCAGGCCGGAGGCCGCACCCGTTACGAGGACCCTTTGGGCAGGCCCGCGATCTAGGTTCGGATCGCGGCTCACGGGGCCTGATGTCCCCAGCCGCTCGGCCGGTCGATCAGGCTTACGGTCCAAGTCGCATCATCGATCTGGATACCGCCGGTGCCGTACTCGACCTCTATCCCGCTCGGAGTCCGGAAATAGCAAGACAGCATCATGTCGTTGAAATGCCGGCCCATGCGTCGGGTCAGCGCGTCGTATCCACGATCCTGCGCCATACCGACCATATCGAGGGTCGCAACTTCGAGCATGAAATGAATCATGCGCGGATTGCCTGGGTCACCGCCTGGGCGCAGGGCGAGGCTGTGATGGCGCGCATTGCAGTGCAGGAACGTGGCGGTGCCGTTCTCACCCTGCCAGATGTCGGACACGCGGAAACCCAGTAGTCTGCGGTAAAAATCCAGCGTCTCGTCAAACCGATCCACCTGGAACACCACGTGACCCAGACCGAGGTCGCCTGTAACGAACTGCGTCCCGGTCGGCGAGATGAAGGGCGACTGTGGACACATCTGTCCATAGAAGAACTCGAGGCGGGTGCCCGCAGGGTCGACGCTGCGCACCATTTCGCGAACGCCGCGCGCCCGGCAATCTTCGGCCGAGGCGGGCTCCACTTCATGACCTGCCGCCTCGAGACGTCGAACGACCTCGGCCAGCGCTTCGTCATTCGCGACTTCCCAGCCTACGAAAGCCAAGCCGGGCTCGCCCTTCTCGACCTGAAGACGAAAAGCCCGGTCATCCGACCTGAGGCGAAGGACACCGCTCTCCACTGTTCCGCTCATCCCGAGCGTATCCTGTCCGAACGCCTGCCATTCCTCGATCGCACCGTCCGTCCGAAACCCGATGTATCCCAAAGCAAAGACACTCATCTCAGAACCTCCCACGCTCACGCCGCCTCGATGAATGACGTCAGGATTGCATTGAACTCGTCGCATTTCTCGTATTGCACCCAGTGACCGCACTGGGGAATAACGTGAAGCCGGGCATCCGGCATCCGCTTGAGCATGAACAGCCCGCCTTCGAACGGGTTCGTCCGATCGTCGCGGCCCCAGACCAGCAGCGTTCTGTGCTTGATCTTTTCCAGTTCGCGCCAGAGTTCGGGCTCCCGCTTGTCGGGGGTCGACAGGAAATGCTCGTAAAACTTGCGGGTTTCCGGTTCGACTGCCACAGCGTAGCGGCTGTCCACGAGCGCATCGGTCGCAAGCTCCTTGTTGTACAGGAACGTATCGACGATCTGACGCATCTTCTCGCGGCTCGGCCCCGGCTCCTTGAAGAAGCCGTGAAGCAGCTTCATGCCCTCGGTCGGCTCCGGCATGAAAATGTTCAGGCTGCCACCCGCCGGACCCATCATGACCAAGCGCCCGACCCGGTCGGGATACCGCAAAGCCATGACGAGTGACGTCCGGCCACCGAACGAGTTGCCGACCATGTGCGCTTTGTCGATGCCAAGTTGGTCCAGCAGCCCGACAAGCAGGCGGGCCGAAAACTCCGACCGCGCCTCGTTCTCCGGGATGACCTTGTCGGTCTTGCCGTAGCCGGGCTGGTCCAGCAGGATGACCCGGTATGACTTGGAGAGCTCTTCGACGTTCTGCCAGTAATTGCTCCAGCCGGAGGCACCCGGACCGGCGCCGTGCAACATCACCAGAGCTTCACCTTCGCCTGCCTCGTGGTAGTGCAGACGGATGCTGTCGACTGTCGCGAAACGCGAAGTGCTTTCCTCGGTGTGCTTCTCGAGTACAGTTGTCACGTCTAAGTCTCCTTCAGAAGAAAATGCTGATGCTTGGCGCGCGTAACGTCGCCTGATCCAGAACTATCTTGCGCTCGGCTATCCTGAAGCCGCCCGAACCTTCCGGATCGGAGCGCAAGAGGTCGAAGCGCTCGCCGACGAAAAGATGTTCGTCGAGGTCGTTACGGCATTGGATGACAAGGATGTTCGAGCGGACGCGAAAATCCGCGTCCTTCCGCGTCACGCGCACATTCGACACGAAGTGTCGGGTGCGGGACGGCGGCTCCTCTGCCCAAGCCTTGCCGGTTTCGATTTTCGCGACACGAGCCTTGAGGTCCTGATGGAATTCATCGTAGATCGCGAGTTCGTTAGCGGCGCTCACTTCCCGCGCCCGCTCTCGCGGCGGACGGTTCGTGCGGTGCGGCATCCAGTAGTGGACGTCCTCTGAGAAACAGGTCATCCAACCCCGGAAATCCCGGTCGTCCAGCAATTCAGCCTCGCGGTAGAGAAACTGCGAGATGGCAAAATGCGTCGCCATGTCGACTGACTCTTCGTGGTCCTCAGCCATTGACCACCCCCCTGTCTTCGATTTCCCGCTGGCTCTTCCCCGTCATGAGTTCGAGCCATCTGCGATAGAAGTTGCGGGCCGCGTTGTCCGAAAAGACGGGGCCATGGCTGGCCGCGCTGTCCGGCTCGGCCTGGTCTGCCCGACCTTCTAGCATGCCGTAGCACAAGGGGTTGTGTGCGGCGGTGGAGCCGCGCAGCACCTTCTGCACCTCGACCCAGTTCTCGCCGTCGTCCTGCTCGAGCATCCCCGAGGGCCCGAATGCGCGCAGCGCTCCGCGGCGAAATGCGTCTTTCACGTGGACCGGAGCGGCCGTGTCGACGATTACCCAGGCCCAGACCTCGATCTGGTTTGGGCCACGCGGGTGCCAGACCCGCAACGTGTTCGTCCCGTTAAGCCAGGACATGTTGGGAAAGACTGTGTTGTGACCGCTGACGCGCGCTGCCCGCGAACGTCCCAGTCGCTCCGACGCCTCGTCGAACGTGTCACGCAGCCAGTCCTGCGCCACCGGATCGACCCAAACGGCCGGGTTCGGCGTATCCGCGAAAAAATATCCCCCGCCGTGACCGCCTTCGGTCCAGAACTGCGCCCCTTTGCGCTGATCCATGCTGTGAACCTGCGGATCGTAGTCCTCGGGCATGAACACCTGCACGGCCGATACATGCGCGGAAGCCGCGTGATACATGTCGCTGGCGAATTGCTCGGCCGGCATCTTCCAGTTGCAGTCGATGAGCCACTTGTGGACCCCGCCGATCACCTCGGTCCCCCCTTCCAGGCGGTCAACGAGCTGATCGAGGTAGTAGGCACTGTCGCCAAGGTACTCCTCGATGGGAACAGCATCCTCGTCCCAGCACCCGAAGATCAGACCCTTGTAGGTCTCGAGGCGCGTGACCTGGCGAAGCCCCCAGCTTTGCTTGTCAAACCCTTCGCCATACTGCTCCTCGTGCGGCACGGCCTTGAGATCGCCTTCCAGCCCGTAAGTCCACCCGTGGTAGGGACACATAAAGGACCGGGCGCTCCCGACCTCGGACCGACATACGCGCATGCCACGGTGCCTGCATTGGTTGAGGAACGCCCGCAGAGATCCGTCGCGCTGCCTCACGACGACCACGGGGTCTTCCGCCATGGACGACGTGAAGAAGTCGCCTGCTTTGGGGACCTGGCTTTCGTGACCCAGAAGGAGCCAAGACTTGGCGAAGATGGTCTCGACTTCGCGTCGGTAGACCTCCTCGCTGCAATACACCTGTGGCGAAATCTCGTTGCGATCCAGATCCACCAGCTCTTCGATCGGCGCAGCCATGTATTCTCCTCTTCCGGAACGACTTTCGTCAGACTCTCCCATAATTACATGTAACATGCAACATGTTTTCTATTGCGTCACGGATGCGTCTGTTGGTATCTTCGAGTGAAGAGATACAACCTCGTCAGACAGTGTGGATATCAGGATATGGCCGATTTCAGAGCGGGCTCTGCAAACCGCATCGTAGACAACGTGTATGAGCACCTGCGGGAACAGATCCTCTCGGGAGAAATCCCACCCGGCACGCGATTGACCGCCCCCGCACTTGCGGAAAAACTCGGCGTCAGCCGGAGTCCGGTTCGCGAAGCCGTGCAGAAGCTGACGCGCCAACGGCTCGCCGTCGAGCGGCCGCGGAGGGGCGTTGAGGTCGTGAATTGCGAGCTCTCCGACACGATCCGGCTCTTCGAACTGAGGGAAGTCCTCGAAGGGTTGGCGGCGAGCCTCGCCGCCTTGCGCGCGAGCGAAGAGGAAATCGAAGACATCCGAGCGGCGATGGAGGAGCACGAAAGCCTCATTCTCAAGGCGGACACGGTCGCCCGTCAGAAAGCGAACATGCGGTTCCATGCGCTGATCCGGGACGCGGCCGACAACCCGGAGCTTGCACGTTCGTTGGACGATCTGCAGGCCCAGATCCGCTTGGCGATGAACACGATGAAAGCGCATCTTACGCCGAACGAACTGAGCCAGACCGCCGAAGATCACAGGCACATCTACGAAGGCATAGCGGCCAGGGATTCCGAAACGGCCGAAAAGGCCGCGCGGCTTCATATCCGCAGGCTGCACAGCCGATTGAAGGCCATCGAAGCGCAGGCCTAGGCGTCGCTGACAAACCTCGAGCGTTGTAAAGCGTTCAACGGCCCGGCGTTCGGATGCCTGGCCGGCTCCGGTCACTGGTTCGGATCGACGAGCACACGACCTTTGACGCGCCCGGCCAGGATGGCTTCACCCAATGCTGGGAGGTCCTCGAGACTGGCCACGGTCGATATCTCTTCGAGCCTAGAGAGGGGAAGGTCGGTCGCAACACGACGCCACGCTTCGACGCGACTGTCGTAGGGCTGCATCACGCTGTCGATTCCCAACAGGTTCACGCCGCGCAAGAGAAACGGGATGACCCGCGCCGGAAGATCGGCACCGCCTGCCAGGCCGATCGAGGCAACGGACCCGCCGTACTTGATCTGGCCCAGGATCCGCGCGAGCATGGGGCCGCCGACGGCATCGACGCAGCCCGCCCAACGCTCTTTCTCCAAGGGCCTTTCGGAAACCTCGGCAAGCTCGTCGCGCGGAACGATTTCACTGGCCCCGAGCGAACGCAGGTAGTCGGCTCCTTCAGGGCGCCCGGTCACCGCCGCGACTTCATAGCCAAGGTTCGAGAGGATCGACGTTGCGACCGACCCGACACCGCCGGACGCGCCGGTTACCAACACGGGGCCGGCTTCCGGTGTGAGCCCTTGTTTCTCAAGCGCCAGGACAGCAAGCATGGCCGTAAGTCCCGCGGTCCCGACTGCCATTGCCTGCCGCGTTGTCAATCCGTCCTGAAGCGGCACGAGCCATGATGCCTTCAGGCGGGCCTTCTGGGCATATCCGCCCCAATGGATCTCGCCGACCCGCCAACCGGTGAGGACCACCTTGTCGCCGGGCTTGTAGCGCGGGTCCGAGGACGTCTCGACCGTTCCGGCAAGGTCGATGCCGGGCACATGAGGGTATTCGCGAACAAGCCCGCCGCCGGAACCAAGACACAGTCCGTCCTTGTAGTTCAGGCTCGAATACTCGACAGCGACGGTCACCTCTCCGGGTGGCAGGTCGTCCTCGGTCAGGTCAGAGACCTTTGCAAATGTCTTGCCGTCCGGGTCCTTTTCGACAACCAGTGCCTTGAACATTTCCGAGGTCCTTCCGATTTCGAACGATGGTTCATAGTCGATGGCACCCTTGGCTTGCAGGTGATCGATTTGCCGGGAGTCGTAGCCAAGCGCGGTCAGGATCGCGCGCGTATCCTGACCGAACTCCGGCGCGGGCGTCAGCTCGCGCTGCGCCCAGCCACTCGAACGCACCGGCAAGCCGCTGACCGGGACACTGCTGCCGACCTGCGGAACGGGAAGGTCACGCATCAAGCCGTTGGACGCGAGCTGGGGGTGGTCGAGCACCTGCGCCAGGTCGCGCACGGCCGCAGCAGGGACACCCGCTTCGTTTAGAATTGATTCCCAATCCAGAGCAGCCTTGGCCGAAAAGGCTTCCGCCAAGGCGTCGCGCACAGCGTCGTCGTCATCCTCCCGGAGTAAGCCCGGCTGTTTCAGGATCTCGCAAAGCGCACGCGCCTGCTGGCCTGTATTCGCGGTGACGACCAGATAGCCCTCTTGGGTCGAAAAACGACCTGAAAACGGACTGGCTGAGAATGGGGTGTTTCCTTCGAGGCCTCGGAGATTGCCTGTCGTATGATAGTCGACACCATAAGCCGACATCATGCTCACGACACTATCCAGCATGGACAGCTCAACCTTCTGGGACGCGACGCCGTTCCGGTCGCGTTGAATAAGTGCCATCAGCACGGCGTTCGCAGCGGTCTGCCCGGCGATGTAATCGGTGATCGGGAACCCAACCCGCATCGGGCCGCTGTCCTCGGTTCCCGTCATGGCCATGAGACCAGTGAACCCCTGAAGGATATGATCGTAGGCCGGAAACTCGGCCATCGGACCTTCGGCCCCGTATCCGCTCATGCTGACGTAAATCAGCCGCGGATTAACCTTGAGCAGTTCCTCGTAGCCGATGCCGAGGCGGTCCACGACGCCTGGACGGAAGTTCTCGATCACGACATCCGCCTCGCGGGCAAGCGACTTGAACACGCGGACGGCGTCAAAGTCCTTGAGGTTGAGCGCAATCGATCTTTTGCAGGCGTTCTGGCTGAGGAAAGACGCTCCGAGACGCCGCTTCCGCATGTCTTCCGTCCCGCCGTGCGTGCGCACGAAATCGTTTCCCATGACACGCTCGACGCGCGTGACCTCCGCCCCCATCAGCGCGAGCTGGTAGGTGGCGTAAGGGCCAGCGATCACATGCGTCGCATCCAGAACCCTGACACCGTCGAGGGGAAGCGGCGAGGTCATGCGCTTTCCCTCGCTTTCGCCATGTCCAGCGCAACGTCGACAATCATGTCTTCCTGACCGCCGACCATGCCCCGGGCGCCCACTTCCGTCAGGATCGCGCGAGTATCCAGTCCATACATTTCGGCGGCCCGTTCGGCATGCCGCAAGAAGGACGAATAAACCCCGGCATAGCCAAGCGTCAGGGTTTCGCGGTCGACCCTGACGGGCCGGTCCTGCAAAGGTCGCACGAGGTCCTCTGCGGCGTCCTGAAGTTTGAACAGATCGCAACCATGCTCCCAGCCATAAAGGTCGGCGACCGCGACGAACGCTTCGATCGGTGTGTTGCCAGCGCCCGCGCCCATGCCGGCGAGTGAGGCATCGACACGGTAGGCCCCGTTCTCGACTGCGACGACGGAGTTTGCGACCGAGAGGGACAGGTTCTCGTGCATATGCGCGCCGCGCTGGGTCGTCGGCTTCAGAGCCTTTGCGTAGGCATCGAACCGCGACTTCACGTCCCGCATGGTCAGGCGACCGCCGCTATCGGTGCAATAGACACAGTCCGCACCATAGCTTTCCATGAGGGCAGCCTGCGCAGCCAGACGCTCCGGCGTATTCATGTGCGACATCATGAGGAAACCGGACACGTCCATCCCCATGTCCTTGGCGGCCGCGATATGCTGCGCCGCGACATCCGCTTCGGTGCAGTGCGTCGCGACACGAACCGACGTGATGCCCATGTCCCGTGCGCGGCGCAGGTCGTCGATCGTGCCGATACCGGGAATGAGCAATGTCGTGAGTCTGGCGGACTTGACCACCGACGCCGCCGCTTCGATCCAGGCTTCGTCTGTGCACTTCCCGAAACCGTAGTTGAATGTCGACCCGGTCAGCCCGTCGCCGTGTGCGACCTCGATCGCGTCCACGCCGGCTTCGTCCAGTGCCTGCGCGATGGCGCGGACCTGTCCAAGGTCGTACTGGTGCCGCATCGCGTGCATACCGTCGCGCAGCGTGACGTCTTGAATGTACAAACGGGTCATATCAAGCCACCTCCTCAACCCAGTTGCGTTTTTCGGCGAGCCGTTCGGCGGTCTTCATGGCTGCCGACGTCATGATGTCGAGATTTCCCGCATAGGCGGGCAGGTAATGGGCCGCCCCCTCCACCTCGAGAAAGATCGTGACCTTCAGGCCCGTGAACTCGCCGCCCATCTCGGGAATCCTCAGCGGGTCGTTTCCGCCGACATGTTCGAACTGAACCTCCTGCTTGAGACGGTAGCCGGGCACGTAGGCCTGCACCTCCGCGACCATGTCCGCGACAGACTTTCGGATCGCGTCGGTATCCGCCTCATCGCACAAGCAATAGACAGTGTCGCGCATGATGAGGGGCGGCTCGGCCGGGTTGAGGATGATGATGGCCTTGCCGCGCGCGGCCCCTCCAACTTTTTCAATCGCCTCGCGGGTCGTTTCGGTGAACTCGTCGATGTTCGCACGCGTGCCGGGTCCGGCGGACCTGGAACTGATGGACGCAACGATCTCGCCATAATGCACCCGGGCTACGCGGTTCACGGCAGCGACCATCGGAATCGTGGCCTGCCCGCCGCAAGTCACCATGTTTACGTTACTTGCACCGAGCGAGTCCTCAAGGTTCACGGGCGGGATCGTGTACGGACCGATCGCTGCCGGAGTGAGGTCGATGACTTGCTTGCCGTCTCCGATAAGGACCTCTGAGTGTCGCTTGTGCGCTCCCGCGGAGGTCGCGTCGAAGACGATCCGGATATCACCGTACTCGGGAAGCCGGGTCAGACCATCCAATCCTTCGTGAGTGGTTGCGACACCCATGCGCCGCGCGCGTTCCAGTCCGTCGGAAGCGGGGTCGATCCCCACCATCGCGCTCATCTCCAGCACGTCGGACATGCGCATGATCTTGATCATGAGATCCGTGCCGATATTGCCGGATCCGATGATGGCACATTTGATCTTGCTCATTTCCTACTCCTTCGAAAAGCCGACGGAGACTGTTCCGAGGCCTTCAATCGTTGCCGATGCGAAGTCACCCTGCTTGACGGGCGCCATCGGGCCCAGAGCCCCCGCGAGGACGACGTCGCCCTCGGCCAGCGGTCTGCCCACCTGCGCCATCCGGCGCGCCAGCCAGGTCGTCGCATTGAGGGGTGATCCAAGGCAGGCGCGTCCAAGGCCTGTCGCGACATCCGCGCAGTTGACCTGAAGGTGCATGCCGCAATCCAGAATATCCACGTCCCTCAACCGCCGCGGCGTATGCCCGAGCACGTAGTGAGACGAACTCGCGTTATCGGCGATCGTGTCAGTGATGCGTATGTCCCAATCGCGGATGCGCGACCCCACGACCTCGATGGCCGGGACAACGTACTCCACCGCGCGCATCACTTCGGCCGTCGTCACGTCCACGCCCGTCAGGCTTCGCTTCATCACGAACGCAATCTCGGCCTCAACTTTAGGCTGCATGACGTCGCGCCACGGGATCTCGCCACCCGTTGGCACATCCATGTCAGAAAAAAGAATGCCGAAGTCGGGCTGATCGACGCCCAGCTGCACCTGAACGGAGCGCGAAGTGAGGCCGATCTTGCGACCGACGATCCGACCGCCCTCCCTGAGCCGCTTTTCGGTAAGGTAATCCTGAACCTGGTATGCAGCGTCAAGATCGGTTTCCCCTATGAGGTCCCGCACCGGGTCTACGGTCTTGCCACTTCTGGTAGCCTCCCAGATCCGGCTGGCGGCTTCCTGTGTCTTGTCGGACAAATCTCTGTCCCCCTTCTGAATGGATGTCAGTTCACCAGCCAAAGGCTGAGCTGCGGAATGAAGGTCACGAGCAGGAGCACCACTCCGATGATCGCGACGAATGGAATGACCGCGAAACAGATTTCGCTGAACCTCGCTCTGAAGACCGACATCGCGACAATCAGGTTGAGCCCAATGGGCGGCGTCAGGAAACCGATCTCGAGGTTGATGGCCATGATGACGCCGAAGTGGATCGGGTCGATACCAAAGGTCTGCGCGGCGGCAAGGAGCAATGGACCGAGGATCAATATGCTCGACACCACATCGAAGAAACACCCGACGACTAGGAGCATCACGTTGGTCGCAAGCAGGAACGCGACCTTGGAACCTGTCGTGATCGCGATCCAGTCCGCCATCATCTGCGGAATACCCTCGATCGTCAGAACGTTCTTGAGCGACAAGGCCACTGCAATAATCGGAAACAGCATCCCAAGCGTCCGGGCCGTATCTACCATCGTCCGGTAAACATCTTTGACGCCAAGTTCGCGGTGGATAAATGCTTCCACGATCAACCCATAGAACAAAGCGACAGCGGCGGCCTCGGTCGGCGAGAACATCCCGCTGTAGATCCCCCCCAGCAGGATGATCGGCATCAGGATCGCCCAGATGCCCCTGCGCAGGGCCTCCCACAGAGCCCTCGGGTCGAAGGGGGCCGTCGGAATGTGGCGGTTCACGATCAGCGCGTAACCCGACATGGCCGCTGTCAACATCAGGCCGGGGATGATGCCCGCGAGGAAGAGGCTGGCGATGCTGTGTTCCGTCACCACGCCGTACAGGATCAGCGGGATCGACGGCGGGATGATGATCCCGAGCGTCCCGCCCGAAGTGAGGGCGCCGAGAGCGAACTTTTTTGAATAGCCGTTTTCTATGAGAGCCGGATACAGCACCGACCCAACCGCAAGCAGCGTGACCGGCGAGGATCCGGATATCGCGGCGAAAATCGCGCAGCTCAGGATCGTCGCGACTCCCAGGCCACCGGGGATAGGCGCCGTTATCAGCCGCGCGACTTCGATCAGCCTACGCGCGATCGACCCCCGCGTCATAAGGTTGCCGGCAATCAGAAACATTGGAACTGCGAGCAACACGTCGTTGTCGAGCGCGAGCCACATGTCTTCGACGAGGTAAGTCAGGTCGCCGTCGGCCCATACCAAGTGCACGTAGGCAGCTATCGCCAGCAAGATAACCACGATGTTTTGCCTCAGCGCGATCAGGCCGAAGAGGAGGACAACGATACCCAAGCCAGCCATCATTCTTGTCCTTGCGTTCTTGGTGTCTTGAGGGCGGGCCAGACAGCAAACAGCACATGGCGAAGGCCAGACGAGGCGAGCGCGTAGGCAACCACCAGTTGGAAGGGCCACAAGGGCCAGTAGAGCACAGCGGCACGCTCACGGAACGCGATGGACGCGTCGATGAACTGGATCGCGAAGTAGCACAGCGCGAGAAACACAATCGCGGAAATAAGGTCTCCGAGTCGGTCGATGAATTGCCATGGAAACACCCAGTCGAGGAACGCCGGCCGAAGTTGGCTGTTGGACGATGTAGCGATGACTAGGCCGATGAAACCCGCAACAATCGAAGCATACACGGCCGCTTTTTGCGCCCCGAATATGCCCTGGCCAAAGACTTCTCGTCCGATCACGTCACCCATCAGAAGCAGACCGACCACCGAATAGGCGATGACGGCGACCACATTCTCGAAGAGATTTAGAAAACTATGTATTCGCCGCGCCAAACGCATCGACAACACCGTCCTTCAGGGTTTGAACGCCCCCGACCTCTTGGCAGGTCGGGGGACTTGTTCACTGCGCGTCAGCCCGCGCAGGATTTCTTGGCTGCCTGAAGCTCTTCCCAGGCTGTGTCGGCGTCGCCGCCGATAGCATCGACGATCCTCTGGTGGTTTTCCTGTGCCAGCGTACGCCATGCGCCGAGGTCGGGGCGGTGTACCGTAACGCCTTCCATCGACGCAGCCTTGTCCACTAGGGCGCTTTCCGCCCCCCGCACCGATTGTCGAAGCGTTTTGAAGACGGCCGAAGCCTCGCTGACCCAGCCCTTCTCCTCGTCGCTAAGCGTCTCCCAGGTTCGGTCCGAAATCAGGATCGCCCCGACCTGATGGACGTGGTTCGAGATCGTGATTTCCGGCGCGATCTCGGGAAGTCCGATTGCCATGCCGTAGACGGCTGGTACCGTGGCGGCCGTCACGCTTCCCGTCTTCAGGGAGGACGGAACCTCGTTCACGCCGAGCGGAATGGCGTTCGCCCCGGTCGCTTCGAAAAAGATCGTGTCGGTTTGCGTCGGAGCGACTCGGACCTTCATGTTGTCCAAGGCGTCGATGCTGTCGACCGCTTCCTTGGAAAAAACGATCTGGTGGCCGACTTCGACCCACTCGAGCGCCCGCACGCCTGCTGCCTCAAAGGGCTCCGCGTACGTGTCGAGAAGATGCTGGTCTGCGACGCAGTCGGCCTGGTCGAGGCTGTCGAACACGTAAGGCACCGCCAGCAATGCGAACTCCGGCACAAGCAGTGACGTCGCGGTATTCGACATCAGCCCCATGTCGAGTCGCCCGCGCGCGATCTGACGGACCGTCTGCTGCTCACTTCCGAGCTGGTTGGCGTAGAAAACGTTCACCGTAAGCTCGCCTCCGGACAGCTCCGCCACGTTTTCGGCGAACGCTTTCGTGGCTTGGCCCCATGGAGAGGGCTCTGGCGGGGAGATGGTGAAGCGAAGTTCACGTGCTTCCGCAGCGCCAGCCGTCAGGGCCGCTACTGCGGCAAAGGCCTTCAGTTTCGTCATTTTCATCTTGGACTCCTCCTCGTGTCCGGTGAAATTCCCGAGGTCATGCGACCTCGAGTGAGATTTTCTTGATTGGGATGGCGGGGTTCGCGAGATCCTCGGCATTCGGCCAGACATCCTGTCCGATCCATTTCACGGCCGGACGAAAAACCCGCGCGGTATCAAGTCCCGTTATCCCGACGAGCTTGCCGTCAGAGAGATGGAATTCCGTCAGACCGCCATTTTCTTCACGCCTCAACACGCTCTTGTCGGCGCTGAGACAGTCGCCGTACGCGTCAAGCCGATGTTCGTATTGATCGGACCAGTGCCAAGGTAGCGACAGCTGCGGGATCTCAAGACCCAGCATCGCCGCCGCAGCGGCGGCCCCCTGCTCCTGTGCAGCCCGCCAATGACCCGTTCGCGTTAATTGCCCGTCGGGACCGCGCGTCACAGCCACGTCTCCGGCCGCGTAGAGGCCCGGCACATTGCTCTGGAAGTTCGCGTTCACGACCACGCCACTATCGGTTTCTGCACCAGCTTGTCGGGCCAGATCATCCCGCGCCGCAACGCCGATGCCCACGACAGCAATGTCGCCTGAAACGCGCGATCCGTCGTCGAGAGAAACCGAAACGCCATGCGAGGTTTCCTCGAACGCGGTGCAGGCCACGCCCGTGCGAAACGAAACCCCGGCCCGCGCATGTGCCGCGCGAAGCGCCTCTCGTATCGCTAACGATCCGACCGTGGGAAACAGGTCAGGACAAGCTTCGATCAGGATGACTTCATTACAAAGCTTAGAAGCGGTGGCCGCGATTTCGGCACCGATGAAACCACTTCCGACGACGATCACCCGCTCGGATTTCCGAAGGGCGTTGCCCAGAGTCTGCGTATCGCGCCAATCTCTCAGGTAATGTACACGCGTGAGGTTCTCGGTGCCCGCAAGCCTGCGCACCGCCGCACCAGTGGCGAGAAGGACCTTGTCTGCCTGCACACCCTCATCTCCAACGAAAAGCCGAAACCCCTCGTCCAGCCGCTCGAGCCGCTCCACGGCGCGCCCGGCCCTCAGATCGATCCCGGCTTCTGCGTAATAGGTCGCGGGGTGAACCCACACGGGTTCTTCGCCTTCGTTCAGGAGAGCTGTCTTGGACAGCGTGGGCCGTTCGTAAGGGCGCCAAGGCTCCTCGCCAAACATCGTGATCCGACCCTCGAAACCTTGCTTGCGCAGCCCTTCCGCAGCCCGGGCTCCGGCAAGGCTCGCGCCTACAATGGCGATGTGGCGGAGTTCAGTCATTTTCGAACCCAACCTCGACCATCCCGCCTTCGACACGAACCGGATAGGTCGTGAGAGGTTCTGTGGCCGGCAGGGAAAGCGCTCGCCCGTCACGAACATTGAAGGTCGCGGCGTGAAGCGCACACTCCACGACATCGTCGTCGAGATACCCTTCGGTCAGGTCCGACTCCATGTGCGTACAGATTGCCCCAGTCGCTAAGAATTCATCGCCAACGCGATAGATCGCGATCTTCGGCTGGTGACAAAAGCTCCGCATGTCGCCGTCCTCTAGGTCATCGACCGCGCAGAAAGCCTTCCACTTCATCAGTTCCTCCCGCTGCATTCAAATTACATGTAACATGCAACATGAACTTCCGCAATGGCAGTTTTGACTTTGGCATCGCGCCGTTTTGGGAAGGTTTCAGTGAGGACGGTAGTGGCTCGCGCTGTTCGGACCGGCCGAGTATCCCGCTGCCGGACTTTTTGATCGGGTCTCAGGCAAGGGCCGCAATAGCAAGCAAGTTCAAGTGAGCGCGGAGACCTCGAGAAGGGTTGGGGCAGGCGACGCTGCTGCAGAGACCCGCGTAGAACAACGTGTGCTTAACCACCGAACGTTCCGGGTCGTTGCCGCCCTCCGAAAACAAGTGGTACGGGGTCGTCTCGCCACTGAAGCTTCACACAGCCGCTATTTGAGCCAGGCTGGCTGTTCGCGCCGACCGGCGCAGGTTGAGCGATCGCCCGACGCTCGGAATTTTCAACCTGCGCAGTGGCCGGGCGATTGCGGAGGCGCGCGTTCGGGCACTTTCGGCGGGGGTCAGGCAATCTTGGGAAGGAAGCAGACCGTCGTTCCACTCGGCAGATATGTCCGGTTTTTGAACAAGCGAATTCATCGCAGCACGTCCATAATCGCGGTCCAGCGCACCGTCAAAACAGAGTGCATGCTTCTATACGGTGGAGCAATGTGCTCGTTCTGCAGCATTGTGCTTTCAACACAAATGCCGGCCGCATTCGATGGGCCTCCACGTTCGACCTCGTACCCGGTCAAGACCCTCCCATTCCAAGCCACGATCAGACGAGCTTTCCAGGGTTCAGGATGCCCTTTGGGTCAACGCTTCTCTTCAAAAGCTGCATGAACGGATAGGAACCACCGTGTTCCGCACTCATGTATTTCTTTTTGCCCAATCCAACTCCGTGTTCGCCGGTCACGGTCCCGCCAAGGGACAGGGCGATTTCGTTCACTTTTGCTGCGAGCGTTTTGGCGCGATCAAGCTCACTCGCGTCGTCGGGGTCGATCAGGATATTCAGGTGGAAATTACCATCTCCGACATGACCCACGAGCGGAGCGACAAGACCGGCTTCTTCGATTTCGATCCTCGTGCGTGCGATGCACTCCGCCAGCGCCGAAATTGGCACGCAGCAATCGGTGATCAGACCTTTCGCGCCCGGTTTCAGCGCGCGTCCGGCGTAGTATGCCTCGTGTCTCGCTGCCCAAAGGGCATTGCGTTCCTCCATCTTGGTCGATGAGGCGAAGTCACTCGCGCCATGCTCTTCGGCGACGGACTGGAACAGTTCGACTTGCTCGGCGACACCGGCTTCGCTTCCGTGGAACTCTAGGAAAAGGTGCGGCTTCTCCGGCAGGCCGAGCTCAGGCTTGAACAAGTTCATCCCTTTCATCTGCACATCGTCGAGCAATTCGATACGCGCCAGGGGAAGGCCCATCTGAATCGCAAGGATCACTGTGTTCACCGCGTCATCCACCGTTTCGAACGCACAGGTCGCGGACAGGATCGTGTCCGGCTGGCCGTGCAACTTGACGGTAAGCTCCGTGATGATGCCCAGCGTGCCCTCGGCCCCGATGAACAGGTTCGTCAGGTCATAGCCGGATGAGGATTTCCGCGCGCGACTGCCGGTGCGAATAACCTCACCGGTTGCCAGCACGACTTCCAGCGCGAGGACGTTTTCGCGCATGGTGCCGTAGCGTACCGTGTTGGTGCCGGATGCGCGGGTCGAGGCCATGCCACCCATCGACGCGTCAGCGCCGGGATCAACGGTGAACATGAGCCCGGTGCCACGCAAAGCGTCGTTCAGCTGGGTCCGGCGCACGCCCGGCTGCACGACTGCGTCGAGGTCGCTTTCGTTGATCGCAATGACCCGCTCCATCCGGCTCATGTCCAGGCTGATCCCACCGGACACCGGGACAATCTGACCTTCCAGGGAGGTGCCGAAACCATAGGGCACGATCGGACAGTCGTGCTCCGCGCAGATACGAACGATCTGCGCGACGTCTTCGGTGGTTTCCGGGAATGCGACGGCGTCTGGCAGGACAGGCGTCGTGTAAGCCTCGTCATGGGAATGCTGATCGAGGATCGACGTGCCGGTGGAAAGCTTGTCTTCGAGCAAAGCGCGCAGGGCGTCCAGCGCCGCGTCGATGTTGGTCGTGCGGGGCATGTCGTTCATCGGTCCGTGTCCTCAGGTTTCGGGCGGCGGCGTCGCGGCGGGCGCCCCCATGTTCATTGCAACCTCGCGCCCTCCATATCGCTCGATCATCGCGTCCTGATCGGCGAAGGCGAGGTCGTTCATCGCCTCCGGGTCGCAGATCTCTTCGAGGTGCGCCTCCATCTGGGCAACCACCTCTGCATATGCAGGATCACTTCCGAGATCGGTCAGTTCTTCGGGGTCGGCGTCGAGATCGAAAAGCTCGGGAGCGAAGCCGTGGTAATGGATGAGCTTCCATTTGCCCTTGCGCACCATGTAGGCGGCCGAGACCGCGCCCACGGCGTGATACTCCGAAAAGATGACGCGGTCCGGATCTTCGGGCTCATCGGCGATGTCATAAAGACTTTGGCCGGGACGATCCCCCGGCAATGACGCGCCGAAATGGTCGATGATGGTTTGCGAGACATCGAGCAGGCTGACGGGCGTTGCGCATGTCGAAGCCGTGGTGCCGGGTTCGGCAACGATCATCGGGACCGCGACCGATTCCTCATACATGTTGGATTTGCCCCAGAGTCCGCGCGCGCCAACGTTGTCGCCGTGATCCGACGTGTAGATAATCGTCGTGTCATCCAGCTGACCGGTTTCTTCAAGGGCCGACATCAGGTGCCCGACATTCTCGTCGAGGAAAGAACACAGTGCAAAGTAACAGGCGATCGCGGTCAGCCGCTCTTCTTCGTCCTTGAACGCATTGTCCCCGCGCAGCGCGTTGTTCTGTTTCGCGACCCATGGGTGCTGGATGTATCCATCATCCGGGCGGCTCTTGATGGGCGGCAGGCTGTCGAGCGGATACATGTCGAGGTATTCCTGCGGCACGATCAGCGGAAAATGTGGGGCGACCAAACCGACATACAGGCACCAGCATTCGTCCCTGTCGCGTGCGGCGGCATCTGCAAGCCAGTCGCGGGTGCGAGAAACGACTGCCTTGTCGTAGCGTGTATAGTTGCTCTCGCCGGGGCCGACATAGGGGCCGAGCATCCGCCCGTCCTTGGTGACCCTTTCGTCTTCGCGCCGGAGCGAGCCCCAGACCATGCCCACACCGTTCGCGACCTGCATCGGGATGTGCTCGACGTCAAAACCGGCATCGTCCGCTTCATCGCGGTAGTGCAGCTTGCCGATGGATTCGACCCGCACACCCTTGTCCTGTAGTGCATGCCCCCATCCGCGCGGCTCACCGGTATAGGGCATCGCGTTGTCCCACAAGCGTATGTCATGCACGTATCGACCGGCCGCGAATGCCGCGCGGGCGGGCACGCAGATCGGCGACGGGGTGTAGGCATTCGTGAACGTGATGCCCCGGGCCGCGAGCTTGTCGAAATTCGGCGTCCTGACCAGCGGATGCCCGAGGTAGGACATCGCGCGGGCCTGATGCTCGTCCGACATGATGACGAGAAGGTTCTTTGATCTGTTCATGTTTCCGGGTCTTCGTTGTCGAATTCCGTGATTTCGGCGGCGCGGCTCAGCTTCGCGAGTGCGGTGGCGATGACTTTGCGTTCAGTCGGTGACAGCGTTGCCAAGAGGTGCTTGTTGCGGTCATCCAATACGGGCCCGAGTTGATCGAGCGCGGCTTGTCCTTTCGGTGTTAGATTGAGCTCCGATTGCCGCCGGTCTCTCGCGTGCGGACCGACACGGATCAAGTCGGCCTCCACCATGCTGCTGACCGTCTTCGAGAACTGGCTCTTGTCGAATCCCAGCGACTTGCGAACGGCGGTTGAACTCGTGGCGACCCGCATGCCGATAACGCGCAGAACACGCCACTGTGGCAGCGATAGGCCCCCGTGGCCGGCGATAACCGACCGGGCTTGCGCGGCCAGTTTCAGATCCAATTGATGAATCTGATATGCGAGCGGCAGAAAGGTCTCGATAGGGTCCAGCCTTTCGCCATTTCCGTCACGATCTCTCGGCATTCTGGTATCCTCCCACCCAAAGCCATTTCGCAATAAAGTGGACAAGTCAACCTTTTTCGTTGACTTGTCCACCTTATTGCTTCACGAATCTCCCATCCAAGGGAGGATCTCATGACCAATATTTTCAAACCGCTCGTCGCGGCTGCCGCACTGTGCGCCGCTCCCTTCTCAGCTCAGGCTCAGGGCTGGACGCCGCCGGGTCCCATCACGATGTATATCGGCTTCGCGGCCGGTGGTGGAGCAGATACCCAGGCCCGCCTGATCGCGCAGGGGCTGGAGGAAAAATTCGGCTGGACGGTGATTCCGCAGCAGGCGCAGGGAAACTCCGGCCTCAACCTCGCTGCTGAACTGGCGGATGCCCCCGCAGACGGCACGGCAATCGGCATGGTGGTTTCCGAAACGCTGACTTACTCGGCGCTCGCCTCCGGTGATCCTTCTGTGCAGCTGGACAAATTCACCCCTCTCGCGACCACGGCGCAATTCCAGATGGGTATGGTCGCCATGGATGGCGGAGATTTCGACAGCTGGGACAAGGTCACAGCCGCCGCCGAGGCCGGGACCCCGATCCGCTTCGCCACAGCGTCCGACCGTCAAGCCGATATGGCATGGCACCTCGGCCAGAAAGTCGGCATCGACTTCAACATTGTGGAGGTGCGCGGCGGCAAGGGCGTCATGGACGGCCTGCGCGGCGGTGATGTCGACATTGGCTGGGTCGCAGGCGCGCAGTCCAAACCGGTTCAGCAAGGCGAGATGACAAACATCGCACGTGGCATCAAGACGCCGCTGGCCGACACCCCGGACGCGCCGGTCATCACCGAACTTGGCAGCGATTACCTGCTCGACGGCTACTTCATGTTCATTGCCCCCGGCGATCTGGACCCTGACGCGCGCGAAGCGCTTGGGAACGCAATCCGTGCCGTGGCAAACGACAGCTCGACCGACGCGAATGCCATGCTGACAAAGGCTTTCGGCGGCGCGGCCGTGGTCACGGGTGAAGACCTCGATATCTTCATGGAGCATTCCGTCAAGGACGCCGCAGCGCTGATCGAAGCGGTGAACGGATAAATCCGCGACGTCAGGATCAGGCCAGTGCGACGCATCAATCAGAATATGGCCCTCGGGGCCGTGATCGTCGCGCTGGCACTCTTCGCGCTTTTCGCCTGGGTGCCGAACGATACCGTGTCCGGTTTCGTGGAATCCAAGCGGGGCCGCTTGTCGATCGGCGACGCAATGGCGCCAGGGATCGCCTTCGGTCTCATGGCGCTCTCGGGGTTGATCCTTCTGCTGGAAGCCCGCAAGGGCGACATGCCCGGGGCCCTCGAACAGCGCACTTTCGCTTTCCTTCTGGTCGCGCTCACCGCCTGCGCCGTTTCTTTCGGCGTCATGATCTGGGCAGGCCCGCTTGCGGTCGCGGTCTTTGGCGGGGAGGGCGACACATACCGGAACCTGCGCGACACGGCCCCCTGGAAGCACATCGGCTTCGTGCTGGGCGGCACCGGCCTCGTGACAACTCTGATCGCGCTTGTCGAAAAGCGGGTCACGTCAAACGCGGTGATGATCGGGCTTGCCGCGGCGCTTGCGCTTGTTGGTGTCTTCGATCTTGCTTTCGATAATCTTCTGTTGCCCCCGAACGGCGATCAATGAGCGAGACGCTTCAATACATCGGCCTCGGGATCATGTCGGTCCTGAATGGACCTGAATTGTTTTCGATCTTCGGGATCGGGGTTCCTGTGGCCATTGTCATGCTCATGGGCGGGCTTCTGACGGGCATCGCCGTTGGCGCGACGCCCGGTCTTGCGGGACCAATGGCGATGGCGATTTCGCTGCCGTTACTCATTTCTGCCTTCGGTTTCACACCGGATGCCCTCTTGCCGGTCTTCGCGTTTCTGATCGGGATCATGAAGGGCGCCACGCTCGGCGGAGCCGTCCCCGCGATCCTTTTCAACCTGCCGGGAACGCCGGACGCCATGATGACCACGCTCGATGGTCATCCAATGGCACAAAACGGCCAGCCGAAGCGTGCACTAAGGATCGCGCAGCTGTCGTCGGTGTCGGGGGATACATTCTCGGACATCGTTTTGTTTGTCTGTGCACCATTCCTCGCAGTGATCGTCGAGCGCTACCTCGACCTGCCGGAAAAGACCGCGCTCCTCATCCTGTCGATATCGTTCATCGCCGCGGTGATGGGGGCATCTGTCGGCAAGGGGCTCCTTTCCGTGAGCCTCGGATTGATCGCCGCCTTTATTGCATCGGGAAGTGACCTCTCCCCGCGCCTGACCATGGGGATTCCGGCATTGCGAGAAGGGTTCTCGCTGACCGCCGCCGTTCTTGGCGTGTTGATCGTGGGTGAAATCCTGTCGACACTGGAAGAACTCTGGCGGAACAAGCATGCCCTGAAGGTGAAGGACGTCGAGAACCGCGGGGCGATAGACGGTCTTCAGCGGGGCGACATCCGCCGGATCGTTCCCTATATCGGGCGTGGTGCTGTCGTGGGGACCATGATCGGCGCGCTACCAGGGGTCGGATCGACGCTTGCAGCGACGCTCTCCTATACACTTGCCAGGCGCCGCCACCGCGCAATAACCGCTTCGGAAGACCCACAGTTCGGGACCGGTGTGCCGGAAGGCATCGCTGCGACCGAGGCGGCGAACTCCGCTGTCTCCGGCGCGAACCTCATTCCGGTCTTGTCCCTTGGTATCCCTGGCAACGCGGCCGCTGTTTTCCTGATCCTCGCGGCCGACAGCATAGGGGGGTTCAATCCTGGCCCCGCAGTCTTCACATTCACGGAAAATGAGATCAATCCGCAGCTCGTGACGGCCTTCGGGATATTCACGCTGATGGCACTGGGTAACCTGTTGAACTGGACGGTCGGCGGTTCGTTCATGCGGGCGATGGGCGTGCTTGCAAAGATACCGGCGCACTACCTTTTGCCGGTCGTGCTGCTCGTGGCCATGACCGCAATCTACTTTCAGGAAACCTCGATGTTCGCGATCTGGACGACGCTCGGGTTCGGTGTATTCGGCTTCTTCATGCGAAAGATGCAGGTGCCGGTCTTGCCCTTTGTCATCGCCTACATCCTCGCGGGTCCCATAGAACGCAGCGCCCGTGAAGCTTTCTCGGCTTCCGGCGCCGACCCATGGTTTCTCTTCAAGAGCCCTATCTCGGTTGCGTTCCTTGTTCTGTCTCTGGCGGCCCCGGTCTTCTTGTCGCGCGGCGGCAAAAAACCCTCGTAAAACAAGAGCGCTGTGCAGATATGATTCGCCCATTGAAAACGCGCTCCTGCCCGAACATGGACTTTCGCTCCATCTCCCGTGAAGGACATGAAGGCGCCCGCCAGATCGCCCGCGACATCGCCATGAACCGGCAATATGACGTTCTCGATGCAGCTTCGGAAAAAGATCGAGATGCTATGCGCGCACCTCAAACTCATTCTTGGCTTAGGCCGGTTTCCACTACGTGACCCATGCGGTGAAAACGACGAATTTTTCCTCGCCGCCGCCTAGAACCTCCGAAAGCTGGCGAAGATCTTTCCTGCACCGCAGGAGACGCGCGAAGCCTGACCAGGAAGGCGCATGCGCATCTCTCACGCACCGGATCACTGCAGTAGACAAAGGATGTTCTTCTACAGAATGGGCGGAGAGCTGACCTTCGCTGCATTCTGTACCAACGTCCGTTTTGTTGGAGCATGCTGTGTTCTAAGTTTATTCGATTTCTGCAGTAGAAAGTGTCTGGAGCGCAGCAATGCACTTAACCGCGACGAGGCGACGCTAACGCTGTATGATGGCTGGTTTGCGGTAGGTTCTTAACTTTGTTAGGGGTTGAGGGGAACACCGTTGGGTTTATTCGAGCGTCCAATTAAAAAGCGGGAGCGCCACATGTCACGACTGATCTTTCTGCCGTTTTTTCTACTGACGGCTCCGACCGTTCTTGGCGCGCAACCTGTCGAAAACCCGAATGGCTCGGTTTCCGGTGCATTCGGGAGCACCGAGTTTGACGCGCCCGTCCTGTGCGAACGCGCGCCGTTTGTAACCGCTCGGACGCATGGTGCGAACGGCATGCCAGCTTTCGAGGCCGCGATTTTGCCGAGTGGAGTCGTTAGCATGGAAATCCGCACCGACGAGATTTCGCGGCAGTTCGGGGCGACGGTCCCGGCGAGCGTCGACGGCCTCTCGTTCCCTGTGACAATTGCGGGCGAAATCGACGGGATCGAGTTTTCCCTCGAGGTCATGTGCCCCGAAGAATTTGTGGGCTAAGGGTTCTATTCAAGTCGCTTTGAGGCGAAAACGAATGAATGTCTCTTATGGGCCGATTGTGTTGCAAAACTCGAGCCGTCTCAAAACGGCCAGACTTGCGAGAACGCCCGATTTTGTCAGTTGCCTTAAACGCCTGTCATAGGGTCAAAACCGACCGTTGGAGAACAAAGTTCTGGCCGGAGGCCTGCACTTGTAGGGATGGGGACTTTTTCAACACAATCGACCGAAATAGGCCGTCCAAGGTGGACAGACCCGCTGATAACCCCGCATCGAACATCATTCGCCGCGCACCGGTTGGCGTCCGGCGTAGCCGTCTTTCGTCCTGCCGAACTCCGGGCTTGACCCATGCCGCACTCGTCGGTTTTCCTCCTCTCATAAGGAGATTTTTCATGTCCCATATCATTCGCGCTCTCGCATTCTGCCTCGCCTCCGCCCCTGCCGCCGCACAGCAGACCGAGTATAGCGACGCCACCCGTGGGACTGTCGTTCTGCCTCAGGGCGATCGTTCCTTCGCCGATGCGGTTGTCTCAAGCACAGTCGGCAGCGGAACGATCAAGAGTTCGGCCACAGATCCCGCCGCTACGCTGGGCGCACCGAATTATTCCGGGAATGTGAATGATGGCAGCTTCCTGTCACTCGGCTGCGACGGGAATGTGGTCTTGCAGTTTACCGACAACGCGCTGGTGGATGTCGAGGGGCCGGACCTATACGTGTTTGAGGTCGGGCCGAAAGTCGAGGCTATGTCGCTCGCCATTTCTACCGATGGTGTGGAATGGACAGACATTGGCGCTATTACCGGCGGGCGGGCCGAGGTAGACATCGCAGGCGCTGCGCAAGACGGCACTGATTTCCGCTTTGTGCGCCTTGCCGATGACGGAAAGGGCTGTGGCACCTCATTTGCCGGGGCGGACGTCGATGCGGTCGCGGCCATTGGTTCTGCCTTACGCTTCACGTTGGACGGCGCCGTGCTCTTTGCCCATGACAGCAACGACCTCATGCCTGATGCCAAGGCCGCGCTCGACGAACTCGCCATGCAGATCGCCGACGCCAATCTCTCCGCCTTTCGCGTTGTTGGCCACACCGATGCCACCGGCAGCGACGCCTACAATCTGACACTGTCGCAAGAGCGTGCCGCGGCCGTGCGGGCCTATTTCGCCAGCTTGGACATTCTGACCAACGTGTCGATTTCGTCCGAAGGTCGGGGCGAATCCAATCCGCTGGCCAGCAACGAGACAGAAGAAGGCCGCGAACAGAACCGCCGCGTGGAGATCATCGGGCGCTGATACGGCGTTGTGATGACGCTTCGGCGGCACCTCAGGGCGACCATAAAGGTTCGTTGAAGGCAGACGCCAACGTCCGCAATGCGGAACTGCCTCGCAGCACTCAAAAACACTCCCAATGGCCGGAATGGGCCGATACTGACCTAGAGTTCACTGTCTACCGGGGGCTATCTTGACCCCGGAAATGTGATGTCATAGTTACGAGATCACTGCGCGGGCGTTGTGTAATGGTAAGACCTCAGCCTTCCAAGCTGATGATACGGGTTCGATTCCCGTCGCCCGCTCCAAAAATTCCTTTCCGACATTTTGCCTACAAATTACTTCTTGGTGTGAGGTTAAGTAATTGAAAATATGAGATAAATTTACATTTAAACATCTGTCTTCCAAGCTGATGATACGGGTTCGATTCCCGTCGCCCGCTCCAGACTTACTTGAAACAAGATGCAACAAAGCTCTCTTTGCTGACAGTTTTACCTGACACCGGTTTCTCGCGCAGACGTTCATAACGTGGCGGGAGGTCTCCGCAGATACCGGGCATGAAGGTTTTCCACGCGGCCTCCGGAGAAGCAGGTCCAGCGCGCGAAGGTGATGCAACGCGCCCCCACTTGGGATGGTGTTGCGTCAGCAGGGTCTGCTGGAACCTTGCCGATGCCCATCCAGAGACCGGACTGGTTGACCGCTTCGGATCTGCAGGCCTTCAACAACGACGACACAAGACGCGGTTCCAGGGGCCCGCCGACCCTGTATCTGGACCGCAACTGGCACCTTCAGAAGGCATTTACCGGCGTGACGGTGGACGGTGCCCCGCGCGACCCCGTCCCGCGACTGCCCGCGCAGTGCAGCGGCGCTTAGTCAAGGAAAGCGCGGATGGCAGTGAGCGCGTGGGCAGGTTGATCCCAGATCACGTCATGTCCGGCGTCCTCGACGACGGCCAGTTCGGCGGTCGGAAAACGGCTGGCATGGGCGGCTTGAAGCGCCTCTCCGGTCCAGTCGTTGCAGCCGCCAGCGACGAAGAGCAGCGGCACATCCGCACTGAACGCAGCATCGAGCGCCGGGAAAATCACCGAAGGATCGGCCCAGAACGTGTCGCTCGCGGTCGCGCCGAACCGCCACGCGGGCGCGTCGTATGGCTTGCCCGCGCAATGGTAGGGGTTGTCCGGGTGGTCCGCGAAGGCATGCACAACGGTGCCCACGACATAATCCTGTGGCGCGGCTTCATCCGTGGCGGTGACGTTGCGAGATTGAAACCCGGCGAGCAGGCCCGCGCGAACAACGGGAAATGTCCGTGACATCTCGGCCCGCCGCGCCTCCCACGCCTCATACCCTGCCGCGTCCAGAAATCCCGGTTCGATCAAGACCGCGCGGCTGACGCGGGTGGGATGCGCGCCGATATACGCGAGCGCCAGCATCGCGCCGAAAGAGTGCCCGATGAGGGTGATCTGCCCGTCGGGCGAAAACTGCTCGGCCAGAGCGTCGATGTCTGACAGCTGTGCGGCAAGGGTCAGATCCTCTGGCGCGACCCGCTCAGAAAGCCCCGCGCCGCGTTGGTCGAAGAAAAGAACCCTGTGCGTTTCTTCGAGCGCTGCCAGCGCCTTGAGCGAGCGATGATCGCCTCCGGGTCCACCGTGAAGGACAATGGCGAGTGGCGCGCCGGGGTCGCCGATCACCTCGCCATGAAGCGTGATGCCGTTCACCGTGAGCCGGGGCAGGTCTGCGTCGTGCACAACGAGGTCCGTGACCGGCGCATCGCCCGAGGTCGCGGCCATAAGCCCGGCAAATCCAAGCGCTGCAATGCCAAGCAGCACGCCTGCGGTTTTGAGTATCTTGCGTTTCATTGCATCGTCCTTTCCGTCTAGTGATTGGGCGAATACTAAAGGGTTTGCCACGACAGGACGATGACCTAAGGTGACATCAAATTGACCTCAGGTTTCATTTCATGACCGACACGATGATGGCGGCGGGCTTTGTTTCGGCGCTTTTGGATTACACGGTGGCACGGGGCGCGGACCGCGCCGCGCTCCTTGCGGAAATCGGGCTAGGCGAAGACGACCTTGCCGATCAGGACAATCGCGTGCCGGTGGCGTCGTATCAGTCGCTCATCGGGGCGGGGATTGCGGCGACCGGCGACACGGCGCTCCTCCTGCGCCACACGCTTGAGACCCGGCTGGAGACCATGTCGGTGGTCGGCCAGATCGTGCATACGTCGTCCTCGCTCGCCCATTCCATCGAGCAGCTGAACCGCTATTTGCGGCTTATGGCCGAAAATCTGGCCTTCGCAGACCGCGACCGGTTCGAGCTTGTCCGGGAGCGGGGAGAGGTCTGGATCGTCGATCACCTTCCCGTGGAGGGGCCCGACTACATCTCGATCGAGGCGTCCTTCGCGCGGTTCATCAGCGAGTTCCGGCGCTCGTTCGAGGGCATCAATTTCGAGCTTGCGATGGAGGTCACCTACGCACCTCCGCCCCATGTTGGCGAGTATCCAGAACTCTTTCGCATCCCCGTCACCTTCGAAGCCAAAAGAAACGCACTTCGCATCGATCCGGTCTGGGCCACGACCGAGAGCGCGTTCGAGCCTGGCAATGAATATGTCTTCGGTGTTTTTACCCGTCACGCCGACACGATGCTCGCCGAGCTCGCCCAGTCCGACAGCATCCGGTCACGCATCGAGGCGCAGATCCTGCCCGATCTCCACAAGGGCGCGCTGTCGATGGACAAGTCGGCCCGCGCGCTCGGGATGAGCCGGCAGACGCTCTATCGGCGGCTGAAAGACGAGGGCGTGACCTTTGCCGAAATCCACGACCAGCTCCGTGAACGCATGGCGCGCGACTATCTGACCGCGCGCAAGGTGTCGGTGAACGAGACCGCCTATCTGCTCGGCTTTTCCGAGGCGTCCTCTTTCGTGCGCGCGTTCAAACGCTGGACCGGGAAAAGCCCGACGGCCTATCGCGACGCGACCTGACGCGCCTCTGTTACCAAGTGTCAAACCTCTGATCGGCCCGGTCATGCCGTGAGCGGGGGCGCTCCCCTATGTCCTCGTCATCGAAACGAAGATCGAGGATACGATATGAAACCTGTGTTTCTGTCCCTGTTCGCGGCGGCGACTTTGGCCGCCTGCGACGACATGGGCGCGAATTACACTCCCATTCTGGACGGGCCGCAGACCGCCGCGTTCCAGTCTGACCTTGCCGCCTGTCAGACGCTTGCGAAATCGCAAAGGCAGTTCGACCATGAAACGATGGCGGCAGCAACGATGGGCATGGGGGCGGGCGCCCTCATCGGCGCGCTGGACGATGATCACGACCCGCTCGGCGGGGCGATTGGCGGCGCGGTGGCGGGAGCCTTGACCGGCGGCGTCGCCAGCGCGGTGAGCGTCTCGGACCGCCGCCAATCCATCGTCATCGAGTGCCTGCGCGGGCGCGGCTACCGGGTCGTCGGGTGAGCGTGATGAACGGAGATTGGAGATCGCAGTCCTTGCTGCTCGAACACCGCCGCCACCGCTTTGACGCGCTGCACAAAATTCTGACCGGGCAAGTCGCGAAAGACGCCCCGCGCAAGCCGCGGCGTCCGATCTTTCAAGACCTGCGCACGATCGAGGTTCTGGATCGGTTCATCAAAAGGAGACCAAAGTCATGAAACAGGCTTTCGCTTTCACTTACGCGGGTCTTGCCGCACTGCCCGTGGCCATGCACGTCGGCCTCGCGTTTGGTGCACCTTGGGGGCAGGCCACGCTCGGCGGCCAAATCGACGGTGTGCTGCCCCCGCTCTTGCGCGGGCTGGCCGTCGCGCAAGCCGGGCTTCTCGCGCTCATGGCCGCGGTGGTTCTCGACCGTGCCGAGATCCTGCGACTGGGCTTGCCAAAACCGTTTTTCTGGGGGGTGATCGCGCTCGGCGTCCTGACCTGCCTTGCCAATTGGGCAACGCCATCGACGCTCGAGCGGATGCTCTGGGGACCGGTCACGAGCCTCATGCTCGTCTCGACGCTCGTCGTGGCGGTTCGGTGATGGAGGGACGGATGGGAAATGTTCTGATCGCCGGTGCGACCGGCTACCTCGGCAGTTACCTCTGTGCCGAATACGCCCGGCGCGGCTGGTATGTCTCAGCTCTGGTGCGCTCCAGATCGCGCGCCAAGGGTCTGGCCGCCGATACGCTCATCGAAGCCGAGGCGACGGACCCGGCATCCCTTGTCGGGGTGATGGAGGGTGTTGACCTCGTCGTTTCCGCCCTCGGGATCACCCGGCAGGCAGACGGGCTCGGGTATCGCGACGTGGATTATCAGGCGAACCTCAACCTGCTGCGCGAAGCCGAAGCGGCAAACGTCCCGCGGTTCGCCTACGTCCATGTTCTCAATGCGGACAAGATGCGCGGCGTGCCCCTGGTGGACGCCAAGTCGGACTTCGTCGCGGCGCTTCAGACCGCAGAGATCGCGAGCACGGTGATCGCGCCATCGGGGTATTTCTCGGACATGGAAGACTTCCTCGCCATGGCGCAGCAGGGCCGTGTCTGGTTGTTCGGCGACGGGGCGCTTCGGATCAACCCGATCCACGGCGCCGACCTCGCCGGGGCCGTCGCCGACGCGGTGGACGCGGGCACACCGTGGCTCGACGTGGGCGGACCCGACATCTTCACCCACCGCGATCTTGCGGCGCTGGCCTGTGAGGTCGCAGGCCGCCCGGCGCGCATCACCTGCCTCCCGGACGGTCTACGCCGCATGACGCTTGCCGTTCTGCCAAAGATCACGCCGCGCCGCATCGGGGGCCCGGTCGCGTTTTTCCTCACCGCACTGGGCGTGGAGATGGTCGGCGAACCGCGCGGCACGCGACGCCTGCGCGATCATTTCGCCGAGCGCATCTCCGGCGCCTCACATTCAACCTGAAAGGTATTCAAATGACTCTGTCCAAAACCGGCGGTCTCGCCGCACTTCTTTGCGCTATCACTTATGTCATCGGCTTCGCGCTTCTCCTGACCGTTTTCGCGCCTCTCAATTTCGGCACGGCGAACATCGACCCGGCCCAGGTCGTGCGGTTCATCGACGACGGCGGGGCCAGTATCCTTATCGCGTGGAACCTGACGATCTATGTGGTCAACGCCCTCGCGCTCGCCGTACTCACCGTCGCCCTCGCGCGCAGGCTCGCCGCGTCCCGGCCCGGCTTTGCGGATGTGACCAGAGCGCTTGGCCTGATCTGGGCGACGCTGGTGCTGGGCGCGGGGATGATCGCCAATGTGGCGGTGGAAACGGCCGCACATCTCTTCGCGACGGACCCGGACGGGGCCGCGCAGATGTGGTCCGTGCTTCGCACGGTCGAGCTCGGCTTGGGCGGCGGGAACGAAATCGCGGGCGGCGCCTGGATCGCGACGGTGAGCCTGGCGGCCAGCAAGGGCGCGCTTCTGCCCCGAAGCATCACGGTGCTCGGGCTCATCGCCGGCGTGGCAGGGTTGGCGACCGTCATCGCCCCGATTGGCGACGCGGTCGGCGCGGTTTTCGGCCTTGGCGCAATCGTCTGGTTCGTGCTCGTCGGGTGGGCGCTTTTGAGGACGTCGTGACGCGACCAGGCAGGCGGGGAGCGGCCAATACGCCATGACCTGGCTCATGGCCCGTTCCCGCCCATGTCGCCAGTTCGTGACGGACGCACCGAAAAGCAGCTTCCCGCCCTACTCGGCCAGGTCTGGCCTCGGCTCGCCGCACCAGCGCGGCGTGCTCCGGGGGAAAGAATGGTCCGCTGCCCGACCTCAGAGCTTCAGCTTGTAGCCGACATGTGTCGGCTCAAAGCCCAGACGGTCATAGAAGCGATGGGCGTCTGGCCGGGCCTTGTCCGTGGTGAGTTGAACCAACGAGCACCCGCGCGCCCGGCATTCGTCGATCGCCCAGTTGAACATCGCTTCGCCAAGCTTGCCGCCCCGATGATCGCGCGCGATCCGCACCGCCTCGATCTGTCCACGCCAGGCGCCCTGTCTGGCGAGGCCGGGCAGCAAGCTGAGTTGCAGCGTGCCGACGAGCGCCCCGTTGCGCTCGGCCACGACGAGCAACTGGTTCGGATCGCTTTCGATTGCGCAAAAGGCCGCGCGGTAGGCCTCGGGCAGCGGCGCCCGCAGATCCTCACGCAGTTCACCCAGCGGATCATCTGCCAGCATCTCGACGATCCCGAACAGATCGGCCTCGCACGCCGGGCGAAAGGTCAGCGGTTCATCCATCATGCCTTGTCCTTCGAACCATGCGGCAGGACCGGGGCCGACCGACCCTGCCCGCACCCGGTCATAACGGTCCGGCGACCGTGATGGTCGCACCGAGGTAGCCGATCGCGGCGGCCAGCGCGGCGACCCAGCGCAGATGGTTCCAGCGGGTCCAGTCGCGCGTGTAGGTGGTCCAATACGCGTGTGCGTCGGCGCTCCGGTGCTCCATGCTGTCGAGGCGCTGGTTCATCGGCACGTTCTTTCGCGCGGTGACCGCCATGACCCCGACGATGTAAAACCCGGCGGCCCCGAAGAGCCAGAGCGCCACGTCAGGTCCCACAAGGAAGATACCGACGACGGCGAGCAGGATCGAGACAATCGTCAGCCCGAGGAGGAGCGTCATGAACAGCGACCGATAGACCTCACGGTTGATGATCTGCATCGCTTCGATCCCGGCTGCGGGCTCGGCGCGGCCAAGCGCGCGCATCACGAAATCGGAAAAGGTGAGAAACACCCCTGCGACGAGGCCCGTGGCCAGCGTTGCGGCAACGAGGCTGATTTCAAAGAGTTGTTGGATCATTGGCTTGTCTCCTCATGGAGGTTTCGATTGGGATTTGCGGCGGCGCGCAAACGCGGACCGCGCCGCCGCGGCAGTCTCAGCGCGCGGGCTGCGCCGTCGAGAGGCCGGACGCCGGCCGCCAGAGGCGACGGCGAAAGGCGGCGAGGCACAAAGCGGCGATGATCAGTTCCACGGTGAGAGCGCCGATGACGTTGCCGGAGGGCATCCCGTCTACAGCAAGCCCGACCAGCCGCCCGACCGGAAAGGCGATGAACACCGTCAGGGCCGCTGTCATGCCAATCGGCAGGACCGCGTGCCGCCAGATGCCGAGCAGCATCAGCAAGCCGAACCCCGCGAGTCCGGCGCCGGGCGCGCGCAATTCGCTGAGCAGGCTGGCGTCGTCGCCAAGGGTGATGCCGTAGCTGGCGTAGAAGGCGTGCGGCGCGAACAGGATGAAAGCGCCGATGGTGAGCGCGGTGAGGCCAGCGAGGCCGAGCGCGATCTTTTCGAAACGTGTGGGTGTCATGTCATGGTCCTTTTCAACGGGATGTCAGGCGGCGCTTGTCCAGGCGCCGGATTGCGCGGCCGCGCGGGCGAACTCCGCAAAGTCGCGGGGGGCCCGGCCGAGCGCGCGCATCACGCCGTCCGTGGTGTGGGCGTTGCGCCCGTCCAGCGTTTCGCGAGCAATGGCGGTAAAGACGTCGGCGACGAAGTCACCGCCAGCCTGGGCGACGTTCGCGTGGAAATCCTCGAAGCTGATCGGGACATGCCGGATCTGGCGACCGGTGGCCTGCGAGAGCTCGGCGGCCATGTCGGCGAAAGACATCAGCCGCGGGCCAGTCACCTCGTAGAGTGCGCCCCTGTGGCCCTCTTCCGTCAGCGCCGCGACGGCAACATCGGCGATGTCGTCGATATCGAGGATCGGCTCGGCGACATTGCCGCCGGGCATCGGAAGAACGCCGGCCAGGATCGGATCGCGCAGATAGCCTTCGGAAAAGTTCTGCGCGAACCAGGACGCCCGGACGATGGTGAAGTCGAGGCCGGACTTGCGCACCACCTCTTCGCCCAGCCGCGCGTGGTGTTCGCCACGGCCAGACAGCAGCACGAGGTGCTCGACGTCCATGTCGCGGGCCGTCTCGCATAGGGACTCGAGCTTTTCGACGGCGCCGGGAAAGGCGAGATCGGGAAAGTAGGTGACATAGGCCGCACGGACCCCGCGCAACGCAGGCGCCCAGGTCTGCGGCGCCTCCCAGTCGAAGGGTGTCGCCGAGCTGCGCGAGCCCCGGCGCACGGGGATGCCGCGCGCCTCGAGGCGGCTGGCGACGCGGCGGCCGGTCTTGCCGGTTGCGCCGATGACGAGAATATCTTGATCTTTCATGGGGTGTCTCCCTGGCTTCGGTTTCGGTCGCCAAGGGATAGGCGCGGGGATGCCGCGCGGTATTGACCGGCGATGCCAGCCTTTTGACCGCCGTCGCCAATGCGCCCGTCAGCGGCGGGCCATGTCCTTGCGGTAGGTCGCGGGCGTCGTGCCGATCCAGCGCTTGAAGGCGCGGGTAAAGGCGCTCTGCTCGGAAAAACCGGTGAGAAACGCGATTTCAGCCAGTGAATGGCTCTCATCCAGCAAGAGCCCCTCGGCAAGGTCGCGGCGCGTTTCCTCGGTGAGGGCCTGAAAGCTCATTCCGTGCTCGGAGAGGCGCCTGTGAAAGGAGCGTGCGCTGAGCCCGAGGCTGCCGGCGATCTCGCCCATCTTGGGCGCCCCGTCGCTGAGAGCCTGGGCGATCGCGGCGCGCGCCTGCGCCACGAGCTCGGGCTCATGGGTGATCTCGGACAGCTCCGCGTCGAGATGCGCGGTCAGGTATTGCGAGATCCCCTCGTCTCCAAGGATGTTGGGGCGGGCCAGCACCTCATCGGCATAGAGGATCGCGTCGAGCTCGGCCCCGAAGCGCACCGGGCAGCCGAACCAGTCCTCATGCGCGACAAGACTGCGTGGGGCGGGATGGCGGATCAGCACTTCCACGGGCGCGAGCGGCACCGGGCAGACCTCTCTTGCGATGGCAACCGCGCTCACGAGGGTCGCCTCGTTCGAAAGCCGCATCCCGAGGCGCCGTTCGCCCGCCCGATGCAGAATGAACAGCGTGCCCCCCGACGCCGGCCGCATCTCGTATTCGACGACGCTGGTCCAGAGCCGCGCATAGCGTTCCACCCGCGCATAGGACGTCCCGAGCGTCGTCGCCGCCTTGAACGCCAATCCCAGCGCACCGTATTCGTCCAGCCGCATCGAGGCGCCCGCGCGCACCGGCAAATCGGTCACGTCGATCCGAGCGGCAATGCTTTCCAGCATGTCATAGTAACGCTCCGCCGGAACCATCTGCCCGGAGTCCCAGGGGTCGTCGGGGGCGATCCCGACACTGGCCAGCATCGCCGCAGCATCGATCCCGCCGCCCGCCGCGGCGACCACCTTGCGCGCGAAAAGCGACGTCACATATCCCATGCCCGGCAGTTTACGTTGCGCGCGGCGAGCCGCCAAGCGCGATGGGTCCGGGCGTTCGCGGAAATCGACCGTGCAGCATCACCGCCAGTCGGACGATTTCGGGGGACATCTTGATACTTGTCTTTGATCCGGTCGGTTGCGTTGAAATTCACCCGAGCGATCACGCCCTGCTCTGTTTCACCGCCCGGAATGACTCCAGTCCGCCGGTTGGTCGTCGCGCTCTGAGGTCAAAGCAGATTCCGTGAGGAACTTGGTGGTCGTCCAGCCGCCATCGACGGCGAGCACTTGGCCGTTGATCCAGCCCGAGGCGGGTGAGGACAGGAACCAGATCGCTTCCGCCACATCCTGCGCCGTGCCCCAGCGCGCCGCGGGCGTCATGTCGTAATTCATCCTGCGAAACGCCTCGACCTCCAGCCGGTGTTCGGTCATCGGTGTGGGGATCACCCCCGGCGCGACCGCGTTCGACCGGATACCAGCAGACCCATACTGCGCGGCCATGTGGAGCGTCAGACCGTTCAGCCCCGCCTTGGCCGCCGAATAGGCCCCGCCCCGCAGCCCGCCCACGAGCGCATAGGTCGAAGAGACGTTCACGATGGTCGCGGTATCCCCGAAGGCGGTCAGCGCCTCGCGCGCCAGCCGGAAGGGCGCGCGCAGCATGAGGTTCAGGAAGTTGTCGAGCGTCTCGTCATCGGTGCTGTGAACCGGCTGCGGGCTGCCGACACCTGCGTTGTTGACGAGGTGATCGAGCCGCCCCGTCTCATCCATCGCCAGCTTCACGGCGCGGGCGGGGGCGTCGTCCGCTGTAATATCGGCGGCCAGCGGCAGGAACGGCGCCGGGAGGTCGGCGCAGCCCGCGACCGCCGCGTCCAGCTTGGCCCGGTCGCGGCCCACGCCGACAACGGCCACGCCTTCGCTCAGGAACTTGCGCGCGGTGGCGAGTCCGATGCCGCTCGACGCGCCGGTGATCAGGGCGGTTCTCATGGGCTGTCCTTTCCATAGGGGGCAAGCGGCGCGGCCTCGTCCAGTATATCACGCGGCCCAAGGAACTGACGCAGGATATGGGCCTGCTTGAGGAAATGATGCGCGTCGGCCTCGGCCGAAAACCCGATCCCGCCGTGAATCTGGATGCCCGACCGCGCAGTCTCCAGCGCGACGCGGGGGGCGAGCCGGGCCAGCGCCGCGACCTGGAACCCCGCATCCTCGCGCGCGTCGCGCAGCGCGATGGCCGCCATGTCGAGCTGGGCAGACACCATCTCGATCCCGAGCGCCATGTTCGCGGCATGGTGTTTCACGGCCTGAAAGCTGCCGATGGGCCGCCCGAACTGCTCACGGGTGCCCGCATAGGCCACGGCAAGGTCACGCGCCCCGATCGCGACACCCAGCAGCTGCGCCCCGGTCAGCAGGCCCGCGAGGTGATCGGTCGCCGGGTCCGCGCGCCGATTGTCCGGTGCGGGCGCGACATGCGCCGTGGGCAGCCCGGCGCCAAAAGGTGTGGCGGCCACCTGCCCTTCGAGCGGCGCGAGGGTCAGGGCCTCCCCCGACCGGACCAAGACATGCGTCGCACCCTCCGGCGCAACCGCGAGCCACTGGTCTCCGTCCACCACGCCCATCGCCGCCGTGACCTCGGGATCGACGCGCCGCGCCACCGCCGTCGCCAGAGCCGAGGGCGTGACAAGGTGACGGCCCAGCGCGACATGCAACTGCGCCTCCTCGATGAGCGAGAACCCCGCCCCGCCGTCCGCCTCCGAAAGGGCCAGCACGAAAGCGCCGAAGTCTTCCAACGGCCCAAGGTCGTCCGCCCCGCCTTCCCGCAGACGCGCCACCGGGTAATGGCTGTCGAGCATCGACTGCGCCGCGTCGAGGATCTGGCGCAGGTCTTCGCCGGGGGTCAGGTCGAAACTCATGGCCGTGGCTCCCGTGGCAGTCCAAGGATGCGCTCCGCAATGATGTTGCGCTGAATTTCAGCCGCCCCGCCCGCGATGGTTTCGGAATAGCTCTCGAGATAATCGTAGGACCAGTGGCTGTCGGTCAGCCCGGCGGGACCGAGGATATCCATCGCCGCGCGGTGGATACGTTGCGCGAGTTCCGCGAAGGTCAGCCGCACGAGCGAGCCGTCGAAGGGCGTCGCGGGCTCGCGCAGCGCCGTGCGCCATGTCATCGCGCGCAGGGCGGCGGCCTCGGCGCGCAGATCGGCCAGCCGTTCGGCGGTCGCCGATCCCGGCGCAGGCCCGGCCATCGCGATCAGGTCTTCGACCTTCACCGACAGCTCCAGTTGCAGCGCGAGCGCGGCGGTGCGCCGCTCGAACGCCAGCGTCGTCATGGCCACCGACCAGCCGTCGTGCAACGCGCCCACCACATCTGACAGAGGAATACGCACGTCGTCGTAGAAGACCTCGGCAAAGTGGGTGACCCCCGCCATGTTGGCGATGGGCCGCACAGTGATCCCCGGAAGGGTCATGTCGCAGATCACCCATGACAGCCCCTTGTGCCGGCTTGACCCCGGTTCGGTCCGGATCAGAAGCTCCTGGTAATCCGCGATATCGGCATAGCTCGACCAGATCTTCTGGCCGTTCACCACCAGCTCATCCCCCTCGACCCGCCCGGTCGTGCGCAGGGCCGCGAGGTCCGACCCCGCACCGGGCTCCGAGAAGCCCTGACACCAGATCGACCGGCCTTCAAGGATGCGCGGAAGGTGAAACGCCTTCTGCGCCTCGGTCCCGCGTGCGATCACGGTCGGCCCGGCATGGTTGAGCGCGACGAAGCTGCAATCGAGCGTCGAGGGCGCGCGCGCACGCACATATTCTTCGTACCACAGCATCAGCCGGGCCGGGGAAAGCCCCTGCCCGCCATAATCCGTGGGCCAGGCCAGACCGGACCACCCGGCGGCATGGCACTTGGCAAGCCACGCGGTCGCGAATTCGCGCGACGCCTGCCCCTCACGCGGGGGCGTCTGGGTCGGGCGATTGGCGAGAAGCCAGTCGCGGGCGGCGATGCGAAACGCCTCGTCCTCGTCCGTGGGCGTGAGTTCCATTGTCCTCCTCCAGCGACCTCGTTCCATATTGTGATATGAAGCGATTTCGCACAGGCCAGCGCAGTTCGTGTCGGCTATCGCCCAAGTTATACGTTCGATTTGCAGCGGGTCAACCGCAGCAGTGTTGACATGGCGATAGCGGACCGGCATTTTCCCCACAGAAAGTCGGGGCATTTTGTCCCACGATACGGGAGGATACGGAATGGATTTCGCGTGGTCGGATGAAAACGACGCGTTTCGCACGCGGGTGCGCGATTTCCTCGACCGCGTCTTGCCCTCCGACTGGGACGCTACCGCAAGACACGGGCCGGGGTCACGCGAACAGACCGAGTTCAGCCTGTCGTTCTGCCCGCAGCTTGCCGAGGCCGGGCTGCTCGTCCCGCACTGGCCCGCCGAATGGGGCGGCGCGGACCGCCCGACATGGGAGCATTTCATCCTCGGCGAGGAAATGTGGGCGGCGGGCGAGCCGCGCGGCGGTCAGTACATGAACGTCAACTGGATCGGCCCCGTCCTCATGCGCTACGGCTCCGACGCCCAGAAACAGCGCTACCTGCCCCCGATGGCCGCAGGGCGCGCGATCTGGTGTCAGGGTTTTTCCGAACCGGGCGCGGGCTCCGACCTCGCCTCGCTGCGCACCCGCGCGCTGCGCGACGGCGACGACTACGTCATCAATGGGCAGAAGATCTGGACCTCTTACGCCGGGCTGGCCGAAACCTGCTTCCTGCTCGCCCGCACCGGCGAGGGGCGTAACGGCATCGCCGTTTTCCTCGTCCCGATGGACACACCGGGGATCGAGGTCCGTGCGATCCCCAGCCTCATCGGCCACGGCGACATCCACGAAGTGTTCTTCACCGACGTCCGCGTCCCCGCGTCCTGCCGTCTGGGCGACGAAGGCGAAGGCTGGACGATCATCTCCTACGCGCTCGCGAATGAACGGGTCGGCATCCCACGCTACGAAATGTCGTCGCGCGAATTGGACGCGATGGTCGCACAGCTCAAGGCCCGCGACGGCTTTGACAACGCGGTCATCCGCACCCGCGCGGCCGAGGCCGCCGCCGCCTGCGATGCGGCACGGATGCTGGTCTACCGCGTCGTCGATGAGCGCGCGCGGGGCGAGCCGCCGGGAACCGCGGCCAACCTCGCCCGCGTCGCGGTGGTCGAGGCCGATCACAAGGTCACGGATTTCGGGATGGATTTCCTTCCCGACTGCTACTCCGGCACCGACCACGCTGCATTTCAGGCCCACCACGAGCGTGCCATCGTGACCGGCATCGCGGCCGGGGCCGCCGAGATCCAGCTCAACCTCGTGGCCCGGCGCCACCTCGACCTGCCCAAGGGGGCCTGACCATGCGGCTTGCGTTCAACGAGGATCAGGCGACCTTCTCGACCGTCCTCGGACAGATGCTCGGCGACGAGGTCGAAGCCGGGTTTCACACCGTCGAAGGCTGGGGCCGGTACGACTACGGCCACGCGCTCGACGCCCGGCTGGAGGAGGCCGGGTTCTTCGACGCCGCGCGTGAGGAGGATCTGGGCACCGTCGCCGCGGCGGCGATGGTGCATGACGTCGCCAGAGTGCCGGTGGTCATTGAATGCGCCGCCTCCGCGCTCCTGCGCCCCTTCCTCGGCGACGACCTCCCCCGCCCGCTCGCGGTCGTGGTGGACGACGCGCCCGGCGCGATCCGCTTCCTCCCGCAAGCCCGCGCGCTGGTGTCGATCACTCCCGACGCCGTGCGCCTCGCCCGGCTGGACGGTCAGGCGGAACCGGTCGAAAGCCTCTACGCCTACCCGATGGGCGTCGCGGGGCAAGACCTCGACTGGCAGCCCCTCGACGCCGACCCGCAGACCATCCGCACCCTCTGGCAGATCGCGCTCGCCGCCGAGCTGGGCGGTGTTCTGGACGGCGGCCTCGCCTCGGTCCTGCGCTATGTGCGCGAGCGCGAGCAATTCGGCCGCCCCATCGGCAGCTTTCAGGGCGTGCAGCACCGGCTCGCCACTGATGCCGTCTGGATCGACGGCGCCCGGCTCCTGACCCTGCGCGCCGCATCCACCCGCGACCCCGCCCACGCCGCGCTGGCCCTTGCCCACATCCAAAGCCACGCGACCCGGATCGGCTATGACCTGCACCAGTTCATGGGGGCGATGGGCCTGACGCTGGAACACCCGCTCCACCGCTGGACCTACCGCGCCCGCGCCCTCCGGGCCGAAATGGGGGGCGCACCGCAGGCCTTCCTCGACTACGCTGACACGCGATGGGGAAAGCCATGAGCGACACGCCAACATTCGAAACCCTGCTGGTCGAGCGCACCGGACGGCGCCTGACGATCACCATGAACCGGCCCGAGGTGCTCAACGCTTTCGGCGGCCCGATGCATCGCGAGATCGTGGACGCGCTGGCCTTCGCCCGCGACGACACCGGCAGCGACGTGGTGGTCATCACCGGCGCGGGCCGGGCCTTTTCGGCAGGCGGCGACATCGACGGGATGCGGCGCGTGATCGAAGCCCCCGAAACCTTCGACACCGAGGTCGAGGATGCGCGGGCGCTGATCTACACCCTCCTCGACATCGAAAAACCCGTCATCGCCCGTATCAACGGCCCCGCTGTCGGACTTGGCGCGACCATCGCGCTTTTCTGCGACGTGACCTTCGCCTCCGAAACCGCGAAGATCGGCGACCCCCACGTCACCATCGGGCTGGTGGCCGGCGACGGCGGCGCGATCATTTGGCCGGTTCTGGTGGGCCTGCACCGCGCCAAGGAATACCTGTTCACCGGCGAGATTCTGACCGCCCGGAAAGCGGCCGAGATCGGTCTGGTGAACCACGTTCTGGCCGAGGATGCGCTGGACGACGCGGTCGATGCCTTCTGCGACCGCCTGCTCGCCGGCGCGACCGAGGCGATCCGCGGCACCAAGATCGTGATGAACATGGAACTCAAACGGCTGGCCCATGCCATGATGGACCCCGGCCTCGCGCTCGAGGCGCAGACCGTGCGCAGCGCCGACCACCGCGCGCGGGTCGAGGCGTTCCTCGCGAAGTCGAAAAAGACATGAGCGAGGCCACGGACCGGCTCGCCGCGCGCATGGCGGCGTTGGGGCAGGCCGGGCGACACCGGGCCGAGCGCCGCCCGACGCTGGGCCAGATCGCGCTGGACCTCCGCGACGCGGACCCGATGCGCGAAGTGGTCCGGCAGGGCGACACCCGCCTCACCCGTGCGGACATGGTCGACCGCGCCCTGCGCCTCGCGGGCGGTCTGGACCGGCTGGGGCTGACGCCCGGCGCGGCCATCGCGTTCCAGCTTCCGAACTGGTGGGAAGCGACGATCATCAACCTCGCAGCCGCGCTCACGGGCTACCGCGTCGTTCCGCTCCTGCCGATCTACCGGCGCGCCGAACTCACGGCGATTCTGCCCACCTGCGGGGTAGAGGCGATCTTCATCCCGCCTGCGGGCAAGGTTGACTATCCCGGTCTGGTGGCCTCGCTCGCCACGCCGCCCAAGCACGTCATCACCGTGCGCGGCGACGGGCCGCTCACCTTCGACGCGCTCATGGACGGGCCCCCGGCAGCGCCGCGTCTGCCCGACAGCCGCGACGCCAAGCTCATCATCTTCACCTCCGGCAGCACCGGAGCGCCCAAGGGCGTGATCCACACCCATGACAGCCTCGACGCCGTGGTGCGCCACGCGGGCCGCTTCTGGTCGCTCGGGGATGAGGATGTGCTCTACGTCCCCTCCCCCATCGGGCATATCGGCGGCTCGATCTATGCCTTCGAGTTTCCGTGGATCACCGGATGCCGGACGGTGCTCGAAGACCAGTGGGACGCTGAGCGCGCCGTCTCCCGGATCGCGGCCGAGGGGGCGACCTTCATGGCCGGGGCCACGCCGTTCCTCACCGCTCTCCTGTCCGCCTGCCGATCCTCCGGCACCGCCCTGCCCTCGCTGCGCCGCTTCATCTGCGGCGGCGCCTCGGTGCCCCCGGACCTCGTGCGCGACGCTCTCAGGGCTTGGCCGCAGGCCATCGTCTCACGCGCCTATGGCTCGACCGAGATTCCACTGGCCTGCCCCGGCATCCGGGACCGCGCCGCGGCCGAGGACCATACGGACACGGATGGTGAGCTGGCCGTTGACCACCGGCTCGACGATGGCGAGATCCTGTTGCGCGGCCCGCAGATGTTTCCCGGCTACCTCGACCCCGCCCACGACGCGGGGGCCTTCACCGAAGACGGGTTCTTCCGCATGGGCGACCTCGCCCGGATCGTCGAGGACCGCTTTGTCGTCATCACCGGGCGTCGCAAGGACATCATCATCCGCAAGGGCGAGAACATCAGCCCGCTGGAAATCGAAAACGCGCTGCTCACCCACCCGCATGTCGATGCGGTCGCGGTCGTCGGCACGCCCGAGCCCGAGCGGGGCGAGATGGTCGTGGCGTTCGTCGTGGGCAACGGTCCGTTCGGCTTCGACGACATGACACGCCACCTCACCGCCGCGGGCCTCGCCCGGCAGAAATTTCCCGAGCGTCTCGAACACGTCGAAGCTCTGCCGATGAACGCCGTTGGCAAGGTGCAGAAACCCGACCTGCGCAAACGGGCGGCAGAGTTGGTGGCAGGCACGGACGGGAGCCTGTAGGCTGCTCGAAATCGCACGGGGACCGGGCATGAAAGACGAAAATCAGGACGGCACACAGGCGATCCGGCGGGCAGCCGCGATCCTGCGCCAGATCTCGCATGTCTCCGGCGACGCCCCGCGCAACCTGCGCGCCATTTCCGAGGCCGTGGGCCTGCCCCGCTCGACCACCCACCGTATTCTCAAAAGCCTGACCGACACCGGCCTCGCCGCCTACGACACCGCCTCGCGAAAGTACGAAGTCGGGATGCTGAGTTACGAACTGGGCCTCGCGGTGAGCGACCGGGTGCTGGCGCTCGCCCCCTGGACGGCTTGCGTGGACCGCGTGGCGGAACGCTCCAACGTGACCACCTATCTCATGCGCCGCTCGGGGTTCGAGGCCGTCTGCATGCACAAGGCCGAGGGCCGCGCGGTCATCCGCGTCATTCCCGTGGAGGTCGGGCAGCGCCGCTACCTCGGTGTCGGCGCCGGGGCCACCGCGCTTCTCGCGGGCTTGCCGGACGAGACGGTCGAACGTGTGATCGGCACCATCGCGCCCGAACTCGGCGGGTTCGAAAACCTTGATGCAGACAGCGTGCGTCAGGCGGTCGCCACGACCCGCGAGACCGGGTTTTCCGAAAGCCGCGGACGCGCTTATCGCTCGATCTTCGGGATGGGCATGGGCGTCTGCGCCTTCGCCGAGGAACCGGACCTCGCCATTTCCATCGCCGTTCATTCCGACGAGGTGGACGAGGGCCGCATCGCTGATTGGAAGGCGATTCTCCGTGAAGAGATCGGCGAGACGCAGGCCCGCATCGCCGCCGCCTGACCTAGCGCGCGAGGATCGGGGCGAGGAGATGGGAGGCCAGCGCCTCGGCGTCATCGCCCAGGGCCCTCGTGCGGTCCTCCACGATCGCCTGCATCGACATCCCGCCGATCGCCCCCGAAATCACCCGCGCCGCCCGGTCGATATCCGTCTCCGGGGCCAGCTCTCCGGCCAGCGCCGCCTGTTCGAGGTAGAGCCGCAGGTTGTCGTGATAGGCCCGCTGAAGCCGCGCGACCCGCGGCCTGAGATCGGGCATCGAACCGGTGCTTTCGATGATGAGGTGATAGAGCGCGACGGCGCTTTCAGGCATGTCGCGCACGGCCTCGAGCTGGAGCCGGATACGCTCCGCCAGCGCCTCGGCCCCGCGCCGGGTGCCGACCCGCGCCTCCACGTGGCGCAGAAACCGCTCTTCGATCCCGTCGAGCACCGCTTCGAGCAGCGCGAGCTTGGTGCCGAACCGCTGCACCGGCAGGTTGGGGCTGTAGCCCGCATCCACCCCGATCTGCGCCAGCTTCGCCCCGGCGATCCCGCCTTTGCTGATCAGCGCGGTCGCGGCGCGCAGCATCCGTCGGTCCGACGCCTCGCGGCGCGCCTTGCGGGTGTCCGGCTCCGTCGTGGTCATGCCCTCTCCCTCGCCGTGCTTCTGGCCCGTCCCGTCATCGGCCCGTACTGGCCCCCGGCAGCCATGTGACGATGTCGGGCACCAGGATGAGCAGGATCACCACCGCGATGGCAGTCAGCGCGAAGGGCAGGACCCCAAGGAACACCGTGCCGAGCGAGATCGGGTTGCCAAGGTTCGCCTCGGGGTCCGACGCGATGCGATGGACGATGAACGTGAGGATACCCAGCGGCGGGGTCAACAGCCCGACCTCCGCCATGACGACGAGGAACACCCCGAACCACAGCGGGTCGACACCCACGGAGGCCAGCGGGCCGAGCAGCACGGGAATGGTGAGGAGCATCATCGCCAGCGTATCCATGAACATGCCGAGGATCAGGTAGGCCCCTATCAGGATGAACAACAGCTCCACCCGGCCCAGCCCCATCTCCGCGATCCCGCTCGCGATGAAGTTGGGCACCTGGCTCAACGCCATTGCGCGGGTCAGCACCGCGACCCCGACGATCAGCAGGAAGACCGAGGCGGTGCCGGTCAGCGTACCCACGAGCGCCTCGCGCAGCATCCGGGCGATGTCGCGCACCGCGGTCCCGAGACGCAACTGATGGATCACGCCGAGGATCAGCGCGACGATCATGCCGCAGACACCGGCCTCGGTCGCGGTGAAGATGCCGGCGAACAGCCCGCCGATCACGATGACGATGACCAGCGCGATGGGCATCCCGTCCAGAAGCGACCGCATCCGCATCGGCCATGTCACGTCCGACAGGTCCGCCCGCGGCGCGATGCCGGGCCGCAGCGTCGCGTGCAGCACGATCATCAGCCCGAACGCGAAGGCGAGGATCACGCCCGGAACGACACCCGCAAGAAGCTGTTGCCCGACCGGGAGCGACGCCGCCCCCGCATAAACGACAAGAAGCAGACTGGGCGGAATGATCTGGCCCAGCGTCCCGGCGGCGGCGACACTGCCCACGGCAAGCTGCGGGTGATAGCCCGACTTCAGCATCTCGGGAATCGAAACCCGCCCCAGCGCATAGGTGATGCCGATGGTGCTGCCCGAACTCGCCGCCAGCGCGGCGCCCGCGAAATTCGTGGCCACCGCCAGCCCGCCGGGCATCCAGCCCAGCCACATCCGCGCGGCGGAAAAGGCCGAGGTGGTCAGCCCGGATTTCCACAGGATCATGCCCATCAGGATGAACATCGGGATCACCGACAGCGACCATGACGCGGTCGCGTCGAACGCCACGCTCTCCATCGTCGAGCGCACGACGCGCCCGCCGGACAGCGCATAGAGCCCGACCACCGCCGCCCCCAGCATCGCCACCCCCACGGGGATCCCCATGAGCAGCAGCACGATGGACAAGACCACGATCAGCAGCCCGGTGATCTCTTTCGGCAGGTCCGCCCCGAGCATCCCCCAAAGCGATCCGGCAGCCACGACAAGGCCGATGACGAAAATCGTCACGCCCACCCAAGACAGGGCACGCATCGGTGCGACGGTTTCGGTCTGACTGGTCATACCGCCTCACCCTCCGCCTGCCCTGCGTCGCGCGGCAAGTGGCCCGCGAGGTAGCGATAGCTTGTCGCGGCCATCTGAAGTGCCAGTGCAAGAACGCCCACAGGGGCCGCGAACTTGAACGGCCAGACCGCGACGGGCGGGCTGGACGCAGTGGTCTGACGATACTCCGCCGCTTCCAGCGCCTCGCTCAGCCCATGCCACGCCAGCACGAGCAGCAGGATCGTGGCCACCGCGCCGAACACGCCCTCGACCACACGGCGCATCCCGACGGGAAGCGTGTCCAGAAGGATCGTCACCTTGATGTGCTCCTGCCGGTATTCCGTGAAGGCGAAGGCCATGAGCGTCAGCGTGGGCATCCACCAGTTTTCGGTGAATTCCAGCGTGCCGGTGAAAGGTTTGTTGAACGCGGCCCGTCCGATCACGTCCACCAGGACGTTCAGCGCCAGCAGCACCAGCGCGAGCGCGGCGAGCAAGGCGAACGCCTTGGCGATCCCGTCGACCAGCCGAAGCGGGAAAGGGTCGCGGCGCGCGGCGGCGGTGGGGGGTGCGGTGAAATCGGACATGTGGGGCAAGTGTCGCCCGGACATCAGGTCCGGGCAAGCATCAAGCGCCCGCCCCGGTGGCCGGGGCGGGCGACCTTGGTTACTTCATCAGCTGAGGCGTGACCTCGGCGTTGAACTTCTCGTAGAAGCCCGACAGGCCCACCTCGGAAAGACCGGCGAAGGCTTCCAGAATGGCCTCCGGCGTGCGCTCGGCCACGTCATAGCCTTCCGCGACCAGCGCCTCGGTCCAGTAGTCGATGCGGGCCTGATAATCGTCGACGAAGGCCTGCGGGTTCTCCACGGCATCCGGCGCGGTGTCGGCCAGCCCGGCGACATAGGCCGCGCGCTGCTCCTTCACGATGGGTTCGAGCGTCGAGACATCGTTGGTGTGAATCTCTTCACCCGCGGCGATCAGCTCGCCCGCCTTGGCCTCGATGTCCATGTAGCCCGCCCAGATATCATAGGCGGCCTTCACGTTGGCCTGCGTGATGAAATCCTGAAGCTCTTTCGGGAAGTCGTTCCAGACGTCGAGGTTCATGACCCAGGTCGAGGCCTGAAGCTGCGCCATCGTGACCGGCACGAATTCCGGCGCCACGTCCTTGAGGACAAGGCCATCGGCATACTGGTTCGGGTTGATGACCATGCAGTCGAACACGCCGCGTTGCAGGCCTTCATAGGCTTCGCCCCATGCGATCGACACGGGCGTCATGCCCAGCGCCTCGGCCGATTGCGACCAGACCGCCCCGATGGCGCGGGCGCGTTTGCCCTCGGCCTCTTCGGGCGACGAAATCGGCGTGTTGCACAGCAGGTTGTAGGCGGGCGTCGCCGTGGCCTGAAGCACCTTCACGTTGTGGCGGGCGTATTCCTCGGTCAGCGGCTCGAAGGTCAGCACGGTCTCAAGCGCGGTCGCACCCCCGGCGGCCACGTCATGCACGGTCGAGCCGGACAGCGCCGCGCCCATGCCGAACAGCCATGAGCCGACGGGAAGTTCCTGCGGCATGTAGGACGGGATGATAAGGCCGATATCGGCCACCCCGTCGCCCACGCCCGAAAGCGTGTCCAGCGCGCCCAGCAGCGACGAGGACCAGTAGTTCTCGAACGTGATCTTGCCGTCGGTGAATTCGGTGATCGAGTCTTCCCATGCGACCATGGCCTTGCCGAAGTTGGCATCCTGGTTGCCCGAGAAGTCGGCCAGCTTCAGCGTCATCGGCTCGAGGTTGTCGAGCCAGTCCTGCGCCTGTGCCCCGGTCGCGAAAGTCATGCCGGACACGGCAAGCAGCGTGGCGGCGGACAGACCTGTCCAGTTTGTGGTGTGTGTCATGTATTCCTCCCTGCGCCGTCGCCGGCGATCGTATGTGCCGCGGCAGTGGTCCGCGATGCTGAAACGCTAACACCTCCTACTTTGTGGGACAAGCGTGAGTTGGCCCCGGACAGGCTGCAATCCAGTATTATCAGGGATTATTCCGCTTCGGCAGGATTTATTGGGCGAGCTGAGGCGATTTGCCTCCCATCCCTCGGGACGCATTCCCCTATTTTGTCCCATAATACGGGACGAAATGGCGTCACCACATCGCGACATGATCCGGGTCAAGCCGCACGTCGATCAGCAAAGGCCGCTCCCGGTCGCGGCCCTCCAGCGCCTCGCCCAGCCGGTCGAGGTCCTCCGCTGACCCGACCCGCACCCCGTCACCGCCCAGCGCCCGCGCGAGCGGAACGAAGTCCGGCCAGTCGAACAGCGTGATCGCCGGGTCCAGTTGCTTGTCGCAAAACTGGATATGCTCCGCCCCGTAGGAGCCGTCGTTGAACAGCACGACGATCAGGTCCATCCGCGCCCGCACCGCGGCGTTGAACTCCGCAAGGTTGCCAAGCATGAAGCCGCCGTCCCCGTTGAACAGCACCGTGGGCCGGTCCGGATGGGCAAGCCCCGCACCGATCGCGGTCGCGAGACCAAGGCCGATCGCCCCGAAACTGGCCGATGTCACGAAGTCACGCGGATGCGGCGCGGTCAGCAGCCCGTAACTCCGCACCATCCAGCGCCCGGCATCGGTCACAAGCGTGCGTTCGGCCGGCAGCACCGCGTCCAGCCGCGCCAGCGTGGTCAGGAAATCGACCGTTCCCTCCCGCGTGGTCGCCGGCTTGGCGGCGGGCGAGGTGTCGAGCCCGGTGGCCGGCAGATCGCGCGTGAAGCCCGACGCGGGAACTTCGGCCTCGTCGAGCCAGTAGGCAAAGGTCTCCGCCACCGCCGCAGGCTGGCCGAGGATGGCCACATCGGCCACCGCGCCGGTCCCGAGGTCGCAGGCCCGGTCCGCAACCTGGATCACCCGCTTGCCCTCGACATATCCGCCATTCCCCGTGGTGTGGAAATTCAGCGACGCGCCGAAGGCGATAATGCAATCGGCGGTCATGAGCGCCTCGGCGGCCTGCGGCGTCGACACCGTGCCGCAGACGCCCAGCACATGGTCCTCGCCCCGAAACAGGTTCTTCGCCCGGATCGTCGTCGCAAGCGGCGCCTCGATCCGGCGTGCAAGACGCAAAAGCGCGGCCCGTGCTTCGTCGTCGATGGCGCCGCGCCCGGCCAGCACCACGGGCCGGCGGGCCGCCGCGATGATCCCCACCGCCTCGTCCAGCGCATCGCCCTCGATCCGCGTGGGACCGAGCGGGGGCACCTCCCAGCTTACGGCGCGGTGGCTGACATCCTCCCACTGGAAATCGGCGGGCATGTTGAGCGCGATCGGCCGACGCTCCGCCTTCGCCCGCCGCACCGCCCGCGCCAGATCGTCGAGCGCGGTTCCCGGCGCGCGCACCTGCTCGAACCCGGCCCCCGCCGCCTGAACGACCGCCTTCTGATCGGTGTTTTGCAGGTTCTCCCTGTCCTTGGCCGGCGTGTCACCGCAGAGCAGGACGACGGGCGTGTTCGACCGCACCCCCTCGGTCAGCGCCGTGACGCAGTTGGTGAGCGCGGGGCCATGCGTGACCGTGCAGAACCCGACGCCGCCCGTTGTCATCGCGTGACCGATGGCCATCAGGGCCGCGCCGTTTTCGTTGGCGGCGCTGACGTAACGCGCACCGTTCATGCGGGAATAGGCATCGACGAAATAGGCGTTGGCATCGCCCACGACGCCGAACAGCGTCGCCACGTCGTTCTCCTTGAGCGCCGTCGCGAGGGCGACATGCAGCTTGACCATCCGACAGGCACCTCGATCATTTACTAACCCATGAGTTAGCGAACGAGGCGCAGGAATTCAATTCAATTCGCAGCGACCGACGGGCCCCCGGCCGCGCCACCGGACCGCCGAAACGCAAAAAGCCGGACCAAAGGCCCGGCTCCGCGTCTCGCGAGTGGTGCGCGATCAGATGTAGTAGGTGTCCGCGAAAACGTGGCGGACGATGCCTTCGCGGGTGATGCCGCGTTCGGCCAGCTCGGCGTCGGACATCGATTCCAGCACGGCGATCTCGGCCTGACGCGAACGCGCCTCGACATAGGACGTCCCGAAGGACTTCAGCGCGTTGATCACGCGGGCGAAGACCGGGTGGGATACGGCGAAATCGGAGTTGGTTGCAGTGTAAGCCATCTTGGAGACCTCAAAGTGAGTTGTTTCTGGGTTCTCTCCCTTGGCCAACCAGATACCCCCGCAGGCCCTCCGCGAAAACCTCCAGATCGGCAATGCCGCTATGCAGCATTTGCAGAGCCGGGCGGTGCCAGCTCAAGCCCTCCAATGTTCTCAATGACTTCCACGATCTCCGCAACGCCCTCGCCATGCCGCAACGCAGAAAAAACAAAGGGTTTTCCGTTCCGCATCCGGGTCGCATCCCGCTCCATCACCCCCAGATCCGCCCCCACATAGGGGGCCAGATCGCGCTTGTTGATGACCAGAAGGTCCGACCGCGTGATCGCCGGGCCGCCCTTGCGCGGAATCTCCTCCCCCGCCGCCACGTCGATGACGTAGAGCGTGATATCGGCCAGTTCCGGGCTGAACGTGGCCGACAGGTTGTCGCCCCCGCTTTCGATCAGGACGAGGTCAAGGTCAGGGTGCCGCGCCGTCAGGTCCGCGATGGCGGCGAGGTTGATCGAGGCATCCTCGCGAATCGCCGTATGCGGGCAGCCCCCGGTTTCGACCCCGACCACACGGTCGGCGGGCAGGATCTGCATCCGCATCAGCGCCTCGGCGTCTTCCTGCGTGTAGATGTCGTTGGTGATGACCGCCATCGAACAGCGGTCTTTCAGCGCCTTGGCCAGTTCCGCCGTCAGGGTGGTCTTGCCAGCGCCCACCGGGCCGCCGATGCCGACTCTCAAAGGTCCGTTCATGTCCGAAAAATCCTCGAGCCCTGGGTTTCGTGTTTCATCGCCGCGATGTCCGACAGGAACGACGACGACGCGATATGAGTCAGCTCCCCGTCCACGGCCTCCGCCGCCGTCTCCTCGCAGATCGGTCCGAGCGCACGGATCACCCGCTGCGCCTCGGTCTGTCCGATGGGGCCAAGGCGCTGTGCCGCCGAGACGAGGTTCGACACGAAGGCCTGAAGATAGAGGGTAAGCGACAGCTCCAGCGGCAGTTTCTCGATCGCCACCGCCCGGCCCAGCGCGACCGGATAGGTCAGGCCCGCAAGGTCCGCGTCCCACACATGCCCAACCACATCGCAGAACGCCCGCCCCTGCGCTTCGGCCTCCAAGAGCCGCTCGCGGCACGGCGCGAACGCGCGCGCGGCCGCGTCGATCTCGTTCAAGGGTGCGCGGCCGTGATACGCGGCGGCGACGAAATGTGCATCCGCCAGCCCGCTGCCCAGCGTAAGCAGATCGGTCAGCCACGCCCGAAGGCTCGCCGCATCCTGCACCCAGCCCGCATGAAACGCGGCCTCGAGCCCGTGGGAATAGGTGAAGGCCCCCACCGGAAAGGCGGGCGACAGCCATTGGGTCAGTGTCAGAACGTCATCCGTGCGCATGGTCATGCTCCCCGTGATCGTGGGCGTGAGGATGGGAATGGTCGTGGCCGTGGGTGCGCCCGTGGCCATAGGCACCGCCCTCCGGCGTGAACGGCTCGACCACTTCCCGCGTGGTCGCGCCAAGCTTGCCCAGCATGTCCGCCATCACATGATCGCGCTGGATCAGGATGCGCGCGGGCTCGATCTGCGCGGGCGTGTGCCGGTTCCCGATGTGCCACGCAAGGCGGACGAGGTCGCCGCCCGTCACCTCCAGCAACGGCTCTTCCGCAGGCACCACACCAACCCGCCGCCCGTCGTCGAGCACGAAGGCATCGCCGCCGTTCACGCTCGCCGTCTTGCCGAGGTCCACAAGGAACCGCTCGCCGCCATCGGCGGTCAGAACCTTCCGCCTCAGGAACCGGTCGTCATAGGACAGCACCACCCGAAGCGAAGGGTGATGGTCATGCGTCACGCTTTGCGCCACCGGCAGGTTCATCTCAGCCCCATCACGTCGTTGAAGGAATAGTCGGTCTTGGCCCCGTCCGCGGCGAAGGTCGCCGCGAGATAGGACAGCCCGTATTCGGGCAGGTAATGGAACAGGTCCCACTGGTCGGTCCCGGCGTAAGTCAGCTCCACCGGGATCATCTCAAAGGCACAGGTTCCGATGGTCAGGCCCGAAGCCGCGCCGAAAGTATAGGTCTCGGTCGACTTGAACTTCCCTTGATCATCCGTGCCCTCGACGGTCAGCGTCAGCGCGCCCTGCGCAAACGGCTCCGGCAGATTGCCCAGCGCGGTCGGGTAGCTGTAGCTCACCTCGTTCGCGCTGCCCCCGTCCACGACGTCGTAAATCCGCGTGAGGTACAGCCCCTTGGCCAGCTCGGCCCGCACCATCGGCTTCGACCTGCTCTCAACGGTGGATTGCGTCACCCCGTCCGCGGAGCGCGTAAACGTCTCCACATCCCCCGTCTCCGCCGTGAACCGCACACCCGCCCCGTCCATATCCGCCGGCACCGGACAGGCAGCGACGGCAGGGGTGGCAAGCAGGACGAGGGAGAGGGCGCGCAGGATCATCATTACCTCAGAACAGGAAGTACCGCTGCGCCATCGGCAGCTCAGTGGCCGGTTCGCAGGTCAGAAGCTCGCCGTTCGCCCGCACCTCGTAGGTCTCGGGGTGCACCTCGATCTCGGGGGTTGCGTCGTTCAGGACCAGGTCCTTCTTCCCGATCCCACGCGTGTTGCGCACGCCGACCGTGTTCTTCATCAGCCCGAGCGTCTTGGCGATGGAGTTGTCATGCGCGCAGGCCGACACGAACGTCACCGCCGAGTTCTCGACCGCCCGCCCCATTGCGCCGAACATGGGCCGGGAATAGACCGGCTGCGGCGTCGGGATCGAGGCATTGGGGTCGCCCATCTGCGCCATCGCGATCATCCCGCCGATCAGCACCATCTCGGGCTTCACCCCGAACATGGCCGTGTTCCACAGCACAAGATCGGCGCGTTTACCCACTTCGATCGACCCGATCTCATGGCTCATCCCATGCGCGATGGCCGGGTTCATCGTGTATTTGGCGATATACCGACGAACGCGAAAATTGTCGTTGTCGCCGGTCTCCTCGGCCAGACGCCCGCGCTGCTTCTTCATCTTGTCGGCGGTCTGCCATGTGCGGATCAGCACCTCGCCCACGCGCCCCATCGCCTGACTGTCGCTCGCGATGATGCTGAAAGCGCCCATGTCGTGCAGGATATCCTCGGCCGCGATGGTCTCGCGCCGGATGCGGGATTCCGCGAACGCCACGTCCTCGGGGATCGACTTGTCGAGGTGGTGACAGACCATGAGCATATCCAGATGCTCCTCCAGCGTGTTCACCGTGAAGGGCCGCGTCGGGTTGGTCGACGAGGGCAGCACATGCTCCTCGCCACAGATCTTGATGATGTCCGGCGCATGGCCCCCGCCCGCGCCCTCGGTGTGGAACGCGTGGATCGTCCGGCCCTTCATCGCGGCCACCGTGTTCTCCACGAACCCGGACTCGTTGAGCGTATCGGTATGGATCATAACCTGCACATCGAGGTCATCCGCCACGCTCAGACAGCAATCAATCGCGCCGGGCGTCGTCCCCCAATCCTCGTGCAGCTTGAGGCTACAGGCCCCCGCCATGACCTGTTCTTCCAGCGCGGCAGGCAAGCTCGCATTGCCCTTGCCCGCGAACCCGATGTTCATCGGCACGCCATCCACCGCCTGCAACATCCGCGCGATGTTCCACGGCCCCGGCGTGCAGGTGGTGGCGAGCGTGCCATGCGCCGGCCCCGTGCCGCCGCCCAGCATCGTCGTCAGCCCGGAATGCAGCGCATCCTCGATCTGCTGCGGACAGATGAAGTGGATATGGCTGTCGAAACCCCCCGCGGTCAGGATACGCCCCTCGCCCGCGATCACCTCGGACCCCGGCCCGATGATGATGTTCACCCCGTCCTGCGTGTCCGGGTTGCCCGCCTTGCCGATGGCATGGATGCGCCCGTCCTTGAGGCCCACGTCCGCCTTGTAGATGCCGGTGTAATCCACGATCAGCGCATTGGTGATCACACAGTCCACAGCCCCGTCGGCGCGCGGCGACTGGCTCTGCCCCATCCCGTCGCGGATCACCTTGCCGCCGCCGAATTTCACCTGATCGCCGTAGCCATCGGCATCCGCCGTCAGGTCGCGCTCGACCTCGATGATCAGGTCGGTATCGGCCAGCCGCACCCTGTCGCCGGTGGTCGGGCCGAACATCGCGGCATAGTCGGATCGTTTGATTATCGCTGGCATTTAGGCGGTCTCCGTCGCGTTCAAGACTGTTGTTCAGTTGGCAGGCACTCGGTGCACGTCAGAACACACGCTGAGCGAGCATCTTGCCCCAATACACACGCTATGCGTGGGGCATTCGCCCAATTCAAAATGTGAGATTCTTAGAAGGCTCCTGCGCTGGATCGTCCGGTGCGCAACCAAGGAGAAACCCATGAATGGGAACCTCGTATTCGCAATAGAACTTTCCGCCCTCGCCCTGTTGGCGCTGGTGGTGATCCTAAAACACCTCTGACCCCACCGGATCGCTTGCGATCCGGTTTGCGCCCGCCCCGCCCCCAGGGCGGGCGCAAGCGCCCCCCCTCGGGCCGGGCGCAACCCTATGGTCCGCGCGGGACCGATATGCCGGGATGCCATCATCACTCCACCCAAACCCCGTTCGCCTTGTGCCAGTCTTCGAGGGACAGATCCGGTCCGCCCGCGAACGTCTGGTCCCCCGCTCCGGCGTCGATCTCGACCCACTCGGGCTTGTCGTCCAGAAAGACATGCGTGCGCTTGGGCGGCATCGGAAGTGCCGTGGTGATGGCGCTCGCCACCGGATGCACCAGCTCCGGCCAGCGTTCGTCGTAAAGCCACAGGGGCGTGCCGCAGACGCCGCAGAAATACCGCTCCGCCACCGACACCTCGCCGTCGTCATGGACCGCGTGGTAAAGCCCCAGCGCCTCCCAGTTGTTCACCGACAGCGTGTCGGCCAGCGCGCCGAGGTTCACCGCATAGCCACCCCCCGACTGCTTGCGGCAGATCGAGCAATAGCACCGCTGATAGGGCACAGGCGTGTGGCTCTGGACGGTGAAATTCACCGCCCCGCACTGGCACGACCCTTCCAGCGTCATCGGCATCACAGCTCTCCCATGACTTTCTGGTTGAACCCGTAGATCTTGCGCGCACCCCCGATGGGGATGAGGTTCACCTCGCGCGACTGTCCCGGCTCGAACCGCACGGCCGTTCCCGGCGCGATGTCGAGCCGCAGGCCCCGCGCCGCCTCCCGGTCGAAATCGAGCGCGCTGTTGGTCTCGGCGAAATGATAGTGCGAGCCGACCTGAACCGGGCGGTCCCCGGTATTGGCGACCATCAGCACCGTCACCTCGGCACCAGCGTTGAGGACGATCTCGCCCTCCGCCGCCATGATCTCACCGGGGATCATGCCCGCGCCCTCACGGCCCGGACCACGGCGACTCCCGACAGCGACACCCCCACGACAAATGCGATGCCCGCGATCAGGAGCCCGTCTTTTTCATGCAGGTGCAGCGTCGCGCCGTGACCGGGATGGGCCAGCGCCGGGGCCGTGGTGGCCAGAAGGGCAACAAGATAACGCATGCGGTGTCTCCTCAGCGAATAGGGTTGTGAACTGTGACGAGCTTGGTGCCGTCCGGGAACGTGGCTTCGACCTGAACCTCGTGGATCATCTCGGGCACGCCCTCCATGCACTGGTCGCGGGTGATGACGCCGGCACCGGCCTGCATCATCTCGGCGACCGAGCGCCCGTCGCGCGCGCCCTCGACCACCGTGTCGGTGATCAGCGCGATGGCTTCAGGGTGGTTCAGCTTCACGCCGCGCTCCAGCCGCTTTCGCGCGACGATGGCGGCCATCGCGACCAGCAGCTTGTCTTTTTCACGGGGGGTCAGGTTCATGTCACAACATCCAGGGTCTTGGGATTTCGTCAGCGTTCATCAGACGCATCGCGGGGATCAGAGCCTTGCGAAGCGCAAAGCTGTCCGGGGCCACGATCCGGCAGGTCAAAAGCCCGGGGGAATGCAGGCTCACGCCCCCGGTCTCGGGCATCAGGCGGCGCATCGGGGCGAGCCAGGCTTCGGCATCCGGTCCGGCATAAACAAGCGCGGCGACAGCGCGGGCGCCGTTCATCGTCGCGGGCCGCGCCATCTGCGCCTCCACGTCTCCGGTCAGCGCGACACCGTCAAGATAGACGGGCCGCCCGCCGACCCGGATTTCCACCCGGTCGCGAAACCGCCCCGCGCGCAGACGCTCGCCCATCGCGACCCGGCCCAGCACCAGCGGCTCGACCATCAGGAACCGCGCACCGGAGTCCAGATCGGCGGTCAGCCCGCGCTCGAAATTCATGTTGTCGAACAGGATCGTCTCCTGCGGGAGCCAGTTGAGCCGGGCATCCGCCGCCACGCTCAGATGCGTCTCGATCCGCCCCGCCGTCTCGCCCCGTGCGGCATAGGCGCGTTCGGCGGCCTGCGTGGTGAGGGTGAGCGTGGTGCCCGGCCCCGCGCCCGCCTCGACAAAGAACCGGTCGCCGCCCGTCACGCCGCCCGCGGTGTTGATGAGCATCGCGTCGAGCGCATCGCCCGAAGGACGGGGAAACAGGAGCTTCATGGAACCGGACATGGCGAGGTCGTCGATGACGCTCCGCCCGTCGCGCCGCTTGGAGGTCACGCGCACCTGTCCACGCGCGCGCGGCTGGCTCGCCTCGTGCTCCGCGATCGCCCCCGGGTGCAGGTTCATGATTCCTCCGGCTGTCCTCCCGCCACAGTGACTCCGCACCACGGGGGAGTCAGGGGGCTGTCCGGAGCGCGGGCCGGATTCTACCCGCCGCCCGCCGCGCACGGCGCGGGATTGGGCGCATCGCACAAAAAACAGGCGGACAGGAAACGGGAGTGAGAAACGCCGCGCAATCGCGCCGGTATGCAGAATCGTATGTACAGCGTGTGCACAGGATGTGTACGCCCTGTGCATCGCGATTTCGCCGCGATCTCAGAGGGTTGGCGCGGGATCAGCCCTCGGGCGGTGCGTCGTCGTATGCACCCGACAGGATGCGCCGCGCGTCGCCTTCGGGATCGTCGTATTGCCGCGACTTCATCGTCCAGAAGAAGAACAGAAGCCCCATCGCGCCGAGGAAAATCGAGACCGGGATAAGATAGACGAGCACGTTCATTTGCCGACCTTCAGTCGAAGAGCATTCAGGGTGACCATAATCGACGAGGCCGACATGGCCAAGGCCGCCGCCAGGGGCGTGGCGAAGCCGAGGAGGGCCACGGGAATGGCGATGGCGTTGTAACTCGCTGCAATCGCGAAGTTTTCCTTGATCCGCCGCGTCGCCTTGCGCGACGTGATAAGCGCGTCGCCAAGAGGGGCGAGGCTCTTGCCCAGCAGCACGATATCCGACACGACCCGCGCCGCCTCCAGCGCCGAGGCGGGGCTGATCGAAACATGCGCAGCGGCCAGCGCGGCGGTGTCGTTCAGCCCGTCACCGACCATGAGCACGCGTTTGCCCGAGGCGGCGAGCGCCTCGACTTCGGCCACCTTGCCATCGGGCAGCATACCGGCGCGGTAGTCCTCGATACCAAGCCGGAACGCCACGTCACGCACCGCGTCCTCCGCATCGCCCGAAATCAGAGTGACTCCGCAACCCGCTGATTTCAAAGCGGTTACCGCCTCTTTCGCGCCGTCACGCAGCGCGTCGGTGAAGGTGAAGGCGACAGCGGGCTGCTTGCCGATCTTGAGGTAGGTCGCGGTGCGGCCAAGGACATGCGCGCCGACCCATTCGGCGCGACCGAGCCGCACCTGCTGCCCGTTCCACTCGCCCTCGACCCCATGTCCGGGAACCTCGGTGACGTGGGACAGGCCCACCGGCGCATGGCCCGCCGCGCGCGCCGCCGCCGCGATGGCCTGCGCCAGCGGATGCGACGATCCTTGCGCAAGCGCCAGCGCGACGGACAGATCGTCGCCCTCGTGATCGCCAAGGTTTTCAAGCTTCGGCGCGCCCTCGGTCAGCGTCCCGGTCTTGTCGAAAACCACATGATCGACCTCCGCCAGCCGCTCCATCGCGGTCGCGGATTTGAGGAGCATCCCCCTCTTGAACAGCCGCCCGGAGGCCGCAGTCGTCACGGCCGGAACGGCAAGTCCCAGCGCACAAGGACAGGTGATGATGAGCACGGCGACCGCGATGTTCAGCGACAGCCGGACGTCGCCGCCCGAGATCACGAGCCATGCAGTGAAGGCCGCAAGCGCAAGCAGATGCACCACGGGCGCATAGATAGCGGCGGCCTTGTCGGCGAGTGAGGTGTATTTGTTGCGCGCGGTTTCAGCGATGGCCACAAGGTCGGCCATGCGGTGCAGCGCGGTGTCCTGCCCCGCCGCCGCGACGCGCAGGGTCAGCGGGCCGGTCAGGTTCACTTCGCCCGCGTTCAGCATGTCCCCGGGGCCAGCAAAGACAGGCAAGGACTCCCCGGTCAGGAGCGAACGGTCCACCTCGGATTCACCCGTCTCGACCATGCCATCCACCGGCACGCGGTTGCCCGGTGTCACGCGCACAAGATCACCGATGGCAAGCGCGCTGACCGCCACGACCTCTTCTGCCTCGCCCACGATCCGGTGGGCGCGCGGCACTTCGAGGGCGGCGAGTTCCTCGGCCGCGGACCGCGCAACGGCGCGGGTGCGGTGATCGAGGTAACGACCCGCGAGCAGGAAGAAGGTCAAGGAAAGTGCGGCGTCGAAATAGGCATGTTCGCCGGAGTGCATCGTCTCGTAGACCGACATCCCGGCGGCCAGCAGGATGGCGAGCGAAATCGGCACGTCCATGTTGAGCCGGCGCACCCTGAGCGCGCTCCAGGCGCTCGTAAAGAAGGGCTGGGCCGAGAAGGCGACGATGGGGAGCGCGATGCCGGCGCTGACCCAATGAAACAGATCGCGCGTCGCGTCCGATGCCCCGGACCAGACCGCCACGGACAGGAGCATCACGTTCATCATGCCGAAGAACGCGACCCCGAGCCGCATCAGCAGATCGCGCGAACGCTTGTCGGTCTCGGTGGACGACAGCGCGCCCGCGTCAAGCTCATAAGCCTCGAACCCGATGCCGGTGAGATAGCCCGCGAGGTCGTCGGCCTCCACGCCCTGATCGGTCTCGACCGTCGCGCGCTTGAGCGTCAGGTTCACCCGTGCAGAGCGCACGCCCGGTTGCTTGGCGAGGCCGGATTCGACACCCACGATGCAGGCCGCGCAATAGATCTGCGGCAGCGACAACATGATGCGCTTGCCCTCGCCCCCGTCCCCGGCATAGCCGCGCCCCGCCGTTTCCTCGGCGAAGTGGGCCGCATCACAGGCGGGACAGGCTGAAACCGGCGCGGCCATGGGTCAGTACTTCGGAACGTAGAGTTCGATGAGTTGGCGGAAGGGCGTACCATCCTCCGCCACCGCTTCGAGCCGCAGCTCCCACTTGCCGAAGTCGAGGTCGCCCACGTCCGCGGTGTAGGCGCCCGACATGGTGCGGGTGAAGAACGGCTCCTGATCATCGGCGACATGGGTCGCACGGCCCAGCACGCCGCCGATTTCCTTCACCCGGACCGGAAGGCCCGTCACCTCGTCCGTGATCATGAGCATCAGCGTCTCGCCCGTCATGGTGGGCACGACATCCCACCCCAGCGCTTCCTGTGCCGCGCGGTCGCCGTCGAACTTCTGGCTCGCGACATAGGAGTTCTTGGTCTCCAGTCCCGGGAAGGTTCCGACCGCCTTGACCGCCATGAAGACGTTGACGCCGATGATGATCGAGAACGCGCCCACGGCGATGGCCAGAACATGCCAGCCGGTGAGCTTCTTGCCCGTATCCGGGGCTTCGTGAGTCATGGTCATTGTCCTCTCCCATTGAAGACGGTGTCGTGGAAGGCCCGGTCGCCGGTCACGCCGTCGATCACCCAGATACGGATTTCGGTACGGTCGTCCGCCGCTTCGTCGCTGCCCGCAGGCGCGGTGACGTAAAGCCGCGTTGCGCCCTGCGTATCGGCGTCGACGACGAGGACACGCTCGCCCGATCCCTCGACGGCCACGTCGAACGGGCTATCATATCCGAGCGAGAAATAGAACGGCCGCGTCTCGCCATGCTTGTTGCGCACGCCCACCTCGTAAGTGTTGCGCACGGCGCCGTCCGATAGCGTGACGAAGGTCGGATTTCGTACCGGATGGACGGTGAGTTGCAGGTCCGGGCGCACGAAGAGCGCGACGGTGAGCGCGATGCCGACACCGGCCCAGAGGACCGTGTAAAGCATCGTGCGCGGGCGCATGATGTGCTTCATGAGCGAGCGTTTGTGGCCCCCGGCGCGTTCATGCGCCTCGTCCTTGAGCGCAATGTAGTCGATCAGGCCGCGCGGCTTGCCGATCTTTTCCATCACCTCGTCACAGGCGTCGATGCAGAGCGCGCAGGTGATACATTCGAGCTGCTGACCATCGCGGATGTCGATCCCCATCGGGCAGACGTTCACGCAGGCCATGCAGTCGATGCAATCGCCCAGCTTCTCGGCCTCGGGCCCCTTGCGATGCTTGCCGCGCGGCTCGCCCCGCCATTCGCGGTAAGCCACGGTCACGGTGTCGTCGTCCATCATCGCGGCCTGGATGCGCGGCCAGGGGCAGGCGTAGATGCAGATCTGCTCACGCGCGATGCCGCCGAAGAAGAAGGTGGTGAAGGTCAGCACGCCCATCGTGGTGTAGGCGATCGGGTGGGCATTCAGCGTGACGAGGTCGCGCAGGAGCGTCGGCGCATCGGTGAAATAGAACACCCAGGCCCCGCCGGTCGCGAGCCCGATGAGCAGCCAGACCGCCCATTTCGACAGCCGAAGCCGCCACTTGCGCAAGTCCCACTTGGATTTCCACAGGCGCACCCGCGCGTTGCGGTCACCCTCGATCCAGCGTTCGACAAGGATGAAGAGGTCGGTCCAGACCGTCTGCGGACAGGCATATCCGCACCAGACCCGGCCTAGCGCCGAGGTGAACAGGAACAGCCCGAGGCCGGCCATGATGAGAAGGCCCGCGATGAAGTAGAACTCGTGCGGCCAGATCTCGATCCAGAAGAAGAAGAAGCGGCGCCCCGCCATGTCGATCAGCACAGCCTGATCGGGCAGGTTCGGGCCCCGGTCCCAGCGAATCCACGGGGTCAGGTAGTAGATGCCGAGCGTGATCGCCATGATCCACCACTTGAGCGCCCGGAAATTGCCGCGCACCCGGCGCGGAAAGACCGGCTCGCGCGCGGCGTAGAGTTTCTGAGGGGCTTCGGGGTTGTCACTTGTCGACATGGGAATCCCTGTCCTGCACGTTGGGTTGTCCCGGTTCTAGGTTTCGGGAAGGATGCCAGCCTTGACTTGGATCAACAATTCCTGTCGCAGCAATTCAGGTTACGCGACGTAAGTTAATTTTCCGACGCACCTTTTAAGCAGCTGAAACGAGGCGATTTCCCGCGCCTGTGACCGTCTGAAGCAGCGTCCGCGCCGGATATGGTCGCGATCGTCCCACTTGGCGAACCGCGTCGTCAATGAGACGATGGGGTGAACCGACCCCGGAATTGCGAACAGGACGGGTTCGGTCGGCAAAGGTGCTTGCGGCGGGTCAGTCCCTCCGGCCCGCCGCGACCTTGGCCGACAATCGCTTCCCCGTGAGCAAGACAGGACTGCCCGAAATTTTGGCAAGGGTGCGTGTCATCCTCGATAACTGACCTTAGGATTCAGGTTTTCCCTGCATGGACGCGGAATCTGTGGCAGCTTGGCAGTCATAGACATTTTTCAGTCGGCCATTTCGCAGCTCAGGGATTTAAGATGTTTCCACTTTCCGAACAGGAGATACTCGACGGGCTCCTCATCCCCTCCGTCACGCCATTCGTCCCGATGAACGGTGACGGCGATGCGCGATACACGCTGACCTACCAGTTTGCAGGCGCCGCGCCCCCGGCGGACGATCTCGACAACGGCTATACCGGGTGGACGGCCTATACCGAGACGGAAAAGAACGTCATACGCGCCGCGCTGGAACATATCGAGACGTTCCTGAACGTAGACTTCGACGAGGTCACCGGCGTCCCGGATCCCGATTTCCACTTCGGCCTGTCCGACCCCGCGCCCGAGACTTGGGCGGGGAGCGCGAATACCTCGGTCCGGCGCGTCGGTGGCACGGTCCAGTGGGACGCGCAGATCATGTTCGACCGCAACATGGACCTCACGGGCTTTTTCGGCATGTCCACGGCTCTGCACGAGATCGCGCATGGCCTCGGGCTCGATCACCCCGGCAACAGCATCGCGGCGTATGACGACATGCACCACACGATCATGTCCTACAATCTGGACCCGGCGCTTTCCCCCGGGGTCGAGACGTCGGCCATGATGTATCTCGACGTCTTCGCGCTTCAGCACATCTGGGGCGCGGTCGCATCCAACACGGGTGACACCACCTACACCGGGCCCGTCACGAACACGACGGGGACGACCACGGTCACAGATACGATCTGGGACACGGGCGGATATGACATCCTGGACGCGAGCGCGCAGAGCAACGCGGTCACGCTTGATCTGCGGGAGGGGTACTATTCCTCGATGGGCGGGGTCTATGAGGATGTGGCCATCGCTTTCGGCACGGTCATCGAGCAAGCGAATGGCGGGACCAACGCGGACACACTGGTTGCGCACGAGGCCGGGAGCACCCTTTCGGGGGGCGCGGGAGCTGACACCTATGAACTGGGCGACGGCCGCGACCGGGTGTTCGATTCCTGGGCGAACCTCGACGGCGACCAGATCAACAATTTCGGGTTTGGCGACCAGATTCTCATATACAACATGCGCTTCGGCATGCCCTTTCAGACCGGTGACGATCTCGACGTCGTGAACGGTTCGGGCAGCGCAGTCATGACATTCACGGCGAACGGCCTTCCGACCATCGAAATAAACTTCGACACGGAATTCAGCTTCAGCCCTGTCCTGTTAGGCTTCAACGGGCGGGACTCCGTGATAACGCATTTGCCCCGTTCGCCTGAAAAGGGTGAAGGGATTGCCATCGAGTCGGGAACGAACAACGGACGCGTTGAGTCGTCGTTCCTGCTGGGTGAAAACGCGGACTCGTTCAATCTTTTTGCAGGATACGAAAGCTTGACGTCGACGCGCGGCTTCCTCGGCTATTATGAGGTCACGCCGAACGGGACCATCGTCGATGTGGGCATCGCCTACGACGACACGTCGACGACATTCAACAATCCCTACACGACCATTGACGGCGTCGACGCGGACAATGAACTCGCCTTTTTCTATGCACGCGACGGAGCCGATCTCGCCATGTCGCTGTCGCAGACCGACGAACTGAAATTCGTCGATGGAGACGGCGGGCTGGCCAATGTTTCGGACGGACCCTACGTCTACTTCGAGGTGAACGGGTCGATGGTCTGGCTGGAAATGTTCCACAGCTACAGCGCCACCATGAACCGTGACGGCAAGGAACACACTGCGACGAGCGCTTTTGATTCCAATCAACTTGTCATCGCATTCGAGGATCAGCGCGATCTCGGCGACGCCGATTTTCAGGATGTGGTGCTCTATGTCTCTCCGTCCTACGATTTCACCTGAACCGGTTCTCACCCTGCCCCCGCAAGGCGCACCATGGGAAGGTAGCGCCCCTGCGGGCCGTCCTGCGCCTTGCCCACCGGCTGAAACCCGGCCCGCCCGAAGGCGGCGATGGCGCCCGCATTGGCCGGGTCCGGGTCGACGCCGACAGCCGGGGCACCCTGCGCGATCAGACCGCCCGAGAACTGCGCGACGAAGGCCGGGCCGTGCCCCTGTCCCAGCATCTCTTCCGGCCCGATGAACAGGTCGATCCCGTAGGACCCTTCCGGCAGGAAAGTGAGCGGGTGGTCGGGCCAGCCGTGGATGGCGTAGTCCTGCACATAGGCGAAGGGTGCCCCCGCGTGATGCACGATCCAGGCGCGGAAATGGGGATCGGCCATGTCCTCGGCGTCGAACGGATCGGCATTCTCCCACCAGCGCGCGACATGAGGCGCGGCAAGCCAGTGACGCAGCATCGGCAGGTCGTCGCAGGTCGCGGGGCGGAACTGGTAGGGCGTGGCGTCTGTCATGCACGGACACTGACACGAAAAAGGGCCGGAGGCAGCCCTCCGACCCTTCTGCTGTGAATTGGCACCGACCCCGGAGAAACGCGCGAACAGGATCAGGGATCGGTGCCTTCAACCGGGGAGTGAGGCCCCGGAACTTTCACTGGCCGGCTTACTCGCCGCCGCCCAGCTGGTGAACATAGGCCGCAACAGCCTTGATCTCGGCTTCGTCGAGGCGGGTGTTCCAGTTCGGCATCACGCCGAACGGACCCTGCCTGACCGAAGTTTCGATCGCGGCTTCGCTTGCGCCGTAGAGCCAGATTGCATCGGCCAGATTCGGCGCGCCTTGATCTGGATCACCCTGGGCATTTTCTCCGTGGCAGGCCGTGCAATTATCCACGAACACCACTTCGCCCTCGGTCGCGTCGCCCTCGGAAGCCTCCATCCCCGACAACGACATGACATAGGCCACCACGTTCGAGATTTCCTCGTCCGTGAGGTAGTCGTCGCCGAAGGCGGGCATCTGCGAATACCGCGCGTCGGGGTCGTCCTCGTTCCGGATACCGTGGGTCACCGTGTAGGTGATCGCCTCGATATCGCCGCCCCAGAGCCATTCATCGTCGAGGAGGTTGGGATAACCGTTCCCCTCGGCGATGCCGTTGGCGCCCGACCCGTGGCACTGCGAACAGTAGGTCGAGAACGTCGCCTGACCCGACTGGATCGCGTAGTTGTAGACCGCTTCGTTCGCCGCGATCTCGGTCGGTTCCATGCCGGCGAGCTGCGCGCGCACCTCGGCGTTCATTTCCTCGAACCGGTTGATCTCGGCGGCAACTTCGGTCCGCGTCGAGTAACCCAGAAGGCCGCCCGTCGCCCGGTCGATCAGCGGCCATGCCGGATAGGCGATGGTGTAGCCGATGCCCCAGACGATGGTGGCGTAGAAGGTCCAGACCCACCACCGCGGAAGCGGGTTGTTCAACTCTTTGAGGTCTTCGTCCCAGACGTGGCCTGTGGTTTCAACTTCGTCGTGCTTGTTGTCGCTCATAGCCGGGCCTCCTTACTCTTGTGCGCCCTGTGGCGGGGTTTCGTTGCGGAAAGGGGCCTGAGCCGCGTCCTTGTGCAGTTCACGCGACCCCGGGCGGAACACCCAGAGAACCGTGAACAGGAAGAACAGGAACATGGCGAGAAGCACCCAGCTGTCCGCGATTTCCCGGAAGATCGAATAGGTATCCATGATGTCCTCCTCAGCGGATCCAGTCTTCCGGCGTCTGCTCGAATTCCGAGAAGTCCACCAGAGTGCCCAGCATCTGCATGTAGGCGATGAGTGCATCCATTTCGGTTACTTCGGGTTGCCCGTCGAAGTTGCGGATCTGCGCGCCCGGATAGCGGTCCACGACCGCGTCCGGGTCGCTGTCTTCAAAGACGACGCCGTCAGGGTCGGCCTGGGACTTGAAGTCCTGAACCGCCATTTCGAGCTGCTCGTCCGTGTAGGGAACGCCGACGAAGGCGTTGGTGCGCAGGACATCTTCGATGTATTCCCCGTCGATCGGGCGATCGAGCAGGTAGCCGTACTTCGGCATCACCGATTCCGGCACCACCGACTGCGGGTCCACGAAGTGGTCGACATGCCACTCGTCCGAGTAGCGGCCGCCCACGCGGGCGAGGTCGGGCCCCGTCCGCTTGGAGCCCCACTGGAACGGGTGGTCGTATTTCGACTCCGCGGCCAGCGAGTAGTGCCCGTAACGCTCGACCTCGTCCCGCATCGGCCGGATCATCTGCGAGTGGCAGACGTAGCAGCCCTCGCGGATGTAGATGTTCCGGCCTTCCATCTCGAGCGGGGAGTAGGGGCGAACGCCCTCTACATCCTCGATCGTGTTCTCGAGATAGAACAGCGGTGCGATTTCGACGATGCCACCGACGGTGACGACAAGGAGAGATCCGACCAGCAGAAGCGTGGCGTTTTTCTCAAGGACTGCGTGTTTATCGAGAATTCCCATCTCTGGTCCTCCTTATTCAGCCGGGGCCGTGGAGGGCGTCGCGGCTTGCGCCAGCGGTGCCTTTCGCACGGTCATCCAGAGGTTGTAGGCCATGACCAGCGAACCCGCGAGGAACAGGATCCCGCCGAAGCCACGCACCAGGTACATCGGGAACTTCGCGGCCACAGTGTCGGCGAAGGAGTTCACGAGGAAGCCCTGCGCATCCACTTCACGCCACATCAGGCCTTCCATGATCCCCGTCACCCACATCGAGGCGGCGTAGAGCACGATACCGATGGTCGCGAGCCAGAAGTGCCAGGAGACGAGCTTGAGGCTGTAGAGCCCGGCCTTGTTCCACAGTTTCGGGAACAGGAAGTAAAGCACGCCGAAGGTGATCATCCCGTTCCAGCCCAGCGCACCGGAGTGCACATGGCCGATGGTCCAGTCGGTGTAGTGGCTGAGCGAGTTCACAGCCTTGATCGACATCATCGGGCCTTCGAAGGTGGACATGCCGTAGAAGCCGACCGAGATGACCATCATGCGGATGACCGGATCGGTGCGCAGCTTGTCCCAGGCGCCCGAGAGCGTCATCAGGCCGTTGATCATGCCACCCCAGGACGGCATCCAGAGCACGACCGAGAACACCATGCCGAGCGTCGAGGCCCAGTCGGGCAGCGCGGTGTAGTGCAGGTGGTGCGGACCGGCCCAGATGTACAGGAAGATCAGCGCCCAGAAGTGGATGATCGACAGCTTGTA
>NZ_DGCP01000011.1:187268-224450 GCF_002384975.1 Maritimibacter sp. UBA3975
GCGGTCAGGAAGAAGCCCACGGCGTTGTGGCCGTACCACCACTGCGTCATCGCATCCTGAACGCCCGCGAAGACCTGAACCGACTTGGAGCCGAAGATCGAGACCGGGATCGACAGGTTGTTCACGACGTGCAGCAGCGCGATGGTGACGATGAAGGCGAGGTAGAACCAGTTGGCAACGTAGATGTGGGGCTCTTTCCGCTTCATGAGCGTGCCCATGAAGAGGACGAGGTAGCCCACCCAGACGATGGTCAGCCACAGGTCGGTGTACCATTCGGGTTCCGCGTATTCCTTGCCCTGCGTGGAACCGAGGACATAGCCGGTCGCGGCGAGCAGGATCACGATCTGGTAGCCCCAGAACACGAACCAGGCGAGGCCATCATTCCAGAGCCGCGCACCCGAGGTGCGCTGGACCACGTAGAAGGACGAGGTGATGAGCGCCGTGCCCCCGAAGGCGAAGATCACCGCCGAGGTGTGCAACGGACGCAGCCGCCCGAAGTTGAGGAAGCCTTCCGCCCAGGCGAAGTTGAGCTGGGGAAACGCCAGCATGAAGGCGATGTAGGTCCCCACGAGGAAGCCCACGACGCCCCAGAAGGCGGTCAAGGCTGCCCCGACCCGGATGGGTCCGTCGAGGTAGCCGGTTTTCGGAGCCGGTTCATGCCCCATACGCCGCAGCGTATAGATGAACAGGCCACCCGCGATCGCCACGACCAGAATGGCGTGGACCAGATAGGCGAGATCGCGGGCATAGGTGGTGGCGATCGCGGCCAGAAGTGCAATCAGGCCGAAGATCACCAGTTTGAGGTAATCCCACATTTTACGTCCCTTCGTGTCTTTCACTACGCGGTTCGGACAGGAGACGAATCCAGACCCGCCCGCGCTTTTCGACTGACTGGGGTTTTGATGTGTCGGGGGGGAAGTAACCTTGATCCATGTCAAAACCCTCAGGGCTTTGTGAAATTAGCGATTTGACCCAAGTCAAAGCGCAACGGCCATCTGCCCTGCACCATGCTCCCGACACTTTCCCCCGGCCGCTGGTTTTCCCGGCCACAGTCCGCAAAAGGGTTGCTCCCATGGCCTACCGATCCATTACCACGGTTGTAACGGATATCCAAAACTCAACTTCCGCGTTTAGTGCAGCAATGCGGATTGCAGCCGCGAACGATGCCCATCTGGACGCGCTCTGCCTTGGCCTCGACATGACGCAGCCGGGTTTTTACTACGCCGGCGCGACCGCCGTGGTGATGCAAGACAGCCTCGCCCAGGCGCAGGAAGATGCGCTGGCCCTCGAAGATCACGCCCGCAAGACGCTGAAGGGTGCCGGTTTCAACTGGTCCGTCACGGGCCTGTCGGCCCAGATGGTAGCGGTGAACCAACTCATCGCGCTGCGCACCCGGTTCTCGGATCTCGTCGTCCTGCCGAAGCCTTACGGCGAAGGGCGGGGCCATGACCTTGAGGCGGTCACCGAGGCGGCAATGTTCGAGGCGGACGTGCCGGTCCTGATCCAGCCGGACGGACACGAGTTCCCGGAAAAGGTCGACCGCATTCTGATCGGCTGGAACGAAAGCCGCGAGGCGCTGCGCGCGGTCAAGGCCGCCCTGCCCTTCCTCAAGGCCGCGGGCACGGTCAATATCGCCATCATCGACCCGCCGAAGCACGGCCCCGAACGCTCGGACCCCGGCGGGCCGTTGAGCCAGTTCCTGTCACGCCACGGCGTGCGGGCGGAATTGTCGGTGCTGTCGAAGACGATGCCGCGCGTGTCCGACGTTCTGGCCCGCCACGCCAACGACATCGACGCCGACATGATCATCATGGGGGCCTACAGCCACTCCCGCTTCCGTGAATCGATCCTCGGCGGCGCGACGAGAAATATGCTCGAATCGACGGAACGTCCTCTGCTCCTCGCGCATTGAGGCACTGAAGACACGTTTTCCTCCCTGAAGGACTTGGCCGGTGGTTCTCCCACCGGCCTTTTTTTCGGGGTAAAGCGGCGTTGCAGGGCGGGCGCCGACGGCGGCGGCAAGCGCAACTGCAAAGTTTACGGACACAGGCCCTGCGGGCCGGTCAGACGATCAGCCCGCCGTCCACGTCGTCGCCGGTTTCCGAAATCAGGGCTTCGAGGTCGGGCACGATCACGCGACGCTTGCCTTCCAGCTGGATGATTTCAGCCTTTCGCAGCGCCGAAATCTGGCGGCTCACGGTTTCCAGCGTGAGGCCGAGGTAATTCGACATCGCCTCACGCGTGAGCGGCAGATCGAAAATCATGCCATCGGAGGGAAGCTGTTTGCGCAGGAGCGCATCGCGCCGTGCCACGATCAAAAGCAGGCTCGCGATCTTTTCGCGCGCCGTCTTGCGGCCCAGAACCAGCATCCAATCGCGCGCCGAGTCGAGCTCGTCCAGCGTCATTTCCAGCAGGCGCTGTCCGATGTGCGGCGTGCTCGTCATGAGGTGTTCGAAGGGCTTGCGGCGGAAACAGCACAGGGTCACGTCCGAAACGGCCACCACGTCGAACGCTGCTGTTTCGCGGCCCGGCCGCCCGATGAAATCGGACGGCAGGAGAAGGCCCACCATCTGCGTGCGCCCGTCTTCCATCGTCTGGCTGAGGGTCGCGATCCCGGTGACAACCGAGGCCACGAACTCCATATGGTCGCCGGCCCAGAGGATCGGCTGCCCAGCTTCGTAGCTGCGGTAGTACTTGATGTCCTCAAGCACCTCGAGCTCGTCCGGTTCGCAGCGCGAACAGACGGCACGGTGGCGGATCGGGCACTGGCCGCAATCCTTGAGATCTAGGTGGAGTGAACCCATAGCTTAGACCATTTGATCCGTATCAATGTCACGCGCGAAAGTTGGCTTTAACCCTACGCCAATGGACAACCTGACGCAACTTCGCAAACTCGGCCTTTTTGATGCGCGAGTGCCCCGCTACACCAGCTATCCGACAGCCCCGCATTTTGCCGGCGGCATCGGCGGCGAGACGGTAAGTAATTGGATTCGCGCGATTCCCGACGGATCGCAGATTTCGCTCTACCTGCATGTGCCATTCTGCCGCAGGTTGTGCTGGTTCTGTGCGTGTCGCACGCAAGGGACGAGCACGCTGAGCCCGGTCGAGGCTTATGTTGATTCGCTAACTCAAGAATTGGCGGCGCTGAAAAAGACGCTCCCGGAAGGCATCACGATCAGTCATCTGCACTGGGGCGGCGGAACCCCGACGCTGCTCGATCCGACGATGATCGACCGCCTGTCGCGCGCCATCTTCGACGCGGCCCCGCTGGGAGACGGCGCACAGTTCTCGGTCGAGATCGACCCGAACGAAATCGACGACGCGCGGATGGACGCGCTGGTGGCCGCCGGGCTCAACCGGGCGTCGCTGGGCGTGCAGGATTTCGACCCCATGATCCAGGAGGTCATCGGGCGACCCCAGAGCTTCGAGATCACAAAGGCGGCGGTCGATGGCCTGCGGGCGCGCGGTGTGCCGTCGCTCAATATCGACTTGCTCTATGGCTTGCCGCACCAGACCCGTGCCCGCATGACGGATTCGGTGAAGAAGGTCATCTCGCTCAAGCCTGACCGGATCGCGCTTTTCGGATACGCCCATGTGCCGTGGATGGCGCGGCGTCAGTCGCTCATTCCGACCGAGGCGCTGCCGTCGCCCGAGGACCGGCTGGAGCTTTACAGCCTGTCACGCGACCTGTTCGTCGCGGACGGGTATGACGAGATCGGTATCGACCATTTCTCCCGCCCCGAGGACGGCCTCGCAACGGCGCAGAAGAACGGCACCATGCGGCGCAATTTCCAAGGCTATACGGAGGACAGCGCCGAGGTGCTGATCGGTCTCGGGGCGTCCTCGATCTCGCGCTTTCCGCAGGGCTATGCGCAGAACGCGCCCGCCACGTCGGCCTATCAGGAGCGTGTGCGTGCAGGCCAGTTCGCCACGTCGCGCGGCCATGCCTTCACCGGTTACGACATCCTGCGGGGCCGGGTGATCGAGGCGCTTCTGTGCGATTTCGAGGCCGACCTGCCCGCCATCGCCCGCGGTCTTGGGGAAGATCCTGCCACTGCGCTTGCGCTGGCCGACGGCTTGGCCGAAACTCTGCCCGGCACAGTGTCGCTTGACGACGGTGTCCTGTCGATCCGGCCCGACGCGCGGCCGCTCGCCCGGATCATCGCCCGCTATTTCGACGCCTATGAAATGAACGAAGCCGGGCACAGCCAGGCGGTCTGACCGCCCCTCGCCCGGACGGGGGGAGGAGACTATGGGTTTCATCGAGCGGGCGACCGCGATCATAGGCGAGTCGCATGTGCTGACCGGGGCGGACATGGCCCGGTATGCCAACGATGCCCAGGGGCAATACACCTCGACCCCGCTGTGCGTGCTGCGCCCGGCCTCCACAGACGAAGTGTCGGCGCTCATGGCGCTCGCGCATGAGGTGGGTCAGGTCGTGATTCCGGTCTCTGGCAACACCGGCGTGTCCGGCGGCACGTTCAACGACGGCGCGGCGATGCTGTCGCTGGAGCGGATGAACCGCATCCGCGCCGTGAAGCCCGAGGCGCGGGTCGCCATCGCTGAGGCAGGCGTGATCCTCGACACCATACGCGCGGCGGCGGACGAGGTGGGCCTCGTCTTTCCTGTCGTTTTCGGCGCGCGCGGATCGGCGATGGTGGGCGGCATCCTGTCCACCAATGCGGGCGGCTCCAACGTCCTGCGGTACGGCAACACCCGCGCCCAATGCCTCGGGCTCGAGGTCGTGCTGGCCGACGGGCGCGTGATGGACCTGTTGGGGGAGCTGCACAAGGACAACTCCGGCTATGACCTGCGTGATCTGATGATCGGGGCCGAGGGCACTTTGGGCATTATCACGGCGGCTGTCCTGAAGCTCGCCGCCGCGCCCGCCCACCGGGCGACGGCAATGGTCGCGCCGGTTTCGCTCGACGCGGCGCTGGTCATGCTGAACCGGTTGCAGGAGGCGTCCGGCGGGGCCGTCGAGGCCTGCGAATACATGCCACGCAGCTACGTCGCCCGCCATCTTGCCAAGGTCGCGGACGCCCGAGAACCCTTCGAGGCGGCACACGAGGTCAATGTCCTCGTGGAACTGGCGGGGGATGCGGCGCTCACCGAAACGCTGGAGACCGTCCTTGCGGATGAAATGGAGGCGGGCCGGGTGGCCGACGCGGTCATCGCGCAGAACGACACTCAGCGCGCGGCGATGTGGGACCGGCGCGAACGTGCCTCCGAGGTGCTCGTGGGCGGGGAATCTCCGCTCTTCACAGGCGACATCGCCCTGCCCCTCGACAGTCTGACGCGGTTCTTTGACGAGATCGGCACGCGCATGGCCGGTATCGCGCCGGGCGTGCAGGACAGTTGCGTCGCGCATCTCGGCGACGGGAACGTGCATTATGTGGCCTATGCGCCCGAAAAGACCGAAGCGCTCACGGCGCAGGCGTCCGAGGCGCAGGACGCGCTGGTCGCGGAACTCGGCGGCTCGTTCTCGGCGGAACACGGGATCGGGATTTACAAGCTGGGGTCGATGGCCCGGCACAAGAACCCGGTCGCCCTGGATGTCATGCGCGCGATCAAGGGCGCGCTTGACCCCAAGGGCATCCTCAACCCCGGCAAGGTCATCCCGGACTGAGGCCGATCAGAACCCGCGCGACTGGCACCGTTCTTCGAGCTCGGCGCAGTATTCGGCGATCCGGCGACGGTAGCGGTTCTGGATGTTGGTTTTGGCCAGCTTGGCGGACTGGATCATCAGCCGCGCCGGAATCGTGCGCGGCGTCGCCTCAAGCGTGACGTTCATCCGCGTGCGGGTGCGCGACATGGCGACGAGGTCCACGGCCATTTCGACCTCAAGCCCCGCGGCGCGCATGAGGAATGTGAGCGCATTGGGCGGGTCATATTCGATCAGGTCCACGTCCGCCTTGCGTTCGCGCCCGCGATACTGGAACTCGCCATGCCAGGACATGCCCGCCCCCGGCGTTTCAAGCGAATCCGTGCGCACCACCTCGGCCCCGCGCCGCATCGCGGCCCGTTCGAACCAGCCGAAGTCGGCCACATTGGCGAACACCGCCTCGATCGGCGCCGCGATATCCTCGCGCGTGGTGAGTTTCATGCCTGTCCCTTTTTTCGCTCGCTACCCGTCGTCCGGGCGTTTCGCCGCCCGGTTATCGTTGTTTGACGGCGATTCTGAGGCAGCTACAGCGTCCCGGCAAGCCAATTTTTCATCAGGACCTGCGCAATGGCGCCCCGGCGCGGTCTGCGGATCACCGGATGCGTGCCCGCGAAGACGTCCACGAGATCCTCACGCGTGACCCAGAGCGCGTGTTCGATCTCTGTCGGGTCGACGTCGATCTCAAGGCTCAACGCCTCGGCATGGCACCCGATCATGAGCGAGGCCGGGAAGGGCCAGGGTTGGGTCGCGAGGATCGCGGAGGGGCCGACGCGGACGCCGGTTTCTTCCGCCACCTCCCGCGCGACGGCAGCAGACACCGTCTCGCCCGGCTCCATGAAGCCCGCAAGCAGGGAATACATCCCTTCGGGCCAGCCCGGCGAGCGCCCGAGCAGAACCGAATTGCCGGAGGTGACGAGCATGATGACCACCGGGTCGGTGCGCGGGAAATGCAGACGGCCGCAGGCAGGGCAACTGCGCCGCCACCCGGCCTCGTCGATCTCGGATCGCGTGCCGCAGGCAGCGCAGAACCCGTGCGACCGGTGCCATTCGAGGATGCCCCGCGCGGTGGCCGCCAGTTCGCTTTCGAACGGCGTGAGGCCCGCGAGTGCGGACCGCAGGTCCGGAAAGCGCGCATCCTCGGGCAGCACGCCCAACGGCGGGGCCGGCATGTCCATGCCCGGATCGCCGGGGCCGCCATCGGCCGCATGGCTGTAGGCCGGCATGGCCGAAATATCGGCGGCGAACAGCGGGGCGCCGTCCTGATGGCCCAGATAGATCCACTGGGGGTCGTGTTCGGTGATGAGGGGGTGGTCGACGGCGAGCAGTTCAAGGTGCAGATCACCGCCCGGCCCCGACACTCCCGCCATGAGAGGGCGGCCCCGCCAGATCGGCAAAACCTGCGCCGAACCGGAGGCGCGCAGAGCCGACGCCTCGCCCCTGAGATGCGCCGCGCGGTCGAGCCCGCCGCCACCGAAGGCCAGTTCACTCAGGTCCATCTTGTCCTCCCCGCGCCGCATCCCGTCGGGTATGCGCAGGCCGTCCGGCAGTGTCAAACCGATCCCTTGATCCGCAGGCGCGAGTCACCTATGTAACGGCTCGAGAGGTTGGCGCGGGCAAGCACCTCGCCAACCCGGTCAGGTCCGGAAGGAAGCAGCCGTAACGAGCCCCGCTTGGGTCGTTGTCCAGCCTCTCACCTTACCCCGCAGCCTTGGGCCCCGTCATGGTCGGTCACTTGGCCTGCGCGGTGAACACCATTTGCCCTGAAAACATGAGCTTCATCACGTTGCCGGACCGCCAGTCGAGCCCGTCACGCTCGACCACCGCGTCGATGGCGGCGTTCAGGTTCGAGTTTCGGAAGATCCGGCCCTGATCGAGGTGCCGGTGAAAATGCCACAGCGACAGCGACACACCGTCCACCCCGCTCGCAAGGAACCTCAGGGGAAGGCCTGCATCTTCGAGGATCGTCTTCCAGCCGTAGGGCGTGAAGCAGAAGATGCTGCGCATGTGAAAAGGCTCCATGCACGACACACTTCCCGTGAAGACCCCGCCCGGCTTCAGCACACGCCTGATCTCTTTCAGAAGCGGCTCGGGAAGGCGGACATGCTCGAACACCTGGGTGCTGAAGACCATGTCGAAGGTGTTTTTCTCAAACGGGATGTCGACGCCGTTGTAGGTCTTGCAGGCCTTTTGGAAGGTCTCGTCCTCGACGTCCCAGCGTTCCGAGATGTCGACGCCGTTCCAGTGCAGGTCCGCGTTCAGGTCATCGAAAAAGGCCTTCGACTTTCCGAACCCGCAGCCGAGGTCGAGCACACGGAACGACCCGGACTTTGGAACCTGCGCGGCGACATGATCCAGCACCGCGACTTGGCCCACGTTTTCGTCGGGAACGCAGTCGCCCAGCACATGTGACAGGCCGGCGAAATGCGGTGGCTGCACCTCCGGCAGGTCGTCGAGCAACACGTCGAGAATCGGGTTCGGACGGGGTGTGCCTTGCGTCGTCATTGAATCACCGTGCTCTGATTGCCTGTCCGAAGGTGCGGACGTGGGCGGACCCTAGTCCCCGGGGAGCCACAGGGAAAAGTTGCCATTCAAGCTCGTCTTTGCATTGCGCCGCGGCTCAGGCGCTGCGCACCGCGTCGATCATCTTCGCGACATTGTCGGGGTCCGCATCCGGCGTGATGCCGTGACCGAGGTTGAAGATGTGCGGCCCGCCGCGCAGGGCGCGGGTGATGGCCTGTGCCTCATCCACCAGAGCCTGACCGCCGGTGACCATGTGGCTGGAGGCGAGGTTGCCCTGAACGCAGCCGTCCACCTGCACATTCGCCGCGACCCATTCGGCCGAAACCGAGTTGTCGACCGCGACGCAATCCGCGCCCGTCGCCTTGTGGAAGCCGATGTAGCGTTCGCCCGCCTCACGCGGAAACGCGATGATCGGAAGGCCGGGGTGGCGGTCCTTGAGCTCGCTGATGATCCGCTTTGTCGGTGCCAGAGCGAAGTCGTCGAAGTCCTGCCCCTTGAGCGAGCCTGCCCAGCTGTCGAAGATCTTGACCGTCTCGGCGCCCGCCGCGACCTGTCGTGAAAGGTATTCGATCGTCGCCTCGGTGATCCGGTCGATGAGGCGGATGAAGAGGTCTCGGTTCGTGTCCTTAAGTGCATGGGCCGGTCCCTGGTCGGGCGTACCGCGCCCGGCCACCATGTAAGTCGCGACGGTCCACGGTGCGCCGGCGAAGCCGATCAGCGCGGTCTCGGAGGGCAGTTCGCGCGACAGGATCGAGACGGTTTCATAGACCGGGCCAAGCGTGTCGTGGATATCGTCGACCCCACCAAGCTTGGCAAAGTCATCTTCCCCCGTGATCGTCGACAGGCGCGGCCCCTCGCCGGTGACGAACCACAGGTCCGCGCCCAGCGCCTGCGGCACCAGCAGGATGTCGGCGAACAGGATCGCCGCGTCGAAACCGAAACGGCGGATCGGTTGCAGCGTCACCTCGGCCGCAAGCTCGGGATTGTAGCACAGAGACAGGAAATCCCCGGCCTTCTCACGGGTCGCGCGGTACTCCGGCAGGTAGCGGCCTGCCTGCCGCATCATCCAGATCGGGGGCGTCGGAAGCGTTTCGCCCGCCAGCGCGCGCATGAGAAGCTTGGTCATTCGTGGTCCTTTCGCTATCACGGCTTGGGTCCGCTTTCCGTGCCCATATGTCAAGACGCGGGGGCATGGACAGGGCCTCAGGCCGCGTCTAAACGGGTTGCATGACCGTGACTCTTCCCGACCCGACCAAACCGATGAAGATCGGCACCCGCGGCTCGCCGCTCGCGCTGGCGCAGGCCTATGAGACCCGCGACCGGCTGGCGATCGCTTTCGGGCTGCCCGAGACCGCGTTCGAGATCGTCGTCATCAAGACCACCGGTGACGACCGCGCGATGATCGCGGCGGACCGGCCGCTCAAGGAGATCGGGAACAAGGGGCTGTTCACCCGCGAGATCGAGGACCAGCTCATGAACGGGCTGATCGACATCGCGGTCCATTCGATGAAGGACATGCCGACCGAGCAGCCGCCGGGCCTCACGCTCGACTGCTACCTCCCGCGCGAGGATACGCGGGACGCTTTCGTGTCGCTGGGCAGCGGCGGCATCCACGATCTGCCCGAGGGCGCGGTGGTCGGCACGTCGTCCCTGCGACGCAAGGCCCAGTTGCTCAACCGTCGCCCGGACCTTCAGGTCGTGGAGTTCCGGGGCAACGTGCAGACCCGGCTCGCCAAGCTGCGTGACGGGGTGGCCGAGGCCACGTTCCTTGCCATGGCCGGGCTGACCCGGCTGGGCATGTTGCCCGAGGTGCCCCACGGCGCCATCGCGCCCGAGGACATGCTGCCGGCCATCGCACAGGGCGCCATCGGGATCGAACGGCGCGCCCATGACGACGCGACCGCCGAGATGCTTACCGCCATCCACCACGGCCCCACCGGCCAGCGGCTTGCGGCAGAACGCGCGTTCCTCGCCGAACTGGACGGCTCCTGCGAGACGCCCATCGCGGGGCTTGCGGAACTCGACGGTGACACGATGAGGCTCCGGGGCGAAGTGCTGCGCACCAACGGGTCTGAGGCGCTGTCGGATGAAATGAGCGGCCCCGTCGCCGACGGCCCCGACATGGGGCGCGAGATGGCGCGCAAGCTGCTGGAGCGCGCCGGGCCGGGCTTTTTCGACTGGCACTGATCCCTTCGCAGACACCCGCGCGGCCCGAGGGCCCGTGCCTCGCACGGGGCCGAGACATCGAGCGCGCGCGTGAGCGCGCCCCTTTCGCAGACTTTCAGCCGTCGCGGCGCGGGTCGGCGGGATAAACGCCGAGAATGTCGAGGTTGTTGGTGAAGTAGCCAAGCTCGTCCAGCGCGCGCGCCACTTCCGGGTCGTCCGGGTGGCCTTCGATGTCGGAGTAGAAGCGCGTGGCGGTGAACGACCCGTCGATCATGTAGCTTTCCAGCTTGGTCATGTTCACACCGTTCGTCGCGAAGCCGCCCATCGCCTTGTAGAGCGCCGCCGGGATGTTGCGGACCTCGAAGACGAAGGTGGTCATCATCTTTTCGCCGCGCCGTTCAAGGCTCAGGTCCCGCCCCATGATGACGAAGCGGGTCGTATTGTGGCCGTGGTCCTCGATGTCGCGCGCAAGCACGTCGAGGCCGTAGATCTCGGCGGCCAGCGTCGAAGCGAGCACGCCCTCCCCGACGGTGCGGTGCGCGGCCAGGTCGGCGGCGGCCCCGGCGCTGTCGGCGGCGGCGTGTCCACGGATACCGTGACGCTTCAGGAATTGTGCGGACTGAGGCAGCAGCACGAGGTGGGCGCGCACGTCCTTGACGTCCTCAAGCCTGGCCCCCGGCGCCCCCATCAGCGAAATCCGCACCCGGACGAAGGCTTCGTCGAGGATATGCAGCCCGCTTTCCGGCAGCAGGCGGTGGATGTCGGCCACCCGCCCGTAGGTGGAGTTTTCCACCGGCAGCATCGCCAGATCCGTCGCGCCCGAACGCACCGCCTCGATCACGTCTTCGAAGGTGGCGCAGGGGATCGCCTCCATGTCGGGGCGCGCGTCGATGCAGGCCTCATGGGAATAGGCCCCCGGTTCGCCTTGGAACGCTATCTTCCCCGTCACGGCCTGCCCTCCCGGTTCATGGTCTGCGCTCAGACACGATGTCGCAATTCGTCGCGCCTCATACCGCTTGAAACGTCCGGGTTAAAGCGTGTAGACACCCGCGAGACTAGGCTTCAGATGGAACGCGACATGTTCGACACAATGACCTTCACCAAGGCCGGCGCCGCCGTATGCGCCGCCCTCCTGATTTTTCTCTTCGCCAGCTGGGGTGCGGACGCGCTCTATATGAGCGAGGCCGAGGGGCATGGTGACGAGGCTGAAGAACACAGCCAGGGCTATGTGATCGCCAACCTCGAAGAGAGCAGCGAAGACGGTGGCGAAGAGGCCGTCGAAGTCAGCTTTGAAGAAGTGTTCGCCGAAGCCGATGCCGGCGCGGGCGAGCGGGTCTACAACAAGTGCAAATCCTGCCACAAGCTCGACGGCACCAACGGCACCGGCCCGCATCTCGACGGTGTGGTCGGCCGCGAAGTCGCCGCCGTCGGCGATTTCTCCTATTCCGACGCGATGGCCTCGGTCGAAGGCAGCTGGACCCCGGAAGAGTTGAACGCATTCCTCGAGAACCCGCGCAGCGACATCAACGGCACCAAGATGACCTTCTCGGGCCTGAACGATATCGAGGACCGCGCCAATGTCATCGCCTATCTTGAGGCGAACCCGGGCTGATCACGCTGGACATGACGACATTTCAGGGGCCGCGCCGGGCAACCGGGGCGGCCCTTTCACGTTCTCCCTGTAATGTTCCCGCAACTTAGCTCACGAATTCTCGCCTTGAATGTCAGGGCAGTGCGGGCTTAGCCTTCACGGCAACCGGTCTGCACCGAGCTCAGAGGAGACGCCATGACGCCCCGCCCCGCGCGCCCTGCCACCCGCACCGATACCGCGCCGAACCCGGCCCCGCTTCTCAAGGCGCTTCTTTTGTCGTCCGCGGTGGTTCTTACAGGGGCCCAGATCGCCCGGGGGCAGGACACGACCGAAACCCACGCGTTCTCCAATTTCGGCGAGGTGAAGTACGGCCCTGACATCGAGCATCTGGATTATGTGAACCCGGACGCGCCCAAGGGTGGCGAGATCTCGATTTCCGCGATGGGGACCTTCGACAGCTTCAACAACTATTCGCGCAAGGGCGTCTCGGCGGCGCTGGCCACGATCGGCTCCGAGAGCATCGTGATCTCGACCGCGGACGACCCCTATGGCCTCTACTGCTTCATCTGCACGACGATGGAGTATCCCGAGGATCTCAAGTGGGTGACGTTCAACCTGCGCGACGACGTGACCTTCGCGGATGGCGAGCCGATGGTGGCCGAGGACGTGGAGTTCTCGTTCAACCTGTTCCTCGAGCAGGGGATCACCGAGTATCGCCGCATCGTCGAGGGCTTTATCGAGGACGTCGACGTGATCGACGACCACACGATCAAGTTCACCTTCACCGACGAGGCCCCGATCCGCGAGCGGATCGGCTTTGCGGGCGGCACCCCTGTCTTTTCGAAGGACTGGTTCGAGGAGACCGGCGCCCGGCTCGACGACAGTTCGGAAGAACCGTTCATGTCCACCGGTGCCTATGTTCTGGAGTCCAAGGACTTCAACCGGCAGATCGTCTATTCCCGCAATCCCGACTACTGGGCGGCGGAGCATCCGCTTCAGGTCGGGCGTAACAACTTCGACCGAATCCGCGTGGAATATTTCGCTGACAGCCAGGCCGCTTTCGAGGCGTTCAAGGCCGGCGCTTTCACGTTCCGCGTCGAGAATTCGTCGCTCATCTGGGCGACGGGTTACGACTTTCCGAACCTCAACGACGGTTACGTCGTGAAGGAAGAGATCCCCGACGGCACCGTGGGCACGGCCCAGAGCTTCATTTTCAACCTCGACCGCGAAACGTGGCAGGACAAGCGGGTGCGCGACGCCATCGCGATGATGTTCAACTTCGAATGGTCGAACCAGGCACTGTTCTACGGTCTTTATGACCGGGTGGATTCCTTCTGGCCCGGCACTGACCTCGCCGCGCGTGGCACGCCGTCCGAGGCCGAGCTTGAAATCCTCGAGCCGCTGGTCGACGAGGGTCTGCTCGATGCCGCGATCCTGACCGAAGAGGCGCCGGTGCCGCCGGTCAACGAAGCGGATCAGAACCGCCCGGCACGCGGCACCTTCCGCGCCGCTGGCCGCCTTCTTGAAGACGCGGGCTGGATTCCCGGCGATGACGGCGTCCGCCGCAACGAGGCGGGCGATATTCTGACGCTCGAAATCCTGTCCTACGACCCGAATTTCGACCGGATCATCAACCCCTATATCGAGAATCTGGAACAGCTGGGCGTCAATGCCGAGCTGGAGCGTGTGGACACCGCGCAGTATGTCGAGAACCGCCGGGCCGGCGACTTCGACATGACGAGCCACGGCTTCTCGATGGGCTTCGAACCGGGTATCGGGCTGGAACAGTGGTTCCACTCCAAGACCGCCGACGACAGTTCCCGCAACCTCATGCGGCTGCGCAACGAAGCGGTCGACCGGATCATCCCCTCGATCGTTGGGGCCGAAACGCTTGAAACGCTGGAATCCTCGGTCCATGCGCTCGACCGCACCCTGCGCTCCATCGGGTTCATGGTGCCGCAGTGGTTCAAGCCGGTTCACACCGTCGCCTATTTCGACATGTACGGAAAACCCGAGACGATCCCGCCGCTGGACATGGGCTACCTCGACTTCTGGTGGTATGACGCCGACAAGCATCAGGCGCTGATTGACGCCGGTGTTCTCCGCTAAGGAATAACCGACCTCATGGGCGCCTATATCTTCCGCAGGTTGCTGCTCATCATCCCGACCCTGTTCGGGATCATGGTCATCAACTTCACCCTGACGCAGTTCGTCCCCGGCGGGCCGATCGAGCAGATCATCGCCCGCATCGATGGTGAGGGCGACGTATTCGGCGCGATCTCCGGCGGGCCTAGCGACTTCGGCGCCAACAGCGGCGGCGAGGCCGGCGCGCAGGGGTCCAGCGACTATGCGGGCGCGCGCGGCCTCCCCCCTGAGTTCATCGAGGAGCTGGAGCGCGAATTCGGCTTCGACAAGCCGCCGCTGGAACGGTTTTTCGGGATGATCTGGAACTATATGCGTCTCGACTTCGGCGAGAGTTATTTCAGGTCCATCGGCGTGTTCGAACTGGTGGCCGAAAAGCTCCCGGTCTCGATCTCTCTGGGCTTGTGGTCGACCGTCATCGCCTATCTGATCTCGATCCCACTGGGCATCCGCAAGGCGGTGCGCGATGGCTCGACCTTCGATACTTGGACGAGCGGATTGATCATCGTGGCCTACGCCATCCCCGGTTTCCTGTTCGCGATCCTGTTGCTCGTCCTGTTCGCGGGCGGCACCTATTGGCAGATCTTCCCGCTCAGGGGGCTGACGTCGGACAATTTCGAGGATCTAAGTCTGATCGGCAAAGTGCTCGACTACTTCTGGCATATCGCGCTGCCGGTTTTCGCAACGACCATCGCAAGCTTCGCCACGCTGACGCTGCTGACCAAGAACAGCTTTCTCGACGAGATCAAGAAGCAGTATGTCGTGACGGCCCGCGCCAAGGGCGTGTCGGAAAGCCGTGTGCTTTACGGTCACGTTTTCCGCAACGCCATGCTCATCGTCATCGCGGGCTTCCCCGGCCTCTTCATCTCGGTCTTCTTCGCCGGGTCCCTCATCATCGAGACGATCTTTTCGCTCGACGGGCTTGGGCGTCTCGGGTTCGAGGCGGCGGTGGCCCGTGATTACCCCGTGATCTTCGGCACACTCTTCGTCTTCGGCCTCATCAGCCTCGTCGTGAACATCCTGTCCGACCTGATGTATGTCTTCGTCGATCCCCGCATCGACTTCGAGAAGCGGGAGGCCTGAGCATGGCCGATCCGCGCACCAATGCCCGTGAACCGGCGCAGACGGCCCCGGCGCCCGCAGGCGCATCGCACACCGATCCGCACGAGATCCCCGAGTCCAAGCGCCGCAAGCCGTTCCTGTCGCCTCTGAACCAGCGCCGTTGGCGCAACTTCACGCGCAACCGGCGCGCCTACTGGTCGCTCATCATCTTTTCGATCGTCTTCGGACTGTCGCTGCTGGCCGAGTTCATCGCGAACGACAAGCCGATCCTCGTGTCCTACCAGGGCGACCTGCACATGCCGATTTTCCGGTTCTACCCGGAAACGGATTTCGGCGGCGATTTCAGGACCGAGGCGGTCTATGCCGACATCGAGGTCGAGTGCCTCATCGTCGCCGCCGGATCAGAGCGGTGCTGGGACGACCCCGAGGGCACGATCGAGGACGCGCAGGACGGCGAGATCGCGGGCGAACAGATCACGAAAGGCTGGCTCCTCTGGCCGCCGATCCCCTACAGCTACAACACGATCAACGACATCGGCACCGCCGCCCCGTCGGCCCCGGACTCAGACCACTGGCTCGGCACCGACGATACGGCCCGCGACGTGCTTGCGCGGGTGATCTACGGATTCCGATTGTCGGTTTTCTTCACCATCATCGTGACCGTGGCCACCGCGCTCATCGGCGTCGCGGCGGGTGCGGTTCAGGGCTATTTCGGCGGCTGGCTCGACCTTATCTTCCAGCGCATTCTGGAAATCTGGGCCTCTACCCCGTCGCTCTACGTCATCATCATCCTGTTCGCCATTCTGGGACGAAGTTTCTGGCTTCTGGTGTTCGTGACCATCCTGTTCGGCTGGCCGGCCCTCGTGGGCGTGGTGCGCGCCGAGTTCCTGCGCGCGCGCAATTTCGAATACGTCCGCGCGGCAAAGGCACTGGGGGTGTCGAACCGCACGATCATGTTCCGCCACATGCTGCCCAACGCGATGGTGGCGACGCTGACCATGCTGCCCTTCATCATCACCGGCACGATCGGCACGCTCGCCGCGCTCGACTTCCTCGGCTACGGCCTGCCCTCCTCGGCGCCGTCGCTGGGGGAACTGACCCGGCAGGCCAAGCAGAACCTTCAGGCCCCCTGGCTCGCCTTCACCTCATTCGTGACCTTCACCGTGCTCCTGTCGCTCCTCGTCTTCATCTTCGAAGGCGTGCGCGATGCCTTCGACCCGCGAAAGACCTTTCAATGAGCCTTCTGAACGTGAAAGACCTCCGCGTCAGCTTCACGCAGGACGGGGTGACGATCCCGGCGGTCAAGGGCGTGTCCTTCGACGTGAAAAAGGGTGAGACGGTCGCACTCGTGGGCGAGTCCGGGTCGGGCAAGTCGGTGACGGCCCTGTCCACCGTGTCGCTCCTGCCCGACAGCGCGAGCATTCAAGGCTCGATCACCTATGACGGGCGCGAGATGGTCGGCGCATCTGACAAGGAACTCCGGCGGACACGCGGCAATGACATCAGCTTCATCTTTCAGGAGCCGATGACATCGCTCAATCCGCTCCACACGCTGGAAAAGCAACTGAAGGAAACCATCGAACTGCATCAGGGGCTCGAAGGCGCGGCGGTCGAACGGCGCATCATCGAACTGCTCGACAAGGTCGGAATCCCGGACCCGGAGACGCGGCTCAAAAGCTATCCCCACCAGCTTTCGGGCGGCCAGCGTCAGCGCGTGATGATTGCGATGGCGCTCTCTAACGGCCCGGACCTTCTGATCGCGGATGAGCCGACGACGGCGCTCGACGTCACGATCCAGGCACAGATCCTCGACCTGCTGGCAGATCTCATCAAGTCCGAGGGCATGAGCCTCCTGTTCATCACGCATGACCTGACCATCGTGCGCAAGTTCGCGGACCGGGTGAACGTGATGAAGGACGGCGAGATCGTCGAGGCCGGCGATACGAAGGAAATCTTCGACGCGCCCAAGCACCCCTACACCAAGATGCTGCTGTCGGCCGAAGCGACCGGCAAGCCACTCCCCGTTCCCGCCGACGCCGAGGAAATCGCATCGGCCAAGGACCTGCGCATCTGGTTCCCGATCCAGCGGGGGCTCATGCGCAAGACGGTGGGGCATATCAAGGCGGTGAACGCGGCCTCCTTCTCGGTCCGCGCGGGCGAGACGGTGGGGATCGTGGGTGAATCCGGGTCTGGCAAGACGACGCTGGCGCTCGCCGTCATGCGGCTGATCTCGTCCGAGGGGCCGGTGGTGTTCCTGGGCGACAACATCCAGAACTGGAAGGCCAAGAACCTGCGACGGCTGCGCCGCGACATGCAGATCGTGTTTCAGGACCCGTATGGCTCCCTCTCCCCCCGCATGACCTGCGAGGAGATCATCGCCGAGGGGCTGGGTGTCCACGGGATCGAGCCGGGCCGTAACAAGCGCGAGATGGTGGCCGAGATCATGGCCGAGGTGGGCCTCGATCCGATTACCATGCACCGCTACCCGCACGAGTTCTCGGGCGGCCAGCGGCAGCGCATCGCCATTGCCCGCGCCATGATCCTGCGCCCTCGCCTCGTGGTGCTGGACGAGCCGACCTCTGCGCTCGACATGACCGTGCAGGTGCAGATCGTGGACCTGCTGCGCGACCTTCAGAAGAAATACGGGCTGGCCTACCTGTTCATCAGCCATGACCTCAAGGTCGTGCGTGCGCTCGCCCACAAGGTGCTTGTGATGAAGTCGGGCGACGTGGTCGAGCAGGGCGATGCGGACCAGATTTTCGACGCACCCAAGACCGACTACACCCGCGCGCTGATGGCCGCGGCCTTTGAGATCAAGGCGGCGGACGGCGCGTCGATGTAGGCCGGGGGCCGGTCTAGCCGGCAAATGCCGCGGGCGAACCCGGCTACCCTTGCTGACCCGCTTCGATGACCTGGCAGGTGGTGTCGCGCGCGGCCAGTCTGCGACAGGCGAGTTCCGCGCCCTCCTTGGTCATCCCCACGAAATTCGCGTTGAACCCGGTGCGCGACTTGGACACCTTGCGCAACGCCTCGCCAAGCGTGGCCAGCTCACTCAGCGCGGTACGCAGGAGGACGCGCTCGGCCTCGTATTGCGCCGGGAAAACGCCGACGTTGATGCCCCAGTGGCGTCCGCCCGAGGTGGACATGCGGGTCACGAATTCCGGTGTGCGCGGCGCGGTGGTCGCGCTTTCGACGTTGACGAGGATCATGTCCTCCGGGCGCGGCGGTGGGACCGGCGCGATCTCCGGCGCGGCGAGGGAGGCGTTGATGACGGGTGCTGCGGCCTGTGCGGCGCCCACGGGCACCTCCTCGACGGCGGGGGTCACATCGGCACCCGCCACTTCGGCTTCCGCCACGGCCTCGGCCTCGGCGAGCCGCTCCGGCACTTCCTCTTCGGGCGCTGCGAGGATATTCGCGATGACCTCGTTCACGGTCTCGGACGTATCCGGGTCCAGCGCGCTGCCCGGACGGGGCGCGGGCCGGATGGAGCGCACGGGCGCACCGACGACGCGGATCGTCTTGCCTGCTCCGCCCGGCTCGTCGAACTCGTTGTTCGCGACCAGCGGCGCGGTGGCCCCGGTGCCGGTATTGCCCATGTAGGGCGGCTTGGAGGGCGGCCGCACCGCCACGTTATTGCCCACGCGGGAGAAGCCCATGTCCAGAAGCTCCGCCATCTGCGCGTCGCGCGACGGGCCGGACGTACCGCCGAAGATCGTCGCGATGATGTGTTTTGAGCCGCGCCGAGCGCTCGCCGTCAGGTTGGAGCCCGAGGCCCGGGTATAGCCCGTCTTGATCCCGTCCGCGCCCTCGTAGGTGGACAGGAAACGCCGATTGGTGCTCGACACCGTCTTCACCCCCACATCCGCGCTCTGGCGCGAGAAGAGGTTGTAGTACTGCGGATAGTCAAAAAACAGGTGCCGCCCCAGCGTGGTCATGTCACGCGCGCTGGACAGGTGCGTGCTGGCCGTCAGCCCGTGCATGTTCACGAAATTCGTCTCGTTCATGCCCAGCGCCTTGGCCGTCCGGTTCATCCGCGTAGCGAAGGCGCTCTCGGAACCTGAGATCGCCTCGCCCAAGGCCGTTGCGGCATCGTTCGCCGACTTGACGGCGGCGGCCCGGATCAGGTGGCGCAGCCGCACCTTCTGCCCCTGCCGGAACCCGATCTTGGAAGGCACCTCGGAGGCGGCGTTGGCCGAGATCGTGACCATCGAGTCCAGCGAGATTTCCCCGTGTTGAACCGCCTCGAACACGACGTAAAGGGTCATCATCTTGGTGAGTGAAGCGGGGTGTAGCCTGGACTCGGCATTGCGCGAATGGATCACCTCACCCGTGCGGGCGTCGATCACCATTGCGGCGTAGGGCGCGGCCCGGGCTGGCGTCAGCGTCAGCGCAAGCGCCACCACGATGAATACGAGAGAGAACCGGGCCCATTGCCCGAGACGACGATACGCGTCGCTTGCCATCACTGCCTCATTTCCCGAGCTGGTTTTTTTGCGCCCGGTTTTTTTATCTGCCTGTGGATAAAGATAGCACGGCGCCCGAAACGGGAAAACAGTTAAGTCTCAAACGCTTTCACGATTCTTGAAGCGCGGCGATCCAGATGTTGCGTGTACCAGTCGGTGCGGCCCCAGATGCTTGATTGTGGCGTGATTGTGGCGCCAGTGATTGCAAAATTACCGGCGCACTGACCCCCGTCAGTTCGGCTCAGGAAAGCGAGTCCAGCACTCCCGGAAGCTCGCCCAGCCGGGCGATTTCGTGATACCGCGCCTCGCCCGTGGGCGGCTCGGCATGTTCCAGCGCCCAGGTCAGGTCATGGGGAACGTAGGTGCCCCAGGCCCCCGCCTCGATCGCTGGGATCACGTCTGACTTGAGCGAGTTGCCCACCATCATCGCGGCCTCGGGCCGGATGTCATGGCGGGCGAATATCGCGTGATATGTGGCAGGCTTCTTGTCGGACACGATCTCGACCCCGTCGAACAGGTCGCCCAGCCCGGATTGCGCGAGCTTGCGCTCCTGATCGAGCAGATCACCCTTGGTTACGAGGAGGATATGGTGATCGTCCGCCAGAGCCTCCACCGTCTCGCGGGCATCGGGGAGAAGTTCGATCGGGTGCGAGAGCATGTCCTGCCCTGCCGCGATGATTTCGGCAATCACACTGGAGGGCACCCGCGCCTCGGTCACCTCGATGGCGGTTTCAATCATCGACAGCATGAAACCCTTGATGCCGAAACCATAGTGCCCGAGGTTGCGTCGCTCGGCCGCCAGCAGTCTCTCGGCAAGGTGGTCCGGCGCGGCATGGTCGCGCAACAGATCCGCGAATCGTTCCTGTGTCAGGCGGAAGAACTGCTCGTTCTGCCAGAGCGTATCGTCGGCATCGAATGCGATTGTCTTTATTTTTCGTGCCATTGTGATGGCTCCTCTTGCGAGGCCCCCTTTATTTGCCCGCCCCACCCATTATATTGTCCTCTCCAACAAGGCACCGAGCCTAGCAGGAGAGCAGTTTGCGGACCGAGACCATTGTCATGGCTGGACAGGACGACGACCCGCCGGGGGGTGATACGCAACTTGCGGTCAAACCCAAGTCGAAGTCAAAGCGTCCGCCGCTCTACAAGGTGCTCCTGCTGAACGACGATTTCACGCCGATGGAATTCGTAGTCATGGTGCTGGAGCGCTTCTTCGGCATGAACCACGCGCAGGCGTTCGAGATCATGCTGACCGTGCACAAGCGCGGGCTGGCCGTGGTCGGGGTGTTCTCCTACGAGATCGCCGAGACCAAGGTGAACCAGGTCATGGAAATGGCCCGCCAGCACCAGCATCCGTTGCAATGCACGATGGAACGGGAATAACCCGCCCCCCATGTCGCACTCACGTCTGACCCACGCGCTGGACACCGGCGCGCTCGTGCTGCCCGAGGGCCGCATCGCCGTCTTCGCGCCGCCCACCGGATTCGACCTCTCCGCGCTCGAACAGGCGCGGGTCGAGGTGGTGAGCCGGTTCTACCCGGACGTCGCCTATTGGCAGGGACTTGGTTACCGCGTGCTTCAGGAGCCCGAGGGGCATTACGCCGTCGCCCTTGTCGTCCTGCCCCGGGCGAAGGACGCCGCGCGCGCCCTGCTGGCCGAAGCTGCGGGATGTGCCGACCTCCTTGTCGTCGACGGGCAGAAGACCGACGGAGTCGATTCGATCCTGAAGGCGGTCAAGAAGATCGCGACGCCCGACCATGTCCTGTCCAAGGCGCATGGCAAGATCTTCTGGCTGGCCGCCCCGGCGCTGGCCGACTGGGCCGCCGCGCCGAGCGACGTGGATGGGTTCGTCACGCGCCCCGGCGTCTTTTCGGCGGACGGGCCGGACAAGGGGTCGCGCGCTCTGCTCGACGACCTGCCGGCGCTGTCGGGCCATGTCGTCGACCTCGGCGCAGGCTGGGGCTACCTGTCGCGCGCGATTCTGAAGTCCGACGCCGTCACGGCGCTCGACCTCGTGGAGGCCGACCTGACCGCACTCGATTGCGCGCGCGAAAACATCACCGATCCGCGCGCCACTTTCCACTGGGCCGACGCCACCCAGTTCCGCCCGACCGCCCCTGCCAACGTGGTCGTGTGCAACCCGCCCTTCCACACCGGGCGCGCGGGCGATCCGGGCCTGGGCCGCGCCTTTATCCGGTCCGCCGCCGCCATGCTGGCCCCCGCCGGCGTTTTCTGGATGGTCGCCAATCGCCATCTGCCTTATGAAGACACGCTCGCGGAACACTTCCGCGAGGTCGAGACCATCGGCGGCACGCCGGGGTTCAAGGTCATCCGGGCCGCCAAACCCCATCGCGCCCGCCCCTGAATCCCCCTAACCTGACCGGCAAGAATCGGGAGTCCTGAATGTCCTTCTCCATCTCGGGCAAGAGCGTCATCGTCACAGGTGCCGCGAACGGCGTCGGCCTTGCCATCGCCCGGCATTTCGCAGACTCCGGCGCGCGCGTCATGTGCGCCGACATGGATGAGATCAAGCTGGCGGGGGAATTCGGTGCGAATCCCGACCGCGATGTCCTTCCCGACGCGGGCGAGGATGCGGTGGACGAGGACGCCTCGAACGTGCGCATCTTCGCGGGCGATCTGCGCGAAAAGCTGACGATCGCGAACCTGCTGTCGGCGACCATCGACGCGTTCGACCGGGTCGATATCCTCGTGAACGCCTCGCGGCAGGTCATGGCGATGGACCCGCTCGACAGCGACGACAAGACCGTCGAGGCGCTGATCGACCAGAACCTGATGACCGCGCTCAAGCTGAGCCAGGCGGTCGCCAAGCGGATGATCCAGCAGGCAAAGGACGAGGCGGGCGAGGACGAGCCGCAGTCCATCGGCGCCATCGTCAACCTTACCTCCATCGCCGCGATCCGCACCCGGCCCCAGCTCATGGGATTCTCCATCGCATCGGCCGCGCTGGAGCAGATGACGCGCTCGCTCGCCGTCGCCCTCGCCCCGCACCGCATCCGGGTGAACGCGGTCGGCTTCGGGTCGGTCATGTCCGCCAGCCTGCGCGAGGCCTGCTCGGCCGAGCCCACCCTGCGCGAAGAGGTGATCCACGGGACGCCGCTGGGCCGCATCGCGGAAGCAGGCGAAGTGGCGGAAGCGGTCCACTTCCTTGCCGCCGACGCCTCGCGTTTCATGACCGGGCAGGTCGTGATGGTGGACGGCGGGCGCACGGTCATCGACGTGGTGGACACGGACCGGCACTGAACGGTTTGGTTAAAAAGTTTTCCTGAACGGAGTTTTTTGGGTATCCTCGCATTGCGAAGGGGATGTCAGAGCGTATTTTCGAGTGTAATTTCAGCGGGCTTTTCCGGTCCGCATCAGCCCGCAGATGTGCGCGTAGGGTGTCATGCGCTGAGTTGAGCGCGCGGCCTTGGCCTGCACGCACCTCCTGCGGGCATTGACTGCCGACCGTGACGGGCTGGCCGTCGAACATTCCCTCAAGAGGACCTGTGTCGCGGGGGAACGAACGAATGAACGCACCGTCATCCTTCACCATTCCAAATGGCATCGTCCAACGTGACGAAACCAACGGGGCCGTCTGCGTAACTCCTGCGACATCCGGTCGGATGGCTCCACTCGGAAACGGCACGCGGGACTTCAAGAACACCGCCGAAACGGGACCATCCGCGTCGGATGGCGAGGCCTCGCCTACCGCAGACAGACCAAGTGGCGGTCGGGCGCGCAGCCGCTGAATTCGGCATCATCGGGGCAACAAAGACAGGATACCGAACCCAAGAGCAGTCCAAACCAGTAAGGGGAAAGACATGTGGGAACGTAAGATAAAGGCGATTATCTCGATAATTTTTTTTGCTGCGGCAACGCAGGGGTGCACCCAGCTCGCGGTGATTGCCGATGAGGAACTCGATAGGCAAAGGACGGAAAGGACAGTTTTCAGCACATCGCGGTTCGCGTCGCTCGCAGTCGAGGCAAACGAGCAGTACGATACCTTCAAGAACACCGTTCCAACGAATATCCCGACGACAGGGAGCGCAGAGTTCACCGGATTCGGCTTGCTGGACGTCAAACGGCTGAGCACAGACGCGACAGGCGACCAGTTGATCGGCCTTGCCTCTCTCGGCGCGGATTTCGCACCCGGCGGCACGACGATTTCCGGGGCCATCGGTGACATCTACTGGCTCTCAGGTGCCCAGCTCGCAGACCTTCAGGCCGAAATCGCAAGTGGCGACACCGCTGCGATCACGGCACGTTTGGGCAAGGTTTTCGAGAATCTGGACGTCAACACACAACGCAGCTACCAGATCGTCGTCCCCCAGTTCGCCGGGAGCGATTTCACGGCGGAGCTTTCAGGGAGCGTCAATCTTGAAGACCAGAGCAGTGCGGTCACGCTCGCCGGGACGGCGCAAGGCAATCTGCGCGGTCCGAATGCAGAATCGCTCGGCATGTTCGGCGATGTGAACCAGACGCTTTTGATAACGCAGGACGGCGAATCCCGCGAAGGCACGCTAAGCGTGTTTGCGAAACAGCCCTGACCGGCAGACCGGGCGCGCACGCCGCGCGCAGATACATCTCTTCGTCCCCCTGTTCAGGGGGATAACGGAACTCGCGCACTCCTTTATCCATGCCCAGCATGGGCGCGGTATTTTCGCGCTGCGAAGGGGGTATCATGACGAAATTCAAACGCATCACCATGTTGGCGATCGCGCTGACCACCACGAGCATGACCGCAGGTTGCCTGCGAAACGGGGTTGCGAGCGTTGCCGACCCGGCCGCGACAGCCGCGCTCGTCTTCGAGGCCCGGACGAATTCCCGGGACTTGTTCATGGAAACCACGACCATGCCGACCACCGGCGGCGCGACCTACGCGGGTTACGCGACCGGCATGATCAAGGACATGGCGCTGGACAGCACGGGCGGGCCGCAGCAGATCGGCCGGCATTTCGTCGGTGACGCCAGCTTCGACGTCTCGTTTTCGAGCAACGACGCGAGCTTCAGTGGGGACATTACCAACATCCTCGCGAAAGACGACGTGGACCAGCGCGACGTCTACACGACCTATTTCAGCGGCAGCCAGCAGGACATCGAAGACATGATCTCAGGCTTCGACCCCACGACCGGTTCGATCCGGATCGCGAACGGCGCGCTCGCGCCGACGGCGACCTCTCCGAACGCGGTGGCGTCAGACGTGTCGGGCAGCTTCACCCACAACGGCGACACGCTGGAATTCGGCGGACGTGGTCGCGGATTCTTCTTCGGTGCGGACGGCGAAGGGCTCAACGTGAATGCCGAGACCAACGACGGGCTGACGATCACCGAGAACGGGGCAACCCGCGTTGGCGACTTCGGGGCGACCACGGTGGACTCGTCTATGTAGGTTGCGAACCCTTTGGATGCGGCCCGGCCGACGTGCGGGGACCGTATCCCGACCGAACGCCTCTTGGATGTAGACGGAAAGACATATACGCCCTATAGTTGCAGCTTGGGTGCCGCATCGCGGATGCGGGTGAGGACTGAAACCTGCGCTTTCGCAAGGAGGCTCCGATGTCCTGTGCCCGTATGCTCCCGCCACTCGTCCTGCTCACCGCCTGTGCCACCCAATCCGGTGGCGACGCCACGCCCGAGGCCGTGGCCAAAAGCGTGGGGGACGTGATCACCAGCCTGTCCGATGTCGGTGCCGCAAAGGCCACCATGCCGACCTCCGGCACGGCGACTTTCAACGGCTACGCCACCGCCTTCGTCAAAGATGCGATCACGGACCAGACCGGGCGCCAGCTGGTGGGCGACGCCACTCTGAGTGCGCGTTTCTCGGCGGCAGGCGGCAGCGTGGAGGGCACCATCGGCAACCTCCTTGGCCGCGAGAACGTGAACCAGACCGAGCTGTTCTCGGCGATCCAGAACGGCAACGCCGGGGAAATCGAGGCGATCCTCGGCGACTACACTCAAGCGTCGGGCGAAATCGACCTCGCCCCGGCCACGATCACCGGCGCAGGATTCACTACCGCGATCGACGGCACGATCACGCATGAGGGCGACACACTTCGCTTCAATGGGCGCGGCACCGGCAACTTCTCTGGCGACGACGCCAGTGGAGTGCAGGTGACCGGTATCGCAGGCGGGGCCGGCGATATGACCCTGACCGAAAACGGTGCTCTCAAGGCCGGCACCCTCGCTGCCGTCGCGGCGCAGTAGCCAATTCACATTCCGTCGGGCTTCGACTAATCAGGCATCGGACCGAAGGAGACGCCCGATGACTGACATGATGGACGACCAGAAAGCCCGCGCGAGCGCCTGGTTCCGTGAGCTGCGCGACCAGATCGTTGCCGCTTTCGAGGCGCTCGAGGACAGCCAGACCACCGGGCCTTTCGCCGGCGAAGCGCCGGGCCGGTTCGTGGTCACGCCGACCAGCCGCACCTCCGACGATGGCTCCGATGCGGGCGGCGGGCTGATGTCGGTGATGCGCGGCGGGCGGGTGTTCGAAAAGGTCGGCGTCAACATTTCCACCGTTTACGGCACGCTCGGCGACGCCGCGCAGAAAGCGATGGCCGCGCGCGGCGTGCCGGGGATCGAGGCCGACCCGAGCTTCTGGGCATCCGGCATCTCGCTCGTCGCGCACATGCAGAACCCGCATACCCCGGCGGTCCACATGAACACCCGCATGTTCTGGACGCCCGGCGCCTGGTGGTTCGGCGGTGGTGCCGACCTGAACCCCTGCATCGAATACGACGACGACACGGCGCATTTCCACGCCGCCATGAAGGCAGGCTGCGACCCGCACGGACCGGATTACTACGACCGCTACAAGGCCTGGGCGGATGAGTATTTCTACATCCCCCACCGCAAACGCGCCCGCGGCGTGGGCGGCATTTTCTACGACGACCACAACACCGGCGACTGGGAGGCCGACTTCGCTTTCACGCAAGACGTCGGCCGCGCCTTCCTTCCGGCCTTCGTGCCCGTGACGGAAAAGCGCCGGGACACGCGCTGGACCGAGGCCGACAAGGACGCTCAGTTAGTCCACCGGGGCCTCTACGCCGAATACAACCTCGTCTATGATCGCGGCACGAAGTTCGGACTGGCCACCAGCCACGATCCGGACGCCGTGCTCATGAGCCTCCCGCCGCTCGCCAAGTGGACCTGACGGACCTCAGGGGGCTGTCTGCCCCCCACGGCGGCAAGCCGCCGTTCCCCCCGAAGGTATTTTCGGACCAGAGAAGAGGCGGCCGTTAACCTTAATGAACTCCGACTTTTCTTCGTTTCAAGAAACCTCGGGGGAGTCGGCCAGCTCGCTGGCCGACGGGGGCAGCGCCCCCCCTATGGGAGCGCGAGGGGCCTGCCCCTCGCATATGAGAGCGCGGGCGTAGCCCGCACCGTTCGGTAGACGCCCCCGAGACGCTCCACTACATTCGACCAGACTCACCCGGAGGTCCGATGTCCGACAGTACCGAATACCAGGTTCTCGCCCGCAAATACCGGCCCGAGACCTTCGCCGACCTGATCGGTCAGGACGCGATGGTGCGCACGCTGAAGAACGCCTTCGCAGCGGACCGGATCGCGCAGGCCTTCATCATGACCGGCATCCGCGGGATCGGGAAAACCACCACGGCCCGGATCATCGCCAAGGGCATGAACTGCATCGGTCCCGACGGCACCGGCGGGCCGACGGTCGAGCCCTGCGGCCAGTGCGAACACTGCGTCTCCATCGCTGAGGGGCGCCATGTCGACGTGATGGAGATGGACGCGGCCTCGCGCACCGGCGTGGGTGACATCCGCGAGATCATCGACAGCGTTCACTACCGGGCCGCCAGCGCGCGCTACAAGATCTATATCATCGACGAGGTTCACATGCTGTCGACGAGCGCGTTCAACGCGCTCCTGAAGACGCTCGAGGAACCGCCCGCGCATGTGAAATTCATCTTCGCCACGACCGAGATCCGAAAAGTGCCGGTCACGGTCCTGAGCCGCTGTCAGCGTTTCGATCTGCGCCGGATCGAGCCGGAGCAGATGATCGAACTTCTGCGCTCCATCGCCAGCCGCGAGAACGCCGAGATTGCCGAAGACGCCCTCGCCCTCATCACCCGCGCGGCCGAAGGCTCCGCCCGCGATGCCACGTCACTCCTCGATCAGGCGATCAGCCACGGGGCGGGGGAGACGACGGCGGACCAGGTCCGCGCCATGTTGGGCCTTGCCGACCGGGGCCGTGTGCTCGACCTCATGGACATGATTCTGCGCGGCGACGCCGCCGGCGCTTTGTCGGAGCTTTCCGCGCAATACGCCGACGGGGCCGACCCGATGGCGGTGCTGCGCGACCTCGCCGAAGTCACGCACTGGGTCAGCGTCATCAAGATCACGCCCGAGGCCGCCGAGGACCCGACCGTCTCGCCCGACGAGCGCGGGCGGGGCCAGATGATGGCGGATGGCCTGTCGCAGCGCATCCTTGCCCGGATGTGGCAGATGCTTCTCAAGGCCATCGAAGAGGTGGGCATGGCCCCCAATGCGATGATGGCCGCCGAGATGGCGGTGATCCGGCTGACCCATGTGTCCGACCTGCCCTCGCCCGAGGAGCTGGTGAAGAAATTGCAGGATACCCCGCCACCGACGCCACCGGCCGCTCCGACCGGCGGACCAGGCGCGGGCGGGTCCGCCGGCTACGGCGGCAACGGGCGCGCGCCCACAGGCGGCGGCGGAGGGGGCGGCACCGTCACAGCGCTCGCCTCGCAATCCGAGAACGCGCTGGCCCGGTATGCCACCTTCGACAGCGTCGTCGCACTCATCCGGTCGAACCGCGACGGCCTGCTCCTGCGTCATGTCGAAACTTGCATGCGCCTCGCGGCCTATCAGCCGGGCCGGATCGAGTTCACCCCGACCCCGGACGCGCCGCCCGACCTCGCCGCCCGGCTTGCCCAGCGGCTTCAGGGCTGGACCGGGGTGCGCTGGGGCGTTTCACTCGTCAATGACGCGACTGCGCCGACGATCGAGGAAACGCGCAACGCCGAGGAAGACGCGCTCAAGTCAGCCGCGCGCGAGCATCCGCTCGTTCAGGCCGTTCTGGCATCCTTTCCCAAGGCGAAGATCACCGAAATCCGCACGCAGGGCGAGATGGAGGCCGAAGCCGAAGTCGAGGCCCTGCCGGAAGTCGAGGACGAGTGGGACCCGTTCGAAGACGGGTAAACTCCCGCCTTTCCGGCCGAAACGCCTTGTCGCACGGCGCCCTCGTTGCGATATAGGATCCAACACCCGAACGAGAGGGAGAGACCCATGCTCAAAGGACTTGGCGGTCTTGGCGATATGTCCAAGATGATGAAAGCCGCTCAGGAAATGCAGACGAAGATGGCCGAGATGCAGGAAAGCCTCGACACCATCACCGTCACCGGTGAAAGCGGCGCGGGGCTGGTCAAGGCGACCGCGACGGCCAAGGGCGAGTTGACCGGTCTCGACATCGACCCGTCGATCTTCGACCCGAATGAAAAGGAAGTGGTGGAGGATCTCATCCTCGCCGCGATCAAGGACGCGCAGGTCAAGGCCAGCGAACGCTCCACGCAGGAAATGCAGAAGATCACCGAGGAACTCGGCCTGCCCGCCGGCATGGCCAACCCCTTCGGCGGCATGGGCTCCTGACCCGGACGGCGCGGACGTGAGCGAAGCCCCCCGCGACATCGAGACCCTGATCGACCTGATGGCGCGGCTGCCGGGGCTGGGCCCCCGGTCGGCGCGCCGCGCCGTGCTTCATCTGATCCGCAAGCGCGGGCTCCTTCTGGCCCCTCTGGCCGACGCCATGCATGCGGTCGCGGTGAGCGCGCGCGAATGCATCACCTGCGGCAATGTCGGAACGACCGAGGTCTGCGAGGTTTGCGCCTCCGAGAAGCGCGCCACCGGCGAGTTGTGCGTGGTGGAGGACGTGGCCGACCTTTGGGCGATGGAGCGGGCCAACGTCTTCAAGGGCCGCTACCATGTTCTTGGCGGAACCCTCTCGGCGCTCGACGCGGTCGGGCCCGAGGAACTGCGCATCCCCAAGCTCGTGCAGCGCGTGAAGGACGAAGGCATCCGCGAGGTCATTTTGGCCCTCAACGCGACCGTCGACGGCCAGACCACCGCACATTACATCGCCGAAGAACTGGAGGGGCGCTGCGAGGTCTCCTCGCTCGCCCAGGGTGTGCCCATCGGCGGCGAACTCGACTATCTCGACGACGGCACGATCACGGCCGCGCTCCGGGCGCGCAAGCGGGTCTAGCGTTCGAGCGGTTCCTGCTTGTGGCTGGCCAGGAGCCAGTCGCTCCCAAGCTTCACATAGACGCTCTCGCATTTCGCAACGTAGGAGTCGGCCCCGTAGCGCTGCGCCTCGGCGCGGTAGGTGATGCGCACCTTGTTGCCCAGCTTTTCCATGTTTCGGTCGAAGAAGTTCACACCATCCCACCGCGGGGCGTTTTCGAGCGCGGCGAGCACTTGCTGGCCTTTGAGGCGCCCTGTCGGTTCCGGAAAATCCATCACGGCGTCATCCACCATGTTGGCCCGGAAAAAATCGGGGCCTTCGAGCCAGAAATTCTCTTCTTCGGCCCAGAAACCGGCCGTCGCATTGATCTGGTCCATAAGGGTCATGCGAATCCAACGTGACACCTGCGGGATCGTTCCCCGCGACGTCACTTCGACTCCGTGAGAGTCGGGGGTGGCGGCGCGGCGACAAAGCACTTACGTTCCGCTAGCGCAAACAGGAGGGGCCCGTGGCACCGATCATCAAAATCGAAGGTCTGGAAAAGACATACGACAACGGCTTCCAGGCGCTGAAGGGCGTCGATCTCGACATTCACGAGGGCGAGGTTCTGGCTCTGCTCGGCCCCAACGGCGCGGGCAAGACGACCCTCATCTCGATCATCTGCGGGCTGGCGCGGGCGACGGCGGGCAAGGTGACCGTCGGCGGTCACGACATCGCGCATGACTTTCGTGAGGCACGCAAGCTGATCGGGCTCGTGCCGCAGGAAATGTCGATCGAAATCTTCGAGAAGGTCGAACCCAACGTGCGCCATTCCCGGGGCCTCTTCGGCAAGCCACGCAACGACGCCTACATCGAACAGATCCTCAAGCAACTCACGCTGTGGGACAAGAAGGACAACCGCATCCGCGAGCTGTCGGGCGGCATGAAGCGCCGCGTGATGATCGCCAAGGCGCTGTCGCACGAGCCGCGCATCCTGTTCCTCGACGAACCCACTGCGGGCGTCGACGTCGAACTGCGCAAGGAGATGTGGGAAGTCATGTCGGAGCTCAAGAAATCCGGCGTGACGATCATTCTCACCACGCATTACATCGAAGAGGCCGAAGCGATGGCGGACCGTGTCGGCGTCATCTCGAAGGGTGAGCTGCTGCTGGTCGAAGAGACCAAGACGCTGATGAAAAGCTTCGGCAAGAAAGAGCTTCACATCGATCTTGAAAGCGCGACGGACACCGTGCCGCCCGCGCTCGCCGCGCGTGGCGTTGAATTGGGGCCGAACGGTGAGAGCCTGATTTACAGCTACGACACGTCGGCCAAGCAGACCGGCATCACCGATATCCTGTCGGAGCTGCGTCAGGCCGGGCTGCGGCTGAACGATCTCTCCACCCGGCAAAGCTCGCTCGAGGATATTTTCGTCGACCTCGTCCATGAACAGAAACAAGACGAACAGGGGGATGCGGCATGAACTGGCGCGCCATCGCAGCGATCTATAAGTTCGAAATGGCGCGGACCTTCCGCTCCATCGGGCAGTCGGTCATCAGCCCGGTCGTCTCGACCTCGCTCTACTTCGTCGTTTTCGGCACCGCCATCGGCAGCCGCATCCAGACCGTGGACGGCATCGAATACGGCGCGTTCATCGTGCCCGGCCTGATGATGCTCCAGATGCTGATGCAATCGGTCTCGAACGCGGCACTCGGCATCTATTTCCCGAAGTTCGTCGGCACGATCTATGAAACCCTGTCGGCCCCCATCTCGGTCCCCGAGATCGTGGCGGGCTATGTCGGCGCGGCGGCGACCAAGGCGTTGATGATCGGGCTGATCATCCTCGGCACGGCCTCGTTCTTCGTCGATCTACAGATCGCGCATCCGTTTGCGATGCTCGCCTTCATGATCCTGACCTGCGTGACCTTCGCGCTCTTCGGCTTCATCATCGGCATCTGGGCGGACAACTTCGAACAGGTGAACCTGATCCCCATGCTGGTCATCACGCCGCTCGTGTTCCTGGGCGGCGCGTTCTACTCGATCTCGATGCTCCCCGAAGCCTGGCAGACCGTGGCGCTGTTCAACCCGGTGGTCTACCTCGTCTCCGGGTTCCGCTGGTCGTTCTTCGCCATGTCGGACGTGCCCGTCGGCATCTCGCTCATCGCGATCGGCGTCGTGCTCGTGGCCTGCCTCGCGGTGATCACGATGATCTTCCGCACAGGCTGGAAACTCCGGGCGTAAGGCGACACGACGTCATTGCCACAAAGCGGTGACAAACAGGAGGCGCGGCCTTGTAGGCCTATGGGCGCGCCTCTACATCGACTTTCATGAAGCGCTTTATTCCATTCATGACGCCCGACCCGGTGGTCGCGGTCGTCCGACTGCACGGGACGATCTCCACGGGAACGCGCGGACAGTTGAACGACGTCGCCATGGCCGGGCCCATCGAGCGGGCATTCCGCCGCAAACCCAAGGCCATCGCGCTTTCGATCAATTCGCCCGGCGGCAGCCCGGTCCAGTCCTCGCTCATCGCCGCGCGCATCCGCCGCCTTGCGGACGAGAAGGACGTGCCGGTCTATGCCTTTGTCGAGGACGCTGCCGCTTCGGGCGGTTACTGGCTCGCCTGCGCGGCGGACGAGATCTATGCCGACCGCTCCTCCATCCTCGGCTCCATCGGCGTCATCATGGCGAGCTTCGGCGCGCATGAATTTATCGCCAAGCATGGCATCGAGCGTCGGGTCTACACCTCGGGCGAATCCAAATCGCAGCTCGACCCCTTCAAACCCGAAGACCCCAAGGACGTGGAGCGGATCAAGAGCGTGGGCACGCAGATTCACGAAGCGTTCATCGACCATGTGAAAACCGCCCGAAAGGACAAGCTGGCCGACGATCCCGCTCTGTTCACCGGCGAGTTCTGGGTCGGGCAGAAGGCCGTCGACCTCGGCCTCGCCGACGGGATCGGGCACCTTGTGCCGGCCATGAAGGAAAAATTCGGCAAGGACGTGAAGTTCTCGGTTTTCGGCCCGAAACGGTCGATCTTCAAACGCTTCGGCGCCGAGATCGCCGGAGACGCGCTGGCGGCTGTCGAGGATCGCGCCCACTGGGCCCGGTTCGGCCTCTGACCGATGATCAAGGCCGTCTCGCTCTTTCTGATCGGTATGCTGGTGCTCGCCATGTTCGGGCGCCTGCGCATTCCGGGTGCGGACAAGCTGGCCAACCGTAAATGCCCCAAGTGCGGCCGCTTCCGGCTGGGGCGCGGCCCCTGTGAGTGCGGGCACGAATGATTCCCGATCTGCTCTATACCATCCTGGGCCTGGCAATCCTGCTTCTGGCCGGAGACAGCCTTGTAAAGGGGGCGGTGAACCTCGCCCTGCGCCTTGGCATCCCGGCCCTGATCGTCTCGCTCACGGTGGTCGCCTTCGGTACCTCCGCGCCCGAGCTTCTGATTTCGGTGCAGGCGGTGCTGGAGGGCGTCCCCGGCCTCGCACTCGGCAACGTGGTGGGGTCGAACACGGCCAACATCCTGCTCGTTCTGGGGGTTCCCGCGCTTCTGACGGGGCTCGCCACCAAGGACTGCGACACGCGGCACAACTACGTCACGATGCTGGCCGCCACAGTCCTGTTCATGGCGCTCGCCACGACCGGGACATTCGACTGGTGGCAGGGTCTCATCCTGCTCGCGGGCCTCGCCTTCATGCTCACCCTCGCCGCGCGACAGGCACTGGCCCACCGGCGCGAGGTGATCGCGCAGGCAGAGGCCAAGGGGCAGGAGATCGACGAGAGCCAGCTTGACGAGGAAGAAGACCTCGAAGGTGCCGACCCGGACATGCCGACCTGGCGCATCGCGCTTTACCTGATCCTTGGGCTTGTCGGCCTGCCGCTGGGCGCGGACCTGCTGGTCGAAAGCTCCACCAACATCGCGCGTTCGATCGGCGTGTCTGAAACCGTGATCGGCCTGACGCTCGTGGCGCTCGGCACCTCGCTCCCCGAGCTCGCGACAACCGTCATGGCCGCGATCCGCAAGCAGGCCGACGTGGCCATCGGCAACGTCATCGGCTCGAACATGTTCAACCTCCTCGGGATCATCGGCGTCGCCGCTCTCGTCGGCCCGATCCCGGTGGACCCCGAGATGCTGCGCTTCGACATCTGGGTAATGCTCGCCGCTTCGATCCTCATTGCGCCCTTCGTCTTCCGTGGCTGGTACATGGGCCGGGTCTGGGGCGCGGCTTTCTTCGTGCTCTACATCCTCTACATCTTCGTGGTGTTGCAGGCATGAGCGGGGCGTTGGTCACAGGTGCCGGCGGCCGGCTGGGTCAGGCGATGGCGATCTACCTCGCCAGCCGTGGCTATGACGTGGCCGTTCACTACGCCGGCTCCCGCGAAGGGGCCGAGACGACGGTCGCCGCCTGCCGCGCGCAGGGCGTACGGGCCGAGGCCGTGCAGGCCGACCTCCTCGACGACGACGCCGTTGCAGGGTTGGTGCCCGAAGCGGCCAAGGCCGTCGGGCCCCTCACGGTTCTGGTCAACAATGCTTCGATCTTCGAGTTCGACGAAATCGACTCCATGACTGCCGAAAGCTGGACCCGCAACATCGGTTCCAACCTGCGCGCGCCGATGTTCCTGACACAGGCCTTTGCCGAACAGGTGCCGGACCCGGAGACGGACGAACGGGGCGAACCGATCGCCTCCGCGCTGGTTCTCAACATGATCGACCAGCGGGTGAAGAAGCTCACCCCGCACTTCACCACCTACACCATCGCGAAGATGGGCCTCTGGGCCTTCACCCAGACCGCCGCCCGCGCCCTCGCCCCCCGTGTGCGCGTCAACGGCATCGGCCCCGGCCCCACGCTCAAGGGTGCCAACCAATCCGAGGACGAGTTCGCCCACCAGCGCGAGAACACCGTTCTGGAACGCGGGTCGAACCCCGAGGATATCACCGGGGCGCTGGGCTATTTCCTCGACGCAAAAGCGGTGTCCGGCCAAATGCTTGCAGTCGACGGCGGGCAGCATCTGGGCTGGAAAACACCCGAGAATCCCGGCCGGGATTGACCTGAATCAAGTCCGCTCCGGCCCCAAACCGCGCGAGTTGTGCACTGTCCATGCGGCTTGCAGTTATTGAACATGGAAAACCGTGTTTTTTCATGGATTTACAAATCGTTCATATTTTTTCTTTTTTGATTCAAGGGTTTGAAAAGCCGCCTATTTTTTGTGCAGCTCATTCCAGCCCTTGTGAAACAAGGAAAAACCGGATTGGGACGCTTTTCTTCCACGAACTTATCCACAGATTCTGTGGACGTGTTTTCTCTTGTCCCCGCCACGCTATCATTGCAGCCACAACGGGAATCAACGAGCAGCCCCAATGACTGAGTCGATCCGAACCGAAAACGCCGAGACCGGGCCGCGCGGCCACGGCTTGATCGCCCGCTATGTGCGCCAGCTCGACAACTCGCCGGGCGTCTACCGGATGCTCGACGAGGCGGGTCGGGTGCTCTACGTCGGAAAGGCCAAGAGCCTGAAGAACCGCGTATCGAACTACGCGAACCCCAACGGCCACTCCGCCCGGATCGCCCGCATGATCTCGCAGACCGCGAGCATGATGTTCCTGACGACCAAGACCGAGACCGAGGCGCTGCTTCTAGAACAGAACCTCATCAAACAATTGAAGCCGCATTTCAACGTGCTGCTGCGCGACGACAAGTCCTTTCCGAACATTCTGGTGACCAAGGACCACGCCTATCCCCAGATCCGAAAGCACCGCGGCGCGAAGAAGACCAAGGGCGCCTATTACGGCCCCTTCGCCAGCGCGGACGCGGTGAACCGCACCCTGAACCAGCTGCAAAAGGTCTTCCTTCTGCGCAACTGCTCGGACTCGATGTTCGAAAGCCGCACCCGCCCCTGCCTGCTTTATCAGATCAAGCGCTGTTCCGGTCCCTGCGTCGGCAAGATCTCGGAACCCGACTACGCCGGGCTCGTTTCGGACGCCGAACGGTTCCTGTCGGGCAAGACGACCAAGGTGCAGGCGGAACTGGCGGCCGAGATGCAGGATGCCTCGGAAGCGATGGAATTCGAGCGCGCCGCCGTGCTGCGCGACAGGATCGCCGCGCTGACCAAGGTGCAAAGCTCCCAAGGCATCAACCCGCGCGGCGTGACCGAGGCCGACGTGATCGCGCTCCACATGGAAGGCGGGCAGGCCTGTGTGCAGGTGTTCTTCATCCGCGCGAACCAGAACTGGGGCAACCGCGACTTCTACCCCCGCACCGGCGCGGGGGCGGACGCCGCCGAAGTGCTGCGCGGCTTCATCGGCCAGTTCTACGACCAGAAGGAACCCGCCCGCCTCCTGCTCCTGTCGCACGACATCGAGGAGCGGGAGCTGATGGAATCGGCCCTCGCGGAAAAGGCCGGGCGCAAGGTCGAGATCGCCGTGCCCCAGCGCGGCGAGAAGCTGGAGCTCGTCTCCGGCGCCACCCGCAACGCCCGCGAAAGCCTCGGGCGCAAGATGGCGGAAACCGCGACACAGGCAAAGCTGCTCACCGGGCTGGCCGAGGCCTTCGACCTCGACGAACCGCCGAAACGGATCGAGGTCTACGACAACTCTCACATCCAGGGCGCGCACGCGGTCGGCGCGATGATCGTGGCCGGGCCGGACGGCTACATGAAAAGCCAGTACCGCAAGTTCAACATCAAGGGCGAAGAGCTGACCCCCGGCGACGACTTCGGCATGATGAAAGAGGTGCTGACCCGCCGCTTCAAGCGCCTGCTCAAGGAAGACCCGGACCGCAGGTCCGACGCCTGGCCCGACCTCCTGCTCATCGATGGTGGGGCCGGTCAGGTGTCGGTGGTGCGCGCGATCATGGAAGACCTCGGCGTCGAGGACATCGCCATGATCGGCGTCGCCAAGGGCGTGGACCGCGACCACGGCAAGGAGGAGTTCCACCGCCCCGGCAAGCGCCCCTTCGCGCTGAAGCGCAACGACCCCGTGCTCTACTTCGTCCAGCGTCTGCGCGACGAGGCGCACCGCTTCGCCATCGGCACCCACCGCGCCAAGCGCACCAAGGCGATCAGCGCCTCTCCCCTCGACGATGTGCCCGGCGTGGGCGCGGGCCGCAAGAAGGCGCTGCTCGCGCATTTCGGCTCGGCCAAGGCGGTCACGACCGCGTCACTGTCCGACCTCAAGGCGGTCAAGGGCATCTCGGCCGCGCTGGCCGAAACGATCTATGGCCATTTCCACGAGAACGGGTAGATACCGTCCCTGCGGCCAGGGTTCTCAAGCGCTATCGACGCCATGATCCACTGCGCGCAGGCCCGCCGTCCGCACCGACGCCGCTCTGCCCCTTCTTCGGTCCCGAAATACCTCGGAGGGGGTCCGGGGGAGGCA
>NZ_DGCP01000011.1:224547-479904 GCF_002384975.1 Maritimibacter sp. UBA3975
CCCCGGCGGGTCGGGCCGGGCGCCAGCCCCGGCACGAAAGCTCCCTTTCCCCCGCCCCCTCCGCGCGATAGACCTTCCCCCATGAAATGGACGATCCCCAATATCCTGACCATCGGCCGGCTGGTCGCGGTGCTGCTGCTTCCGATCATGTTCCTGTTCTTCGCCCGCCCCTGGGCGGACTGGTACGCGCTGATCGTTTTCATCGTGGCCGCCGTCACCGACTACGTCGACGGCTACCTCGCCCGAGCCTGGGCCCAGGAAAGCAAGTTCGGCGCGACGATGGACCCGATCGCGGACAAGGCGCTGGTGCTGACCGCACTCCTCGTCATCGCCGCCTATTCCGGCCTCGCGCTGTGGATCGTCCTGCCTTCCGGCATCATCATTTTCCGCGAGGTTTTCGTCTCGGGCTTGCGCGAAGCGTTGGGAGACCGGGCCAAGGCGCTCAAGGTCACGAAGATCGGAAAGTGGAAGACCACGGTTCAGATGATCGCGCTCACGCTGCTTTTTGCAAAAGGCGTTTTCGAACATTATGTGGGAATGCAGAGCTTCGGCATGGATGCCGAGTTGTTCGATCAGATCATCGAGGGGGAGGTGACCGATCACCTCGGCCTCGGGTGGAAAACCACCGGCATGGTCTGGACCGGCAACGCGGGCGTCCTGCTCCTGTGGGTGGCCGCGCTGCTCACCGCGATTTCCGGCTGGGACTATTTCCGCAAGGCCTGGCCGTTCCTCAAGGAGGACGAGGATGCTTGATGTCATGTATTTCGCCTGGGTCCGCGAGCGGATCGGAGAGCCGCGCGAAACGGTGACGACCGAGGCCGCCACCGTGGCCGATCTGGTCGCCGAGCTGAAAGCGCGCGAGCCGCGCTATGAGGCGGCCTTTGCCGATCTCTCGGCCCTGCGTGTCGCCGTGGACCAGGAGCTTTCCGACTTCGACGCCCCGCTCGCAGGCGTGCGCGAGGTGGCGTTCTTCCCCCCCATGACCGGCGGCTGACATGCCCACCATCCGCGTGCAGTCCGACCCGTTCTCGCTGGGCGACGAGGCGGAGGACTTTGCCAAGGGCCGCACCGATACCGGCGCGGTCGTGACCTTCACGGGCATCGTGCGCGACACCGGCGGCATGAGCCGGATGGAGATCGAGCACTACCCCGGCATGACCGAAAAGGCGATTTCGGGCATCGTGGATCAGGCGATGGAGCGATGGTCGCTGGACGATGCGCTCGTCATCCACCGCCACGGCAGCCTCGCCCCAGGCGAGCGGATCATGATGGTCGCCACGGCGAGCCGTCATCGCATCGCGGCCTTCGAGGCGGCGGAGTTCCTGATGGACTACCTCAAGTCCCGCGCCCCGTTCTGGAAGAAGGAATACGGGCCGGACGGGGCCGAATGGGTGGCGGCGAAGGACGAGGACGAGGACGCTCTGTCGCGCTGGTGAGCTTCACCGGATCGTAAGGGGTTCGTGCCATCCTGACCCCATGACGACGCACGTGATCTTTGAAACCGATGCGCTCCGCGCCACGCTGCGGGGGCCTGCGGACGGACAGGTGATGTTCACCTTCGACCATTGGCGCGCGCATCGCGACGGGTTCGCACCGGTGCCCACGGGCGACGTCTTCACCTCGCGCGGGTTCGCGCAGATCCATGTCGCCACCGCACGCAACGACTGGTTCCTCTCACCCGACCTGCCGGACCTGCTGACGACGCTCGCGCAGGTCGCCGCGCCCTATCACGACCGCGCCGGGATCGGTTTTTCGATGGGGAGTTACGGGCTCTACCTTGTCAGCCGCGTGGTGCCGCTGTCGCGCGCCCTGTTCGTCTCTCCCCATACCACGTTCCTGCCCGACCTGCCGGGCGGTGCGCCCCAGGGTGACACGCGCTTCGCGCCGGACGTGGAGGACCCTGTCTTCGCGCGTGAGGCACATATGATCATCCGAAGGCTGCCGCCGGTCAGCGGGGATTGCGTGGTCGCCTTTGACCCCACCCTGCCGCACGACGCAGCCCATGCGCGCGAGGTGACGCAGGGCTTCGCGCGGTGCCGGCTCGTGCCGCTCGCGGGTGCCGGTCATCCCGTGTCGGACGGGTTCGCGCCGACCCGGGCCTACGGAATTTTCGCGCGCGCCGCGATGGCGCCGGGGATTGCGGACGGCGTGATCCTGCGGGCATGGGCGCGGACGCAGCGCGATCCGGCAATGCCGATCCTCGCGGCGGTGCGGGCCAAAGGGGATCGTCCCGCGAACAGCGAAGACACCCGGTCGGCACCGCGCGTTTTCCGCACGGCCGATCCGTTCGACGTGGCACGCACGGCACAGACCGGGCCGCCGCCGGATCACAGGTAAAGGTGTCGTCGGAGATGCGGGCGGGTCAGCCCTGGTTCGCGCGCTCGATATAGGCGCGAAGCTCCTCGGCCTCTTGCCGCGCGGCACGCAGCCCGTCCATCGCTGCCCGCAGCTCCGCCTCGGTCTGGTGCTGCTGGTTGGACAACTCCGCCTCGCGCTGCTGGAGGTAGGTGATGGCCTGATCCCGAGTTTCCTCGGCATCGTGGAGCGCCTGCGCCATGCGGTCCAGCTCGCCCATCTCGGCACCGGACACGCGCGTGAACTTGTGAATGAGCCAATGCGCGAACCAACCGAGCGCAAACGCGATGAAAAGAATGATCGCCGTGACGATGATGAACTCGGCTCTGTTCATTGGTCCCTATCCCTCGCGTTGCGGACGGGGCGGCGCGCGGACGCCTTCCAGTTCCGGATGCACCACGATCGGTGGTGGCAACGCTTCTTCGCTGACTGTCTCAGTCTCTGTGGTTTCGTCAACCCCTTCCCCGGGGGTTACATCCGCCGTATCCCCGGCGGTCTCCTCCAGGGCCGCATCCCCGGTGGTCTCTTCTGTGGCGACATCGTCAGGTGCCGCTTCTTCTTCGTTGGTCGCTGAGGTGGCGTCGGCCTCGTCCGAGGTCGCCGCATCTGTATCCTGCGCCGGGTCGGCCTCCGCCTCATCGGAGGCGTCCGCCGCCGTCTCAGGCTCGGTCGCATCCGCCGGGGAGTCTTCGCCCTCCTCGTCAGCGACGGTTGCAGCGGAATCTTCGTCGGGCGCTTCCGTGGGCGCATCGTTCCCGGCCGTGTCGTTGGCCGGATCGCCTTCTGGCTCGGCCGTGGCATCCGCCGATTCGCCGTCTTCAGCCGCGTTTTCCCCGGAGGTCTCTTGCCCGGCACCGTCACCGCTGCCGTCCTCGGCCAGCGCATCCGTTTCGGCGACGAGGTCAGCCGGGCGCGGGCGCGGACGGATATCGCCAAGCTCGCCATCGCTGGGCGTGCCCTCGATCTGCTCCACTTCCTCACCGGCGACTTCCGCTTCGGTCAGGAGCCGGAATTCGATCCGCCGGTTGGCTTCGCGCCCTTCCTCGGTGTCGTTGTCGCCGATCGGCCGCTCCTCGCCATAGCCATAGGCGGAGAGGTTCGAGGTCAGGATGCGCCGCGCGAGGAGCGCGTTGAGGACCGCGTTCGCCCGTTGCTGCGAAAGCGCCTTGTTCAGTTCTTCGGAACCCTGGCTGTCGGTATGCCCGCCGATCTCCATCGGCACCTCGGCACAGTCCTTGAGCAGATCCGCGATCCTGTCGACAGTGCCGCCCGCCGTCGCCTCGATCTCGACCGACCCCGGCGCAAAGGTGATCTTGGATTCGGAGATGGTTTGATTGATCGAGGCCACGCATTCCTCGGGCGATGGGAGCGAGGCGACCGGGTCGAGCGCCTCGTCATAGGTCACGTTCACCCGGAAATCCTGCGCCTCGCCCAGTTTCTCGGACAGGATGCGCGAGATTTCGGCGTTGGCATCCGGATCTCCCGTGGTCCCGCGCAGTTCGACGAGGTCGGGCTGAACGATCGCCACGCCGTTGTCGAGCAGGGCCAGCGCCTCCAGCGCGCCAAGCACGCGGATCGACCAGCCCTGCGGCAGCGAACTGTCGAGCCGGGCAGCCATGTAGACCTTTTCCATCCCGAAGCGCGCTCGCGCGACGCTCTCGGTGATCATGCGCTGCTGCTCGTCTCCGAGCCGACCGCGCAGTTGCACCAGCCCCTCGGGGCTGAGAGTCGCGGTGAACTCCGGAGCTCCCTCGGCCTCGCCCTCGACCGCTTCGGTCTTGTTCGCGTGAAGCGAGAACACATCGGGAAGGGCGGCCTCAAGCTCACCCACGACCCGGTCGAAATTCTGCTGCGCCACCTCGGCGGCGGCCACCAGCGTCACGTCGGCATCCGAGAAAGTGATCGTTCCCGCGCCGAGTTCCCGCACGGCCGCGACGCCCATCGCCACGGCATCGGGCCAATCCGGCGAAGGGACGCCAAGGCCGATGGTGCAGGTCGGGCGCCCTTTGACGCCTGCCGCGATCCCGGCCGCCACGATCTTGACCCGTCCCGGCTCGGTCCCGGCGGTGCAGGCATCGAAACGCGGCCCCTGCTCGTCGATGACGAAGCGGGCGGTAAAGGGTGTGATGACGGGACGCGGAGCCGAAATGTTCAGCGCGACGCGCAGGCCGCCGGGGGTGCGGCGGGCCAGCTCACGCTCCCACCGGGTTTTCTGTTCGGCGCTTTCCGCAATCGCCTCGATCGTCACGCGGTCCGACGACATGGATATCTTGGAACGCGGCAGCTCGGACAGCGCGAAAATGGCGAAGTCGAGGATGTTGTCCCATCCTTCCGGCACCGGATAGTCGGCGCTTTCGAGAAGGTCGGCCACCTCGAGCTCCGGCGTGATCCGCTGAACACGCGTGTTCAGCCCGTCCCGGTCGGTGCCCATCGGGATCAGCCCGATCATCGAGATACCGCCATCGTTGCGCAGAATTTCCACCGAAAAGCGGGGCGGCTCGATGCCCTCGGCGTTGGGCACTTCCATCTGGTCGATCACGCGGCTGGAATCGACCTCGCCCCCGGCGATGGACAGCGCCTCGAACCGGTCGGGTTCGGTGGGCGCGGTGCCGGACAGGACAAGCTGGAGCCCGTCCACATGAACCCGCGCCCAATCCTGCCCTTGCAGCATAAGCGCTTGTTCCACAGTGGATTTCGAGACCCGCTCGATCACTCCGACCGAGGCGACCGCCGCGAAGACCGCGATCAGCGCGGCAAGCAGGAAGACCCCGGGAATGAGGAGGACTTTGGAAAGTTTCATGTTGGTGAGACGGTTTCCACGAACTTGTTGATGGCTTCCTAAGTCGCTTTCCGGCCGGGTGCAATCAGAGCAGCAGCGCGACGGCAAGAAACGGCACAGGCAGCAGCCCCGCGTTCCGGTTCGAGCGGAAGAGCATCAGGCAGGTATCCGGGTCTTCCATGTCGAGTTTGCGCATCTGCCATGACAGGTGCCAGCCCATCGCCCAGGGGGCCGCAAGCGCGACGACGAGCGCCACCGGGCTTCGGTCGGGCAGGAACGCGAGGATGACCGCGAGGGTCATCAGCGTCACGCAGGCCACGAGGAAGACGAGCAGCCAGCGCGGCGTATTGTCGCCGAAGAGCCGGGCGGTGGACTTCACCCCGATCAGCGCGTCGTCCTCCTTGTCCTGATGGGCGTAGATCGTGTCGTAGAACAGCGTCCAAGCCATGCCCGCGGCATAAAGCACGACGGCAGGCCACGCGAGATGGCCGGTGTGGGCGGTGAAGGCCAGAAGCGCGCCCCAGTTGAAGGCGAAACCCAGAAATACCTGCGGCCACCAGGTGAACCGCTTGGCGAACGGGTAGATCGCGACCGGCAGCAGCGCGAGGATGCCCAGCGCGATGGCCGCCGTGTTGAAGGTGATGAGGATGAAAAAGGCGATGAGTGCCTGTATCACCAGCCATGCGAGCGCCTGCGCCACGCTGACTGCGCCAGAGGGGATGGGGCGCGAGCGTGTGCGGGCCACCGACCCGTCGATGTGCCGGTCGGTGATATCGTTCCATGTGCAGCCCGCGCCGCGCATGAGCGTGGCCCCGATGGCGCAGCCGACGAAAATCCACAAATCGTGCCAGCTCGCCCGGCCGTCATAGCCCATGCCCAGCAGAAGCCCCCACCAGCACGGCAGGAGGAGGAGCCATGTGCCGATCGGCCGGTCGAGGCGGCTGAGGCGGAAATAGGGGCGCAGGGGCGCGGGCGCGTAGCGGTCGACCCAGTTGCCGGTATAGGCGTCGGCCACCGTGTCCCCGGCGTTCGCTGCCTCTGGCGTCCCGTGATCTGTCGCCATAACGTGCCCCCATGATCGAGCGTGCCAAAATCCGGCTCTTTGTAGACGAGCCACTCGGTGAGGGGCAAACCATTCCTCTGGAACGGGATCAGGCCCATTACCTGTTCGGTGTCATGCGGCAGGGCCCGGGCGACCGTGTGGCCCTTTTCAACGGGCGCGACGGGGAGTGGACGGCGGAGGTTGTCGAGGCCGGGAAACGGCGCGGCACGCTGCGCTGCCTCGGTCAGGCCGCGCCACAGCTCGACCCGCCGGACCTGTGGCTTCTGTTTGCGCCTATCAAGAAGGCGCGCACGGATTTCATCGTGGAAAAGGCCGCCGAAATGGGCGCGGCACGGATCGTGCCAGTGCTGACCGAGTTCACCAATTCCGAGCGGGTGCGGGTGGACCGGTTGCAGGCCCACGCCATCGAAGCGGCCGAGCAATGCGGCGGGACGTTCGTGTCGGACGTGACGGAGCCGCAAAAGCTCGACCGGCTGCTGGACGACTGGGATGGTACCAGGCGGCTGATGTTCTGCGACGAGGCGCTGGCGGGCGGCTCATCCGGACTGCCGCCCGTCTTCGCCGCGGGCGCGGCGCCTGATAAGCGGGGAGCACCCTGGGCCATCCTGATCGGCCCGGAAGGCGGGTTCTCGGAGCCCGAGCGCAAGCGGCTGGGCGCTCTGGAGGCGGCGGTCGCGGTGAGCCTTGGCCCGCGCGTGCTGCGGGCGGACACGGCGGCGGTGGCCGCGATGACGCTCTGGCAGATCGCGTTGGGGGACTGGTGATGCGCCCTGCAAACCCCTCCGACATCGCCGGGATCGACGCCTTCCTCGCGCAACACGCCGAAAAGACGATGTTCCTGCGCGCGAACCTCGCCCGTTTCGGGTTGGACGAGCGGGAGCATACCCACGGCACCCGCTACGTCGTTGAAGGGCCGCCCGGCGCGGTTACGGGTGTCTTTGGCCTGTCCAATGGCGGCTTCGTCATGGGACAGGGGCAGGACTGGCCCGGCTTTGCCCGGTCGATTTCCGGCACCGAGGTCATCGGCATAAACGGCGCGGCGGATCAGGTGGCCGCGGCGCGCGCGGCCCTGAACCTGCCCGGGCGCACGGTGCTGGACCGGGACGAACCACATTACCGGCTGGACCTCGATGCGCTCGTCACCGACGCCTTCACCGGGGGGCGGCTGCGCCCGCCGACCCTGGCCGACGTGCCGCTGCTCACCCGCTGGAACGCGGCCTATACCATCGACACACTGGGCGCCGAGGACGGCCCGGAGAATGAAGCCGAGGCGCTCGCGCGCACCGAAAGGATGATCGCGGAGGATCACGGTCGGGTGCTTGAAATCGACGGGACGCCGGTCGCGATGACGGCCTTCAACGCCCGGCTTCCCGACATGGTCCAGATCGGGGGCGTCTATACCCCGCCGGAGCATCGCGGGCGCGGTCATGCGCGCACGGCGGTCGGGCTGCACCTGATCGAGGCCCGCGCGCGGGGCGTGAAAACCTCGATCCTGTTCGCCTCCGGCGTCCCCGCCTGCCGCGCCTACGAGGCGCTGGGTTTCCACCGGATCGGTCTCTACACCCTTGTCATATTCGCCGAAGCGATGGCGGTGGCGGCATGAGTTTTATCCGGCCTGAGGCGGCGCGGGGTCTTGCCCGCTGGCGGGAAGCGATGATCGGCGCGGCTGTGGTCGCGCTGGGGCTTTACTGGGCGATTGAGAGCCTCGGGATTATCCGCTGGGTGGGCGCCGCGCTGATCCTCGCGGGGCTCGCACTCACCTGGTCGGGCATCCAGCGCGCGCGGTTTCGGACCGGTCGCGGGGGGCTTGGCGTAGTGGAGGTGGACGAGCGGCAGATCACCTATCTCGCCCCGGTGGGCGGCGGCATCGCCTCGCTCGAAGCACTGACCCATGTGTCGGTCGTGGCGAGCCGGGCGGGCGGGGCCTATTGGCGGTTCGACATGGCGGGTGAGCGGCTTTCGATCCCTGCATCGGCCGAGGGGGCGCGCGCGATCTTTGACGTGCTGACTGCGCTGCCGGGGGCGAAAGTGGAAACCGCCATCCGCGCCCTGAACGCGCCACCGGACACGCCCGTCACGATCTGGCGAAAGGGTTCGGGGGCCGTTGACACCCCCGCGGCAATCGAACACTCGTAAACTTCCGAGACAGACAAAGGCAGCGTTCATGTCCATTCCCCAGTCCGGCGGCGGTCCGATCACCGACTTCAGCCAACTCGCCGAATACCTCGAGTCCGGCTGCAAACCACGCGACGACTGGCGCATCGGCACCGAGCACGAGAAGTTCGGTTACTGCAAGGACACGCTGCGCCCCCTGCCCTACGAAGGCGACCGGTCGATCCACGCGATGCTCGCGGGCCTGCGCGACAAGTACGGCTGGGCGCCGGTCGAGGAGGCCGGAAACCTGATCGGGCTGGAGAAGGACGGGGCCAACGTGAGCCTCGAGCCGGGCGGGCAGCTTGAGCTGTCGGGTGCGCCGCTGGAGACGATCCACCAGACCTGCGACGAGCTGAACGAACACCTGCGCGAGGTGCAGGACATCGCCGACCGGATCGGGGCCGGGTTCATCGGGCTGGGCGCCGCGCCGGTCTGGACCCATGACGACATGCCGATGATGCCCAAGGGGCGCTACAGGCTCATGACCGATTACATGGGCAAGGTCGGGACCCACGGCACGCAGATGATGTACCGGACCTGCACGGTTCAGGTGAACCTCGACTTCGGGTCCGAGGCGGACATGGTGCAGAAATTCCGCGTGGCCCTGGCGCTACAGCCGGTCGCCACCGCGCTGTTTGCCAATTCGCCCTTCTTCGAGGGCAAAGTGAACGGTCACAAAAGCTGGCGCTCGCGGGTCTGGCGCGGTCTGGACGACGCGCGCACCGGTATGCTGCCCTTTGTCTTCGAGGACGGCATGGGATTTGAGCGGTATGTCGACTACGCGCTCGATGTGCCGATGTATTTCGTCTACCGCGACGGACAGTATATTGACGCGCTGGGCCAGTCGTTCCGCGACTTCCTGAAGGGCAAGCTGCCCGCGTTGCCCGGCGAGGTGCCGACGCTGTCCGACTGGGCCGATCACCTGACGACGATCTTTCCCGAAGCGCGGATCAAGAAATTCATGGAGATGCGCGGGGCCGACGCCGGCCCGTGGCGTCGCATCTGCGCCCTGCCCGCCCTCTGGACCGGGTTGCTCTACGATCAGTCGGCCCTCGACGCGGCCTGGGATCTTGCCAAGGGTTGGGACACGGAAACGCGCGAAGCCCTGCGTGTGGCGGCGAGCGTGGACGCGCTGGACGCCACTGTCGGTTCGATCAGGATGCGGGAGCTGGCGGGTGAGGTGCTCGACATTTCGCGCGCGGGCCTCAAGGCACGGGCACGGCCCGGCTTCGGGGGCATGGTTCCCGACGAGCGTCACTTCCTCAACACGCTTGAGGACAGCGTGGAGGAGAACCGCACGCCTGCCGACGAACTGCTGGAGCATTTCCACGGCGACTGGAACGGCGATCTGAGCAAGGTCTACGGGGCGTATTCCTACTGACGGCCCGGCGGCGGTCCGAAACGGTTTTCACCGGGATCGCCGGGGCGCGTCAGCCACCACAGGAACCAGAGCACGAACGGCGCGCTGCCCAGGAAGACCGGGATTAGTGGCGCGTAGCCCTGTCCGATCACCAGCCGCTCGGCCACACTGATGAAGGTGACCGCCGCGGTCGGGATGAGTGTCCAGACGGCGGGGCGGCCCGTGTCCTGCAATCGCCGCGCGGTAACAGCGGACATGGGCAGGATCAGGGCCGCGAAAAAGACCGCCGAGATGGTCGCCACGGCGACGGCGAGTGGCCCGCTGCCGCTGGCCACGGCGAGCTTGGTAGCGTTGACCAGCACATAGTTGCCCAGCGAGAAGGCCACCAGAAAGATCAGGGCATCCCGGCGCGACGTGCGCCCGTGGAACGTCGCGTAGTGGCGCAGCGCGTCTCCGATGGCCCCTGTCACGCGGGCGCGGGTGCCCCGCCCTTGGGGTCGGGACCGAAGTCGTTGGGGCCATCCGTGCCCTTTTGCACCGCCCAGAACAGGATCACGAGGAAACCGATCACCGGAAGCAGGAACAGAAGCTGCCACCAGCCGGAGCGCCCCACATCATGCAGTCGCCGGGCCGTGACGGCGATGGCCGGAATCAGGGTGATGAGCGTGAAGATCGCCGAGAGCGGGCCGATGTCCTGCAAGACACCCTCGAACAGCGCCGCGTCGATCAGCGACAGGATCGCCGACACCACGAAGATGAACAGGACGAACCACCAGAATTCCGCCCGTTGGGCCCGTCCGTTGAACTCGACGTATTTTTCGCGCAGCACCGTTTCGACGGCGGTTTTCATATCCATCTGCCTGTCTCCCTCATGGGTTGTCGTCCCGGACCCCGTGCAAAAGGGGCAGCGCATCCGCCGCCCCTTCGCCAATCTAGCTGCCTTGTCAGACCTTGGGAATGGAGGTTTCGGCGTAATCCGCCTCGCCCGGCCCTGCGCCATCCCCGGTGATCGGGTCGGCCCCGAAACGGTTGGGGCCCGTATCGCCCGCCTTGGCGAACCACACGATCAGCAGGATCACCCCGACGAGCGGCACGAGACCGATCAATAGCCACCAGCCGCTCCGGTCGATATCGTGCAGCCGCCGCGCCCCGACCGCAAGGATCGGAAGCAGCGTGGCCAGCGCGAAGATGCCCGAGAGGATCGGCGTCTCGGTCGTGGCCGAGAAGCCCCCGTCAGTCGATGTCGTCGTACCGAAAACGAAGGAATCGACGATCCCGAGGAGCAGATAGACGATCAGGTAGAACAGGTAGAACCACCAGTATTCCGCCCGGCGCGCGCGGCCCGAAAAGGTCGCGTATTTGGAATATACGGATTTGACCGCGTCCATCATGTTCATGGCGTCTCTCCCTCAAGCCTTGTGTGTCAGACGCGTGGAACCGAGGTCGGCTCATAGGCGTCGCCGCCGCCGTCACCGCCGCTGCCGTCGATCGGGTCAGCGCCGAAACGGTTGCCGCCCTTGTCGCCGCCCGTCGCGAAGAACACGATCAGCACGATGATACCGACGAGCGGGATCAGCCCGATGAAAAGCCACCAGCCCACGCGGTTGGTGTCATGCAGGCGCCGCACGCTGACCGCGAGATAGGGGATGATCGTGGCGAGCCAGAAGATGCCCGACAGGATCGGCGTGTCCGTCGAGGCGGAAAAGCCGTTCTCGGTCGTGGTGGTGGTGCCGAACAGGAACGAGTCGATAATGCTCAGGATGATGTTGGCGATGAAGTAGAACAGGACGAACCACCAGAATTCGGCCCGGCGCGCGCGGCCCGAGAATGTCGCGTATTTCGAAAAGACGGTTTTCACCGCGTCCATCATGTTCATGTCCCTAAGTCCCCGCTCTGAAATGGCTTGATGGGATCACTCTGCCTGATGCCCCGCAAAAATCAACTTTTTGAGAGCGTGGCACGACATATTCACATTCGTAGGGCTCCATGGGCTCACCCTATTTCTTGCCGATCCGACTTTCGGTGCCGGCAAGGATGCGGCGGATGTTCTCGTGGTGCCGGATGAAGATCAACGCGCCCAGCGCGACCAGCAGGACGACCATCTGCGGAAAGCCCAGAAGCCACGCCCAGAGCGGCGTGAGCAGCGCGGCGACGAGTGCCGCGAGGGACGAGATCCGGAACACGCCGGCGGTCACAAGCCACGTTGCACCGGCGGCCAGCCCCACGGGCCAGGCGAGCGCGAACAGGGTGCCGAGCCAGGTGGCGACCCCCTTGCCGCCCCGGAAGCCGAGGTACACGGGGAAGCAATGGCCAAGGAAAGCCGCGAAGCCGGCGATCTGTGCCGCGTCGTCGCCCAGCAGCGCCCGCGCCACCAGCACCGCGATGCCGCCCTTGCCCGCGTCGAGTATGAGCGTGAGGAAAGCGGCGAGCTTGTTACCGGTCCGCAGTACGTTGGTCGCACCGATGTTGCCCGATCCGATCTTGCGCAGGTCGCCCAACCCGAAAAGCCGGGCCATGACGATCCCGAAGGGAACCGAGCCCAGCAGATAGCCAAGCAGGGCGGTCAGGGCCAGAAGCGGCAGGGCGGTGACGATCTCGGGCATTGGGACCCCCTCAGAGTGTGTAGTGCATGCGCGGCAGGAGCCGGTCGGGCCATGTCTGCGACGGAACTTCGCCCACCTGCACCATGCCCATGCGCGTGTAGAACGGCGTGGCAAACGGATCGGCGTCGAGCGCGAGGGTACTGGCACCCGCCGCCGACGCCTGCGCCAAGGCCCAGTCGAACAGCGCGCGGCCGATTCCACGGCCCATCGCCTCGGGCGCGACGAAGAGCAGGTAAAGCTCGGCCTCGGCCCCGCCGGGCACCAGATGCGCGATCGCGCGGGGGCGACCGTCGTCCCATGTGACGAGGCCGGGACCGAGGTCGGCCTCGGTCGGCGAAAGCTCCTCTTGGCAGGCGTCGAGAAAGGCTTGGTCATATCCCCAGTGCGCCTTGGAGCGCATCGCGACGTCGCCCAGGGCGGGGAGGTCTTCTCGGGTCGCCTCGCGGATCACCCGAACACCCGTTCGCCGCCCACCCATGTGCCCAGCACGCGGCCCTGCATCCGCGCCTCGTCGAACGGGGTGTTCTTGGATTTGCTTTCCAACGCGAAGCGGTCGAGCACGAAGGGCGCGTCCGGATCGAACAGCACGAGGTCGGCACGCCGCCCCTCGCCCAGCGACCCGCCCGGCAGGCCGAACCGCCGCGCCGGGTTGGTCGACAGCGCGCGCCAGAGCGTCGGCAAGTCCATCGACCCGTCGTGGATCAGGCGCATCGCGGCGGGCAGGATCGTCTGAAGCCCCACCGCGCCTGAGGCCGCCTCCTCGAACGGGAGGCGCTTGGATTCCTCGTCCTGCGGCGTGTGCATGGAGCAGACGATGTCGATCAGGCCGGTCGCCACAGCCTCCACCATCGCCTTGCGATCCTCCTCGGACCGAAGCGGGGGCTTCAGCTTGAAGAAGGTGCGGTAATCGCCCACGTCCAGCTCGTTGAGCGTCAGGTGGTGGATGTTCACCCCGGCTGTCACGTCCAGCCCCGCCGCCTTGGCCCGTTCCAGCGCGGGCAGCGCCAGTGCGGTCGACAGACCGTCGGCGTGGTAGCGCACGCCGGTCATCTCGACGAGCGCGAGGTCACGTTCCAGCCCCATCCGCTCGGCCATCGGCGACACGGCGGGCAGACCCCGGAGCGAGGCGAACTTGCCCGAGGTCACGGCGGAACCGTCGCTCAGCGTCGGGTCCTGCGGATGCGCCATGATCAGTGCGCCGACCGAGCGGGCATAGGTCATGGTGCGCGAGAACACCTTGTTGTCGGCGATGACGTGGTCACAATCGGTAAAGGCGACCGCGCCCGCATCCATGAGAAAGCCCATCTCGACCATCTCGCGCCCGGCGCGGCCCTTGGTGAGCGCGGCCATCGGGTTCACCCGGACCGGCGCGCGCTCCCGTGCCCGGCGCTTGACGAAATCGAGCGTCTCGGGCGTATCGATGGCGGGCGTCGTGTCGGGCCGGGTGACCATCGTGGTCACGCCACCCGCCGCCGCCGCGCGGCCTGCTGTGCGGAACCCCTCCTTGTGGCGCTCGCCCGGCTCGCCGATCTTCACGCCGATGTCCACGATCCCGGGCGCAAGGCACTTGCCGCCGCAGTCGATCACCTCGCCCGCCGCCCGCCCGTCGCGCGCGACGATGGCCCCGTCCTCGATGGTCAGCGACCCGATAGCATCCGTCCCCGCCTCTGGGTCGATGAGCCGCGCGTTGGTGAAGGTTCGCAGGGTCATGCGCTCTCTCCCGTATCGCCCGACGGGTCCGACACGCCGTGGATGCGTTTGCGGATGAGGCGCATGACCTCGTGCCCGTCCGGGAGCCGCTCGAAGCCCACCGGCACAGTATATCGTCGGCCCTTGTTGCCGCGCCGTTCCTCGTGGGCAAAGATGATCGTGTCCGGCGGGCCTGCACGGAATTCCACGGTCGTGCCGGCGTTGATCGGATAGCTCTTCAGGCTCTTGCCCTTCGTCAGGAAATTCGTCGCCACGATCGCGCGACGGTCGGTGAGCGTGTACCAGGTGTTGCGCCGGGAGTAGGTCGAGCCGTAGATCGACCAGAAGATCATCCCGACGCCGACCGAAAAGTGGATCAGTCCGAACATCCAGAACATGCCGCCCGCGCTGCTGGCCATGACCATCCAGAACAGTGCGAAGCCCGCAAAGACGACACCGAAGATGACCGTGAAAACCTTGCCGAGGCCCATGTGGAAGTCCTGATCCGGGCGGCCTTGCCACAGGATCTCTTCCCCGTCGTCGAGGATGCCCTCCCATCCCGCGGGAACGCTCATGCGGCTTCTCCCCGGATGGTAGCAGCGGTAGCGGCCGGGTCGGCCTGATACTTGATCATGTACTTGTCGCCAGACCGGGTGATGACCTGCGCGGCCGAAAAGATGGTGCGCACCTTCACGATGTCGGCGCGCGGGACACGCACCCCGGCGGGCGAGATCAGCTCGCTCCGGGTGAGTGTCCAATCCTGCCCGATCTGCTCGGACGCGACATAGACGCCGCGAACAGCGATGGCGGCGACCGCACCCACCACGCCGGTCCAGGCATGTTCGTTGCCCAGCGCCATGAGGAGCGCCACGGCGAGGACCGATCCGATGGCGGCGAGCATCACATGCTCCTTGATGTAGGTGGCCCGGTTGCCGGTGAAGGTCGCGACGGCGGTTTCGGTCATGCGAGCACCATGATGACGGCGGCGACGGCGATGATGACAGCGACCATTGCGACGAAGATACCCCAGGGCATCTTGCGCGGCCCTTGTCCCGGTGTGGCCCCGCCCGCAATGCTGCCCTGCGTCGAGGCGCTGGCCGGGGCGGGTGTGGAGACGGTGAGGGTCGCTTCCTCCTGATACCGGCCCACGAAACGCGCCGGATGGGCCGGGTCGAAATGCCCGGTCTGGCCCGCGACCGCCTTGCCGTGGACGAGCGCGATCACGCCACTCAGGCTCGCCAGCGTCCGGGCGTCCTCGGCCACGCTCTCGACGCTCATGCCGTTGGCGTCGGTAAGGTAGCGGGTCAGCCCGTATTCCGCGATCTGGCCCTCCGGGAAGACCTCGACATGGGCGGGGTTCAGATCCTTGAGCCCGAGCGCACCGGGCAGCGGCCAGTCGCCGGTGTCGGGGTCCGGGGCCTTCCATGTGTCGATCCGGGCCGGGTCGATATCCAGAAGGAAGACCCAGATCGTGCGCGGGCCCGTCCCGCCGGGCAGTTCAAGCTCGGTGCGGCTCATACCATCACCCCTTCGTTTTCCGTCTCGGCCCGCAAGTTGCGGGCGAGCAGGTCCATCGCCGCCATGCGCACGGCCACGCCCATTTCGACCTGTTCCTGGATCACGGAACGGTTGATGTCGTCGGCGATGGTCCCGTCGATCTCGACCCCCCGGTTCATCGGGCCGGGGTGCATGACGATGGCGTCATCCTTGGCGAGCGCGAGTTTCTCGGCGTCGAGCCCGTAGCGGTGATAATATTCGCGCTCGGACGGGATGAACCCGCCGTCCATCCGCTCCCGTTGCAGGCGGAGCATCATCACCACGTCGACCCCTTCGAGCCCCGCTTTCATGTCGTCGAACACCTCGACCCCGAAGTCGCGGATCTGGGCAGGCATGAGCGTGGGCGGACCGATCAGGCGGACGCGGTTTTCCATCTTGCCGAGCAGGATCAGGTTCGAGCGCGCCACGCGGCTGTGGGCGATATCGCCGCAGATCGCGATAGACAGCCGATGCAGCCGCCCCTTGGCCCGCCGGATCGTCAGCGCGTCGAGCAGGGCCTGCGTCGGGTGTTCGTGCCGCCCGTCGCCCGCGTTCAGGACCGCGCAGTTCACCTTCTCGGCCAGCAGGTTCACCGCGCCCGAATGGGGATGACGCACCACGATCAGGTCCGGGTGCATCGCGTTGAGCGTGAGCGCCGTGTCGATCAGCGTCTCGCCCTTTTTGATCGAAGACGCCTGCATCGCCATGTTCATGACGTCCGCGCCAAGGCGCTTGCCCGCCAGTTCGAAGCTCGCCTGCGTGCGTGTCGAGTTCTCGAAGAACATGTTGATCTGGGTAAGGCCCGCCAGCACGTCACGCCGTTTCTTGGGCTGTTTGTTCAGATCGACATAGGTGTCGGCAAGGTCCAGAAGCGTCGTGATCTCCGTGGGATGGAGCGGCTCGATCCCCAGAAGGTGACGATGGCGGAATGTCATGGCCGGGACCCCCTTGTTATCCGGCTTATAGGAAGCGGCGCGGGGACGGGCAATCCCCCGACAGGTGTCAGTCGACCCGGAACCGGGCGAAAACGTCGATCGCGCGCGTTTCCAGATCGCGCCAGTCGGGCAGATGGACGCGGTCGTATTGCAGGATGATCCGGTCGGAACGTCCCGCCCTGAAACGGTGGTTGCAGGTCGTGCCGAAGCAGTCGATCACCGTGCGGGTCAGCCCGCCCTCGCGCAGCGCGAGAAGCTCCTCTCCCCCGCCCTTGGGCAGCCAGATCAGACCGTGGGGCCCGGTCCGGGCCGTGGCGCCGGGCCGCGTCACTGCCCGCGCAACCGTTGGGGCGAGACCCGCGCCGAACCACGCGGTCGGGAACATTGCGTCCAGTGCGGCTGAGAAATCGGGATAGGTCACGGAAAGCCCCAGCGTCTCAGGGGGCGCCGGGGCCGGGCCGAAGTCGCGCGGGACGAGGAACAGAGTGCCGTTCAGGTCCACGAAGACCGCGTCGCTCTCCCCGTTCACCAACCCCGACTGCCCTTGCGGCGTGCAGTAAAGCATCGGGCGGTCCGTCTCGGTGCCGGCGAAGCGCATGAGACGAAAGGACCAATGGTGGTTCGCGCCCTGCGGCGTGACCAACATGGGGTGCGGCCCGGCGGCGGGTCCGCTCTTGTCCATCGTGAGGAAGGTGAGGTCGGCGCGCGCCATGGCCCCGCGTGCGCGCAGGGGAAGCGAAATACAGTGATCCTCCGCCGCGATACGATCTGCCGAGGCGAGAACGAGGCGCGGGTGCAGCACCCATGAGCCGACCGAGAGCGCGACGAGCGCCGCCGCGTATGCTCCAAGGCTCCAGCTCACCCGCCGCCACGGAACAAAAACCGCGATCCCCGCGACGAGCGCTGCCATGACGACCGGCAAGGCGTGCGCCAACGCGATTTGGTCCGATCCGGCGAAAACTCCGGCATATTCGGCAAAGGCGATCCCAGCCACGAGCACGGCGAGGCCGCTCAGGAGGACAGTGTCGAAGGCGGGCAGTCGGGTTTCGGCTGCCTCCCCGCGCATCTGACGGACCAGCAGGCGAACCGCCGTCACGACCGTGGCGGGTCCGGCGAAAATCAGCGCGAGCACGATCGTCAACCCGGACCTGGAGACGCCCGGAACGGGAGGCAGCAGGAACAGGTATGTCGCGGCCGCCAGCACCCCGGCGACCCACAAGCGCCACGCCCAGCGCCACGGCATCAGCGTGACGAAGGCGGTCAGCACCCCACCGACGGATATGAACAGGAGAGCGGCCATCGCCGCAGGCTACGGTGTGGTTGCTGTTCTGCCAAGCGGCATGGACGCCATTCGCGCCGGGGCGTAGCTTGTGCGTCATGGAATCGGCTCTGGACTGGCATCAGGCGAAAGCGCTGCTCGATTGGTATGTCGAGCTGGGGGTGACCGACGCGATCGCGGAGGGCCCCATCGACCGCTATGAAGCTGCCGTGCAGGCCCCTAAGCCGGTCACGCAGCTCGTCCCGTCCTCGGGTCCCGCCGCTGCGCCGGAACCGGATGCCCCGCAGACGACCGACTGGGTCGCCGTGGCCAAGGAACGCGCGGGCGCGGCGGCGAGCCTCGAAGCGCTGGCAGACGCGATGCAGGGATTCGAAGGCTCCCCCCTGAAACGCGGCGCACGTTCGTTCGTTTTTGCTGACGGCAATCCTGCGGCGCGGATCATGGTCGTGGGCGAAGGCCCCGGCGCCGAAGAAGACCGTGAAGGGCGGCCCTTCGTCGGTCCCGCCGGGCGGCTCCTGGACCAGATGTTCGCGGCCATCGGGCGCAGCCGGACCACGCCGGACACCGAGAACGTGCTCTATATCACCAACGTGGTGCCGTGGCGTCCGCCCGGAAACCGCAACCCGACGCCTGAGGAAATCGCCATGTTCACGCCGTTCCTCATGCGCCATATCGAGCTGGCCGACCCGGATATCGTGGTGCCGATGGGCAATATCGCCCTCACCGCACTCATGGGCCTGACCGGCATCACACGCCAGCGCGGCCAATGGGGCGAGGTGGCCGGACGCCCGGCGCTTCCCACGTTCCACCCGTCTTTTCTGCTGCGCAATCCGATCTCCAAGCGCGAGGCATGGTCCGACCTCCTCGCGCTTCAGGCGAAGTTGAGAGAGGGACCATGAGCATCGACACGTCCAAGGACTTCATCCCCGTCCGCATCGCCGTGATGACGGTCTCTGACACCCGCACGGTGGAGGATGACCGCTCCGGCGAAACGCTCGTGGGCCGGATCGAAGCGGCGGGGCATGTGTTGGCCGACCGCACGATCGTCAGGGACGAACGTGAGGTGATCGCGGCCAAGCTCGCCGACTGGTGTGCGAACCCGGAGATCGACGTGGTCATCTCGACCGGCGGTACGGGCCTCACGGGCCGGGACGTGACCGTGGAAGCGCACCGCGACGTCTACGAGAAAGAGATCGAGGCCTTTGCCACCGTCTTCACCCTCGTGTCGATGCAGAAGATCGGCACCTCGGCGGTGCAAAGCCGCGCGACGGGCGGCGTGGCCAATGGCACCTATCTTTTCGCCCTGCCCGGCTCCACCGGGGCCTGCAAGGACGCCTGGGACGAAATCCTCGCCTATCAGCTCGACTACCGCCACGCCCCCTGCAACTTCGTGGAAATCCTGCCCCGTCTCGACGAACACAAGCGACGGAAATAGGACCGAGCGCCGTTTAAGCTCGTAACACCCTTGTCACCCCTGCTTGATTGCCAGCGTCGCCGGGTGCGGGCAGGGTTGTCGTGCAGTTTGAAACGGATCGCTCCATGCGCTTTCTTCGCCGCTCCCTCACCGGGTTGTTCCTCGCCGCGCTGACCGTCACGGCACTGGGGTTCGCCGCCTATGTCGTGCGCGACGCGGTCGAAACCCGGATGAGCCGCGAAAGCGGTTCGATGCCCGCGCGTGAGCGGGTCTATTCGGTCAACGTCGTGACCGTGACTGGCGGGACCGTCGCCCCGGTGCTCGAGGCATTCGGCGAGGTGCAGTCGCGCCGCACGCTGGAAATCCGCGCGCGCACCGGCGGGACCGTGGTGGAGCTTGGCGACAATTTCATCGAGGGGGGGCGGGTCGAGCAGGGCCAGATGCTCGTGACCATCGACCCCACGGACCTTGAAGACGCCGTCTCGCTCGCCCGCGCGGACCTTGCCGAGGCAGAGGCGGAAGTGTCGGATGCCGAGGCGGCGCTGATCCTCGAACAGGATGACCTTGCCAGTGCGCGGCGACAGTACGAACTGCGCCAGACCGCCGTGTCGCGCCAGCAGGACCTTCTGGACCGGGGCGTGGGGCTGGCCGCCGAGCTGGAGAATGCGCGCCTGTCCGAAAGTTCCGCGGAACAGGCCGTCCTCGCTGCGCGATCAAACGTCAACGCCGCACGCGCCCGCGTCTCTTCCTCCGAGATCGCGCTGGAGCGCGCCCGGATCGCGCTGAACGAGGCCGAGCGCCGACTGGCCGAGGCGACGATCACCGCCGAATTCACGGGGGCGCTGGCCGATGTCGCAGCACTGCAGGGGCGGCTCGTGACAGCCAACGAACAGCTCGCAACGCTGGTGGACCCGGACGCGCTCGAGGTGAGCTTCCGACTGTCCACCGCCCAATACGCGCGGCTTCTGGACGGCGACGGCGACCTCGTTCCCGCCGACGTGACGGCAAGCCTCGATCTGTCCGGCTTCAACCTCGTGGCCACGGGCACCATCGCGCGCGAAAGCGCCGCGGTCGGCGACGGGCAGACCGGGCGGCTGATCTTCGCGACCCTGTCGTCCGCGCCGGGTTTTCGCCCCGGCGATTTCGTGACCGTGACCATCCGCGAACCCGAGATCACGGGCGTCGCCGAGTTGCCTGCAAGCGCCGTGTCCTCCTCCGGTACCGTTCTGGTGCTGGGCGACGAAGACCGGCTTGAAGAAGTCACTGTCACTGTCGCGCGGCGGCAGGGCGACACGGTGCTGATCGAGGCCGCCCAGCTCGAAGGCCGCGAAGTGGTCGAGGAACGCACGCCCACGCTCGGCGCCGGTATCCGTGTCCGCCCCCAGCGCACCGACCCGCAGGCAGGCGAAGCGGCGGCAGAAGCGGCCGACGCCCCGTCGATGATCGCTCTGGACGACGACCGGCGCACGCGCCTCATCTCTTTCGTCGAGGGCAATCAAATGCTGCCCACCGACGCCCGCGAACGCATCCTGACCCAATTGCGCAAGCCCGAGGTTCCGGCCCGGATGGTCGAACGCATCGAAAGCCGGATGGGGGGCTGAGATGGCGACGCGGTTCAACGCGGGCGGGGTCCTGTCCTATTTCACGCGCCACGCGACGGTCGCGAACCTCCTGTTCGTCCTCCTGATCGTGGCGGGGAGCATGGCGCTCCCAAACATGCGGGCGCAGTTCTTCCCGGACGTGGTGGTGGACGACATCCGCGTCAGCGTCACATGGAGCGGTGCGGGGGCCGAGGACGTGGACGCAGGCATCGTGCAGGTGCTCGAACCCACCCTGCTCTCGGTCGACGGCGTCGAGGAAAGCTCATCGCGCGCCCGCGAGGGCAGCGCCAGCATCCGGCTGGAGTTCGAGCCGGGCTGGGACATGTCGCAGGCGCTGGATGACGTCACGACGGCGGTAAACGGGGTGAACACCCTGCCCGACGCGGCGGAAGACCCCCGCATCACGCGCGGCGGCTGGCGTGACCGGGTGACGGACGTGGTCATCACCGGCCCCGTGGGCATCGACCAGCTCGCCCGGTTCTCGGACGAGATGGTCGCGCGGCTGTTTCAGGAGGGCGTGACGCGCACCTCGATCAACGGTGTCGTCGCGCCCCAGACCGTCGTGGAGGTGCGCACCGCCGACCTCGTGCGCTACGATGTCACGATGCCCGAGATCGCGCAGGCTATCGCGAGCGAAGCGGATGCGAGCCCGGCGGGCAGCGTGGCCTCGGGCGCGGCACGGGTGCGTGCGGGGGTCGAAAAGCGCAGCGCCGAGGACATATCGGGGATCGTCCTGCGCTCGGAACTCGACGGCTCCAAGCTCACCATCGGCGACGTGGCCGAGATCCGGGTGGAGGGCGTGGACCGCGCCCGCACGTTCTTCGTGGGCGAAAACCCGGCGGTCACCGTCAGCGTCGTGCGCAACGCGGCCGGCGACGCCATCGGCATCCAGCGCACGGTCGAGGAAGTTGCGGCCGAGATGATGACGACCCTGCCCGAAGGCGTCTCGATCGACCTGATCCGCACGCGCGCTGAGCTTATCACCGGGCGTCTCAACATCCTTATGGAGAACGGGGCGATGGGCCTCGTCCTCGTGCTCATCACGCTGTTTCTGTTCCTCAATGCGCGCACGGCGCTGTGGGTCGCGGCGGGGATTCCGGTATCGATGCTCGCGGCCATCGCGATCATGTATGCGCTCGGTCTGACCATCAACATGATCTCGCTCTTCGCGCTCATCATCACGCTGGGCATCGTGGTGGACGATGCCATCGTCGTGGGCGAACACGCGGATTTCCGGGCGCGACGACGGGGCGAAGGCCCGGTGGAGGCCGCCGAGAACGCCGCGCGGCGCATGTTCGCACCGGTGTTTTCCTCGACCCTCACCACCATCATCGCTTTCTTCGGCCTCACGCTTATCGGCGGGCGGTTCGGTGACTTCATCGCGGATGTGCCCTTCACGGTGATCGCCGTGCTCGCCGCGTCGCTGGTCGAGTGCTTCCTGATCCTGCCCAATCACATGTCCCATGCGCTGGCCCACGCGGCCAAGGAGCACTGGTACGACTGGCCCTCGCGGCAGGTGAACAAGGGATTCCGGTGGTTCCGTGAGCGGGTCTTCCGGCCCATCATGTCCCTCGTCGTGACGGGGCGTTACGCGGTCTTTGCCGGGGCCGTCCTGCTCCTGGCGACGCAGGCCGCGCTGTTCATTCGCGGCGACGTGCCCTTCCGCTTCTTCAACGCACCCGAACAAGGCACGGTAACGGGCAACTTCGCGATGGTGAACGGTGCCACGCGGGCCGATACGCTCGACTTCCTGAGCGACCTTCAGGCGTCGGTCGATGCCACGGGCGCCGCGCTGGAGGAGGAACACGGGCGCAACCCGGTCACCTACGTTCTGGCCGAGATCGGCGGCTCGTCCGGACGCGGCCTTGCCAGCGCCGAGGACAAGGACGCGGACCTTCTGGGCTCCATCACCATCGAGCTGATCGACGCGGACCTGCGGCCCTATTCCTCGTTCGAATTCGTCTCGATCGCGCAGGACAACGTGCCCGATCACCCGCTGCTCGAGGAGTTCACGTTCCGCGGCGGCCGTTTCGGCCCCGGCGGCGATGCGCTCGACATCGAGCTTACGGGGGCGGACAGCGATACGCTCAAATCCGCCGCCGAAGCCCTCAAGACCGCACTGGGCGAGTTTCCGGAGGTCTCCGCGCTTGAAGACAGCCTCGCCTATGACAAGGAAGAGCTGGTGCTGGAACTGACGCCGCAGGGTCAGGCGCTCGGCTTCACCATCGACGAGATCGGGCAGGTCCTGCGCAACCGGCTGTCGGGGATCGAGGCCGCGACCTATCCCGACGGGATGCGTTCGGCGGCGATCCGGGTCGAACTGCCGGAAAGCGAGCTGTCGCTGGCCTTTCTGCAACGCTCGCAGTTGCGCACGGATCAGGGGAACTATGTGAACCTCGCCGATCTGGTCTCGATCACCTCACGCACCGGGTTCGCCAGTGTGAACCGTGAAAACGGGCTGCGCGTGGTCGAAGTCACGGGCGACATGGACGAGGGCGACGGGGAGCGTGCGGCGGAGATCCAGCGCGCGGTCGAAGAGACGATCCTGCCGACCATCGCCGAGGACTGGGGCGTCGAATACCGCTTTGCCGGGTTGAGCGAGCAGGAGGACCGGTTCCTGTCTGACGCGCTCCTCGGTCTCATCATCTGCCTCATCGGCATCTACATCGTGCTGGCTTGGATTTTCTCGAGCTGGACCCGGCCCCTCGTCGTCATGGCAATCATCCCCTTCGGCTTGATCGGCGCGATCTACGGCCACAATGCCTGGGGCGTTCCCTTGTCGATGTTCTCGGTCGTCGGGTTGATCGGCATGGTCGGGATCATCATCAACGATTCCATCGTGCTGGTGTCGACGGTGGATGAATACGCGGCCGACCGTGGCATCCGCCATGCGGTCATCGACGCGACAGCGGACCGCCTGCGGCCCGTGTTCCTGACCACCGCGACAACCGTTCTCGGACTCCTGCCGCTCCTGTTCGAAGGGTCGCAACAGGCGCAGTTCCTCAAGCCCACGGTCATCACGCTGGTCTACGGGCTTGGCTTCGGCTTCATCCTCGTGCTGCTGGTCGTGCCCGCGATCCTCGCCATGCAGGAGGATCTGCGCCGTCAGATGGGCGCCCTGCGCCACGCGCTCGCCATCGGGCGGCGCGCGCCCTGGGTGGCGCGGATCATGAGCGTGTCCGTGGTGCTTCTGGCCGCGCTCTTTGCCGTAACGATGGGCTGGGTTCTGGTGACCGGCGCACTGCCGGGCGGAAGCGGGTCAATCGGGCTGGCGGGCGGGCTGTTCCTGCTGGGATCACTCGTGATCTCGGTCGGGGCCTATCTCGCAGCCCTCGCGCTGCGCCCGCGCTCAGTCTGAGAGATCGCACCCGTCGATATCCACGGCCCGACCCGCCGCAATCACGGTAAGGCGCAGGTCGTCGCTTGTCATCTCGAACGGGCGGGCGTTGGGCGGCACGAAATCGGCATGGGCCACGAGGTGCCCGGCGCCGTCGCGAACGGACACGGCCTCCGACACCCAGATCGTCGGATTGTCGGCCTCCATCACCACAATCTCGTCGGCGCCGATGGCGGGCATGTCGAGGCGCGCGGTCACACGCACGCCGTCCGACAAATCCTCGCGCGTGCAGGAGGCCGTAACGACCCCCGCCTCGCCGGCCGTGTCGGGACGGGCGGCCAACGCGCGTTCGATCACCGGGTCCGGGTCGCGGTCGGTGTCGTTCAGAACGGCATCAACCTGCGCCTCGAGCGGCACGCAGATTTCCTCGCAGATCCCGACGAGGATATCAGCGTCGATATGGATCGGATCGCCTGCCTGCGCCGGCGTCAGTTCCAGCGGCAGGATCAGCTCATGCTTGTAGCCGATGGTGGTCATATCGTCGCGGCTGATGACCTCCGGCACGGGCCAGTGATAGGTCACGCCCGCCACGTTCACCGACTGGGACCAGTCGACCTCCGGGGGAATGCCCCCCTCGCCCGGCGCGCGCCAGTAAGTCTTCCACCCGTCATCCAGGGTCACCCGCAGGGCGGCCATATGGTGCCCGTTGTCCATACGCCAGCCGGGCAGGAGCGTGACCTGCGCCGGGGCCGGCTCGGCGACGACGGGCGCGGCCGAGACGAGCAGCGCGGCGAAAAGAGGCAAGGGTGCAAACTTCATGCACCCGATATAGCCAGCATCGGCTGAAGCAAAAGTCACATTCCTGCCAGCCGCGCGCGATCCCGGGTCGGGTCTTGCAAACGCGCCACCGCCGTGCCCATCTTTGGGCGATGGACAAAACGCCTGAACTCAGTGATCTGGCCGGCAAGCTCCTGATCGCCATGCCCGGTATGGGCGACCCGCGCTTTGAAAACAGCGTGGTCTTTCTCTGCGCCTATTCGGATGAAGGCGCGATGGGGCTGATCGTGAACAAGACCGTGCCGGACATCAAACTCGACGATGTGCTGGAACAGCTCGACATCGTGCGCGGCACGGGGAGCGAAGGAATCGGCGTGCACTTCGGTGGCCCGGTCGAAGGCGGGCGCGGATTCGTCCTCCATTCCGGCGACTACGAGGGCGGCGGCGGCACGCTTGCCGTGGATACCACCTTCGCCATGACCGCCACGAAAGACATCCTTGTGGACATCGCCAAGGGCGCGGGCCCGCGACAGGCGATCACGGCACTGGGTTATGCAGGCTGGGGGCCGGGGCAGCTCGAAGACGAATTGCAGCAGAACGCATGGCTCATGGCGGATGCGGACGAGGCGATCGTCTTTGACGCGGACAACGGCTCCAAATGGGCGCGTGCGCTCAAGACGCTCGGGATCGACCCCTCGGTCCTCGCCTCAGACGGCGGACGCGCCTGACTCCTTGCCCTGACGCGCGGCCCGTGGTCAGGTCGGCGCGACGCACAGCAAGGGGAACCCGATGGAACTCAAATCCGAAAACGCCTGCTTCGGCGGCACACAGGGCGTATTTTCCCACGCCTCCCGCGCCACCGGGACCGACATGACCTTCGGCCTGTTCCTCCCCGCCGAGGCGCGCGATGGGCCGGTGCCGGTGCTGTGGTATCTCTCGGGCCTCACCTGCACCCATGAGAACGCCATGACCAAGGCCGGGGCGCAGGCATGGGCCGCCGAACAGGGCCTCGCCCTCGTGTTTCCCGACACGTCCCCGCGCGGCCCCGGCGTCGCGGATGACGAGGCTTTCGACCTCGGACAGGGCGCGGGCTTTTACGTCAACGCGACCGAACAGCCGTGGTCGCAGCATTTCCGCATGTGGGACTATGTCACCGAGGATTTGCCGGAGCTTCTGTTCAACACCTTCGCGCTGGACCCCGAGCGGCAGGCGATCACCGGGCATTCGATGGGCGGTCACGGCGCGCTCACCATTGCCATGACGCTGCCGGAACGGTTTTGCAGCGTCTCGGCCTTTTCCCCGATCTGCCACCCGACCGCCTCGGACTGGGGCCAGAAACAGCTCACCGCCTATCTCGGCGACGATCAGGACGCGTGGGAGGCGCATGATTCCGTGCTTCTGATGCGCGAACGGGGGTTCGACGGGCCGATGCTTATCGACACCGGAACCAAGGACCAGTTCATCGACCTGCTCATGCCCGAAACCCTGATGCGCGAGATCGGGCAGCGCCGCCAGCAGTCCGTCGTGCGGCTCCAGCCCGGGTACGATCACAGCTATTTCTTCGTGTCGAGCTTCATGGAAGAGCACGTCGCGTTCCACGCCGAGGCGCTCTACGCGTGATCTACGTCGATGCCGACGCCTGCCCGGTCAAGGCCGAGGCGGAAGCGGTCGCGACGCGCCACCGCGTGCCGCTGGCGATGGTGTGCAATGGCGGCCTGCGCCCGTCAGCCAACCCGCTTGTCGAGATGGTCTATGTCCCGGACGGCCCGGATGAGGCCGACAAGTGGATCGCCGAACGCGCCGGGCCCGGCGACGTCGTGGTGACCGGGGACATCCCGCTCGCCGCGAAATGCGTCGAGGCCGGGGCACGGGTTGTGAAGCATGATGGCGAGCCGCTGACGGTCGCGAACGTGGGTCAGGCGCTGGCAACGCGCGACCTGATGACCGACCTGCGGGCTGCCAATCCGTTCCGGCAGGGCGGGGGCAAGGCGTTCTCGAAAGCGGACAGGTCGCGGTTTCGCGACGGGCTCGACCGGGCGCTGCGCATGGCGCTTGGCGATGCGGCGAAAGGCTGAATCCATGTGAAGGTGGCCGGCGACGATCTGGCATGTCACTGAAACAAAACAGTATTCATCTCTACTTCTCTAAAATTCCGGAAAAAACGTAGAGTGGTGGGGCGGCACGCAGGACCCCGAAGAAAGACGGGTTGCTTTGTGGGTCGAATCAACTATAAAACTAGTTATATCGTTTGATACGGAGTCCCGCATGACCCCCGCCCTCGCAGCCGCAGGTTTCGCCGCCATCGGATCGGAGCACCGCCTCGACGTCCTCAAGACGCTCGTGCGCGCCGGAGAAGACGGCCTGAACATCGCCGCCATTCAGGAGCGGACGGGCATCGCCCAGTCCACCCTCGCCCACCACCTCAAATCGCTCGTGGGCGGCGGACTCGTCAGCCAGGAGAAACGCGGGCGCGAAACGATCAACCGCGCCGAATACGAACAACTGCGGCTTCTGGCCGCCTACATCCTCGAAGCGTGCTGTGCCGATGCCCCCCTCGCCACCCGGAACGCCGAGGACGCCGCATGACCGACAGCACAGCCCCCCGCAGCCCTTCTTTCGGCGACATCCTCAAACGGGCGAAGTCGCCCTGGACCGTGTCCGCCCTTTGCCTGCTCGCCGTCGCCATCCTGGACCCGGCCCGCCTGGGCCACATCACCGGCGACGCGGCGCGGGCGTTCGGGGGCACGCTGCCCTTCATCCTCTTCGCGGTCGCGCTCGTGGCGTATCTCAAGGCCTCGGGCGCCGAGACTCTCATCGGGCGCGCTTTCGAGGGGCGCGAGGCGACGGCCATCGTCCTCGCCGCCCTGTTCGGCGGACTCGCGCCCTTCTGCTCCTGCGAGGTGATCCCCTTCGTCGCCGGACTCATCGCCCTCGGCGCGCCGATTGCGGCGATCATGGCCTTCTGGCTCGCCTCCCCCCTGATCGACCCCGGCTCGCTCCTCATCACCGCCGCAGCGCTCGACTGGCCCTTCGCCATCGGCAAGGCAACGGCAGCGGTCGGGCTGGGCCTGTTCGGCGGGTTCGTGACGATGGCCATCGCCCGCACCGGCGTGCTCGCCAACGTCGCCAAGCCCCGCCCGAAACAAGGCTGCGGCTGTGGCGCGAACCCCGCCACGGGCCGCCCGCACTGGAAGATCTGGACCGAGGCCGACCGGCGTGAGAGCTTCCGCACCGAGGGTTGGGAGAACCTCGTCTTCCTCGTCAAGTGGTTGGTGCTGGCCTATGTCCTCGAGGCCCTGCTCATCGCCTACATGCCTGCCGAGCTCATCGCCTCGGTCGTCGGCGGCGAAGGTGTCGGGACAATCGCGCTCTCGGCCCTCGTCGGGATGCCTGCCTACCTCAACTCCTATGTCGCCCCGGCCCTGCTTGCGGGTCTCATGGAACAGGGGATGAGCGCGGGGGCCGCGATGGCGTTCATGGTGGCCGGGGCCGTGAGCAGCATTCCGGCAATGGCCGCGATCTGGGCGCTGGTGAAACCCCGCGTCTTCGCGCTCTACCTCACCCTCGGCGTGACCGGCGCGGTGATCGCGGGGATCGTGTTTCAGGCTGTGGTCTGACCGACCGCCGCCTATCTGTAATGTCCTCGCCGGGCAGCACGTCCCGCACCTTCTCCAGCCTCAAGCGGTGGCCGCATAGATGAAGAAGCGCCTCCCTGCGCGCGCCGCTCAGGCCACCGCGCCCATCGCCACCCCGGGTGACGCGGTTCCGCCGCGTCGCGGCCGCCCCGCCCCTTGCCAGCACGGCGCCCCGGCGGTAGGCAAGGTCGGACCCGAAAACGAGGGAAAACGATGTCCAAGGACGATCCGAAGACGCTGGTTTCGACCGAATGGCTCGCCCGGCACCTGAACGACCCGGACCTGCGCCTGATCGACGCCTCCTGGCACATGCCGGACGCAGGCCGAGACGGGCGTGCGGAATACGACGCGGGCCATATCCCCGGCGCGCGCTATTTCGACATCGACGAGGTCTCCGACGCCCGCTCGGACCTGCCGCACATGGCGCCGCCGGTCGAAAAGTTCATGTCGCGGATGCGCGCGATGGGCATCGGGGACGGCCATCAGGTCGTGGTCTACGATTCCACCGGCATCTTCTCGGCCCCCCGCGTCTGGTGGACCTTCCGCCTGATGGGCAAGACCGATGTCGCCGTGCTCGACGGGGGCCTTCCGAAATGGCAGGCCGAGGGACGCGAGTTGGAGGATATGCCCCCCGTCATCCGCGACCGCCACATGACCGTGAGCCGGCAGGCCGATATGGTGAAGGACGTGACGCAGGTGGCCGCCGCCGCCAAGCTGGGCGACTGGCAGATCGTCGATGCCCGCGCCGCCGACCGCTTTCGTGGCGAGGCGCCGGAACCGCGCGACGGGCTGCGCTCGGGCCATATCCCGAATTCGCGCAACCTGCCCTTCCGTGACCTCCTGAACCCGGACGGCACGATGAAGGACGAGGGCGGGTTGCGCGCGGCCTTCGACGCGGCGGGCATCGACCTCGCCAAACCGGTGATCTCCTCCTGCGGTTCCGGCGTGACCGCGGCGATCATCGACCTCGCCCTCGCGCGTATCGGCCACCCGCGCCACGCGATCTACGACGGGTCCTGGGCGGAATGGGGCATGTACAACGATCTGAAGGTCGCCACCGGCGACGCATGAGAGGCCCGCGGGCCGCAATCGGAGAGATGAAATGTTCGAACACCTGAACGCACAGGCGCAGGACAAGATCATGGCGCTCATGGTCGAATACCGCGAAGATCCGCGCGACACCAAGGTCGACCTCGGCGTCGGGGTCTACAAGGACCCGACCGGGAACACCCCTGTCATGCGCGCGGTCAAGGCAGCCGAAAAACAGCTCTGGGAGGCTGAAACCACCAAGAGCTACACGGCGCTTGGCGGTGATCCGGCCTTCGTGAAGGCGCTGTCGGGTCTCGTCCTCGGCGGTGCGGTAGAGGAAGACCTGCTCGCTGGCGCGGCCCAGCCCGGCGGCACCGGCGCGATCCACCAGGCGCTGGAACTCGTGAAGATGGCGAACCCCGACGCGACCGTCTGGGTCTCGGACCCCACCTGGCCCAACCACCTGTCGATCATCAAGCACCTCAAGATGACAATGAAACCCTACCGTTACTTCGACGACGAGACGCGGGCGGTGGATTTCTCCGGCATGATGGCCGACCTCGACGGCGTGCGCCCGGGCGACGTCGTGATCCTGCACGGCTGCTGCCACAACCCGACCGGCGCGAACATCAACCTCGAACAATGGCGCGAGGTGACCGAGCTTCTGTCCAAGAAGGGCGTGCTGCCGCTCATCGACATCGCCTACCAGGGCTTCGGCGACGGGCTGGAGGCAGATGCCGCCGGCGTGCGCCACGTCGCCTCGACCCTGCCCGAAACGCTGATCGCGGCGAGCTGCTCCAAGAACTTCGGGGTCTACCGCGAACGGACGGGCCTGCTAATGGCCGTGTCGCCGGACGACAAGATGACCGCTGTGACCCAGCAGAACCTCACACATCTGAACCGTCAGAACTTCTCATTCCCGCCGGATCACGGGGCAAGGGTCGTTCAGATGATCCTCGACGATCCGGCGCTGCGCACGGAGTGGGAAACCGAACTTGAGGACGTCCGCCTGACCATGCTCGGCCTTCGCACCCAGCTGGCCGAAGCGTTGCAGGCGCGCACGGGGTCGGATCGCTTCGGCTTCATCGCCGAGCACCGCGGCATGTTCTCCCGCCTCGGCGCAACGCCTGAACAAGTGGCGGATATGAAAGAGCGGCACGGAATCTACATGGTCGGCGACAGCCGTATGAACATTGCTGGTCTGAACAAAGACACCGTCGACATCCTCGCAGATGCGATCGTGGACGCGGGCGTCTGACGGAATTTGCGCCGGCTTCGCCGTCGCGACGCGCCGCGCCCTTCGGGCGCGGCGTTTGCATTTCAAGCCCCCTGAACCTGCGCGGGCGTGACGGTCCGAGGGGGCGCTGCCCCCACGCCGGCCAGCAAGCTGGCCGACGCCCCCCGAGGTTTTCGGAAACAGAGAAGGGACACGTTAACGCGCCATTAAGGTTAAGGCGCTATGCCTGCGATGCGGCACCAGCTGAGGAGCCAGGGCCGTAAACGGAGAAGCCCCCTGCACCCAGATGCAGGGGGTGGACCGTTCATCTTCTCTGTTTGAGGAAACCTTCGGGGGGTGAGCCCGAAGGGCGAGGGGGGCAGACAGCCCCCCTACCCGATCACAGCCCCGCGCTTCGGCCTGGGGGTCGCCCCGGCCGAGCGCAGCGAGGCCCCGCCGCGACGCGGGCGAAGCCCGCGGCGCAACACCCCGTCACATATGGATCGGCCCGTCGCCACAGGCGAGCGCCGCTTCGCGCACCGCTTCGGAAAAGGTCGGGTGGGCATGACAGGTCCGGGCGAGGTCTTCGGCTGCCGCACCGAATTCCATGGCCACACAGGCCTCGTGGATCAGGTCACCAGCCGACGGTCCGATGATGTGCACGCCAAGGATACGGTCGGTTTCCTTGTCCGACAGGACCTTCACGAACCCGTCGCCCTGGAAGACCGCCTTGGCACGGGCGTTGCCCATGAACGAGAATTTGCCGACCTTGTAGGCCCGCCCTTCCTCTTTCAACGCTTCCTCGGTCTTTCCGACCGCTGCCACCTCAGGCACCGTGTAGATCACGCCGGGGATCACGTCATAGTTCACATGGCCCGCATGGCCCGCGATGGATTCGGCGACCGCCATCCCCTCGTCCTCGGCCTTGTGGGCGAGCATCAGGCCGGGGGTGACGTCGCCGATGGCCCAGATGCCGTCGACGTTGGTTTTCCAGTGATCGGTTTCGATCACGCCGCGGTCGTTGGTCTTCACGCCGACCTCTTCGAGGCCGACCCCGTCGGTGAACGCTTTGCGGCCCGTGGCGACGAGGACGACGTCGGCGTCGAGCACCTCTTCGCTGTCGTCCTTCTTGAGCTTGTAGGTCACTTTCGCCTTGGTCTTGGTCGCGTCGACCTTTTGCACCGCAGCACCAAGGATGAACTCAAGCCCTTGTTTTTTCAAAAGCTTCTGGAACTGCTTGGACACTTCGCCATCCATGCCCGGCGTGATGTGGTCGAGGTATTCGACCACCGTCACCTCGGTCCCCAGCCGCGCGTAGACCGAGCCCATCTCGAGCCCGATGACGCCCGCGCCGATCACGACCATCTTCTTGGGCACCTTGCCCAGCTCGAGCGCGCCGGTGGAGGTCACGACGACCTTTTCGTCGATCTCGACACCCGGCAGGCTGGATGGCTCGGATCCGGTCGCGACCACGATATTCTTGGCCTTGTGAGTCTCGTCGCCGACCTGAACCTCGCCCTTGCCGGTGATCTTGCCCCAGCCTTTGAGCCAGTCCACCTTGTTCTTTTTAAAGAGGAATTCGATGCCCTTGGTGTTCTGGGCGACCACGTCGTCCTTGTAGGCCTTCATCTGGTTCCAGTCGACCGAGGGCGACTTGCCCTTGAGGCCCATGGACGCAAAATTGTGCTCGGCCTCGTGCAGCGAATGGGTCGCGTGGAGCAGGGCCTTGGACGGGATGCAGCCGATGTTGAGGCAGGTGCCGCCCAGCGTATCGCGCCCTTCGACGCAGGCCGTCTTGAGCCCGAGTTGCGCACACCGAATGGCGCAGACATAGCCGCCCGGGCCGCTTCCGATCACGATCACATCATAGTCTGCCATAGGTCCCTCCTTGGCCGTTTTCTGTCATGCACAGCGCGTACACATGGTGTGCACACCGCGTACATACGATTATGTGCACACCCCGGTCAGAACAGCGCCGCCAGGATCATTGCGAAGGTGGCGAGAAACGCCACGAAGAAGATGAGCGAGCGCCACGGCGCCCACCCGAAATAGTAGGCCGGGATGTAGAGAATCCTCGCGCCCAGATAGACCCATGCGCAGGTCGTGGTGAAAAGGGTCGATTGATCCGAAATGGACACGACGACCACCGCAATGGTGAAAAGGATCAGCGCTTCGAAGTGGTTGTTGAAGGCGCGGTAGAGCCGCCCGGTCTTGTCCGAAACCTGATCCATCAGCGGGGTCTTGAGGCGCGAGGTGTCGCGGGGCGAGGTCGTCTTGCCCGGCCCCAGCTCGAGGTTGGCGGGCACCGACATGAGGCCGAATTGCACCGCCTGAAGCAGGGCTGCGAGGGCGAGGACGGTGAGTTCGGGTGTCATTGCGTTGCTCCGCAGATTTGAGGTCCGGTGAATGGCGCCCGTGTCCGTGACAGGCGCGCCGAGTTCCGGCAGGTGTCGGTGTCCCAACCCGGGCGATCCTCACCGGTGCGGCGCGCATTGTCCACCGCGCGCGACCGGGCGGCGGATGCGGGGATATGCAGCGCGCAGAGCATCAGTCGAACGTGATCGAGACGTCGGGGTAGCCCCAGACGTCCGCCTCCTTGTCGCGGGTGACGGTCTGGGCGGCGGCCACGGCCCCGCCGACGAGCACACCGACGACACCGGCGTTCGCGCCGGCCGAGACGGTGCCGGCGATCTGCCCGATGGTCTGGTTCACCGGGGTGAGCGAGCGGGTCTTGGTGCGGCCATCGTAGCTGCATTTGACCGAGGCGGGCGGTGTGCGCGGCCCCATGTTGGGGGCGGTGACGACGGCGGGCGCGGTGAAGGTCGAGACGAATCCATCCCCGCCGAAGGTGCAGGGGATGCCCGACATCTCGCGCGCGCGCCCGCTTTCCTCGTTGAAGGCGCGCACGGTGAAGGACGACCGCCCGACTTCGTTCAGCGGTTTCAGCGTGATGTAGGGGACGGGCGGCTGGTCGACTTCGATCGGCATCGCACAGGCGGCGAGCGAGAGGACGGCGACGAGCGGGACGGCGCGGCGGAGGGGCATGGTCGGACCTTTCGTGACGCTCCGGACCGGAGCGCGGCCATATCGCGCGCGGGGTGGCTCGTGGTCAATCATCGCGTCGGTCCAGTTCACGATCGAGCGAGTCCGATGCGGCGGTGATCCGCGCACGGGTCTTGTCGATGCTGTTCCGGTGCAGGTGGCGCATCAGGAAGGCGAGGGCGAGCGAGAAGGCGCCATAGATCGCAATGGCCGGAATCACCCAGTCACGTCCGCTGCCGGTCACGCGCGCGACGATGATGACGATGATCGCGAAGACGAAAACACGGATGGCCCATGTGTTGACGAGCCGACGCAACGGGATGACCCCGGCCTCGAGCGCGTCCAGCTCGGTCTGCGCCGTGTCGGTGATCCGCTCGCGTTCCGCGCGGGCCTGGTCGTCGATCTCGTCGCTCATCCCCTCCCCCTTACCCGGCAATCACGCCGATCAGCAAGAGGACGATCCCGACCATGGACAGCTGCCAGAAGCCGGTGCGCACCCACGGCAGACCCGAGAGATAGGCCGGAAGATAGGAGATGCGGCCCGCGAGGTAGAGGCCGACGCCCCATGTGATCCAGCCGCCGCCCCGGTCGGCAAGCTCGGCGACCAGCACGAGAGCGATGAAGGCGGGGGCGGTTTCCAGAAGGTTCCACAGCGCCCGGTGCGCCCGGCCCGCAACGGGGCCGATCTGCGGCGGCGTGTCGCGCGCGCCGACTGTCCAGGCGTTGCCGACGCTGCCCTTCAGGAGGAAACTGTCCACGCTGACATGGACGAGGATCAAGAGCGCCAGTCCGATGAGGCCCCAGAGAGCGACGGTCATTCATTGCGCCTCCCTGTTGGGGTGGCGGGCAAAGCGTGTTTCGACCTGGGTCACCTAAGCTTTCCTGCCCGAGCATTATTGCAGAACTCGTCCAGCTTTCTTGTCTGATTCAGATAAGACACGATCTCCGCATGTCGGCGATCAGTGAGCACAGCCGCGGCTTCAATGCCAATGCTCATTTCGGACGCTGCCAGCATTACATGGTGAAGTAGACGGTCACCAAAATTGATGTCGCAAAGGTTCTCTGCGACATTGATGATCGCTGCCGTCTCGACATGGTCACTAATGGCAATCTGTGCATTTGCCGGGCCAGCATAGCCGGCAGTGGCAATAGCGAGGCCAGATACAATGGCCTTGATTGACGTCCCCATTCGTTCCGCATTGGTGTGTGCGCTACTTTTGGGCGAGTAGGGCACCTTGGAGATGATGTGCGTCGTATCCATGGCGGTCGAGCTTCCAGAGTAAAGCGCCGACCACCAGCACATCGGACGCGCCCACACTGGATGGCGCGCGCCCCTTTGCGCGATATGGTCGGCCTCACCCACCGATCTTACAGATCCATCAGCAGGCGGCGCGGATCCTCGAGCGCTTCTTTCACACGGACGAGGAAGGTCACGGCGCCTTTGCCGTCGACGATGCGGTGGTCGTAGCTGAGGGCGAGGTACATCATCGGGCGGATCACGATCTCGCCGTTCACGACCATCGGCCGCTCCTGGATCTTGTGCATGCCGAGGATGCCCGACTGCGGCGGGTTCAGGATCGGCGAGGACATGAGCGAGCCGTAGACGCCGCCGTTCGAGATGGTGAACGAGCCGCCCTGCATGTCGGCCATCGACAGCTTGCCGTCGCGGGCCTTGGTGCCAAGCTCGTTGATCGTCGCCTCGATGCCGTGGAAGCTCATCTGGTCGGCGTCACGCACGACCGGCACCACGAGACCCGTGGGCGTGCCCACCGCCACGCCCATGTGGACGTAGTTCTTGTAGATCACGTCGGTCCCGTCGATCTCGGCGTTGACGTCCGGCACCTCTTTCAGCGCGTGGCAGCAGGCTTTAACGAAGAAGGACATGAAGCCGAGCTTGATGCCGTGCTTCTTGAAGAACAGGTCCTTGTATTCGTTGCGCAGTTCCATGACCGCGGTCATGTCCACCTCGTTGTAGGTGGTGAGCATGGCGGCGGTGTTCTGGGCTTCCTTGAGGCGGCGCGCGATGGTCTGGCGCAGGCGGGTCATCTTGACGCGTTCTTCGCGGGCCTCGTCCTGGGCCGACACCGGGGCGCGGGGCGCCTGGGCCGGGGCGGCGGCAGGTGCCGACGACTTGGGCGCGGACTTGGAGGCCGAGATGGCGGCCTGCACGTCTTCCTTCATCACGCGGCCATCACGACCGCTGCCCTTGACGTCCTCGGGCTTGAGCCCGGCTTCGGCCATCATCTTCTTGGCGGACGGTGCGTCTTCGACATCCTTGTCGGACCCGGCGGCAGGGGCCTCATCGCCCTTCGGCTCTTCGGCCTTGGCGGACGGTGCCGGCGCATCGCCGGAGGCGGAGATGACGCCGAGCTTGGCGCCGGCCGCGACGGTGTCGCCCTCGTCCGCGAGGATTTCGGCGATGGTCCCGGCGGAGGGTGCCGGCACTTCGACCGAGACCTTGTCGGTCTCCAGCTCGCACAGCATCTCGTCGGCCGAAACGGTGTCGCCGACCTTCTTGAACCAGGTGGAGATCGTCGCCTCGCTCACGCTCTCGCCCAGTGCGGGGACCATGATGTCGACGCTGTCGCCACCGCCGGAGGACTTGGCCGGAGCCGCTTCCTTGGCGGGTTCTTCCTTGGCCTCGGATTTCTTCGCGGGCTTGGCGCCGGAGCCTTCCTCGATATTTGCGAGGAGCGCGTCGACACCCACGGTGTCGCCCTCGTTCGCCACGATGTCGCCCAGCGTGCCAGCGGCGGGGGCCGGAACCTCGACCGTGACCTTGTCGGTCTCCAGCTCGCAGAGCATTTCATCGGCTTCGACCGCATCGCCCGGTTTCTTGAACCAGGTCGCAACGGTGGCCTCGGTCACGCTTTCGCCCAGCGTGGGAACACGAACTTCGGTGCTCATAATCTCTTATCCTTCGATGGTCAGCGCGTCGAGAACGAGCGCGGCTTGCTGTGCTTTGTGCTGGCTGGCCAGGCCCGTCGCGGGCGAGGCAGCGGCGGCGCGACCGGCATAGACGGGGCGCACCTTGTCCGAACGGATGCGCGAGAGCACCCATTCGATGTTGGGTTCCATGAACGTCCAGGCACCCTGGTTTTTGGGTTCTTCCTGGCACCACACGACATCGGCGTTCGGGAAGCGCTCCATCTCTTTGACCAGCGAGAGCGCCGGGAAGGGATAGAACTGCTCCACCCGCATGATGTAGACGTCGTCGATCCCCTCGGCGTCGCGCTTTTCGAGCAGGTCGTAGTAGACCTTGCCGGAGCACATCACGACGCGGCGGATCTTGTCGTCGGTCTTGAGTTCGATCGTCGATTTGCCGGTGTTCTTCTGCGCGTCCGCATCGTCCCACAGCACGCGGTGGAAGGACGAGCCCGTGGTGAAATCGGCTGCGTCCGACACAGCGAGCTTGTGGCGCAGGAGCGACTTCGGCGTCATCAGGATGAGCGGCTTGCGGTAGGAGCGGTGAAGCTGCCGGCGCAGGATGTGGAAGTAGTTGGCCGGCGTCGTGCAGTTGGCCACGATCCAGTTGTCCCCGCCGCACATCTGCAGGAACCGCTCAAGCCGGGCCGAGGAGTGCTCTGGCCCCTGCCCTTCATAGCCATGCGGCAGGAGGCAAACGAGGCCGGACATGCGCAGCCACTTGGATTCGCCCGACGAGATGAACTGGTCGAACATGATCTGCGCGCCGTTGGCGAAGTCGCCGAACTGCGCCTCCCACAACGTGAGCGCGTTGGGTTCGGCCATCGAGTAGCCGTATTCGAAGCCCAGCACCGCGTATTCCGAGAGCATCGAGTCGATGACCTCGTAGCGCGCCTGCCCCTTCTTGATGTTGTTGAGCGGGTAATACCGTTCCTCGGTGTCCTGACTGACGAGGCCCGAGTGGCGCTGCGAGAAGGTGCCGCGCGTGGAGTCCTGCCCGGACAGCCGCACCGGGTAGCCCTCGGTCAGGAGCGAGCCGAAAGCCAGCGCCTCGGCGGTCGCCCAGTCGAACCCCTTGCCGGAGTTGAACATTTCGGCCTTGGCTTCGAGCAGCCGCCCAACCGTCTTGTGCAGCGTGAAATCCTCGGGCGCGGTCGAGAGCGCGCGCCCCACCTCCTGAAAGGTCTCTTCGGGGATGGCGGTTTCGCCGCGCTGGTAATCCTCGCCCTGCTTGTCGAGGTGGGACCAGCGGCCGTCGAGCCAGTCGGCCTTGTTCGGCTTGTAGTCCTTGCCGACCTCGAATTCCTCGTTCAGATGCGACTGGAACGCGGCCTTCATATCCTCGATCTCGCCCTCGGGGATCAGCCCGTCCTTGACCAGACGATCCGTGTAGAGCTGGAGCGTCGTCTTGTGGGTCTTGATCTCTTTGTACATGAGGGGGTTGGTGAACATGGGTTCATCCCCCTCGTTGTGGCCGAAGCGGCGGTAGCAGAAGATGTCGAGCACCACGTCGCGGTGGAACTTCTGCCGGAACTCGGTCGCGACCTTGGCAGCGTGGACCACGGCCTCGGGATCATCCCCGTTGACGTGGAAGATCGGCGCTTCGACCATCAGCGCGATATCCGTGGGATAGGGCGACGTCCGCGAGAAGTGCGGCGCGGTGGTAAAGCCGATCTGGTTGTTCACGACGATATGGATGGTGCCGCCCGTGCGGTGGCCACGGATGCCCGAAAGCTGGAGGCACTCGGCCACGACACCCTGACCGGCAAAGGCCGCGTCGCCGTGGAGCAGGACCGGGATGACCTTGTGGTGATCCGGGTCGCCCATCTGGTCGCCCTTGGCCCGGGCCTTGCCCAGCACGACCGGGTTCACCGCTTCGAGGTGCGAGGGGTTGGCGGTCAGCGACAGGTGAACGGTGTTGCCGTCGAACTCCCGGTCGTTCGACGCGCCCAAGTGGTATTTCACGTCGCCGGACCCGTCGACATCCTCGGGCTTGTAGCTGCCGCCCTGAAATTCGTTGAAGATCGCGCGGTAGGGTTTGCTCATCACGTTGGCCAGCACCGAGAGGCGGCCGCGGTGGGGCATACCGATCACGACCTCTTTCGCGCCGAGGTTGCCGCCCCGCTTGATGATCTGCTCCATCGCCGGGATCACCGCTTCGCCGCCATCGAGGCCGAAACGCTTGGTGCCCATGTATTTGACGTGCAGGAATTTCTCGAAGCCCTCGGCCTCGACCAGCTTGTTCAGGATCGCGCGGCGCCCTTCGCGGGTGAAGCGGATTTCCTTGCCGTAGCCTTCGATCCGTTCCTTGAGCCAGCCGGCCTCTTCGGGGTTCGAGATGTGCATGTATTGCAGCGCGAAGGTGCCGCAATACGTCGCCTGCACGATGTCGATGATCTGGCGCATGGTGGCGACTTCGAGCCCGAGCACGTTGTCGAGGAAGATCGGCCGATCCATGTCCTTGTCCTGGAACCCGTAGGATTTCGGGTCCAGCTCGGCATGGCCCGAAGTGTCGCGCATCCCCAGCGGGTCGATGTCGGCGGCGAGGTGGCCGCGAATCCGGTAGGCCCGGATGATCATCAGGGCGCGCACCGAGTCGAGCACGGCGCGTTTGATCGCGTCCTCGGTGATCTCGATCTCACGGTTCTTGGCCGTGTCCGCGATTTTCTTGGCGAGGTCCTTGGGCGCCTTTTCCACCTCGGCCGGCCATTGGCCGTCAAGCGCGTGTGTCAGGTCATCATTGGGTTGCGGCGGCCAGTCGGCGCGGGTCCAGGACGGCCCCTGCGCCTCGGCCTTCACCGAAAGCTCGTCGTCGCCTAGTTCGCGGAAGAACGCCTGCCACGCCTCGTCGACCGCGTTCGGGTCGTTGGCGTAGAGCGCGTAGAGGTGTTCGAGATACTCGGCATTGTGCCCCTGCATGAAGCTGGAGGCGTGGAACTGGTCGTTGGAGCTTTGGTCGGTCATGGGATCACCGTTGGATCTCTGGGGTTATCGGCACAGGGTGTGGGTCATGTGACCTCACCTTGTATCCGTCAGGATGTTCGAGAAGTTAAGCACCGCCGCTTCCCGTTTGTTGTCGTCGGTCATCAAGATCGCGAGACTGCGCCGGCTTTCGCGCGACTGGCCTTGCCATTCCAGCACGTCGCGCGCCTGCCAGAAAAAGCCGGCCTCGTCGGACTGGCGCGGAAAGACCACGAAGCGGTCGACGAGGTCGTCGGTCAGCGTCTGGTCGGGTCCGCGCAGGAGCAGGTAGCAGCCGTGGACCTTCACCCGCTCGGACTGGTTCGACATGCGGGCGAGCGCGAGGAAGCCGTTTTCCTCATGCACATAGATGCGGCCCTGAGCGCGGGTCGGGTCGGTTTCAGCAAGCCAGGCGTCCGAGCGCGCGCGCAGGTCGGCGGTGAGCTGGCCCCGCTCCACCTCGCGCATCTGGCCGCGGGCGTGGAAGGCGCGGGCCTCCAGATCGGCGAGGAAACCGGAGATGAAGTCGGTTTCGGTGGCGTCGGCGATACGCCAGCCCGACATCGCCGCCTCGGCCTGGGCCAGCGTCTGGGTCGGGTCGGTGCAGCGCTCGGTCATCCAGTCGATGAAGCGGCTGGCCGAATCCTCGGCCAGCACGGGGGTCGCGAGCGTGAGGGTTGCCGTGAGGGCGAGCACCGGGCGGCACGCGGCACGCCAGAGGCGGCGGGCCGTGATTGGCCCCCCGCCCCGCGTCCGCCTATGCCGCCCGGCCAAGGTCACTTGCCGATGGCTTTCAGCACGGCTTCGCCAAGGCCCGCCGGGCTTTCGGCCACGACGATCCCGGCGGCCTTCATCGCCTCGATCTTGTCGTCGGCACCGCCCTTGCCGCCGGCGACGATGGCGCCTGCGTGGCCCATGCGGCGGCCCGGAGGGGCCGTGCGGCCGGCAATGAAGCCAGCGACGGGTTTCTTGCGGCCCTTCTTGGCCTCGTCGGCGAGGAACTGCGCGGCTTCTTCTTCGGCCGAGCCACCGATTTCGCCGATCATGATGATCGACTCGGTCTCGTCATCGGCGAGGAACCATTCCAGCACGTCGATATGCTCGGTGCCCTTGATCGGGTCGCCGCCGATGCCGACGCAGGAGGACTGGCCCAGCCCCACGTCGGTGGTCTGCTTCACGGCCTCGTAGGTGAGCGTGCCGGAACGGGAGACGACGCCGACGGTGCCGCGCTTGTGGATGTGGCCCGGCATGATGCCGATCTTGCAGGCATCGGGCGTGATGACACCCGGGCAGTTTGGGCCGATGAGGACCGACTTGGACCCTTCCAGCGCGCGCTTGACCTTCATCATGTCCATGACCGGGATGCCCTCGGTGATGCAGACGATCAGCTCCATCTCGGCGTCGATGGCTTCGAGGATCGAGTCGGCGGCGAAGGGCGGCGGGACATAGATGACGGAGGCGTTCGCCTCGGTCTCGTGCTTGGCCTCGTGGACCGAGTTGAACACGGGCAGGTCGAGATGCGTCTGGCCGCCTTTGCCGGGGGTCACGCCGCCGACCATCTTGGTGCCGTAGGCGATCGCCTTTTCCGAGTGGAAAGTCCCCTGCGAGCCGGTGAAGCCCTGGCAGATGACCTTGGTGTTTTCATCAACGAGTACGGCCATTGTTATATGGTTCCTGTCTGTTGCGTGTTGAGTTGGTCGCGGCGGGGCGGCGTGAACCACTGGGACAGCAGTTCGTATTCCGGCTCCAGCCACGTCATGAGTTTGTCGAAGGCCGCATCGCTGAGGTCGGCGATGCCTGCCCGGTATTCAGGCGGAGAGACGTTGGTGCGTGGCACGGCGAAGGTATCCAGTCCGGTGCGGTCCCGGATGTCAGCTTCCAGCGCGGGCATATCCTGAACCCGGTAGAGCCGGTTGTAGACCGACAGATCGGGGCCGAGGAAATCCGCGACCGAGCGCGTATGATGGCGCACCGCCGCAGAAGACCGGCTGTAGGCTTCGATGTTCAGAACGAAGTCGTTCAGGTCCGGACGCGGGTTCAGCAGGCTTGGCGCTTGACCGCCGAGCCCGAACCGTTGCCCCAACCGCCGCCAGCGGCCGGCGAAGAGACGATCCAGCTTGCGCTGGTTCTCGACCTCGAGCCGCCCGCGCTGCATCACCCGGTTGGACCAGGTGGACAGCACCCGCTCCGCCGGATCGCGCAGCACCGCGAAGGTGAACGGGTCTTTCAGACCCTCCAGCGCGGCGGGGGTGAACGGACGTGTCGGATAGGCACGTTGAATACCCACTTTCCGCCCGTTCCTCATCTCGCCCGCAAAGTCCTTGCCATGCTCAAGCCTGTACATGGCCCGTTTCAACGACGTGCAGGCGGCCTTGGGAACAGGCACATATGCGACGTTGTATCTGCGGACCACGACGACCAAGGCTCAGCCTTTCACCGCTTTCACGATCTTCTGCGCGCCGTCCTTGAGGTCGTCGGCGGCGATCACGTCGAGGCCGGAGTTGTTGATGATCTCCTTGCCCTTCTCGACGTTGGTGCCTTCGAGACGGACAACCAGCGGCACCTTGAGGCCCACTTCCTTGACCGCGGCAACCACGCCCTCGGCGATCACGTCGCAGCGCATGATGCCGCCGAAGATGTTGACGAGGATGCCTTTGACGTTGTCGTCGGAGGTGATGATCTTGAACGCCTCGGTCACCTTCTCCTTGGTCGCGCCGCCGCCCACGTCGAGGAAGTTGGCAGGCTCGGCCCCGTAGAGCTTGATGATGTCCATCGTCGCCATGGCAAGGCCCGCGCCGTTGACCATGCAGCCGATCTCACCGTCGAGCGCGATGTAGTTGAGGTCGTACTTGGAGGCTTCCAGTTCCTTGGAATCCTCTTCCGTCTCGTCGCGCAAGTTGGCGATGTCGGGCTGGCGGTAGAGCGCGTTGCCGTCGAAGCCGAACTTGGCGTCGAGCACCTTGAGGTCGCCGCCGTCGGTGACGATCAGCGGGTTGATCTCGAGCATCTCCATGTCGCGCTCGGTGAACACCTTGTAGAGCGTGCCCATCAGAGAGACGCACTGTTTGACCTGCGGGCCGGCGAGGCCGAGGGCAAACGCGATGCGGCGGCCGTGGAACGGCTGGTAGCCGGTGGCCGGGTCGACGGAGAAGGACAGGATCTTTTCGGGGGTCGAAGAGGCGACCTCCTCGATGTCCATGCCGCCCTCGGTCGAGCAGACGAAGGAGATGCGGCTCGTCACGCGGTCCACGAGGAGCGCGAGGTAAAGCTCGGTTTCGATGCCCGAGCCGGCCTCGATGTAGATCCGGTTGACCTGCTTGCCCGCCGGGCCGGTCTGGTGCGTGACCAGCGTGCGGCCAAGCATCTTCTTGGCTTCTTCGGCGGCTTCCTCGACCGATTTGGTCAGGCGCACGCCGCCCTTTTCGCCGGCGCTCTCTTCCTTGAAGTGGCCCTTGCCGCGGCCGCCGGCGTGAATCTGCGCCTTCACGACCCAGAGCGGGCCGTCCAGTTCGCTCGCCTTCGTCTTGGCCTCCTCGGCCTTCAGCACCACGCGGCCGTCGGAGACCGGTGCGCCATAGTCGCGAAGGAGCGCCTTCGCCTGATATTCATGGATGTTCATGAACTCGTCCCATCTGGTTTGCGTTCGCGACCTACATGCACCCCGTAACACCGCCGATAAACGACTTTTTCGGTGTTACCGCAAAAATGGCGTAGATTCGCGAACTCTGTGATCACACCCCGTAAAGTCGTGATCACAAATCAAACATGCGGCACCCCGACGCAGGGTGGATTCGCATATCAGCCCTGGTTGTGGAGCCCGCGCAGCATCAGGTCATAGGCGGCGCGCCGCCCTTCGGGACCGATATTCGGGGTGGTCGCGGCGGCGGCGAGCATGACCGCGAAGATCACGATATCCGCTTCCCGCAGGTCAGAACGCACCACTTTCGCCTCCAGCGCGCGCACGAGATGCGGACGCAGAAGCGCGTGGAAACGGTCGATCGCCTGAAGCAGCACCGGGTCTTCCCGGCTTTGCGCCCGCAGGAAATCGGCGATGGGGGCGTAATGGATCATCTCATCGTAAAGCTGTCCGGTGATGTCGAAAATCGACCGGTCGGTGACGGCGAGCGTCGCGCTCGCCTCCTCCAGCTTGACGAGGAAAAGCTCGAGCATCTCGTTGATGAGGGCGCGGCGATCCGGGAAGTGGCGAAAGAAGGTCGCGCGCCCGACGCCGGCGCGTTGCGCGATGGAGTCCAGCGGTGCGCCGACCCCGCGTTCGACGAATATCTCATCCGCAGCGGAGAGGATCCGCAGGCGGTTTTCGGCAAAATCGGCGCGTCTTTTAACTGCCATGTCCATCTTTCGTCTTTTCTCTTTTCTGACGGGTCAGGGCGCAAAACGAAAGGGTAATCTGGACAGGGACTCCGCAATAACCCAAGGTTGGGCCGTTCCGCCCCTCGAAACGGACCGTATGTGACACCCATGGTATCGACTGCACAGGCAAATCCGCCGCGCTGGGGCGTGGTGGCGACCGTGCGCGAACCCTCGGTGCTGATCGTCGGGTTTGCCTGCCATCACCTGAGTATAGGGGCCGAGACCGTCCACCTGTTTTTCGACGTCCCGACCGATCCGGCGGCGAAGCTGGCCGCGCGCATTCCCGGTGTGCAGGTCACGCTCTGCGATGCGGCCTATTGGGAGGCGGCGGGGTTTTCCCCCCCTCCCGCGCTTCAGACCAAGCGGCAGACGGTGAACGCGAACCGGGTGATGGCGCAAAGCGACCTTGACTGGCTGCTCCATACGGATGCGGATGAGCTGCTGTGGCTGCCCGGGGCGTTGGGCGACGAGGTGGCCGGGGTGCCGGAGGGGTCCTGGCTGCATATCCCGAACGTGGAGCGGTGCTGGACCGGCCCGCCGGGGGGCGACATTTATGGCGGGGTCTTTCGCGGCCCGCTGCACGACCATTCGGGGCTGTCCGAACTGGTCTATGGCAAGCGCGCGGCGGCGCTGTCGGGCGGCATGGGCGGCTATTCCGCGGGCAAGGCGATGGCGCGTCCCGGCGAGGGGTTCCTCGCCATCCACAAGGTGCGCGATGCCGAAGGCGGCGCGGCACGGCCCGCGGTCGAGGCCCCCGGCGCCCGTATCCTGCATTTCGACGGGATCACGCCCGCGCACTGGGCACTCAAGAACCTGCGTTACGCGACACAGGGCACGGCGATGAACCAGCTTCTGAACAAGCAGCGCATGGCCTCGATCGGGGCGATCCTTCAGGCGCAGAACCCGGAACGAGCGGGATCGCGGGTCTACGAGGCGCTTTACCGGCTGTCCGAGGGCGAGGCGGACGCGCTGACCGAGGTGGGGGCGCTTGCCACCTATCCCGTCGACGTGGCGGGCGCTGTCGCGGCGGTCGCGCCGGAGCTTGCGCCGGATTTCTCGATGGCGGCGTTCGACCGTCTCCACGCGGCGGAACTTGCCGCCCACTCCCGGTCCATCGTGCGACAGAAACGGCGGGCGCGCCGCAATGGGTGAGCGGCGCTGGGCCGTGGTGGCCACGGTGCGCGAGCCGCTCGACCTCGTGCTTGCCTTTGCCTGTCACCACCTGTCGCTCGGGGCCGAGGTCACGCTGTTCTTTGATGACCCCGACGATCCCGCCGCCGGGGTGCTGGAGGGCATTCCCGGCGTGCGGGTCATCCGCTGCGATGCGGCGCATTGGCGCGCGATGGGCTGGGACAAACGCCCTGCGATCCAGACGCCCCGGCAAAACACCAACTTTCGCTGGGCGGTGGCCGAAGGGCTGGCCGACTGGCTGATCCACCTCGACGCCGACGAGTTTCTCTGGGCGCCAGAGGGTGTTTGGGCCGAGATCGACGCGATGGGACCGGGCGAGGACTGGCTCGCCGTTGCGCCGTGGGAGCGTGTGCTGGGTCCGGGCGACGAGGGGCTGTTCGCCGGTGCGTTCCGGGGGCCGGTGCCGGGCGATCTGCGCGGGGTCTATGGCGACGAGGCGCCGTTCCTCGGCCCGCGCGGACTCGCCGGATATGCCTCGGCCAAGCCGATGGTGCCCGCCCGCACGCCGCATCATGTCGTGACGCATCGGGTCACGGGGTCGGACGGTCCGCGCCCGAAGCGACGGGCCGAGACCGCGCGCATCCTGCATTTCGAGGGGCTGACCCCGGTTCACTGGGCGCTCAAGCAGCTCAGGTACGCCGCGCAGAGCGAGACGCGCGTGCTGATGCGGGCCGAGCGCTACGCAGCGCTGCGGGAGATCATCGCGGCACCGGATGTGAGGGCGGCGGCATTGGAGCGGTTCGCGCGGACCTGTCGGCTGGACGCCGGTGTCCTGGCGACATTGGAGGCGCGCGGTGCGTTGCATCGCCCCACGGTCGACATCACGGGCGCGGTCGCGCGGTTCGCGCCGGAGCGGGACATCGACGAGACGGGTGCGCGGATCGACGCGGCGCTGGCGGGGGCGCTGGATTCTGTCGCGACGGAGGTGCAATCGCGGCGGCGCGACTTGCTGGCCGTGAAAGGGCCTGCGGCGCGGCGCTCTACTCCTTTGGAATCCTGATTTGGTTCGGGCGCCTTGCGCAGGTGGCCCCGCAAAGCAAAAGGGCCGGGAATGCCCCGGCCCTTTCGTCGCATTAACCGATCGGAACGATCAGCCGAGGTTCGAGTCGATGCCCTTGCAGGCTTCGACAAGGCCCTTCACGGCCTCGACCGAGCTGTCGAACATCGCCTGCTCGTCCTTGGTCATCTTGATGTCCACGATCCGCTCGATGCCCTTGTCGCCGATGATTGTGGGCACGCCCACATACATCCCATTCAGGCCCAGCGCGCCGTCGACCCATGCTGCGCAGGGCAGGAGGCGCTTCTGATCCTTGAGATAGGCTTCGGCCATCTCGATGGCCGAGGCGGCGGGCGCGTAGAACGCCGAGCCGGTCTTGAGCAGGCCGACGATCTCGGCGCCGCCGTCGCGGGTGCGCTGCACGATCGCGTCGAGCTTGTCCTGCGTGGTCCAGCCCATCTCCACCAGATCGGGGAGCGGGATGCCGGCGACGGTGGAATAGCGGGTCAGCGGCACCATCGTGTCGCCGTGGCCGCCGAGGACGAAGGCGGTGACGTCCTTCATCGACACGTCGAATTCGACCGACAGGAAGTGACGGAAGCGTGCGCTGTCCAGAACGCCGGCCATGCCGACGACTTTCTCGGCCGGAAGGCCCGAGTATTGCTGGAGCGCCCAGACCATCGCATCGAGCGGGTTGGTGATGCAGATCACGAACGCGTCCGGCGCGTTGTCGCGGATGCCTTCGCCCACGGCCTTCATCACCTTGAGGTTGATGCCGAGCAGGTCGTCACGCGACATGCCGGGCTTGCGCGGCACACCGGCGGTCACGATGCAGACGTCGGCGCCCGCGATGTCGGCATAGTCGTTCGTGCCCTTGAGCGCGGCGTCGAAGCCCTCGACCGGGCCGCTTTCCGCGATATCGAGGGCCTTGCCCTGCGGGGTGCCTTCGGCGATGTCGAACATAACGACGTCTCCGAGTTCCTTCAGCGCGGCGAGGTGAGCGAGCGTGCCGCCGATCTGGCCTGCACCGATAAGCGCGATCTTGGGTCGAGCCATGTGTTTGATCTCCGATCAGGTTATCTGTCCTTGCGCTGCCTAGCCCCGTTCACCTGAACGCGCAAGACCGCTGCAACGCGGCGCACCGGGTTGCGGGCGCGGCTGATAACGCTAAAGGTGAGAGGTGTCAGGCACTTCCGGAGCGGCCCCCCGTGGAAATCGACTTCCTGTTCTTCGTCGTCGCCATTCCGGCAGTCATCTTCGCCGGGATATCCAAGGGCGGCTTCGGGTCCGGTGCGGCCTTTGCCGCCACGCCGCTTCTGGCGCTGATTCTGGAGCCGGGACAGGCGGTCGGTCTGATGCTGCCCCTGCTCATGCTGATGGATGTGACGGCCCTGAAACCCTATTGGCGCAAATGGGATGGCCGGATCGCCCGGCTTCTGATCCTGTCGGCCATCCCCGGCGTGGCGGTCGGGGCGCTGGTGTACAAGGTCGCGAACCCGGATGTGTTCCGTCTGTTGATCGGGGCGGTCGCGCTTGGCTTCGTGGCGTTTCAGCTCGGGCGCAAGTCCGGGGTGATCGGTGTCGCGCCCCGCCCGCTGGGGCCGGTCGCCGGCGCCGTGGCCGGGGCCGTTGGCGGGTTCACGTCCTTCATCAGCCACGCGGGCGGGCCGCCTTTCGCCGTCTATCTGCTCAGCCAGAAGATCGACAAGACGACCTATCAGGCGACGACCGTGCTGTCGTTCTGGGCGATCAACCTCATGAAGTTCATCCCCTACCTCTTCCTCGGCATCTTCACCTGGCAATCCGCACTGGTCGACCTGATGCTGGTGCCCGCGGCGATCGTCGGGGTCTGGCTGGGGGTCAAGGCGCACAACGTCATGCCTGAGCGGCTGTATTTCGCAGTGACCTATGTCCTGCTCACCTTGACGGGCGCCAAGCTTGTCTGGGATGCGCTGACGTGACGCTCAGGCGGGCTGGCCCGCCGGCGTGACCTCTTCGTCCAGACGTTCCCAGGCCTGTCCCGCACCGATGATGCAGCTGCGCCCGTCGGGTGTCGTCATCACGAGGGTCCAGGTGCCGGTTTCGGGGGAGGCGAACATCTCGACCACCCGGTTGCCGGTCGCCAGCCCGATGGATTGGCGGGCTTCGCCGAACCGGTCCGACAGGTGTTCGACGACCCGGTCGCGCGCGGCACAGGTATTGGATTGGGCGGCAGCGGCCTGCGGCAGGGCCAAAAGCGCGGCGGCGGTGAGGCTGGTAAGAAGGGTCCGGTGCATCTGGGCGTCCTTTCGGTCTGGGCCCGCCGGACCGATCCTGTCGGTGACACGCCCGTTTGCTGTCGCCGGACCCGCCCCTCGGGAACGGTTGCGGGCAAGCGATGCCCGTGCTGTCCGGCCTGTACACAAACCTTGGGCCGCGAGCGCCGAATTAATGGTTAACTCAAAGGGCGTTGCGCCCGGCGCGCCGGAGAATTCTGCGATGCGGCAAAAACGTTCTTGCCAATTCGTGCGCCCCATGTTGGTTTCGCGCAACAAAATTGCTTTGAGGTAGAATCATGACCCAGTCGATGCGCCCCGTCCGCTCTGTCCTCTATATTCCCGGCTCGAAAGAGCGGGCGCTGGAGAAGGCGCGCGGGCTTGCGGCCGACGCGATCATCTTCGACCTCGAAGATGCCGTCACCCCCGATGCCAAGGCCGAGGCCCGCACCACCCTGCGCGCCGAGCTCGACAAGGGCGGCTACGGCCAGCGGATGAAGATCGTGCGGATCAACGGGTTCGAGACGGTCTGGGGCCGGCAGGACGTGGAAGCGATGCAGGGTGCCGACATCGACGCGCTGCTTCTGCCCAAGGTGAATTCGGCCTACGACCTCGCCACGTTGGCCGAGATGATCCCCGACGTGCCGCTCTGGGCGATGATGGAAACGCCCGAGGGCATCCTGAACGCGCGTGAGATTGCCGCGCATCCCCGCCTTGCGGGCATCGTCATGGGCACAAACGATCTGGTCAAGGAACTGGGCTGCCGCGTCACGCCCGACCGGATGACCGTGATGACCAGCCTTCAGATCAGCCTGATCGCCGCACGCGCGGCGGGCGCCTTGATCGTCGATGGCGTCTATAACGCGTTCAAGGATGACGACGGGCTGCGCGCCGAATGTGAACAGGGCCGCGACCTGGGGTTCGACGGCAAGACGCTGATCCACCCGGCCCAGATCGACATAGCGAACGAGCTGTTCGCACCGTCCGAGGCCGACATCGAACTTGCCCGCCGCCAGATCGCGGCCTTCGAGGAAACCGAGGCCTCGGGTCAGGGCGTGGCGGTCGTTGATGGAAAGATCGTGGAGAATCTGCATATCGTGACCGCGAAGGCCCTGCTGGCGAAAGCAGAGGCCATAGCCAGTCTCGAAGGATAAGCCATGCTCGTGTTGATTATCGGTGTTCTGCTGTGGGTCGCCGCCCATTCGTTCAAACGCTATGCCCCCGCCGCTCGGGCGAAAATGGGCGACAAGGCCAAGGGTCCGGTCGCGCTCGTCTCGATCCTCGCCATCGTCGTGATGGTCATCGGCTACCGCATGGCTCCGGCCGAGCCGTTCTGGTGGGGCCGCCATCCGGCCACCGTCGGCATCAACAACCTGCTGATGGTCTTTTCCGTCTATCTCTTCGCTGCCTCGGGCATGAAGACCTGGATCACCTCCAAGATCCGCCACCCGCAACTGACCGCGGTCAAGGCCTGGGCCATCGCGCACCTGCTGGTGAATGGGGATGGGCCGTCGTTCATCCTGTTCGGCGGCCTGCTCGCCTGGGCAGTCTACGAGGTCATCGCGATCAATCGTCAGGACAAGCCCGCCAAGAACACCGGCCCGTTCCCGGTCGGCAAGGAAATCGGCGCGGCCGTGGGCACGGTCGTCGTCTTCGGCGTGATCGCCGCGATCCACTATTGGCTCGGCTACCCGGTCTTCGGCTGAGGAGGACGACATGCAGCTTTACCGCTTTCTCTCCGCCGACGACACGTCCGCCTTCTGTCACAAGGTGACGGCGGCGCTGAACAAGGGCTGGGCGCTGCACGGCAGCCCCACCTATGCCTTCGACGCAGCCAATGGCGTGATGCGCTGCGGGCAGGCCGTCACCAAGGACGTGCCGGGCGACTACCACCCAGACCTGAAGCTGGGAGAGCAGTAGCGTGGCAAAGACCAATCCGGGCCGGTTTTTCGAGGATTATCGCATCGGCGAGGTCATCACCCACGCCGTGCCGCGCACGGTTTCTGGGGGTGAGCGCGCGCTCTATCACGCACTCTACCCGGCGCGCCATGCGCTCTATTCCTCGGACGAATTCGCGCGGGACTGCGGGTTGGAGGTGTCGCCCATCGACGACCTTGCGGCCTTTCACGTCGTGTTCGGCAAGACCGTCCCGGATGTGTCGCTGAACGCCGTCGCGAACCTCGGCTATGCCGAGGGGCGCTGGCTGAAACCGGTCTGGCCGGGCGATACGCTTCGGTCCGAGTCCAAGGTCATCGGGCTAAAGCAGAATTCGAACGGCAAGTCGGGCGTCGTTTACGTCCAGACGACGGGCTACAACCAGCATGACGAGGCGGTGCTCGACTACATCCGCTGGGTCATGGTGCGGAAGAAGAACCTCGACGCCGATGCGCCCGACACGCTGATCCCCGAGTTGAAGCCGGTGGTTCCCGCCGAGGATCTGGTGATCCCCGAGGGTCTCGACTTCTCGCGCTACGAGTTCAAGCTGGCGGGCGAACGGCACAGGATGGGCGATTACGAGATCGGCGAGAAGATCGACCATGTGGACGGCGTCACCGTCGAGGAAGCCGAGCACATGATCGCCACCCGCCTGTGGCAGAACACCGCCAAGGTTCATTTCGACGCGACGAACCGCGAGGATGGCAAGCGGCTCATCTATGGCGGCCACATCATCTCGATGGCCCGCACCCTGTCGTTCAACGGTCTCGCCAATGCCCAGATGATCGTCGGGCTGAACGCGGGCGCGCATGCCAACCCGTGCTTCACCGGCGACACCGTGCGCGCGTGGTCCGAGGTGCTGGACAAGGCCGAGACCCCGGCACCGGGCGTTGGCGCGGTGCGTCTCAGGCTCGTGGCGACCAAGGGCGACCATCAAGACTTCGCACTCAAGGGCGAGGACGGAAAATACCTGCCGCATGTGCTGCTCGATCTTGACTACTGGGCGCTGATGCCGACCTGATGCGCCCATGCGCATCGCGGCTGCCATCGCCCTCGCCCTGACCCTTTCCCCGGCCCATGCCGAGGGGAACAAGGACACGTACACCTTTCAACGCACCGTGGGCGAGCCGCTTCAGGCCGCGCCTGCCCGGCGCGATCCGGTGCAGCTTTATGTCGAAGCGAACGTCACCGAGACGCTGTATCACGAACTCGCCCACGCGCTGATCGACGTGCTCGACCTGCCCGTCTACGGGCCCGAGGAGTTTGCCGCCGACACCTTCGCCATTGTCCTGATGAACCGCTTGCACGACGACGCGACGGTCCAGCGCATGGCGGGCGACGTGGCGCGCAACTACTGGCTCTTTGCCGAGGGTGCGGGTCGGCACCGCGACGACCTCGCGCTCTGGGACGTCCACGCCCCCGACCTGCAACGCTATTACAACTTCGCCTGCCTTATGTACGGCGCCGATACCGAGGAACGGGCCGAACTTGTCGACCTCTTCGACCTGCCCGAACCGCGCGCCCGCACCTGCGACGACGAATACGAACTGGCCGCCCGGTCGTGGAACGCGGTGATCGACGGGCTGTCCACCGACGCCCCCGGCAACACGATCCGTCTCGACTGGGTGCTCGACGAGGACGACCACCTGACCACCTTCGTGCGCAGCGAAGTCGCCCGGCTCAACACCGAGATGGTCCTGCCGCGCACGGTGAATGTCAGCGTCATTCCCTGCGGCGAGTCCAATGCGTTCTACGATCCGGACATGCTCGAAATTCAGATCTGCACGGAACTTGGGGAAGAACTGGCCAGAACGGCCCGTTAGAGGGACACCGACATGATGAAAGCCTATGCCACGGCAGCCCTGCTGGGACTGCCATCTCTTGCGCTCGCACAGGACACCGAAGCCTTTGTCGAGTCCAACATCCTCGCGACGCTCTACCACGAACTTGGCCATGCCCTGATCGACATTCAGGAGGTGCCGATCTTCGGACAGGAAGAGGACGCGGCAGACGTCCTCTCGATCCTGCTGGTCGATGCGTTCTGGGACGAAGAGGACGCGGTCGGCATCGCCTATGACGCGGCCTTCGGATTCCTGACCGAGGCCGACATGGCCCGCGATCAGGGCGAGGAGCCGGCGTTCTGGGACGTGCACGGCCCGGACGAGCAGCGCTATTACAACCTCGTCTGTATCTTCTACGGCGCCAACCCGGACGAACGCGAAGACGTGGCCGAGGAACTGGGCCTGCCCGAAGAACGCGCCGCATGGTGCGAGGATGAATTCGAACAGGCCAACGGATCGTGGGGCGTCATTCTCGACGAGATGGCCGAGGCCGGGCCGGGCGACACTTTCGTTATCGGCGACGTCGAACGCGATGACGGCATCGCCGCGCTGCTCATGGACGAGATCGACGCGTTGAACGGCGAATTCAGCCTGTCAGGCGATCTGCTGATCTCCTACGCAGCCTGTAGCGAGGCCAACGCCTTTTACGATCCGGAGTATCGCGAGATCACCATCTGCACCGAATATGTGGATTTCCTTGCGGAAATGGCAGACTGGTAATTTGTGATCACACACACTTTGACCGTGATCACAAATGTCACAAAATATTCACGTTAGCGCCCGACAGCAGAGATTTCCGGGAATCCACACGTGACTCTCGGTCAATTTTGTCTATGGATGGGGCCGAATTGCAAACAGCTCGTCGCCAACTGCATCGAAAGGTCGCTTCATGGCTGATGTGAACCCGGGCAACCGCCCGCTTTCCCCCCACCTTCAGGTCTATCGCTGGCCGCTCAACATGGCCCTGTCGATCCTTCACCGGATCACCGGCACCGCGATGGGCGTTACCGGCGTCCTGATCGTCTGGTACTTCCTCGCCCTCGCCACCGGGCCGGATTACTTTGAGACGGCCAGCGCGGTCCTGACCTCATGGTTCGGGGACATCGTGCTGTTCCTGTCGGTCTGCGCGCTCTGGCTGCACTTTGCCAACGGGGTGCGTCACCTGATCTGGGATACCGGCTCCCACTTCGGGCTCAAGACCTCGAAACGCTCGGCCTATATCGGCATCGGCTTTGCCGTCGTCATGGTCATCGTCACGATCATCGTCGGATAAGGGGGACATCATGGGTTATCTGACCGACCGCGCCCGCGTCGAAGGCCTTGGCTCTGCCAAACTCGGCACCGGCCACTTCTGGGAACAGCGCATCAGCGCCATCGCGCTCCTGTTCCTCGTGCCGCTCTTCGTCTTTCCCTTCGCCTCGAACCTTGGCGGCGGCTACGACGAGGTAAAGGCCGCTTACGCGCATCCGGTGAACGCCGTGATCGCGATCGCCTTTTTCCTGACCGGCTTCCTGCACCTGTTCCAGGGCCTGCAGGTGGTCATCGAAGATTACGTGCACAGCCGCATGGGGATGGTGCTCATCATCGCCATGCGCCTTTTGTGCACGCTGTTCGCGCTCGTCGGCGTCTATGCCGTCATCCGCATCTCGCTGGGCGCCTGAGGGACACGACATGGCTGAATACGAATACGAAACACACGAATATGACGTCGTCGTCGTCGGCGCCGGTGGCGCCGGTCTGCGCGCGACGCTGGGCATGGCCGAGCAGGGCCTGAAAACCGCCTGCGTGACCAAGGTCTTTCCGACCCGCTCGCACACGGTTGCCGCACAGGGCGGCATCGCCGCCTCGCTGTCGAACATGGGGCCGGACAACTGGCAGTGGCACATGTACGACACCGTCAAGGGCTCCGACTGGCTCGGCGACACGGATGCGATGGAATACCTCGCCCGCGAAGCGCCCGCCGCCGTTTACGAGCTTGAGCACTACGGCGTGCCGTTCTCGCGCACCGACGAGGGCAAGATCTACCAGCGCCCCTTCGGCGGCCACACCACCGAGTTTGGCGAAGGCCCGGCCGTGCAGCGCACCTGCGCCGCCGCCGACCGGACCGGCCACGCGATCCTGCACACGCTCTACGGCCAGTCGCTCAAGAACAACGCCGAGTTCTATATCGAATACTTCGCCATCGACCTGATCATGTCGGACGACGGCCAGTGTCAGGGTGTTGTCTGCTGGAAGCTCGACGACGGCACGATGCACGTCTTTTCCGCCAAGATGGTCGTTCTGGCCACCGGCGGCTATGGCCGTGCCTATTTCTCGGCCACCTCGGCCCACACCTGCACCGGCGACGGTGGCGGGATGGTGGCCCGCGCCGGTCTGCCGCTTCAGGACATGGAATTCGTGCAGTTCCACCCGACCGGCATCTATGGTTCCGGCTGCCTGATCACCGAGGGCGCGCGCGGCGAAGGTGGCTATCTCACCAACTCCGAAGGCGAACGGTTTATGGAGCGTTACGCGCCCCAATACAAAGACCTCGCCCCGCGCGACTACGTCTCGCGCTCGATGACGATGGAAATCCGCGAAGGGCGCGGTGTGGGGGCCGAGGGCGACCACATCCACCTGAACCTCAGCCACCTGCCCGCCGAGGCGCTGGCCGAGCGGCTTCCGGGGATCTCGGAGTCCGCCAAGATTTTCGCGGGCGTGGACGTCACGAAAGAGCCGATCCCGGTTCTGCCGACGGTCCACTACAACATGGGCGGCATCCCGACGAACTACTTCGGCGAAGTGCTCAACCCGACCTCGCGTTCGCCCAACCGCATCGTGCCCGGCCTGATGGCCGTGGGCGAGGCAGGCTGCGCATCGGTCCACGGCGCCAACCGCCTTGGCTCCAACTCGCTGATCGACCTCGTGGTCTTTGGCCGCGCCGCGGCGATCCGCGCGGGCGAAGTTGTGGACGCGAAATCGCCGGTGCCGACCCCGAACCAGAAATCCATCGACGCGGCCTTTGACCGGTTCGACGGCCTGCGCCACGCCGATGGTGCGACCCCGACCGCCGAGCTGCGCCTTGAGATGCAAAAGACGATGCAGGCCGACGCCGCCGTGTTCCGCACCGACAAGACGCTGAAGGAAGGCGTCGCCAAGATGGCCGAGATTTCGGGCAAGCTGGACGACATCAAGGTGACGGACCGTTCGCTCGTGTGGAACTCGGACCTGATGGAGACGCTGGAGCTGACCAACCTCATGCCCAACGCGCTCGCCACCATCAACGGTGCCGAGGCGCGCAAGGAAAGCCGTGGCGCCCACGCGATGGAAGACCACACCGAGCGCGACGACAAGACCTGGCGCAAGCACACCATCGCCAAGGTGAAAGGCAGCAAGGTCACGCTGTCCTATCGCCCCGTGATCCTCGATCCTCTCACGAAAGAGGATCAGGGCGGCATCGAACTCAAGAAAATCGCGCCCAAGGCGCGGACGTTCTAAGGAGAGAGACATGGTTGAATTCGCACTCCCCAAGAACTCCCGCATCCGCACCGGCAAGACCTGGCCGAAGCCGGAGGGCGCCAAGAACGTCCGCAAGTTCCTGATCTATCGCTGGTCGCCGGAAGATGGCGAGAACCCGCGCGTCGACACGTATTTCGTCGACATGGACACCTGCGGCCCGATGGTTCTGGACGCGCTCATCAAGATCAAGAACGAGATCGACCCGACGCTGACCTTCCGCCGGTCCTGCCGCGAGGGCATCTGTGGCTCCTGCGCGATGAACATCGACGGGGGCAATGAGCTTGCCTGTATCTTCGGGCTGGATGAGATCAAGGGCGACGTGAAGATCTATCCGCTGCCGCACATGCAGGTGGTCAAGGACCTGATCCCGGACCTCACGCAGTTCTATGCCCAGCACGCGTCGATCATGCCGTGGCTTGAGACCAAGACGAACCCGCCGCACAAGGAGTGGCGTCAGTCGATCGAGGACCGCAAGCAGCTCGACGGTCTGTATGAATGTGTCATGTGCGCCTGCTGCTCGGCCTCCTGCCCGAGCTACTGGTGGAACTCCGACCGCTACCTCGGCCCGGCGGCGCTCCTGCACGCCTACCGCTGGATCATCGACTCGCGCGACGAAGCGACGGGCGAGCGGCTGGACGATCTGGAAGATCCGTTCAAGCTCTATCGCTGCCACACGATCATGAACTGTGCGCAGACCTGCCCCAAGGGTCTGAACCCGGCGAAAGCCATCGCCGAGGTCAAGAAGTTGATGGTGCAGCGCACGGTCTGAGACTTTCGGTGCACCGATGTGACGAGGCCCCGCCGGACCCCCGGCGGGGCTTTTTCGTGGACGCTCTTCAAGCGCCGGGCGCTTTCATCGTGAAGAGCGGGCGGCAGTCCGGGATGAGCGGCGTTGCGCGGTGCGTGTTTCCGGCCCATGATCGCGCGAGTTGACAGGGAGGGTCGTCATGCGCCGTTCGCTCGGGTACCGGTTCATCATCGTGGGCGTTCTGACGCTGCTCATGGTCATCCCCTTGATCCTCGCCTCCGAGGTCATCAATTCGCGCAAGGACTACTCCCGCGACGCGATGCGCGAGGTGGGGCGCGAATGGGGCGGACCACAGATCATTTCCGGCCCCACGCTCGTCGTTCCGGTGCAGGAAACCGTCGACCGTGTGGTGCAGGAGCAGGTGACCGATCCGGCCACCGGCGAGGTGCGGACCGATGCGCAGGGCAACCCGGTGATGCGCAGCGTGACCCGACGCGAAACGGTCTGGCGCAACCCTATCTATGTGAATCCGGGCCGCTACGACGTGACCATCGACACCGAGACCGAGATGCGCCACCGGGGCATCTTCAACGTGCCGGTCTACCGCGCCGGGGTCGAGATGGCCTTCGACTTTCCGACCGACCAGATCGCCGAGCAGGCGCCGGGGAACGAGGTCGTCCGGTGGGACGCGTCCTATCTCACGCTCAACATTTCATCCAATGCGGCGCTGCGGGGCGAGGCGGTGCTGACCGTCGACGGGGAAGAGGTGGATATCGAGCCGCTTGCCTCGGCCGGGCGGCTCGCCGGCGTCACCGCCGATGTCGGCGACCCGCGCGAACTGGGTGACTACCGTTTCACGCTCGGCCTGAACGGGGCGCAGACGCTGAAGATCGCGCCGGTGGGGCGGCAGACAGCGGTGACGATCAACTCCGACTGGCCGCATCCCAGCTTCACCGGGGGCTTCCTGCCCGACGGCTCGACCATCACCGATGACGGGTTCGAGGCGCGCTGGACCATCCCGCACCTCGCGCGCACGCTGCCGCAGGTGTCGCGGTCGGACTACACCGAGACGATGCGCGACGACATGGCCTTTGGCGTGGAGTATTACGAGCCCAACGATTTCTATCAGAAAGCCTTTCGCGCGGCGAAATACGGCATCCTGTTCATCGCGCTCACCTTCCTGACCGTGCTGCTTATCGACCGGCATACGACGCGCCCGGCGCACCCGGTGCAATACATCCTGATCGGGTTGAGCCAGTCGATCTTCGTCCTCCTGATGGTGGCCTATGCCGAGCAGATCGGCTTCGGCCTCGCCTATGCGCTGTCGGCGGCCGCGACGATCCTGCTGATCTCCATGTTCGGCTGGTTCGGGCTGAAGCTCGGCGCGCGGACCATGGTGCTCTTCGTGATGCTCGTGGTGCTTTACGCCGTGCTCTACCTGATCCTGCAATCCACCGACTATGCGCTGATCGCCGGGTCCACGCTGGCCTTCATCGCGCTGGCGGCGACCATGTGGATGACGCGGGACGAGGATTGGTACGGGCCGGAGGAGGAGCGGCGCAAGGCCAAGCGCGACAAGGCCCCCCCGCCCGCGCCTACTCCCGCGCCCTGAGCACGCGCGCGGGGCGGGCCGACAACGGACGCCACGCGAAGGCGAGGCCCGCCAGCAGGGTGACGAGAACACCGCCCACGACGATCAGCAGGGCCGAGACCGGCTCGAACACGAAAGCCGTGTCCATGACGAAGGTGGACACGGCCCAGCCGGCCACGCCGCCCGCGAAGACCGCAACGATGCCAGCGGCCAGCCCGAGGATGGCGGAGCGCAGCGCGAATTCCGCAAGGATGCGGCGACGCGGCGCGCCCAGCGTTTTCAGAACCGCCGCCTCGTAGGTGCGCGCCCTCTCACCCGCCGCTGCCGCGCCGATCAGCACGACAGCGCCGGTGGCAAGCGTGACGAGCGCGCCGTAGGTGATCGCGGCGGCGATGGTGCCCAGAAGCTCGGTCGCCCGGCCGATGGCGTCGCGCACCGAGATCATGGTGATATTCGGGTAGCTCCGGGTGATGTCACGCATGAGCGCCGCCTCGGCCTCTTCCTCGGCATAGATCGTGGCGAGAAAGCTGTGCGGCGCGCCCGACAGCGCAGAAGGGTTCATCGTGATTGTGAAGTTCATCGCGGCGGTCGAGAAATCGACGTCGCGGAAGTTGGCCAGCGTCCCGGTGATCTCACGCCCGAGAATGTTGATGGTCATCGTGTCGCCGATCTCGAGCCCGATTTCCGCGGCCTCTTCGGCAACGAAGCTGATCAGGGGCTCGCCCGCGTAATCCTCGGCCCACCATTCGCCCGCCGTGATCCTGGTCCGCTCGGGTATGGGCGCGGAATAAGTGACGCCCCGGTCGCCTTCCACGATCCAGTGATCGCCCGCGACCTCCTTGGCCGGGCGGCCGTTGATTTGCGTGATCATGCCGCGCAGCATGGGGGCGCTGTCCATCCGTTCGATCGCCGGGTCGCTGTCGACCCGCGCGCGCACCGCGTCGATCTGGTCGGGCTGGATGTCGACCACGAAAAAGCTGGGCGCGATGTCGGGAAGCTCGCGCTGGATCGCGCCGCGCAGGTTGGTGTCCACCTGCCCCACCGCCGCCAGGACCGACAGGCCGAGGCCCAGCGACAGGACGACCGAAGCGGCCTCGTTCCCCGGTCCGCCGACAGATGAGAGCGCCATGCGCAGCATCGGGCGACCGCGCAGGGCCTTGGTGCGGGCCAGACGGCGCGACAGGCCGCGCACGAGCCGCCCCGCGCCGACCAGCAACATGAAGGCCGCGAAGATGCCGAAGGCGGACCAGAGCGCGATACGCTCCATCCCGGAGAACCATGTCGCCGCGCCAATCAGCAGGGCCAGCAGCACGGCGGTCGCGACGATGTAAAGCGGGCGGGGCCAGCCTTCGGGCGTACCGCCGTCGCGAAACAGCGCGGCGGCGCGCACGTTCTCGGTCTTGGCGAGCGGCCAGAGGGTGAAGAGCGCGGCGGCGAGGACGCCGTAAAGCGCGGCCTCCCCCAGCGGGCCCGGGCGCAGCGAAATGTCGGCCGGGATCGGCAGGGCCGCCGAGATGATCGGGCCGAAGACCACAGGGATGAGGCCGCCGAGGACAAGGCCCAGGACGATCCCGATACTCGCGAGGATGGCGATCTGGATCGCGTAGACGCCGAAGATCGTTGAGCGGCCCGCGCCCAGGGTCTTGAGCGTCGCGATTACCTCGGTCTTTTCGTCGAGGTAGCTGCGCACCGCCGCCGAGATGCCCACACCCCCGACCGCGAGCCCGGCGAGGCCCACGAGGACGAGGAACGACCCCAGCCGTTCGATGAATTCGCTCACGCCCGGAGCGCCGTTGCGGGCGTCCGACCAGCGCGGCGCGGACCCCTCCATCGCCGCCATCGTGCGCGTCTCCAGTGCGGCGAGGTCGGTGCCCGGCGGCAGGCGCAGGCGGTACTCGGAATTGAACAGCGTGCCTTCCGCGATGAGACCGGAGTTCTCGAGCGCAGCGATCCGGACGAGCGTGGGCGGGCCGAAATCGAACCCGCCGGAGCCGTCGTCAGGCGCGGAGTCCAGCGCGGCGGAAAGGCGGAATTCCTGTGCGCCGAGCATGAAGGTGTCGCCCGGTTCCAGTTGCAGACGTTCGATCAGCAGGGGTGCCATGACCGCCCCCGGCAGGCCGTCACGATCCCCCAGCGCCGCCTCCAGCGACATCGGGGGGTCGAGGACCGGCGCACCGTACAGCGGCCACGTCTCGTCCACCGCTTTCACTTGCGTGAGCGCGCTGTCCTCGACCGCAGGCAGGCGCGCCATCGAGCGGAAGTCGATGACCTCGCCCACCTCCTCGGCCACGCTGGCGAGGTAATCGAGGTCTTCGGGCGCGGCGCGGCGGTAGGTCAGTTCGACGGCGGCATCACCGCCGAGCAGAACCGCGCCCTGTTCCTCGATCCCCGCCTGAATGGCAGAGCGGACCGAGCCGACGGCGGCGATGGCCGCGACGCCAAGGGCGAGACAGGCGAGGAAGACGCGAAAGCCAGACAGGCCCCCGCGCAGCTCCCGCCGGGCGATCCGCCAGGCCACGCTCATGCGATCATCCCGTCGGCGAGGCTCACCACCCGGTCACAGCGTTCGGCCAGCTCCGGCGCATGGGTGACGAGCACCAGCGTCGCCCCATGCCGGTCACGCAGACCGAAAAGCAGGTCCATGATCGCCTGCCCGGTCGTGGTGTCGAGGTTGCCGGTGGGTTCGTCCGCAAGCAGGATCTCGGGCCGGGTCACGGCGGCGCGGGCCAATGCCACGCGCTGCTGCTCACCCCCCGACATCTGGGCCGGGTAATGACCCGTGCGATGTGCCAGCCCGACCGCCTCAAGCTCCGCCTCCGCCCGCTCGAACGCGTCGCGCACACCGGCAAGCTCAAGCGGGGTCGCGACATTTTCAATGGCCGTCATCGTCGGAATGAGGTGGAATGACTGGAAGACGACACCCATATGATCCCGACGAAACCGGGCGAGCGCGTCTTCGTCCATCGGCCCGAGGTCGCGCCCCAGTGCGGCGACCCGACCGCCGGTCGCGCGCTCAAGCCCGCCCATGAGCATGAGGAGCGACGATTTGCCCGATCCGCTAGGCCCCGTAAGCCCGATGGTTTCCCCGCGCGTCACCGACAGCGTGATGCCGCGCAGGATATCCACCGTTCCGGCATTGCCCATGAGAGACAGCCTCGCATCGTCGAGGTCGAGAACGGTATCGGTCATGAAAAGGGCCTTTTCCAAAGTGTCTTCATTCGCATATGGGCTGCGGCGTCGTATATCCAAGTCTTTGTTGATATTCCCTTTCCTTGGCCTGCCCGCCATGGCCGAACCGGTCACGATTCTGGCATTGGGCGACAGCCTGACGCAGGGTTACGGCCTGCCGGAGCAAGCGGGGCTGGTGCCGCAGCTCGAAGGATGGTTGCGGGCGCGCGGGGCGGACGTGGACGTGGTGAACGCGGGCGTGTCCGGCGATACGACCGCCGGGGGCCTCAGCCGGGTCGACTGGTCACTGACCGACGAGGTGGACGGGGTAATCGTGGCGCTTGGGGGCAACGACCTGTTGCGCGGGTTGCCGATCAACAACGTCGAGTCGAACCTTGAAAAGATCATCGCCAAGATCAAGGCGCAGAACCTGCCCATCCTGCTGGTGGGCTACCGGGCGACGGCGAATTATGGCCCCGAGTACAAGGCCGCCTTCGACGAGATGTATCCCCGGATCGCGGCCCGCCATGACCTTGTCTTCTTTCCCTATGTCTTCCGGGGCATGGCGCAGGCCGAGGCGGCCGGACAGGTCACGCGCGGTCAGGTGTTTCAACCGGACGGCATCCATCCGAACGCGACCGGCGTGAAGCTCAACGTCGCGGCGATGGGGCCTTCCGTTCTGGAACTGGTCGAGAAGGCGAAACCCTGACGTTCAGGGCATCCGGAAGGTGAGGTTCGCCCAGGCAGAATGCCAGGCCGGCCCGGCTTCGGGGTCATCGTTGCCCGTGTCCTCCATCACGACGGCATCCACCATGTATTCCGTGCCGGAGGCGACGGGGATCGTCGCCTCGCCCGCGTCGTCGGTGCGATAGAAGGACTGCGTCACTGTGCCCTCGGTATCGCGGGCGAAAACCTCAACCTGCGCGTCGATGCGCGGCGCGCCGTCGTAAAGCACACGCACGGGCAGCCCACCCGACAGGTCATCGGTGTAGGGGTTGGCGAGGGCCACGATCTCAGTCTTGAGCCCCACCGGCGCGTCCGCGCCTTCGCCGTTACCGACCGCGACGAGCGACTTGGCGTAGCGGGTGTAGGCCTCGCGAAAGTCCAGTTCGGGCAGACCCCGGTCCGCGTGACGCGCCAGAACGTCGCCCAGATCCTTGTGCGCCACGAAATCCTCGAACAGGTCGCGGGTCTTGTATTTCAGGCTGTCCCCCTTCGTCTCGTGCACGATGACGGCAAGCCCCTCGTCCGGGGCCGCGAAGGTCATCGCGGGCATGTCACCGAGCCGCCCCTCGACAGTCTGAACGGTTTCGCCCATCTTCACCTCGAACCGCGCGAAGCGGTCGGGAAAATAGGTCTGGCGCGAGCCCTCAAAGTCCTGTCCGACCCGCAGATCCGCGACGATGGGTTCGCCCGGCTCTACCTCGTAGGCCTGCGGTGAGATCCAGAATTCGTGGGCGACAGCCGCGCGGGCGAGGCAGAGGCAGGCGAGGAGGAGGGCAGTGAAGCGCATGGGATATCCGTTGATTTCGTGGACAGTCAGGGTGGCAGAGCACTTGGCCAAGTCAACCGCGCGGGCCTTGGTTGTCGCCATTGTGATGCTCACCACGACGCTTGCCGCCGCTGCCCATGAAATGTCGCCAGCGGTGGCCGATATCACGGTAAGCGAGACCCGTGTGGAACTGTCGATCATCCTTCAGGGCGAGGCGATCGTGGCGGGGATCGACCTGTCGTCCATCACGGACACCAACAACTCGCCCCGTGCCGATGCCTATGACGCCCTGCGCGACCTGCCGCCGGACGACTTTGCCGAGCGGTTCCGCGAAGACTGGCCGGAGCTGTCGGAGGGGGTTCGCCTGATGGCAGGCGATACCGCGCTCGACTCGACGCTGGACGAGGTGGGCACGGCGGAGGCGATGAGCGAGGATCTTCCCCGTGAGACGCGGATCGTGGTCTCAGCCGCCCTGCCCGATGACGGGAGCGATGTGACCTTCGGCTGGGCGTCGGACTACGGCCCCGTCATCCTGCGCCAGATCGCGCCGGACCTGCCCGAGGGCGAGGAGGCCTATTCCGCCTTTCTCGGCCCCGGTCAGACCTCGGCGCCGTTGCCGCGCGTCGGGAGCATGCAACTGGGGTGGGTCGAGAGCTTTGTCGATTACGTCGGGCTCGGCTTCACCCATATCCTGCCCAAGGGGCTGGACCATATCCTGTTCGTGCTGGGGCTTTTCTTCTTTTCGCTCCAGATGCGTCCCCTGCTCTATCAGGTCACGTCCTTCACGGTCGCCCACACGATCACGCTGGCGCTCGCGGCGCTCGGGATCGTGACGGTGCCGGTCGCCGTGGTCGAACCGCTCATCGCCCTCTCAATCGCCTATGTCGCCGTGGAGAACATCCTGCGGCCCAAACTGTCGCGCGTCCGGCTCGCCGTGGTCTTCGGCTTCGGCCTGCTGCACGGACTTGGCTTCGCGTCTGTGCTGGGGGAGATCGGGCTGAGCCCGGGTCACTTCATCTCCAGCCTGATCGCCTTCAACATCGGCGTCGAGCTGGGCCAGCTCACGGTCATCGCGGTCGCCTTCTTCGCCATCGCGTTCTGGTTCGGTCAGCGCCCGTGGTATCGGCAGCGCGTCGTCATTCCCGCCTCGCTCGCGATCGGCGCGATGGGGTTGTGGTGGACGGTCGAGCGAGTGATTCTCTGAAAAATATACTGCGGATAACCAGACGGTAAGGTTTCCCTTACCTTTTTCCATATTTGAATTGGCAAATAACTTTGCAATTTGGGAACGGTCCGAACCGAGGCAAAAAATCCGAAGTTTTTAAGGCCTTCCCACGCTGGCTGGTCGAGTATTTTTATCCTTATTGATAGGTTCCGGCCCCCTGCGTCTTGTGTAATTGCTCGTTTAATAGGGACGCGCCGTCTGATTACTTGGCGTGGCAAAAGGGGGCAGTTTGTGAAGGTTTTCGTCGCCAGTACTACGGCGAGCGTCCTGGACGCTGTTGCGGGAGCACGTTGTGGCGACGAGGTGATTTCCGTGGCCGGGGAGCCGGATCTGCACCGCGTCGAACGTCACATACGCTCCAATGGGCAGGATATCGACGCCATCCTGCTTCACGTTCCCGACACCGACTCTCCGGACTTCAAGACGGCCATGGCGATCATCGCGCGGCTTGACGCGGCGCCGGTGTGCGTCATCCTTCCGCGCCGCGCTTCGACCGGCCAGGTGCGCCGCTGCTATGTCATGGGTGCAGCGGCGACGCTGTGTGAAGAGGACCTTCCGGAGACAGTGGGGCATATCCTGTGCCTCATGACCACCGGGGCCCATGTGGCCGTGTTCGGCGACGGGCTGATCCAGCCTCCGCCGACCGATCTGGGAAAGCTCTCGGAGCGGGAGTTGCAGGTGCTGGAGGGCATCTGCCGTGGTCACCAGAACAAGGAAATCGCGCACGGCTTCGAGATCAAGGAAGTCACGGTGAAGATGCACGTCCGCGCCATCATCCGCAAACTCAACGCGAAGAACCGCACCCATGCTGCGATGATCGCGCGCGACCTCGGCCTTGTCGGCTGAGTCAGGTGCCGCGCGGCTGTGAAAGGCCCATACGGGTGGCGTGCCACGCGGCCTCGGCCCGCGATGAAATCCCCAGCTTTCGGTAGATCGTCTTGATGTAGCCGGCCACCGTGCTTTCGGCGAGGCCAAGCTCGGCGGCGACCTCGGCGTTGCGCAGCCCGCGCGAGATGAGCGCGAGGACGTCGGACTCGCGCTCCGTGAGTTTGCCCTCGTCATTGACCGCAGGCCCTGTGCGCGAGAAGTGCCCCATGATCCGGCGGGCGATGGCGGGCGACAGCGCCGGTATGCCGTGGCTGATCTGGCGCAACTGGGCGACCATCTGTTCGAGCGTCTGATCTTTCTGGAGATAGCCGTCCGCACCGGCCGACAGGGCCGACACGACCGACACGTCGTCGCCCATGATCGTGGTCACGACCGCGATGGACTGCGGCGACACGGATTTGAGCTTGCGCAGCACCTCGAGCCCCGAGCCATCGGGAAGGCCAAGGTCGATCAGGGCGAGATCGGGCACCTGCCGGTCGAGCGCCAGATTGGCGGTGGCGACCGTCGCCACCTCGGTCAACGCGATGTCAGGAAAGGCCTGCCGGGCGATGTCGCACAGCCATGCCCGCGTCTCCTGCACATCTTCGAGGATCAGGGCCTGTTTCATTGCGCCGCCTCCGGAATGTCGTCGGCCATGCCGATTTCGATCAGCGGCAGTTCGACGTGAAAGAGCGTGCCGGGCCGCTCTGCGTCGTCGCGGGCCGGTCCGATGTTCAGGCGACCGCCGAGGGCCGAGACCCGGACCTGCATGTTGCGCATCCCCTGCCCCACATCCGTCACCTCGCCCATGTCGAAGCCGCGACCGTCATCGCGCACGTCGACAAGCGCCGTGTCACCCGAAACGGTGAAATACACACCAACGGTCGAGGCATCCGAATGGCGCACGGCGTTGTTCACCGCTTCGCGCAGGACCGAACGCAGCGTATGCGCCATGCGCGGGCTGAGGCTGTAGCCGGACAGGTCGGCCCCGAGCGGCCAGTCGACCGCGATTTCCGCGCCTTCCAGCACCCCGGTCAGTTCAAGACGCAGATCGGCGATCAGGTTGCCGAGGTCCAGTCCCGGCCCGGTCTGGTTGTCGATGATCTCCCGCAGGTCGGCGAGCGTTTCGCGGATCAGAACGTCCTTGCGCCCGGCGTCCTTGGAATGCAGCGCACCGAGGAGCTGGATACCGATGTTGTCGTGAATGTCGCGCGCGATCCGCGTGCGTTCCTCGGACGCGCCCGTCTCGTATGCCTCGCGGCCCTCGATGAGCTGGGCGAGCAGACCGACCAATTCCTCGGCCCGCTGGACATCGACATCGGTGAAAAGCCGGCGCCCGCCCCGCCCCCATTTAAGGCGTCGGGACGCGATCGGTGGGATGGGGGGCAGAACAAGGTCGACGCCCTCGGCCTCGAGCGCGGCGTGTTGAACGACCTCCGGTCCGGGCTCGACCGCCAGCGGCTCGAACATGCCTTGCAGGAGGTCGTCCCAGGCGGCCTGCATCTGGGCAGCGTCCTTGGTCATCGCCACGCGCGAGACGTCGCGGAAATAGCGCTCCAGCGGTTTCTGACCCCGCCAACGGGCAAGACGGCGGGCCAGCCCGTCACGCAGCGGCAGGTAGAGGAAGGCGACGAGGAAGAGCGACACGCCCAGGGCCGGAGCCCTGTCGAGCGCCAGGCCATAGATGAGCACGGCGTCCAGCGCGATCAGCAAGAGCGCGCCGGCGGCGAAGAACAGGATGCGGAACGACCAGATTTCCAGGTTGAAGATCCGGTGGCGGCGCACGGCGAGCGCGAGGCCGATGAAGCAGATGAGGAACAGCCCGAAGGCGTAGCTCTGCGACAGCTGCGCGGGCAGACCCAGCACGGCGGGAACCGTGATGAGGCCCACGAAGCTCCCCGCGCCGATCAGGATGGACAGGCCGAAGAGGCGAAGTGCCGCGCGCGCCGGGAGGTCCTTGGAACGCCGGGCTCGCCAGAACTGGGTCAGGATGAGCCCGACGAGGACCAGCATCGCCACGGCAATGGGCAGCTGAAAGGCCGCGACATAATCCGGGATGAGCCGGGTGACGGCCCCGGCAAACCAGGCATAGATCACGCCGGCCTGAAACAGCGCGAGCCAGCGGGGGCCGATCTGCGCGGGATAGCCAAGAAACAGCCCGATCATACCCGCGCCGAAGGTCAGCGAGCCGAGCAGGTTGAGCGGCGCGAGCCACTGATAGGCGTCCAGAGGCAACGCAATCTCACGGGTCGAATAGACCGAGGCCGCGGTCGCGGAAATGGCGAGGCCCAGCCCGGTGAGCATGACGAAGGCCTGCGGACGGCCCGACGGCGCGAGCGACCAGATCCAGGCGCCCACGAACATGCCGGACAGGCCGACGAAGACTTGCAGCCAGAACACGCCAGGCAGGTCCGTCAGGGGCCGCCGCGCGTCGGGCGCCACGGTAACGTCGCGTGTCACCCCCTCCGCCCCCACAAGGGTCAGGGTCACGGGACCGGTGCGCAGCGCCGCCGCGATCATTGCCTGGTCGGCCCGGAACGCATCCAGCGTATCGAAATCGGAAAGCTGGTCCGGCTCCTCGATGATCGTGGCCGGCGTTACGGGGACACCTGCGCCCCCCGCCGCCGGGCCGATGGCGGTCAACCGCTCGCCTTCAGCAATCCCGTTGGACGGCCCCTCGCTGCGTTCGACGATGACCGCATCACCGGCATCGTTCAGGCCAAGGTCGAGCCCCAGCCACGGCTGGCTCGTGGCGAGGAGAATGGCACCCGCCGCAATGGCCAGCGCGAGCAGGCCCATCCCGAAGAAAATCTGCACCGGCGCAAATAATCGCACCATTTGTCCCAATCCCTCTGCTATCGCGATACTGTCGGGAACGCCGACCGCGAGAAACCCCTGAAACCGGGGGTCACCCCCCGGAACCGGGGGGAGACAAAACGAAACCCACACCCCCATCTACGACAAGCACTTTGAAAAGGGGGTACACCACATGACTATGATCAGAATCGGCATCGCCGTCACGCTCGCAACCACGCTGTCGGGCTGTTTCCTGACGGGGGGCGGCACCGGCATCAGCGGCACCAAGGCGGAATTCGACGCGGCCTTCCTCGACGCCGCCGGGCTTGGCCCGACGACCACGCCGCTCAGCGGCACCGCGACCTACAACGGCGAGATGCAGATCATCACCGTGGACAACGCCGGCCAGTCCGGCTCGATCCGCGGCGCGGTCGAGATGAACGCGAATTTCGCCTCGGCGACCCCGTTTTCGGCCGAAGCGACCAACTTTTCCGGTGAGGTGCGCGGGACCGAGGTGAGCTACTCCGGCACCCTGTCGTCGGGTCAGGCGACCGACAGCTCTCCGATCAACCTGCTGACCACCACCGCGCTTCCCGCCATCGCGGGCGGAGGTGAGGCGAGTGCCATGACGCTCTCCATCGGCGGCACGCTTACCAATGAGGATACGGGCGTGAAAAACACGCTCAATCCCGGCTCCACGATGAACGGCAACTTCTTCGGCAACGACGGAAAGGCCGTCGGGGGTGCCGTCGGCTGGTCTGTGGCGGTGGACGGCGGCACCTCGGCGATCACCGGGACGGGCACCGGCACCAACGGCGCCGTCGGTGGCCAGTGGTACGGCGAAAAATAAACGCCCGAACACACGGGACAAACGACAGCCGGGCGGATACCCTTCGCCCGGCTTGCTTTTTTCCGGGGGATTCCAAATGACCATTCAGTTTCGCGCGCACGTTCTCGCGTTGCCGCTGATCTGCGCTGCGCTGTCAGGCTGCGCCACGATCAAGTTCGATCCGAACACGACCACCGAGGCCCAGTTCGACACGGTCTTCGCCACCAACAACGCGCTCGCGCGTTCGGCCGCGCCGCTGTTCGGCAGCGCAAGTTACGAAGGCGAGGTTCAGGTGGATACGATGGCCGGAGGGGTCAAGACCGGCTCGATCCGCGGCGGGCTTGTCATGGATGTGAGTTTTGCGAGCACTGAGCCTTTCACCGCGACCGCCGGCGGGTTCGCAGGCGACATCAACGGCAAGCGCGTAACCTTCTCCGGGAATATCTCGAGCGAGGACGCCCCGGGGCTGATCCCGCTAAACACCCTGATCCGCACGGGCTTTGACAACACCGGAATGTGGGTCACGATGGGCGGCACGTTGACCAATGACGACACGGGCGTGCGCAATCGCCTGCGGGCCGGGTCGCGGCTGACCGGCGAATTTCGCGGCGTGAATGCCCGCGCGATCACCGGGGACACGGAGCTCGTCATCAACCCGCGCAGGGGCACCTCGGCCATCACGGGATCGGCGGACGAAGCGACGGTGACGGGCGAGTTCTACGCCATCGAGACCCCCTGACCTGTTTGACCCCCTGTTCAGGGGGTTCTCAAGTCAGGACACCGGGTCCAGCATGAACCGCAACCGGGTCAAACCCGGCACCGGGGCACTTTAGGCATGAGATCAGTCTGCACCGCGCCAACGCGCGGATGGATTTGACTGGAAGATTTTAGCACGCAAAACGGCGTCTCTGCCGGTCCGGGCGACCTTCCGAAGCCCGGGTCCGGCGGGGACGCTATTTCGTTTCAGTAGTCTTTCTCGAAGTGAATCCCGAGCGAGGTTTCCCCGTTCGTCGCCACGCTCCCGCGCGCGGTCAGGTTCCGGGTCAGGTCGAGGTTGATGTTCACCTCCGCCTCGCCGTCCGCCCCGACCTCCACGCCGGTATAGACGTTCTCGGTGATATAGGTGCCCGCACGCACCGCGACCGCCCCGCCTTCGTTCTGGCCGACATCCAGATCGGCGAGGCCGAAGCCCTCGCGCAGGTTACCGATCACACCGCCTCCGCCACCGGTCAGCGTCGCGACGCCATTGGCCATGCGCAGCGCCTGAAGCGGCGAGATTTCCGCGATGGAGCGGCCGAAGAGGAGCCGGGCGAGGATCTCGTCCTCCGGCAGGTCCGGGGTCGAGGTGAACGAGATTTCGGGGTTCGTCGCCTGACCGTCGAGCCGGATCTGGATCGTGGTGTCATCCACGGTGGTCTGCGCCGTGACGGAGATATAGGGGTCGAAGTTCCCCTCGAGCGTCGCACGCGCCTCGGTCAGGTCGATGCGATTGCCGAGGAGAGACAGCCGGCCCCGGATCAGGCTGAGCCCCCCCTGCGGCACGACATTCGCCGTGGTGCCACGCAGGAGCAGGCGGCCCCCGACCTCGGCATCCAGCCCGCGACCGCGCACGAAGACCTGGTTCGGGGCGTCGATGACGATGTCGAGCGGATAGGCGGGGCCACCGCCCCCGGACGATGTTCCGCCTAGCTTGTCGGCCCGCGCACGGGTCGCCCGGACGGCGGCGGGTTCGTTGATGTGCCGCAGACCTTCAAGGTCGCCCGCGACGCCGAAGCCGCTGGAAGGGATACGGATCTCGACCACGCCCGGGCGGATCGTCCCCGCCACGCGCGCGCCGCCGGTCAGCGGGCCGGTGACGGTCAACTGCCCGTCCACGGTCGTATCGTAGAGCGCCGGGTCGGTCAGGCCCACGCCTTGAAGCCGCACGACAAGATCGGCGTTATAGCCACCTTCGAGCGAGACTGGACCTGCGACCTCGACCCGGCCACCCGACGACACGCCCGCCCCCGCCTCGATCCGGGCGCGACCGTTCTGAAGCAGGATGTTCGCCTGAATCGGGTCGAGCGAAATGGCGGCGGCGGGCACCGACACGCGCGCATCGGACGTCGAGACTGTGCCGGACAAGGATGTAAGCGCGAGCGGGCCATTCAGGCCAAGGTCGAACCGCGCCGTCCCGTCGACACGGTTGGCACCGGTGAAACCGTTGGCGAGTTCCAGCGGGGCCACCCCGTTGATCGACAGGTTCGCGCTGTCACCGCTCCCGGCCACGGTGCCCGCGACGGACACGGTGATGCCATCCGGCCCCTGCCCGTCCACGTCGAGCCGGTAGGCGTCGTCCGTGAGCACCGCCGTCCCCTGCGCCGAGAAGGCGCCCGGCAGTTCGGGGACGAAAATGCCGACATTCGCGAGGCGGGCGTCGAAGTTCACGCGGCTTTGCCCCCCTTCGGAGGTTCCATCGGCGCTCACCGTAAGCTCGGGCGTATCCACATCGAGCTGGTCGACGAAAAGCGTGCCCGCCTCGTCGCGGCGCAGGTTGAACGTCACTTCGCTCGCACCCGCGAACAGCTGATCGGCATCCCCGGCACCGAAGGCGAGGTCCTGCCCCTGCGCGGTGCCGGAAAGGTCGATGGCCTGCGTGCGCAGGTCGCCCGAAACACTGGCCGCAAGGTCGATGGCACCCGAAAGCGACCGGCCCGCGAGGCCCGAGTAGGGCGCGATGCTGTCTGCGGCGGCGGTAAGGCTGGCCGTCACGGGGCCGACCCCGTCGTCGGTCATGGTCGCCGTCGCGGTGAAATCGACCACGACGTTGCCGGGGGCGGTCGCTTCGCCCTCGACCGTCCAGCCGTCGCCCGCCTGAACGGCATCCGCGACGAGCGAGACGTTGCCCTCCAGCCGGTCGTCAAGTCGCCCGGCATCGGGAATGTCGATCTGTGCGTCGATTGTGCTGCCCTCGGAGCGCAGCTCGCCTGTGGCGGACGCGGCAAGCCCCGGCCCGGCAATGGTGAACCGGTTGAGGGCCGTGCGTTCGACGGTCCGGTCGACATCGATCGACAGCCGGCTTTCGCCCGCAAGCAGCGCGTCCACCTGTTCGATACCGATGGAGAGGTCGCGGGTCTCGCCGTCGATCTCGAGGTCGAAGGGCCCGTCCGGGAGCGCAACCTCACCCCTGACCGACAAGGCCGCGCCCCCCGTAAGGTCCTGCCCGGACAGCGGGGCGAAACGGGCGAGCCGGTCGGCGGTCAGTTCGACGTCCATGTCGGCCACGAGGTCGAGTTGCTCCAATTCGGTCCGCAGGGTCACATCGCCGGTCAGGCCGTAATCCTCGCCGGACAGGGCGATATCGGTGAAGTTGAACGGCGTGTTGTCCCCTTTGGCGAAGGTCAGGCTTCCGCCGATCCGGTCTCCGATCGCCGCGGCGAGATCCTCGTCCCCCGGATTGATGCCCGCGAGCGAGAGCGTCACGCTTCCGTCGACGCTGGGCACCGCGTCACCACCGCCGGGCTCCAGCGTTCCGGCCCCCGAGAAGGACAGGCTGTCGAGCGAGATGTCGCCACGTTCCAGCCCGGTGAGGTCGAAGCTCCCGGTCCAGCGTTCGCCACGCAGGCTGTCATAGTCGAAATCGAGGTCGAGCGCGGAAATGCGCGTCGGCTCGCCCGAGGCCGGCAGCGTCGTGGGCGAGCCATCGGCATTGGCCACCCGGCCCGTCAGGTTCACCCGCTCGGGCCAGCCCTTGTCGTTGATCGTGGCATCCCCGCGCAAGTTGAGTGCATCGGTCCGCACGAACAGGTCCTCGACCCGGATCGTGCCGTTGGGGAACCGCGCACCTTCCAGATGGAGCAGACTCTCGCCCCCGAAGAACGGCTGATACTGTTCCTCGAACAGCGGGCGCAGGTCACCCGAGAAATCCGCGTCGACCCGCATGTCGCTCTCGCGGACCCCGTCTTCGCCGGCCTTTTCGGCCCTGATGCGAACCTGCCCCCCAAGGCGGCTTTCGCCATCGGTGCCAAGCATCACATCCGCGGTGAAGTCGTCGAGCGTGTCTTCGCCATCGACCGTCAGCGTCAGGGCCGGTTCGCCGGGAAGATTGGCCAGCTTCGCCACGATGCCGCCCGGGCCTTCATCGAGTGACAGGTCGACCGCCAGAACGTGACTTTCGTTGGAATAGGACGCCGCCAGGTTGAAAGAGCCGCGCTGTCCGTCGATGCGCTCGAGGTCGAGTTGCGCCTCGCCCTGCCCGTCGACCAGATCGCCGGACCCTTCGAGCGTCATTTCCATGCGCTCGCCCAGCACCGGCTCACCGAGGATGAGCCGTTCGGCGGCCAGCCTGTCGATATCCACCGAGACGGGAAGCTCTGGCAGGGTGAAATCCGAGGCCTCGCTCGACGGCCCGTCCCCGCCGCTTTGCGGCAGGCGGACGAGTTCGATGATCTCGGCCGACAACTCCCGCACCTCGACCCGGCGCTGGAGAATGGCGGAGCGGTCCCAGGTCAGGGTCACGCCTTCGAGGCGGAGCCAGACACCGTCGTCATCCGCAAAAGTCATTTCATCCATCGTCGCCTGCCGCGACAGCGCGCCGGAGAAGCCGTTGACAGTGACCTGCATCCCGTCGCTGGACAGGTTGTCCTGAAGGAAATTCTCGAGGACGGACTTGTCCTCTTCTTCCTGTTGCGTTTCGTCCTGCGCAAAGGCCGGCAGGGCGATCCAGGTCAGGAGGGCGAGGAGGGAAAGGAGCCGGGTCATCATCAGAAAGCGTGCCCGATACCGACGTAAAGCTGAACGTTGCGCAACGGATTTGGCGACCGCGCACCGCCCGTGACGGGATAGCCCACGTCGAGCCGGATCGGCCCGAGACCCGTATCGTACCGCAGCCCGACGCCGGCGCCGGAATGCCACGCGGTCGGGCCGCCGAAAAAGCCGTTGGCGCCGAGATAGCCCACGTCGAAGAAGCCCACGACGCCGATCTTTTCGGTCGCTTTCACGCGCAATTCGAACTGGCCGCCGACGAAGGCCTGCCCGCCGATACGGGCGCCACCCGCCGCCGGGAAGCTGAGTGAATCGTACGCCTGCCCCCGCACCGTGCCGCCACCGCCGGAATGGAAGAGAAATTCCGGCTGGGTCTGCGCAGGTGTCGGTCCGATGACCGTGCCAGCCTGCACATGGGCGGCCAGCACGAAGCGGTCATCCTCGCCAAAGCCCTGATAGACGCGGCCGTCCACCGTGCCCCAGACGCCGAAACCGTTGGTCAGCTCATAAAACGGCTCCACGTCGGCACGGACGTAGAACCCGCGCGAGGCGCGAAGGGGGTCGTTGCGCCGGTCCCACTCGATCATCGCCGGGACCTTGAACAGGTTGAAGTTGCGCGTGCCCTGGCTGTCCGTCACGCGGGAGAAGGAATAGCCCAGCCCGACCTCACCCACGAGATCTTCGGAGAAATAGCGCGTGACACCGGCCCCGACTTCGCCGGTCCATGCGGTGAAGGTCGGCTCGCGCACCATCGAGGCTTCGCCCATGACGTAGGCGTCGTTGTCGGTCCCGAAGGCTGCCGGGATGTCGAGGCGGGCGGCGAGTTCGATGTCGAGATTGGCAAGGCTCGGCGTGATGCCGTTGGCCGCCGCATCGAAACGGAACCGCTCGGCCCCGCCCAGCAGGTTGCGATGCATCCAGAAGCCCGAGAGGCCCAGCCCCTGAAGCGAGGAGATTTCCGCCCCGAAGCCAAAGCGGCGCGGCTTCATGTCCGCGACCGTCAGCAGGATGTCCATGTCGTTCGCAGCGCCAAGGGTCTCGTCCTCGCGCAGCACCACCGAGGCGAAAGCGCCGGTGCGCCGCAGGCGGTCCGCCGCGCGCTCCAGTTCGTCGGGAGAGAACACTGTGCCTGTCGGCAGGCCCGCGATGCGCCGGATGCGTTCGGTCCGCACATAGGAGGGCCGCACGACCACGAGGTCGCCGAACTTCACCAGCGGCCCGGGATCGATCCAGACCTGCGCATTGAGCAGCTTGGTGGCGTGGTTGGCCGTGATCTCCTGATCGCGCACTTCAGCCTTGGCGCGCCCGGCGCCGCGCCAGTCCGCAATCGCCGTATCGACCGCTTCGCCCACAGCGGTGGAATAGGCAGGCTCACCCGCGCGGATCTCGTCGATCTTGCGTGTGCCTTGCACGAGCGGCGTGATCTGGGTGCGGCCAAAGTGAAATTGCTGTCCGGGCCGCACGTCGACGGTGATGCGGCGCACGTTGTCAGGGATGTTGAAGTTGGGGATCGCCGCCGCCTCGACCCCGTCGACGCGGATATTGATGACAGCGCCGTAATGCCCTTCGGAATAGAGCGTGTTCAGCAGGCGTTCGTACTCGGCAAGTGACGTGGCCAGAAGGTCACGGGGATCGGTGCGCCCCTCGGCCTCCGCTGCGAGCAGAAGCGACGCGCCGCGTAGCTCGTCGCCGAGCGCTTCTTCGCCCTCGACGTTGAATTGAATATCGTCCAGCGCAACCGCAGGCGACAGGGCCACCAAGGTCGCAGCCAAGACATACGGCATCTGCCGTTTAAGGAAGGATTTCGGCCCCATGACTTTCGCGACCCCCAGGTTCGCGTTGCGCTCGACTTTTTTTGAATCGTAACCGCTCAATCGCGATTGGGCCAGCGCCTTTGACAAACATGTGAGAGTGTGATCGGCCTGCCGCCGATCGGGCGCGCTTCAGGTTCGCCAGGGCTGCCGACACTGAACGGCGTCACCCGTGCTCCGTCTCGCAGGCGTCGTGATCGCCGAACGCCTCGAGGATGTTGCATGTATGCGCCTCCGCCCCGTCGCAGGCCGCCACGATCCGCACCAACTCCGCTTCGAGCCGTCGCAGCCGCGCGACGCGCGCTCGCACGTCGGCGAGGTGCGCTTCGGCAATCGCGTGGGATTTCCCGTGGTCCGCCGGGTCGAGGTCCAGCAAGGCGCGGATCGCGTCGAGGGACAGCCCAAGGTCCCGCCCGTGCCGGATGAACGTCAGGCGGTCGAGTCCCGCGCGTCCATAGCGGCGCTGATTGCCGCCCGTGCGCCCTTCGGCCTCAAGCAGACCGATCCCCTCATAGTACCGGATCGTCGGGACCTTGACCCCGGTGGCCTGAGACAATTCACCGATCGAATACATGAAAAACCCCCTTGAACCTCTAGCGACTAGAGGAATTATGTAGTCGTGGCAGAAGGAGAATGCCATGCCTCACGATCACGCCAAGGGCCACCATCACCACGTCGATCCGGACAGCGGAGACCGCGCCGTCGCCGCAGCGGTCGGCGTCAATGTCGCCCTTACCGTGGCCGAGATCGTCGGCGGTATCCTGTCGGGCTCGGTCGCGTTGATTGCAGATGCGGTGCACAACCTGTCCGACGCCGTGTCGCTCGCCATCGCGTGGGCGGCCCGCCGGATCGGGCGGCGTCCGACGGACGAGACCATGACCTTCGGCTACAAGCGGGCCGAGCTGGTGGCGGCGCTCATCAATCTGACCACCCTCATCATCATCGGTCTTTACCTCGTCTACGAGGCGATCCAGCGGTTCTTCGCACCGGTCGAGATCATCGGTTGGCTGATGATCTGGGTGTCGGTCTTCGCGCTGGTGGTGGACGCGGTCACGGCATGGCTGACCTACCGGCTGTCGAAGGAAAGCGTGAATATTCGCGCGGCTTTTCTGCATAACGTGGCCGATGCGCTCGGCTCGGTCGCGGTCATCATCACGGGCGTGCTGATCGTGCAGTTCGGGTGGAGCTGGGCCGATCCACTGGCGACCCTGCTCATCGCGGGCTACATCCTGTGGATGGCGGTGGGCGAGATCCGGGGCGTCATCAACACGCTCATGCTCGGCACGCCGCCGGGGATCGAACCGGACGCGGTGCTTGAAGCGATGGAAGCGGTGGACGGAGTCGAGAGCGTTCACCACCTGCATGTCTGGCAGATCAGCGAACAGGTGACATCCCTCGAAGCGCATCTGGTCACGCCTGCGACCAGCCTGCCTGAGATCACGCGCATCAAATCCGCGATCCGCGCAATGCTGTCCGACCAGTTCGGCATCGGCCATGTCACGCTCGACACCGAAACGCCGGACCTCGCCTGCGACCATCCCTCCCGGATCGGCGGCTGACCGACGCGTCAGCGCAGCGGGCGGCGGCTTTGAACGGCGAGGAAGGCGGCGAGGTCACGGGTCCGGTCCGGCGCGAACCGGTCCCCGAGGTCGAGCTCCCATATCCGGTCGACACGGAAATTCCGGAAATCCTGTCGCGTTTCGCACCACGCGGCCAGGGTCCAGACCTTGCCCCAGTAAAGCAGCGCGAGGGGGCGCACGGTCCGCTCTGTCCGCGCGCCCGTTTCGTCTTCGTAGGTGATCCGCACCCGCGTCCGGCTTTCGGCGGCGCTCTCTAGTGTGTCGAGCCGCGCCCGGTCCACGGGATCGGCCGCGAGGAACTCCATCGCCTGGATCGGGACCTGGGCCGCGCGCGTCTTGAGGCTGTCGGGCAGGACCGCCTCGATCTTGATCAATGCCTCCTCCGCCGCGCGCGCCATTTCGAGCCCGCCCCACACCCGCGCCATCCGGGCGCCTGCGACCAGCGCCGTCACCTCTTCGCGCGTGAACATGAGGGGCGGCACGTCGTAGCCCGCACGCATGACGTAACCGACCCCGGCCTCGCCCTCGATGGGCACGCCGGAGCCGATCAGGTCCGCCACGTCGCGATAGATCGTCCGCTCGCTGACCTCCAGCCGTTCGGCCAGGCTGCGGGCCGTGGTGAGCCGACCGCCGCGCAGATACTGCACGATCTGAAACAGGCGGTCGGCGCGCCGCATCAGGCGTCCCTGGCCTGAAACAGACCGATCTGATTCCCGTCCGGGTCCAGCGCCATGACGAAACGCCCCGGCGGAATCTCGATCGGGGGGCTCAGAACTTTGCCGCCGGCGGTGCTGACGCGGTCCGCCGCTGCCTCGCAACTGTCGGGCACGGCGAAATGGATGATGTTGCCCGTCGCACTTTCGCCTTCGAAAAGGTTGGCGCCGACGGTGTCGCCCGCCCCGTTCAAAAGCACCATCGGCTGCGGGCCGCTCCTGTCAACGGCGCTCGTCCAGCCGAAGACGGTGTCATAGAACGCGGCAGAGGCTTCGAGGTTCTTAACGGGGATTTCGCCCCAGACGACAATGGGTTGGGTGGTCATGTCAGGTCTCCTTGGGTTGATGACAGAGCCTGTCTAGCACCCCCCAACTGACAGCATCCTGTCAGGAGCCTTTTGCGCTGTCCAGCCAGCCCAGCGTCTTGCGCGTGTCGCCATCGGGCATGTATTCGGCCGAGACCCAGCCCTTGTAGCCGCTCTCATCCAGCATCTCGAAGAAGGCGGGATAGTCGATCTCGCCCGCGTCCGGCGCAGTGCGTCCGGGGGTCTGCGCCACCTGGATGTGGGCCGCGCGTTTGCCGTGCGCTTCCCACACGGCCATGCCGTCGCCGGTAAGCATCTGGGCGTGATACATGTCGAATTGCAGGTTCACGTTCTTCGCCCCGACCTCGTCGAGGATTTCGGCCGCCTGATCGTAATCGTTGAGGAAATATCCCGGCATGTCCTGCGTGTTCAGCGGTTCGATCGTCAGGCTGCGATTCGGTGCCTCGGCGGCGGCCCAGCGCAGGTTCTCGACGAACGTGGTGCGCGCGACGAGGCCCGTGGCCTTGCCCGCCATGACGTGCAGATGCTGAGCACCCAGCGCGTCGGCGAAACGCACGGCCCGCTTGAAGTCATGGCGGAACCGCTCGGTCATACCCGGCACGGCGGCGAAGCCCCGCTCGCCCCCCGCCCAGTTCGGCGGCGGGCAGTTGATGAGCACCATCTTCAGCCCGCCCATCGCCAGCCGCCGGGTCATCTGCGGCACCGCGTCGTCATAGGGAAACAGCGCCTCGACTCCCGTGAAGCCGTGATCCGCCGCCGCCTGAAACCGGTCGAGGAAGGGCAGTTCACGAAAGAGGAGCGAGATATTGGCGGCGAACTTCGGCATGGTCCCTCCCTACCGGCGCGGTGCGCGCGCGCCTAGAGCGAATGGGTCAATGGCATGGAAAAGGGCCGGACGCTGGCCCGGCCCTTTTCGGTCATTTCAAACCCGATCAATTCGGGATGATGAGCACTTCCACCCGGCGGTTCTGCTGACGACCCTCGGCAGAGAGGTTCGAGGCGACAGGTTCGCTGTCGCCCTTGCCGACGGCCTGAAGCCGCGCCGCACCCACGCCATTGGATTGCAGAAGGCCGACGACGGCCTGCGCGCGGCGTTGCGACAGTTGCAGGTTATAGCTCGCCTGCCCGGTGTTGTCCGTGTGGCCAAGCACCTGAACCGTCGAGTTCGGATATTCGCGCAGGTTCTGGGCGAGGGCCGCGAGGTCCGGATAGATCGCCGGAGACACGTCGGAGCTGTCGGTGGCAAACAGGATACCCTGCGGCATCACGACCTTGAGGAAGGAGCCGTTGTTGATGACCTGAATGTTCGAGTTCGAGAAGCTCGAGCGCAGATCGCCCGCCTGCTTGTCCAGCTGGCTGCCGATCAGGCCGCCAACCACGGCGCCGCCAAGCGCACCGACGGCCGCGCTGGCCGCCCGGTTACCCGGGATCGCAGCCCCGGCGAGACCCCCGATGGCCGCCCCTGCGGCAACGCCCGTGCGTTCGCGCTGTCCCATCGTGTCGCAGGCGCTGAGCGCGAGGACCGAGACGAGCGGCAGAACGAGAGCTGGTTTCAAGGATTTCATGTTTGGACCTTTCCCTTGGAATCCGATCTTCGCGCGCACCATAAGCGCCTGTCCTGCGGGGGGAAAGCGGCCCTTTTGGCGGTTCGGCCCGATGGCGGCAAACCGCCGCTCAGACTCCGGCCTCCTCGCGCGCGGATTCCCAGGCCAGGAGCGCCCGCTTGACCGGAAGGCCCCAGTGGTAACCGCCAAGCCCGCCCGATTTCCTCAGTGCGCGGTGACAGGGGATAAGCCAGCTCACCGGGTTGCGCCCGACCGCCGTGCCCACCGCGCGCACCGCCTTTGGGCTACCGATGGCCCCGGCGATCTCGGAATAGGTGGTGACGTGGCCCGTGGGGATCGTAATGAGCGCCTCCCAGACCTTCACCTGAAAGGGCGCGCCGATCATGTGGAGACGCGCCTCGCCAGACTGGTCGAACACGGCCGTCACCTCGGGTGCGAGGGCGGTCGGGTCCTCCACGAACCGCGCCTTGGGCCAGCGCGACAGCATATCGGTCATCGCGGCCTCGGCCCCGGTTTCGGCAGCGAAGGCCAGCCCGCAGATGCCACGGTCGGTCGCCATCACCAGCGCGAGGTCGAAGGGCGAGTCGAACCAGCCCCAGCGGATCGTCAGCCCCTCGCCTCCCTTCGCGAACTCGCCGGGGCTCATCGCCTCCCACGTCAGGAACAGGTCGTGAAGACGTCCGGTGCCGGACAGGCCCAGCGAATGGGCGGTCTCGAGCGTCGTGAACTTGTCACGCAGCAGCCGGCGGGCGTGATCGAGGGTGAGGTATTGCTGATAGCGCTTGGGGCTGACGCCCACCCATTTCGAGAAGAGTCGCTGGAAATGCGCGGGGCTCATGTTCACTTCGGCGGCCAGCGCCTCCAGCGTCATGGGCGCGCCACCCGCCCCGTCGATCGCCTCGATGGCCCGGCGCATGACGTGGTAGTGATAGGCACCCTCGGCCTCGGACGTGGGGGTGGTCATTTCAAGCGCAGTCATGGCTTTCTCCTTCAAAGCCAATCTAGGCGCACGGCGCTTTCGCCGCGACCCGTTTCCTGCGCTTTGACGAGGTCGCCATGAAAGGAACGGGTTGATACGCCGTCAGGGGGGGTGTCAGGCGACGTGCCTGATGATGTCGCGAACGGCATCGGTCTGCCGACCGCGCATGGCCCGCACCTCCCACGCCCGCAGGCAAAGCCGCGCAGCCCGGTCGTGACCGAGGCGAAGCGAGGGTTGCCGCAGGAGGTGCGCCGGGAGGTCGCGCCCGATCGCGCGCAGGGTCGCAGCGTCGAGCAGCAGGGTTTCGGCCCAGAGCCCGTTGGCCTGCACCATGTCATGAACCGGCAGGAGGATATGGGTGTAATGCGCCGCCCCTCCCGCCGCGCCGGTGACATGCACTCCATCGCGCAGATCGCGGATTTCGGCCAAAGCCTCCCCAACCCCCGCGTGCAGTTCCACCATGGCGCCGGACAGAAGCACGCGGTGGGCGGGTGACAACCACGTTGCATGGGTGGGGCATCCATCGCCCAAGGCCCCCTCGGCAATCTCGACCGGCCGCAAGTCGGCGTCCAGGACAACCCCAACCCGGATGCGCCCAAGCCACAGGATCGGCTGGACCCCGTGATCGCGCGTGATGACCCGGTCGCCCGTCGCCAGCCACTCCACCGGCATTTCGCCCTCCGGCGTCATGAGATGCACCCCCGGCCCGAATCCGGGAAGGGCAGCGATCTGTGGGGTGCGGTCCATGTGGCTCTCCTTGGGCCTTTTCGCACCACCGTTCCAGAAATTGTCGAACACGAGGTTAAGACCACGCCCCAATCTTGCACCCCTGCGCGAAACCCCCGATACCTCCGCCATGGCGAAGCAAATGGACTACAACACGATCCGCGAGGTTTTCCGCCGCTTTCACGAAGCGGAACCGGAACCGAAGGGCGAACTCGAACACGTCAACGCCTACACGCTGGTCGTCGCGGTGGCGCTCTCGGCGCAGGCGACGGATGCCGGCGTGAACAAGGCGACGCGCAGCCTGTTCAAGGTCGCCGACACGCCGGAAAAGATGCTCGAGCTCGGTGAAGAGGGCCTGACCGAGCATATCAAGACCATCGGGCTGTTTCGCCAGAAGGCCAAGAATGTCATCAAGCTGAGCCGCATTCTCGTCGACCAGTACGGCGGCGAGGTGCCCAACAGCCGCGCGGCGCTCCAGTCCCTGCCGGGCGTGGGGCGCAAGACCGCGAATGTCGTTCTGAACATGTGGTGGCGCTATCCGGCGCAAGCCGTGGACACCCATATCTTCCGCGTCGGAAACCGCACCGGGATCTGCCCGGGCAAGGACGTGGTCGCAGTCGAACGCGCGATCGAGGACAACGTGCCGGCGGACTACCAGATGCACGCCCACCACTGGCTCATCCTGCATGGGCGCTATACCTGCAAGGCGCGCAAACCGCTCTGCGCCTCCTGTCTCATCCGGGACATCTGCCAATTCGAGGAGAAGAACCTTTGACCAAACGCTTCCAGGTCGTCGGCATCGGCAACGCCATTGTCGACGTCATCACGCAGAACACCGACGATTTCCTCGAACATATGGGGATCGAGAAGGGCATCATGCAGCTTGTCGAAAAGGAACGCGGCGAGACCCTGTATGGCGCGATGGAAGAGCGGGTGCAGGCGCCGGGCGGATCGGTCGCGAACACGCTGGCGGGTCTGGGCAACCTCGGCCTGTCGACCGGGTTCATCGGGCGCGTGCGCGACGACTCGCTGGGTCGGTTCTACGCGCATGAGATGGCCGAAGACGGCACCGCCTTCGTCAACGCACCCGTGGCGGATGGCGAGCTGCCGACCTCGCGCTGCATGATCTTCGTGACGCCGGACGGCGAGCGGTCGATGAACACCTACCTCGGCATCTCCTCGGAAATCTCCGAAGTGGACGTGCCGGAAGAGGCCGCGCGCGATACCGAGGTGATGTTCCTCGAGGGCTACCTCTACGACAAGGACAAGGGCAAGGCGGCCTTCAACCGTGCCGCCGAACTCACCCACGCGGCCGGCGGCAAGGTCGGCATCTCGCTCTCCGACCCGTTCTGCGTCGAGCGCCACCGCGACGACTTCCGCCGGTTCGTGAAGGAAATGGACTTCGTGATTGGCAACGAACACGAGTGGCAGTCACTTTATGAAACCGACCTCTCCGCCGCCCTGGAACAGGCCGCGCAGGAATGCGGGCTTGCGGTCTGCACCCGCTCCGGCTCGGACGTGGTGCTGATGCAGGGAGACCGGGAGGCGACGGTGCCGGTCACGCGGGTCGACCCCGTGGACACGACCGGCGCGGGCGACCAGTTCGCCGCCGGCTTCCTCTACGGCTACGCCACGGGCCGGGATCTCGAAACCTGTGGGCGCATGGGCGTCATCGCGGCGGGCGAGGTGATCAGCCATATCGGCCCGCGCCCCGAGGCCGACCTGAAAGAGCTGTTCCGCAAGAACGGCGTCGCGCTTTAGGTATTTCGCGGCGGGCTGGCGCCCGCCACGACCGACTGGGGGAGGCGCTGCCTCCCCCAGCCCCCCTCCGAGGTTTCTTGAAACGAAGAAGAGGGGCGCGCGTCCTGCTTCTCTGTTTCAGGAAACCTTCAGGGGGTGAGCGCGCAGCGCGAGGGGGGCCGAGGCCCCCCTGCCCGGTCTCAAGACTTGAAAAGGCGGGGCATGGGCGGCCACCGCGACGGGCGAAGCCCGGCGCAAAACCTCACTCGCCGTAGGGCACCCAGACTGTCTTGACCTCGGTCGCCTGTGCGAGGAACTCCCGCCCCTCGCCCTCCGCGCCCATCCAGTCACACCCACGGGCATTGTTCACCCAAGTCCGTTTCAGGTTTCCGGCGCTCTCGTATTCGACGAGCGAGGACAGGTCGGCCCCCGATCCGCTCCAGACCGCATCGACGTTCAGATGCCCTGCAAGCGGCGCGGCCAGCTCCGCATGCGACCCGGTAAGGATATTCACCACCCCGCCTGGCAGATCCGATGTCTCGAGCACCTGATAGAAATCCGTGGCCGCCAGCGGGAAGGGTTCCGAGGCGACGGCGACCACGCGGTTGCCCATCGCGATGGCGGGGGCGACGAGGCTCACGAGGCCGAGGAGCGGGTGTTCGTCGGGGCAGAACTGGCCGATCACGCCGACCGGCTCGTTCATCGCCAGCGCGACGCCACGCAAGGGCACGGGTTTGGCCGCGCCATCGTATTTGTCAGCCCAGGCGGCGTAGGTGAACAGCCGGTCGATGGCGCGCTCCACTTCGGCCTTGCCGCCCTTCGCGCTGGTGAGCGCGTTGATCCGGCCTGCGAATTCATCGGCGCGGGCCGAGAGGTTCTCGCCGATGTAATACAGGATCTGCGCACGGGTATGCCCCGTGGTCTTGCCCCAGCCGGACGCACCGGCCGCCGCCTCGACGGCGTTGCGCACGTCCTTGCGGTTGGCGAGGCTCGCGTGACCCAGAAGGTCGCCGCCCTTCGACCAGACGGGGCGGGAATAGCCGCCGTCGGGCCGGGCCTGCTTGCCACCGATGTAGAGCTTCGCCGTCCGGTCGAGTGCATCGACCTTGGCCCCCTTGGGCGCCGGGAAAGCCGGGACGGGTTTCAGCGTGGCGCTTTTTCCTTTGGGCTTGGTATAGGCCAACAGCCCTTCCCAGCCGCCTTCACGCCCGAACCCGCTTTCGCGGACACCGCCAAAACCGGCTGCCGCGTCGAACATGTTGGTGCCGTTCACCCAGACGACGCCGGCGGCCAGCTTGGGCGCCACGTCGAGCGCAAGGTTCACGTTCTCGGACCACAGCGTCGCGGCGAGCCCGTAGCGGGTGTTGTTGGCAAGTGCCACCGCCTCCTCCGGTGTCCGGAAGGTGGTGGAGACGAGGACCGGGCCGAAGATCTCCTCCTGCATCAGCCGCGCGGCGGGCGACATGCCGGTGATGAGCGTGGGCGGGTAGTAGCACCCGGTCGCAGGCATCTCGGTTGGGGCCTGAAAGACCTCGCCTTCGCCCGCGCCTTCGTTCACCAGCTTCGTCACCCGCGCGTGCTGCACGGGATCGACCAGCGCGCCCACATCGATGCTCTTGTCGAGCGGATCGCCCACGCGCAGCTTGGCCATGCGCGCCTTGAGCTTGGCATAGAACCGCTCCGCCACCGGTTCATGCACCAACAGCCGCGAGCCTGCGCAGCACACCTGCCCTTGGTTGAACCAGATCGCATCGACCAGCCCTTCGACCGCCGAGTCGAGGTCCGCGTCGTCGAAGACGATGTAGGGCGACTTGCCCCCCAGTTCGAGCGTCAGCGACTTGCCGGTCCCGGCGGTCGCCTGCCGGATGATCCGGCCCACATCGGTCGAGCCGGTGAAGGCGATCTTGTCGATGCCTTCATGGGTCACGATGGCCTCGCCCGTCACACCATCGCCGGTCACGATGTTCACGACGCCCTTCGGCACGCCCGCCTCCTCGCAGATCTCGGCAAAGAGAAGTGCGGTGAGCGAGGTGTATTCGGCAGGCTTCAGGACCACCGTGTTGCCCATCGCGATGGCCGGCGCGATTTTCCACGCGAGCATCAGGAGGGGGAAGTTCCACGGGATGATCTGGCCCGCGACGCCCAGTGCCTCACGGTCGGGCAGCTCCGCATCCTGAAGCTGGGCCATGCCGGCGTGGTAGTAGAAGTGGCGCGCGACAAGCGGAATGTCGATGTCGCGGCTTTCGCGGATCGGCTTGCCGTTGTCGAGCGTTTCGAGCACGGAAAACAGGCGGGCGTGTTTCTGAACGAGGCGAGCGAGGGCATAGAGGATGCGCGCGCGCTGGTGGCCCGACAGCTTGGCCCAGCCCGGTTGCGCTTTTCGCGCAGCCTGAACGGCGCGGTCGACGTCGTCGGCCCCCGCCTGGGTGACCTTGGCCAGAACGTCGCCCGTCGCCGGGTTCTTCGTGTCGAAGGTCTGGCCCGGTTTGGTCCACGCCCCGTCGATGAACAGGCCGAAGGCGCCGTCATGCGCGTCGATCCACGCTCGCGCCTCGGCGGCGCTCTCGGGGGCGGTCCCATAATCCATGGTGTCGAAGATTTCCTTGATGGTCATGCCTTACCCCATCGCATGGCGGTAGCCCGCCGAATAATGGCCCGTGACGTGGTGCTCCAGCTGCCGCTCGATATCGCCCAGAAGCGACGAGGCCCCGAAGCGGAACAGGTGCGGGTCGAGCCAGTCGTCGCCCAGTTCCTCTTTCACCAGTGCGAGATAGGTGAGCGAGTCCTTGGCCTTGGAGATGCCGCCTGCGGGCTTATAGCCGACCTTGATGCCGGTGCGTTCGTAATAGTCCCGGATCGCGCGCATCATGACGAGGCTCACGGGCAAGGTCGCGTTCACGCCTTCCTTGCCGGTCGAGGTCTTGATGAAGTCCGCCCCCGCCATCATGCAGACGAGCGAGGCGCGCGCCACGTTGCGCAGGGTGCCAAGCTCGCCGGTAGCGAGGATCGCCTTGACGTGGGCATCTCCGCAGGCCTCGCGGAAGGTGCGCATCTCATCATAAAGCGCCTGCCAGTCGCCTTCGAGGACGTGACGGCGCGAGATGACGATGTCGATTTCGTCGGCCCCGGCCTTCACGCTTTCGCCGATCTCGGCCACGCGAAGCTTGAAGGGCGACAGGCCCGCCGGGAACCCGGTGGACACGGCCGCGACAGGGATGTTCGTGCCTTCGAGCGCATCGACCGCGGCCCCGATCATGTCGTGATACACGCAGACCGCGCCGGTCGTGATCGCGTCGATCCCGAGCGCATCGAGGATGTCGTGGCGCACCGGATGCGCGGCCTTCGCGCACAAGCGGCGCACCCGGTTCTTAGTGTCGTCGCCCGACAGCGTCGTGAGGTCGATCAGCGTGATCGCCTTGAGCAGCCAGGCCGCCTGATAATCCTTTTTCACCGACCGGCGCGCGCCGATGGTGCCTGCGCGCCGCTCGACAGCCGAGGTGTTTACCTGAACCGCGCGGACCCAGTCCATGTCCAGCGGCATGCCCGGATTGCGCTTCTCGACCACGTCGGGAAGCTGCGCGGCCCCGAGCTGGGCCTTCGCTGTGTCTCGTTCGGTTTGCACGTCGATCTCCGGATGTGTCGTGGTGAGCCTCGCACCTGCGGGGTCACAAGGCAATATTTTCCGTTTGGTCAAATTTACAAGGTCTGGCGGCGAAAGCCTTACCGCGACCGATAGCGGAAAACGCCCGTTCCGGTCGCGACCAGACCGCCGGTATCGTCGCGGATCGTCGCTTCGCCGAAGAAACTCTTGCGCCCGCCCCCTGTCCTGCGCCCCTCGGCGATCAGGACAGTGCCAGACGGCACGCTGAGGTAATTCATGTTCAACGACAGCGTCATGGCCAGGCGCCTGTCCTCGGTCGACCCCGTGTAGCAGCCCGCAAAGCCCATCACCGTATCGGCCAGAACGGCATAGACCCCGCCATGCGGGATGCCGTAGCGATTGGTGAGCTTGACGGCGAGCGGCAGGTCGAAGCGGGCATAATCCTCGGACCAGTCCACAATCTCGAACCCGAGGAGTTTCTGGAGTTCATAGGGGTCTTCGACGAGAGCGGGGTCGAGCGTCATGCCGCGGGCTTCCCGGGTGCCCCCGAAGACAGGTTCGTGGCGGCGCGTTTCACACGCTCGGCGTAATGTTCGAGCAGTTCGTCCGGCTCGACGAAGAAAGACGGCCCGCCGACGTTCAGCCCGTGAATACGGTCGCCGTTGAGCGAAAAGACCGGCACGGCAAGGCCGTTCACATCCTTGCGCCACTCGCCGAAGCCGGTGCAAAGCCCGTGCTCCTCGTAGTCGCGCAACCCGTTCTCGACCGCCTTCATGATCCGTGCGCGTTGATCGGGCAGCTCGCGCAGGCCCTGATCGACAAGCGCCGTGCGCTGTTTCTCGGTCATCCCGACAAGGATCGCCCGTCCGATAGCGGAATAGAACAGGGGCAGCCGCGCGCCCACGTTGATGGTCAGCGCGATGGCCTCTTTCGAGCGGTGAACGGTGGTATAGACGGCGCGCAGGCGGTGCTGCTCGGCCAGTGCCGACGTGATGTGCGGGTTCGGCCCCTCGTCGCAGAGCGCGGCGAGCTCATCGCGGGCCCGGTCGGTCATCTCGATGGATGACAACACGCCGAACCCCAGCGCCAGAACACCCGCGCCAAGGCGATAGGTGCCGGTCCGCTCGGAATACACGAGATAGTCGAGTTTGCGCAGCGTGTGCGTCAGGCGCGAGATGGTCGGTTTCGGCAGCCCGGTGCGCTGCGCGATTTCCTGATTGGTGAGGTTGGTTTCGTAGGGCTTGAAGCAGCGAAGAACGTCGAGGCCCCGCGCCAGCGCGGTCACGAACTTGCGGTCGCCGTCGGTATCGACGTCTTCGATCAGGTCATCCTTGCCCATGCGTTAACCTCTTATACAGCGGTCAGGCCCCCATCAATTGAAATGGCCTGTCCCGTCATGAAACTGTTGGCGTCCGAAACGATCCAGAGCATCGCCTGAACGACCTCCATCGGATCGGCGACCCGGCGCATCGGCACGCGGGAGGCAATGGCGTTGTAGGCCTCTTCCCGGCTGATCCCGTGACGCTCGCCCATGATGTCGCCCATCGCCTCGACCATCGGGGTGGAGGCGAAGCTGGGGCAGATCGCATTGACGCGGATGCCCTTGCGCGCGACCTCGTCGGCCGCCGCCTTGGTCATGCCGATGACCGCATGCTTCGACGCGGCATAGGCCGCGAGCTGGCCGGACCCCACGAGGCCAGCCGCCGACGCGGTATTCAGGATCGACCCGCCGCCCTGGGCGAGCATGGCGGGAATCTGATGGCGCATCCCGATGAAGACGCCCTTGGCGTTGATCTCCATGATCTGATCGTATGTTTCCAGCGGGATGTCCGGCAGGCGGCACAGCCCGCCGCCGATACCGGCGTTGTTGAGCGCGATGTCGAGCCGGCCGAACCGGTCGATGCCTTTCGCGACATGCGCCTCCATCGCGGCGTCGTCGGCGACCGAGAAGGCGTCGGTCAAAACCTCGGCCCCGAGGCTTTCGAGGTTGCGCGCAACCTCATCCAGCCCGTCACCGTTCACGTCGGAGAGCAGAAGCTTCGCCCCGCCCCGCGCAAACTCCGCCGCCGCCATCGCACCGAAGCCCGAAGCCGCGCCGGTGATCTGCACCACTTTTCCGTTGAAATCAGCCATGCGCCGCCTTCAGCCCCCCTGCCGCGAAATTCGGAACCGCCTTGCCCAGCCGCATCGCCCGTTCGGGGTTCGACGCATTGCCGTCCAGCGCACGTTTGTAGACACCCTGAATGATCGCCCCCATGCGGAAGAAGGCGAAGGCGACGTAGAAATTCATGCCGGGGATGCCCGAAAGCCCGCGGGCCCTGCAGTACATGCCGACGAATTCCTCGTCCGTCGGAATGCCGAGCGCGGCGCGGTCCACACCGCCCAGCCCGCGCCCTTCGGCCCCCGGCGGCATCTGCCACTGCATCAGGAGCGAGGCGAGGTCCGCATAGGGGTGGCCGATGGTCGACAACTCCCAATCGAGCACGGCGGCGCAGCGCGGCCCGTCAGTCTGAAACAGCATGTTGTCGATACGGTAATCGCCATGCACCAACCGCCGCTGGTCGTCGTCGGGAATATTGTCCGGCAGCCAGTCGATCAGCGCGTCCATGTCCGCGATGCTCTCGGTTTCCGACGCGCGGTATTGCTTGGTCCAGCGCCCGATCTGGCGCTCGAAATAGTTGCCCGGCGGGCCGTAGTCCGCCAGCCCGACCGCCTCGATGTCGACCTCGTGGATCGCGGCGAGAACCCGGCACATCTCGGCATAGATCGCCGCGCGTTCCTCGTTTGACACGTCCGGGATGCGCGGGTCGTCGATATTGCGGCCCGCGACAGCCTCCATCACATAGAAGTCGGAGCCGATGACGTCCGGGTCCTCGCAAAGCACATGCATCTTGGCCACCGGCACGTCCGTGTCCGCCAGCGCCGATTGCACCCGGAATTCCCGGTCGACCGCGTGTGCGGACTTGAGCAACTGCCCCGGCGGCTTGCGGCGCAGAACATACGGACCTGTAGGGGTGTCGAGCCGGAAGGTCGGGTTCGACTGTCCGACGTCGAATTTCTCGGCCGTGATCGGCCCGGTGAAGCCGTCCATATTGGCCTCAAGCCACCTGGCGACGGCCTCGGTGTCGAGCTGTTGGGTGTCTGACATGGCTCCCTCAGCTATAGGTCAGCATCTCGTCCGCGTTGGCGGCGTCGATATGCGGGGTTTCGTTGAAGCCGTGCAGATAGGCGCCGTTGCGCCCCTGCACGATCTTGTTCACGGCGCAGTTCTTCATCTGGAGTTGAAGCAGGATCTGCTGCTCGGCGGGCGCGTCCATCACCAGCCGGATCATCTGGCTGATCGCACCGCCGGACGAAACCATCAGCGTATCGCCCTCCGCCGCCGCCATCGCATCGCGCACCCGGCCCACGAAGGCCCCGAAGGTCTCCGGCGGGGTGTCGATGGCATCTGCCTGCCACGCAAGAACCGTCGCCTTGAGTTGCCGGAAATGCGCGGCACGGTCGCCCTTGGTATGCTCGGGCAACGCGTCGGTCTGCTTGTGCGCCTCCAGCAGCGCGGAAAAATCGAACTCGTTCAGACCGGGATGCACCACAGGGTCCGCGTCCACGCCATAGCCCTTGGCGATCCCCTCCAGCGTCTCGCGGTGGCGGACCTGCGAGCCGACCATGACCTTGTCCGGCCATGTCCAGCCCTGCGCCTTCAGCGCCACGCCCAGCGCCTCGGATTGGCGATGACCCAGCTCGGAAAGCTTGTCGTAATTCGCCGCCCCGAAAGAGGCCTGGGCGTGACGGATGATGGTGAGAAGACCCATTCAGATCTTCTCATTGGTGTATTTGCGCAGCTCCGCCCGCGCGACCTGACGGCGGTGGACCGCGTCGGGACCATCCGCGAAGCGCAGGGTGCGCAGGTTGGTATACATCCGCGCGAGCGGCTGATCCTGGCTGATCCCTTCGCCGCCATGCATCTGCATCGCCTCGTCGACCACCTTGGTCGCCATGAGCGGGGCCACCACCTTGATCTGCGAAATCCACGGCTGCGCTTCCTTCACGCCGACCGTGTCCATCATGTATGCGGCCTTGAGGCAGAGGAGACGCGCCATCTCGATCTCCATGCGCGCGTTGGCGATGATGTCGAAGTTGGCGCCCAGTGTGGCGATCTTCTTGCCGAAGGCTTCGCGGGCAAGGCCACGCTTGCACATCAGGGTCAGCGCCCGCTCGGCCTGACCGATGGCCCGCATGCAGTGGTGGATGCGGCCCGGTCCAAGCCGCCCTTGCGCCACTTCAAAGCCGCGTCCTTCACCGAGGATCACGGCATCCGCGGGAAGGCGGACGTCGTTGAATTTCATGTGCATGTGGCCGTGCGGCGCGTCGTCGTTGCCGAAGACCTGCATCGGGCGCAGAATCTCGACGCCCGGCGTGTCGGCATCCATCACGAACATCGTATGCCGCGCATGTTTGGCGGCCTCGGGGTCGGTCTGGGCCAGCACGATATAGACGCCGCAACGCGGGTCGCCCGCGCCGGAAATCCACCACTTCTCACCGTTCAGGACCCACTCGTCCCCGTCCTTCTTCGCCTCGAAGGACAGTTGAACGGCGTCCGACGACGCCACGCCCGGCTCGGTCATGACATAGGCCGAGCGGATCTCTCCATCCAGCAGCGGTTTCAGCCAGCGGTCCTTGTGGGCCTGCGTGCCGTAGCGCTCCAGCACCTCCATGTTTCCGGTGTCGGGCGCGGAACAGTTGAACGTCTCGGCCCCCAGCGGGGCCTTGCCCATCTCTTCGGCCAGATAGGCGTATTCGACGGTAGTCAGGCCATAGCCCGCCTCGCTGTCGGTGAGCCAGAAGTTCCACAGCCCGCGCTTCTTGGCCTCGGATTTCAGCTCGTCGAGGATTTCCTTCTGACGGTCGTTCAGGACGAAGCGGTCGTTCTGGGGATTGTTCCCGATCTCTTCTTCATACTCCTCGCCGAGGGGAACGATCTTTTCCTCCATCAGCTTGCCGATGGCTTCGATCAGCGGCTTGACCTTTTCGGTGACACCCAGGTCCATATTCTCTGTCCTCCTTGTCCGGCCTGTCGCCGGTCCCGTCACTGAACACATGTGTTCAATTATTTGCAATGGGGTTTGGCGCTTACAGCACCTCGAACAACCCTGCCGCGCCCATGCCGCCGCCGACGCACATGGTGCAGACGACGTATTTCGCGCCGCGGCGTTTGCCTTCGATCAGCGCATGCCCGACCATCCGCGCGCCCGACATGCCATAGGGGTGGCCGACGGAAATCGCCCCGCCGTTCACGTTCAGGATCTCGTTCGGGATGCCCAGTACACGGGCCGAGTGAAGCACCTGACAGGCGAACGCCTCGTTCAGCTCCCACAGCCCGATATCGTCCATCTTGAGCCCGTGGGCTTCCAGCAGCTTCGGCACGGCATAGATCGGGCCGATGCCCATCTCGTCCGGGTCCAGACCCGCGGCCATCACGCCGACATAGCGCCCGAGCGGCTGAAGCCCGCGCTTTTCGGCCTCCTTGGCTTCCATGATCACGCTCGCGCTGCCGCCGTCCGACAGCTGGCTCGCGTTACCGGCGGTGACGAACTTGCCCTCCTGCACGACCTGCCCGTCCTTGAACACGGGGCTCAGGCTTTGCAGGTTTTCGAGCGTGGTCGAGGGCCGGTTCCCCTCGTCCTTCTCCAGCGTCACCTCGGCGTAAGAGACCTCTTTCGTCTCGCGGTCGATGATCGCCTGCGTCGAGGTCAGCGGAACGATCTCGTCATCGAACTTGCCCGCCTCCTGCGCCGCGGCCGTGCGCTGCTGGCTTTGCAGCGCATATGCGTCCTGATCCTCGCGGGTGACGCCATAGCGTTCCGCCACGATCTCAGCGGTTTCCAGCATCGACATGTAAAGCGACGGCATATGTTCCATCACCCACGGGTCGCGCAGGTGGTCGGTGCGCATGTTCTGGTTCTGCACGAGGCTGATCGACTCGACACCGCCGCCGATGGCGACCTGCATCCCGTCATGGACGACCTGCTTGGCCGCCGTGGCGATGGCCATCATGCCGGACGCGCACTGGCGATCCATCGACATGCCCGCCACGCTCGTCGGAAGACCCGCGCGAATGGCCGCCTGGCGCCCAATGTTGCCACCTGTGGACCCCTGCTGGATCGCCGTGCCGATCACGCAGTCCTGCACTTCAGAGCCGTCCACCCCCGCGCGGCTGACCGCGTGTTTCACGGCATGACCGATCAATTCCTGCGCATGGGTGTTGTTGAACGCCCCGCGATAAGCCTTGCCGATCGGGGTGCGTGCGGTCGAAACGATGACGGCGTCGCGCATGATGTATCCTTTCCTATTCGTCCCAGGGGAGCGGGAGGCCACGGGCCGCCGCACCCATCCGGGCGTATTTGCGTGTCTGTGAAAAAGCGTTGTCCATGACGGCTGCGCCCTCGGGGTCGCGGATGCGGCCCATCGCGGCGACCACGCCATCGACGTTCAGGTCGTCACCGACGAGGGCCACGCCCTGCGTTTCGGTGATGCGGATTTCTGCGAAACAGCCGCCGCCCGCGCCCAGCACCATCTTGGTCGGCGCGTCCTCGGCCACCAGAGCCAGCAGACCCGGCGTAATCGTCTCGGGCTGGAGCAACTCCAGCGTCTCGGGCGTAAGCAGCGCCTCGGTCATCCGCGTGGCCGCCGTGGGGGCCAGCGTGTTGACCTTGATGTTCTTGCGCGCGCCTTCGATGGCCAGCGTGTTCATCAGGCCCACGACACCCGCTTTGGCTGCACCGTAGTTCGCCTGACCAAAGTTGCCGTACATGCCGGAACAGGACGTGGTGACGACGATCCGCCCGTATTCGCGCGCGACCATGTGGTTCCAAACCGCCTTGCAGCAATTCGCGGTACCCATGAGATGCACGTCGAGCACCTTGGCAAAGTCGCCCAGATCCATCTTGGCGAAGCTCTTGTCGCGCAGGATGCCCGCGTTGTTGACGAGGACGTCGACATGGCCGAATTCCGCGATGGCCTCCTCGACCATCGTCAGCGTGTCCTCGGCATTGGTCACGTCCGCGCCATTGGCGATGGCATGACCACCCGCCGCGCGAATCTCGTCCACCACCGCCTTGGCGGCGTCCGACCCTTCGGAGGTGCCATCGGTCGCAACGCCCAGATCGTTGACCACGACCTTGGCCCCGCGCTCGGCCAGCCCCAGTGCATGACACCGGCCCAGTCCGGCCCCGGCGCCGGTGACGATGGCCACACGCCCTTCGAATGAAACGCTCATGTCGTGCTCTCCAGATACCGCCGCCCGATCCACTCGGCCACGAGCGCGGGCTTGTCTTCGTTCTCGATTTCGACGGACACGTCGGTGATCGTCGTGAATTCGTTCGGACGCGACGTATCCACCTCTTTCAGGGTGAAGCGACCGCGCACCCGGCTGCCGACCTTGACCGGCGACAGGAACCGCATCCGGTTCATGCCGTAGTTCACGCCCATCACCGTCCCGTCCACTTTCGGCACCCCGTCATAGGTCATGGCCGAGAGCAACGAGAGGGTCAGGAACCCATGCGCAATGGTGCCACCAAAGGGTGTCTTGGCCGCGGCCTCCGGGTCCGTATGGATATACTGGTGGTCCTCGGTCGCATCGGCGAAGGCGTCGATCCGGTCCTGCGTGATCTCGAACCAGCGCGAAACGCCGATTTCCTGCCCCGTGAGGGCGATGAAGTCATCGAGAGTCATCCTTCACTCCTCCGCGAACAGCGAACCGGGAGAATGGACGTTCGTCCCCCCCGACAGCGGCAGGATCGCCCCGGTGACATAGGCCCCGCCCGGACCGCACAGGTATTGCAGCGCCGCCGCGATGTCGGACGGCTCGCCCAGACGGCCCAGCGGCACACGCTCGGCGGTGCGCCCGGCCTGACCCTCATCCGCCAGCGCAAAGGCGGTCATCTTGGACTTGAACGGCCCCGGCGCGATAGCGTTCACCGTGATCCGGCGTTCGGCCAGTTCGTTGGCAAGGATCGCGGTCATGTGGTGCACCGCGCCCTTGGACACGGCATAGGAATAGGCCCCGCCGCCCTTGGGCACCGTCCCCATGACCGAGCCGGTGTTGACCACGCGGGCCGGGTCTGCGTCACTCGCGCCCGCCTCCAGCAGGGGCAGGAGGGCCTGGGTCAACTGGAACATGCCCGTCACGTTCAGCGCATTGATCTTGTCCCAGCCTGTCCAGGGAAACTCGCCCAGCGGCGCGCCCCAGGTGCGGCCCGCGTTGTTCATCAGGATGTGGAGCGTATCGGTGCGCGTGCCGACCTCGGCCACCAGCGCATCGACGCCCTCTTGCGAGGCGACGTCGCCCGCGAACCCTTCGACCGAGCCGGGGTAACCCATCGCGTTCAGCTCTTGCGCCACCGCTTTGCAGGCGTCGCCCTTGCGGCTCGCGATCAGGACGCGCGCGCCGGCGGCGATCAACCCCTCGGTCGCCATCGTTCCGATGCCGGACGATCCGCCGGTCACAAGCGCCACCTTGCCGGACAGGTCGAACAGGTTTGCAGGGGTCATCTTCATGCTGCCATCCCCCGCGCCTTTGCCACGACCGCCGCGTGATAGCCGTAATCGCCCAGCCATTCGGCGGCGACCCGCGCCCGTTTCATGTAAAAGCCCATGTCGAATTCGTCGGTCATGCCGATCCCCCCATGCATCTGCACCCCCTCGCGCACGGCGAGGTTGGCGGTTTCCGTCGCCCGCGCCTTGGCGAGCGAAACGGCAAGGTCGGCTTCATCGGGGGTGGCGTCAAGCACGCGGCCGGCGTTGATGATGGTCGACGCCGTGACTTCGATCTCGCTCCACAGATGCGCTGCGCGATGCTGGAGCGCCTGAAAGCTGCCGATGTGACGCCCGAACTGCTTGCGCTCCTTGAGGTAGCCAGCGGTCATCTCGAACGCCCCGGCGGAAAGCCCGGTCAGCTCGGCGGCCAGCGCGGCCTGCCCGGCCCGCAGCGCAGGGGCCAGCGCGGCAAGGCCGCCGCCCACGTCGCCGACCACGTCCTCGCCCGTCGCCTCGACACCGTCGAAGGTGATCGCGGCATGGTCGCGGCTGTCGACGAGGTCGAGCTTGTCACGGCTGACCCCAGTGCGCCCGGCCTCGATGTCGAACAGGGTCAACCCGGCCTGGGCCCGCGCCAGCACGAGGATGCGTGACGCGCTTGCCCCGTCTCCGACGAAGGTCTTGGCACCGGTGAGGCGAAAGCCGTTGCCGGAGGTCGCGGCCTCCATGCTGGTGGCGTCGGGCGCGAACTTCGGCCCCTCGTCGATGGCGAGGGCATAGGTCGCCTCACCAGCCGCGATTGCTGACAGCGCCGCCGTCCGGCCCGCGCGTCGCAGCGCCGTGGCCGCGATGACCGCGGTGGAGAGGAAGGGCGACGCGACGAGCGACCGACCCATTTCCTCGGACAGGATATTGGCCGCGGCGAACCCCATGTCGGAACCGCCCTGTTCCTCGGACACCAGCACACCGGCCCAGCCCATCCTGACCATCTCGCCCCAGAGGTCCGGGTCATAGGCGCGTCCGGCCTCGCGGTTGGCCCGCAGGTTGCCGACGGGCGCAGCCCCGTCGAGGAAACCGCGCGCGGCGTCCTGAAGCATCGTTTCGTCGTCGGTCAGTATCAAAGTCGCCATGTATCCCTCACTGGCCCGGAAGTTCGAGGACGCGCTTGGCGAGGATGTCGAGCATCACTTCGGAGGTGCCGCCCTCGATCGAGTTCGCCTTGGTGCGCAGCCATTCGGGGGCGAGCGTGCCGTGCTCGCCGTCCCATGCCAAAGCATCGGAGCCGCCCGCGCTCATCAGAAGCTCGAAGCGGGCCTTGTTCAACTCGGTCCCATAATACTTGAGCATGGCCGATGCGTTGCCGACCCCGCCCTGCTTGGCCATGTCCTTGTAGCGTTCCAGCGTCAGGTTCATGGCCAGTTCGTCGACGCCCAGCTTCATCGCGCGCGACAGGATCACGGGGTCCGTCGTGCCCTCGTCCGCCAACACGCTCGCCACCGAGCGCCCGCCGGTGAGGCCGGAGCCGCCGCCGCCGATCATTTCGCGTTCATGGGTAAGCAGGTGCTTGGCCACGTCCCAGCCACGGTTCTCCTCGCCCACGATGGCGGGGAGCCCCTCGCCATAGGACTTCGGCACCCGCACGTTGTCGAAGAACGTCTCGCAGAACGGCGATTTGCCCGAGATCAGCCGGATCGGCTTGGTCGAGACGCCCTCGCTTTCCATGTCGATCAGCATGAAGCTGATGCCCTTGTGCTTGGGCGCGTCGCGGTCCGTGCGTATGAGGGCGAAGATCCAGTCGGCTTGATCTGCGTAGGAGGTCCAGATCTTCGATCCGTTGACGATCCAGTGGTCGCCCTTGTCCTCGGCCCAGGTCTGAACGCTGGCGAGGTCAGACCCCGCACCCGGTTCCGAATACCCCTGGCACCAGCGAATCTCGCCCCGCGTGATCTGCGGCAGGAAGTGACGTTTCTGTTCTTCCGTCCCGAACGCCAGGAGCGCCGGGCCGAGCATCCACAGGCCGAAGCTGTCGAGCGGCTTCTTGACCTGCAGGCGGTCGAGCTCTTCGCGGAACGCCTTGTCCTGCGCGCGGTCGAACCCTGCGCCACCGTATGCTTCGGGCCATGTCGGGGCCGTCAGGCCCTTGGCCGCACAAGCCTCCAGCCAGGTTTTCTGATCCTCGGACCTGAAGACCCAGCGCTTGCCACCCCAGCAAATGTCATCTTCACTGAACGACCGATTCCGCAGCGAAGCTGGCGCGTTCTCGTCGATCCACGCGGCGATTTCCGCCCGGAAATCGGCATGCCTGTCCTGTCCCATATCCGGCATGAGCGATTCTCCTCCCGTTTTCGCCATAGGGACACAATGGTCGTTAGTTTTGCAATGCAAAATTCAGTTTCACAAAATTCTTGACATGAAGGGCCACCCGTTTTTGACTGCCACGCAGGGAAAGACCGGGAAGACAGTCCGGCTTTTACTCAAGGGAGGAATATTATGACATTCAGGAAAACCGCCATTCTGGCGGCGGCAACGTCCGTAATCGCGATGTCGGCGGCCAGCGCCGACACCATCAAATTCGCCTTCATCGACCCGCTTTCGGGCCCCTTTGGCCCGTCGGGTGAAGCCGCGTACACGAGCTACCAGCTCGCGGCCGAGCACATCAACGAAAACGGCGGCGTCAACGGCGACATGATCGAGGTCATGGGCTACGACAACAAGGTGAACCCCAAAGAATCGCTCGTGCAGTTCCAGAAGGCGATCGACGACGGGGCCCGCTACATCGTGCAGGGCAACGGCTCGTCCGTGGCCGCCGCGCTGATCGAAGCGGTCAACAAGCACAATGCGCGCAACCCGGGCGACGAGGTGGTGTTCTTCAACTATGCCGCCGTCACGCCCGCCTTCACCAACGAGCTGTGCAGCTTCTGGCATTTCCGTTTCGACGCCCATGCCGACATGAAGATGGCCGCCATCACCGACTGGATCGCCGAGCGTGACGACATCAAGTCGGTCTACCTGATCGGTCAGGACTACGTCTTCGGTCAGGCCGTGGCCTCCGCCGCGGAAGGCCAGTTGACCGAAAAGCGCCCGGACATCGAGATCGTGGGCAACGAGCTTCACCCGCTCGGCAAGGTCAAGGACTTCACCCCCTACATCCAGAAGATCATCTCGTCCGGCGCGGATGCGGTCATCACCGGCAACTGGGGCGCGGACATGCAGCTCCTGATGAAGGCCGCTGCGGAAACCGGGTCGGACGTGCCGTACCTGACCTTCTATGGCGGGTCGAAAGGCGCCGTCTCCTCGCTCGGTGACAAAGGCGTCGGCCTTCTCCACCAGGTGAGCGAAGGCCTGACCAACCTCGAAGCCTCCGACGAGCAATACGCGCTCATCGAGGAATACAAGGAGCGGTTCCCGGACTACGACTACTACTACCACCGCATCTGGAACGTGATGGACATGTTCAAGAAGGCGGCGGAAGAGGCCGGTACTGCCGACCCGATCCCGGTGGCCAAGGCGCTCGAGGGCATGACCATCGAACATGCCTACGGCACCGCGACCATGCGCGCCGAGGATCACCAACTCCAGCAGCCGCTCTACATCTCGGTGGTGTCGGATGACGTGAAATACGGCGTCGACAACATCGACCTCGGCTGGAAGCTGGTGGACGCCGGCACCATCTCGATGGAAGCCGCCGAGCAGCCGACCACCTGTGAAATGGAACGTCCGGAGTAATCCGGCCCCTTTCGCACGGGTCTGAACCGGGGCGCCGCGCCGCTGGGCTGCGGCGCCCCTCTTCCATCGGAACGAGGTCCTCATGGAAACGATCGTCTTCGGACTGCTGAACGGTGTGAGCTATGGTCTGCTCCTGTTCATGCTCTCCTCCGGGCTCACGCTCATCTTCTCGATGATGGGTGTTCTCAACTTCGCCCACGCCGCATTCTATATGCTGGGCGCCTACTTCGCCTTCACCATCACCGGCTCGACGAGCTTCTGGATCGCGCTGTTCATCGCGCCCGTGCTCGTGGGCCTGATCGGGGCGGTGGTCGAACGCTTCGGCCTGCGTCGCGTTCACCCGAACGGGCATGTGGCCGAGCTGTTGTTCACATTCGGCCTCGCCTACCTGATCGAAGAGATCGTGAAGATCGTCTACGGCAAGACGGCGGTGGATTACCGCGTTCCGGACCTCCTCAATTTCGCGGCGTTCGAGCTTTATGGCGCCAGCTTCCCGGCCTACCGGATCTTCGTGATCTTCATCGCGGTGGCGATGCTCGTGGGCCTGTGGTTCCTGCTCAAACGCACCCGCGCGGGCCTCATTATCCAGGCCGCTCTGACCCATCCGCACATGGTCGGCCACCTTGGCCACAACGTGCCCTTCATCTTCATGATGGTCTTCGGCATCGGCTGTGCGCTTGCGGGTCTCGCAGGGGTCATGGCGGGCAACATCTTCGTCACCGACCCGGCGATGGCGGTCCAGATGGGACCGATCGTCTTCGTGGTCGTCGTGGTCGGCGGAATCGGCTCGCTCGAAGGGGCTTTCCTTGCCTCGCTCCTGATCGGGCTGCTCCAGAATTTCGCGGTCGGCATCAACCTCAAGTTCGCCGAGATCTTCGGCTTCCTCGGGATGACCGACCTGTCTGAAGTCGGGCGCATCTCGGTCTCCAGCCTTGCGCCGGTGCTTCCGTTCCTGCTGCTCGTGCTGATCCTGATCTTCCGCCCGCAGGGCCTCATGGGGGAGAAAGAGCTATGAGCGATACGACGAGAGGTTTCGCGGATCTCGCCCCTTCGACGGGGGCCAAGTTCCGCCAGCGCACGCTGCCCATCCTGATCTTCGCGGCGATCCTGTTCGCGATCCCGATGGCCGGCCCGTCGCGCACCTTCTACACGCTGGCTCACCAGATGGGCATCAACATCGTGTTCGCGCTGTCTTACAACATGATCCTGGGCAAGGGCGGGCTTCTGTCCTTCGGCCACGCGGTCTACTTCGGGCTGGGCGGCTATCTCGCCATGCACGCGATGAACTGGATCGAGGATGGCGTCGGCATCTGGGGCGCGATTCCCATGTTCTTTCTCCCCCTCGTCGGCTTTGCCGGCGGGGCCCTCGCCGGCGCGATCATCGGCTGGCCGTCCTGCCGCAAGGCGGGCACGACCTTTGCCATGATCTCGCTCGGCGTTGCGGAATTGATCTTCGCGGCGGCCTTCATGTTCGACAGCTTCTTCGGCGGCGAACAGGGCATCTCGGGCGACCGGATGAACGGGATCGAGCTGTTCGGCCTGTCGATGGGACCGATCGACGAGGTCTATTGGTTCATCGCCTTCTGGACCGTCGTGGGCGTCATCGGCATGTGGGCCTTCACCCGCACGCCGCTCGGCAAACTGTCCGAGGCGACGCGCGACAACGCCCAGCGGGTGCAGTTCATCGGCTACAACCCGCAGCGCGTGCGCTACCTCGTGTTCATCTTCGCGGGCGGCTTCGCGGGTCTCGCGGGCGGCATGGCGGCGGTGAACTACGAGATCTTCACGCCGGACGCGCTGAGCCTCGTGCCCTCGGGCTTCGTGCTCATCATGGCTTATGTGGGGGGCATCACCTACTTCGTCGGGCCGATCTTCGGGGCGATCCTGCTCACCTACATGCAGTCGATGCTGTCGGACTTCACCGAAGCGTGGCTGCTGTATCTCGGCGTGCTGTTCATCGCCATCGTGATGTTCGCGCCGCGCGGCATCGCCGGGGTTGTCTTCGGCTTCCTCGACGGTGTGCGTGGCGAGAACCCGGGGCGCTACTTCGGCCGCTGGATCATGCGCCTCGTGGGGATCCTGCTGATGCTCATGGGCCTGATCGTGCTGGTCGAAGTCTCGGTCCGCTGGTCCAACGGCTATGGCGAAGTCTACGAACCCTTCGGCCTGCATCTGGGCCACGGTAATGTCCTGAGCTGGCTCCTCGTGATCCTGCCCGCCGTGGCAGGCGTCTGGCTCACGCGGTTCGCATCGAAAGAGGAGGAGGGCCAATGAGCACCCCAGCCTTGTCACTCAAGGGCCTGAACAAAAGCTTCGGCCCGGCCAAGATCATCAATGAAGTCTCCCTCGACATCGCGCCGGGGGAGCGTCACGCGATCATCGGGCCGAACGGGGCGGGCAAGTCCACGCTCTTCAACCTGATCTCGGGCCTCTACACGCCCACATCCGGCACGGTGGAGCTGAACGGGGAAGCGATCTCCGGGATGCCCGCGCACGAGATCAACAAGAAGGGCCTGTCGCGCTCGTTCCAGGTGTCCAACATCTTCACCAACATGACGGTGCGAGAGAACGTGCGGTGCGGCGTGCTTCACTCGATGGGTCAGGGCTATGCCTGGTGGCGCAACATCGGATCGAACAAGGCCGTGCAGCAAAAGACGTGGGAGGTGCTGGAGCACTGCGCGCTGACCGACAAGGCCAACGTGCCGGCGGCGCTATTGCCTTATGCTGATCAACGGGCGCTCGAGATCGCGATCACCATCGCGGGCGGGGCGGATGTGATCCTGCTGGACGAACCCACGGCGGGGATGAGCCATTCGGAAACCGAGCGGGCGGTGAACCTGATTCGCCGGGCGAGCGAAGGCAAAACACTGGTGATCGTGGAACACGACATGGGCGTGATCTTCGACCTCGCCGACCGGATCAGCGTGCTGGTCTATGGCGAGATCATCGCCTCGGCCCCGCCGAGTGAAATCAGGGGCGACCCGGCCGTGCGCGAGGCGTATCTGGGTGACGAAGAACTGCCGGAGGAAGTGGCATGAGCGAGGCAATGCTCCAGGTCCGGGACCTGCACGCGTATTACGGCAAATCCCACGTCCTGCGCGGCGTGAACATGGAGATCATGCCGGGCGAGGTCGTGGCGCTTCTGGGCCGCAACGGCGTGGGTCGTTCGACGACGGCCAAGGCCATCATGGGCGAGGTGGCACCGAAGGGTGACATCCTGTTCAAGGGCCAGCCCATAGCGGGGCTCGAAAGCCACAAGATCGCCCTGATGGGGCTGGGCTATGTGCCTGAAAGCCGGGATATTTTCCCGGCGATGACGGTGCGCCAGAACCTTGTTCTGGGCGTCAAGGACATGCGGCGGCCCGGGAAATACTCCATCGACCAGATGCTCGACATGTTCCCCAACCTGCGCGAACGGGCCGACAATCAGGCGGGCGTTCTGTCGGGTGGCGAGAAGCAGATGCTCACGATGTGCCGGACGCTCATGGGTGACCCGGAGCTTATCATCATCGATGAGCCGACCGAGGGGCTTGCCCCCAAGATCGTGCAGCAGATCGGCGACATGATCGCCGAAATCGCGGCGACGGGCGTGGCGATTCTGCTGGTCGAACAGAAGCTCTCCATCGCGCTGCGCATCGCCCATCGGGTCTATGTGATGGGCCATGGCGAGATCGTCTATGGCGGCACGCCGGCGGAGTTTGCCGAGCGTGACGACGTGCGGGCCGAGTGGCTCGAAGTGTGACCGATCGGGGGTCCGGCGCCCGTGCGCGCCGGGCTCTCACAACCGCCTGGAACGCCATGCACCGGGCGTACACATCCTGTGCACACACTGTACATACGATCGTGCATCCGTCGGGTGTCAGAGCACCGCCGACACCAGCCACATACCGGGGTGCGTCGCCATGTGGGCGACCATCCTGGCCTCCAGCCCGCGACGCCAGTAGAGCCAGCCGTAAACGAGGCCGAGGGCCGCGTTGAGCAGGATTGTGCGCGCGATCAGGGCGGCATCCAGCGGGCCGAGCGTCATCATGGCCGGGAGATGGCCCAGTCCGAACAGCACGGCGACGACGGCAATCAGGACCCATGCGACCACGGGCCGTAGCGTCTGTCGGCCAATCTTCCAGGCCGCCCAGAAGAGGGCGGTCAAGAGGCCGTAGCGCAGCATGAGTTCTTCGACGATCCCGCCATAGGTCAGCGCGGCCAGGGCGCCCGGCACGGTGGGGATCGTCAGGCCGCCGTCCGCGCCGCGCAGCCAGAAGAAAAGCCAATCGGCAAGCGCGATCAACACGCCTCCGCCCAGCCCGAGACAGATCGGCAGCCAGACCGCCGGGAACACCGCCGCCTCGCCGCGCATCCGCGCGGTGAGCCACGAGTGCAGACCGACGCGCCCGGACAGTCCGACACCGAGCGCGACGCCCAGACCCATGAGGATCGCGGGCTGAAACATGAGAAGAAACCGCAAGCCCGCGTCCGGAACCTCCGGCGCTTCCGGCATGGCGCGTATCCCCGAAATGTCGATTGTCACCCCGAGGGCGATGAGACCGACAAGGCCGACCGCCATCCAGGCGAGGAAAGGACGCAGGAAATTCATGGCGCGACCCTGCACCGGTCCGCGGAAAGCTGCAACTCAAAGGGGCGGCGCGAACGCCGCCCCGCGGTGGTCGGCCCCCTCCAAGGGAAGGAGAAGGTGGGCCTAACCGCCGATCTGCTGGATGAAGCAGGTGGAGGTGCCCAGCGCGATCACCTTGCCGTCGCGGGTCTCCACCCTGCCCTCCACATTCGCGACCCGGCGCCCGCGCGTCTGCACCGTGGCGACGGCGCGCACCTGTCCGCCGCCGGGCATCAGGGGCCGCACGAACTTGACCGAGGTATCCATCGACACGAACCCCTCGCCCGGGGCGCAGGTCGTGTGGACCGCGCAGCCCAGAACGCTGTCGAGAAGCGCCATCGCCCAGCCGCCGTGAACCGTGCCCAGCGGGTTCATGTGGGCGGGCGTGGGTTCGCCGCGAAATTCCGCCTCGCCTTCGTCCGCCCGATGAATCCAGAAGTTCATCGTCTCGGCGATGGTCGGCGCGGGAAGGTCGCCCGACATCGTGGCGCGCATGATGTCCAGCCCGGACATCGCGATGAGCTTGCCGATATCCGCCGGGCCGGCGTTGATCTCGGGTCTTGGCACTTCGTCGAACATGGCCTAGTCTCCATTTGAATGCATATGCATCGGATCACATGCATATGCATCGAGTCAAGGGAGACGTAGCGGCATGAGCGCAGAGCTGTCGGAAGACATGACACCGGAACTGGCGGAATTGCTCACCGGCAGTTGCTATTGCCTCGCCGTGCGCCGCGCCTCGCGCCGGATGGTCCGGCTCTACGATGCGGCACTGGCGGAGCGGGGCCTGACGATCTCGCAACTCGCCATGCTGGCTTGGGTGAAGGGGCTCAGGACGCCGACGGTTCAGAAGATCGCGGATTGCATGGAGATGGACCAGTCCGCCGCGTCGCGCGGCATCCGCCCGCTGGAGCGCGAGGGACTCGTCACCAGCGCGCCGCACCCCCGCGACAAGCGCAAGTCGGTGCTGGCGTTGACGGAGGAGGGCGTGGCGCGGCTGACCGACGGTGCCGCCGCATGGTCCACGGCGCAACGCCAGGTGGAGGCGGAGATGTCGCCCGACACGGGCCTCGCGCAGCTTTTCACCGAGATCAACGCGCTGGCGCAGACCGCCGACGACGCGGGCTGACGGGGCGGCGGGCGGCCCCGGTCAGGCCGCGTGCCGATGCTTGAGGTCGAGCCGCATGGTCGCCATGCCGTGACGGCGCGACATCTCCTCATACCCGGCCGAGAGATAGGCGTTGTGGGCCGGGGCGTTGTCGACCTCGACCTTGAGCGTGAGGGTCAGGGCGCCAAGGTCCACCGCCGCCTGCTCCACCCGTTCGGTCAGTTCCGCCGCCGCCCCGCCGCGCGCCTCTTCGGCGAGGTAGACGTAAGTGAGGTGGCGCACTTCCGGCCCGATCCCTTCGCGCAGCGCAAAGAACCCCACGTCCCGGCCCGCGTCATCCTGGAGGTAGAAGGAGACATCCTGACCCTCGCCCAGCCATTTGCGCTGCCATTCCATCTCGTCGAACGGGACTTTCGCATTGGGGTTCAGGAGCGGGATATCCGCGTCGGGCAGCATCTCGGCCAAGGGGGCCAGATCGCGTTCGCGGTTGCGGCGCAGGGTCAGGGGCATGTGTCCTTCCTTCGGCTTGGCCCGGCGCACGCCGGGGGCTTGGTGAAAGGGGCGTGGGTGGCATAGGGGGGTGGGCTGGGTCAACCGGGGGGGTGGGGGCCAAAGCCGATTTTGTTGCGCGGCGAAGAGAACGGCAGCTTCGAGCCCGGAGCCGGCATTGCAGCGTTCGGGCCGGGTGGGTTTCCGTTGTCGACTCGGAACGGCTAGTACGGACCGTAGATCGGCGATCACGTCACGGGCCGCATTCAAAAGACCGCCTCTCCCGAGCCCCGGCAACGGCTGCCGCGCAGGGGCTCGGATGGCCGATCACTTTCCGGAGCCGGCGTGCATGCTGTCGATTTCAGCGGTGAAGTCCGCGTAGTCGTAGTTCATCCCGTTGAGCACAGTGCTCCACATGCGGACCGCAGCGGCCGCGGCGACAGCCTCCCTGATCTGCGCCTCCGTCGCGCCCGCGGCGCGTGCGTTCTTGGTATGGGCGTAGACACAATAGTCGCAGGGAACCTGGGCGGCCACGCCGAGCATGACGAGCTCCCGGGTCGCGGCGTCGAGCTCCGCGTCTTCTCCTCCGAGGCTTCCGTACCATTGCATCGCCGGTCCAAGCGAATGCGACGGGTAAGTCTCCGAGAAGAAGCGCGGCGCATCCTGACCGATCGAGACCGTGGCGGTCAGACCCAGGGCGGCTGCGAGAAATGCTGTCTTCATGATCATCCTCCTTTTTCATGGGATTGCACTGGCATGTTGCGTCGCCGGCGGCGCGGCGGAGATGAAATTTTTCTGAGAACTTGCTAGTGTCCCCTCTATGGCGAGCACGGTAAGCATAGACCTCGCGGAACGTCGCGTCCTGATCGACGGCGTGCGGGTTCGCTTGCGGCCAAAGACATTCGAGTTGCTGGCACTCCTGGCAAGCCGCCCACAGCACCTGTTTTCGAAGGAAGACCTCATCGACCGGGTCTGGTCCGGGCGCAGTGTATCGCCGGATGTGCTGCCCGGCTGCATACGCGAGATCCGCCGGGCGTTCGGCGACTCCGCGCGCACGCCTGAATGGATCGAAACGGTCTCGGGCACCGGATACCGACTTATCAGTGCTCTTGCTCTTCCGGCGGAACGCGGCATCCGTGCGCGCGCGACGGTCAGCACCCCAGCGCCCGACGCAGAGTGCCGACCGGGTGGCGCGACGGTGGGCGTCTTGCCGCTCGCTGCCCGGGCAGCCGAAACCGAACCGATCGCGCGAGCCTTGGCCCGGGACATCGCCGTGGGTCTCGCCCGCACGCGTTGGCTGACCGTGGCGGGAAGCGCCAGTGCAGAAGCCCTCTGCCGCGAAAGCAGTCGACAGACGGCCGCGAAGACGCTCGATGTCGCCTATCTCCTCGACGGAGACCTGCAGCAGGCCGGCGACCTGCTGACCCTCCAGATCGCCCTGGTCCACGCGCCGAAGGGGCGGATTCTGTGGGCCGACCGGATAGCGCGGCGCAGCGGATCCGTCGCCGAATTGATGGAAGAGGTGTGCAGTCTGGTCGTCTCGTCCGTCGAACGAGAGATCCAGCTTCGCGAACAGAAACAGGCGATGATTGCGCCCGTCCGCGGCGTGGCGCCCTGGATCGGGTTGCACCGCGGCATGAACCTTTTGCAACGGCAGGATCGGACGACCCTCGCCTCGGTAGACGAAACGTTGCGGGCGGCAGCGCGCGCCGATCCTTCTTGCGCCCGGATCGCCGCGGCGCGGTCCTGGCATGCCTGGCAGGAGCTGTTTTTCGGTCTCGCGCGGGATCGCAGGACGGGTCTGCGGAAAGCTCGGGATCTGGCAATGGAGAGCATCGACCTCGACTCTCGGGAGCCGCTCGGACACTGGTCCCTCGGTCGGGCCCGTTGGCTCTCGGGCGATCTGGAGGCGGCGGCCGAGAATCTGGAGCGTGCGGTCTCGCTCAATCCGAGCTTTCCAATCGGGCACTATTCGCTGGGTTACACGCTGTATCTCACCGGAAGGGAAACCGAGGCCATTCGGTGTTGCGAGACCGCGATCCGGCTCAGCCCGCTCGACCCCATGGCCTTCGCGTTCCACTGCATCCTGGCGCACCTTCGGTGCTTCGAAGGCGAAACGGATCGGGCGCTGCACCATGCCCGGCGCATTGCCGATCACCCCAACGTCCACGCCTTCGCCCTGGCGGTGGCGGCTTGGGTCAACGAGCTCTGTGGCGACCGCCATGCTGCCTTGGAATGTCTTGCGCGGATTCGTCAGGGCTGGCCCGACTATTCGCGCCTCGACTACATGGCGGCGCTGTTCCACAACAGCCCTTGGTATCCGACCAAACGGAAACGCGCCATCGAGCGTGCGTTCGATAGCCTCGGCTTCTGATCTGCGCTTCCGGCGGTTTTCGCCGCAAAGATGGGAAAAATCCGAGAACACGCAGTTGGGCAGAACTGGCACGCAAGCAGTTCCAGAGTTGATCGCCAGCGCCGATACGACGCTGTCGAGGGCGCGCGAAGCGAAGGGCCGGAATGTCCGGCACACCGGCCATCCGCGACACCGAAACTGCCCCCGCAGTTCCCTGCGAGGGCATCCCCCGACCCTCAGGCCACTTCGGGGTGTTTGTAGTCCGACAACTGCTGACGCAGGTTCAGCTTGGACACCTTGCCGGTCGCGGTGAGGGGCAGGTCGTCGACCCAGATCACGTCATCGGGGAGCTGCCACTTTGCGAAATGCTCCGCCATCGTCTCGCGGATCTCGTCGAGTGAGGGCTTGTCCTCCCCCGCCGCGACGGCGACCAGAACGGGGCGTTCGTCCCACTTCGGATGCGCCACGCCGATGGCTGCGCAGTTGGCGATGCCCGGATGGGCGAGTGCGGCGCTTTCGAGGTCGATGGAGGAAATCCATTCGCCGCCCGACTTGATGAGGTCCTTGGAGCGGTCCTGGATGGTGAGGTAACCGTCCGGGTCGATGCTCGCCACGTCGCCGGTGCCGAACCAGCCCTCGGCGTCGATGGCCTTGGCGCTCGCCTCCTCGTTCTTGTAGTAGCCCGAGACGATGGCGTTGCCGCGCACGAAAAGCTCGCCGATGGCCTTGCCGTCATGCGGTTGCCGGTTCCCGTCGTCGTCGACGATCTTGAGGTCGACGCCGAAGACCCGGCGGCCCTGCTTGGCCTTCACATCGATCTTCTTGTCGAACGGCAGGTCATCGACCGCCGGCGGGCTGACACCGTGGGTGCCGATGGGCGACATCTCGGTCATGCCCCAGGCGTGGTTCACGTTGATGCCCATCTTCTCGAAGGCTTCGATCATCGTGCGCGGTGCGGCGGAGCCGCCGATCACCACGTCACCGAAGCCCTTGGGCGGCTTGCCCTGCTTCTCGATCTCGCCGAGCAGACCCATCCAGACGGTCGGGACGCCCCAGGCCGAGTAGACGTTTTCGCTGTCCATCAGCTTGTAGACGCTCGGCCCGTCGAGCGCGGGGCCCGGCATGACGAGGTTGATGCCGAGGATCGGACCCGCATAGGGCAGACCCCAGGCGTTGACGTGGAAGAGCGGGACGACCGGGAGGACATTGACCCCCTGCCCCAGAGCCCCGCCCATCACGGCCGCGACCATCAGCGCATGGAGCACGGTCGAGCGGTGGGAATAGAGCGCGCCCTTGGGGTTGCCCGTGGTGCCCGAGGTATAGCACAGGCCGGCGGCGGTATTCTCATCAAGGTCCGGCCAGTCGTAGGTCTCCGGCTCACCGTCGAGCAGATCCTCGTAAACCAGCACGTCGAGCTTGGTGTCCGGGAGGTGGTCGCGATCCGTCATCACCACGATCCTGAGGTCGGCGGGCAGATGGTCGCGCAGCGCCTCGAGGATCGGCAGGAACGTCGTGTCGACGAAGATCACCTTATCCTCGGCGTGGCCGACGATGTAGATCATCTGCTCGGCCGACAGGCGCGGGTTGATCGTGTGGCAGACCGCGCCCATGCCCGAGATGGCGTAGTAGAGCTCAAAATGCCGGTAGCCGTTCCAGGCGAGGGTCGCGACCCGGTCTCCGGGCTTCACGCCCAGCTTTTCGAGCGCATGTGCGAGCTTGCCGACCCGCTTGTAGGTGTCTCGATATGTGGTGCGGTGCGTGTCGCCCTCGGTGCGCACGCTGACGATCCCGGAGTCCGGGTGCGCCTCTGCCGCGTAGTCCAGAATTGAAATGATCGACAGCGGTCGATTCATCATCATGCCTTGCATGATCTCCTCCCTTTGCTGCCGCGTCCGACACTCGTCCGGTGTCTTGGATTACGCGGCGTTTTGCCTTGCGAAACTCAGTTTCAAGCATGAGTATCAGCGCGACTCGGGAGGAAGGAAAGCACAAATGTCGACAGCTGCAAAACGGATCGTTCTGGCCAAGCGGCCTGAAGGCGAAGTGACGCCGGAGAATTTCCGCCTTGAGGATTACGAGGTGCCGGACCCGAAAGAGGGTGAAGTCGTGGTGCGCGTTACCGCCCTGTCTCTCGACCCCTACATGCGGGGCCGGATGGACGACGCCAAGAGCTATGCCGCGCCGGTCGAGGTCGATGCGGTCATGGAAGGCGGCACGGTGGGTGAGGTTATCGTGTCCAACGCCGAAGGCTTTGCCGAGGGCGACGTGGTTTTCGGCATGACCGGCTGGTGCGACCATGCCGTGATGAACGCCAAGGCGCTGACCAAGGTGCCGGGGGGCGTTCCTCCCACCGCCGCGCTTGGCGTGCTCGGGATGCCCGGTTTCACGGGCTGGCACGGGCTGACCGACATCGGCAAACCGAAGAAGGGTGAGACGGTCGTGGTCGCGGCCGCCACCGGCCCCGTCGGCTCGATGGTCGGGCAATATGCCAAGCACCTTGGCCTGCGCGCCGTGGGCATCGCGGGCGGACCCGAGAAGTGCAAGCACGCGGTCGAGCATTTCGGGTTCGACGAATGCCTCGACCACCGCGCCTATGCGGACGGAAAAGAGATGCGCAATGCCATCGCCGGGGCCTGCCCGGATGGCGTGGACATCTATTTCGAGAACGTGGGCGGCAAGGTGCTCGAGGGCGTTCTGCCGAACATGAACACCTTCGGGCGCATCCCGGTCTGCGGCATGATCGCGTGGTACGATCTGGGCGGGCTTGGCTTGGGCGACGGGCCGGGCAAGGACCAGCTCCCGCGCGCGTGGCGCACCATTTTGGTGAACCGGCTCAAGGTCGAGGGCTTCATCATCACCGACGGCTGGCACCGGCTGAACGATTTCCTCGGCGAGGTCGCACCGCTGGTCGCCAACGGCACGATCAAGTTCACCGAGGACGTGGCGGACGGGCTTGAGAACGCGCCCGACGCCTTCATGTCGATGCTGAAGGGCGGCAACTTCGGCAAACAGATCGTGAAGGTCGGCTGATGCATTCGCTGTTCGATCTGAGCGGCCAGACCGCACTCGTCACCGGGTCCACAAAGGGGATCGGCAAGGCCATCGCCTTTGCGCTGGCCGAGGCCGGGGCGAATGTCGTGATCTCGTCGCGCAAGGGCGACGTGTGCGAGGCGGTCGCGGCGGAGATCAACGCGCTCGGCGGGGGGAAGGCGGTGCCGATCCCCGCCAACATCTCGCGCGATGAGGATCTGGAACGTCTTGTGTCCGAGACCGAGGCGCAGTTGGGGAGCGTCGACATCCTCGTGTGCAACGCGGCGGTGAACCCCTATATGGGGCCGTTCCTCGACACGCCGGACGATGCGTTCGACAAGACGATCAAGGTCAATATCCGTGCGAACATGCAGCTCGCCAAGCGCGTCGTGCCGGGGATGCAGGCGAAGGGCGGCGGGTCCATCGTGATCGTGTCGTCCATCGCGGCCTTCAAGGGATCGAAGATGCTGGGCATCTACGCGGTGACAAAGGCGGCGGACACGCAGATCGTGCGCAATCTGGCGAGCGCCTATGGCCCGGACAATATCCGCGTGAACGGGATCGCCCCGGCGGTGGTCAAGACGGACTTCGCGCGGGCGCTTTACGAAGATCCGGAGCGGGAAAAACGGGTGTCGGCATCCTATGCGCTGAAACGGCTGGGCGAACCGGACGATATCGCGGGGGCCGCGCTGTTCTTTGCCTCCCGCGCCGGGGCGTGGACGACGGGACAGACGCTGATCATCGACGGCGGCTGGTCGATCGAGGAAAGCTGACGACGCGGGGCGGTTGGTTGCCGGAATCGGCGCGGTTTTCATGAAAAAGCAACGGGATACGGGGGGTTTCCCGGTCCCTTTTCGTGTCTGATGAATACCCGCGAAGCGCCGGTGCTTCAGAAGTCCAGCCCGAGGTCCAGCGTCTGCGCCGAATGGGTCAGCGCGCCGGACGAGATGTAGTTCACCCCCGTCGCGGCCACTTCGGCGATGCGGTCCAGCGTCATGTTGCCCGATGCTTCAAGCACCAGCCGGCCCGCGGTCATGTCCACCGCTTTCGAGAGCGTCGGCGTGTCCATGTTGTCGAGCAGGACGACATCGGCCCCGCCGACCTCCAGCACCTCGGCAAGCTGGTCGAGGGTATCCACCTCGATCTCGACCTTCATCATGTGGCTGGCGACGGCCCTGGACGCCTCCAGAACCGCGCGCACACCGCCTGCGGCGGCGATGTGGTTGTCCTTGATGAGGATCGCGTCGGAGAGCGAATAGCGATGGTTGAACCCGCCCCCGTGCAGAACGGCGAGCTTTTCCACCACGCGCAGGCCCGGCGTGGTCTTGCGCGTGCAGGTGATCCGGGTCTGTGTACCTTCGGTCTTTTCGACGAAGCCCGCCGTCTTGGTGGCGATCCCTGACAGGCGACCGGCGAAGTTCAGCGCCACGCGTTCGCCCGACAGGATCGAGGCGGCGCGGCCCCGGATACGCATGAGCGTGTCGCCGGGGGCGATGCGGCTGCCGTCCTCCACCAGCGTCTCGATCTCGAGCGCCGGGTCGACCATCGCGAAGGCGATGCGAGCGACCTGCATCCCCGACACGATCCCCGGTTCACGCGCGTTGATCGCCGCGTCATAGGTCGTTTCCGGGGGGATCACGGCGCGGGTGGTCACGTCGCCATAGGTACCGAGGTCTTCCATCAGCGCGTTGCGGATGATCGGTTCGAGCACGATGTCGGGCAGGGTCGCGTAGGTCATGTGAGATCCTTGGCAGCGTCGCGGATGCCCGTCGCGGCCTCCAGCGTGATGCGCGTGCGGTGCGCGAGCGCGGGCACCGGTTCGGGGAAGTCGTCGCGGAAGTGCCCGCCCCGGCTTTCCTCGCGGGTGAGCGCCGCAGCGGCGATGAGCGTCGCGGTCGCGGTCATGTTGCGCATGGTTTCGGTGTCTGCCTCGGCCTCGATGCGCGCGATGGTCGCGAGCGCGTGCTTGAGCCCTTCGGTATTGCGGCGCACGCCGACATGGGCGGTCATCGTTTCGCGCAATTCCATGACGGTGTCTTCATCGACGTTCTCGCCGCCCTCGGGCCAGTCGAAGTCCAACTCCGGCGCTTCGGGCACCGCCCCCAGGGTGGCATCCATGTCTTCCGCCGCCTTGCGGGCGTAGACGAGCGCCTCGAGCAACCCGTTGGAGGCGAGCCGGTTCGCCCCGTGCAGCCCGGTCGAGGATGCCTCGCCACAGACCCAGAGCCGGTCGAGCGAGGCCCGGCCATGTTCGTCGGTGTCGATCCCGCCCATGTGGTAATGCGCGGCCACGGCGACGGGGATCGGGTTTTCGACCGGATCGACACCGGCGCGCGCGCAGGCCTCGGCCACTGCCGGGAAACGGGTCAGAACCTCGGCCCCCAGCGCCTCGCGCGTGTCGAGCATCGGGCGGTTGCCCGCCTGTGTCTGGGCGAAGATTTCGCGGGCGACGATATCGCGCGGGGCCAGTTCGGCGTCCTTGTGGACCGCCGTCATGAACCGTTCACCGTGCTTGTTGATGAGGATCGCACCCTCGCCCCGTAACGCTTCGGTCGCGAGCGGCATCGGGTCTTCGCCCATGTCGATGGCGGTGGGGTGGAACTGGACGAATTCGGGGTCCGCGATCACCGCACCAGCGCGGGCGGCGAAGCCGATGACCTGCCCCCGGATGCGCGGCGGGTTCGTGGTGTGGGCGTAAAGCCCGCCGGAGCCGCCACCGGCCAGAAGGACGGCGGGCGTTTCGATCAGCAGCTTACCGGACGCGGGGTCGGCCCGGCGCACCCAGACGCCCGTGACCCGGTCGCCTTCGGTGGCGAGGCCGGTCGCAAGCGCGCCCTCGATCACCTGTACAGACGGCAGGGCGCGCAGCCGGCCGATCAGGGTTTCCATGATCTGGCGCCCGGCCTGATCCCCCTTCACCCGCACAACGCGCGGGGCGGAGTGGGCGGCTTCGCGGCTCATGACGTATTTGCCGCCTGCATCCCGGTCGAAGGGCGTGCCGAAATCGGTCAGGTCGATGATGTGTTCGGCCGCGTGCCGGGTCACCATCGCGGCGACGTCGCTGTCCACGGTCCCGGCACCCGCTGTTACCGTATCGAGCGCGTGCGCCTCGGGGCTGTCGGTCTCGGCCATCGCCGCGGCGACGCCGCCCTGCGCCCAGGCCGAGGACGCGCCTTCGCCCAGACTTTCGGGTGAGATCATGAGGACGGGACGGGGCGCGAGGGCCAGAGCCGCATAGAGCGCGCCCATGCCTGCGCCCACGATGACGATGCGGTCGGTTTTCATGGGGGTCGCCCCTATCAGATGCCCAGGTCGCGGGACAGGTCGATCATGCGTTGCACCGCGACGCGCGCCTTGTCGGCCACGGCCTCGTCCACATGCACTTCCTCACCCCCGGCGTGAAGCGACCACAGTATTTTCTCAAGCGTGATCTTCTTCATGAAGGGGCACATGTTGCACGGGCCGACGAAATCGACCTCGGGCAGTTCGTCGGAAATGTTCGACGCCATCGAGCACTCGGTCACAAGCAGGGCCTGTGCCGGCTTGTGTTCGCGGACGTAGTTGATGATGCCGCTGGTGGAGCCTGAGAAATCGCTCTCATCCACCACGTCCGTCGGGCATTCCGGGTGGGTGATGATCGTCGTCTCGGGGTTCCACTTGCGGTAATCCCTGAGGTCCTGCGCTGTGAAGCTTTCGTGCACGACGCAGGAGCCGTTCCACCAGACGATGTTCTTTTCCGGCACCTGACGCGCGACGTTCTGGGCGAGGTACTGGTCGGGCGTCATGATGACCGTGTCGCTCTCCATCGCGCGCACGATGGCGGCGGCGTTGGACGAGGTGCAGCAGATGTCGGAGGCGGCCTTTTCCTCGGCGGTCGTGTTCACATAGGTCACGACCGGCGCGCCCGGATATTTCTCGCGCATGGCCGCGATGCCCGCCGCACCGATGGAATTGGCGAGCGAACAGCCCGCTTCCATATCGGGGATCAGCACCGTCTTGGACGGGTTCAGGATCTTGGACGTCTCGGCCATGAAATGCACGCCGCCCTGGACGATGATGTCGGCCTCGACCTCGGTCGCCTTGATCGCGAGCTGGAGGGAGTCGCCCATGAAATCGGCCACACCGTGATAGATGTCGGGCGTCATGTAGTTATGCGCCAGGATGACCGCGTTTTTTTCTTTCTTGAGGCGGTTGATCGCGGCCACATACGGGGCTGCCGTCGCCCAGTCGGGCGGTGTCACCACGCGACTCATTTTCGCGTAGGTGTCATTCATTTCCTCGGCCAGGTCAGGGTTCGGCGCGAGGTCGTAGGTCTCGGCCAGTTCCTGCCGCATGGTGCGAAAATCGAGCATATCCGCCCCCTTGATGGGTCATACCGGCCCCTTCAAGCACCTTGGTCGGAAAGCTTCAAGGTAAACTGCTGTTTTGAAGGGTTTTAGGTCTGGTTTACTGACCCAAATATGGGGTGGCGGGGCCGAAATTCAAGATCGGCCCCGCGCGTGTCCTCAGCCGAGGACGGATTTGACGGCGCGTCCCAGCTTGGTCGCGATTTCGTCCGCTTGCGCTTCCGTCAGGCAGAAGGGCGGCGCGAAACCGAGGATGTCGCCCTGCGGCATGGCGCGCGCGATGACGCCTTCGGCCAGCAGCGCACCCGCCAGTTTGGCGCCGACGCCTTCGGACGGGTCGAAGAACTCCCGCGTTTCGGGGTCTTTCACGAATTCGACCGCGCAGAGCAGCCCCTCGCCGCGCACTTCACCGACATGGGCGTAGTCGCCCACCTCGGCCTTGAGCGCGGCCTTGAAATGCGCGCCCACGGTGCCCGCGTTCTCGATCAGGTTCAGCTTGTCGATCAGTTCGAGGTTGGCGATGCCCGCCGCCGCGCCGATCGGGTGGGCCGAATAGGTCCAGCCGTGGCCGATGGGGCCGTTCTCGTCCGTGCCCTGCTCCAGCACCTTCCACATCTTGTCGGACACGATGGAGCCGGACAGCGGCGCATAGGCCGAGGTGAGGCCCTTGGCGATGGTGATGAGGTCGGGCTTCATGCCGTAGTGCTCGGACCCGAACATGGACCCCAGACGCCCGAAGCCGGTCACGACCTCATCCGCGATGAGCAGGATGTCGTGCTTGTCGAGCACCTTCTGGATCGCCTCCCAATACCCGGCGGGCGGCGGGACGAGGCCGCCGGTGCCCAGCGCAGGTTCACCGATGAAGGCCGCGATGGTGTCGGCGCCTTCGCGTTCGATCAGTTGTTCGAGCTCGTAGACACAGTGACCGACGAAATCCTCCTCGGTCATGTCGAGGTTCGGGCGGCGGTAGTAATACGGCGCCTCGGTGTGGATGACCTGCTCCAGCGGCAGGTCGAACTTCTTGTGGAAAAGGTGCAGGCCGGTGAGCGAGCCGGACATGAGGCCGGAGCCGTGATAGCCACGCCAGCGCGAGATGATCTTCTTCTTCTCGGGGCGGTTCAGGATGTTGTTGTAGTACCAGACCAGCTTGATGTTGGTTTCGTTCGCGTCCGACCCGGACAGGCCGAAATAGACCTTGGACATATGGTCGGGCGCGCGGTCGAGCACCATCTTGGCGAGCGTGATCGACGCCTCGGTCCCGTGGCCGACATAGGCGTGGTAATAGGCCAGCTCTTTCGCCTGCTCGGCGATGGCTTCGGCAATTTCCTGACGCCCGTAGCCGACGTTCACGCAGTAGAGCCCCGCGAAGGCGTCGAGCAGTTCGTTGCCGTCACGGTCGGTGATGTGACAGTCCTTGCCGGACTTGATGACGCGCGACGGCGCTTCGCCGCGGGCGAACTGGGCGAGGTGGGTCGAGGGGTGGAAGAAATTCTCCCGGTCCCAGCGGTCGAGTTGATCGTTCTTGAGCATTTTTTCTTAACCTTTCTTGTTCTTGTCGCGCAGCCGGGCCGGAATACCGGGGCCGGACTGCGCGGGTATCTCAGGCCCAGTCGCGGCAGACGTATTTGATTTCCATGAACTCTTCCATGCCCCGGCGCGCACCTTCGCGGCCCAGACCGGATTGCTTGGTCCCGCCGAAGGGGATCGGCGCGCCCGTGACCTTGGTGCGGTTCACGGCGACCATGCCGTATTGCAGCGCGCGGGTCAGGCGGTAGATGCGGCGCGGGTCCATCGAATGGACATAGGCCACCAGCCCGTATTCCGTGTCGTTGGCACGGCGCACCACCTCGTCCTCGCTGTCGAAGGGGGTGATCGCGGCGACGGGGCCGAAGGTTTCCTCACGCATGATGAGGCACTCGTCGGTCACGTCCTTGAGCACGGTGGGCGCATAGAACAGATCGCCATGCTCGGTGCGCTTGCCGCCACACATGACGGTCGCGCCGTTGGCGAGCGCGTCGGCGACGTGTTCCTCCTGCTTGGCGACGGCTTTCTCGTTCATGAGCGGGCCGATGTCGGGGTCGTCCATGCCGCGCCCGATGGTCAGCGCCTCGGTCGCCTCGGTGAACATCTGGCAAAACTCGTCATAGACGGCGCGTTCGACATAGATGCGGTTGGCGCCAAGGCAATCCTGCCCCGAGGTGGCCCATTTGGCCTTCATCGTCTCGGCCACGGCCTCGTCCAGATCGCAGTTCTTGAAGATGATGACGGGGGCGTGGCCGCCCAGTTCCATGACCAGCCGTTTCACCGTGTCGGCGGACTGGCGGTAGAGGAGCCGCCCGACCTCGGTGGAGCCGGTGAAGGACAGCGTGCGCACGCGGTGATCCTGTGTCCACGGCTCGACGACGGTGGGCGCGTTGCCGGTGACGACGTTGAACACGCCGGCCGGCACGCCCGCGCGTTCGGCCAGTTCGGCCAGCGCGAGGGCGGAATAGGGCGTTTCATGCGACGGGTGCGCGACGATGGTGCAACCGGCGGCGAGGGCTGCGGCGGCCTTGCGCGTCAGCATCGCGGCGGGGAAGTTCCACGGGGTGATGAGGGCGACGACACCCACGGGTTCGAGCCAGAGCTCGACTTCAGCGTCGTGCAGGTGCGAGGTCACGCCTTCGATGTTCGGGCGCTTGGACTCTTCGGCGTAGAACTCGACGAACGACGCGGCGTAGTCGATTTCACCCCGCGCTTCCGAGATCGGCTTGCCCTGCTCCAGCACCATGATCTTGGCGAGGTCTTCGCGGTGTTCCAGCATCAGGTCGAACCAGCGACGCAGGATGGCCGCGCGTTCCTGCGGGAGTTTGAAGGACCAGTCGTCAAAGGCCGCCTGCGCCGCGTCGACCGCGCTGCGCGAATCGTCGGCCGTCAGCTTGGCGACTTCGCCGAGGAAAGCGCCGCTGGCCGGGTCGGTGACGTTGAAAGAGCCGCCGTCCGACGCCGCGCACCATTTGCCGTTCACATAGGAAAAGCTGCGCAGAAGCCGTTTGTCGGTGATGTCCACATGGGTCGGGATCGCTGTGTCGAGCATCTCATGCCTCCTGTTCGATGGGAGGAACATGGTGGATTCGCGCAGGCGTCGAGGCCGAATTTGGTCTGTCGGGGAGAGGATTCGTCTGCGCCGGGCCGGTTGGGGGAGACTATTCCTCTCCCGCGATCAGGCCGAGCGGGGGGCCAGCGCCTTTCACCGGCTTGGTCACGATGTAGGTGAAGTAGCGCGACAGACCGATGCGGGCGTCGAGCATCACGTCCATCAGGCGTTGGTAGGCGTCGATGTCGCGGGTGACGACCTGCATCAGGTAATCATAGCCGCCGCCGAGCGCCCAGCAGGCCGTGATCTCGTCGTATCGCGAGAGCGCATCCTCGAAGATGCGAAAGCTCGCGGCGGTGTGGTCGGCGATTTCGACCGCGACGAACACCGTGACCGAGGGGCCGAGTTTGCGCAGGTCGAAGCGGGCGCCGTAGCCGTCGATCACGCCCAGTTTCTCAAGCCGCTTGAGCCGGTTCCAGCAGGGCGTGGGCGACAGCCCGACCGCGTCGGCAAGCGCGGCCTTGGTGATGCGCCCGTCGCGGGCGAGCACCTTGAGAATGGCGAGGTCTGTGGGGTCGAGGGCAACCATGTCAGGCGTTTATCACGGTTCCCGTATTTCCCAACAGCTTGATGACGTGGCTGGCGATGGCCGTGTCCTGCGCCCCAGTGCCGGTGAGGTCGCAGATCGTGACCTGATCCGCGCTGGTGCGGCCCGTGGCTTTGCCCGTGATGATGTCGCCCAGTTCCGGGGGCGTGCCATTCATGGTGCCAGCGGCACGCGCGGCTTCGAGTTCGCCGGAGACTTCGCACTGGCTCACCCGGTCGCAAACATAGAGGTCGGCTTGTGCAAGTGCCTGTGGGTCGATCTCGTTCTTGCCGGTCTGGTCGGAGCCCATTGCGGTGACGTGCAGGCCGGGGTGGAGCATGTCTGCGGTGAACACCGGCTCACGCGCAGGCGTCGTGGTGACGACGAGTTGGGAGCGGGCGGCGAGCTCGTCTGCCGCGCAGACTTCGACCTCGACGCCCAGAGACGCTTTGAGGTCTTCGGCGCAGGCCTTGGCATGGTCGGGATTGCGCCCGTGGACGAGGACGCGGGTGAAGGGGCGGACGAGGTGTGCCGCCTGCATCTGAAGCCGCGCCTGAACGCCGGTGCCGATGACGCCCGCGACCTCGACCGTTTCGGGCGCGAGGTGTTTGGCGGCCACGGCCCCGGCGGCGGCGGTGCGCAGGTCGGTGAGATAGCCGTTGTCGAGAAACACCGCCTCGACCAGCCCGGTCTTGGCGGAAAACAGGATCATCAACCCGTTGAGGCTGGGCAGGCCAAGCTTGGGGTTGTCGAAGAAGCCAGGCGAGACCTTGATCGCGAAGCCGTCGAAGCCGGGAATATAGGCGGTCTTCACGTCGACATCGCCGTTGGCCTCGTGCAGGTCCATCGACAGGATCGGGGGCATGACGACACCGCCCTCGGCGAGCTTGGCGAAGGCCTGTTCGATCACCTCGACCGTCGAGAGGTCGAGCGACAGCGCGCCGCGCAGTTCGGCCTCGGTCACGATGCGGATGTCATGCGCCATAGGTCTGTCCTTTCAGTGTCGTGTCGCCCAGCGCCACGTCCTCACCCGCCATGAGCCGGGTGAAGGTCTGCATGTCGAGATTGCGCCCGGTGATGATCGTGGCGGTGGGGCCGGTGACGGTGATCTTGCCTGCGAGGAGCGCGGCATGGGCCACGGCGCAGGCGCCCTCGGCCACCAGCGCGTCCTCGTAGTAGAGCGTCTGCATTCCGGTGAGGATTTCGCCCTCGGTGACGAGCACCACCTCGTCGAGCAGGTCGCGGCAGATCGGGAAGGTGTAGCGGTTCGTCAGGCCGATGCCGCCACCGAGCGAGTCGGCGAGGGAGGCGACTTCGGTGACGTCCACGGGCTTGCCCGCTTTGAGCGAGGCGTCCATCGCCGCGCCGTTCTCCATCGTCACGCCGATGAGGCGGATGCCGGGTTTGATCGCTTTCGCGGCCACGGCGACACCGGCCGCGAGGCCCCCGCCGGAGAGCGGGATGATGACTGTGTCGATCTCGGGCCGGGCGTCGAGCATTTCCAGCCCGATGGTCCCCTGCCCCGCGATGACGTCGGGGTGGTCGAAGGGGGGAATGTCGATCAGTCCCTCGTCGCGGACCAGACGGTTCGCGGCAAGCTGCGCCTCGTCCTGCGAGCGGCCTTCGATCACCACCTCGGCCCCCATCGCGCGGATGCGTTCGACCTTGGCGGCGGGCACGAGTTCGGACATGCAGATCACGGCGCGCAGGCCGACCTCGCCCGCCGCATAGGCCACCGCGCGGCCATGATTGCCGGTGGAGCAGCAGACCACGCCGGGCACGTCGCCCAGTGCGCGGATCGCGTTGGTGGCCCCGCGCAGCTTGAAGGCGCCGGTGGGCTGGCCGATCTCCAGCTTCATCCAGAACGGGTGGCCGATGCGGTCGGACATGAAGGGCGACGGCACCATCGGCGTTGCGTCCGCCAGACCCGCGATGGTGCGGGCAGCGGCGCGAATGTCGCCTAATGTGACGGGAAGGTCGCTTGGGTCGGGCATGACTTCCGTTCTATCAGGCATACGCGCGGGGAAAACCCCGGCAGAAAGTCATTGAACCCAATGGCTTTTTGCCCATCCTTACCGCGACGCGCCGCAGTTCCAGCCAGCCGGAGGCCCCATGCCTATCGAAAACGCCCATTTCAGCCAGTCCGAATTCGACCGCCGTATCGCGCTGACCCGTGCCGCGATGGAGGCGATGGGCATCGACGTGCTGTTCCTCACCAACCCGTCGAACATGAATTACATCACCGGCTATGACGGCTGGTCGTTCTATGTCCATCAGGGCGTGATCCTGCCGCTGGACGGAGCGCCGATCTGGTGGGGCCGGATGCAGGACGCCAACGGGGCCAAGCGCACGGTCTGGATGGAGTATGACGAGATCATCTTCTACGCCGACCGCTATATCCAGGCGACCGACATTCACCCGATGGAGGACCTTGCCAGCCACCTGCGCATCATGGGCTATGGCGACAAGCGCATCGGGGTCGAGATGGAGACGTATTTCTTCACCGCCCGCGCCTTTGCCGTGCTGGCCGAGGGCCTGCCGGACGCCGAGTTCATCGACGCCTCGACGCTGGTGAACTGGGTGCGGCTGAGGAAATCCGACGAAGAGCTGGCATTCATGCGCCGGGCCGCGCGCATTTCCGAGCTGGTGATCGAGCGTGCGATGGAGATTGCCGAGCCGGGTATGCTCAAGCACGAGCTGGTGGGTGAGCTGTTCAAGACCTCCGTGCATGGCGAGGACGACTCCTGGGGCGACTACCCGGCCATCGTGCCGCTCCTCCCCTCGGGCGCGGATGCGAGCGCGCCGCACCTGACGTGGAACGGCGAGGCGCTGAAGAAGGGCGAGGCGACGTTCATCGAGCAGTCCGGCTGCTACCGCCGCTACCACGCGCCTTTGAGCCGGACGATCTTTTTTGGAAAGCCTCCCAAGCACATGAAGGACGCGGCCGAGGCGCTGACCGAAGGGCTCAACGCCGGGATCGAGGTCGCGCAGGCCGGCAACCGCGCCTGCGACATCGCGCGGGCGCTGGACGTGGAACTGATGAAGGTCGGGATCGAACGCCCGAACCGCGCGGGCTATGCCGTGGGCCTGTCCTATCCGCCGGACTGGGGCGAACACACCGTGTCGATCCGCGCGTTTGACGAGACCGTTCTGGAACCCGGCATGACCTTCCACTTCATGCCCGGCCTGTGGATGGACGATTGGGGGCTGGAGACGACCGAGACGATTCTCATCACCGAGAACGGCCCGGCGCAGACCCTTTGCAACGTCGAGCGCAAGCTGTTCGTGAAGGACTAGGGCGGGCCTAGTCCTCTCCCCTGCCCTCCCGGCCCCTGTTGCGGGGATACTTGTGGAGCACGGGGAAGTCCGGCAGCCACGACTCGCGGCGGTCCGTCCAGAGTTCGTAGGTTGGCGTGAAGCGGTCAGGGGCGTCGAAAGTGCCCAGATGAACCTCGACCTCGTCGCCGCTGCGGGCGAAGACGGATGAGCCGCAGTTGGGGCAGAAGAACCGCCCGTTATAGGCCTGCAATTCGCCGGTGACGCTCACGTCGTCCTGCTCGAACACCGCCGCCGCATAGAACAGTGCCCCGTGATGCTTGCGGCAGTCGAGGCAATGGCACAGGCCGACCCGGTAGGGCTGGCCGGTCACGACAAGTCGTACGCGGCCGCAGAGGCAGCCGCCGGTCGCTGTTTCCATTGGGTTTCTCCTGTTCGCGTGGCGCGAAGGTCGCAGTTTGCACGTCTGCCCGCAAATGTCCCGTTTCGTTCACGCGGTGCGCCGAAAATAGGGCTTGCGCGGCTTTGACCCCTTGGTCAAACTTGACGCGACGGTATGGGTTGTCTGCAACAGCCCCGCTGTCCAGAAATTTGATCACAAGGGGCACCAGACCCCGATCCACAGGGAGAGTATGCCTGGCCCGCCTACGAGGCGGGCAGTTCCGTTTATGGAGCCGCCGGGCCACGCACCCCTCCCGAGGCAAGACCGTTCCGAGCGAGAGACCCAAACAGGGAGTTAGATATGTCTCTAAGAAAAACACTGACCGCAGCAGGCCTCTTTGCCTTGCTCGCGGGCACCGCTTCGGCGCAATCGACGCTCGTCTATTGCTCCGAAGGCAGCCCCGAGGGCTTCGACCCGGCGCTCTATACGTCGGGCACGACCTTCGACGCGTCGTCGCACCCGATCTACAACCGCCTGACCGAGTTCGAAGTCGGCACCACCAACGTCATTCCGGGCCTGGCCGAAAGCTGGGACGTGTCGGAAGACGGCATGGAAGTGACCTTCAACCTGCGTGAAGGCGTAAAGTTCCACTCGAACGACATGTTCACCCCGTCGCGTGACTTCAACGCCGACGACGTGATCTACTCGTTCGAGCGTCAGACCGTGGACGGCTGGACCGGCGAATACTTCACCGCCATGGGCATGGGCGATCTGATCTCTTCGATCGAGAAGGTCGACGACATGACGGTCAAGTTCACCCTGACCCGTCCCGAAGCGCCGTTCGTCGCCAACCTCGCGATGGACTTCGCCTCGATCCAGTCCAAGGAATACGCGGACGCGATGGAAGAAGCCGGCACGCCCGAGATGCTGAACCAGCAGCCCATCGGCACCGGCCCGTTCTCGTTCGTCGATTACCAGAGCGACGCGGTGATCCGGTATGCGGCCAACGAGGACTACTGGAAAGAGGGTCTGCCGAAGGTTGACAACCTCGTCTTCGCGATCACGACGGACGCCTCGGTGCGCTACCAGCGCCTCCAGGCCGGCGAATGCCACATCATGCCCTACCCGAACCCGGCCGACATCGAAGCGATGCAGTCGGACGAGAACATCAACGTTCTCGAGCAGGAAGGTCTGAACGTCGGCTACCTCGCCTACAACACCATGCAGGAACCGTTCGACAACCCGGACGTCCGCAAGGCGCTGAACATGGCCATCGACAAGCAGGCCATCATCGACGTCGTGTTCCAGGGCTCGGGCCAGATCGCATCGAACCCGATTCCGCCGACCATGTGGTCCTACAACGAAGCCATCGAAGACGATCCGTATGATCCGGAAGCCGCCCAGCAGATGCTGGCCGATGCCGGTGTCGAAGACCTGTCGATGAAAGTCTGGGCGATGCCGGTGCAGCGCCCCTACAACCCGAATGCGCGCCGCATGGCCGAGCTCATTCAGGAAGACATGTCGCAGATCGGCGTGGACGTGGAGATCGTCACCTACGAATGGGGTGAGTACCTCGAGCGTTCGGCCGACGAAGAGCGTGACGGTGCCGTGCTTCTCGGCTGGACCGGCGACAACGGCGACCCGGACAACTTCCTCGCCGTCCTTCTGGGCTGTGACGGTGTCGGCGGGTCGAACCGCGCCAACTGGTGCCACGAGCCGTTCCAGGAGCTGATCGTGGAAGCCAAGACGCTGTCCTCGCAGGACGAACGCGCCGCGCTTTATGAAGAGGCTCAGGCCATCTTCAAGGATCAGGCCCCGTGGGCGACGATCGCGCACTCGGTCGTGTTCATGCCGGTGCGCCCCGAAGTGGAGGGCTACAAGGTCCACCCGCTCGGCGGCCATATCTTCACCGAAGTCAGCCTGGCTGAATGATCTGATACCCGGCGGGGCCTTCGGGCCCCGCCGACCCCCTGAAGGAGCCGACATGTCCCGACCGCGCCAGGCCACGGCCCAGCCAGACCGAGAGGCAACCCGATGCTGAAGTACCTGTTCTCGAGGCTCCTCACGTTCGTTCCCACATTCATAGGCGTCTGTATCATCTCATTCGCCTTCATCCGCGTGCTGCCGGGCGATCCGATCATCGTCATGGCGGGCGAGCGCGGCATGTCCGAAGAGCGCTACAACGAGCTTTATCAGCAGTTCGGCTTCGACCGTCCGCTCGTCGTGCAGTTCTGGGACTATTTCACCGGCGTCCTGCAAGGGGACCTCGGCCAGAGCTATGTGACCAAGCGCCCCGTCTGGGACGAGTTTTTCGCGCTGTTCCCGGCGACCCTGGAATTGTCCTTCTGCGCCATCATCATCGCCGTGGCGCTCGGCCTGCCCGCGGGCGTCATCGCCGCCGTGAACCGCGGCAAGTTCTTTGACCGCGCGCTGATGTCCTCCGCGCTCATCGGGTATTCGATGCCGATCTTCTGGTGGGCGTTGCTGCTCATCATCATCTTCTCGGGCAACCTCGGCTGGACGCCCGTTTCGGGCCGCATCGACCTTTTGTATTTCTTCGACGCCAAGACCGGCTTCATGCTGATCGACAGCCTGCTGTCCGGTCAGGAGGGCGCATTCAAATCTGCCGTGCGACACCTGATCCTGCCGTCGATCGTGCTGGCCACGATCCCGCTGGCCGTCATCGCGCGCCAGACGCGCTCGGCCATGCTCGAAGTGCTGGGCGAGGATTACATCCGCACCGCCAAGGCCAAGGGGCTGGCCCCGCCGCGCGTGAACGGCGTCCATGCGCTGCGCAACGCGATGATCCCGGTCGTCACCGTGATCGGCCTGTCGGTGGGCATGTTGCTTGCCGGCGCGATCCTGACCGAGACGATCTTCTCATGGCCCGGCATCGGCAAGTGGATGGTCGACAGCATCTATCGCCGCGACTACCCGGTGGTGCAGGGCGGGCTGCTGCTCGTCGCGCTGCTGGTGATGGTCGTCAACCTGATCGTCGATCTGCTCTACGGCCTCATCAACCCCAAGATCCGGAAGCGCTGACATGGCAGACGTGAGTTCTTCGACCAACACCACGCCGACCACCACCGTCCGCCCCGGCCGGTTCAAGGAGTTCTGGCGGTACTTCCGCGAAAACCGGGGGGCCGTCATCGGCTTTTACGTTTTCCTGTTCTTCCTGTTCGTCGCGATCTTCGCGCCGCTCATCGCGCCGTTCGAGCCATCGGCCCAGAACCGCGGTGCCACCCTCGTCCCGCCCGCGTGGCTGGACGGCGGGACATGGACCTATCCGCTGGGCACCGATCCGCTGGGCCGCGACATGCTTTCACGTCTGATCCACGGCGCGCGCTATTCCTTCCTCGTGGGCACCGTCGTCGTGATCATCGCGGCGACCGGCGGTATCCTCACGGGCCTTGTCGCGGGCTTCGCGCCGCGCTGGTTGGACACGATCATCATGCGGATCATGGACATCATCCTGTCGATCCCGTCGCTCCTTCTGGCCCTTGTGCTGGTCGCGATCCTCGGGCCGTCGCTGCTCAACGCCATGATCGCCATCGCCATCGTCCTGCAACCCCATTACGTCCGCCTGACCCGCGCCGCCGTGATGACGGAACTGTCCAAGGACTATGTGATCTCGGCACGCGTGGCGGGGGCCAGGCTTCCGCGCCTGATGTTCGTCACCGTGCTTCCCAACTGCCTCGCCCCGATCATCGTGCAGGCGGCGCTGTCCTTCTCCAACGCGATCCTCGACGTGGCCGCGCTTGGGTTTCTGGGCATGGGGGCACAGCCGCCCACGCCGGAATGGGGCACCATGCTCGCCGAAGCGCGCGAATTCATCCTGCGGGCCTGGTGGGTGGTGACCTTCCCCGGCCTCGCCATCCTCGTCACCGTGCTCGCCATCAACCTGATGGGTGACGGTCTGCGCGACGCGCTGGACCCGAAACTCAAGAGGAGCTGACCGTGACCCGACGCACCGAACCCCTGCTTCTTCGGTCCACAAATACCTCGGAGGGGGTGTGGGGGAGGCAGCGCCTCCCCCACCCGGTCGCCTTGGCGTCAGCCAAGGCGAAACACCTGACCGGAGGCCAGCCATGACCCTCCTCAATATCCGCAACCTCAGCGTCGATTTCGACACCGCCGGCGGCCAGTTCCGCGCCGTGGACGGGGTCGACATCACCGTGGACGAGGGCGACATCCTCGCCATCGTCGGCGAATCCGGCTCCGGCAAGTCGGTGTCGATGCTGGCCGCGATGGGTCTTCTCCCGTGGACCGCGACCATCACCGCCGACGAGATGAGCTTTGACGGGATCGACCTGCGCGGCATGACGGCCCGCTCGCGCCGCAAGGTCATCGGGCGCGACCTGTCGATGATCTTTCAGGAGCCGATGTCCTCGCTCAACCCGTGCTTCACCGTGGGTTTCCAGATCAAGGAGAGCCTGCGCATCCACCTCGACCTCGACCGGGCCGAGCGGCAGCGCCGGGCCATCGAGCTTCTGGAACTCGTCGGCATCCCGGACCCCGAAAAGCGGCTCAAGACCTTCCCGCATCAGTTGTCCGGGGGCATGAGCCAGCGGGTGATGATCGCGATGGCGCTGGCCTGCAAGCCGCGTCTGCTGATCGCGGATGAGCCGACCACCGCGCTCGACGTGACGATCCAGGCGCAGATTCTCGACCTGTTGATCGACATTCAGCGTGAGAACCGCATGGGCCTGATCCTTATCACCCACGACATGGGCGTCGTGGCCGAGACCGCCCAGCGCGTGCAGGTGCAATACGCGGGCCAGAAGGTCGAGGAGCAGGAGGTGCGCAAGCTCTTCTCGCAGCCGCATCACCCCTATACCTCCGCCCTGCTCGACGCGCTGCCCGAGCGCGCGACCGAGCGGCACCTGCCCACGATTCCCGGCGTCGTTCCGGGGCAGTACGACCGGCCCGAGGGCTGCCTGTTCTCGCCGCGCTGCAAGTTCGCCGACGATACCTGCCGGAGGATCGATCCGCCGGTGCAGTCGCGCGAACTGGGCCTCGCCCGCTGCCACTACCCGGTCAACGCGAAGGAGGACGTGGCATGAGCGTCGTCGTCACCGCCGAGAACCTCGCCCGCCATTACGAAGTGGGCGGCGGGCTGTTTTCGAAGCCCGGCGTGGTCAAGGCGCTGTCCCATGCGTCCTTCACCATCGAGGCGGGCAAGACGCTGGCCGTGGTGGGCGAATCCGGTTGCGGCAAGTCCACCCTCGCGCGGCTCGTCACTCTGATCGAAGAGCCGACGGCCGGCACGCTGAACATCGCGGGCACGGATGCGACGCCCGACAACTGGGACAAGCTGCGCGACACCGTGCAGATCGTGTTTCAGGACCCGTATGGATCGCTCAACCTGCGCCACCGGGTCGGAGCCATTCTGGAGGAACCGCTCAAGATCAACCGCCCGAACATGTCGGCCAAGGAGCGGCAGGCGAAGGCGCGAGAGATGATCGAGCTCGTGGGGCTCAGGCCCGAGCATTACGACCGGTTCCCGCACATGTTCTCGGGCGGTCAGCGTCAGCGCATCGCGGTCGCCCGTGCGCTGATGCTGGAGCCGAAGCTTCTGGTGCTGGACGAACCCGTCTCGGCGCTCGACCTGTCGATCCAGTCACAGGTGCTGAACCTGCTGCTCGATTTGCAGGAGCGTCTGGACCTTGCCTATCTGTTCATCTCGCACGACCTGTCAGTCGTGCGACACGTCGCAGACGACGTGGTCGTGATGTATCTGGGCCGGCCCGTGGAGTTCGGGTCCAAGGATGCGGTGTTCTCGAACCCGCGCCACCCCTACACCAAGGCGCTCCTCTCGGCGACGCCATCGACCGAGCCGAACCCCGACAAGAAGCGCATCAAGCTGGAGGGCGAGCTGCCCTCGCCGCTCGCCATTCCCGACGGCTGCCCCTTTGCGCCGCGCTGCTGGAAGGCCAAGGACAGGTGCCGGGCCGAGCGGCCGGAACTGATGGGCGACCACCCGGCGGCCTGCTTCTATCCCGAAGGCTGACCCGCTTGCGCCGTGCGGCGGCGCTCCGTAGCGTCCGGGCATGACCGGCCAGACATTCCTCGTGACCGGGGCGCGTGCGCCCGTGGCGTTGCACATGGCGCGCCTTCTGGGCAGCGCCGGTCACAGGGTCATCCTTACGGATGCGCTGGCCCGCCCTTTGGCGGCGGCGACGCGCTTTGCCAGCTATGTCCGCACGCCATCACCGCGTTTCGCGCCCGACGCATTCGGCGCGGCGGTGCAGGAGATCGTGGCGCGCGAGGGCGTCGACCTGATCGTGCCGACCTGCGAAGAGGTCTTTCACCTCGCCCGCCTGCGTGACGAGGCCGGGCTGCCGTTGCCGGTGTTTGCGCCGGGCCTCGACCAGCTCGCGCAGGTTCACGACAAGCACAGGTTCATCGAATTGTGCGCGGGGCTGGGACTGCCCGTGCCCGAAACGCACCTCTTGCGCGGGCTGCCCGATCTGGACGCCCAGCGCGCGCGGGCGGGGGACATGGTGTTCAAGCCGGTCTGGTCGCGCTTCGCCGAGCATGTGCTGATCCGCCCCGACCCACGCGGGCTGGACGCGATCACGCCGTCGCCCGCGCGGCCCTGGGTCGCGCAGGAATACCTGCATGGGAGCGAGTTGTGCGCCTATGCCATCGCCCACGAAGGCCACGTTGGTGCGCTGTCCGCCTACCGCGCCCTTGCCCGTGCCGGGCGGGGGGCCGCCGTCGCCTTTGCCCCGGTCGAGGATGCGGCGGTCACGGAATTCGTGACACGCTTTGTCGAGGGCACCGGGTGGAGCGGGCAGATCTCGTTCGACCTGATGCGGCTGGCGGATGGCAGCGTGCGGCCGCTGGAGTGCAATCCAAGGGCGACGAGCGGGCTGCACTTCTTTCGTGACGGTGCTGCATTCGCGCGGATGCTGGCGGGAGCGGGCGCGCCCCTCGCGCCGGATGTTTCGACGCCGCAGGACGTGCGGCTGGCGCTCTGGGTCTATGGCCTCCCGGCGGCGCTGGGGCGCGGCGACCTCGCGGCGTTTCGCGCGGTGCTGCGCGAGACAGAGGACTTGCTGGACTGGCCCGATGACCCCGGCGCACGGCGCGCACAAGTTCCGGCCATGGCGGAGTTCGCGATGCTGGCTTTGCGCAAGCGGATCAGCCTGCTTGGCGCGTCTACATACGACATCGAATGGAACGGGCCGGATCAGAGCGCGATCTGAACCCGGCGGGGTGTTTGGGCGGCTTTCGGCATCTCGCCCGCGGCGATCCGCGCGATGTCTTCGCGCAGGATGTCGAGCGGGCCGATCACAGGTCTGGCCGTGGGCAGCAGGCGCGCATTGTCGAAGGCCCGTGACAGCACCCGGCGGTCCTGGTCCAGCGCGAGCCGGAACATCGGCTTGAACGCCAGTGCCTTGAGATACCCCAGCCCCGCCTGTTTCGGTCCCATGAGCCAGCCGACCCCTTCGACCGTCTCAGCATCCGCCTGCCGCAGGTGAAAGGTCGTGGCCAGCACGATGCCGTTCGGACCCCAGTATTCCAGTTCGGCGATACCGGGGTGACGGTAGCGCCCGACGGTCCGCACCCGCGCGCCTTCGAGCAGCTTCGAGATCAGGCCCTGCTGGCGGTCTTCGCCCGTATATGTCGCCTCAACCCATCCCGGCCCGCCGGTGATCGCGACATCCACGGCATACCGTTTCGTGCCGAGGCCCCGCAGGAGGCCCCGGTGGGTGAAATGGGTGTGCGTGGCGTCGAGGATGTTCTCAGCCGTGTCGATCAGGGTGGAGCGCGTCGCGCTGGTCACTCGGCGCGTGATGACGTCCTGCCCGGTCAGGCAGTGAACGTAAGGTGCCGCCTGCGGCGTGCCGGTGGACAGGAAGATCGCGCCTTCGGCCTCGGTCACGGTGAGCGCCTGCGCCCGCAGGGTCGGCAAGGGCCCGACATGACCCGGGATCGCCGTGCATCGCCCGTCGGATGCAAAGCGCCAGCCGTGGTAGGGGCACTGGATCTCACCGTCGAGGCACCGGCCCTCGGACAGGGAAGCGAACCGGTGCGGGCATCTGTCGTGCAGCGCGGCAATGGCCCCGTCGCGCCCGCGAAACAGCACGACCGGGACACCGTCCAACAGGACGCGCTTCGGTGTCTGCCGGACCGCGCGGCTGAGGGCGACGGCCTGCCAAACGTCCTGCGTCAAAGCCCGAACCTTTCAAGCAGCGGGACGCCCACCCGACGCAGAAGCGCCTCCATCACCGCGACGGACCCGCGTGCCGACGGTGGCAGGTGGCGGACGTGAACCGCGGTGTATTCCACCACCGGCACCGCGCCGCGCGACCGTTTGAAACCGGCGGCCCCCGCGCTCATGTTGAAGAAAAGCCCCTCTTCGCTCGCCCGCCGCTGCGAGGCGGCCATCATCATGCGGTAGAGTCCTTCGGACTGCGGGCGCGTCGTGTCGTAACCGACGATGGGCTGCGTGAGGGTCGTGCCGGAGAGGAACATGCCCGTCACGGCGACGAGGGCGCCGCTCTCGCGCTCGCGCAGCCCCAGCATCTCGATGATCCCCGCCCGGTGCCATTCGGCCACGCAGAGCGCGGTGTAGCGTGGGTTCAGCGGGGTGTACTTGTCGAGGTAGAGCATCGCGTAGAGGTCGGCGGCGCGGGCATAATCCTCTGCCAGGAAATCCCCATTCCCGACCATTTCGTGCGATGTGTCGTCCAGGAGCTTGCGGTCGCGCGTCATGTCGCGGCTCAGGCGGGGCCTGTCGCTGCGGTCCGCGAAAAAATAGACCTGCCGCGCGGGCAGGAGAGTGAACCCCTCGGCCCGTAAGGCGGCCATCGTCGCCGCATCCGCCAGAGCGTTAAGCGAGCGAAGAACGATGGCCCTGTCCGGATGCGCGTTCAACAGCGTGTCACGCAGATGCGCCACGTTCGCCCTGTCGAGCGACGGTACCGGGTTTGTCGAGAGAAGCCAGTTGTTCACCTGAACCTGATGGTCGAGCCCGCTCAGGCGGAGAACGGGCGTGGCGGATCGGATCAACGCCCGCGTCGCGGCGCGCAGGACGGCGTGGGACACGAAATGCCGCGTCTCCTCCAGCCCGTAGTCGATATAGGCCGCGCTCGGCCGGCAGATGTAACAATTGCCGCGCTGGTCGCGGTCGTTGAGCGTAAGGGGAAAGACCTGACCGCCGACCTCCACAGTCTCGACCCGCGTATCGAGGTTCGCGATCAAGGCGGACGACGGATGCCGGTCGAACAGGGCAGCAAAGGCCGCGACTTTCGCAGGGTCGTTCGCCGCCCCAGCCCCGATTTTTCGTGGAGCGTTCATGACGCGTCGGTGTGCGGGAGGTGACAGGCCACGCGCCTCAGCTTCGCGGCTGTTTCGAGCGTGAGGGGCGCGCGGGTCAGCGTGACTTTGACCCCCTTGGCACGGCTCCTGAGCAACGCGGTCAGGGCCGCCACCGCGGCCTGCGCCTCTGCCTTGGTGACCGCAGGCGGCAGGGTCAGGTCGACGGTTTCCGGGCCCGTCTGGATGATGCGGAAATCGTCGATCCCCGGCCCCGCGTCGAGCACCGCGTTTCGCAGCACGTCGGGGGTGATGAGCGTGCCGCCGATGCGGAAGATGTCGTCCATCCGGCCGACCACCTCGTCCACCGCCTGAAGCGGCGACCCGCAGGGACAGGGCGTGGCAGAGAGGCGCAGCAGGTCGTTCATCCGGTAGCGTGCCATGATCTGAACCTGCCGCCCTAAGCAGGTGACGAGCGGGGTGACAAGGCCATCGCCCACCGGTTCGAACTCGAACTTCATGGAGTCCTCGCACAGGTGGAGGCGTCCGTGGCGGCAGGTGACGCCGAGGAGGCCCTCGGTGGCCATGTAGATCTGTTCGAGCGGGCCGAAAGCGGCCTCGATCACCGGCCGGTCGACGGGGTCGAGCGTTTCGGCGGCGGCGAACGTCCGGGTCGGGGCGAGAGCCACGCCGCGTTCCGCAAGGTGGCGTAGGATCTTGGGCGGGGCGACGACCACGGTCGGATCGAAGGCGGCGAGGTCATCGATCCACTGGTCCGGGCCGGAGACGAGATCGAAGAACCTCAGGTCGATGCGCCCCGACTGGCGCGCGGAGTCGTAGAGCGGCGTGGATTGCGGCAGGACGATTGCCACCCGGGGCCGGCGCCAGACGAGGTCAGGGATCGCTTTGGCGAGGATCGCGCCCAGCCAGCGGAACCGCTCGCCGTCCGAGATGACGAAATAGCCGCGATTGCCGCTGGTCCCGGTGCTTTGACCGACCGTAAGGCTCCCGATTCGGCAGTCCGAGGCGATGGCCGCCCGAACCTGGTCCGATGTGATCCCGTGGATGTTGTAGGCGCTGAAGTCGGCCATCAGCGTGGCCTTGTCGGTGATTGGCAGGTCGTCGAGCCGGTCGGGCGCGGACACGTAGGCCCGCACACGCGGCAAGTCGCGGGCGAGCCAGCGGGACAGGCGCCGTGCCTGCCAGGACTCGAACCGCGCGCGGCTCAGTCCGGCACGGCCCATGCGGCGGGCGGTCAGGAAGGAACCGATTGCCTCGCCCGCCGGGATCACGGGGCGGGCTCCATGTCGTAGGGCGCCGGGTCAGGGTCGTGGCACAACATGACCTGCCCCCCGGCGGCACGGAACGCGGCGACGGCGCGGGTGGTCGCCATGCCGGCGTCCGGGTCGTCCGCGATCAGGCGCGCGGGCCAGCCCGGCGCGCGTCCGGGGTCGAGGGCCGACAGCATCCATTGCGTGTCGCAAGCGTAGAGCAGGGGCGTGTCGAGGCGGGGAAACAGAAGGCCCACATGCCCCTCGGCATGGCCCGGAAGGTCGACCGTCAGGACATGCCCGTCGCCGAACAGGTCGGCAACTGCCGTGAGGGCTTTTGGCACATCGGCCTGTGCGCGTGGCAAGGTGGAGAAGCCTGTCAGGCGGGTGGCGATGTCGTCCGGCAGGAGTTCCGGAAAGATTCCGTGCCGGAGGTTGCCCAGCGTGCCGCGCGCCGCGATCCGGGCGAACGTCCGGTCACAGGCGAACACCCGTGCATTGGGAAACTGGCGCAGGCCCGAGACGTGATCGGCGTGGAAATGGGTCAGGATGACCGCCGCCACGTCCTCTGGCCCGATTCCGCGCCGGGCAAGCACGGCGGCGGGCTGCCCCGCGTCGTGCAACCGGGGGCGCAGAATACGCGCATAGGTCCGGAGCGCGGCGCTGCGTGGTCCGGCGACGGTTTCGTGGGTGTAGCCCGTGTCGATCAGGACCGGCCCGACCGTCGGATGTTCCAGCAGTCCGAACCGCACCTGCAAGGCGACGGGGGCGCGACGCCCGCCGCGCAGGACGAAGGACTCGCGTGTGCGCACCGTGGCGCTGTTGGCGAACACGGGGATCATTGCGTCGGCTCCCCTGCGAACGTCCGCTCCAGCCCGTCCTCGAACCCGATCCGGGGGCGCCAGCCGAGCAGCCGATCGGCCTTCGAGATGTCGAGGCTTTGGGCATAAGCGAACAGCGCCAGCGCGTAGCGGGTGATCTGCGGCTCGCCGCCGCCGGTGAGCAGGGCGGCCTTCTCGGCGCTCCACGCCGCCGCGAGGCCAAGCGACACCGGCATAGGTCGCCAGCGCAGGTTCACCCCGGCGCGCGCACAGACGGCCCCGGCGATGTCGGTCACCGGGATGACGTCGCCCCCGGTGATGTTGAAGACCTCGCCTTCGACCTCGGGACCGGCGCGCAGGGCCGCGAGAACCGCGTCGGCCACGTCATCCACATGGGTCAGGTCGATGCGCGCCGCGCCGCCGCGCAGGAGCGGCAGGGGCCGGGCGCGCGCCGTGGCCAGCAGGCGCGGCAAGAGCACCGTGTCGCCGGCACCGTAGAGCCCGCGCGGGCGCAGGGCGATGGGGCCGATGTCGCGCGCCGCGAGTGCGATCTCTTCCGACAGGCGTTTGGTGCGCGCGTATTCGTTGAACGGCCTGGGAAGCGGGTCGTCCTCGCGCAGGTCCAACTGGTCGCGCAGCGCAAAGTAGAGGGTTGAGGAAGAAACCTGCACGAACCGGCCCACGCCGAGGCTTCGGGCCAGCGCGACCACGTTGCGGGTGCCGGTGACATTCGCCGCCTCGAAGGCCGCGCGTGGTCCGAAGGGCGCAGAGAGGCCCGCGCCGTGGACGATATGGGTCACTTCGGTCAGTTCCGGCGGACGGTCGGAAAGCGCGCGCGAAATGTCCCAGCGCAAGACCGGCACGCCCTGCGCCGCAAGCGCCGCGCAGGCGGCAGGGTCGCGCCCCTGGGCGAGCACGGGGATGCCTTCGTCGCGCAGGCGGCGGACCACCGCGCCGCCGAGAAAGCCGGTCGCACCGGTGACGAGGACGCGCCCGCTCTCAGGCTTCATAGGCCAGCCCTCCGAAAGACACGCCCGCCGAGGTGCCCAGCATCAACACGCGCGTGCCCGGCGGCACCCGGCCCGCGCGCCGCGCGGTGTCGAGCGTGAAGGGGATCGAGGCCGCGATCTGGTTGCCGTGGTCCGCGACGATATCCACGACCTTTCCCGCATCGAAACCCGTCTGGCGCACCATATGGACGAGCGCGGCGGGGCTGGCCTGATGCGGGACGATGAGGTCGACGTCGTCCTGCGACCAGCCCGCGCGGGCGAGGAGGTCGGTCACGAAAGCCCCGAAATGGCGGGAGGCGAGACGAAAGAGTTCCTTGCCGTCCATCGAGAACCACGCATGGGCGGCGAAGTCTTCGGGCGATGCGTGGAAATCGAACCGCGTCCCGCCCGCGCCGATGGAACAGGCGTCGTAGGCCGACGGGTAGGTGCGCGTGAGGCTCGCCTTCAAACCGGCCCCGGCTTCGACGACCGCCGCCCCAGCCCCGTCGCCGAACAGCGCCGCGACCTCTGGCTGCGTTTCCCACGGCAAGGCGCGGGAGGCGATTTCGGCAGAGACCACGAGCGCACGGCGCGCCCCGCCCGTGGCGATGAGCCGCGCGGCGGTGTCGAGCGCCACGACGAAGCCGAGGCATGTCGCGTTCACGTCGAAGGCGGAGGCGGACCCGTCCGTCATGCCGAGCCGCTGCATCAGGAGCGGCGCGGTGGCCGGGATCGGCTGGTACGGCACGGCGGCCCCGCAGATCACGAGGTCGATGTCGGCGGGCGCAAGTCCGGCGTCCGCGAGTGCCGCCGTGGCAGCCGCGAGCGCGAGGTCGACCTGGCTCTCGCCGTCGCAGACATAGCGCGACCTGACCCCCGTGGCGGCCGCAAGCTGGCCTGTGGGCAGGGACAGGCGAGCGTCGAACTCGCTGCTGTCGACGCGGCGCTCAGGAAGCGCCCGCCCGGTGCCGAGAATAGTTATCACGCTGCGTTCCTCCGCCGTCCCATACCGCGGTCGCGAACCGATGCCCCGATGTTACGGCGCGGCGCGCGCTTTCCCAAGCGGATTGCGCATGGGTCAGACGGCTTCGGCGCGGGCCGCCAGCGCCTCGGCCGCGATGGCGAAGGAGCGTTTGCGGGCGGCCGGGTCGTGGATCATGCCGGTCAGGATCAGCTCGTCCGGCCGATAACGCGCGATCAGGTCGTCGAGCTGGCGGGCCACCTGGTCCGGATCACCGACCGCCGTGACGCGCAGGGCGTGGTTGAGCATCGCGATCTGGTCGGGCGAGGCGACGAGCGAGATATCATCGACGGGGGCCGGCAGCGGTCCGGGCGATCCCGTGCGCAGGTTCAGGAACGCCTGCTGCATCGAGGTGCGCAGCCGGTGCGCCTCGGCCTCGGTATCGGCGGCGAAGACGTTGACCGCCAGCATGAAGCGCGGGGCGTCGGTGCGACCCGGCTGGAAGGACGACCGATAGACGTGGAGCGCGTCCTCAAGCGCGTCGGGCGCGAAATGCGAGGCGAAGGCGTAGGGCAGCCCGAGATGTGCGGCGAGTTGCGCGCCGAACAGCGAGGAGCCCAGCATCCAGACCGGCACGTTCGTGCCCGCGCCGGGGATCGCCTTGATCCGCTGCCCCTCGGTGAGCGGGTCGAAATAGCTCATCAACTCGACAACATCGTCCGGGAAGGTATCCGCCTGCGTCATGATGCGCCTGAGCGCGCGGGCGGTCGCCATGTCGGTGCCCGGCGCACGGCCAAGTCCGAGGTCGATACGGTCGGGATAGAGCGTGGCCAAGGTGCCGAACTGCTCGGCCACCATGAGCGGCGCATGGTTTGGCAGCATGATCCCCCCGGCGCCGACCCGAATCCTGTCGGTCTGTCCCGCGACATGCCCGATCAGGATCGAGGTCGCGGCGGAGGCGATGCCGGTGGAGTTGTGGTGTTCGGCGAACCAGTACCGGCTGTAGCCCAGCCGCTCTGCCTCCTGTGCGAGGTCGACGGAATTGGCGAGCGCCTCGCCGGGCGTGGAGCCTGACGGGATCGGGGCGAGGTCGAGGATGGAATAGGGTATCATGGGGCGTCCTTTCGCCAGATACCTAGGAACCCGCGAACCGCCTGTCCATGCTCAGCGGTTCTCGAGCGCCGTGGCGACGACGGGAATATTCGGACGGCTCACCGGAATCGTGTCGCCGTTCTTGAGCACGACGCGCGCCTTGCGCCCTTCGCGTTCGAGCCGCTCCACGGCGTCGAGGGCCACCCAGTGCGAGCGGTGAATCTGTAGTCCCGGAAAGCCGTTCAGTTCGGCGATGGCATCGGACATGCGCTTCAGGATGCGATGTTCGCCCGCTGACGTCACCACGTCCAGATAATGGTCCTGCGTCTCGATCCGGATCAGGTTTCTCGCGTCATCGACGTCCAGGTTGCGCAGGAAGAGGGGTGGCTCGGGGGCGTCGGGTTCATCAGTCGGCGCGATGGGCTCCGGCTCGGCAGCCGCGCCTTCGACTTCCGCCAGCGCCGCTGCACGGTGGCGGGCCAGGGTGGCGGGGCGGACGTAGGTCTCGACCACCGCGATCGGAAAGCCGATCAGGAAGACGAAGACCCAGCGGAAACCGATGTTGTAGGCCGTCAACGCCTCTCCACGGAACGTGATGTCGAGGCCGAGCAACAAAGCCGCGGCCAACGGGCCTGCCGCGAACGCGCCGATCGCGATTCGGAACACCGGGTGCCAATTGTCTGGCAGCCGCGCCATGGCGATACCGACAGCCGCGATCACGGAAAGCGCCGCGCCGGCAATCCCTGCCGGCCAATAGACCAAGCGTTCCAGCAGGGTCAGGTCCGAAAATGTGCCGAAAGGCCCCGTGACGGCCGCACCCGCCGACATGGCCAGAATTACCCCAGCTCTTCGCAAAAATACCGCCCCCATGAGCTTTGCATATGTCATCCCCCGGACTCAGGCAATTATGATCTCTGGCAACCATACGTCATCCTCCTTGCCCCGGTGATCCGGGCCGGATTATGACCACTATTGAGGCATCTGGAGGGGCGAGATGGGCGATATCGGGGGCGACTGGGATTACATCATCGTGGGTGCCGGCACGGCGGGCTGCGTTCTGGCCAACCGGCTGAGCGAAGATCCGGCGACGCGCGTGCTGCTTCTCGAAGCGGGCGGGCGCGACAGCTATGCGTGGATTCACGTTCCGGTCGGCTATCTCTACACGATGGGCAATCCGCGCACCGACTGGATGATGCGCACGTCCGAGGAGCCGGGTCTGAACGGTCGCAGCCTTGCCTATCCGCGAGGCAAGGTTCTGGGCGGCTGCACGTCGATCAACGGCATGATCTACATGCGGGGTCAGGCCGCCGACTATGACGGTTGGCGGCAGATGGGCAATACGGGCTGGGGCTGGGACGATGTGCTGCCCTATTTCCGGCGGAGCGAGGACCATCACGCGGGCGACAGCAAGCTGCACGGTTCGGGCGGAGAGTGGAAGGTGCAGAAACAGCGCCTGACGTGGGATGTGCTCGAGGCCGTCAAACAGGCCGCTATCGAGTTCGGCATCCCGGTCGCGGACGACTTCAACGACGGGCTCAACGAGGGCGTCGGGTTCTTCGAGGTGAACCAGTCGAACGGCGTGCGCTGGTCCACCGCCAAGGCGTTCCTGCGGCCCGTGCAGGGCCGGGCCAATCTGCGGGTGGTGACGGGCGCGCTGGCGGAAAAGATCATGCTGGACGGCAAGCGGGCCAAGGGCGTGCGCTGGCGCGTCGGCAGCGCGGTGCAGGAGGCGCGGGCCCAGCGCGAGGTGATCCTTGCAGCCGGAAGCCTCAATTCCCCCAAGCTCATGGAACTGTCGGGCATCGGCGACCCGGAGGTTCTGGGCAACTTCGGGATCGATGTGGCGCATGGGTTGGCGGGTGTCGGCAAGAACCTTCAGGACCACCTTCAGATCCGCACGGCCTATGAGGTCGAGGGCGCGAAGACGCTGAACCAGCTGACCAACTCCATGATCGGCAAGATGCGGATGGGGCTGGAATACGCGCTCAAACGCTCAGGGCCGCTGGCGATGGCCCCGTCTCAGCTGGGCATATTCACCCGGTCGGACGAGAGCGTGGCGACGCCTGACCTCGAATACCACGTTCAGCCGCTGACCACGAAGGCCCTGGGCGATCCGCTCGACCCCTTCCCCGGCATCACCGTGTCGGTCTGCAACCTGCGCCCCGAAAGCCGGGGCACATCGCACCTGCGCTCGACCGATCCGGGCGAGCAGCCCGATATCCGGCTGGGCTACCTCACAGCCGAGAAGGACAAGCTGGTGGCGGTCAAGGCGGTGCAGCAGGCCCGTGCGCTGATGAGAATGCCCGCCATGCAGAAATACGCGCCGCGCGAGTTCCTGCCGGGCCCGGACTGCGCCACGGACGCCGACCTTTTGCGCGGCGTCGGCGATATCGCCTCGACCATCTTCCACCCGGTTGGCACAACCAGGATGGGGACGGATACGATGGCGGTGGTCGGCCCGGATCTGAAGGTCCACGGGATGGATGGACTGCGGATCGTGGATGCGGGCGTCATGCCGACGATCACCTCGGGCAACACCGCGTCGCCCACCATCATGATCGCCGAGAAGGCCGCCGACCTGATCCGGGGCCGCGCCGCCTGACCCGGCAAGATCCCGCGCTGTTCGGCGTGGTTAACGCACGGAAATCCCGAATAAATTACGCGAATTGTGCAAGTCGCGAGTCCTCAAGCGACTCGATTCGTTCAGAAAAAGCCGATTTTCGACTTTCTCCTTTACAGGAGTCAACGAATATCACACCATATCTAGTAGGGATGGGGCGCACGAGACGCCACACCCGGAACAGGCAACCAGCCCTTGCGTTTCTGCATCCGCGAAGGCTGAACCGAGCAGAAGGGACAAGCCATGGCGGCGACCGAGCATTACCTCGAATCCGAAGACCTTCATCCGATAGACATCGTTGAAACCCTCGCCGAGCACCACGCCTGGGACTTCGACCGCGTGGCCGACGACCAGATCGCGATGGCGGTCGAGGGTCAGTGGCGCACCTACTCGATCACCCTGGCGTGGAGCCCGTATGACGAGACGCTCCGCCTGATCTGCACCTTCGAAATGGAGCCGCCCGAGGAAAAGCTCGGCAAGCTCTACGAGGCGCTGAACGCGACGAACGACATGGTCTGGGACGGGGCCTTCACCTACTGGTACGAGCAGCGCCTGATGGTGTTCCGTTACGGGCTCGTCCTCGCCGGTGGGCTGATGGCCGGGCCGGAACAGCTCGCCCGCCTGATCTCGTCTTCGGTTCAGAACTGCGAGCGCTTCTACCCGGCGTTCCAGCTTGTGAACTGGGGCGATCGCAGCGTCGAGGACGCCATGCAGGTCGCGATGGCACAGGCCTACGGACGCGCCTGACGATTTTCATCTCCAAGTGAACGGCGACGGGGGGCTTCGGCCCCCTGTTTTCGTATGCGGATTGCACCCCGCCCCGCCCCCGCCTAGTCTCGCCGCCGACAAGGGAGACGGCGATGGACATGAACGATATTCGCGAGAAGGGCATGGTCCTTCTGGGTTGCGGCAAGATGGGCTCGGCGATGCTCAGGGGCTGGCTGGACGGCGGACTTCCGGCGTCGTCGGTCTGGGTGAGCGATCCGAAGCCGTCGGAGTGGCTTCAGGAGCTTGAAGGTCTGAACCTCAACGCGGATTTGCCCGAAGCGCCCGCCGTCGTTCTGGTGGCGGTGAAACCGCAGATGATGGCCGACGCGCTGCCCACGCTGAAGGCGATGGGGAACGGCACGACGCTGTTCGTCTCGGTCGCCGCCGGGATCACGCTGGCGACTTACGAGGACATGCTTGGCGACAAGACCCCCATCGTGCGCGCGATGCCCAACACCCCCGCCGCCGTGGGCCGTGGCGTGACGGCGATCATCGGGAACGGCGCGGCCGGAGCGGATCACGCGGACCTTGCAGAAAGCCTGTTGTCAGCGGTCGGTCAGGTCGTGCGGCTGGAGAGCGAGGCGCAGATGGGTGCGGTCACGGCGATTTCCGGCTGCGGCCCGGCCTATACCTTCCACCTGATCGAGGCGATGGCGGCAGCGGGCGAGGCAAACGGGCTTGCCCCGGAGCTGGCCCTGCAATTGGCGAAGGCCACTGTCGCGGGGGCCGGACATCTGGCCGAGAACGCGGACGAGGACCCGGGGCAGTTGCGCGTCAACGTCACCTCGCCCAACGGGGTCACGCAGGCCGCGTTGGAGGTTCTGATGAACGACGAGGACGGCTTCCCCCCGCTCCTGAAACGGGCCGTAGCAGCGGCGATCAAGCGCGACAAGGAGCTTGGAGAATGAGCGAGATCAGTTTCGACGACTTCCTCAAGGTCGACGTGCGCAAGGGCACGGTGGTCAAGGCCGAGCCGTTTCCCGAGGCACGAAAGCCCGCGATCAAGCTCTGGGTCGACTTCGGCAAGGAGATCGGGGTCAAGAAAACCTCGGCCCAGATCACCAAGCATTACACGCCCGCGAGCGTCATGGGGATGGGCGTCATGGCCGTGATCAACTTCCCGCCGCGCCAGATCGGCAAGTTCATGTCCGAAGTCCTCGTCCTTGGCGTGCCAGACGCGGATGACGAGGTGGTGCTGATCACGCCGGACAAGTCCGTGCCCGACGGCGGGCGGCTTTACTGATGGCCGAGATCCTCATCACCCGGCCCCTGCCGGACGCGGTGGTCGCGCGCCTGAGCGACCGCCATGACGTGACCCTGCGCGAAACCTCCGACCCGCTTGACGCGGACGAGCTGATCACGGCGCTCACCAGTTTCGACGCCGTGTTGCCGACGCTGGGCGACGCGTTTTCGGCTGAGGTGTTCGAGGCGGCGGGCGACATCCGGTGCAAACTGCTCGCCAATTTCGGGGTCGGCTACAACCATATCGATGCGGCGGCAGCGAAAGAGCATGGCGTGGCGGTCACGAACACGCCCGGAACGGTCACGGATGCCACGGCGGACATCGCGCTCACGCTGATCCTGATGACCGCACGGCGGGCGGGCGAAGGCGAACGCTTCGTGCGGGCGGGCAAGTGGGTCGGCTGGAACCCGATGCAGATGCTGGGGATGCATGTGACCGGCAAGACGCTGGGCATCATCGGCATGGGACGGATCGGGCAGGCCATCGCCAAGCGGTGCCATTATGGCTTCGACATGAACGTGATCTTCTACAACCGATCACCCAAGCGCTGCGACTTCCCAGCGCGGCAGTACGAGAGTATCGGGGACGTGGCTGCGCTTGCCGATATCCTCGTCGTCGCGGTGCCCGGCGGGCCGGAGACCCACCACCTGATCGGGCGCGAGGTCTTCGCGCAGATGCCCGACGGCGCGATCTTCGTGAACATCTCGCGCGGGGACGTGGTGGACGAGCCGGCGCTCATCGCCGCGTTGGAGGCGGGCGATATTCGTGGGGCGGGGCTGGACGTTTACGAGAACGAGCCGCATGTGCCCGAAGCGCTGCGCGCGATGGAGAACGTCACGCTCCTGCCCCACCTCGGCACCGCCGCGCTGGAAGTCCGGGAGGCGATGGGGCTGATGGCCGCCGACAACATCCTGTCGTTCCTCGACACCGGCGAGCTTCTCAACCCGGTCTAGGTCAGCCCCCGCCGATCAGGACACCGGCGGCGAAAACGAGCGCGCCGCCAAGGACGACCTGGAACGTCGCGCGGAAGAAGGGCGTGTCCATGAACTTGTTCTGAATCCAGACGATGGCCCAGAGTTCGACAAAGACGACGATGATCGCGATGATCGTGGCGGTCCAGAAATCCGTGATGAGGTAAGGGAGCGCGTGGCCCAGCCCGCCCACCGTTGTCATCACCCCGGACGAGACACCGCGCTTGAGCGGCGAGCCACGTCCCGATAGCTCACCATCGTCCGACGCAGCTTCGGTGAACCCCATCGAAATCCCCGCGCCCACGGCGGCGGCGAGGCCCACGAGAAGCGTCGTGTGCGGATCGCGGGTGGCGAAGGCGGTTGCGAAGATCGGCGCGAGGGTCGACACCGAGCCGTCCATCAGACCCGCGAGCCCCGGCTGCACCCATGTCAGGATGAACTGGCGGCGCGCCGAGTCATCCTCTTTCTCACGCGCTTCGCCGCCGAGATATTTCTGTTCGAGCTGCCCGGCCGTATCGTTGTGCCCGGCCTCGGCGGCTGCAAGGTCACCCAACAGCCTGCGGGTTCCGGCATCGGAGGTACGGTCGGCGGCCTTGCGGTAGAACTGCTCCGCCTGCCGCTCCATCTCCCGCGCCTCGCCCCGCATCCGCTCCAGCCCGAGGTTTTCGATCAGCCAGACGGGCTGGCGCGCGAAATACCCTGCGACATGCTCACGCCGGATGAGCGGGATGACGGAGCCGAAGCGCCGGGTATGCTCATCGATGAGCCATTGGCGGTGCTCGTCCTCCTCATGCGCCATCTCCTCGAACACTTTGGCGGAGGCGGGGAAATCCTCGCGCAGCCGCTCGGCATACTGGCGGTAGATGCGGGCGTCGTCCTCCTCGTTCGAAATCGCGAGGGCAAGGATCTCCTGTTCGGACAGGTCCGAGAAACGGCGGCGGGACGACGAGAAACCGGGGATCATTTCAACACCTCTTTGGAACGATTCCAAACTAGTGAACTATACCGTCAACGCAAGGGGGCGCTTGGTCGCGGGGTGGGGTCAGTCCACGCGGCGGATGTAGACGTGGTTGCCCTCACGCTTGGACTCGAAACGCTTGGTGTCGCGGATCAGGTCGGAAAGCTTGGCACGCCCGTAGGTCCGTGTGTCGAAGTCGCGGTTGTCGGCCTGGATCGCCTGACCGATCACGCCAAGCTGGAACCATTCGCCATCCTGGTCGATCTTTTCCATCGCGCGGAAGATGAGCGGCAGGGCATCCTTCACGTCACGCTTGCCCTTCTTGCCCTCGGCGGGCTTCTCGGGCTCTTCGTCGACAAGGTTCTCGATCATCACGAAGCGGGAGCAGACGTTGCGCAGCGACTCGGGCGTCTTGCCTTCGCCGATGCCGATGACCGTCATCCCCTGTTCGCGGATGCGGTTGGCGAGCGCGGTGAAATCGCTGTCGGACGAGACCAGTACGAAGCCGTCGAAACGCCCGGTGTGCATGAGGTCCATCGCGTCGATCACGAGGCCGATGTCCGAGGCGTTCTTGCCTTTGGTGTTCGCGCTGTCCTGGTGCGCGACCATGCCGAGCGAGGCGACCTTGGTTTTCCACGGGGCGAGCCGCTGGCTCGACCAGTCGCCGTAGACGCGGCGCAGCGCGGGTTCGCCGTAGCTCGTGACTTCCTTGAGGATCGGTTCGGCGAAGCGGGCCGGGATGTTGTCGGCGTCGATCAGGACGGCGAGGAGCGGGTTGGCGTCGGGCATCTTTGGAGGACCTTCTCGTTATGTGCTGTGCCCTCGGTATCCCAGATGAATGGCGGCGTCACCCGCTCTCGCTATCGCAGTGCTGGGCCCGGACCGGGGCCCTTCGGGGGAGCGCGAAAGGTGCGCACCAGACACGAACGGCCGGAGACCGCATGGCGGCTCCGACCGTTGGGTGCCTGCGCCGGGCGCAGGGTGTCAGTAAAGAACGACCGAGCGGATGGATTCCCCCGAGTGCATCAGGTCGAAGCCGGTGTTGATGTCATCCAGCGGCATCGTGTGGGTGATCATCGGGTCGATCTCGATCTTGCCGTCCATGTACCAGTCCACGATCTTGGGGACGTCGGTCCGGCCACGGGCGCCGCCGAAGGCCGTGCCTTTCCAGACGCGGCCCGTGACGAGCTGGAAGGGGCGGGTCGAAATCTCGGCCCCCGCCGGGGCCACGCCGATGATGATCGACTCGCCCCAGCCACGGTGCGCACATTCCAGCGCGTCGCGCATGACCTTCACATTCCCGGTGCAGTCGAAGGTGTAATCCGCGCCGCCGATCAGGTCGCCGCGCCGCTTGGTGAGGTTCACGATGTAGGGGACGAGGTCTTCTTCCAGTTCGGAGGGGTTGATGAAGTGGGTCATGCCGAAGCGTTCGGCCATTTCCTTTTTCGCCGGGTTCAGGTCGACACCGATGATCATGTCGGCCCCCGCGAGGCGAAGGCCTTGGATGACGTTGAGGCCGATGCCGCCCAAGCCAAAGACCACGGCGGTCGATCCGATTTCGACCTTGGCGGTGTTGATGACTGCGCCGATGCCCGTCGTCACGCCGCAGCCGATGTAGCAGATCTTGTCGAACGGGGCGTCCTCGCGCACCTTGGCAAGCGCGATTTCGGGCAGGACCGTGTGGTTCGAGAAGGTCGAGCAGCCCATGTAGTGCAGGATCGGGTCGCCATCGAGGGTGGAGAAGCGGCTGGTCCCGTCCGGCATGATGCCCTGCCCCTGCGTCGCGCGGATCGAGGTGCAGAGGTTGGTCTTGCCTGACGTGCAGGAATAGCATTCGCGGCATTCGGGCGTGTAGAGCGGGATCACATGATCGCCCGGCTTCACGCTGGTCACGCCTTCGCCCACTTCCATGACGACGCCCGCGCCTTCGTGGCCGAGGATCGCCGGGAAGAGCCCCTCGGGATCGGCGCCGGACAGGGTGAATTCGTCGGTGTGGCAGATGCCGGTCGCCTTGACCTCGACCAGAACCTCGCCCGCCTTGGGGCCGTCCAGGTTTACATCCATCACTTCAAGGGGTTTTCCGGCGGCTGTGGCCACCGCGGCGCGCGTTCTCATCAGGGAGCCCTCCAATTCGCTTCGACCGCACATTGGGCGAGATTCCGCGCTCTTTCAATGGCGTAACTTGTGCCCCGGCCCCCGCAGGTTATCTAGGACCCATGTTCAGAACAGCCCTCATACCGGTCGCCGCGCTGGCGCTCGCCGCCTGTCAGCCGGAGGACGAAACCGCCGCCCAAGCCCCGACGGATGACTGCGGCGCAGAGGCGCGGCAGTCGATGGTTGGCGAAGACATCGCCGCACAGGACGACCTTGAACCGGGTGACAAGCTGCGCATCATCGAGCCGGGCATGGCCGTGACGATGGATTTCCGCGCGGACCGGCTCAATGTCGAGGTCGACGAGGACGGGACCATCACGAAGGTGTACTGCGGATGAGACTTGCCCTGCTTCCCCTCGTCGCCGCGACGATGCTCACCGCCTGCGAACGCGGGGCCGAGGTGCGCCACGATCCCACCGGGCAGCTTGGCGTCTGCCCCGCGCCCGCGTTTCAGGATTTCGTGGGTCAGCCCTATGCCAACACCCGCATCGAATGGCCTGACCTGAGGGTCATCCGCCCCGGCGATGCGGTGACGGAGGACTACCTTCAGAACCGGCTCAACATCGACCTCGACGAGAATGAGGTCATCACGCGCATCTGGTGCGGCTGACGCCGGACTCCGCGACGGGACAAGAAACGGGGCGGCCGATGGGCCGCCCCGTGCGCGTTCCTCAGATGTGATTCAAAGCTGGTAGGCGCGGTGGCACGAGCCACAGGTGCCGCCGATGGACCCCATCGCGGCGCCGAGCGAGGCCTCATCGGTCACGGTCGCGCCGGAGGCCGCCTCTTGCAACGCTTCGGCCTTGGACACGAAATCCTCCCAGTTTTCCCAGATCTCGTCGGAGGCCTCTGATTCCGGGTCCTTTGCCGGGGTTTCGAAAACATCGGGGATCGTTTCCGCCGCTTCGGCCATCTCGTCGATGGCCGCCTGTGCAGCCGCGGCGTCGAACGCGATCTGGCCTTTGGACATCTGGCTCAGGGTTTTCATGTTGGCACCGATCCCGCCCATCGTGTCCATCCGGGCCTTGACGTCCGGATCTTCGACATCGGCATGTGCGATGAGCGTTCCGGTGGTCATGGCGAGGGCGGCGGTGGCGAGGATTACTCGTATCTTGGTCATGTATTTTCCTTGGTGATCAATAGGTTTGGCTTTCGTCCCGGGCCACCTTAGCCAGCCATCCGTGAAACCACAGTAACAACCCCGCGAAAGCGGCCCATCGGCGGACTCGACTCCCCCGGCGCGAGTCGCGTATGAGAACATTATGTGAACATTTGCGATGCTGCCCGCCGCCATGCCTGCCAAACGTCACCTGTCGCTCTGGTTTCCCCGGCTTGCCGCCGAACGGCTGCTCCGGCTTGAGAGAGGTCTGCCCGAAGCACCCTTCGTGGTGGTCGAGGATCAGCGCGGCGCGCAGGTGATCGCCTCGATGAACGGGGCCGCGCAGGCCGCCGGGCTGACGCTGGGCCAGCCCCTGCGCGACGGGCGGGCGATGTGTCCGGGCCTGACCTCGCGCCCTGCGAACAAGCTTGCCGAGGCCGCGTTCCTCACCACCCTGCGCCGCTGGGCGGGACGGTTCAGCCCCTGGGTGGCCGAGGCCGCGCCGGACGGGCTTATCCTCGACATCACCGGCTGCGCGCATCTCTTCGGCGGGGAAGAGGGGCTGGCGGCGCAGATCGACGAGGATTGCGCCGGTCTGGGCCTGACCGTGCGGCTGGGGCTGGCCGATACGCTGGGCGCGGCCTGGGCGCTGGCGCGGTATTCGGGGATGGAGGGCGGCGGGCACCGCTCCGGCGACGAGATCGACCAGGAGGCGCGCGCCACCCGGTCGCGTGCCGTCAAGCGGCGGCACTGGACGCGCGGGGGCGCCGCGCCGAAGGCCCGGACCGAGGCGAGCGCGCCGCGCATCGCCGCCCCCGGACAGACCCGGCAGGCCATCGGCCCGCTGCCCGTGTCGGCGCTCCGGCTGGAACCCGACACGGTCGAGGCGCTCACCCGGCTCGGCCTGCGCCGGATCGAGGACCTGTTCGGCACGCCCCGCGCCGGGCTCGCCCGCCGCTTCGGTCGGCACATGGTGCAACGGCTGGACCAGGCGCTCGGGGTGGAGCCGGAGCCGGTCTCGCCGGCCCGTCCCCCGATGCGCTTCGCCGTGCGCATGGGCCTGCCCGACCCCGTGGGGCTGGAGGCGGACCTGCTGGCGAGTTTCGACCGGCTGCTGCCGGAGCTGTGCGACCGGCTGACCCGCGCGGGCCGGGGCGCGCGCCGGGTGCGGGCGGAATTTTCGCGCACCGACCGCACGATGCAGGCCGTGGAGGCCGGGCTTGCCCGCCCCACCGCCGATCCGCACCGCATCCGGCCCCTGCTGGCCATGAAGCTGTCGGACGTGGACGCGGGCTTCGGCATCGACGCGGTGCGTCTGGTCGCCATCCAGCACGAACCGGTCCACGCGGTGCAGCATCGCGGCCATCTGGACGCGGGCGCCAAGGTGGCGGGGACCGGACCGGGGGCCGGGCTCGACGACCTTCTGGGCCGGATCGGCACGCGGCTGGGGCTGGAGGCGATGACCCGCCTGCACCCGGCCGAAAGCCACATCCCCGAAAAGGGCGCCACGGTGGTTGCCGCCGTCTTTGCCCCCGCCTCGACGACATGGCAGGCGCCCGCCCGTGAACGCCCGCTCCGGCTCTGGCCCCCCGAGCCGGTGATGATCCCCGCCGCGCCCCTCCTCCCCGAGCGGTTTCGCTGGCGCGGGCGCGACCACGCGGTCGCCGGGGCCAGCGGGCCGGAGCGCATCGCACCGGAATGGTGGCTCGACGACCCCGGCTGGCGCACCGGGAGCCGCGACTACTGGGTGGTCACCACCGAACGGGGCGAGCGGCTCTGGCTCTATTTCGCCCACGGCGCGGCGCAGAGCGCGGGATGGTTCTGCCAAGGTGTTTTCGCTTGAGGATGGTGGCCCCCGAAATGTCGTGCTAGGGGCAAAACATGCTCGCTGTACTGATCCAGGTCCTGCCCTTTTTCGCCGTGATCGCCGTTGGCTATCTTGCGGGACGGACAGGCTTTTTCTCAGAAGCCGCGACCGCCGCGCTGACCAAGTTCGTATTCTATTTCGCGCTCTCGGCCATGCTGATCCGGTTCTCGGCCAACCTGAACCTTGGCGACGTGATCGACTGGCCGTTCATCTGGGCCTACCTGATCGGCACGACAGCCATTTACATCGTGGCCACCATCGTCGCACTGGTCCGGCACATCGGGCTGGAGCAGGCCGCGGTGGAGGCCCAATGCGCCGTCATCGGCAACACCGGCTTTCTCGGTGTCCCCATGCTCGCGCTGTTGTTCGGGGAAGAAGCCATCGGTCCGGTGATGCTGTGCCTTGCCGTGGACCTCGTGGTCTTCTCGTCGCTGATCGTGATCCTCATCACCGGGCACCGCGACGGTCGCGTGAGCCCCAAGGTGCTGGGCACCGTCGGCCTCGGGCTGGTGAAGAACCCGATGATCGTGTCCATCGTCGCGGGCTTCGCATGGTCGGCGACCGGTCTGCCGCTTCCCGGCCCGGTCAACGAGGTGCTCGTCCTGCTGGGTGCCGCCGCGACACCGGGCGCGCTGTTCGCCATCGGTGCCTCGCTCGCCTCGAAATCGGCCGAGCGGCTGTCGATCGCGGTCTGGCTTTCCTTCGCCAAGCTGGTGCTGCACCCGGCGGCGGTGGCGGTCATGGCGCTGCTGGTATTCTCGGTCGATGCCTTTTCGGCCAAGGTGATGATCTCGGCCGCCGCGCTGCCGGTGGCCGGAAACGTCTTCATCCTCGCCCAGCACTACGGCGTGGCGCCGGCGCGCGTTTCGGCGGCGATCCTCGTCTCGACGACCTTCTCGATCCTGACGGTCGCGGGCGTGATCGCGCTCCTCGGCTGAACCGGACGAAATGCAGGACGGTGGCCTGAGGGTCCCGATCGCGAGTCGGAATGCGCAAATCGGACGCGGCTTCGCGCAAAGCATTCACTGATAACCGGCAAGAACCCGCGCAAAAATGCAAAACCCCACCGCTCAGGGTGGGGTTTTGGATCCCGGTGCCGCAAACTGGGTGGGGGCTGTTGAACACGGCACCGGGGAAGCTTGCGCTTCGAGGACTGGTTTGCCTTCAAATCAGGGCGTGATTGCGGGCAGGCCGGGCAAAACACCGGGTCTTTTTGTGTCCTGAATCAGGCGGGCACATCCGGGGATTGATTTGCGGGCCGATTGAGCGCAGATTTTCCCCATGAACGCGCCAACACCGTTTCCCCGCGGCTCGGACGAAAAGGTCGCCTTTGACCGCCGTGAGCTTTCCATCATCCTTGGCCTTTATGGGCGCATGGTCGCAGCCGGAGAATGGCGCGACTATGGAATGAGTTTTCTGAAAGACGTTGCAGTCTTCGCCGTCTTCCGCCGCGCCGCCGAAAACCCGCTTTACCGGATCGAAAAACGCCCGAAGCTACGCGGAAAGCAGGGGCAGTATTCCGTGATCGGCATGGACGGACAGATCCTCAAACGTGGCGCGGACCTCAAGACCGTGCTGCGGGTGCTGGAACGCAAGCTGATCCGCGCGGTGGAGTGACGGTCAGGCGGTTACGCGGCGGTGGGCCAAGACAGGCCCCTCGCCCTGCTCTTCGATCCGCCGGATTGTGGCCCCGATCCCCTCATAGCTCACCGCCATCGCGCCCGCGTTGGCGTGGATGAACCTGTCGGCATCCGCCACCATCGCGACATGACCCTTCCAGAAGACGAGATCGCCGGGACGGTAGTCCGTCGCCGCCTCGCCCGCGCTCATCTGCTGGTCGCTGTCGGCCGGGATCGGGACGCCACACATCTCATAGGCCATTTGAACGAGGCCGGAACAGTCGATCCCGAAGCTCGAGTTTCCGCCCCAGACATAAGGTGTGCCGAGGAGCTTGGCGGCCTCCGCCACCGGGTCCGTGGCCTGAGCGTCCAGCGGGGCGAGATGCGCGGTCGGCACGGCATATTCGCGGAAACCCTCGGCATTCGGCTCATCCTGCACGAGGATCGTGGACCAGCGGGGGCCTTCGTCGACCACCTCGACCCGTGCGCCATAGGACAGGGGCATCGCCGGTTCCCACGCCTTGATGTCGGGCGTCGCCTTGCGGAAACTGCGCGCGGCGCTCACGCGGTGGGTGGCCGTGCGCAGGTCACGCAAAAGATCGGCGAAAAGCCAGCCGCAGTAGCCGTCACGCCCGGAGAAGCCGAAGACGAAGCGGTCCTCGCGGTCGAGCACGCAGAAACTGTCGCCGGTCAGAATCTCACGCTCACGCGGTCCCTGGGGCGTGGCAAGGATGGCGGCGGTTGTGACGTTGACCTGGTGCCAGGTACCCTCGGTGAACCGATCCGCCTTGACCACGCCTTCGAGCGAGACATGGGCCACGCGCCCGTTGGATTTCAAAAGCCGCCGGTCGGTCACAGCTTGAGCATCCCCGGCAACGCTTCAAGCAAAGCGCGCGCACCCTGCCCGACGCCGCCCACGGGGCGGGCCGGGGCGGCGGACGGTTGCCAGCCGTAGACATCGAAGTGCAGGTAACGATCCGTGTCGGTGACGAAGCGTTTGAGGAAGAGCGCCGCCGTGATCGACCCCGCGAAGCCACCTTTGGGCGCGTTGTCGAGATCGGCGATCCCCGGCTCGATCATCGTTTCATAGGGTGCCCAGAATGGCAGTTCCCAAACCGGATCGGCCACCTTCGGCGCCGCGTGGCGCAGCGCGTCGGCATCCATGCCGTCGCTCGCATAGAACGGAGCGAGGTCCGGGCCGACGGCGACGCGCGCCGCGCCGGTGAGCGTCGCCATCGACACCACGAGGTCCGGCATCTCCTCATCCGCCAGCGCGAGCGCATCGGCCAGCACAAGCCGCCCTTCCGCGTCGGTGTTGTTGATCTCGACCGTCAGGCCCTTGCGGCTCGTCAGGATGTCGCCGGGGCGGAAGGCGTCGCCTGCGACGGCGTTCTCGACCGCGGGGATCAGGAGGCGCAGCTGGAGCGGAAGCCCGAGGGCCATGATCATGTGGGCGAGGCCGACGGTCGTGGCCGCACCGCCCATGTCCTTTTTCATCAGACCCATCGCCGCGGCGGGCTTGAGGTCCAGCCCGCCGGTGTCGAAACAGACGCCTTTGCCAACAAGCGTGAGGGTCGGGCCGCGGGTCCCCCAGCGCAGGTCGATCAGCCGGGGCGCACGGGTGGCCGCCCTCCCGACAGCGTGGATCAGCGGGAAGTTCGCTTCGATCAGCGCGTCTCCGGTCGTGACCGCGACCTCGGCTCCGAAGGTATCGCCCAACGTGCGAACCGCGGCCTCGAGCTCATCCGGCCCCATGTCGTTGGCCGGCGTGTTGATGAGGTCACGGGTCAGCGCCTCACCCGCCGCGATCGCCTCGATCCGGGCGGCGTCCACCCCGTCCGGGGCGATGAGCATGGCCTTGGGTGCGCTCTTTTTCGCATAGCGATCAAAGCGATAGCCGGCGAGCAGCCAGCCCAGCGCGACTTCGTCCAGCGCGGGGCCTGTCAGGTCGGTCACGAGCCGGAAGGTCGCGTCCGGCAGTTTCGCCCGCGCGCTCGCGACGCCGAAACGCTTGCGTGAGCGGGCGCGGGCGTCGCCAAGGCCCACCACCGCGGCCTCCGGCGCGCCCTCTTTTCCGGGGAACACGACCACCGCGCCAAGCGCCGCCCTGAACCCCGAGGCCGCGAGCCAGGCGGCGTGGGGCGCGGACAAGGATGCGGTGAAATCCTCCAGCCCCTCCTTGTCGACGAGGGTCAGTGGAAGCGCATCTTTGGCAGAGGGGGCGAAGGTCAGCGACATGGTGTCTCCGGTCAGGTCAATGATCCGGCAAGACTAGCGAGTCGGGGAGGGCCTGCAACTTGGTTTCACCCGGCCCCCGTGGCCCAGGGTCACCCGATCCCGTCCGCCATGTCCCAGACCGCCACCAGCGAGCGGTCCCCGATCCGCTCCAACCGGGCCGTCACCGCGCAAAGCGCCGCCGCGTCATGGCCCGTGGCGACATCGGCGACGTCGCGCGCCACGCGGGCGAGCTTGGTCATGCCGACCTGTTGCGCGACCGCCGCGAGTGCCCGTCCGTTGGCGGCAAGCTCGGCCATCCGGCCCGCGCGGTAATCGACAGCCACGCCCGCCAGAAGCGCAGCAAGCTCCTCCAGCGCGTGGTTGACGACCTTGTCGGCGCCCACCGGCCCCAACTGGCGATACAGAACCTCAAGCTGGTCACGATCCAACGTAACCGGCTCGGCATGTTTCAACGTGGCCACAGACATGGCGAACACCCTTTCCCCTCAAAGCGGGGCCATCATGCCCCTTGCCCCTCAAGAAAAGGTTTCCGCGCCTCTTTGAAATCCCTCGAATTTCCCGAAAAACCCGCCTAAACACGGATAACCGCAATCGCAGGGAAGAGGCATGGAACACGCAAGACCGCTACCGAAATATCTTGTCCAGCGCTACCAGGGCTGGAAAGCCACAAGCTTTGCCGAGAACAAATCGTGGTACCGGCGACTGGCGAGCGAAGGTCAGCACCCCCGCGCGATGATCATCTCCTGTTGTGACAGCCGTGTGCACGTCACCTCGATCTTCGGTGCGGACCAGGGTGAGTTCTTCATCCACCGCAACATCGCGAACCTTGTGCCGCCCTACCAGCCGGACGGGAACCAGCACGGCACCTCGGCGGCGGTGGAATACGCGGTCACGGCGCTCAAGGTCGCCCATGTGATCGTCATCGGCCATTCGTCCTGCGGTGGCGTGCGGGGGTTTTACGACATGGCCACCGGGAACGCGCCAGAGCTGACCGAAAAGTCGAGCTTCGTGGGCCGCTGGATGGACCTGCTCCAACCGGGCTACGACCGGATCAAGGACAGCTATTCGGGTGACGAATGCATCAACCATCTTGAGCGGGAAGCCGTGAAGGTGTCGCTCGACAACCTGATGACGTTTCCTTTCGTCGAGGCGGCCGTCAAGTCCGAGGAGCTTTCGCTCCACGGGCTCTGGCATGACATCGGGGAAGGCGGGCTGAAGTATTTCGACGCGGACGCCGACGCGTTCCAGCCCGTCTGATGACGCTCGCGCTGCGGGGCCTCAAGGCGCTCGCAGCGCTTATCGCGGGGCAGGCCATCGTCCTGTTCGCCCGCCTCGTTACCGCCCCGCGCGCGGTCTGGGCTGGGTCCGATCCCGTCCCGACCCAGCGGATCTATTTCGCCAATCACACCTCGAACGGCGACTTCGTGCTGGCATGGGCCGTGCTGCCCCCTGCCCTGCGTGAGCGGACCCGGCCCGTCGCGGCCTCAGACTACTGGCTGAAGTCGCGGCTGCGCGCGTTCGCCGGGCGCGACGTCTTCCGCGCCGTTCTTATCGACCGCAACCCCGAGACGCGGGACGAGGACCCGGTGGAAAAGATGGTCGCCGCGCTGAATGAGGGGGCGAGCCTCATCATCTTTCCCGAAGGCGGGCGCAACATGGGGCCCGACCCGCTCCTTCCGTTCAAGACGGGCATCTACCACGTCGCCCACAGGCGGCCGGACGTCGAACTCGTGCCGACGTGGATCGAGAACCTGAACGCCATCCTGCCGAAAGGCGAGGTGATCCCCGTCCCGCTTCTGTGCACCGTCACCTACGGTCAGGCAGTCCATCTGAAGGATGGCGAGGACAAAGACGCCTTTCTCGGACGCGCCGCGCAGGCATTGCGCGCGCTGAAACCGGAGCGGCCCGAATGAGTGCGTCGGCCGAATTCTATGGGTTGCTTCTGGCCATCGTCCTGGTGCTCTCGCTCGCCTCGATCCTCGGCGAAACCCTGAGACGCCGTTTCGATGCGGACGGCACCAACACCTTGGTCGAAAACCTGAACGCGCGGATCAGTTCCTGGTGGGCGATGGTGGTGCTTCTGGCCCTGTCCTTTCTGTTCGGGTCCATCGGCGTGATCGTCCTGTTCGCACTGTTGTCATTCGCCGCGCTGCGGGAATTCCTGACGCTCACCGCGAAAAGTCGGGCCGATCACTATGCGCTTCTCGTGTCCTTTTTCGTCATCGTGCCAGTGCAATACTGGCTGATCTATATCGACTGGTACGGGCTCTATTCGATCTTCATTCCGGTCTATGCCTTCCTGTTCATGCCGATACTCGTGGCCTTGCGGGGCGACACGACCCGGTTCCTGTCGCGGGTTGCCGAGACCCAATGGGGCCTGATGGTCGCCGTTTTCGCAGCCTCGCATGTGCCCGCCCTTCTCACTCTGGATATTCCGGGCTTCGACGGGCGCGAGATCCTGCTTATTGCCTGGCTCGTCGTCGTGGTTCAGGGCGCGGATGTGCTTCAGTACGTCTGGAGCAAGCTGTGGGGACGCCATCCGGTAGCACCCACGCTGTCACCCTCAAAGACGTGGGAGGGATTCGCGGGCGGAATCGTCTCTGCCGCGATCCTCGGTGCGGTGCTTTCCTGGCTGACGCCGTTCGCCGTCTGGCAGTCAGCAGGGGTGGCCGTCACCGTTACCCTGATGGGCTTATTCGGCGGCCTCGTCATGTCCGCGATCAAACGCGACAAGGGCGTAAAGGACTGGGGACACTTGATTGCGGGCCACGGGGGCTTTACCGACAGGTTAGACTCGGTCGTATTCGCGGCTCCGATCTTTTTTCACATTGTCAGATATTTCTGGTCCTAGGCATGAATTTTCTTCACTCGAACATCGCTCACATCGCGGCTGGCGTCACGATGATGGGCGGGTGGGCGTTTTTCGCGAACCTCGGCCATGACTGGCCCGCGCCCCTCATCGCCGGTCTTGTGCAAGGTATGATTACCGCAACGGTGACGCTGTTCATGAAGCGGGCGATCGAATGGGTCGCGCGGCGGACCGTTGGCGTGTTGCCCCCGACCCTGACGGCCAGCGCGATCTCTGCCTCTTTTCTCACGGTCATCCACACCGCGGCCCACACACCAGCGTTCTGGCTGACTGTCGCGCTGCCCTTCTCGGTCGCGACGATCTATGGCGCGACCTACACCTTCAGTTTGCGCAGGATCTGTGCGGCGGAGGCGGTGGAGGTTTCCGAGGATATGGACCTCGACACCGCTGCCTGAAAAGAAAAGGACGGACGCGGTGAGGGCAACCGCGCCCGTCCTTTCCGGATCGGGGTGAGATGGATCAGGCGGCGAGGCGCACGACGGCACCCTCCGTCCGGATCGAGCTGAATGCCGGGATCGGCTCGCTCTTCTTCGTCGGGGCGAAGTCGAAGATCGACACGACGTTGGAGGCGTTCTCGATTTCGTTTTCGAGGGAGGCGAGAGCGGCACGGCGGCCGGCGCGGGCTTTTTCGATGAGTGTCATTGGGGTGTCTCCAGAATGAGGGGTGTTGTCAGGAAGCTTCGGTCAGGGTGGCTCAGCAGGCCGAACCGATGGAAGCGAGGACGTCGGTCGTGACGTGGACGTTGCGGCGGGCGTGAGCCGCGTCTTTCCAGTCGGCGATGGACACCACGTTGTTCTGGAACTTTTCGCCGTTCGAAGCTTTGGGGGCTTTGGCGGCGCGGTAGGCGGTGAAGTCGATTACGTTGGTCATTGTCTGTTTCCCCAGGATTTTGTGGCCGGTTTGTTTTTTTCTCGGCCGGGTTAGGTTTGGTCAGGAGGGCGCGGTGGTCAGGCCGCGAGTTTCTTGGTTTGTCCCTTGGCGTCGGCATTCGAGAAGAAGTTCTCGACGTCTGCGCTGGTCAGGGACGGAAGGCGCTTGTTGCGGTCCCGGTTCGCGATGCCTTTGAGCGGCTTCGGGAAGCGGATCACCTTGGTGTCCTTCGGGTCGTGAGTGGTGGCAGCCATTCTGAACCTCGTGTTCATCTTTCTGTTCCGATGTGAACAAAGCTGCGCCTCGATTCGGGCGGGAAATTTGCTCAAATTGGGCAAGAATGAGACATTTCACGCTTTGAACACCGGAAAGCGCTGGGTTTCCCTACCTTTCGACCCAACTTTGCCTCACTTCGCCAAAAGTGCCCGATTCAAATCTGACCCTGCCGTGACGCGCGTCACAAGTGAGTCGCATTCACGCCGCAATGGGATTCGTGAGGAGAAGGGGCGCGTATTTCCGCCCCCGGCAGGACTGGAAGACCGGCACGGCTGTGCGTCTGGGGATCGTATTGTCGAACATGGACACGACATTGCCTGCCACCGCCGACCGTGCGCGCAGGCGGGCCAGCGCGGCGAGGCGACCGCGGCGCGCCTTATCGATGATAGGCAGATCCTCGCTTCCGGTGGTCGTGAGCGTTTCGGTGGTGGCGGTCTTGGCGCGGTTGGTCATGGCGGCTTTTCCTTTGACTGAAATGACTGGGATCAGGCGATATCGCCCGTCGTGCAGAGAACGGACGTCCTGAAGAAGACCCCGGTCGGCGTGCGGAAGGGCCGGGCCCGCCTTTTCCAGCGCTCGAGCGACACGACGGTCGCGGCGGCCTTGGCAAGTCCCGGCGCATTGGTGTTGGCGGGACGGGGCGGGGGAAATGCGATGACAGTGGTGTGCATGACGTTCCGGTCCTTCCGCGCCCGCGTGCGGGCGCGCGTGTGCGGTTTGATGGGGAACCGGTTTCCGGTGGGGCCTCTCGGGCCGGGGCGGGCTTTGCCGCAGGGCCGGCTGTCTTGCCGACCTAGACAGGATCGCCCCGGATTCGGACACAATTCGTGCGGCTCTGCGGCGAAACGGTGCCCAGAGAAAACGATTTTAGTTAAGGCAAATTGACAGAACCTTACGGCGCCCAGTTCAGGATCTGCCCCTCCGGCCAATCCAGCGTCACGGTGATCCGCACTTCCTGCGTCTCACCTGGGGCGAGCGTAAGGTTCCACGCGGACACGCCACGCCGGTCGTCCACGTCCGTCTCGTCCGGCGCGGGTTGGGCTACGACCGCAACCTCGAGATTCTCCTTTTCGGAAAAGGTAAGCGGATAGAGCGCACGCACCTCCTGCGTCTCGTCCGACAGGTTCTCGACCGTGAAGGTGATGTCCTGCTGCCGGGTGGAGGACCGCGTGATGATGCCGGCGTCCCCTTCCTCGTTGCGCTTGAAGATCGTGTCGAGGCGGATCGAGTCGATGGGACCGAAGGCCAGCTCCTCCTCCGCGCCCGCAGGGATCATGGGGAACGTGGTGCGCCCGACGAAAGCCCCGTCGCGCGACAGGCTCGCGTCACCGGGAAGGATCGGCTCACCCGTCACGTTGGTGAAGGATGCCATGAGGAAAGCCGTGTCGTCCCAGCGCGGCGCGGCCTCGATGCCGGGGTCCGCCGGGATGGTCAGGCTATCGAGTGCAAGCTCCGCCGCCTCGCCGGAAGCGATGGTGACCGGCTCGGGATAAACATAGGAAATCGCCAACCCATCGACCTTGAGGCCGGCGGTCTGCATCGGTGCGGGCGCGACGGCCATGTCGGCAACCCCCCTGCCTTCCTCGGCCATCTCCATCTCGACCATCGGTTCGGGCGCAGCGTTGCGGGCGAGTTGCGGCTCGAAGATCTCGGCACGGTCGGAATAGACTTCGCTCGGCGCGATCTGGTCGTTGGGCCGCGCGGTGGACAGGGTCAGGTCCACGTCCGCCCAGGTGCGGCCGTCGTTCTGGATGACGATGAGCTTGCGATCCAGCGTGAGTTCGCCCGCGTCGCGGTCGAGGTTCGCATCGTAGTCCACGCGCCATCCCGCCGCCCCGCTTTGCTCGGTCATCTCGAGCGCGACCGGCCCGGCCTCGGCCACCGTGACTTCCACGGTCAGCATGTCGTTCTCGGCCCCCGGCGGCGACAGGCGGGCGAGCGCGGCCTCGGCGGCAGAGAGTGCGCCGCGCAAATCCTCCAGCTCCTCTTCGAGCGGGCGCAGATCAGCCTTGGCCACGAGAATGGCCGAGCGGGTTTCGGCCGTCTGTGACGACACCATTTCGGCAATGGCGAGGATCTGGTCGGCAGTCGCGTCCTCCGGCGGCGTTATTCCGGCGAGGTAATCGGCCTTGGCCTGAAGCGCGGTAAGCAGCACGCGCGCCGTGTCCAATTCGTCCTGTTTGGCCAGGAGCCGATCCTCGGCGGCATCGCGGGCCTGCGCGGCCTCCTCCTGCGCCTCGGAATAAATGTCGCGCGGATCGGCCACCACGTCGCGGCGGAACCCGAGCGCACCGACGGTGACGCCGTCACTCACGGCGATGCGTGGCAGGCTCCCCGACCCGCCGGCCCTGGCATAAGGCACCATCACCACATGCGACCCGGCGGGGAGATCGATCTCGGCGCGCAGCGTGAGCGTCGCGCCGTCGGGATAGAGCGTGGCGGCGGCCACCGGTGCCTGAGCGAAGACGGTGTCGGCGGCGGCGGGCGCCGCGACGAGGAGAGCGATCAGCGAAACGGTGGCACGCATCGGGGGTCCTTTCTGGAAACCGGTGAGGGCACGCTAACGCGCCGGGCCAGACCGGGAAAGCGCCGTGATTTCCGTCGGCGCCTATTCACCGATCGGTAAGGATGATCGGCGAAGATGGGAGCATGGAGTTGCAGGACGTCACTTTCGCGATGCCGCCACAGATGGTCGAGGCGCTGGAGCGCATCGGTCGCGACCTGGACCAGACGCCAGGTCAGGTCTTGCGCGACCTCGTGGCGCGCGAGCTTCGGCGGCGCACCGGGGCGAAGACGCCCAACCGGGCGGATGAGCCGCTCGTCGCGCGCCTTCAGCGGCTCCTCGCTGCCGATATGGCGAGCGCGACCGGCTGGGCCGACCTTGCCGACCGCCTCGCGCGCAGAGGCCATGAAGTGCGGCCAGCGGGCGGCGGCCTGACCCTTCACGACCGGGAGACGGGCGCGCGACTGTGCAAATTGTCGGAACTCGGCTTCCCCTATTCACGACTCGTGCGCAAGTTCAGGTGCCCGATGCCGGGCCATCCGCACCGGATGCGGCACATCCTTAATGAAAACGCCGCCGGGGTGTCCCCCGACGGCGATGACGATCTCATTCTGATCGAAGACGACTGAGGTGCGTCAGCCTTTCTTCAGAACCTCACGGCCCAGAAGCTCGGCGATCTGGACTGCGTTCAGGGCCGCGCCCTTGCGCAGGTTGTCGGACACGCACCAAAGGTTCAGGCCATTCTCGATGGTCACGTCCTGCCGGATGCGGCTGATGAACGTGGCGAAATCGCCCACGCATTCGACGGGCGTGACGTAGCCGCCCGGCTCGCGCTTGTCGACGACGAGAAGGCCCGGCGACTGGCGCAGGATCTCGCGCGCTTCGTCTTCGTCGAGGAATTCCTCGGTCTCGATGTTGATCGACTCGGCATGACCCACGAAGACGGGAACGCGCACGCAGGTCGCGGTGACCTTGATCGAAGAATCGATGATCTTCTTCGTCTCGGTGACCATCTTCCATTCTTCTTTCGTGTCACCTGAATCCATGAACACGTCGATCTGCGGGATCACGTTGAAGGCGATCTGCTTGGGATAGGCATTCGGCTCCACTTCCTGACCCGGCACGAACATGCCCTTGGTCTGGTTCCAGAGCTCGTCCATCGCGTCCTTGCCGGAGCCGGAAACCGACTGGTAGGTCGACACGACCACGCGCTTGATCTTCGCGCGTTCGTGCAACGGCTTGAGCGCCACGACCATCTGCGCGGTCGAGCAGTTGGGGTTCGCGATGATGTTCTTCTTGGAATAGCCGTGGATGGCGTCCGGGTTGCACTCCGGCACGATCAGCGGCACGTCCGGGTCGTAGCGGTAGAGCGACGAGTTGTCGATCACCACGCAGCCCGCCTTGGCCGCGACCGGCGCGTATTTCTTGGTGGCGTCGGACCCGATGGCGAAGAGCGCGATGTCCCAGCCCGTGAAATCGAACGTGTCGAGATCCTTGGTCTTCAGGGTCTTGTCGCCGAAGCTCACCTCGGTGCCGAGCGACCGGCGCGATGCAAGCGCGGCGACTTCGTCCACGGGGAACTGGCGCTCGGCCAGGATGTTGAGCATTTCGCGACCCACGTTACCCGTGGCGCCGCAGACGACGACCTTGTAGCCCATCTGGCTCTCCTTTGCGGTGTCAAAGTTTCGGGCGCTGATACAGGAATGCCGGAGGAGGTGAAAGGGTTTCATCCCTCACCATTCGTGACGGGCTCCATTGACTTTCGTGACGGATGGCCCGATATGCGACCCATCCCGAACGCGGCCGCGTGAGCCGTCGCCGCCAGACAACCATCAAGAAGATGTGCGGCAGGGTCGGGATGAACGGGCCCAAGCGGCCCAATACAGGTTCCCAATTCACGCGGGGGGCTTCGCGCCGGACGGTGACGGGCAAGCGCCCCGTCATGAGGCTCGACGCGTCCCAGCGACGACGGCGCATGATGCGCCGGCAGAGCGGAGCGATTGCGCTTCGCGGAAAGACGATATGACTTCCTTCAAAGACCTCGGGCTCGACCCGAAACTCCTCGCCGCCGTAAGCGCGGCGGGCTACGAAACCCCCTCGCCGATTCAGGTGCAGGCCATTCCCCACGCTCTTGCGGGCACCGATGTGATGGGCCTTGCCCAGACCGGCACCGGCAAGACCGCCGCCTTCGGTCTGCCGCTCGTGCAACAGCTCCTGGGCGGGCATGACAAGCGCGAGCCGAAATGCGTGCGTGCGCTCATCCTCGCCCCGACCCGCGAACTGGTGAACCAGATCGCAGACAACCTGATCGACTATGTCAAAGGCACCCATATCAAGGTGAACACCGTGGTCGGCGGCAAGTCGATCAACAAGCAGGTTCAGATCCTCGCCAAGGGCACCGACATCCTCGTCGCGACGCCCGGCCGCCTGATCGACCTGATGGACCGCCGCGCCGTGCGGCTGGACCGCGCCACTTTCCTCGTCCTCGACGAGGCCGACCAGATGCTCGACATGGGTTTCATCCACGCGCTGCGCCGGATCGCGCCGGAGCTTGGCACACCGCGCCAGACCATGCTGTTCTCGGCCACGATGCCGAAGCAGATGGAAGAGCTGTCGCGCGCCTACCTGACCGATCCGGTCAGGGTGCAGGTCGCCACGCCGGGCAAGGCCGCGGACAAGGTCACGCAGGGCATCCACTGGGCGCAGGACAAGGGCGACAAGTTCGACCTTCTCAAATCCTACCTCGAGAAAGAGCCCGACGGGCTGTCGCTCGTCTTCGGGCGCACCAAGCACGGGTCCGAGCGGCTGATGAAGCAGTTGTGCGCGGATGGGTTCAAGGCCGTCTCGATCCATGGCAACAAATCGCAGGGCCAGCGCGACCGTGCGCTCAAGGCGTTCCGTGACGGCGAGGCCCGCATCCTCGTGGCGACCGACGTTGCCGCGCGCGGGATCGACATTCCGGGCGTGAGCCATGTGTTCAACTACGACCTGCCGGAAGTGCCGGAGAACTACATTCACCGCATCGGTCGCACGGCCCGCGCGGGTGCAGGCGGCGATGCGATCGCCTTCGTGACCGGCGAAGAGATCGGGCTTCTGCGCCAGATCCAGAAGGTCATGAGGATCGACATCCCGATCCTTGGCGGCCACCAGCCCGAGGAAGTCGACCCGCCGAAGCGTGGCGGCGGCGGCGGCGGGCGTGGCCGTGGCGGACCCCGTCGTGGTGGCGGCGGCAAGCCGCAGGGCCAGCCCAAGTCTGCGGCGCAAGGCGCCAAGAAGGCCGCTGGCGGTGGTCAGGGTCAGCGACGTCGCCGGACGCGCGGACGCAAGGCGGCCTAGTCCGTCCTGTCCCGGCTAAACAGGTAGATCGCGAGACCGACCAGCAGCGGGATAGCAAAGAACAGGAATAGGCTTTCATAGGGCGCGGCCGGATCGGTCGCGCCCTCTTTCGCACGACCGTAGACCCCGCCGGACAGAAACTGGAACAGCGATACCCCGCCGATGCCCATCAGGTTGATGAGCGTCATCCCGGCCCCCGCGAGATGCGGCGGAAAAAACGCGCGCGCATGTGCCATGATGAGCGGGAAGGATGCGCCGAAGAGGCCCACGGCGGCGAGGAACAGCGTCGTCGTGACCACGCTGTTGTCGGGAAAGGCCCAGAGCCCGAACAGGCAAAGCGCGGCGAGCGCGTTGCCCACGAAGATCACCCATTTGCGTGTCCCGAACAGACGGTCCGCTGGCCCGTAGAGGAAATTCCCCGCGATCATGGCAAAGGCCATGACGAGCGTCACGACCCCGATACCGTTCGCGGTCATCCCGAACACGTCCTCGAGATAGGGTCCCGCCCAGAGACCGCGCAGACCGGCGGCGGGGGCGTAATTCACGATCTGGATCGGGAAGATGAACCAGAGCGCGGGAATGGCCAGAAGCGTGAGGACCGATCCCTTCTTCTGGCCCGGCTCGTGTTCGAAGGCCGGCGGGTCCTTCACCAGCACGGCCATGACCAGCGCGATTACGAGGCTGAGGACCGCGAGGCCCCACATCGTTTCGCGCCAGCCCATATTCTCGACCGCCCAGGCCATCGGGTAGGACGCGACGACATTGCCGAAGGTGCCTGTGCCGAGCACGACGCCCGCCAGCGTGCCGAACACGCGCGGCTCGAATACGCGGGCAAAGGTGAAATAGCTGGCCATAAGCACCGGCGAACAGCCGACCCCGATGAGCGCCATGGCGAGCTTCACCGCGCCCGGCCCTTCGGCCACGGCAAAGAGCGCCGCGCCCCCCGCGGCCCCGATGCCGAACAGGACCGAGGCGGTCTTTTTCGGCCCGACGTTGTCGAGAAGCCAGCCGACGGGGATCTGCATCGCGGCGAAGACGGCGAACCAGAGGCCGGACGCCTGGCTCAGATCCCCGGGAGTCGCGCCGATGTCGGCGTTGAGGACCGGTGCCATCACCGCGAGGAATGCGCGGTAGAACTGGCTCAAGACATAGGCCACCACGAGGGTCACGATCCCGGCGCGCATCTGGTTCTCCTCCCGTTTGCGTCCGGGCACATGGCCCCAAAGCTCCCGGGTTGGCAAGACCCCGGCGCTTGCCGCGCGGGCGGCTTCGCGGCATACATCCCGAAAAGGGGATATTCGTGACGCGGTTCGACCTCGAGACCTTTCTGCCCTACCAGCTCAATGAGCTGTCGCGCGCCGTGAGCGCCGGGTTTTCGCACCATTACCGGGAACGCTACGGGATCACTGTCGCGGAGTGGCGCGTCGTCGCGCACCTCAGCCAGGAGGACAAGGTATCGGTGCGCGAGATCACCCGGCGCGTCGGCATGGACAAGCCAAAGGTCAGCCGGGCGGCCACCCGGCTGGAGGCGGGCGGCTATGTCGTGAAGGTGGTGAACGAAACCGACCGGCGGCTCGTCCAGCTGACCCTGACGGACAAAGGGCGCGAGATGATCGCCACCCTCGCCCCGATCGCCCAGGCCTATGACGCGGAACTCCGCAACGTTCTGGGTGACAAATACGATGCGTTCCGCGAAGCGGTGACGCTCCTGACCACGCGAACGCGGGAAAGAGACCCCGCTGACGGAACGTTCTAATGGACATTCTGCATATCTTGTAGAATGTCACCGTATACACGGAGGTATTCCATGACTGATATCGTAATTCTCGGCGGTGCCCGCACTGCCATCGGCACGTTCGGCGGATCGCTCGCGGGCACCCCGCCGATCACACTCGGGGCAACGGTCGCGAAAGAGGCCATGTCCCGCGCCGGCGTCGAAGGGGGCCAGATCGGCCACGTCGCCTTTGGCCACGTCATCAACACCGAGCCGCGCGACATGTACCTGAGCCGCGTTGCGGGCATCGAGGCTGGCATCCCGGACTCGACCCCGGCCATGAACGTGAACCGTCTTTGCGGTTCCGGCGCGCAGGCCATCGTATCCGTCGTCCAGAACCTGATGCTGGGCGATGCCGATTTCGGTGTCGCCGGCGGTGCCGAAGCGATGAGCCGGTCGCCCTACATCCTGCCGCAGGCCCGCTGGGGTCAGAAGATGGGCGACGCGGGCGCACAGGACATGATGCTGGGCGCGCTGAATTGCCCGTTCGGCACCGGCCACATGGGCGTCACCGCCGAGAACGTGGCCTCGGAGTGCGGCATCACCCGCGCGGATCAGGATGCTTTCGCGCTGCAAAGCCAGGAGCGCGCGGCGAAGGCCATCGCAGAAGGTTACTTCAAGGACCAGATCGTGCCGGTCGAAGTGAAGGTGAAGCGCGACACGGTCGCCTTCGACACCGACGAGCACCCGAAACAGACCTCTGCCGAGGCTCTCGCGGGTCTACGCCCGGCCTTCCAGAAGGACGGGACGGTCACGGCGGGCAATGCCTCCGGCATCAATGACGGCGCGGGCGCCATCGTTCTGGCCCGGGCCGAGGCGGCGGAGAAGGCGGGCCTTACGCCGAAATTCCGCGTGTTGGGGTATGCTCATGCGGGCGTGCGGCCCGAGGTCATGGGGATCGGCCCGATCCCGGCGGTGCAGAACCTCATGGCGCGCACCGGGCTCAAGGCTGACGATTTCGACGTGATCGAGTCGAACGAGGCGTTTGCGGCCCAGGCGCTCGCCGTCTCTAACGAGCTCAAGTTCGACCCCGCCAAGGTCAATCCGAACGGCGGCGCCATCGCCCTGGGGCACCCGGTCGGCGCGACCGGCGCGATCATCACCGTGAAGGCGATGTACGAGCTGGAGCGGATCGGCGGCTCCAAGGCGCTCATCACCATGTGCATCGGCGGCGGTCAGGGCATCGCCATCGCGATCGAGCGCATCTGATCACGCTGCACGCACCGGCCTGCCCGATGGCGGGCCGGTGCGACACGAGCCGATCCCCGCCAACACGGCGTGCAATCGTGCTTTTGGCCCCCGGCAAAACAGACTAGTTTCGCGCCACGCCAATCTGAAGGGCCGGACATGACCAATCCCACCGCCGCGATGCTCGTCATCGGAGACGAGATCCTCTCGGGCCGCACCCGTGACATCAACATGAACGTGCTCGCCAAGTCGCTGACCGCGCATGGTGTGGACCTGTGCGAGGCGCGGGTGGTTTCGGACGACCGGGATGCCATCGTGACCGCGGTCCGCGCACTTTCGTCGGCCTATGACCATGTCTTCACCTCCGGCGGGATCGGACCGACCCATGACGACATCACCGCAGACTGCGTGGCCGCGGCGTTCGATGCCCATATCGACATCCGCGACGATGCCCGCGACCTGCTGATGGCCTATTTCGAACGGCGCGGCACCGAGGCCACCGAAGGGCGGATGCGGATGGCCCGCATCCCCGACGGCGCGACGCTGATCGAAAACCCGGTCTCTATCGCCCCCGGATTCTCGCTGCAAAACGTGCATGTCATGGCGGGTGTCCCTGCGGTCTTCGAAGCCATGGTCGCCTCGGTCCTGCCGTCCATCAAGGGCGGCGCGCCGCTTCTGAGCCAGTCCCTGCGCGTCGACCGGCCCGAGGGCGAGATCGCGGGACCGCTGCGTATTCTGGCGGAGGAATACCCCGGCCTTTCCATCGGCTCCTACCCGTTCCAGCAAAACGGAGCCTTCGGCGCCAATATCGTGGTCCGGGGACACGACGGGGGCGAGGTGGATGCGGCGATGGTCAAGCTCGCCGCGCTGTTCCCCGGAGAAACCGCGTGAAGCCGATCGCCCTTCCCGACAGCCGCACGCTCGTCGACGCCGTACTGGCGACCTGGCCGCCCGCCACGATCCGCCGCGAGGGTGCCTGGACGATCCGAGAGGGAAAGGGGGGCGGAAGCCGCGTCTCTTCGGCGACGGAGGACTGGCCGGTGACGGAAGCCGATCTGCCCACGGCGGAAGCCGCGATGCGCAAGCTCGGCCAGACCCCGCAATTCATGGTGCGCGATGGCGAGGGCGGGCTGGACAGCCTGCTTGCCTCGCATGGCTACGCGGTCAAGGATCCGACGAACCTCTGGGTCATCGAAGCCAGCGAGCTTGCCGGTGACAGAACCCTGCCGATGGGCGGTGGCTATGGCATGTGGCCGCCGCTTGAACTGATCCGCGACATCTGGATCGACGGCGAGGTCGGGGCAGAGCGGCAGGCGATCATGGACCGCGCGCCGGACCCGAAGGCGGGTATGCTCGCACGCGCGGGCGATTACCCCGGCGGTGCGGCCTTCGTCGCCATCCACGACACCATCGCGGTGGTTCATGCGTTGCACGTCTTGCCGGAGGCACGACGCAAGGGGGTTGCCAGGCGGCTTCTGAAACACGCGGCGATCTGGGCGCGTGCGCATGGAGCAGACGTGGTCGGACTGGCTGTGACGCAGGGAAATACCGCCGCCAACCCGCTCTATGCCTCGCTTGGCATGCGGCTCAGGGGGCAATATCACTACCGGATCAAGACGGAGGAGGCCCTGACATGACCGACAAGATCACCGCACTCGACCTGCCACAGGTGGACCCGCTGCCCGAGGCCACGCAGAAATACTTCGCGATCTGCGAGGAAAAGCTCGGCATGGTGCCCAATGTTCTGCGCGCCTATGCCTTCGACATCGACAAGCTCAATGCCTTCACGGCGATGTACAATGACTTGATGCTGGGCGACAGCGGGCTGTCCAAGCTGGAGCGCGAGATGATCGCGGTCGTGGTCAGCAGCATCAACAAGTGCTGGTATTGCCTCGTCGCTCACGGCGCGGCCGTGCGCCAGCTTTCGGGCGATCCGAAACTGGGCGAGGCGATGGTGATGAACTTCCGCGCCGCCGGCCTCAATGCCAGACAGAACGCGATGCTGCATTTCGCGGAGAAGCTGACCGAAGCGCCGGCCAAGATCGAGGAGTCGGACCGTCAGGCGCTGCGCGATGTCGGGTTCTCGGACCGCGATATCTTCGACATCGCCTCCACCGCCGGGTTCTACAACATGTCCAACCGGGTCGCTGCGGCCACCGACATGCAGCCCAACGACGACTATCACGCGCAGGCCAGATGAAGCGCTCCGCCCGCCTCCTGACGCTCGCCGCTCTCCTCGCGGCGACAGCGCTCCCCGCGCGGGCGGAACTGCTGATGCCGGCGGGCGCGGCCCTGCGCTTCGAGGAGCGGGAAGCGGGTGGAACCTATGACCTGCCCATCGGTGCGCATACGGGTGACGCGATGCCGACCATCCGGACACAGGGTGCCGTGCAGACCCGGGCGTGGCGGATCGGTGGAACCGGGCTGTCGAGCTACCAGCTGATCCTCAACTTCCGTCAGCAACTGATCGACGACGGCTATGACATCCTGTTCGAATGCGACGAGGATACCTGCGGCGGCTTCGATTTCCGCTTTGCCACGCCCGTCGTGCAGGAGCCTGAGATGCATGTGGACCTTGGGGATTACCACTTTCTCTCGGCCCATGTGCCGGGCGACAGCGGCATGTTCACGAGCGTTCTGGTCAGCCGGTCGGCCAGCGCCGGATTCATCCAGATCGTCGAGGTGAGCCCGACCGGCGACCTGCCCGATCCGGCCGTCACGTCGACCAAGGCGGACCCGTCCGACCCGGATGCGGGCGCGAATACGAGCGTGCCGCAGGCCGCGCTCGGGAACGTGGGCGAGGCGATGGAACGTGTCGGGCGGTATGTGCTTACCGACCTTCGGTTCGAAACGGGCTCCTCGGCACTCGGCGAAGGCACCTATGACAGCCTGACAGACCTCGCCGCCTACCTTGAGACGCACCCGAACCGTCGCGTGGCCCTTGTCGGCCACACCGACGCCGAAGGGCCGCTGTCTGCCAACATCACCATTTCCCGGCGCCGCGCCGCCTCGGTCCTGGAACGCCTCGTCACCGAGCACGGCATCCCGGCCGGGCGCCTTGAGGCCGAGGGGGTGGGCTACCTCTCCCCCCTCGCGTCGAACCAGTCGGATGAGGGACGCACGCTGAACCGGCGTGTCGAGGCGATCCTCATCACGACCGAGTGACACCTGTCACTTCGCCATCTTCGCCATCTGTTTCTGGATGAACCCGATCGCCCAGGTGGGTGCGAGCCGAACGAGGCGGAACAGCATCTTGGAATCGGAGCCGACGAGGATGTGCAGCTTACCGGCCTCCATCCCGTCGAGGATGATCCGCGCGGCATCCGGGGCCGAGGTCATGCGGGCGCCGGAGGCATCCGCGCTCCCGCTCATCTTTACCCCGGAATTCTCGGTGATATGCGTGTTTACCGCGCCGGGCATGACGACCGAGACATCGACTCTGGAGTTCATGAGCTCGGCATAGATCCCCTCGGTCATCAGCTTCACCCCGGCCTTGGTCGCCGAATACATCGTCTGGCCCGGGAACGGGATGAAGGCGCCCATGGACGCCACGTTGACGAGATGCGCTTCGGGCCGCGCCATGAGCCGGGGCAGAAACGCCTTGGTCATATTGATGGGCCCGCCGAAGTTCACGTCGACCACCCGGTCGATCACGTCGAAGGCAAGATCGTTGAAGTCCTCGAACGGCTGGATGATGCCCGCGTTGTTGATAAGCGCGTCCACCGCGCCGTGGGCCGTTTCGATCGCGTCAGGGAGCGCCATGACGGCCTCGCGGTCCGCGATGTTGGCCTCGTGCAGGCTCAACCGGTCTCCGGCCTTCGCACGGGTCTGAGTCTCCTTGAGACCGTCCATCCGCAGATCGACCGCCGCGACGCGCGCGCCACGGGCAAGTAGCGCGAGGACGAGTTCCTGCCCGATCCCGCTGCCGCCGCCTGTCACGACGACGACTTTTCCATCCAGTTTCATTGCCCACTCCCTATCCGGTCAGTTGTGTCCACTTAATCCGGCCCGTGAATCGCGGTCAATGCGAAGTCTTTGCGCAAACTGTTTCCGAAACCATTGATCAAAGCGACGCTTGGCCGTTTCACCCTCTTCACGGATGCATGCGCCGGGCGTATCATTCGCGGGCGATACGGGGGCGTCGCTGGGACATTGGAAGGCGCCGAAGCGCGTGAGGGATGCGGAAACAACAGTCGTCGGGTTTTCCGACGTCAGCCCGGACGTCTGGGATGCGATCGTGCCGGAAGGGCGACGCAAGCCGATGCATCTGTGGCAATGGGCGGCCTGTGCGCTGGACGCCTACGGCGAACGCACCACCGCCCGCGTCATCCTGATCGGCGATCCGAACCGCCCCGACGCTCTCATCCCGCTCATGCGACGCAAGGGAACGACCGGCTGGCACAGCCTGATCGGCAATGAGGGCGGCGGGGTGTGCATACCATGCCGCGACGACGACGTGGCCCCCCGCATCGCCGAGGCGCTCGTGACCTTCGGGCAGCCTGTGGCGCTTGGTGCACTTCCCGCTGCTTCCCCGGTCATCCCCGCTCTGTGCGCCGCGCGGGCGGGCAAGGCCATCGTGATCGCCCGTCCCGCGGACGCGCCGGTAACCCCCTTTCTCGACCTCGATGCCAGCTGGTGCGACCCGGCGGTTCACCTCAAGAAGAAGCTGGTTCAGTCGATCCGGCGCCGCGAACGCCGCCTGGCCGAGATGGGAGAGGTCCAGATGGATTTTCTCCGCCCGGCACCCGAAGAGGTGGACGCAGCCCTCGATGCGGCAATCGAGGTCGAAGCGAACAGCTGGAAGGCCCGCTCCGGCTCCACGCTGCGGTCAGACGTCAATCAGACGCGTTTCGTGCGCTGCTACGCCAAGGCGCTCGCCGAGCAGAAGCGGCTTCACTTCACGTTCCTGCGCCTCGACGGCAAGCCAATCGCCATGAGTATCGGCGAGACTTACGGCGGCACCTACTGGGCCCACAAGACCGGCTATGACGAACAGTTCGGCAAGGTCGCACCGGGTATCCTCATGCAATACCACCTCGTTGCGCATCTGGCCGAAACGGGGATGCGAAGGATCGACTTCCAGGGACGGCTGGACGGGTTCAAGCGCACATGGACGGAGCAGGCGGTCGAAGCCTCCAAGGTCCGGATTTACCCGTTCAACCTGCGCGGCGCGGCGGCCGTGGCGGGTGACGTGGCGCGACAGGGGCGCAATACGTTCCGTGCGCGCCTCAGAAAGCGCCCGGCACAGCTTCCGGCCTAGCGGCTTCGCGCCTCCTCGAGGTTGGATTGCATCCGCTCCGCCATGAGCCGCGACAAGAACAGGCCGAACCCGGGGTCGAGCACGGTGAGTTCGATGACCTTGTCTTTCGACAGGCGATAGATGGTGCAATCGCTCAGGCATGTCGCGGTGGCGGTGCGGGTCTGCTTGTCGAGAAACAGGGCGATTTCACCGAAGACCGTGCCATCTCCGATCTCTGCCTCCACCTCTTCGAACCTGACACGACCCCGGGCGAGGTAGCGCAGCGACCGGCCCGGATCGCCGGCACGGAAGATGACATCGCCGGCAGCGTAGTTCTGAACGTCCATCAGCGGCAGAATCCTGTCGATGTCTGGCACCCCCTCGGACGCCGACCGCACACGCCGTACGAGTGCAAGATGCTGCATGATCCGCAGGATATTGAGCGGCAGAAGGCATATGTGCAGCACGAGGGTCGGCATCAGTCCGGCCCCGGCGGAGTATGTGATGAAAGCCACATTCGATGCGATCGCTATCGCCCGGAGCGGCAGGATCGATTTCATGAAGAAGGTCGCGAAAACCAGAACGGCCGCCAGATATGAGACGATATCGATCCAGACCGGCAAGCTCATAGTCCCTCGACCTTTTCCTTCCCCAACCGGGCCGACATCATGGCAGGCCCCATTTTCAAAACCCGTTGTATCCTAATGCGTTTGCGCGAGCCGCACATTTTCTTGCAGCCGTGAGGCCACGAGTTTCGTCAGGAACAGCCCGAAACCCGGGTCCACCATGACCAGCTCCTCGACCCGTTTTCGCGACAGGCTGCGCAGGGTGCAATCGCTTGCGCAGGTTGCGGTCGCCGTACGTCCTTCGCCATCCAGGAATAATGCGATTTCGCCAAGTATGGCGCCGGGGCCAAGCTCGACCCCCAGTTCTTCAAGCCGGAGGGTACCGTCTTCGACGTAGAACAACGCATCCGCCGGGTCGCCTGAGCGAAACAGAACGTCGCCCTTCTCACGCCGGGTGCGCTCCATCAGTGGCACGACCTTGTCGAGGTCCGGCGCACCGCGCGAAGCCTCGCGAACCTTCTGCTGAAGCTGTCTGTATTGCAGGAGCCGCCAGACGTTGAGCGGCAAGAGCGCCGCGTCGAGAATGAGGATCGGAAGCAGGCCCGCGCCGATTGCGTAGATCATGAATGCGACGTTCGACACGATGGCGAACAGACGAAGCGGCACGATCTCTTTCATGAAGAAAGACAAAAAGACAAGCGCGGACGCAACATAGGACGTCACTTCAAGCCACGGTGCCATGAAAAGCCCTCCCCCTTCGACGCTAACAAGCGAATGCGCGAGCGGATAGGGGACGGACATTTGAACGGCACAAAAAAACGAGCACCAGCGGACTGCCATCCGGCTGGTGCTCAGGTGCCCTCAGAAGTCAGGCTGGGGATGACTGTCGTGGTGGCGCGTGGCTCACCAGCTGTCGGGGCCTTTCTCATTGAAGGCCGCGACGAGGAAATCGATGAAGGCGCGGACTTTGGGCTGGGTGAACCGGCCCGGCGGGTAGACCGCGTAGATGCCCTGCACGTCGGTCGGAAGCTCGGGGATCGCGTCCTCGACCAGACCTTGTTCCAGCGCGTCGGCATAGAGGAACGAGGGCAGGTAGGCGATGCCGAGGCCGGCGATGGCCGCATTCAGGAGCGATTGCCCGTCATTGACCGAGAGCCACCCTGCGGTGCGCACCTGACGCACTTCGCCCGACGGCGCCGGCACTTTCCAGACGTTGCCCGAAGACTGCGAGCTGTAGTGCAGAAGCTTGTGTTCGTTCAGGTCGTCGATGCGCATCGGACGGCCGTATTTCTGGAAATACGACGGGCTGCCGACCATGCGGCGGGTGGTGTCCGCGATCTTGCGGGCGCGCAGGCTGCTGTCTTCCATCTCGCCCACGCGGATGGCCATGTCGAAGCCTTCCGAGATGAGTTCGACATAGCGGTTGTTCAGCACCATGTTCACGTTCACGTCCGGGTAGTCCTGAAGGAACTGGCCCAGCACTGGCGACAGGTGGTTCACGCCGAAGTCGGTGTTCACGGAAATCCGCAACAGGCCCGAGGGCGCAGATTGCATCGAGGTGACGAGCGCGTCGGCCTCCCCCGCGTCGTTCAGCACGCGGCGGGCCCGGTCGTAATAGGCCAGACCGATCTCGGTCGGCGAAACGCGGCGCGTCGTGCGGTTCAAGAGGCGGGCACCCAGCCGCGCCTCGAGTGAAGATACATGCTTGGAGACGGCAGACTTAGAGATGCCCATTTTCTTCGCCGCGTCCGTGAAGCCGCCCTGGTCAACGACAGTGGCGAAGGCCTCCATTTCGGTCAGTCGGTCCATAAGTTTTCTTTCTACAGTCATCGCCCCAACACGGAATTGTATCGCCGTCAAATCGGGCAAGACTGTGATGCGTTCCGGACAAAAGGTTGGTTTTCTCACGAATTGGCTTTCGGGTGGAAACGGGGGCGTTGAGGGCTTTTGAACGCCTGCGGTCTTTGCGCGCGACGACGCGTTGTCTGCGTGGTCAATTGCCTGAGACCCCAATTCACATTGATCCGTCCCGACGCGCGGTGTAGGGCGTGGCGACCAGTTCACGGGGGCCGGGATGGACCATTTTCTGTATCGCGACGGCGTGCTTCACGCCGAAGACGTGTCGGTTGCGGATATCGCCCGCAGCGTTGGCACGCCTGTCTATATCTATTCCGCAGCCACCCTGCGCCGTCACTATCAGGTGTTCGACGAGGCACTGGCGGGCATGGACCATCTGATCTGCTACGCGATGAAGGCCAACTCGAACCTTGCCGTGCTCAAGCTCATGGGTGATCTCGGCGCTGGCGTCGATGTCGTTTCCGGCGGCGAGTACCGCCGCGCGAAGGCCGCGGGCATTCCCGGTGAGCGGATCGTGTTCTCCGGCGTCGGCAAGACCCGCGAGGAGATGCGCCTCGCCCTCGAGGGCGGCATCCGGCAGTTCAACCTCGAAAGCGAACCCGAGACGCGGGCCCTGTCCGAGGTCGCGACCGAGCTGGGCGTCGAGGCCCCGGTGACGGTCCGCGTGAATCCGGATGTCGATGCCAAGACGCACGCCAAGATCGCCACCGGAAAGTCCGAGAACAAGTTCGGCATCCCGATCTCGCGCGCGCGTGAGGTCTATGCCGAGATTCGCGATCTGCCGGGCCTGAAACCCATCGGGATCGACGTCCACATCGGCTCCCAGCTGACCGATCTGGCGCCTTTCCGCGCAGCCTATGAAAAGGTCGCGGCCCTCACTCACGCGCTTCGTGAGGACGGGCATGAAATCACGCGGCTGGACCTTGGGGGCGGACTGGGCATCCCCTACGAGACCTCCAACGAAGCCCCGCCCCTGCCCCTCGACTACGGGCAAGTGATCCGCGAGACGGTGGGCGACCTGGGCTGCGAAATCGAGATCGAGCCGGGGCGGCTTATCGCCGGTAACGCCGGGATCATGGTGAGCTCGGTGATCTACCTCAAACATGGTGAGGGGCGCGATTTTCTCATTCTGGACAGTGCGATGAACGATCTCGTGCGCCCGTCCATGTATGACGCGCACCACGACATCGTGCCCGTGAACGAACCGGCGCCGGGCATCGAACAGGCGCCGCATGACATCGTCGGCCCCGTTTGCGAAACCGGCGACACCTTCGCCAAGGCGCGCAACCTGCCGCCGCTCAAGTCCGGTGATCTCGTCGCGTTCCGCTCGGCTGGGGCCTATGGGGCCGTGATGGCGTCGGAATACAACTCCCGCCCGCTTATCCCCGAGGTTCTGGTGGACGGGGATCACTTCGCGGTTATCCGCGCGCGCCCGACCTATGAAGAGATGCTGGCGCGCGATACGATACCGGAGTGGCTCTGAGCTGACCTCGGGGCCGCGCAACTGCGAAAGGCCCCGATGGAGCGTTACGACCAACTCCCCGAAGCCGCCGCCGCGCGCGTCAAAAACCCCCTCCGCCTGACATGGGCGGGGCTTTTCGTCGAGCGTCTGACGCGGGCTTTCTGGCCTCTCGCCACCGTCCTGTTCTTTGCCCTCGCCTGGATGCTGTCCGGCCTGCCGGCTGCCATCCCGCTGTGGGTCGCGCAGGGTGTGGCCGGTGTCGTCGTGCTCGGCGGTATCGCCACGCTGGTGTTCGGCTTCGCCCGCTACCGCGCTCCGTCGAAACTCGAGGCCCTCGCCCGGCTCGACGCCTCGCTGCCCGGCACGCCCATTGCCGCCCTCGCCGATGCGCAGGCTATTGGCGCTGCGGACCCTGCCTCGCGCGCTGTGTGGGAGGCGCACCTTGCCCGAATGGCGACCAAACTGGACGCCGCCAAGGGGCAAGCCCCGCGCGCCAACCTTGCCCCGCGCGACCCCTATGGCATCCGCCTGATCGCCCTCACCGCCCTTGCGGTCGCCGCGCTGTTCGGCGTGCGGGCGGCCGGTCCGGGCCTGACGGCCATGCTGCCCGGTGCCGGGAGCGACCCGGTGGCGCAGGCAAGCTGGGAGGGCTGGATCGAACCGCCCGCCTACACCGGCAAGCCTACGCTCTATCTTGGCGATCAGGACCCGGGCGCGCTGGCTGTGCCAGAAGGCTCACGCGTCACGCTGCGCCTTTATGGCAAGGTGGACGAGATCGACATCGCCGAGACGTGGTCGGATGAGGCCCCGACCGAACCTATGCCCACGCGCCTTTTCACCATCGATGAGGACGGCACCCTGACCATCGACGAGGCGGAGTGGCAGGTGACGGCCATCGACGACGCGGACCCGGCCATCGAAGTGTCGGGGGAGCTCAGCCGCACGCTGGCGGGCGAAATGCGCCAGGGTTTTCTCGCCACCGACGATTACGGCGTCGCGACCGGCACCGCGACGGTGGAACTGGACCTGCCGGACGTCGAGCGCGACTACGGCCTCGCCGCCGAGCCGGAACCTCGTGAACCCATCGTGGTCGACCTACCGATGCCCTTCCGTGGCTCACGCACCGAAGTCGAAGAATTGTTGGTCGAGAATTTTGCCGAGCATCCGTGGGCCGAGATGCCCGTATCGATCACCTTCACCGCCGTCGATGCGGCCGGCCAGACCGGGGACAGCGCGCCTGTCGATCTGACACTGCCGGGCCGCCGGTTCCTCAATCCCATCGCGCAGGCGATCATCGAGATGCGGCGCGACATCCTGTGGACCACCGACAATTCCGAGCGCGCCGCGCGCATCCTGCGGGCCGTGTCCAATCGCCCGAACGATTTCTTCCCAAAAGCCGAACAGGCCGAAATGCTGCGCGCCTCGCTCGGCCCGCTGGAGGAGGAGGACCTGAACCCTTCCGTGCGTGACGAGGTGGCACAAGCGCTCTGGGATCTCGCCATCGAGCTTGAGGAAGGGGCGCTGTCGGACGCGCTGGAACGCCTGCGCCGCGCGCAGGAGCGGCTTCAGGAAGCGATGCGGCAGGGTGCGACGCCGGACGAACTGTCCGAACTCATGAACGAGTTGCGCGAGGCGATGCGCGACTACATGGAGCAGCTGGCCCAGAACGCGCAGCCGCAGGAGAACCAACTCGACCAGCCCGATCAGGGCGACAACCAGATGGAGATGACCCAGCAGGATCTGCAGGAGATGATGGACCGCATCGAGGAACTGATGCGGCAGGGCCGGACCGAAGAAGCCGCCCAGATGCTCCAGATGCTTCAGCAGATGATGGAGAACATGCAGATGACCCAGGGCCAGGGTCAGGGGCAGCAGTCTCCGGGACAGGAAGCGATGCGCGGGCTTCAGGACACGCTGCGCAACCAGCGAGACCTGTCGGACGAGACGTTCCGCGAACAGCAGGGCCAGCAAGGCCAGCAGGGACAACAGGAAGGCCAGCAGCAGGGTCAGCAGCAAGGCCAACAGGGTGAACAGGGCCAGAACGGCGACCAGCAAGGGCAGAATCAGCAGGGACAAGGCCAGCAGGGCACCCAGGAGGGTCAGGGCGACCTGCAAGGCAACCTCACGCAGCGCCAGCGTCAGCTTGAGCGTGAACTTGAGCGCCAGCGCAACAACCTACCCGGTGCCGGCACCGAAGAAGGCGAAGCGGCGCGTGATGCGCTCGACCGCGCGGGGCGCGCGATGGACGAAGCCGCCGAGGCGCTTGAAGAAGGAGATACCTCCGGCGCACTCGACCGGCAGGCGGATGCGATGGAGGAACTGCGCGAAGGGATGCGCAACCTCGAGGATTCGATGCGCCGCGAGGCCGAGAACCAACAGCAGGGCCAGCAGGGCGACCAATCGGCCCAGCGCGGCGGACCGCAGGGCAACGAACGCGATCCGCTGGGGCGCGAAGCGGGCGAGCGCGGGGCGCTGTCCTCCGACAGCCCGCTGGCCGAAGGCGACGACGTTTACCGCCGTGCCGAGGAACTGATGGAAGAGTTGCGCCGCCGGTCCGGCGAAGCGGAGCGTCCTGAGCTTGAACGGGAATACATCGAACGGCTGCTCGACCTTTTCTGAGGTCGGCCGAGCGGATCAGCCGCCGTCGCTGGCGGCCCCTTCGACCCTGTCGATCACCGTTTGCATCAGATCCTGAATCCACGCCAAGAACCGGTTCACGAGGTCGACATAGGCGATCATCGCGTCCGTCAGACCCGGAAACATCTCGGCGATACGCGGCGCCAGCACATAGATGCCGAAGGCGATCGCGGCGATAATGACCACGATGGAAAAGCCCCGGCGAAACCCGCCCTTGCGGGGCTCCGGCCCGGACGTGTCCTCCTGAACCGGCTGTCGCTTCGGCTTGCTTTCATCCTTCTGCCGCGTGTCCAGCGTCGAGTTGATCTCGTCGATGTCCGGGAACATGTCCTTGCGCGCGGCGGGTTCCGGCGGCGGCGGAGGCGGCACTTCCGGCTCCAGCGTCTCGCCCTCTTCGATCCCGCGCATCCGTGCCATGCGTTCACGCGCGATCCGGCGGCGTTCTTCTTCGCCGTCCGAATAATCCTCGATCCCCAGTTCGGCCTGAGTCTCGACCGTGCCGCCATCGCGAGCCCGGGCGTCCAGCTCGCGCTGTGCCTCTTCGGTCAGGATGCCGCGTACGTCGTCGTCGAGCGGCCGCCGGGGCCGCGCGGGCGTGTCGACCGGCGGCTCGTCCCAGTCTTCGTCGGGGTCCGGCGTGTATTCGTGGGGGTTTTCCGGCGCGGCGAGCGCCGAGTCCGGGTCATGGTCCGGCGGCGTCTCGCGCCTGCCGGCATTGCGCTGAAACCACGCATGGCCACAGTTCGAACACTGAACGTCGCGACCCCCCTCGGGGATCACGCGATCTTCCACCTCGTACTGCGCACCGCAATTCGGGCATACCAGCCGCATCTGACCTGTAACCTCGCCCTGTCCTTCGTCTTTCCCGGTCGCCCGGGCCCACTCGACGGGCCCACTATGCGAAGCAAAGCCCGGAAAATCAAACCTTTGCAATCCCGAGATTGCAACAAAACCCGCCGTGGGGCAAAACGGTTGCGAAGCAAGAGAGGCAGAGCGGTGATCGAGTTCGAGGAAGTCTCCTACGGTTACAGCGGAGGCGGCGCGCTGCTTTCGGATGTATCGCTGAAGCTGGCGCCGGGGTCGTTCCACTTCCTGACCGGCCCGTCCGGCGCGGGCAAAACGACGCTGATCAAGCTGTGCTACGGGGCGTTGGTGCCGACGCAGGGGCGCGCAGAGCTGTTCGGCGCCGACGTGCGCCACATGACGCGCGACGACGTGGCCGAGACACGGCGTCGGATCGGCGTGGTGCATCAGGACGTGCAGTTTCTCGACCACATGACCGTGGTCGAAAACGTCGCGCTCCCCCTGATGGTGTCCGGCCGCACGACCGAGATGCAGGATCTGGCCGACCTGATGAGCTGGGTCGGCCTGACGGGGCAGATGGAGGCGCTGCCGCCGGAGCTGTCCGGCGGGGAGCGCCAACGCGCCGCCCTCGCCCGCGCCGTCATCATGTCGCCCGAGGTTATCCTGGCGGACGAGCCGACGGGCAACGTGGACTGGGAAATGTCGATCCGCCTTCTTACGCTGCTGATCGAACTCAACCGGATGGGCAAGACGGTGATGATCGCGACCCACGACATGAACCTGATCCGGCAGGCCAAGGCACAGGTGCAAGCGCGGGTTCTGCGGATCTCTGACCACCGGGTGCAACTGGCGGGGGCGGACCTGTGATCTCGCGGCTGACGAATTTCCTCACCCTCATGACGGGCGACGCGCAGGCCGACCGGGTCGTGCCGCCCACGGGCTTCACCGCGCGGCTGACGGTCTTCGCCGCCGGTGCCATGGCTTTTCTGGCGGTCTTTGCGCTGGCCCTGTCGCTCGCCACAGGGCGGCTTGCCGAGCAATGGGGCGACGCGCTGGCCCAAAGCTCCACGATCCGCGTTTCGGCGCCGGAGGGACAGGTCGACCAGCAGGTGATTGCCGTGCTCGACGTTCTGACCACCACACCGGGCGTGGCGGATGCCCGCGTTTTGTCGGACGACGAACAACGCGCTTTGCTCGAACCGTGGTTCGGCCCCGACCTGCCGCTCGACACGCTCCCCATCCCACGTCTCATCGAGGTGATCGAGGAGGGCGAGGGATACGACGCGGAGGGTCTGCGCCAGCGGCTCGCAGGCGAGGCTCCCGGTGCCGTGCTCGACGACCACGCCCGCTGGCGCGAACCGCTTGTGCGGGCGGCCAACCGGCTGCGCGGGCTTGGCGCCATCTCAATCGCCCTCATCGCCGCGACGACCGCCGCGATCATCACGCTCGCGGCCAACGCGGCACTCGCAGCCAATGCGCAAGTGATCCACGTCCTGCGGCTCGTAGGCGCGCGCGACAGCTATATCGCCGGGGCTTTCGTGCGCCGGTTCACCCTGCGCGCCATGATCGGCGCGACGGGGGGCATGGTGATCGGGGTACTGGCGATCCTGCTCCTGCCCTCGGCCGATGTCGGCGGCGGTTTCCTGACCGGACTTGGGTTTCGCGGCTGGCACTGGGCCCTGCCCTTCGCCATCCCGATCCTTGCCGCGATCGTCGCCTTCGCTGCGACCCGCCAAGCGGCCAACAGCACGCTTCGGGAGCTCACCTGATGCAGGTCATTCAGCTCATCCGCTCGCTCGTCTTCACGGGCCTGATCTATGGGGCGATGGGGGTGATGGGCGTGGTTTATTTCTTCCTCACGCTCATCAACCGCGACTACGCCTACACGGCGGTCCGCCATTACTGCCGCGTCGTGCGGTTTTTCGCCCGCTGGGTGATCGGCCTGAAATCGGAGATCCGGGGCACGGTGCCTACCGAGGAAGTGCTGATCTGCTCGAAGCACCAGAGCTTCTTCGACATCATCCTGATCGTCTCGGTCGCGCCGCGCCCCAAGTTCATCATGAAAAAGCAGCTCGTCTATGCCCCGGTGCTGGGTTACTTCGCCAAGGCTATAGGCTGCATCCCCGTAGACCGGGGCAAGCGCGGCGCGGCGGTCAAGAAGATGATGACAGACGTTGCGACAGGCGCGGCCCGGCCCGGGCAGCTCATTATCTTTCCGCAAGGAACGCGTGTCGCGGCGGGGGCGACGAGGCCCTACAAGATCGGCGCGGGCGTGATCTATACGGAGACCGGGCAGCGCTGCATCCCGGCGGCGACGAACGTGGGCGTCTTCTGGCGCAAACACGGTGTCACCCGTTATCCCGGCACCGCCGTTCTCGAGTTTCTTCCGGCCATCGAACCGGGGCTTCCCGTGGAGACGTTCATGACGGTGCTGGAGGAGGCGGTGGAGTCCAACTCCAACCGCCTGATGCGCGAGGCGGGGTTCGATCCCGGCAGCCATGAAGCGGATTGAGACGGTCGAGGCGCTGGAGGCGCTCTACCCGACCAAACCCAGTACGGCGGCGACGATCAAGGTCACCGACCGGCTGATTCCCGGTTACCGAAGCTGGATCGCCGCATCGCGTTTCTGCATCCTCTCGACGGTCGGGCCCGAGGGCACCGATGCAAGCCCGCGGGGCGATGATGGCCCGGTGGCCCTGACACTCGACGACCGGCTACTCGCGATCCCCGACTGGAAGGGCAACAACCGGCTCGACACCCTGCGCAACATCGTGCGCGACGGGCGCGTGTCGGTGATGTTCATGGTGCCCGGATCGATGAACGTGATGCGTGTCAACGGGACAGCGATCCTCACCGATGACCCGCACATGACCGGGCGGTTCGACCGCGCGGCGCGGGTGCCGAAGTCGGTGATCCTCGTGACGGTCGGCGAGGTCTATCCCCAATGCGCCCGGGCGATCCTGCGCGCGGGGCTGTGGTCGCGCGACGATGCGGCGGGGCTGCCGACCATGGGCGAAATGCTGACACAGGCCTCCGAAGGTGACTTCGACGGGGCGGGTTACGACATCGAGTGGCCGGACCGGGCGAAGGATACCATGTGGTAAGGTGCTCTTCCTCCGCCTGACGGCGGCTCATCGCGAAGAGGCGCCGGAGGCGCTGATGAGCGACGATCAGGCGGCGAGGCCCTGAGACCCCATCTTGAGGTACTTCTGACGGCGTGTCGTCTTCAGCTCGCCCGGCTTCTTCTTCGCCAGCGCCTTGACCTCGGCCTCGATCGCGTGGCCGACGGCGGAGATCGTCTGACCAATCCCGCGATGCGCCCCGCCCACGGGTTCCGAGATGATCCGGTCGATCACGCCAAGCGCCTTGAGGTCCTGCGCGGTCAGACGCAACGCCTCGGCAGCTTCGCGCATCTTTTCGGAATCCTTCCACAGGATCGAGGCACAGCCTTCGGGCGAGATCACGGAATAGACCGAGTGCTCAAGCATCATCACCGTGTTGCCGGTCGCGAAGGCCACGGCCCCGCCGGAGCCGCCCTCGCCGATGATGACCGAAACGAGCGGAACGGAAAGCGACAGGCATTTCTCGGTCGAGCGGGCGATGGCCTCGGACTGCCCGCGCTCCTCGGCCCCTTTGCCGGGATAGGCGCCGGGCGTGTCCACGAGCGACACGACCGGCAGGCCGAAGCGGTCGGCGAGGTCCATCAGGCGGATCGCCTTGCGGTATCCCTCGGGCCGCGCCATACCGAAATTCCGCTCGATCCGGCTCTTGGTGTCGTTACCCTTCTCATGCCCGATCACCATCACCGGAATGTCGCCCAGACGGGCGAGTCCGCCCATTACGGCGTGGTCGTCGGCGAAGTTCCGGTCGCCCGCGAGCGGCGTGTACTCGGTAAACAGCGCGTCGATGTAATCCTTGCAATGCGGGCGCTCGGGATGCCGGGCGACCTGGCATTTGCGCCAGGGCGTCAGGCCCTTGTAGAGGTCCACCAGCATCTGCTCGGCCTTCTTGTCGAGCGCTTCGGCTTCGCCCTTCACGTCCATCTCGTCATTGGCACGCGCCATCGCGCGCAACTCCTCGGCCTTGCCTTCGATTTCCGCCAGCGGTTTTTCGAAGTCGAGATAGTTCTTGGTCATGCGCGCCTCGCCGGATGGTTTGGCCCGATATAAGGTTCCCGCAGGGCGAAATGCAACTCGGCAAGATTTGTGACCTCGCCCCGTGACAGGCTGTGCGGGCAAGGGGAGACGGGCCGAATATGGCGAACGACTACGAAAAGCGGCTGCTGCGCGTGCTGGATCACGTCTACGACAACCTCGATGGCGATCTGTCGCTCGACACGCTTGCGGAGGTGGCTGCATTGTCACGGTTTCACTTCCACCGGGTGTTCACGGCGGTGACCGGCGAAACGCTGGCCTATTTCATCCGTCGGGTGCGCCTGCACCGTGCCGCGATGGAGCTGCTGTCGGGCGATCTGCCGGTGGCCGAAGTGGCCGCGAAGATGGGGTACGACAACACTCGCAGCTTCTCACGGACCTTTCGGGATGCCTTCGGACGCACACCGTCGGAGTTCCGATCACACGCGCGAACCCTCCCTCCCCTGCGTCTTGGCACATCGGGAGAGAAACAGATGTATGACGTGAAGATTGAAGACCAGCCCGAGCGGCGCCTTGCCATGGTCGAGCACCGGGGCCCTTATATCGGGATCGGCGAAGCTTTCGATAAGGCCGGGTCGACCGTGATGGCACGCGGCCTCGGCCTCCATCTGGGGGCGATGCTCGGGCTCTATTTCGACGATCCGGACAACACTCCACCCGAGGCGCTGCGCTCCGCCGCCGGGTTCGAGATCGACGACAGCGCGCCAATCGAGCCGCCGCTCGTGGAAATGCGCGCTCCGGGTGGCAAGCACGCGATCCTGACGCACAAAGGGCCCTATACCGGCCTTGCCTTGGCCTACAAATACCTGTTCGGGGAATGGCTTGCGACGTCGGGCGAGATGCCGCGGGAAGCGCCGCCGTTCGAGCTTTACGTCAATTCACCGATGGACACTGCGCCCGATGATCTGATCACCCTCATCGGGGTTCCACTGGCATGACCGTCATGCCGGCAGAGGTCCGGGCGGCGTTCGACGCGGCACCCCATGACGCTCGCGACGGGATGGCGCGGTTGCGCGCGTTGATCATTGATGTGGGACGCGACGCCGGGGTCGGCCCGATCACCGAGGCACTGCGCTGGGGCGAACCCGCCTATCTCACCCCGAAGGGGTCGACTCTCCGGGTTGGAGTTCCCAAAAGCGGCGGTCGCTTCGCGCTCTTCGCGCATTGTCGCACGACCCTGATTGCTGATTTCCGCGATATGACCGGCGGTCGGTTCCGCACCGAGGGGAACCGCGCCGTATTGTTCGACCACGCCGACGAGGTCGACGCCACGGCCCTTGCCCCCCCTCATCAAACGCGCGCTCACCTGGCATCTGAAGGAGCGGACATGACCAAGCTCGAACTGAAGAAGACCGACAAGACCTACTACGGCGCCCGGGCCGACGGTTGGGCGCGCGTGACCATTGCGCCGATCCCCTACCTCGCCATCGCAGGCGTCGGGGCACCCGAAAGCACGCCCTACGGCGAAGCGGTCGGCGCGCTCTATCCACTGGCTTATGGCATCAAGTTCGTCTCGAAAGCCGCGGGTCGGGACTTCACCGTTCCGCCCCTCAGCACGCAGTGGTGGGCCGATGACCCGACTGCCTTTACCCAGAACAGACGGGCGGAGTGGCGTTGGCAGGCAATGATACGGATGCCCGACTGGGTGGACGACGACGCCTTCGCGGCCGCCCGCGCCAAGGCCAAGACTGTACCCGGACTCGATGATGTCCGGTTTTCGATGGTCGACGAGGGCGACAGTTTCCAGACGCTCCACATCGGGCCGTATTCCGCGGAAGGCCCGAAACTCGCCGACCTGCATGACCGGATCATGCCCGAGGCGCATGTCACCTTCGCCGGGCCGCATCATGAGATCTACCTGTCCGATCCGCGCCGTGTCGCGCCGGAAAAATTGCGCACGATCATCCGTCAGCCGGTGCGCCCGCTCTAGGCGATCTTGCGGTCGTCCGTCGCGGCGGCCTCGATCTCGTCAATTGCCCGCGCGATCCCGTCCTCGGCTCGCACCGCCGCACCCAGTGCGGCCGCAGCCTTGGCAATTGCCGGATCGGAAATCGCCTGTGACAGCGCCTTGGAAAGGTTATCGGCTGTGAGTGTCTTCTGCGCGATCGGCTCGGGCGCCACGCCCCGCGCCGCCATGATCTTGGCCCAGAACGGCTGATCCCCGAAAAACGGCACGACGATCTGCGGCTTGCCCGCGCGCAGGGCCGCGGCGGTCGTGCCTGCGCCGCCGTGGTGGACGATGGTGCTCACACACGGAAACAGCCAGTGATGCGGTGCGCCCTCGATCTTCAGGATGTTGTCGGGCAGATCGGCTGGTTTCAGGCCACCCCAGCCGGTCGCGATGATCCCGCGCTGCCCGGTCCGGCCCAGCGCGTCGACGACGGCATCCGCCAGGCGTCCCGGCGATTTCCCGGCCATTGACCCGAAGCCCACATAGACCGGCGGCGGACCGTCCGCCAGGAAGGTGCGCAGCGCCTCGGGCGGGGTCCAGTCCTCCTCCTCCATGAACCAGTATCCGGTCATGACCGACGCGTCCGGCCAATCGGCGGGACGGGCGAGTACCGCCGGGCTGACCGCGTTCAGGATCGGAAAGGGCGTGCCGTCCGTCGCATGCATCATGTCGAAGCGGGGCTGCGCGGGCAGGTCATGGACCGAGCGGGTCGCCTTCACATGTTTCCCAGCCGAGAACGCCATCATCCGGTTTACGAAATGATAGGAAAACCGGTTCCAGGCCGCCGAGTTGAAATCAGGGAACCCCACGTTGGGGCGCTCTCCCGTTGGCACCATCATCGGCACCAGCATCGCGAGGACGGCGGGAATCCCGTGTTTCTCGGCGATATGGGGCCCGGCATAGGATTTCGGGTGGAACAGGATCAGGTCCGGTTGCGCGGCCTCCGCCGCCGCCCAGCTTTCCGCGATGAGCTGCTTTTGCGCCGGCCCGACCTCGCGCGTCAGCATGACCGTCCATTTCAGAGATTGGAGCACGCCTTGCGTCGACTCCATCATCTCGCGCCCCGCGTCCGTATCGAGGAGCGACAGGAGATCGTCGGACATCGGCGCAAAACTCAGGCCAGCCCCGGTGACGAAGTCCTCGAACCGGGTGCTGGTGGCCACTGTTACTTCGTGGCCGCGCGCGGTGAGACCGCGGCCCAGCGCAACGAAGGGCTGGACGTCTCCGCGCGATCCATATGTGAGGATCAGGATCCGCATGAGCGGACCCTAACTTGAGAGGCGGCGCTTCGCCACCCGGTCAGGCGCCCGCGATGAGTTCCGCCTGTTTCACGACCACTTCCGCCTGTTTGATCGAGGCGATGTCGACGAGCCGGCCCTTGTACACCGTCGCGCCCGCGCCCGTCCGCTTGGCTTCCTCCATGGCCGCAAGGATCTCGCGCGCCTCGGCCACAGCCTCGTCCGTCGGGGTGAACACCCGGTTGGCCAGCGCGATCTGCTTGGGGTGAATCGCCCATTTCCCGACCATGCCCAACGTCGCCGAGCGCAGCGCCTGCGCGATGTAACCGTCATCGTCGGAGAAATCGCCGAACGGGCCGTCGACTGGCAGGAGCCCATGGGTCCGGCAGGCCGCCACGATGGCCGCCTGCGCCCAGTGCCACGGATCGGACCAGTGCTTCTGCCCCTCGTGGATCATGTAATAGTTTTCCTGCGTCCCACCGATGCCAGTGGTCTGCATCCCCATCGAAGCGGCGAAATCGGCGGCTCCCAGCGACATGGCGACGAGGCGCGGCGAGGCGGCGGCGATCTCTTCCACATGCGCGAGTCCGGCGGCGGATTCGATGATGACCTCGAAGTCGATGGGTTTCTCTCGCCCCTTGGCCCGCTCGATGGCCGTGACCAGCGCATCGACTGCATAGATGTCGCCCGCGCACCCGACCTTGGGGATCATGATCTGGTCCAGCCGGTCGCCCGCCTGCTCCAGCACATCGACCACGTCACGATACCAGTACGGCGTGTCGAGGCCGTTGATCCGCACCGACAGGGTCTTCTTGCCCCAATCGAGCGTGTTGATCGCCTCGATCACGTTCGCCCGCGCCGAATCCTTGTCGTTCGGTGACACGCTGTCTTCGAGGTCGAGGTTGATCACGTCCGCCTCGGAGGCCGCCATCTTCTCGAACAGCTTGGTGTTGGAGCCGGGTCCGAAAAGCTGGCAACGGTTCGGGCGGGCGGGGGCGGCGGGCTGAATACGGAAGGACATGGCTGCTCCGGCAAGTTTGTTACGTCTGCGTTGCTGGCTGGGATAGAATATTGCGCACTGATTGCCAAGCGATTCCTCGCAGTTGCAGCGACGGCACGCCGCGCTGCGGCACCCTTGGCGCTGTGGCAGCTTCTTCGGCACCCGTGGAAAACGTCGCAAGATTCTTCACCAATCGCGTAGGAACGGCAGAAATTCTTCCGCAAATAAGTCAGGAGTAATTACTTTTTCGGAACACTTGCCCGTGTCCGCCCTTAGACTCCCCATGACAGTTACGGGAGTCGAAGATGATTCAAACGCCATATCTCCTCTTTCTCGGTGATGCGCCCGACATGCTCGCCGCCAAGGTCGCCATCGGTATCCGCGACTGGCGCCCCGACAATGCAGTCGGCCAGTTCCGGATGGACGGCTGCAAAGCCGACCTCGGCCTGACCGACATGAGCCTTGCCGAGGCGAAGGCGGCAGGCGCCAAGACGCTGGTCATCGGCGTGGCCAACCGTGGCGGCGTTATCAGCCAGGCCTGGAAGAAAGTGCTCGTCGAGGCGCTGGAGGAGGGCTTCGACCTCGCCTCCGGCCTGCACAATCTGCTGCGCGACGAAGAAGACCTCGCCGCCGTAGCGCGCGCCACGGGACGCACCCTGCACGACGTGCGCGTGCCCTCGGTCAAGTTCCCCATCGCCAACGGCGAGAAGCGGACCGGCAAACGGTGCCTTGCGGTCGGTACGGACTGTTCGGTGGGCAAGATGTACACCGCTATGGCGATGGATGCCGAAATGCGCCAGCGCGGCATGAAATCGACCTTCCGCGCCACGGGCCAGACCGGCATCCTGATCACTGGTGACGGCATCCCGCTCGACGCCGTCGTCGCCGATTTCATGGCCGGGTCCGTAGAATGGCTCTCGCCCGACAACGACCCGGATCACTGGGATCTGCTCGAGGGTCAGGGGAGCCTGTTCCACGTCTCCTATTCCGGCGTGACGATGGCACTCATCCACGGCGGCCAGCCAGACGCCCTGATCCTGTGCCACGAGCCGACGCGTGAACACATGCGCGGCCTGCCGGGCTACACGCCGCCGTCGCTCGAAACCCTGCGCGACACCGCTCTGCCGCTCGCCCGCGTGGCCAACCCGGAGTGCGAGGTTATCGCGATCTCGGTCAATACCCAGCACATGGACGAGGCCGAGGCCCGTGCCTACTGTGCCGAGACAGCCGCGCGCATGGGCTTGCCGACGACTGACCCTTACCGCTTCGGCGCCGGGGCGCTCGTGGATGCTCTTGCCGCCCAGTAAGTCCGCGAAGGAGACCTCATGGAACTGACCGTCACACCGGAAAGCTTCCGGCTGGCCGAGGTGTTCACCATCTCGCGCGGGTCCAAGACCTCGGCCGAGGTGCTGACAGTCCGGGTCACTGAAGGCGGCGTCACAGGCTGGGGGGAATGTGTCCCTTACGCCCGCTACGACGAAACGCTCGACAGCGTCACGGCAGAGGTCCGCAACCTTCCGGAGCGGTTCGACAGGGCGGCCTTGCAGGAGCTTTTGCCCGCAGGTGCAGCGCGCAACGCCGTTGATTGCGCCCTGTGGGATCTGGAAGCGAAACAGGAGGGCAAGCGCGCCTGGGACGTTGCGGGACTGCCCGCGCCGGGTCCCGAGATTACGGCCTACACGCTTTCTCTGGGTGAACCTGATGCGATGGAGGCGGCGGCGGCGAAACACGCGCATCGCCCCCTTCTCAAGATAAAGCTTGGGACGCCTGACGACATGGCGCGGCTCGAAGCCGTTCGGCGCGGCGCGCCAAAGTCCCGCATCATCGTTGACGCGAACGAGGGCTGGACGGCCGAGGTCTATGCCGACCTCGCGCCCCACATGGTCCGACTCGGCGTGACCCTGGTGGAGCAACCGCTGCCCGCAGGCGCCGACGACATGCTGGCCGAGATCGAACGGCCCCTCCTCGTGTGTGCAGACGAATCCTGCCACGACAGCGCCACGCTGGGCGCGCTCAAGGGCAAATACGATGTGGTGAACATCAAGCTCGACAAGACGGGCGGGTTGACTGAGGCGCTCATCCTGCGAGACGCGGCCGTGGCGGAGGGCTACCGCGTGATGGTGGGCTGCATGGTCGGCACATCGCTCGCTATGGCACCCGCGACGCTTGTGGCGCAGGGCGCGATGGTGACGGACCTCGACGGCCCCCTTCTTCTTGCCGAGGACCGTGAGCACGCCTTGCGCTTTGACGAGGCCGGCGTCCATCCGCCGGAGCCGGCCCTCTGGGGCTGATCCACCCCGGTGCCGCCCGCCGATATCACCCTGCCCGCTTGACCTTTCAGGCCGCGCGGCGGAAAGAACGGGCAATGGATTAAGGAGACCGCCATGAGCCGCATCGTCTATGTGAACGGGGATTACCTGCCGGAGGAAGAGGCGACCGTGTCGATCTTCGACCGGGGCTTTCTCATGGCCGATGGCGTGTATGAAGTGACGAGCGTCCTGGGTGGCAAACTCATCGACTTCGCCGGCCACGCCCGCCGCCTCGCCCGTTCGCTCACCGAACTCGACATGGTCATGCCGATGAGCGAGGACGATCTGCTCGCGATCCACCGCGACCTGGTCGCCAAGAACGGGATCGAAGACGGGATGATCTATCTCCAGGTCACGCGCGGCGCGCCCGGCGACCGCGACTTCGCCTTCCCGCCCGAAGACACACCGCAGACTGTCGTTCTGTTCACCCAGAACAAGCCGGGCCTTGCCGACAGTCCCGCCGCGAAGACCGGCATCAAGATCATTTCCATCGATGACATCCGCTGGGGCCGGCGCGACATCAAGACGGTGCAGCTTCTCTATCCGTCGATGGGCAAGATGATGGCGAAGAAAGCCGGGGCCGACGATGCGTGGATGGTCGAAAATGGCAGCGTCACCGAAGGCACGTCGAACAACGCCTATATCGTTAAGGGCGGGACGATCGTCACCCGCCAGCTCTCGACCGACATTCTGCACGGCATCACCCGTGCGGCCGTGCTCCGGTTCGCCAAAGAGGCGCAGATGAAGGTGGAAGAGCGACCCTTCACCATCGAGGAGGCGCAGGAGGCCGACGAGGCTTTCGTGACCTCCGCCTCCACATTCGTCATGCCGGTCGTGGAAATCGACGGGACCACGCTTGGTGATGGCACCCCGGGCCCAGTGGCGACACGCTTGCGCGAAATCTACCTCGAAGAAAGCCGCAAGGCCGCCATCTGACCCGCGATTTTCCTTGATCGGCGGGGCGGCTTGCGGCCATCTGATGCCAATGGGGGACGGACACTCGCAACGGGGGCCGGACATGCGGATCATCTTGGGACCTGTCGTGCTCGTAGCGGGCATCGCAGGGCTGGCCTGGTGGGGTGCGGACAACGAGGCGCAGACCATCGAGAGCGAGGTCCGCGCGAGTGCGGAAGGGGTCGTCACGGGGGCCATTCACCCGATGAACGTCACGGTGTCTGGGCGCGACATCACGCTCACCGGCACCGCTGATACCGAAGACGAACTGACCGATATCGTCACCTCTCTGGACCGCGTCGAAGGCCGGCGCGTGGTTCGCGCCGATGGTGTCGATGTGCTGCCGGTGGCCGCGCCCTATGAAACCGCGCTTGCCAAGGGCACCGACGGATCGCTTGCCATGACCGGCACCGCGCCAAGCGCTGCCCAGGCCGAGGTCGCGGCTGCTGGCGGCGCGCTCGGGGCCATGGAACTCCCCCTCGCGTCCGGCGCCCCGGAGGGCTGGAGTGACATCGTGACGGCCGGTGCAGGGGCGCTCGAGCCGCTGAACGAAGGCAGCTTCGCGTTGACCGGCGGCAAAGTGATCCTGTCGGGCAAAGCTCAGACGCCGGACGAGGCCAAGGCCGCGACCACGGCCATCTCAGACCTTCCGGATGGGATCGACCCCGTCACCGCAATCGACGTCATCGACCCGGGCGTCGTGGCTTTCGAACTCACCTTCGACGCGGGCGAAGGGCTGTCGGTTTTCGGAACCGTCCCCGAAACGCTCCAGCCCACCGACATGGCCGAGGCTTTAGGGTTTGATGAGATTTCGGGCGAAACCAACGAGACTTTCGGTCTCGCCCCGGACCTGGAAGACAGGCTTTCCGCGCTGCCGCCCATGCTTCCGGACTTCGAGAGCCTGACACTGACCTACGCGGACGGAAACCTCTCCGCCACCGGCGTCGCCGCACCCGGACTCGACCCCGGCTATGTCGAGGGCCGCCTCGGTGAAGCGCTTGGTGAAGGCGCAGAGATCGCCGTGACGGCGGGCAGAGCGCCCGAAGACTGGATCACGCGCACGAACCGCGCCACGCAGCAGGGCCAGGTCGCTTCCGCCGGGTTCTGGGTGCCGGACTATGACTTCGAAATCACCAAGCAGGCCTGCAACGACGCAGCAGCGAAAGTCCAGGCCGGTCGCCAGATCGCTTTCGTGACGGGGTCCGCGGAACTGGATCGGGCCTCGATGAGCATCATCAACGACATGGCCGGGCTCCTGCTCCACTGCACCGACAAGGTCGGGATGCGCGTCACAATCGGCGGGCACACTGACAGCCAGGGCGACGACAACGAGAACTACCGGCTGTCGGTCGAGCGCGCCAAGGCCGTGCGCGATGCACTGGTCGAGCGCGGCGTTCCGCCGGGCCGGATGCAGGCCATCGGCTTTGGCGAGACCGAGCCGATCGCAGACAACGAAACCGAAGATGGCCGCGCCGCCAATCGGCGCACCACCTTCGAATGGCCGCAGTAGGAGAGCGACATGCTGGAAAACTGGGATTTTCTCATCGCCGAGATGGTCGTGCTTCTCGTGCTGGCGGCGCTTCTGGGTGTGATTGTCGGGTGGATCCTGTTCGGGCGGCGCAGGCAGGCCACCGCGCAAACCGGCGAGGTCGAAGTGCTGCGCGCCGAACTCGCCACCTGCCGCGATGCCGGCCAGGATCAGGCCGCCGAAATCGCGCGGCTTCAGGACAAGCTGGCCGAGGCCGGACGCGCGGGTGAGTCCGGCACCGAAACAGCGTCTGCCACCTCAACCATGTCAGAGTCCACGCTCACCGACGACGACGCCGCAAAGCCGGCCACGCTTGATGGCCCGCGACGCGGCAAGGCTGACGATCTGAAGCAGATCAAGGGCATCGGCCCCAAGCTGGAAAAGCTGGTCAACGGGATGGGGTTTTACCACTTCGACCAGATTGCAGCCTGGACGGATGCGGAGGTGGCTTGGGTCGACGCCAATATCGAAGGCTTCAAGGGCCGGGTCACCCGCGACGGTTGGGTCGACCAAGCCAAGGTTCTGGCAGGCGGCGGCGCGACCGCCTTTTCGGACAAGGTGAAGAAAGGCGACGTCTACTGACGCCGCCCGCCATTCCTTTGCCTTAACCGCCCAGCGCCTGTGCGAGCTTGTCGAACGCCTGATTCCAGCCGCCTTCCCCGGCCGTTCCTTCAGGCACGCCCGCATGAACCATGGTCATCCGCGTCCCGCCATCTAAAGCGGTCAACTCGACGATGACCTCCGTGACGTCCGGCGTGCCCTCGGGCATCCCCATCGCCGCGGGCGGGATGAGCGTGCCGTCGGCCTCGCACATGCTTTCGGTGTAGACGAGCCGCGTGGGCGCCGAGATTTCCTTGAAAACCCCGATGAACCACATGGTCATCGTGCGATCCGGCGTGACCATCTCCATCGAGATCTTGCGCGTCCCGCCAACCGTCAGGTCGATCTCGGCAACCGGAACCGTGAAGCCACGCGGCCCGTACCAGCTCTGGAACAGCTTTGCATCGGTCCACATCGACCAGACCTTCTCGATCGGTGCGTCGAAATCGCGTTCGATCCTGATCCACGCCTGCGTGTCAGTCATCGGTATCTCCCTTCAATGTCCTTAAAGCATTGTCCATCGCGTCGAACCGCCCCTCCCAGATCGTGCGATACTGGTCGGTCCAACGGGATATCTCGGCGATGGGTTCTGGATTCAGCGTGCAGGGCCGGAATTGCGCGCTCCTGGAGCGGTCGATGAGCCCCGCGTTCTCCAGCACGCGGATGTGCTTGGAAATCGCCGGCAGGCTCATCTGAAACGGTTCGGCCAACTCGTTCACGCTGGCCGACCCGCGCGAGAGCCGGGCGAGGATCGCGCGGCGCGTCGGGTGGGCAAGGGCCGCGAAGGCGGCGTCGAGGCGGTCGGAAGTGCTCATGTTGTCCGTAATAAACCACTATGTTAATTAATCAAGTGGTTTAATACAAAGCTTTGGGGGCTGCGCGGGTCAGTCGAACCGCCAGCTCGTCGCGGTGACCCCGCCCATCATGTCGTTCTGGTGATAGGTCACGGTCGCCTTGCCGTCCTCCGCCGCGCCCAGTGCCGCAAAGAGCGGGACGAGGTGATCCTCCTGCGCGTGGCAGACCCGCGCATGGGGCGCGGTCTCCCATTTGATGAGCTTGTCGGTCCGGTCCTCCGGCCCGAGATCCAGCACCTCGTGCAGCCACGCGTCGAAGGCCGCCGACGGCTCCTTCGCGCCCGGCCCGAAGAGCCGAAGGTTGTGGTAGCTGAGGCCGGAGCCCACGATCAGCACCCCCTCATCGCGGAGCGGCGCGAGCGCCCGACCGATCGCGAAATGCGCCTCGGGGTCGTAGTTCGACAGGAGCGAGACCTGAAACACCGGCACATTCGCCTCGGGGTACATGATATACGCTGGCACGAAGGTGCCATGATCGAACCCCTGCGTGTCATCCAACGTCGCGTCGATCCCCGCCTCCGCAAGCAGCGCCTGCGCACGTTCGGCGATCTCGGGCGCACCGGGCGCCGGGTAGACGACGTCATAGGTGTGCGGCGGAAATCCGAAGTAGTCATACACCATCGGCGGTTTCGCGGAATGCATGACGCGCAGGTCATCCGCCTCCCAGTGGCCCGAAATCATCAGGATCGCGCGGGGCGGTTCGGGCAGTTCGTCCGGCATCGCGGCGAGGCTTTTCTCAAGAACCGGGAAAAGCTTGCGCATGTCTTCGACCCAGGGCCAGGGGCCCCCGCCATGCGAAATGAAGTATGTCGGCATCCGTGCCATTGGGCAGTCTCCATCTGTTTCCACAGATGTAGGCCCTGTAGCTTGCGCACAGAACCCGCCAAGTTCTCACATGATCTGTGCGAAAACCATCACGACTTGTCGGTCACGTTTTCCTTGAACGATTTCTCGAACGCCGCTTGCTGTTCGGGGCCTGCCTCTGTCTGGTTGAGCGTTTTCCACTCGTCGTAGGGCATCCCGTAGAAGACCTCGCGCCCTTCCTCTTTGGTCATCTCGATCCCGCGCTCGTTCGCGGCCTCCTGATACCAGCGGCTGAGGCAGTTCCGGCAAAACCCGGCGAGGTTCATCATGTCGATATTCTGCACGTCGCGCCGGTCCTCTATGAGGTGCTGGCGCAGGCGGCGGAATGCGGCGGCTTCAAGTTCGAGGCGGGTCTGGTCGTCCATGGTATCCTCCGTTTGTCTAAAGATCGGCCTTCGCGCGCACCTCTTCAAGGATCGGCGCAAGCCGTTCGGCCCAGCCGTATTGCTGCGCCTCGGTTTCGATCAGGTCGTTGCGCACCTCGATCAACACGTTCGCGCGGCCATGACGGCTCGCATGACGATCCACGCTGTCACCGTCCAGATGGCCCCCGTAGGGCTCGTTCGCGCCGATAACAAGGTCCGACTCCCGGTGCAGGCGTTCGATCAGCGGGGCCGAGAAGCGCTCGTCCTCGGCATAGAGCACGCCGATATGCCACGGGCGTGGATCACGGCCGCGCAGCTGGCGGGTGAAGGAATGAATCGCGACATAGATCGTTTCGTCCTGTCGTGCGGCAAGCCGGGCCACTTCCTGATGATACGGACGATAGCACAAGTTGAGCCGGCGCTCTTTCTCCGCCTGCCCCGCGTGGCGGTTCGCCGGGATTATCGAGCCATCGTAGAGCTTCATAAGGAGCGTCGGGTCGTCTTCGCCCCGGTTCGGGTCGATCACGAGTCGCGAAAAGTTGGAGCAGACACAGGGGCTGTCCAGCATCTCGGCGAGCGCGAGGCTCACCCCCGCCGCACCGGGGTCGAACGCGATATGGCGGGCCATGTCCTCACCCGGAAGGCCAAGATCGCCGCCGCCGATTTCGGCGGGAACGAAATTGGTCGCGTGGTCGCAGGTGATCAGCCAGCGACCCGGCCGATCCTCGCCGAAGGTATGAAACGGGTGATACGTCATGCGCCTGTCGTGATTTTCGCCAAACCTGCGTAGCGGAGACGCACCGAAAGCAAAAGAGGGCCTTTTCGCCCGTATTTTCGGCAGTTGCCGTTGCGATAGGCACCGGCACCCGATAGAGACAGAGCGACTGTTACCGCAAACAGACGAGGCACCATGAAACGCTCCCGCAACATCAAGATCGTCGCCACGCTGGGCCCGGCCTCGTCGACCTACGACATGATCCGGACACTGTCCGAGGCAGGCGCGGATGTGTTCCGGCTGAACATGTCGCACGGGAGCCATGACGATCACCGCGAACGCCACGCCCAGATCCGTCAGGTCGAAAAGGACACGGGCCGCCCCATCGCCATCCTCGCGGATCTTCAGGGGCCGAAACTGCGTTGCGGCACCTTCGTCGCGGAAGCCGCCGACATCGAGGAGGGCGACATGTTCCGCTTCGACCTCGACCCCAAGCCCGGCACCAACCATCGTGTCTGCCTGCCGCACAAGGAGATCTTCGAGGCGCTCGAGGTCGGCTCCACCCTCCTCGTCAACGACGGAAAAATGCGGCTGAAGGTCAAGGAGTGCGGCGACGACTTCGCCGACTGCGAGGTCATGGTGGGCGGCACGATTTCCGACCGAAAGGGCGTGAATGTCCCGGACGTAGTGCTACCGCTGGCGGCGCTGTCGTCCAAGGACAAGGAAGACCTGGAATTCGCTTGCCAGCTGGGCGTCGACTGGCTCGCCCTGTCCTTCGTCCAGCGGGCCGCTGACGTGGAAGAGGCGCGCGCGCTGGCTCAGGGCCGTGCCGCGATCCTGTCAAAGATCGAGAAACCGGCAGCCGTGCGTGATTTCGATGCGATCCTCGAGGCGTCGGACGGGATCATGGTGGCGCGCGGTGATTTGGGCGTCGAACTGCCGGTGCAGAACGTGCCGCCGATCCAGAAACGGCTGGTCCACTCCTGCCGCCGCGTCGCCAAGCCGGTGATCGTCGCGACCCAGATGATGGAGTCGATGATCGAGAGCCCGGTGCCAACGCGTGCCGAAGTCTCGGACGTGGCCAACGCGATCTACGAAGGGGCCGACGCAGTCATGCTGTCCGCGGAATCCGCCGCCGGCAATTACCCGCGCGAAGCCGTGGCGACCATGAACGACGTGGCGATCGAGGTTGAGAGCGACCCGACCTATCGCCAGGTCATCAACAACTCCCGCCACGTCGAGCGTACCAGCATCGCGGACGGGATCGTCTCGGCGGCCCGCGAGATCGCGGAAGCTACCGAGATCAAGGTCATCGCCTGCTTCACGCAATCCGGCACGACCGCCTCGCTCGTCGCCCGCGAGCGGCCCGAAGTGCCGATCATCGCCCTCACTCCGCTCGTGGGCACCGCACGGCGCCTGTGCCTCACCTGGGGCGTGCAAAGCCACATGACGGGCCGGGTCGATCGGTTCAAGATGGCTGTCGTGGCCGCCGCACGCGCCGCGCGAACCTCCGGCCTCGCCACCGAGGATGACCAGATCGTCGTCACGGCGGGCGTGCCCTTCAACGTGCCCGGAACGACGAACATCCTGCGCGTCGCGCCCTGCGCGGAAAGATTGATTTTCGCCACCGACCCTGAATAACTGGGCGCCATGCCCTTTGACCTCTACATGGTGATCGGGGTCATCATTCTGGCCCTCGCCATTCCCTCCGCTATGAGTGCCTGGATCGACAAGCGCGCACCGCGCATTTCGGCGCTGCTCATCCTTGGCGGCGGCGGCCTGATCATCTACGCCGTGCGCGCCAAACCGGGCGGCTACAGATGGGCCGAAGTGCCCGAAGCCTTCGTCACCGTCGTCGGCCACTATTTCTTCTGAAAACCCTTGCCAGACGGGCGCTGGCCCCGTATACGCCGCACTTCCAAGCGCGGCCGGCTCGAGAGGCATGCCGAGTCGCGTGAAACGTCAGAAATACGGAGACGCAAATGCCCAAGATGAAGACGAAGTCGAGCTGCAAGAAGCGGTTCAAGGTGACGGCGACCGGCAAGGTCCTCACCGGTCAGGCCGGCAAACGCCACGGCATGATCAAGCGCCACAAGAAATTCATCCGCGACGCTCGCGGGACAACTGTCATGTCGGCTCCTGACGCGAAAATCGTCAAGTCGATGATGCCCTACGACCGCTAAGAGGAGGCACGACCATGTCCCGAGTCAAAGGTGGAACCACGACCCACGCCCGCCACAAGAAGGTAATCGACGCCGCGAAAGGCTATTACGGCCGCCGCTCGACCAACTTCAAGACCGCCACCCAGGCCGTCGACAAGGCGAACCAGTACGCCACGCGCGACCGCAAGAACCGCAAGCGGAACTTCCGTTCCCTGTGGATCCAGCGCATCAACGCCGCTGTGCGCCAGCATGACGAAGCGCTGACCTACTCCAAGTTCATCAATGGCCTCGCCGTGGCCGGGATCGAAGTGGACCGCAAGGTCCTCGCCGATCTCGCCGTGAACGAGCCGGATGCGTTCGGTGCCATCGTCGATAAGGCGAAGGCCGCGCTCGCGTAACACCTCGCAAGAGGTCACAAGTTTCAGGAAGCCGCGGACCTCGCAGGGGGTTCGCGGCTTCTTTCGTTTCCGGCACCGCTCATCCGAGCCCGTGGCTCGTCTTCGCGGGTCCGGGCGAAGAGAGGCCGGGGCCTCGATGAGCCCCCGCCGGGGCACTTGCAAACCACCCCCCCTGTGCTAGCAGGAGGGCGACCAAAACCAAGGGGGTCCGGGATGGACGATCTGAGGCAGAAATATCTGGATCTGGTGGCCGGTGCCGCCGACGAGGCGACGCTCGAAGACATCCGCCTGCAAGCGGTGGGCAAGAAGGGCGAAGTGGCGCTGGCGATGCGCGAACTGGGCAAGATGACGCCCGAGGAGCGGCAGGTGCAGGGGCCCAAGCTCAACGCGCTGAAGGACGAGATCAACTCGGCGCTGGCCGCCAAGAAGGCCGCGCTGGGCGACGCCGCGCTCGATGAGCGTCTGCGCGGTGAATGGCTCGACGTCACCCTGCCCGCCCGCGACCGGCGCATGGGCTCGATCCACCCGGTGTCTCAGGTCACGGAAGAGGTGACGACGATCTTCGCCGACATGGGCTTCGCCGTCGCCGAAGGCCCGCAGATCGAGGACGACTGGCACAACTTCGACGCGCTCAACATCCCGCCGCACCACCCCGCGCGGCAGGAGCATGACACCTTCTTCATGCACCGCGATCCGGGCGACAACCGCCCGCCCCACGTCCTGCGCACCCACACTTCGCCGGTTCAGATCCGCGCGATGCAGAAACAGGGCGCGCCGATCCGCGTGATCGCGCCGGGCCGTGTCTATCGCTCGGATTACGACCAGACCCACACGCCGATGTTCCACCAGGTCGAGGGCCTCGCTATCGACCGCGACATCTCGATGGCGAACCTCAAATGGACGCTGGAGGAATTCTGCCGCGCCTATTTCGAGGTGGACGAGGTCGAACTGCGCTTCCGCGCCTCGCACTTCCCGTTCACCGAGCCGTCGGCCGAGGTCGATCTGCGCTGCTCTTGGGAAGGCGGCCAGCTCAAGGTCGGTCAGGGCGACGACTGGATGGAAATTCTGGGCTCCGGCATGGTCCACCCCAAGGTGCTCGAATCCGCCGGGGTCGATCCGACCCAATGGCAGGGCTTCGCCTTCGGCATGGGCATCGATCGGATCGCCATGCTGAAATACGGCATCCCCGACCTGCGCGCCTTCTTCGACAGCGACCTGCGCTGGCTGCGCCACTACGGGTTCTCGGCGCTGGATATGCCCACGATGCGGGGGGGGTTGAGTAGGTGAACCACGAGTATCTGACAGCTTGTGAGGAAGTTTGTCGGGATTTCTCGCTGCTATCGCCTTCGAGTTCGTTAGAAGGCCTACTCCCTCTTCTCGCGTTTATTTGGGCAATCTACGCCTATTTCAACGGTCGAAATAGAGACCGAATTCAAGAGGCGAAGCGGGAAAGAAGACGAGCCTACGCTGACTTTGTAAGCGAACTAGAGAATGCCCTCTTTGTGAAGACTGTGGACGACGAAACTTCAAACCGCACAGCGCTCAAAAGGCTCTGGACGTCTCACTCGTTGCTGGACCTGGTCTCACCGGTCAAAGTCACCGATCAAGCCACTAAAGTAGTAACTGCTGTGAACGACTACTACTTCGGTAGATTGGACGACATGAAGTGTTCGGATGGCGAAATGAGAAACCCGTATGACAGGATTGTATTCGAAAGAGGCGAGCTCGTCAGATTGATGAAACAGGATGGATCGGAGCTGGATTAATGCCCCTCTTCAGACACGAAAACCGCCAGAAATCCGAACGCACAAAGCGCATCTATGCGCTGTTCGAGATCGCTTATACCTGCGTCGATTTCATTGCCGCGGCGGCCTTTCTGATCGGGTCTTTCCTGTTTTTCTCCGAAGACACCCAGACCGCCGCGACATGGCTGTTCGTCGTCGGCTCCGTCTGCTTCGCGATCAAACCGACCCTGCGGCTCGTCCGTGAACTCAAACTTTACGCCATCGGCGACGACGACGACCTCGCCAAACGCCTGAGGGACTGACCATGACCGACGAGATGGAAGACCTGAACCAGACCTATCCCGGCGCGGGCAATTTCACCTTCGGGGACAGCGAGGCGCTGTGTAACGACCTGCTCGCCCTCGTCCGGTCCGGCCAGAAGCGCGCGACCTGCGACCGGTTGTCGGAGTTCGACGCCGATCCCGACGCCCGGCCCGCGGTCGGCCGCTGCGACATTGCGATGAACTGGGACGGCACCCCGGCCCTCGTTATCCGCACCACCCAAGTTGACGAGGTCGCGTTCAAGGACGTCACCGAAGAGATGGCGCTGGCCGAGGGCGAGAACGACAGCCTCGACGGCTGGCGGCGCGACCACGAGGCCTATTTCACCCGCAACGGCGGGTTCGACCCGAATATGATGCTGCTCTTCGAGCATTTCGAACTGGTAGAGGATCTGGCAGACCGCTGAGCGGTGCCGAGAAAGGACAAGACCGATGAAATTCACACTTTCCTGGCTGAAAGATCACCTCGACACCACGGCCTCGGTGGACGAGATCGCCGAGACCCTGACCGACCTCGGGCTTGAGATCGAAGAGGTCGTGAACCCCGCCGACCGCCTGTCGACCTTCACGCTGGCCAAGGTCAAGCATGCGGAGCAGCACCCCGATGCCGACCGCCTGCGCGTCTGCACCGTCGAGACGAACGAAGGCGACAAGCAGATCGTCTGCGGCGCGCCCAATGCGCGCGAGGGGATCACGGTGGTGCTCGCCAAGCCCGGCGACTACGTCCCCGGCATCGACGTCACCCTGTCCGTCGGCAAGATCCGGGGCGTCGAAAGCCACGGCATGATGGCCTCCGAGCGCGAGCTGGAGCTGTCGGACGAGCACACCGGCATCATCGAGCTGCCTTCGGGCGAGGTGGGCGAAAAGTTCATCGACTGGCTCGCGGCCAACGACCCGGCCAAGGTCGACCCGGTGTTCGACATCGCGATCACCCCGAACCGTCCCGACGCGCTCGGCGTGCGCGGCGTGGCGCGCGACCTGGCCGCCCGTGGTCTGGGCACGCTGAAACCCGCGCCCGAGGCGAACGTGCCGGGCACCTTCAAGAGCCCGATCAACGTGACCATCGACGGCGACACGGCGGGCGACGATGGCTGCTATATCTTTCAGGGCCGGCTCATCAAGGGCGTGACGAACGGACCTTCCCCCGCGTGGCTGCAACAGCGGCTCAAGGCCATCGGCCTGCGCCCGATCTCGGCGCTGGTCGATATCACCAACTTCTTCACCTACGATCAGAACCGCCCTCTGCACGTCTTCGATGCCGACAAGGTCAAAGGCGATCTGCGCATCCACAAGACCACGGGTGGCGAGCAGCTTCTGGCGCTTGATGAAAAGACCTACACGTTCGAACCGGGGATGGTCGTGATCTCTGACGCAGAAGGCGTCGAGAGCGTTGCGGGCATCATGGGCGGCGAGGAAACCGGCTGCACCGAGGAAACCGTGAACGTCTTTCTCGAAGCCGCCGTGTGGGAGCCGATCCAGATCGCCCGCACCGGCCGCGCGCTCAAGATCAACTCCGACGCCCGTTATCGAAACGAACGCGGCATCGACCCGGCCTTCAACCCCCTGGCCATCGAACTGGCAACCCAGATGATCCTCGATCTCTGCGGTGGCGAGGCATCCGAGGTCGTGACCGCCGGTGAGGTGCCGGATACGTCGCGCGCCTACAAGCTCGACACCGCGCGCTGTTCGTCGCTGGTCGGTATGGACATCCCCGCCGAGACGCAGCGCGCCTCGCTTGAGGCGCTTGGGTTCACGATGGAGGGCGACATGGCCCACGTTCCGTCGTGGCGGCCCGACGTGCTTGGCGAGGCCGATCTGGTCGAGGAAGTGGCGCGCATCGCGTCGCTGACCAAGCTGGTGGGCAAGCCCATGTCGCGCGCCACCACGGGCGTGCCGAAACCCGTCCTGACCCCGATGCAGGTGCGCGAGAACACGGCGCGGCGCACGGCGGCGGCACTGGGGTATAACGAGTGCGTCACCTACAGCTTCATCGACGCGGCCTCCGCCGCGCTGTTCTCGGGCGGCGACACCGCGACGATGCTCGAAAACCCGATCTCGTCAGAGATGAGCCACATGCGCCCCGACCTGCTGCCGGGTCTGCTGCAGGCCGCCGCCCGCAACCAGGCGCGCGGGTTCATGGACCTCGCCCTGTTCGAAGTCGGCGCGATCTGGCACGGCGGCGAGCCGGACGAGCAACGTCTGGCGATCTCCGGCGTCCTCATCGGCGCGACGGGGCCCAAGGATGTGCACGGTGCCGCACGCGGCTTCGACACATACGATGCAAAGGCGGACGCCGAGGCGATCCTTGCCGCGATGGGTGCGCCCGCCAAGGTGCAGGTCCTGCGCGGGGCCGAGGGTTGGTGGCATCCGGGCCGGCACGGCAAAATCTGCCTCGGCCCGAAAAAGGTGCTGGGCGTTTTTGGCGAGCTGCACCCAAAGGTGCTGGCAGAGATGGACGTAAAGGGGCCGGCCGTCGCCTTCACGCTCTATCCCGAAGAAATCCCGATGCCGCGCAAGTCGAACGCGACCCGGCCCGCGCTGACGATCTCGGACCTGCAACCGGTGGAGCGCGACTTCGCGTTCGTCGTCGATGCTGATGTCGAGGCGCTGACGCTGGTCAACGCCGCAGCGGGCGCCGACAAGGCCTTGATCGAGGATGTGCGGGTATTCGACCAGTTCACCGGCGGCAAGCTCGGCGAAGCCGGTCAGAAATCCATCGCGATCACCGTGCGGATGCAGCCGACCGACGCCACGCTCACCGAGAAAGAGATCGAAGCGGTCGCGGCGAAGATCGTCGAGAAGGTTTCAAAAGCCACGGGCGGCACGCTGCGCGGCTGAAGCCACTGGTGTCCCGGCCCGTGTCGGGACGCCACTCAAACTGATCGGAGGCCCCAAATGACCCTGAACGTCTACCTCTCAGGCGAAATCCACACGGACTGGCGCGAGCAGATCGTGAACGGCTCGGAGGGGCTGGATGTGACCTTCGCGGCCCCGGTCACGGATCATGCGGCCTCGGACGATTGCGGGGTGGCGATCATGGGGGAAGAGCCGGACAAATTCTGGCACGACCACAAGGGCGCCAAGCTGAACGCGATCCGCACCCGCAAGGGGATTGAAGACGCCGACGTGGTCGTCGTGCGTTTCGGCGACAAGTACAAGCAGTGGAACGCGGCGTTCGATGCCGGCATGGCCGCTGCGCTCGGTAAGTCGCTCGTCATCCTCCAGCCACCCGAACACGACCATGCGCTGAAAGAGGTCGACGCCGCCGCCCTCGCCGTCACCCGGACGCCGGGCGAAGTGGTCGACATATTGCGTTACGTTCTGACTGGAACACTACCCGGCTGACACGAAAAGGGCGCCCGAAGCCGGGCGCCCCTCCGCATGGACCCTTGCGGGCCCAAAGGATGCCTTATCAATTCGCCATGACACTGGCGTCGACATCTGCATCACCCTCGACCGAGGTATCACCGTCGGTCGAAGCCGTGCCATCGGCCATCATGTCGTTGACATCATCGACGTCACCGGCGCCTTCTTCGGTCGCGGGGTTTTCGGCGAAGAACTCGTCTTCGTCGAAGGTTTCCGCGCTGTTCGTCGCGCCGGCCGTGGAATGCACCGTGCGTGCTTCCGCGATGGCGATCATTCCGTCGCCGTCAATGTCGTAGGTCTGGAGTGCGACGGTGGCGTTCTCACCGAAAGCCGCTTCCAGTTCGGCCATTTCCAGCATGCGGTCGTCGTTCTGGTCCATGGCATCGAAGCTCATGGTCTGAGCGGCCGCCATGCCGCCGGTCAGGGCCACGCCGAGGGCCAGCGGTGCTGCGGCGAAAAAGGTCGTGCGTTTCATGATCGTTGCCTTTCATGTCTGCGTTCTGTTGGTGGAGGTTCGTTCCTCCTCGGCGCACCAACGTGTCCCTGCGCTGAATGTTTCTTCCCGATTTCGCACCGGCCCGGCAGGAACGGCTGCAGCCTGCCGGTTCCCCGCGCGAGAGCCGCATCAGATCTGCTCGGACCTCCATGCCAAAGGCCGAAGATTGGCCCCGGTACTTCCGAAAAATTTCTAAATATCAGTGGCTTGATCCGACCATCAGGCCATCGGCCGGAACAACCCGACGCCGCGCGGCGTTCGATCACCAAATCCTGATCCAAATTCGGGACCAGTTGATATGGAGATGAACATGTTTGAACTTACAGGCCTTTTCGGCATCATCCTTCTCGCCCTCGATATCTGGGCGCTCGTGTCGATCTTCTCGTCCGGCGCGTCCACCGGCGCGAAGGTACTCTGGGCGCTGCTCGTGATCGTCCTGCCGCTCCTCGGCTTCATCATCTGGCTCATCGCCGGACCGAAGTCGAACCGCGCGACGGTTTGATCCACGACAAGAAAATCAACTCCCCGGCCCCGGTGCATTGCTGCGCCGGGGCTTTTTCCTGCGTGGCTTTCGCTTCTCCCGACCGCCATGGTAGGTAATTGTCGGCGGGTGCGTTTCAGCCTGCGGACAATCGGAGATCAGTATAGAAAATGTTTCAGGAATTCAGGGACTTCATAGCACGCGGCAATGTCATGGACATGGCCGTGGGTATCATCGTGGGCGCCGCCTTTACTGCGATCGTCAGTTCACTGGTCGCCGACCTCATCAACCCGATCATCGGGTTGTTCACCGGCGGCATCGACTTCACCAATAATTACGCGGTGCTCTCTGGCGACGTGGCCGAGGGCGCATCGCTCGAGGCCGCGCGCGAAGCGGGCGCTTCGGTCTTCGCTTATGGCTCGTTCATCATGGCGATCATCAATTTCGTGATCATCGCATTTGTCGTGTTCATGCTCGTGCGCCAAGTGAACAAGATCAAGGCCGCCGCCGAGAAACCTGAGGAAGAGAGCGCACCGGAAGATCCGCCGACTCCGGTGGAAGTGCAGCTCCTCACGGAAATCCGCGACGCCCTCAAGTCCGCCTGACGGACGCGCCGACGCGACACCGGGGTCCGCCAACGCGGGCCCCGTTCCGTTTCGCCCCCCTGACCAACACTCAAGAACGGACAGATCAAGATGGAAGAACAGCTTCAACAGCAGATCGCGACGTTCCTGGACCGTTTCGGCGGTCTGCTGCCTTACGTCCTCGACGGTTTCAAGGCCCTCGTCATTCTCATCGTCGGGTGGATCCTCGCCGCCGCCGTCAGCCGGATGGTACGCCGCCGGGTCGAAGCGTCGAAACGAATCGACAAGACCATCGGGTCGTTCCTGTCGTCCATCGTCCGCTGGGTCTTGCTCGCAGTCGTCGCGATCACTGTCCTCAACATATTCGGGATCGAGGCGACCTCGCTGGTCGCGATGCTTGGCGCCGCCACGCTGGCCATCGGCCTTGCGCTACAGGGCACGCTGTCCGACATCGCCGCCGGGTTCATGATCATTCTGTTCCGCCCTTATCGGAACGGCCAGTATATCTCGATCGACGGGACCTCCGGGACGGTCACTGAGATCAACCTTTTCTTCACCGAGATGGCCACGCCCGACAATGTCCAGATCATCGTGCCGAACGGCAAAGCCTGGGGCGCGATCATCACCAACTGGTCGCACCACGAAACCCGCCGCGTCGATATCGTGATGGGCATCGACTATGCCGACGACATCGACAAGGCGCTGAAGGTGATGCTCGACATGGCAAATGCCGATCAGCGCGTGCATGACGACCCTGAGCCTTGGGCGCGGGTGACGAACCTTGGCGGCAGTTCGGTCGACCTGACCATGCGTATGTGGGCGGACTCCGCGGACTACTGGGACCTCAAGTGGGAGTTCACGAAAGGGCTGAAGGAAGCCTTCGACGCGGCCGGGCTGTCCATCCCGTTCCCCCATCGCACGCTCTACGTCAAAAGCGACGAGGGCGACGCGGTGACCATCGCGCGGCAATCCGACTCGTAGCGCTATGCGGAAACCATGCTATCCTCTTCTACATATCGTGAGGGGGAGGTCATCATGGACCGCAGGTTATTCATCACGGCATCCGCCGCTGCACTTCTTGCGGGCACGTCGGCCCGCGCCGAGCGGATGCTGGTCAACTCCCCCGGTGACGGATTTCTGAACCTGAGATCCGGGCCGGGGTCCGGTTTCAACATACTCTACCAGATGCCGCACGGCTCCTCGGTCGAAACGCTCGAAAGCGCCGGCGGCTGGGTTCGTGTGCGGCATGAGAGTGGCGCGGTCGGCTGGGCCTTTGCCCGTTACCTTGCCAGCGCGGGCACTTCGCCCTTCCGATATATCTACTCGGCGGGGGATGGCTATCTGAACCTGCGCACGGGACCGGGAACCAAGTTCAACATCATCCGTCGCATGTACAACGGCGAAGAAGTGCGCCTTCTGGAACGGCGCGGATCATGGGTCCGCGTGCGGCACGAAAGCGGGGCCGTGGGCTGGGCATCGGAGAAATTCATGCGGCGCTGATTTCGCCCCATTTGGCCGTTGACACGGCCACCCCCGGCGGCTATCTGCCCCCTCGTGTGAATGGCGTGGTAGCTCAGCCGGTTAGAGCACAGCACTCATAATGCTGGGGTCGGCGGTTCAAGTCCGCCCCACGCTACCACACGGACCTCCCGAATTCCGGTTGTGACAGGGCGCCCCGACCGGGGCACCCCATACGTTCATTTCAGCCCCGAATGGCGAGCGTCGGCGACACCACGTCGATCTCCAGCGCACGCCCGACGGCGTAGTTCGTGAGCTGTCCGGCGTGGACGTTCAGCCCTCCAAGCAACCCCTCGTCGGCCTCCATCGCCGCGCGCCAGCCCTGATCGGCGAGCCGCATCATGTAAGGCAAGGTCGCGTTGCCCAGCGCAATGGTCGAGGTGCGGGCGACCGCGCCAGGCATATTCGCCACACAGTAGTGCATGATCCCGTCCACTTCGTAGATCGGATCCTGGTGCGTCGTGGCCTTGGATGTCTCGAAGCAGCCGCCCTGGTCGATCGCCACGTCGACAAGCGCCGCTCCCGGCTTCATCTCCGACAACTGCGCCCGGCTGATGAGCTTGGGCGCCGCTGCACCGGGGATCAGCACGGCACCGATCACCATATCGGCCTCGGCCACCAGTTCCGCCGTGCGCGCCTGGGACGCATAGGCGGTGTTGAACTCACCCCGGAACATATCGTCGAGCTGGCGCAGCCGGGTCAGCGACATGTCGAGCACCGTGACATCGGCCCCCATGCCCGAGGCGACGCGGGCCGCCTGTGTGCCCACCACACCACCGCCGATCACCACGACCTTGGCCGGCGACACGCCCGGCACACCGCCCATGAGCACGCCGCGCCCGCCATTGGCCTTCTGCAAAGTCCAGGCCCCGACCTGAGGGGCGAGCTTGCCCGCCACCTCGGACATCGGGGCGAGGAGCGGCAAGCGACCGTCCCGGTCCGTCACCGTCTCATAGGCAATGGCCGTCGCGCCGCTGGCGAGCAGGTCGCGGGTCTGATCCGGGTCGGGTGCGAGGTGGAGGTAGGTGAAGAGTACTTGGCCCTCACGCAATTGCTTGCGCTCGACCGCCTGTGGCTCTTTTACCTTCACGACCATGTCTGCGCGGGCAAACACCTCTTCCGCCGTATCCACGACACCGGCGCCGAGGGCGCGGTAGGCATCGTCGTTGAAGCCGGAGCCTTCACCGGCGCCTGTTTCGACGATCACCTCGTGGCCGTGGGCAATGGCTTCGCCGGCGGCAGCGGGCGTCAGACCGACGCGGAATTCCTGCGGTTTGATTTCTTTCGGGCAACCTATCAGCATGACGTTCTCCTTCTTTGTGACGACGCTACGCCGACCCGCCCGCAATGGGGTTGAAAAATATCCGTGCAAAACGAACGTTCTTCGAATAATTCACTCCTCATTGGCCAATCTGTTCGCAGGAGCTTCGATGGAACCGGAAATCGACGACATGGACCGCCGCATTCTGCACGTCCTTCAACGGAAGGGGCGGATATCGAATGCCGATCTTGCAGAACGGGTCCATCTCTCCGCCTCTGCCTGCCACCGCCGGGTCCAGCGGCTCGAAAAAGATGGGTACATCCGCGACTACGTGGCCCTGCTGGCTGCGCGGCGGATCGGCTATCCGACGATGGTTTTCGTCGAAATATCCCTTTCCGGTCAGGCGGACGAACTGCTCGAGGCATTCGAACGCGAAGTGGCGCTCGTGCCGGAAGTCCTCGAATGTCACCTCATGGCCGGGACGGCGGACTACATCCTAAAGGTCGTCGCCCGCGACACCGACGACTTCGCGCGCCTGCACCGCCAGAAGCTCGCCCGTCTGCCGGGTGTGCAAGGCATGCAATCGAGTTTTGCACTGCGCACGGTGTTCAAGACGACCGCGCTTCCGACCTAGGCTGGCATCAATACCGGCGCGCGCCGTTCACGGATCGGCAGGTGAAGGAGCGCCGAGAGCGCACCCACACCGACGCCCACCCACCACACCATCGTGTAGTCGCCGGTCAGGTCATAAAACCGCCCGCCCAGCCAGACGCCCAGGAAACTGCCAAGCTGGTGCGAGAAAAAGACGATGCCATAGAGCGTGCCCATGTAGCGCAGGCCGTAGAGATGCGCGACAAGGCCGGACGTGAGCGGCACGGTGGCAAGCCACAGGCTCCCCATCGTGATCGAAAAGACGACGACGCTGAGCGGCGTGATCGGAAGCATGATGAAGACGGCCGCGAAGACAGTGCGGAGCGTGTAGATGCCGACAAGGACATACTTCTTCTGAACCCGCCCGCCGAGCCAGCCGGCAAACAGCGTCCCGGCCACGTTCGCCGCCCCGACAAGCGCCATCGCCAGAGCCCCGAGCGCTGAGGTCGTCGTGACTCCGACGCTTGCGAGCAATCCGCCGGGATCGATGGCCCCGCACATCTCGGTCACGAAGGCTGGGAAATGCGCGGTCATGAAGCCGAGCTGATAGCCACAGGAAAAGAAACCGAGGAAGATCAGGGCAAAGGACGGGTCGCGCATGGCGCGCGTCAAAACCGTGCCAAGGCTCTCGACGATCTCCTGCCGATTTGCCACCGGCGCCCGCATCAGGGGGAGGACCGCCAGCACCGCGAGGATCGCGACCGCGAAGATGAGAAAGACATTCTGCCACGGCATGAAGCCCAGAAGCCATTCGGCCACGGGCGGCCCGAAGATCTGGCCTGACGACCCCACGGCGGTCGCCACGGCCAACGCCAGCGAGCGTTGCGCGTCCGAGGCCGCCCGCCCGACCACGGCAAGAATGACGCCAAACCCTGTGCCCGCCACGCCGAAACCGATGACGAACTCAAGCGCGTCATGCGCACCCGGCGTGACCGCGAAAGACGATCCGACCAGTCCGGCCGCGTAAAGAAGCGCGCCCAGAATGATCGCTTTGCGGTCACCGACCTTCTCGGCGATGGCGCCAAAAATCGGTTGCCCGATGCCCCAGGCGAGGTTCTGCATGGCAATGGCAAAACTGAACTCGGCCCGTGGCCAGCCGAATTCCGATGCGATGGGAATCTGGAAGACCCCGAAACTCGCCCGGATCGCGAAACTCACCATCAGGACGAGACACCCGGCGATCAGAACCGGGGTGAACAGGCGCGGCTGCGACATGGGGAACCCTCCGTTGCACCTGCAATCTTCCCATTTCGCGGCCCGCGTCAAACGCGAATTCGTGATACGCCATATCACCTTTCCCTATCCGGGCTGCCGGGCTAGACGGAACTCCATGACTGAGACGCTAAAGGACATCTACGCAGCCCGCGTGGCGGACGGCACGCTGACCCCGGACCCGGCGCAGGAGGAGGCCCTGCCGCTCCTCGACGATATCCGGGCCCATCTCGTCGCCACACCCGCGAAACGGCGCGGCCTCCTGGGCGGACTGTTTCACAAGCCTGAGGATGTGCCCGGCGGGCTTTACCTCTGGGGTGGTGTCGGGCGCGGAAAGTCCATGCTGATGGACCTGTTCATCGAACATCTCCCGATCGCCGAGAAGCGGCGGGTCCACTTCCACGCTTTCATGCAGGAGGTGCAGGAAGGCCTGCACGCCGCGCGCAAGGCGGGCGAATCCGACGCCATCGCGCCTGTCGCCGCGCGCATCGCCAAGGACCTTCGCGTTCTGGCGCTCGACGAAATGCAGATCACCGACATCGCCGACGCGATGGTCGTCGGTCGGCTGTTCGAAGTCCTTCTGCGCGAAAACGTGGTCATCGTCACGACGTCGAACCGCGTTCCGGACGACCTCTACAAAGACGGGCTGAACCGCCAATTGTTCCTCCCCTTCATTGATCTCATCAAGGAACGACTGGTCGTCCACGAACTGACCAGCCACCGCGACTATCGGCAGGACCGTCTGACGGGCGGCAATGTCTATTTCACCCCCGCCGACGCCGAGGCGCGCAAGGCGATGGACGCGGTCTGGAAGGACCTGACCGGCGGCGGAACAGCGGAGCCGCTCATTCTCAACGTCAAGAACCGGGCCGTCGAGATTCCCGCCTATCGCAACGGCGTCGGGCGTGCCGCGTTCTACGAGTTGTGCGGGCGGATGCTCGGGCCAGCGGACTATCTTGCCATCGCGGACGCGCTGAAGGTGCTCGTCCTTGACGACATCCCCTCATTGTCGCGCCAGAATTTCAACGAGGCCAAGCGCTTCGTCACCCTGATCGATGCACTCTACGAGGCGCATGTGCGATTGGTCGCGAGCGCGGCGGCACAGCCGGAATACCTCTATGTCGAGGGCGAAGGCAGCTTTGAATTCGAACGCACGGCAAGCCGGCTGCGGGAAATGCAGGACAAGGATTGGGGGCGGTAGACCGATACACGGTCTTTGCGACGAAATGCCTATCGCTCGTCCGCCGTCTCGTCGCCGCCTGAACCTTCAGCGCGGAAGCAGCGCAATCGGCGCGTCCGGATCTCGCGCGAAGTCGAGGGGCGCTTTGTCGGTGGCCGCCGTGGAGCGCTTGAAGTCATACCGCATCAGAGCACCATCCGCTTCGGACGCGACGATCAGGCACTGATACAGGTGGTTCGGCCCGGCGTAGAGATCCACAAGCCCGCGCAGCTTCGGTGCGTCCTGAATGTCGAGAGCGAAGCCGCCATCACGGAACTCGAGCACCGGATACATCTCCTCGCCGACCGCAACACGCATGTGCGCCGCTTTGCGCGCTTTTTTCTTCTGTGCGGCCGCGAGTTCTTCGCGAAGGTTTTCCGGCAAATGATCCATTGCGCCCTCCTGATTATCGAAACCATGCCAGCGCAATGGTTTGCGTCAAGATAACGATCCTGAGATCGAGTCTGTTCCTGTCAGGTGTTGTTTTCTTCCACCAGGTCGACACCGACGACCGGCCGAAGAACATGCGGTCGCGTAGGGTCGTAGAGCGCCGAATCCTTGAACGCCCGGACCTTGCCGAGCGCGGGACCCACCAGGATCAACGCCGTGCGCGTGATTTTTTCGGCCCGCACCTTCAGGCGGATGTCCGAAAGCGTGCCACGAATGAGCATCTCGTCCGGCCACCCGACGCGGTAGGCGACCACGACAGGGCAGTCCGCACCGTAATGCGGCGTCAGCACACGCTCAATCTCGCGCATGTTGCGCACGCCAAGGTGGATGGCGAGCGTCGCGCCGGTCCGCGCGAAGTTTTCCAGCGTCTCGCCCTCGGGCATTGCCGTCGACTGCATGGAAACCCGTGTCAGAACAATGCTTTGCGCTATTTCCGGGACTGTCAACTCCTGGCCCAGAGCGGCAGCAGCTGCGGCATAGGCAGGCACGCCCGGAATGATCTGATAGTCGATGTCCGCTTCGCGCAGCCGTCGGATCTGCTCGGCGATGGCCCCGTAGAGCGACGGATCGCCGGAATGCACGCGGGCCACGTCCTCGCCCCGCTCATGGGCCGCGACGATCTCGGCATGTGTCTGATCCAGCGTCATCGGCGCGGTGTCCATCACGCGCGCGCCATCCGGAGCACAAGCAACGACTTCAGGCGGCACGAGCGATCCGGCGTAGAGGCATATGGGACACTCCCCGATGATCCGCTGCGCCTTGAGGGTCAGCAATTCCGGGTCACCCGGACCCGCTCCGATGAAATAGACGGTCATGGTGTGTCCTCCGTTTCGAGATGCCGGTTGCCCACGTCGCGCAGGTCACCATCGATTCGCCGGGCATAGCCGCGCGGCGTGAACATGCGCGGGCCCTCGCCCAGTTCCGCAAGTCGCGAGTTGGACGATCCGATCAGGACGACGGTGAGCATGTCCACCTCGTCCACCTCAAGCTCGGCCAACCTACGGTAGCGTATGTTTTCTTCTGGTCTTCCCAGTGACGAGGCAAGAAGGACAGGGGTATCGGCGGGCCGATGGTCCAACAGGATATCCCGCGCCTCCGCCAGAAGGGTCCTCCGGCGCCGCGACACCGGGTTATAGAAAGCGATCACGAAATCGCCCTCCGCCGCCGCATGAAGCCGCTTCACGATATCCTCGCGCGGAGTCAGAAGGTCCGAGAGCGAGATCGCGCAGAAGTCGTGACCCAGCGGCGCACCGGCCCGCGCGGCCGCCGCCTGAAGTGCCGAGACGCCGGGTGTCGAGATGACCTCCACCCGCCGCGCGGCATCCGACACGCCGGTCTCATGCGCGCCACGGTCGAGAAGCTCGAACACGAGCGCGCCCATCGCGTAGATACCGGCATCGCCTGAGCAGATCAGCGCGACATTGCGACCTTTCCCGGCCTGCTCAAGGGCATACCGGCACCGATCCTCTTCTCCGCCCAGCGGAAAATCCGACCGCGTCTTGCCTGCTACGAGCGGGCCGAGGAGGTCGATATAGAGGCCATAACCCACAAGCTCTTGGGCTTCCTGGATCAGCCGCGACGCTTCCGGGGTGCGCCAGGTCGCCTGCCCCGGCCCGATCCCGATGATCGACAGTTTGCCGCGGGCCCGGCCCGCGGGCGCGGTGAGGGGCGCGGGTGCATTCGCCAGGGCACAGGTGGTATTCGCCGTTTTGCGCTTGGTGACCGCGAGGATCGCATCCTCACCCGCGCTGGCCAGTGCTGCGCCTTCGGCGACACCGTGGCATCCCACCTCGGCAAAGACGACCTCCGAAGGGGTGGCCAGACGGGGGGTCATGGCCTCCAGTTCGTCCGCAGAGAAGACCTTGAGTGGCACACCGAGGTCGCGGGCGAGCGCGTTCATGGCCGGCTCATCGCCCTTCAGGTCCAGCGTGGCAACGGCAGCGATCGCCCCATGCGCCACGCCAGCTTCAGCCAGCATCACATCGACGGATGCGCGCAATTCGGCCGGATCGGCCCCCCGCGCGCAGCCCACACCAAGGACGAAGGACTGCGGGTGGTAGACGAGCCGTTGTGGGCCACCGTCCACCGGTTCTTCGGTCACCACGAGTTCCACCCTGCCGTCGGGATCGCTCTCGATCTCGAAGACCGCATTCCCGATCACCTTCGCACCGCCGCCGGACAACATCGCGGCCATCGCGGACTTGGCATCCTCCGGATTCGCAAGACGATAGCCCGCAGGCGGCACGTCGAGCGCAACACCCAAGGCCACGTCTCCAGCCGTGGTCACCGCAGCTTTGGCCCCAAGCGCCTCGGCGATTTCGGTTGCAAGCCGGTTCGCCCCGCGATGCCCGCCCAACAGCGGGATTGCGACGCTGCCGTCATCGGACACGGCGATGACCGGTGGCTCCGTTCGCTTGTCCGCGAGGATCGGCGCGACGGCGCGTATCAGGATGCCCGCCGCGCAGACGCCCACGATGGGCGTTCCCGCCGCAAACAGGTCGCGCGTATGATCGAGCGCATTCGGGAAGAAGGCATCGGCCTTTTCGACCCGCCCCTCCCGACCATGAACGGACGCGCCGAGCGCATCGGCCACGCGATGCGCGACGGCCTCGCCGGAGCGGTTGAGACAGAGGACGACAGGTTTCAAAGCCACGGATCGGAGCCTTTCGTGACGAGTATCAGAGAGAAATAAGGGGCCGGGTCCGGCGCTTCGGCCAGCGGCAGGATCCGCTCGGCGTCCAGCGTGGCCCGTTCGACATAGATAGCCTGCTCGGCAAGCCCCAACTGGTCGAGGACATCGCGGATGCGGGAAAGGTGGCGGCCAACCTTCATGATGACCACCGCCTCGGCCTGTTCGACTTTACTGGCAAGCATTGCGCTGTCGATGGGGCCCGGCAGGACCGTGAGCACCTCGTTGCGTGCCACGAGCGGGCGCAAGGCCCCTGCGGTCGCAGCAGAGACGGAGGTGATGCCGGGAATGACGGTGACCGGGAAACGCTCCGCAAGTCGGGAATGAAGATACATGAACGACCCGTAGAAGAACGGGTCCCCTTCGCAGAGCACCGCCACGTCGCGACCGGCCTCCAGGGCCGCCGCGATGCGCTCTGCTCCCACTTCATAGGCCGCCTGAGCGGGCTCACGGGCCTTGGTCATCGGCACTTCGATCACGATCTCATCGGCGTCCGGCCGGATCAGGTCCGCCGCGATGGACCGCGCGAAGCTGTCGGTGCCGGGTAGAGTGGGATAAGCGACGACCTCCGCCGCGCCGATGACCCGCGCGGCCCGGAGCGTCATCAGGTCCGGATCGCCCGGCCCGAGGCCCACACCGATGAGCATGCCGGTCATCGTTTCAAAAGGCTCCACTGCGTCACGGTCATGGCGGAGCGCCAGCCCCGCATAGACCCGAGCGGCTCGGCACGATCCACCGCGATCCGGGTGAGTTCCCCGCCATGGCGGAAATGCAGGTCATTGAGGAGCCCTTCGCTTTCCAGCGTCACCGCGTTGGCGACGAACCGGCCAAGGGGCCGCAGGGCCTCCCACGCCGCGCGAAACGTCTCTTCGCTCATCCCGCCACCGACGAAGATGGCGTCCGGGCGTTCGAGGCCTTGCAGAACCATCGGCGCTTCGCCGTCTACGAGGTCGAGCCGCGGCGCACCCAGCGCCAGCGCATTCGCGGCCGCCATGGCCCGCCGGTCGTCTCGCGGTTCGATCCCGATTGCGCGGGCATAGCGTGCCGCGCGCATCCACTCGATCGCGACGGACCCGGAGCCGCACCCGATATCCCACAGCAGCGCGCCGCGCATCGGCATGAGCTTGGCCACGGTGATCGCCCGCACCTCGCGCTTGGTCATGGTGCCATCGGACTCGAAGAGTTCATCCGCAAGTCCGGGAACGCGTGGCACGAGGGCCGCGTCCGGGGCGGCAATGCACTCCACGGCGAGGGTGTTGAAAGCGGGGACTTCGTGGGACCAGCTTTCCGCAATGCCGTCGAACCGAGTCTCGTCCTTCCCGCCCATATTGGCGAGCACCGTCATGGGCGACTTCCCGAACCCACGTTCCGTCAGGAACCGCGCGATCTGGGCCGGAGTCTCTTCACCCGTCGTCAGGATCAGGAGCCGCGCGTCGGGCTGGATGAAGGCGATCATCTGCTCGACCGGGCGGCCGTGCACCGTGAGCGTCTCGAGGTCTGCCATGCTCCACCCCATTCGCGCACTGGCGAGTTGGAAGGCGGAGAGCTGCGGATGGAACGTGATCTCGTCCGCCGGAATCGCGCGCCCGATGCGCGCGCCGACCGAGAACCAGAGGGGGTCGCCGGTGGCCAGCACGACCACGCGCTTGCCTTTGTAGGACAACAGCTGGTCGATCAGCGCATCGAAGGGCGACGGCCAGGCGACTCGTTGCGCCGTGAGTCCATCCGCAAGCGTATGGTGCCGGTCGCCGCCGACGATGATCTCGGCCGTTTCGACAACGGTGCGAGTCGCAGGGGTCAGACCGTCGAGCCCATCCTCGCCGATCCCGACGATATGAAGCCAGGGCGCGCTCACTGCACCCGCTCCGGCAGACCTGCGGCCAGCGCATTGACCGCGGCCGAGGCGATGGCCGACCCGCCGCGGCGCCCCCGCAGCGCGACGTAGTCGCAACCGCGCGGGTTGTTCGCAAGCTCCGCCTTGGACTCGGCGGCCCCCACGAAACCGACGGGGAACCCGAGGATCACGGCGGGCTTCGGCGCGCCGGCATCGAGCAGTTCGAGAAGGTGGAACAGCGCCGTCGGGGCGTTGCCGATGGCGACCACCGCGCCCTCAAGCCTGTCGGCCCAAAGCTCTACCGCGGCTGCGCTGCGTGTATTGCCGATGTCGCGCGCGCGCTCCGGCACCGATGCGTCATTGAGTGTCACCACGACCTCGTTCTGAGCGGGCAAATAGCGCCGGATGATCCCCGCGCCCACCATCTCGCAATCACACAGAACCGGCGCGCCGGATGCCAGCGCCGCCTGCCCCGCCGCAAAGGCCCCGTCGGAAAACGCCAGCCGGTCCGCAACTTCCACCATCCCGCAGGCATGGATGATCCGCGTGGCAAGCTGCGCCATGCCCGCATCGAACCGATCCAGCCGCGCTTCCTTTTCGACGGTCGCGAAGCTCTGACGGTAAATTGCAGCCGGGTCACGCTCGTAGCGCAGGGGCGGGCGTCCAGTCATTTCGAGCGCGCCGACTCGGGGCCGTGCGGGTGCCTGGCGTGCGGGTATTCTGCGTGATGGTGGTGATGGTGCCCGTGATCGTGGTCATGGTCGTGGTGATGGTGGTGATCGTGCAGGTGCAGGCGGCACTCACCGGTGCAGAACGTGTCGCAGTATGTGCAATCCTCGACCCGGGAGCCGGGGGCCTGTGCCCCCTGCCCTTCGACATGGTGGTGGTGGCTCTCCTGCACAGCGCCCACCTCGGCTTCGAAACCCAGCACTTCGACCCGGTATTTGCACATCACGCAGGTCGGGGGCGGCGTGTCGGAAAACGCCGGATGCCCCGCCCGGTCCTCCGGCTTGATGTGTTTATGTGCGCCACCGTCCATCGACAGGACCTGTTCGCGATAGGGGCAGGTGCCGCAGTTCGGCGGCGGAACAGTGCCCAGTTGCTCGGTCACGCGCTCGGCGAAGGTTTCGAGCACCTTGGGATGGTCGTTCAGGTAGCCCGCCTTGACGAACTGGATCTCGGGGTGCGCTGCGGCAACACGATCGGTGAAGCCATAGATCCGGTCGATCAGGATGCCGGTGAACAGGAAATAGGGGAACACGACGATCCGCTTGTAACCCAGCTTGGCCGCATGTTGCAGGCAGGGCTCGACCAGCGGGAAAGTGACACCGGAATAGCCGACCTCCAGCCAGCCGAAGCCCAACCCTTCCTGCAAGAGCCGTGCGATCTTGGCGACGTTCGCATTGGCGTCCGGGTCGGACGCGCCACGCCCGATCACGACGAGACAGGTCTCTTCGCGCGGAACGGGGCCGTGTTCGGCATCCGCCGCCGAAACGGCATCGCGCACGCGCTCGCCGGCGGCCGCGACCATCTTCGGGTCCACGCCAAGTTCGCGGCCATAGGACACCTCGACCCCATGTTCGGCAGCATAGGTGTTGAGCACCGCGGGAATGTCGTTCTTGGAATGCATCGCAGCGAACAGCATCCCCGGTACGGCGAGGATCTTGTCGCATCCCGCGTCACGCAGGTTGTCGAGCCCCGATCGGATCACCGGGTTGGCAAATTCGAGGTAGCCATAATCGACCATCCAGTCGTCAGGGAAATAGGCGGGCAGCTTTTCGGCCAGCACCTTGAATTCATCGACGGCAGCCTGGCTGCGCGAGCCGTGGCCACAGATCATCACGCCGGTCTTGGACATCTCAGGCCTCCTGCGTTTCGGAATCGGCGGCCTCATCGGTCTCGTCCGAGACCTCTTCGTCCTTTCGGCCGCGCAGCGCACCCCAGACGGCAACGCCGATGGCCACACCGATCGCGACACCGGCGACGAGGTGGTCGTGCCCGGCCACGTCGGCAAGATGGCCCGGATGGGCCAGCGCCATGCCGGGCAGGAAAGCGAAGAAAGCGAGAAGGCGGGTCATCGGCATGGTCCTTTGCAGCGTCCGGGCGCGGAGAGGCCATGCGTCATCGACCGACGACACCGCGCCCTGATCCCCGGTCTGGGTCGATCATTCGGCAGTCACCTCTCCGGCCCCTCTTGGGGCATCGTCGCGGGAGTCACTACAGGAAAGGCGACACCCGCTCAATCGAAAGCGTCGTATGTGCAGGAGCGCACGAAGCTTGCGCCGATTGAACCGTATCGCACAGATGATCGTTTCCCTATGTAAGTGGCCAAGCAAACATGAGGAGACGCACGATGGGCTATCTCGAGAACGGCGAATGGAACACCGGTTGGTATGACACCAAGGCGCATGGCGGCAAGTTCGTGCGCAGCGAAACGAAGTTCAGAAACTGGATCACGCCGGATGGATCCGCCGGTCCGACCGGCGATGCCGGATTCAAAGCCGAATCGGGTCGCTATCACCTCTATGTCTCCTACGCCTGCCCGTGGGCCCACCGCACCCTGATCTTCCGCACGCTGAAGGGCCTTGTGGATCACATCGACGTTTCGGTCGTGCATCCTGACATGCTCGACGACGGCTGGACCTTCGACACGGATTTCGTCGGCGCCACGGGGGACACGCTTATGGGCAAACCGTTCCTGCGTGACATCTACACGGAGGCCGACCCGACCATTTCGGGCCGCGTCACGGTGCCGATCCTGTGGGACAAGAAGACGAACGCCATCGTATCCAACGAAAGCGCCGAGATCATCCGGATGTTCAACTCGGCCTTCAACGATCTCACCGGGGACACGCAGGATTTCTATCCCGCAGACCTCCATGACGAGATCGAAACCGTGAACGCCCGCGTCTATGACACGGTGAACAACGGCGTCTACAAGTCCGGTTTCGCCACGTCGCAGGACGCCTATGACGAGGCCGTGGGTGCGCTGTTCGACTCGATGGACTGGCTCGAGGACATCCTGTCGCGGCAGCGCTATCTGACCGGCGACCGGGTGACCGAAGCGGACTGGCGGCTCCTGCCCACCCTTCTGCGCTTCGATCCGGTCTATCACGGCCACTTCAAGTGCAACCGGAACCGGCTGGTCGACTTCCCGAACCTCTGGGCCTATTCCCGCGAGCTTTACCAGTGGCCCGGTGTCGCGAACACGGTTCACCCCGACCACTACATCCGCCACTACCACTACAGCCATGAAAGCGTGAACCCGCATCGGATCATCCCGGTCGGGCCGACCATCGACTGGGACGCCCCGCATGGCCGCGACCGGGCCGCGCCGGTCGCGAAATCCGCCTGACAGAGCTTGTGAAGCTGCGTTCATGCCTCATATTGGAGGTATGAACGTCATCTTCATCATCATCGTTGGCGCGGCCGCAGGTTTCGTGGCGACCCGGCTCATGAAGGTCGAAACCGACATCCTGACCACGGTCGCCATCGGCGTGATCGGCGCGCTCATCGGCGGGCTCGTGCTGCGCATCATCGTGAGTGTGGGGAGCGTCGCCTTCGGCTTTCTCGGTGCCGTCGTGGGGGCTGCGTTCCTGATCTGGTTCTGGCAGACCTACGTCAGGAAGTGACTATTTGAACGGCGCCATCCCCTCGCGCGCCAGTTCGTCGGCCTTTTCGTTCTCGGCATGGCCCGCATGGCCCTTGATCCATTTCCACTCGACCTGGTGACGCGCCTGCGCCTCGTCGAGCCGCTGCCATAGCTCCGCGTTTTTGACGGGCTTCTTCGCGGCGGTCTTCCAGCCGTTGCGCTTCCACCCATGAATCCAGGTGGTGACGCCGTTCTTCACATACTGGCTGTCCGTCACGATCGTCAGGTCCGAGGGCCGCTCGAGCGTTTCCAACGCCATGATCGCGGCCATCAGCTCCATCCGGTTGTTGGTCGTCGCGGCCTCGCCCCCCGACAGGTTGCGTTCCTTCACGACCCGTTCGCCATCCTTGGCCTGAAGAAGAACACCCCAGCCGCCGGGGCCGGGATTGCCGGAGCAGGCACCATCCGTGTGCGCGACAAGTTCAACCATGCGACAACACCCAGATCCACGGGGCTTTCGTCCCATCGAGGCCACGCCCCTCGCCTTTCTTTCGGGTGATCGGCGTGAATCCCGCCGTGTTCAAATAGTCGTCCAACTCGTCCTCGGCATAGTAGGTGTAGAACCTCCCGATCCCGTCGCGTTTCTCGCCGGTCCCAAGCTTCACCCCGATATGAAAATGCCCGCCGGGTTTCAACGCCCGATGGACCTGAGCGAGGTGACCGGGGAAGTCGGCGCGCGGTGCATGGAGGAGCGAGAAGTTGGCCCAGACCCCGTCGTAAACCCCGTTCGCGTCAAGGTCGGCGAACACTGCCTGCCGGGCAGGCACGTCGCGTTGGCGCGCCAGTTCCACCATCGCGGCGGAGGCATCGGTCGCATCGACCCGTAACCCCGCATCCATCATCCGACGCGACATCGCCCCGGTGCCACAGCCGAGGTCGAGCACCTCCGCCCTCTTCGGCAGCGCGGCCAGAAAGGCATCCAGCCCCGGATGCTCGACGCCTGCCACCATGTCCGCATAGTCCTGCGCCCGGGCGTCGTAGACCGCGATGGTCTCACGGTCCACGCTCATGCGAAATGGCCGATGACGAGGCACGGGACGACGACGGCCGTGAGAAGCAACCGCAGGCGCGGCCACCAGTCCGGCGCCAGCCGCGCGCGCGCCGCCGCGATGTCGACCGGCAGGATGAACAGAAACCCGGCCGCCAGTGTCAGAAGGGTGTTTTCGCCGAAGGCGAAGAAGAACGCCCAGAGTGCGGGGATCACGGAGATCACATAAAACGTGGTCGCCTGTCGACCCGTCGCGCGGGTTGCGAAACCCCAGATGACGCCGGACATGAAGGCGAGGATGATCATCCCGTAATCCGCGAGCACACCGAAACCCACGAAGTAATCTGACAGGGCCGGAACGGCGACGAAACTCGTGACCAGTCCCCAGACGAAAGGGATAAGCCCGGCAAGGCCGAGCAGCAGCGGGACGCGCGGGATCAGACTCATGCGCGCTCCAGCGCGAGTCGGCCCGCGAGCAGCGCGAAGATCCCGGCGAACGAGCGGTTCAGCCACCGCATCGCGCGCTCGGAGGCGAGTAAGCCGTCGCGCGCCTTGGCCGCGAAAGCACCGTAAAGGGCGAAGACGATGAAAGTCAGCGCCATGAACACGAGGCCGAGGGTGATCATCTCGCCAGTCGCGGCCGCCGGATCGCCCGACAGGAACGGCGGCAGGAGAGCGAGGAAAAAGACCGAGAGCTTGGGGTTCAGGATATTGATGAGTGCGCCGCGCGTGGCGATCCGGCGGCCCGGGTCCCCGGTCGTCTCGCGGCTCACGGCAAGCGTGCCGCCAGAGCGCAGCGTCTGCCACGCCAGCCACAGAAGGTATGCGACGCCCGCGAACTTCACCACGTTGAACAGGACTGCCGAGGTATGCAGCACAGCGGCAAGACCCAGCGTTGCGGCAGCGAGGTGCGGGACGATCCCGACCGTGCAGCCCAGCGCGGCCCAAAGCGCCGCGCGCCGCCCCCGGCCAAGACCGACGGCCAGCGTGTAGACGACCCCGGTGCCGGGAATGACGACCACGACAAGCGCGGTCAGCAGGAATTGGGCGGATATCATCGGGGACTCCTCGCGGGTTCGGCAATCATGTCACTTCGCACCCGCGATGGCCCCGGCGGTCAAGCAGGTTCGCGCAGCACGCGCGGCACCTTGAACTCGACATTTTCGGTCGCGGTTTCGACGGTCTCCACCGTCACCTCGTAACGGTCGCGGAAGGCCTCGATCACCTCGTCCACCAGCACTTCGGGGGCGCTCGCGCCCGCTGTCAGGCCGATGGAGCGGACGCCCTCGAGCGCGCGCCAGTCGATCTCATCCGCCCGGCCGACAAGCTGCGCGTAGTCGCAGCCGCGTGAGCGCGCGACTTCCACCAGCCTGCGGGAGTTTGAGGAATTCGGCGCACCGATCACCAACAAGGCGTCCGCACGCGGAGCAATGGCCTTCACCGCCTCCTGCCGGTTCGTCGTCGCGTAACAGATGTCTTCCTTGTGCGGCCCGATGATGGCCGGGAACCGCGCCCTCAGCGCATTCACGATGCCCGCTGTGTCATCGACGGACAGCGTGGTCTGGGTGATGAAGGCAAGCCGATCCGGATCGCGCGGCGCAAGCGTCGCAACATCCGCCTCGGTCTCGACCAATAAAACTTCACCGTCAGGAAGCTGCCCCATCGTGCCGATGGTTTCCGGGTGCCCGGCATGGCCGATCATGACCATCTGGAGCCCGTTGGCGTGGTGCCTCTCGGCCTCGATATGCACCTTGGACACCAGGGGGCAGGTCGCATCGACATAAACCATCTGCCGCCGCTCGGCCTCTTCCGGCACGGCCTTGGCAACACCATGCGCCGAAAAGATCACCGGGCGGTCGGTCGGCGCGTCCTCAAGCTCCTCGACGAACACCGCACCCTTCTCGCGCAGACTGTCCACGACGAACTTGTTATGCACGATCTCATGCCGGACATAGATCGGCGCACCCCATTTCTCGATCGCCATTTCGACGATCTTGATAGCGCGGTCGACGCCGGCGCAGAAGCCGCGCGGGGCAGCGAGGATGAGGGTGAGGGGCGGTTTTGTCATTCAGAAGCTCCTTGAGGCACACCTAATGACGTGGGCGCGGCACGTCCAGAGGCCCGCGGGCGCGATGCCGTGAGCCATTGCGGCGTTCCGGGAGAGCTACGCCCCTTGTCAGCAGGTCTTCAACATCCTGCGCACGGTGGTTCCAGGCGGGGGGCTCGCGCTGGTATCCCCGGCCCTTGTGCCGTCGGGTCGCCGAACGAAAAACGCCCGGTCCAGCACGACCGGGCGTTCTCCGATGTCAGTCCTGGGACGAGCGGATCAGGCGTCCGCGTCTTCCTCGGAATAGCTGCGTTCCTCGCGTGGTTCGCGGGGCGGACGTCCGATGACTTCCTTCAGCTCATCCAACTCGATGAAATTGTCCGCCTGGCGACGAAGTTCGTCAGCGATCATCGGCGGCTGGCTGCGGATGGTGGACACCACCGACACCCGGACGCCTTTGCGCTGAAGCCCCTCGACGAGCGGGCGGAAATCGCCGTCGCCGGAGAACAGCACGATGTGGTCGACATGAGGGGCGATCTCCATGGCATCGACGGTCAGTTCGATATCCATGTTGCCCTTCACTTTACGCCGGCCCATCGAGTCGGTGAACTCCTTGGCGGGCTTGGTCACCATCGTGAAGCCGTTGTAGTGGAGCCAGTCCACCAGCGGCCGGATCGGCGAGTAGTCGTCGTTTTCGAGAAGCGCGGTATAGTAGAACGCGCGCAGAAGTTTGCCCCGGCGCATGAATTCCTGCCGCAGAAGCTTGTAGTCGATGTCGAATCCGAGCGACTTCGCCGCTGCATAGAGATTCGAACCATCAATGAAGAGCGCCAAGCGCTCATCCTTGTAGAACATTATTGATCCTTCCGAATTCTGTTCGCCGCCTGCGCCGTGAGTGGTAAGGGAAAAAATAGGCAGCGGCGAATTCGCGACAACATAGGGATTGGGTGGGATGACGCAACCATATGGCGAGGGGTTACGCCGGGATAATGCGCTGGTTTGCCTCGGAAGCAACGCAACGTCACATGCCGGGGGGCCGGTCGAAACGCTGCGGGCCGCGCTGAAGTCGCTCGACGACGGCCCAGTCAAGATCGTGCGAACCAGTCGCTTCTTTGTGTCTCCTTTCGTGCCGGCCGGCTCGGAACCGGACGTGGTGAATGCCGTGGTGGCACTCGCTACAGACTTGAAACCAAACGCATTACTTACACGCCTCCACGAGATTGAGGCCGATTTTGATCGCCGGAGAGAGGTGCGCTGGACATCGCGCACGCTCGATCTGGACCTCATCGCTATCGGCGAGTCTATCCTGCCCGACCCGTCCACGCTTCGTGAATGGGTCCATCTGCCGCCCGACAGGCAGAAATCCGCCGCGCCAGACAGGCTGATCCTGCCACATCCCCGGATGCAGGACCGCGCTTTTGTCCTGGTCCCAATGGCCGATATCGCGCCGGACTGGCGCCATCCGCTCTCGGGCCGGACGGTCCGGGACATGCTGGATGACCTTCCACCGTCCGACATCGCGGCGGTCACGCCGGTCGAAAGCGCCGACGGATAGCCGAAATACCCTGAGAAACTAGGGCAGAAACGGTGCGAATCTGCTTGTGTTCGGCCCGTTTCGCCCCTAAATAGCCCCTTCACATCCGCGAATTGATTGGAGTCCATCTATGGCCCGCGTGACGGTTGAAGATTGCGTTGACAAAGTCCCGAACAGGTTTGACCTGGTGATGCTTGCCGCCCATCGTGCGCGCGAAATCGCTGCCGGCGGCCAGATCACGGTGGACCGCGACAACGACAAGAACCCCGTCGTGGCCCTGCGTGAAATCGCGGACGAGACGCAGACGGCGGACGACCTCACCGAACGGATGATCGAGTCGAACCAGACCCAGATCGAAGTCGATGAGCCGGAAGACGACCAGATGGCGCTGCTGATGGGTCAGGAGACGCCGGACAAGCCGGACGACGACGACATGACCGACGAGAAGCTTCTTCGCGCGCTCATGGAGGCCCAGGGCCAAGGCTGACCCTGAGACCGCACCTGCATGGCCGAGCTGAACCCCGAAGAGCTTGTCGCGCAGGTCCGCGCCTACAACCCTAAAAGCAATTCGGACCTCATTCGCGCCGCCTTCGAATATGGGCGGCGCATGCATGACGGCCAGCTGCGCCACTCCGGCGAGCCGTATTTCACGCATCCGGTCGCCGTGGCCCATATCCTCGCCGAGCAGAAGCTCGACGACGCCACGATCATCACCGCGCTTCTGCACGACACGATTGAAGACACCGGGTCGACCTACAAGGAGGTGTCCGAGCAATTCGGGGCCGACGTGGCCGAGCTTGTGGATGGCGTCACCAAGCTGACCAATCTCCAGCTTTCCTCCACCGAGACCAAGCAGGCCGAGAACTTCCGCAAGCTGTTCATGGCAATGTCCAAGGATCTGCGGGTGATTCTCGTCAAGCTCGCCGACCGTCTGCACAACATGCGCACGATCCGCGCTATGCGGCTCGACAAGCAGGTGCAGAAAAGCCGCGAAACGATGGACATCTTTGCGCCGCTCGCTGGCAGGATGGGGATGCAGTGGATGCGCGAGGAACTCGAAGACCTCGCCTTCCACGTCCTCAATCCCGATGCCCGCGCGTCGATCATCCGGCGCTTCGTCCACCTGCAAAAGGAATCGGGCGACGTGATCGAAAAGATCACGAAGGACATCATCAAGGAACTCGACCGCGTCGGGATCGAGGCCGAGGTCTTTGGCCGCGCCAAAAAGCCCTATTCGATCTGGCGCAAGATGCAGGAGAAGGACCAGTCGTTCTCGCGCCTCTCCGACACCTACGGGTTCCGGGTCATCACCAGGAGCGAGGCGGACTGTTATTCCGTTCTGGGCGCGGTCCACCAGCGGTGGCGTGCGGTGCCGGGGCGCTTCAAGGACTACATCAGCCAGCCGAAATCCAACGGCTACCGCTCGATCCACACGACCGTATCGGGCCGCGACGGAAAGCGGGTGGAGATCCAGATCCGCACTCGCCAGATGCACGAAGTGGCCGAAGCCGGCGTCGCCGCCCACTGGTCCTACCGCGACGGGGTGCGGGCCGAGAACCCCTTTGCGGTCGACCCCGCGAAATGGATCGCGACCCTTACGGAGCGGTTCGAGAACGCCGAGGATCACGACGAATTTCTCGAGAACGTCAAACTCGAGATGTATCAGGATCAGGTGTTCTGCTTCACGCCCAAGGGCGAAGTGGTGAAACTGCCACGCGGGGCAACACCGCTCGACTTCGCCTATGCGATCCACACCCGGATCGGCGACAGCTGCGTGGGCGCGCGCGTCGACAACATCCGCGTGCCGCTCTGGACCCGGATCAAGAACGGGCAGTCGGTCGAGATCATCACGGCCGAAGGCCAGTCACCGCAGGGCACCTGGCTCGACATCGTCGTGACGGGGCGGGCCAAGTCCGCCATCCGCCGCCGCCTGCGCGAAGAAGACCGGGAGCGCTACATCAAGCTCGGGCGCGAACTCGCCCGCGTCGCCTTCGATCATGTCGGGCGCAAGGCCACCGACAAGGCGCTCTCCACCGCCGCGCGGCAATTGAGCCTTGGCAGCGCCGAGGAACTCCTCGCCCGTCTGGGCTCCGCCGACCTCGCCGCACGCGACGTGGTCGCCATCCTCTATCCCAACGCGCAGGACAGCGGCAGCAAGATCGACCCCGACCGCGCGGTGATCGGCCTCGAACCCGGCCAGAGCTTCACCATCGCCAAATGCTGCCAGCCGGTGCCGGGCGAGCGCATCGTCGGCATCACCTATCGCGGCAAGGGCGTCGTCGTGCATTCCATCGACTGCCTCGCACTCGAGGCGCTGGACGGAGACAGCTCGCGCTGGGTGGACGTCCACTGGCACTCCGGCCAGCATCCGGCGATCCACTCGGTCACGCTCGATATCGTCATTGCGAACGGTCCCGGCGTGTTGGGGCGAATCTGCACATTGATCGGTGAGCAGAAGGCCAATATTTCTGACCTTCACTTCGTTGACCGAAAGCCCGATTACTTCCGTATCTACGTCGATGCCGACCTGCGGGACGTGGAACACCTGCACGCCGTCATGCTCGTCCTCGAAGCCGAGACGGATGTGGCCGAGATTCGCAGGCACCGCGACCTGAGCCGCGCACCATAAGGGAAAGGGGGGGCCGAGCGATGTTCAAACGCAAGCCGCGCTCCTACCTCCGCACGGTGCTGGAATTCTTCTACCCGCGTGGCGGCTGGTATCGCGCGACTCGTTACGTCATTTATCGCCTGCGCCGCCTGCCCGACCCCGCCCACCGGATTTCACGCGGGATCGCGGCGGGCGTGTTGGTGAGCTTCACACCCCTCTTCGGCCTGCATTTCCTGACCGCCGCATTCCTCGCATGGGTCGTACGGGGCAACCTGCTCGCCGCCGTGCTCGCAACCTTCGTGGGCAACCCGATCACCTTTCCCTTCATCGCGGGGATGAGCATGCGGCTGGGCAACCGTATTCTCGGGAACCCCGTGGGGGATATGCGCCTGCCGCAGGTGGTCGACGCTTTCGCCAATGCCTCGGGCGAGATCTGGCACAACGTCCTGTCGGCCTTCACATGGCGCACCGCGCATTGGGACGGGCTGGGCCTGTTCTTCGACCGGGTTTTCCTGCCCTATCTCGTGGGCGGCCTGCTTCCCGGTCTCGGCGCGGCCTTCATCGCCTACGGCTTGTCCCGCCCCGTCATCACCGCGTATCAGAAACGTCGTGTGAAACAGCTTCGCAAGCGCTACGAAAAGCGCATGGCGGAGCGGACCCGGACCCGCAAGGAGGGCGATACATGACCGGCAAGCTGCGCCTCGGCGTGAACATCGACCATGTGGCCACGGTGCGCAATGCACGCGGTTCGGCCTACCCCGACCCCGTGCGCGCGGCCAGACTTGCCGAAGAGGCAGGGGCCGACGGCATCACCGCCCACCTGCGCGAAGACCGGCGTCACATAGGCGACGACGACATCGAACGACTGGTCGAAGAGCTGTCGGTCCCGCTCAACTTCGAAATGGCCGCGACGGATGAGATGCAGGCCATCGCCCTGCAACACAAACCGCACGCGGTCTGTATCGTTCCGGAAAAGCGTGAGGAGCGCACGACCGAGGGTGGGCTCGAGGTCGCGAAGGACGAAAACCGCCTTGCCCATTTCATCGCACCTCTGGCCGATGCGGGTTGCCGCGTGTCGATTTTCATCGCCGCCGACCGTGCCCAGATCGAGGCCGCGAACCGCATCGGCGCGGCGGTCGTCGAACTGCACACCGGCGCCTATTGCGATTTCCACGCCGAAGAAAAATTCGAGGAACGTGACGCGGAGCTCGAACGCCTGCGCGACATGGCGCACTTCGCCCATTCGCTGGGGCTCGAGGTCCACGCCGGTCACGGGCTGACCTACGACACGGTGCAGCCGGTCGCGTCCTTTCCCGAGGTGATGGAGCTCAACATCGGGCATTTCCTGATCGGCGAGGCGATCTTTCGCGGGCTTCCCGAAAGCATTGCAGAAATGCGCCGGCTCATGGACGACGCAAGGGCGTGACCATCGGTGAGCTCCTCCCGATCCTCGCGATCTGGGCCGTCGCCGTAGCCTCCCCCGGCCCTGCGAACCTCACGCTCATTTCGACGGCCCTGGGCTCCGGTCGCCGCGCAGCACTCGGCGTCGCCTCGGGCATCATTACAGGCTCGGTGACTTGGGCGACGGCTGCGGGCCTCGGCCTCGGCGCACTGATGATGGCCCATGCGTGGACCATCGACATCCTGCGTTATCTGGGGGCCGCCTACCTGCTTTACCTCGCCTTCCGGTCCGCCCGCGCCGCGTTGCGCGCGAAGACGCGTGAGTTGGAACCCACGCGCGCCGGCATCAGCTTCCGCAAGGGCTGGCTCAAGGGCGCTACGGTCCACCTGACGAACCCCAAGGCGATCTTTTTCTGGGGATCGCTGTTCGCGGTCATCGTTTCGCCGGACGCGCCGGGGCGCGATCTGCTCACCGTGGGGCTTGCCTGTATCGCAACCTCGACGACCGTGGTCTTCGCCTACGCGCTCCTGTTCTCGACGCGCCGGGCGGCCATGGTCTACCTTCGCCTCCAACGCGTGTTCGACGGCCTTTTCGCCGCGCTGTTCGGCGGCGCGGCCATCAGCATCCTGACCATGAGGTTCACATGATCCGTCTCGCCCTCGCCGCCCTGTGCCTCACCGTTGCCCCCGCTGCCGCACAAGTGGCGGTTGGCGACTGCGACTGGCGAGCCAGCGCGCAGTCCGTCGCGGAACCGTGGGAAGCGAACTCCCGCACTTTCGCGAACGGCGACGTGCGACTGGCGAAACTCGACGTGGGCGAACCGGCCTTCGGCGGCTTCTTCCTGCTTGTCCTGTCGCCGCCTCGCGACGAGATCGGCTTTCGCCAGTGCCGCGTCATCACCTTCCCTGAGACGAGCGGTTTCGGAGGCATGGATTTCGATGCTCTGGAGGCGGGCTATGATCCGTCCGTCGGGCTCATGTTCACCGTCCCGGTCAAGGTCTTCGTGGCATCCGACGCGGTGGAAGGGCAACCGGCCCTGCTGCGGTTTTCCCTGAATCAGGCGACCGGAGCCATCTCTCCCCGCCTCACGCTGACGCGCGACTGAGGGAACCTGACCCCCCGGGTGCCGGGTGTTCCGAGGTAAGCACGAACGGACGGGTAGTCGGTCAGGCCAGCTCGATCCCATCCGCCGCAAGTTCCTCTTTCATCCAGCGAATGAAGTAGCGTTGCGCGGGTCCGATGCTCCGATCCTTGGCCGAGACGAGCCAGTAACTCTGCCCGGTCGGCTCACGCCGCGCGAACGGTGCAACGACCCGGCCTGACGCGAGGGCGTGCAGGTCGAGCGTCTCCCACGCGAGGAAAACGCCCGCGCCCCCAGCGGCGGCATCAAAACAAAGGCTCCCATCCGAAAACTCCGGTCCGGGGCCCAGAATACCCGCGCTCAACCCCTCGGGCGCGAGCCAGGTTTCCCAGGAAATCGTCGTGTTCACATCGCGCACGATCGGCACGTTCGCGAGGTCTTCAGGCGTGGTCAGCCGCGCGGCCATGTCCGGCGAACAGACCGGCATGACGCGATGGTCGAACAGCTTTTCCGCCCGCACCCCGGCATAAGGCCCGGTCCCGATCCGCAAACACAAGTCCACATCCGAGGTGTTCGGGTCCACCAGTCCCACGGAACTGTCGATCCGCACCTTCACCTCCGGATGGCGCTCGGAGAACCGCGGCAGGCGCCAGACCAGCCACCGTGCCGCAAAGATCGGCGCGACGGATACGACAAGCGTATCGCGCCGGTCCCGCGTCGCTTCCCCGACCGCCGCCGACAACTGCGCGAAACCCGCTGAGAGCGGCCCCAGCATCGCCGCCCCTGCAGCGGTCGGCGTCATCCCCGACCGTCCGCGCGTGAACAAAACGACATCCAGCGCCGCCTCGGCCTTGGCGATACGCTGGCTGACCGCGCCGATGGAAACGCCAAGCTCTCCCGCTGCGCGCGCCAGAGATCCGAGGCGCCCGACAGCTTCGACGGCGCGCAGGCCGGACAGGTGGACATGATCGAGTTTCTCCATTCAATAAATCTAAACGATAGTGGAGGTCATCTCCATGTTTTTATGGCGCAGCCATATGCATGATGTTCCCAACCGAAAGGAACACAACCATGCCCTACCTTCTCCCCGCCCTCCTGCGCACCACCCCGATCCGTCGCGCGCAACCGCCGGACCCGCTCGACCATCCAGCGCTGCACGACCTGCCGCCCGCCGCGCTGGCCGACTTGCCCCGCCCGCGCAAACCCTCTTGACGCCGCCGCGCCCACGGGCGAACCCGAGGCATGATCCTCGGCATCGGAACGGACCTTGCGAACATCGACCGGATCGCCGGCGTGCTGGAACGCCACGGCGACCGGTTCCGCGACCGTGTGTTCACCGACACCGAGCGGATGAAAGCCGCCCGCCGCAAAGACGAGGCAGGCACCTATGCCAAACGCTGGGCGGCCAAGGAGGCCTGTTCCAAGGCACTGGGCACGGGCCTGCGCATGGGGATCAGCTGGAAGGACATGGCGGTCTCGAACCTCGGAACCGGCCAACCCGTGATGCATCTCACCGGCTGGGCCGCCGAACGGCTCGCCTCGATGACGCCCGAGGGGCATGAGGCCATCGTTCATGTCACCCTCACCGACGACCACCCCTGGGCGCAGGCTTTCGTCCTGATCGAAGCCCGCCCGATTGCTTGACTCGACCTGCCGACCCGCCCATGTAGCGCGGGTAGCAGTCGGAGGCAGGGGCACATGGCGGCAGAGAAAAAAGACGGGATCATGGAAACCGTCAAGACGGTGGTCTGGGCACTCCTCATCGCAGGTGTCTTCCGCACGCTGTTCTTTCAGCCTTTCTGGATTCCCACCGGCTCGATGAAGGACACGCTGATGATCGGCGACTTCCTCTTCGTCAACAAGATGGCCTACGGCTACTCCCAGTATTCCTGCCCCTTCGCGATGTGCCCGATCTCGGGCCGCATCCTGGATTCCGAGCCCGAGATGGGCGACGTGGTCGTCTTCCGCCACCCGACGCTCGGCACGGATTACGTCAAGCGCCTGATCGGCAAACCCGGCGACAAGATCCAGATTCAGGACGGCGTGCTGTCGATCAACGGCGAAGAAGCGACGCAAGTGCCCGACGGCACGTTCGAGGAGATCTACCGCAGCCAGGGTCGCTTCGGCACCTTCCCGCTCTGCTCCAACGGTCCCGTCGGTCAGGGCGGCACCTGTGTGAAAGAGAAATACATCGAAACGCTGCCAAACGGCGTGGATCACTCGATCCTCAACGTGGGCGATGGGCGGCTCGACGACACCAACGTCTTCACTGTGCCCGAAGGCCACTACTTCTTCATGGGCGACAACCGCGACAACTCCACCGACAGCCGCGTGAGCCAGCGCGCCAATGGCGTGGGCTTCGTGTCCGAGGAATACCTGATGGGCCGCGTCGACCGCGTGATCTTCTCGGCCGCAGGCAAGCGCCTGTTGTATTTCTGGACGTGGCGCGGCGACCGGTTCTTCAAGAAAGTCGAATGAAGCTTTCCGCCGACCTGCACACGTTCGCCAAGAGGATCGGCCATGACTTCGCCGACCCGGAACTTCTGATCCGGGCGCTGACGCATGGTTCGATCTCTTCGGACACCCGCCCCGACAACCAGCGGCTTGAGTTCCTGGGCGACCGGGTTCTGGGCCTCGTGATGGCCGAGGCGATGCTCGCCGCCGACCATCAGGCGAGCGAGGGCCAACTGGCCCCCCGTTTCAACGCGCTTGTGCGCAAGGAAACCTGTGCCGACGTGGCGCGCCAGGTCGACCTCGGCGCCGTGCTCAAACTGGGCCGGTCCGAGATGATGTCGGGGGGCCGCCGTAAGCAGGCGCTGCTCGGCGATGCGATGGAAGCGGTCATCGCCGCCGTCTATCTCGACGCGGGTTTCGAGGCGGCGCGCGATGTCATCACCCGCCTCTGGGGCGACCGGATCGCGACGGTGGACGAGGACGCCCGCGACGCCAAGACCGCGCTTCAGGAATGGGCGCAGGCCCGCCGGATGCAGCCCCCCGCCTACACCGAAACCGCCCGCGAAGGCCCGGACCACGCCCCGACCTTCACAATCGAAGCCCGGCTCGAAAACGGCGAAACCGCCAGCGCCAGCGCCACGTCCAAACGCGCCGCCGAACAGGCCGCTGCACAGGCGCTTCTCGACCGGTTGGAAAGCTAGGCGCGGGGTCTCGGGGGCGGCACGGGCCTGCCCGTCTGGCGATTGTGTGCCCGCCAGAGCTTCTTGCGCACGCCTTCGGGCTCAAAACGCCTGTAGACCCCTCCCGAAAACTTCGGCCAGTCTATTGCCAAGCCCGCCTTGACCAACTCTTCCGAAAGATCGCGCCCATCTGGCAGGTAGCATTTGGCGACACAGCGGTCATGTGACATCGATCCGTCCGGAATGGCTCTGACGATCTGGCCCTTGCACAGCTTGACCATCGCCCACTTGGATTTGATTCCATACGGATGGTCCAGTTCCGGGGCATCGATCCCAAACAATCTAATCCGCGTATTCTTGATGATGATCGTATCACCGTCGATTACATAAGCGGACCCGACGATCGTGTCCGGCGGGCAAGTCGGCTTGACGGGCGGAACGCCGGGACGGGAGGTTGCGGTCGGCTTGATCCGAAAAGGCTGCAACTCGTCGAAGTCTTCGACGCGCGGTTTGCGGTTCTCACGCGCCCGATCCGCGCGGCGGGCGACTCTGGCGACAACAATCACCACGCCCAAAAGAATGACGCTCAATACAACGGCACTACCCGAAAACTCAGTCAAAACCAGAGCCCCCAAAAATGATACCGAGAGTATTGAAGCGCCACGCAAGTAGGTCAAGGTGGGCTGCTTCGTTCGGCAAATACTTCGTGGATCGCCGGATTGCCTCGCGAACCCGGCGCAGGCGCCTGCGCTCCACTTGGCAGCGCCCGCCTTTCGCCCGTCGGCCTGCCGGTCTATGACGGGCCGACCCGCCCCTGACGACGAAGGCTCCCATGTCCACCAACCTGCGCGGCTCCCTCTTCATGGTCCTGTCCATGTGCGCCTTTGCGGGCGAGGATGCCTTCCTCAAATACGCCTTTACCGAGATCCCGCGCGGCATGGCCTTCACGCTGTTCGGCCTCATCGCGCTGGCGATCTGCGCCGCGCTGTCGGTCCGGGCCGGCGAACGGGTGTTCCCGGTGGCGTTTCTGTCACGCGGTCTGCTCATCCGGTCCGCCATCGAACTCATCGGGCGGTTGTTCTTTACCCTGTCCCTCGCATTCGTCTCGCTCTCGCTGACCTCGACGATCCTTCAGGCCACGCCATTGGTCGTGACGCTGGGCGCAGCGCTTCTTTTCGGCGAGAAGGTCGGGCCGCGCCGCTGGATCGCCATGTCGATCGGCTTCGCCGGTGTCCTGCTGATCCTGCGGCCCACGCCGTCGATGTTCGATCCGCTCGTGATCCTGCCTGTCATCGGGATGCTGGGCTTCGCGGGCCGTGACCTTGCGACGCGGGCCAGCCCGCCGCACGTCTCCGGGCGCCAACTCGGCACCCTGGGTTTCATCGTCGTCACCGCCGCCGGTCTCGTCATGTGGGCCTTCGACCCGCGACTCCCCGTCAACCCGGCGCCCGCGGCATGGGGCGCCGTCATCGTGGCGGGCGTCTTCGGCACCGTCGCCTACAACTCGCTCACGATCGCCATGCGCTCCGGCGAAATCTCGGTCGTGGCACCATTTCGCTATACCCGTCTTCTCGTGGCGCTCGTCATTGCCTATCTGGCATTCGGAGAACGCCCGGACGCCCTCACCCTGATCGGCGGCGCGCTGATCGTCGCGACCGGCATCTTCACACTCGTGCGATCCGGCAGAAAGGCAGCGCCCGCACCATGACAGATCAAAACCCGCTCCAACGCTTCGACATGGACCGCGCGGACATCGACCGGCTCATGCGGGCCTTCTATGCGCGTATCCGCAAGCACGAGGTTCTGGGGCCGATCTTCGCGCGCGCCGTATCCGCTGAGGACGGCCCCGAATGGCGCGCGCATGAGGACAAGATCGCAAGCTTCTGGCGCAACGCCATCCTGATGGACCGGGAGTATCGTGGCAGCCCGATGCAGGCCCATGTCACAAACGGCGAAGTGAGGCCCGAGCATTTCCCGATGTGGCTTGAGACGTTCCACGCGACCGCCCGCGATGTCCTGCCGCCCGAAAAGGCGGCCAGCATGTCCGCCCTGGCGGAGCGGATCGGTCGCGGCCTGCGCTGGGGACTTGAGTCGGTGCTGGAGCGCGAGGCCGACTCCGGCCCGCCCAAACTCCGCTAGACCCGGTATAGCCGCACTGGCGGTTTGTCTGCCCTCTTGATCTCGCCCTTGAACTCGAGGTCGAGCTGCACGCATTTCAGCCACCAGCCGGATTTCGCCCCGCCGGGAAACAACGCCTGGTCCAGAAGCGGCTTCAGCGCGTCCTGCGCCTCGGCCACCTTGATCCCGGGCGCCTCTGACGGCAGCACCTGCATCAGCGCCTGTTTCATGTCCTCGTATTTCACCCGGTCCACCCGCGTGATGTGATCAGGTGAATTGATATTGCGGACTTCGACCTTGTCTTCACTCATCCAGCGGCCTCCTGTGCCCAGTCGATGTTCGGTGTGCGGAATCCCATCGCGACCCACGCGCCAAGGAGTTTCAACATGAAACCCGGGGTATGGGTCTTCGGGTTCGGCACGTCTTGCGGCAGAACGACGCTTTCCGGCAGGTCTTTCGTCATCGTTCGGCAGGCGACCGGGCCACGGGCGGCTTCGGGCAACCGGGCTGCGTAGATGCTCAGCCAGTGGCCCTTCTCGAACTCCAGGTACATCGGCGCGCCGCAACAGGTCGCGACCACCCGGCGGGTTCCACTGTCCGGGGTCAGCCGATGTGCCCGCAAATGGCCCTTGCCGGTGTCCAGAAGGGCACGGTCCTTGCGCACCAACGCATAGCCCGTCGTATTCCACTGCGTCAGAACACCGCCAAAGGCAGCGCCTGCCGTCTGGCAGGACGTACAGCCGCACTCCACACGCATTATCGGATCGCCCTGCAAGGCGATTTTCACCGTCCCGCAGGTGCAGGTCGCATCGTCCATAGGTATCTCCCGATTCCCTAATCAAACCATACCGTACTGTTTGATTAACAGGCAAGCCCGGTCTAGAACATGAACCATGAGCAAAACGCGCCGCACCAGATCCCGTGAGCGCATCCTCGCTGCGGCGCAGGATGTCTTTCTGGCCGAAGGGTATCATGGAACCGCGATGGACGTGGTCACCCAAGCGGCCGGCGTGTCGAAACAGACGGTCTATGCCCATTTCCCCTCGAAGGAGGCGTTGTTTCGCGACGTCATCGCTTCGATGACGGCGGGCGCGGTCGCGGCCCATCGCGCTCGCGTCGGCGACTTCACTGGGCAACAGCCCGTCGCCGATTTTCTTGAACACTACGCGCGCGAACAACTTGCCATCGTCCTTACGCCACGGCTGATGGCGCTCCGGCGACTGGTGATCGGCGAGGCGAACCGCTTTCCCGATCTCGGGCGTCACCTGTTCGATACCGGACCGGGCGCCTCGCTCGAAAGGCTCACTCAGGCAATGGAAGGGTATGGCGCGCAAGGTGACATTGTCGTGTCTCAGCCGCACGAGGCCGCCAAACTGTTCAACTGGATGGTCATGGGCGGCCCCACTGCGGAAATCATGCACATGGGCGATAGCGCCATCCCCGAACCGGACTGGTGCCGCGCCCATGCCGCAGAATGCACGCGGGTCTTCCTCGCCGCCTACGCCCCCTAGCGCGCTGCCCGGAAACGGTCTATGGCGAGCCGTATGACCAAACGTGCCGGATTTGTCGCCCTCATCGGCGAGCCCAACGCGGGCAAATCGACCCTGACGAACTATCTCGTCGGGGCGAAGGTGTCGATCGTGACCCACAAGGTCCAGACGACGCGTGCCCGTATCCGTGGTGTCGCCCTCGAAGGAGACAGCCAGATCGTCTTCGTGGACACGCCCGGGCTGTTCCAGCCCAAGCGCCGGCTCGATCGCGCGATGGTCGCGGCAGCCTGGGGCGGGGCGGCGGATGCCGACGTCATCGTGCTGCTGATCGAGGCGCATCGCGGCATCACCAAGGGCGTCGAGGCGATCCTCGAAAACTTGTCCGATGTGGTGGGCAAACGCCCGGTCGCGCTCGCGATCAACAAGATCGACAAGGTGAAATCCGACGAGCTTCTGGGCCTTACGCAGGAGATGAACGCGCGCTTCGACTTCACCGAGACTTTCATGATCTCGGCGGAAAAGGGGTATGGCGTCGCCGACCTTCGCAAATGGCTCGCCGAACGGATGCCCGAGAGCCCGTGGCTGTACCCCGAGGATCAGATCGCCGATCTGCCGATGCGCATGATCGCCGCAGAAATGACGCGCGAGAAGCTCACGCTCCGGCTGCATCAGGAATTGCCCTACCAGCTCACGGTCGAGACGGAGCACTGGGAAGAGCGTCAGGACGGATCGGCCCGCGTCGATCAGATCGTCTATGTCGCCCGCGACGGCCACAAGGGCATCATTCTGGGCAAGAAGGGCGAGACGATCAAAGCCGTCAGCCAGTCGGCCCGCGCTGAGCTCGAAGAGTTTCTCGGACGCAAGATCCACCTCTTCCTGCAGGTGAAGGTCCGGCCCAACTGGCTTGAGGAATCCGCGCGCTATTCCGAGATGGGGCTGAACTTCAAAGACGGGAATACATGAGCCGGCTCGCGACCGGCATCTGGGTCTCCGCCTATCTCACCCGGCTTCAGGCCGAAGGCATATCTACCTACGTCGTCGCCAGGGGGGATGCGACCGCCGGGGCCGTTCTCGTCAAGCTCGCCACGATGGACGGCCAGGCGCAGGCGTTCCAGCGGTCCGTCGACCTGATGACTGGCGCGCGGACCTGGATGACCCTGGCCGAGGGGGACGAGGCAGCCGTTGACGCCAGCATCGCCAAACAACGTGGATTCGACCCGGATCTCTGGGTGATCGAAGTCGAGGACGCGCGGGGCCGTCACATGCTCGACGAACCCGGCCTCGACTGAGGCTCAGGCCGCGCCGCGCATCAATGTCGCCAGCGATTCGCCCGCGTGACCGGCCTTTGTCAGTGCCTCCCCTTCATCGCGCACGACCTCGACCCGGATGTTGCTCGCCGTTTCGAGCACCTGATCGAGAAGGCGCACCCGGACATAAGAGTCCGCGTCGGAGACAAGGATGATGCTCCGCACCGGCTCCTTGAAGACCGTGAGCGCGCGCATGAGACCGATCACGCCGGCGACCACTTCACCGAACCGTATCCGCATTTCGGTCACGTCACGGGCATCGGTCACCATCGTATGAGTCGGGTCGAAACCGGGCGAACGGATATAGTCCAGAAAGGCCTGCCGGGCTTCGCGCGCATCCACTTCTCCGCTGAAACGGAAGAACGCGGTGCGCCGCTCCGGCACGATCTTTATGGCATAGGACACCGTGAGGCCTCTCGCTGCGAGCGCTCCAAACCTAACATGGAAAGTTCATTATCGCGCGCAAGATTTTTGTGAGCGTCCGGGGCGCCTGAGCGCCCCGGAGCGTGCCTCATTCCGCGGCGTCGACTGCCCAGCCGCCGATCGCCTTCACTTCGGTGAAGTCCTCGATGCCCCAGACACCGGCCTCGCGCCCGTTGCCCGACTGCTTCATTCCGCCAAAGGGCGCGCCCGCCCCGCGCGGGGTGCCGTTCATCTCGACCATGCCGGAGCGCAGGCGCAGCGCCACGCGGTTCGCCTTCGCACCGTCCTGCGTCTGGACGTAGTTGGTGAGGCCATAGACCGTGTCGTTGGCGATCTCGACCGCCTCGTCCTCGGTCTCGAACGGGATCATCGTCAGCACCGGACCGAAGATTTCCTCGCGCGCGATGGTCATGTCATTGGTGACATCGGCAAAGACGGTGGGCTTCACGAAATAACCCCGGTTCATCCCGTCAGGGCGCCCCAGACCCCCTGCGATGAGCCGCGCGCCTTCGTCGATGCCGGTCTTGATCAGGCCCTGGATCTTGTTCCACTGAGCCTCGTTCACCACGGGCCCGATGTGGCGCCCCCCTTCGTGCGGATCACCCACCGCGACCTTTTCGGCTGCCGCCGCCGCCGTCTCGACCGCCTGGTCATAGATCTCGCGCTGGACGAGCATCCGTGAGGGCGCGTTACAGCTCTGCCCGGTGTTGTTCATCATCTGCATGACGCCGCGCTTCACGGCCTTTTCGTCGGCATCGGCAAAGACGATGTTCGCCCCCTTGCCGCCAAGCTCCAGATGCACCTTTTTGAGCGACTGCGCCGCGCTTTGCGAAATCGCGATGCCCGCGCGGGTGGAGCCGGTGAAGCTCACCATGTCCACGTCCGGATGCGCGGTCATGGCGCTGCCGGTCACCGCACCGTCACCGTTCACGAGGTTGAAGACGCCCTTGGGCAACCCGGCCTCGTGGAGGCACTCGGCAAAGATCATCGCGTCGAGCGGGCTTTCCTCGGACGGCTTGAGAACCATCGTGTTGCCCGCGATGGCCGCTGCGATCACCTTGAGGCTGATCTGGTTCATCGGCCAGTTCCAAGGCGTGATCAGTGCGCAGACGCCCACGGGCTCGTGCACGATCATCGTGTCCGGCGCGTGCTCGCCCAGCGGCTTGATCCAGTCGAACGCCTTGGCGGCCTTCACGAAGGCCTTGGTGTGCGCATAGCCGGCACCCCATTGCGCGCTGCGCGACAGGTCGAGCGGCGCGCCCATTTCCATCGTGATCGCCTGGGCCACGTCTTCAGAACGCGACTTGTAGATCTCCATGAACTTCTCGATCAGCGCGATACGCTCCTCGACCGGCGTGGCCATCCAGCCGGGGAACGCCGCCTTGGCCGCCGCGACGGCCTTGTTCACATCCTCTTCGCCACCGAGCGAAATGACCGCACAGGCCTCTTCGGTCGAAGGATCGATCACCTCATGGTCGCGCGGGGCCGCCGGGGCCACCCATTCGCCATTGATGTAGAAGTCACGTTTCTCGAGCATGAAAGCCTCCCGTTTCAGGTTTGCGCGCACTCTGTCACCGCCCCGCGAAAGGAGCAAGCCAGCCCGGTTCTGTCGCTGCGTCATGGCCTGCGGGACAACAACCCGCGAAACGGCTCGATTCAGGACGGACAATCTGCCACAACCTCTTCAAGCGAAACGCGGATTACTTAAGTGTGAACCAGAACGGATATTGCAGAGAGGAGTACCGACATGGGCCTGCGCATCAACGATGAGATTCCGAACCTGACCGTCACGACCGATCAGGGCGAGATCACCCTGCACGACTGGATCGGCGACAGCTACGCCATCCTGTTCTCGCACCCGAAAGACTTCACACCGGTTTGCACCACCGAGTTCGGCGCGGTCGCCCAGCTGGCCGACGAATGGGACAAGCGCGGCGTGAAGGTGCTCGGCATTTCGGTCGACGGCGTCGAGGACCACAAGAAGTGGAAAGGCGACATCGAAAAGATCGGCGGCGCAAAGGCCGGTTTCCCGATCGTGGCCGATGACGGGCTCGAAATGGCGAAAGCCTTCGACATGCTGCCCGCCGATGCCTACCTCCCCGATGGCCGCACGCCCGCCGACAGCGCGACCGTGCGCTCGGTCTTCATCATCGGGCCGGACAAGAAACTGCGCCTCACGATGACCTACCCGATGTCGGTGGGCCGGAACTTCGCCGAAGTGCTGCGCGCGCTGGACGGCGTGATGAAAACCGACGGCGCACCGCTCGCCACACCCGCCAACTGGGTGCCCGGCGACGACGTGATCGTGGCGCTCTCGGTGTCGGATGACGACGCCAAAGCCAAGTACGGCGAGGTGGACATGAAGCTGCCCTACCTGCGCACGATCAAGGATCCGGCCTGAGCCAAGGCCGCCTGACACGGAAAAGCCCCGGCCCAGCGCCGGGGCTTTTTCTTTGCGCAGGGTTCGGGTCGCGGCTGCCCGCCCGGCCGGGTCATGGTTTTCGTCATGACCGATCTCGTTCTGGCCCTGCTCGCCTTTCTCCTTCCCCTCGCCTGGTCCCCAGGTCCGGGCAACGTGTTCTTCGCAGCCAACGGCGCGCGCTTCGGCCTTCGGGCGACGCTGGGTCTGTCGGCGGGATACCATCTTGCCACATGGCTCGTGACGGTCGGTCTGGCCGCGGGGCTGGCGGCCGCGCTCGCGGATCGTCCGGCATGGCTCTCCGGACTGCGTTGGGGCGGATGTGCCTACATGCTCTGGCTCGCCTATGGCTTCCTGCGGTCGGGGCACACGCGGGCAGAGGTCGCGCCTCAACCCGCAGGCTTTCGGGACGGCGCGGTGCTGCTGCTTCTCAATCCCAAGGCCTATGTCATCATCCTGCTGATGCTGTCACAGTTCATGGCACCCTTCGCGGCCTACGGCGGCGGCGCGATGATCGCCACGCTTTTCACGCTGAACAACCTCGCGGCCTTCACCACATGGACGCTCGCGGGCGACCTCCTCCTGCGCCGGTTCCGCGACCCGGTGAGCGGGCGACGCCTGAACATCGCCTTCGGCCTCCTGCTCGCCGGCGTCGCGGTCTGGATGGCCCTGCCCTGAGAACGCGTCGCCGCTGGACAGACAGCCGCGCGCCCGCAATGGTCACCTCATGCCGCTTTCCTTCCTGCGCCTGACCGAGGTCGACCCGGACCGCATCACCGCCCACATGCGCGACCCGCGCCTGCGCGCCCACATGCCGCTCCTGCCCGCGACGTGGGACGACGCCGCGACCCATGCCTTCATCGAGGCGAAAGAGGCCACATGGCAGCGCGACGGGTTGGGCCATTGGGCCTTCGTTCACGATGGCGACTACCTTGGCTGGGGCGGGTTCCAGAAGGAGGGGGATGAGTGGGATTTCGGGCTGGTCCTTAGCCCGGATCACTTCGGCGCGGGCCAACGGATCGCCCGCGCCTGCCTCGCCCGAGCGGTGCAGGACCTGCGCATCCCTTATGTCACGTTCCTGCTTCCACCAAGCCGCACCCGGCTCGCCGCTCTCCATCGTCTCGGTGCCGAGGAGCTTTCCCCGGTCACCTATGCGGGAGAGACATTTCGCAAGTTCCGGCTGGACACGACCGGCTAGCCATCCGCCCATTTTACAGCTTCGCCCACCTCCCCGGCGGCAAAGACGCGCAGTGTCGTGCCGGGCATCCACGGGCCCACGGCATTAACCATCGCCCGCACCCATGCCTTATCCGCGACGAAAGCGATGCGCCCGATCCGGCCGAGCTTGCCCAAGAGCTTCAACTCCAGACCCATGTCCGCCTCGATCGCGTCGCCCGTGACATCGGACCACCGAATGAGGTCCGCCACCAGTCCGATCTCGTCCGCGTCCTCGAACGACGTCTGCACGGCCGACTTCAGCGCGTTGACATCCTCGGCGGTCACCGTGTCGATCAGATGAAAGGTCAGCGTGTTTCCGGTTTTCTCGATCTCGATCATGTCGCCCTCCTTCCTTCGGACAACGCAAACCTGCCCAAGCCGGTTCATCCCGAGACAGGGCATTTCCCTTCGCCCGCGCGATGGCATACTGCATCCTCATGACCGACCTCGATTTCTTCGCCGTCTGCCCGCCGGGGCTGGAGCCGCAACTCGCGCAGGAATGCGCGGCCCTCGGCTTCAAGCGCGGCAAACCCGAACCGGGCGGCATCACGCTCAAGGGCGACTGGGCCGAGGTCTGGCGCGCAAACCTCGAACTGCGCGGTGCGACACGCATCCTCGTGCGTCTGGGCAGCTTCCCGGCCTTCCACCTCGCCCAGCTCGACAAGCGCGCGCACAAGTTTCCGTGGCGCACGACGCTGGAACCGCATGTTCCTGTCCGCGTCGAAGTGTCCACGAACAAGAAGTCGAGGATCTACCACGCCGGCGCCGCCGCCGAGCGGATCGAGCGCGCCGTGAACACGGTGATGGACGCGCCGATCAGCCCGGAGGCCGAGGTAACGATCAAGGCCCGGATCGACAACAACCTCGTCACGATCAGCGTCGACACCTCGGGCGAGAGCCTGCACAAGCGCGGCCACAAGATCGCCACCGGCAAGGCCCCAATCCGCGAAACGCTCGCATCGCTGCTCCTGCGCGGCTGCGGATACGACGGACGCGAAACGGTGGTCGATCCGATGTGCGGCTCCGGCACCTTCCTTCTCGAAGCCGCCGAGATTGCCGCCGACCTGCAACCGGGCCGCGACCGGGCCTTCGCTTTCGAAAAACTCGCGACCTTTGACCCCGATGCCTTCGCAACTCTCGTGCGCTCGGGGTCCGGTCCGGTGCCTGCCCAGCGCTTTTATGGTTACGACCGGGATCAGGGCGCGATTGACGGCGCGCGGCGCAATGCCGAGGCCGCCGGCGTCGGCGATCTGTGCTCCTTCGCCTGCCAGCCGCTCTCGGAACTGACCGCGCCCGACGGCCCGCCCGGCCTCGTCATCCTGAACCCGCCCTACGGCGCACGGATCGGCAACAAGGGGCAGCTCTATGCGCTCTATGGCACCCTTGGACGCGTCATGGTCGAGCGGTTTCGGGGCTGGCGTCTGGGCATCGTGACCTCGGACGGGGCGCTGGCCAACGCGACCGGCTTCGACCTGACCTCAGGTCCCGTCATCGACAACGGCGGGATCAAGGTAAAGCTCTATCAGGCCTCGCTCACTCCGCCATGATTGCGGAGATCTGCGGCAGAACCGACTGTTGCGCGGCCTGTATCATCGGGGCAAGTGCGGCCGAATAGCGCGTCGTGAAGCCGGGCATCTTGGCCATTACCGCCGCGCCATGTTTCGACTGGTAAAACGCGACAAGCGCCGCGATCTCGTCGGCCGAGAAGGCCCCGGCCATCGTCTCGACCATCATCGCACGCATCTGCGGGCGCAGCCCCTCCATCTGATCGGCGAGCAGAACGCCGATCCGGTCAAGCTGGTCGTTGCTGATTTCCACTTCAGGAGGCACCCCGAGGCGAAACTGGTTCGACAGCCACAGGGGCGAGAACACATCGTCCCACATCGCCTGCACTTCAGGCAGGTCCGCATAGGTTTCGGCCAGAGCACGCACGTCCTGCGCACGGGCCGGAAGTGCTGCGGTCACGAGGGCAAGCATAAGGGCAGCGGCGAGTCGCATCGGGGTCTCCTTGGTCCTGCCCCACTGTGGCGCGCCGGTCCGCCGCCGCCAAGGGTTGCGGCCCTGCCCACGTCGTCGCAGTCTGCGACCGGCACAGGAGGGACACATGGTTCGCATTTGCATGGCCGGAGCCACCGGCCTTTCCGGCTCGACGATCGCCGCCGCGCTGGCCGCAGACGACCGCTTCGATCTGATGGCCTGCGTGGCGCGCTCCAGCGCGGGGAAGACGGTCCACGGCGCCCCCTGTTACGCGACAGTGGCCGAGGCTTTGGAACAGGCGGAGTTCGACGTTCTGATCGACTATACCCACCCGGACGTCATCCTCGACCACACGCTCCGGACCATCGCGGCGGGTCGCCGGGTCGTGGTGGGCACCTCCGGCCTCACCGCCGCCGAGTATGCCGAGGTCGACGCGGCCGCGCGCAAGGCAGGCGTCGGGGTCGTGGCCTCTGGCAACTTCTCCCTCACCGCGGCGCTCATGACGCGGTTCTCGCTGATGGCGGCCGAATACCTCGACTGGTTCGAGATCATCGACTACTCGCGCCCGAAAAAGACCGACGCCCCCACCGGCACGGCCCGTGAACTGGCCGAGCGCATGGGCGATGTGAAGAAACCGGCGTATGAAGTCGACCCGGCCACCGTGAAAGGCGAACCGGGCCTGCGCGGCGGCACTGTGAACGGCGTGCAGGTCCACTCCATCCGGATGCCAAGCTACTCCGCCACGGTGACGAGCACCTTCGCGAGCGGAAACTCCCGCCTCACGATCACCCACGACGCCGACAGCCACTCCGCAGACATCCTCGTCCCCGGCACCCTCCTCGCCGCCGAAAAGGTGATGGAGATCACGGGCCTGTTGCGCGGGCTGGACAACCTTCTCCAGCCATCGCGTTAACCTTGCACCAAGAAACCGGAAGACCCCGCCATCCGTAAACCGCACCTTAACCCACGGGGCGCTACACCCATTCCCGGGTGAATACAGAGGTGTGGTGGTATGAGCGCGCAAGCAAACGCGCCCATCATCATCAAGAAGGTCAAGAAAAGTGGTGGCGAAGGTCACCACGGCGGGGCGTGGAAGGTGGCATATGCCGACTTCGTCACGGCCATGATGGCTTTCTTCATGTTGATGTGGCTGCTCAATGCGACAACGGAAAAGCAACGCAAGGGAATCGCGGACTACTTCAGCCCGACGATCCCGGTGAACCGGGTCTCCGGCGGCGGTCAGGACGCCTTCGGCGGCGACAGCGTCTTCACCGAGGAAAGCCTTGCCCAGACCGGCCAGGGCGGCCTTCCAAGCCCGGCGCAGGATGCCAATTCCGAAGCGCCGGACGGCGGTGCAGGCGATGGCAACGAGATTGACGAGGCCGCTGAAGCCCGCGCCCTCGAAGAGATCGAAGAGGTGCTGACGGGCCGCTCCGGCGAAAGCATGGCCTCCGATCTCCTGCAACGCCACATCGTCACGGAACTGACCGACGAAGGGCTTGTGATCGAACTGTTCGATATCGACGGTGAGCCGCTGTTCGACGCGGGCACGGCCCAGCCGACTGCGGTGATGGTCGAACTCGTCGGGGTCATGGCCAAGGTCTTTGATCTCGTGACCAACGGTGTGGCCATCGAGGGGCACACCCGCGCCGAACCGATCGTCCTCGCGCAAAACACGGTGTGGGAAATGTCGAACGCGCGCGCAGACCGCATCCGGCAACTGCTTGGTGACGAAGGCCTGTCGCCCCGGCGGGTCCAACGGGTCACCGGCCACGCCGACCGGCAACCGGCGGCGCGCAACCCAATGGCGCTGCGCAACAACCGGATCGAACTGATCCTGCTCAGAACAAAAAGATGACCGGAAAAACCCTGCGCATTTTAGCCGTTAAGGCGCCCTTAAGTGCCCCGCCATTAGGACGGTGGGCGATAAGGCTGCATCAGAAAGGCGCACCATGACAATCTCCTCATCGCTGAGTGCCGGCGTCGCCGGGCTGAACGCGAACGCCACGCGTCTGTCCACGATCTCCGACAATATCGCGAACTCCGCGACCTTCGGGTACAAGCGTGCGACGGCCGACTTCGAAAGCCTCGTCATAGGCGGTGTGGCCGGGGCCGGCACCTATTCCGCCGGCGGTGTGCGGGCCACGACCCAGCGTTTGATCGACGAAAACGGCCCGCTGATCTCGACGTCCAATCCGCTGGACGTGGCGATCTCCGGTCGCGGGATGCTCCCGGTGACACAGGAAGCCTATCTTGAGTATTCCGGCGAAGACCGCCCGATGCTCACCACGACGACAGGGTCATTCCGCACCGACGAAGAGGGCGTGCTCAAGACCGAGACCGGACTGGTGCTCTTGGGCTGGCCCGCCGATGCGGACGGCCAGGTCGGCACCTTCCCGCGCGACACCGTCACGGCACTGGAACCCGTCGTGGTTCAGGTGAACCAGCAGGCGGGCGACCCGACCACGCGCATGAACCTCGGGGTGAACCTGCCGGCCACGAATACTGAATACGGCGCCGCGGGCGATACGCTCCCGCTCTCGATCGAGTATTTCGGCAACTTGGGCACGTCGGAATCCCTCGACGTGGACTTTTCACCCACGGTGCCGACCACGCTCGGCGACCCGCCTTCGAACCTCTGGACCATGACCATCCGCGACAGCGCCTCCAACGGGGCGGTGATCGGTCAGTACACGCTCGAATTTGACGACAGCCGCGCCAATGGCGGCACACTCGCAAGCGTTTCCGTCGTCTCTGGCGGCGCCTACGACGGGACCGAGGGGACCATCGACCTGACCGTCGCCGGCGGACCGCTTGAACTCACCATCGGGCGGATCGGCGACCCGAACGGCCTGACGCAGCTGTCCGACAGCTTCGCCCCGGTGTCGATTACCAAGGACGGCTCGCCGGTCGGCAATCTGACGTCGGTGGAAATCGACGTGAACGGCTTCATCACCGCGACCTACGACACGGGTTTCACACGCACGATCTATCAAGTGCCGCTTGTGGACGTGCCGAACCCGAACGGGCTGATTTCGCACTCGAACCAGACTTACCAGGTCTCGCCGCAGTCGGGCTCTTTCTTCCTGTGGGATGCGGGTGACGGCCCGACAGGCGAACTCATCGGGTTCACCCGCGAAGGGTCGACCACGGACGTGGCCGGCGAACTGACAAACCTGATCCAGACGCAACGCGCCTATTCGTCGAATGCCAAGGTCATCCAGACCGTCGACGAAATGCTGCAGGAGACGACGAATATCAAACGATAAGCATCGGGTGGGGACCTGAAGGAGACATGACATGAGCATCTCTGGATCGCTCGCCAACGCGCTCTCGGGCCTCACCGCGCAATCGCGCGCCGCGGAACTCGTATCCTCCAACGTCGCCAACGCGACGACCGAAGGCTATGCGCGCCGGGACCTCCTCCTCACCCCTCGCTACATGGGCGGGGCCCCCGCCGGGGTCGGAGTCGTGGGCGTCCGGCGCGATGTCGATATGGTCACCGTGCAGAACCGTCGCCTCGCGGATGCGGCGGTCGGCCACGACACGGCCCTGTCGAAATTCTACGACCAACTGGAGCGCGTCCTCGGCACCCCGGATGAGGCTGGCTCCCTATCGGGAGCGATGGACAGGCTGGAAACCGCCTTGATCGAAGCCGCCTCCCGCCCCGACAGCGAGGCGCGTCTTTCTGCCGTCCTCGCCGCGGGCAAGACGATCGCCACACATCTCAATACGTCCTCCGACCGCGTTCAGGAGCTGCGGATGAGTGCCGATCAGGAGCTCGGCCTGACGGTGCAGAACCTGAACGACGGCCTCGTCCGCGTGCAGGAACTCAACTACAAGATCAAGGAAGCCTCGGCCCGCGGGCAGGATGCCTCCTCGCTCATGGACATTCGGCAGCAGACCATCGACGACATCTCAGGGATCGTCCCGATGCGGCAGGTCGAACGGGACCACGGGACCGTCGCGCTGTTCACGACCGGGGGCGCAATCCTCCTCGACGGCCGCGCGGCCACGGTCGGATACGAGACTGTGGGTGTAATCGTGCCCGAAATGACCAAGGCGAGCGGTGCTCTGTCGGGCCTGACGATCAACGGAAAAGACATCGATGTCGCCGCACCGCACAGCCCGATCAAGGGCGGGTCGCTCCAGGCCCTGTTCAAAGTCCGCGACGACCTCGCCGTAACCGCCCAGACCCGACTCGACGCCGTGGCCCGGGACGTTCTCGAACGCTTCGCAGACGCCGGCGTCGATCCGACTCGCACGACCGGCGATCCCGGCCTGTTCACCGACGACGGCGACCCGTTCGTTACAACCGACGAACTGGGCCTGTCCGGCCGCATCGCGGTCAACGCGGCGGTGGATCCGAGCGAGGGCGGCGCGCTCTGGCGCATCCGCGACGGCCTTGGCGCCACGGCACCCGGCGATGTCGGCAATTCGGCACTGATCCGCAACCTGGCTGACGCCTTCACCACGGGCCGCGTCCCGGCATCAGGCGATTTCCTCGGCGCCTCACGGTCAGCCTCCGGCCTCGCCGCTGATCTCCTGTCGCTCACCTATGCCGAACACACCCAGATCGAAGGGTCACTTTCATACAAGGCCGCCGAGGCGGACGCCCTGAAAACACAGGAACTCGCGAATGGCGTCGATACCGATCAGGAAATGCAGAAGCTCATGCAGATTGAACAGGCCTATGCCGCAAATGCAAAGGTCATCCAGACGGTAAGCGACCTCCTCGATACACTGATGAGGCTTTGACCCATGTCCAACCTGTCAATCGGCGACCTCGCCAACACATTCCAGCTCCGGCGTTTCACGACCGAGAGCAAGACCAACCTCGCCCGCCTCGCAAAAGAACTGACGACCGGCGTGAAAGCCGACCTCGGCGCGGCGGTGGCGGGCGACTTCGGCCCATTCGCCGGGATCGAGCGGAGCCTGCGGGCGAACGAGGCCTACAAGACGGCGAACACGGAGGCGAGCAGCCTGTTCGCCGGCGCTCAGGTCGCCCTCGAGAGCGTGCAGTCGATCACGCGGGACCTGTCGCCGGCCCTGCTCACGGCCGCCAGCGCGCGCGATCGCACGCTTGTCCAGACGACAGCCGAAGATGCGTCTCAGAAATTCGCCTCGGTGGTATCGCGATTCAACACACGGATCGCCGATCGCACCATCTTTTCCGGCAGCGCGACCGACACGACCCCTCTGGCAAGCGCAGATGACATCATGGCGGGCATTTCCACCGCCGTGACAGGCCTGACCACGGTCGACGACATCGAAACCGCGGTGAACGCCTGGTTCGACGATGTAGGCGGCGGGTTCGAGACCATCGGATATGGCGGGTCGTCAACTGACATGGGGCCAATGATCGTCGCGGATGGCGAAACGGTCGAAATGACCGTCCGAGCCGACGATCCGGTCGTCCGGGATACCTTGAAGGGCTTCGCGCTGGCCGCACTTGTCGCCGAGGGAACGCTTGATGGCGATGTTGGCGCGCAGGCCGAACTTCTGGACCGTGCCGCGATGCGCCTCGTCGCGGCGGATGGTGACGTGACGCGTCTTCGCGCCGCCGTGGGCGCCGCCGAACAGCGTGTCGAAAACGCTCAGGCTCGAAACGCTGCTCAGGCGTCGGCGTATGAACTGGCGCGCGGCGAGCTGGTGAACGCCGATCCATACGAAACAGCTACGATGCTGGAAACAGTCTACGCCCAGATCGAGACGCTCTATACCGTCACCTCGCGCCTCTCGGCCCTTCGATTTTCGGACTACATGAGATGAAACACCTGATCGCCATCCTTTTCGTGGCCCTAACAGGCTGGACTCCCGCCTCGGCCCAAACGATCCGGATCAAGGACCTCGTGGAGTTCGACGGGGTGCGCGGCAATGACCTCGTCGGCTACGGCCTGGTCGTCGGGCTGAACGGCACGGGCGACGGCATTCGAAATGCACCGTTTACCGAAGACATCATGGCTAACATCCTCGAGCGTCTCGGAGTCAACGTCACCGGAGAACAGTTTCGGCCCAAGAACGTCGCGGCGGTTTTCGTCACCGCCGAGCTTCCACCCTTCGCCCGCGCCGGTTCGACGATCGACATCACCGTCTCCGCCATCGGCGACGCTTCGAGCCTGCTTGGCGGCACGCTGATCATGACTCCCCTGAACGCAGCAGATGGCGAGATCTACGCGGTCGCGCAAGGAACGGTCATCGCCGGCGGCGCGGCGGCTGAAGGCGACGGCGCAGAGGTCGTTCAAGGCGTCCCCACTGCCGGCCTCATCCCGTCGGGCGCGCGTGTAGAGCGGGAGATCGAATTCGATTTCACCCAATTGAAATCCATCCGGCTCGCCCTGCGAACCCCCGACTTCACGACCGCCCGCCGGATCGAGCAGGCAATCAACCAGAGATACGGAAAGGTTGTGAGCCGGATGCTGGACAGTGGCACGGTCGTGTTCGACATCGCCTCGGCTGGGGACATTTCCCCGGCACATGCGGTCGGCCGGGTCGAAAACCTCACCGTCGAACCAGAGCGCAAGGCCCGCGTCGTCGTGGACCAGCGGTCAGGCACCATCGTCATGGGCGAAGAAGTCCGCATCAGTCGCGTGGCAGTATCCCAGGGCAACCTGACATTGCGTATCGAAGAATCGCCACTTGTCGTCCAGCCAAGCCCCTTCAGCGATGGCGAAGCGATCGTCGTGCCTCGCACGAACGTGGATATCGAGGAGGAAGACCCCGGAACCGGTCTCGCGGAGATCCCTGAGGGCACCTCGCTGTCCGAAGTGATCGCCGGACTCAATGCCCTCGGGGTCGCGCCGCGCGACATGATCGACATTCTGAAGAGCATCAAGGCAGCCGGTGCGCTTCACGCCGAGTTCATCGTTCGCTGACGCGCCACTTCCGGCAGGATCATTATCGCAGCCATGGGAGGTGTTGGGACAGCCGAGTCCGGACGCCGGAATGCGCAAACAGGATCGACCGTTGATCAGTCTGATCCTGTCGAGCGCTGACCGCTGAAAGGCAGCATATTATCAGTGCAGCGCGGCACGCGATCCGTCGTCAAAAGTAGCTTCGGACCAAGGCACCGGAGATCAAGCTCCACCCATCAGCGACCACGAAGAAGGCCAGCTTGAAAGGGAGCGATACGATGGCCGGCGGAACCATCATCATGCCCATGGACATCAACACGGCGGCGACCACCAGATCGATGATCAGGAAAGGCAGGAAGATCAGGAAGCCGATCTGAAATGCGCGGGCGATCTCGGACAAAAGAAAGGATGGAACGAGAAGCGATAAAGGTGCGCCCGGTTCAGGATTAACGTTCTCCGTGGCCGGGCGAAGGGCCGCCAGCGTCTCGAAGGTGTCTGGATCGATCCGGCCCGACATGAAGATCCGAAACGGTTCGAGCGCAGCCCTGAAAGCAGGCTCCAGCGCAAGGTCGCCTTCCGAGAAAGGCGCGCCGCCGCGCGCCCAGGCCTCTGTCAGGACCGGATCCATGACGAACCATGTCAGAAAAAGAGCCAGGGAAATGATGAGCATGTTGGGCGGTGACTGCTGCAACCCGATGGCCTGGCGAAGAATGGACAGGACAGTCACGATGAACGGGAAACAGGTCACCATGATAGCGAGCCCCGGCACGAGGCTCAGGAGCGTGATGAGGACGATCAACTGCACCGACCGCGTCGCCAGTGACCCGTCTTCACCAAGCGAGATCGTCACATCCTGCGCCAGCCCGACCTGAGGAAGTCCACAAAAAATTAAGGTTAACGCGGCGATCTGGACGAACTTCATCATCGTGTCGGCCCCTCGCCCTACAAACCGGTCTTCAAATCGGCGACTTCGGTCAATCGAACGGCAAGCCGTCCCGCAGGGTCGCCTTCGATTTCTTCCAGCTCGCCGCGGGCAATGAGCTTGTCACCGATGAAAAGCTCCACCGGATCCTCCACCCGGCGGTCGAGGGGAAGCACAGCGTCGGGTTTCAAGCGCAAAAGATCCCGCACAAGGGGCCGGGCCTGCCCGACGGACACCGTTATCTCTATCGGAACCTGCGTGAACGGATTGCTTGCGCCTGAGTCTTCCGGCTTCACCATCGCATCATCCATTTTCAAACGCCTTTTCATTGAGTTGATACAATCCCTGAATCGCCGAGCCGATCCGGTCGACGGCCTGAGACATGTCGATCCGCCGCTCGAGCTTTCCGGTTCGCAAATAGACCTGGCCCTCAGCGAGGGTCGCCTCTTCGACGATCCGGAACGGCACCGACGTCGCCTGATCGAGCATATTTTCGAGCAGAGGCCGGCTTTCGGGGGTAACCACGACCTCGATGGGCGCGTCCGCCGCGTTGGCGGCAAGTGGCATCAGTTCCTCGATGATCGTCTGTCCCAGCGTCTCGGAGACAAGGCGGGGCAGGACTTTCTCCACCATCCCGGCCAAAAGCGGTTCGAGCGCCTGCATGACGTGCGCACGCGCTTCGTGAAAGGTGAACCCGAGATCCTGCAAATTGCGCGCGAATTCTGCCCCGATCCGGCTCTTGTCCTCCGCCTCGGAGCGCGCCGCATCGTCCCAGCCCGCCTGATACCCGACCTCGTATCCCGCGAGTCGTGCCTTCTCGAGGTCTTCTGCGCTTGGTGCCGCCTGAGGAACAGCCTGCCCCGACGTGCGCACCGGTTCGCCTGGATTCGGCGGCGCTGACCGGGACTCTGTCCCGAAGTCTTCAAGCGGGACGCGCGTCATCAGGCGTTTTCCTCCTGATCGTCTTCCATCCATCCGCGGAGGATCTCGACCGTCTCGGCCTGCCGTTCTTCGATCAGGCGCCGTAAGCGGTCGACAGGATCCGGCTCTCCGAGCGCGGGCAACGCACCATCGTCACCGAAATCAAAGTCCGACACGACCGCGAGGTCGGACCCATCGAATGCACCCATTTCGATCTCGCCATCGAGGGCTGGAAGATCCGTATCTTCAACGGTCGCCTCAGGGGCAGGCAAAGACTCTGCGTTGGATTCGCCCCGCCCGAGCAAAGCCGGTCGAAGGACGAAAAGCCCGAGAACCAGTGTGACGAGCGCGAGCACCAGCACCTTGGCGAGCGCCATCGCATCAAGTCCGAGGCGGGCAAACAGCCCCGGCGTCGCTTCGGTCCCAACCGGCATGATCGGCTCGAACTCCATGGTCTTGATCGTGATCGTGTCCCCGCGTGACTCGTCATATCCGACGGCCCCGGCTACAAGGTCCCGGAGCGCCCCAAGCTCTTCATCGCTGCGTGGCGTCCAGACTGGATCCCCCGCGGCATCGACCTCCCGCAGCCCATCGACGAGCACGGCAACGGTCAACCGGCGGACCGTTCCCGGTCCCCGAGTGACCTCGCGCATCGTTTCCGATACCTCGTAATTCACGCGCTCGCGCGTTTCGGACGCATTGGAACTGGACGATGCATCGGCTCCGGCCCCGTCGCCCGTCGGGAGGTTGGAGGCCACGGTCACGCCCGCGTTTCCGGACTCATTCGCTGTGTTCGCCGTCTCGACCGTGTCCGTGGAAATCGCCACCCGACCCTCGGGATCGATCAGGCGTTCGCGGATCGTCTCGTTCTCCTGCGCCGTGTCGATAGCCACCTCGACGATCGCGTTTCCATACCCGACCCGCGCTTCGAGCAGACGTTCGACCGAGGTCTTGAGCATCTCCGCCCGATCAGCGGCATCGACCGAGGCAACTTCGTCCGCGCCCTGGATAAGCCCGCCGCGCGCATCGATGATCGACACGTCATCCGGCGATAATGCCGGAACGGCCGACGCCACGAGATACTTGAGGGCCTTGGCATGAGCCGGGCTGAGCGAGCCGTCCGCCGTCGACACCGATACGGAGGCCGTGGGCGCCCCACGCGGGCGCAAACCCTGCGACCCCGGCGTGGCGATGTGGACCCGTGCCGTCTGAATATGTGGGGCGGACATGATCGTGCGGGCAAGCTCGCCCTCTTTCGCGCGCCAGTACGCCGCATCGAACATCTGCGACGTCGTGCCGAACCCGGACAGCCCGTCGAGGAGTTCATACCCTTTCGACGAGTTCGCGGGGAGCCCTTCTGACGCAAGTGTCATGCGCAATCCGTCCCGAGCCGCCGAATCGACATAGATCGCCCCGCCGCGAATCTCATGCGCGACCCCCTGCGCTTCGAGCGCCGCGATTACGTCCCCGGCCGGTCCCGCTTCCAGCCCCGAGTAGAGCAAAGCCATACTTGGTTGCGAAGCCATACGGGCAAGGCCCAGAACGGCCGCGAAGACAAGGACAGTAGCCCCCGCGACGATGACCTTCCGGCGCATGTCCAACGCCGCCCAGACTGATGTCAGTTGTTCCAAGATCGGCTCCATTCCACGGGCACTTCTGCCCCCGTTCGCCGACCATCTTGGACGATTGCGCTTAACAATCGGTTAGCCCCTCCCGGTCTATACACGATTCGAATTCACGGGCCGGGACACATGGCGGACGAAGACGACAAGACGGAAAACGGGGGCGACGGTGCGCCGAAGAAGACAGGCAAGAAGGGCCTGATCATCGGCGTGGTGCTCGCCCTTTTCCTCGGGGGCGGCGGGTTCTTCGCCGTCTACTCCGGACTACTGCTCGGTGAAGATCACGCCGAAGCGGACACCGAGGCGAACGCGCCGGTGCCCGACCTTGCCCCGGTCGCCTTCGTGCCGCTGGACCCGCTCGTCATTTCGCTCGGGCGTATGGCCGAGAACCGCCATCTGCGTTTTCAGGCCCAGCTTGAGGTTGACCCGAAGTATCTCGACGACGTCACGACGTTGATCCCGCGGGTGATGGATATCCTGAATTCCTATCTGCGTGCGGTCTCGGTCACGGATCTCGAGAACCCGGCGGCGCTCGTCAGCCTGCGCGCACAAATGCTCAGGCGGGTCCAGCTCGTCACCGGCGAGGGGCGCGTGCGCGACCTGCTCGTCATGGAATTCGTGCTGAACTGACACGGAAAGGACCGGACATGCCGTTTCACATCGACTGGACCCTGCTGGCCGGGCTCGCGGCCGACGTACTCCTCGCTGCCGGGGCCATCGGTGCGGCGCTTTACTGCATCGTTCTCGCGCGCCGGCTCAAGCGTTTTAACAATCTCGAGAACGGCGTCGGCGGGGCGGTCGCAGTCCTGTCCGCGCAGGTCGATGACATGACCAAGACGCTCGATCAGGCGCGCAAGGCCGCCGCGCATAGCTCCGCGACGCTGACCACCCTGACCGAGCGGGCCGAAGACAGCGCGCGCAAACTGGAGCTCATGATGGCATCGCTGCACGACCTTCCGGATGCGCCACCCGACAGGCGAGAGCGCGGACAGGACTCCGATTGGATGCAGGAGGCCCAGGGCCGCACCGATGCGGCCAAGACACCAGGCGACGAAGACGCTCCCCTCTTTTCCAGTAAACGAGGCACCGTGACGGAGGGCGCGGCATGACGAAACGAAGAGCGGCACAAGCGAAAGCCAAAAAACGCACACGTCGACGGGGCGGGCGCGGGGTTCTATGGTTGATCGCCCTGAGCCTCGTGGCGTCAGCGGCGCTTCGACTTGGCGCCGGGCCGGGACTTGCCATCGCCAATGAACTTGCCGAAGCGGGAATCGACAGCGCGGTGTCATGCTCCACAGACACGGACGTCGCTGCCGTTCTGGAGCTTCTGCGCGAACGCGAAGAGACGCTGGCGGCTCGCGAAGCGGCCCTCGCGGACCGGTCGCAGGCGATCGCAGTCGCGGAAGCGCAGGTGCGCAAGAACCTGGACGCCCTCGAAGGTGCCGAAGCCGAGTTGGAACGCATGATCGCCTTGTCTGCCGAGGCTGCCGAGGACGACCTCAGTCAGCTTACGTCAGTCTACGAAAACATGAAGCCGAAGCAGGCGGCCCAGGTCTTCGCCGCAATGGATCCGGAGTTTGCGGCAGGCTTCCTGTCACGGATGCGTACGGATGCCGCAGCACGGATCATGGCGGGCCTCGAACCGGAAACTGCGTATGCGATATCCGTGCTTCTCGCCGGCCGGAATGCCACCGCGCCGACGCAATAGATTGGCGTTGCTGGCGAAGTCTTAACCTCGGTCTGCAATACCGTTCCAAACTGAGCCGCTAATCTGGGAGCTTTCGGACATGATCGGTTTCGTCGGTATCGGCATGATCTTCGTGATGGTGTTTGGCGGCTACCTCGCCGCCGGCGGGAAGATGGGCATCATCCTGAAATCCCTGCCGTTCGAATTTACCATGATAGGCGGCGCAGCCGCCGGCGCCTTCGTGATTTCCAACGATATGGCCGCGATCAAGCACACGATCAAAGATGTCGGCAAGGTCTTCAAGGGCCCGAAATGGAAACCGCAGGACTACAAGGACCTGTTATGTCTGCTGTTCGAGTTGATCCGACAGGCGCGGCAGAACGCGGTCGCGCTCGAAGAGCATATCGAGGCGCCGGCAGACAGTGCGATTTTCTCCAAGTACCCCGCGATTCTGGCGGACCAGGAGGCAATCGACCTGATCTGTGACACATTGCGATCGGCCTCCATGAACTATGACGATCCGCACCAAGTGGAGGAGGTCCTCGAAAAACGGATGGAGGCGAACCTCCACCACGCGCAGCATTCCAGCCACGCGCTCCAGACGGTCGCAGACGGCCTCCCGGCATTGGGGATCGTCGCCGCCGTGCTCGGTGTGATCAAGACGATGGGGTCCATCGACCAGCCACCCGAAATCCTCGGCAAGCTCATCGGCGGCGCTCTGGTCGGAACGTTCCTTGGCGTGTTTCTGGCCTATGGCCTCGTCGGGCCCTTTGCCGCGAAGGTGAAAACCGTCGTCGAGGAGGACGCTCACTTCTACCAGCTCATCCGGGAAGTGTTGGTGGCCAATCTCCACAATCACTCGACAAATATCTGCATTGAGGTCGGTCGACAGAATACGCCAAGTCACATCAGGCCGAGCTTCGCGGATCTGGAAGAGGCTTTGAAGGAGGTCAAGAACGCCGCATGAGGTGCCTTCTTTTCCTGGTTCTGGCCTTCGCTCCGATGGCCTTACGCGCCCAAGAGGTCGACGTTACGTCAGGAGAGCACCCGACGTTCTCCCGCCTGGTGCTCCGGATCGGCGCAGATGCCGGGTGGGAAGTCGGACGCGTCGATGGCGGTATCGAGTTCCGCCTTCTGGACGCCCCGCGCGCGTACAATTTGACGCGCGCCTTCGATCTCATGCCGCGCACACGCGTGACGGACCTCGTCGACCGCGGCCAAGGCCGATTGTTCGTGGCCTTCAGCTGCCTTTGTCACGCGGCGCCATTCGATGCGGGCGGCGGGTACACAGCGCTCGATATCCGCGATGGTGCCGCCCCCGTTGAATTTGCCGCGTTCAACGAACCCCTGGAGGAACGGAACGCGCCCCTTTCGCCCGACAACGCAGCTCTGGACCCTGTGAACCAGGCAACCCTACCAGAGACTGAAGCAACAAGAAGCCCAAGGCTTACGCTTCCGATCCTGCCTGATCGCCGCCGAATTGTGTCGGACGCCAATACTCCGAACAGTCCGGACCCACAGCCGGCAACGCCAAGTCCGTCCGCACCGATGGCGACCCTTCCCCCACTCCCGCAGCCAGCGGGATCAGCCCGGGACTCGCGACGCGCTGAGGAAACGGAGGCTGCGCTGCTGGACCAGATCGCGCGTGCCGCGTCGCAAGGTCTGCTGGACGCTGACGTGCCCGAACCGCCACCCGTGGAGCGCCCGATGGAAGACCCGGCGCCGGCCGAGCCTCTGCCACCCAAGCCCCCGGTCCGCGACGATGGCCATGTCAGCATCACGACCAGCGTGGACGACGCGACCCGTGACGCGGGCCTCACGCGAACAGACGAGGGGGACTCCTGTTATCCGGCAAAGTATTTCGAGGTTTCCGACTGGGGCGCTCCGTTGACGAACGGCGCGCAGATCGGGCGCTTCCGCT
>NZ_DGCP01000011.1:480001-515983 GCF_002384975.1 Maritimibacter sp. UBA3975
TCCGATCTGAAATCGTCGGTGAATTCGATGAGGCGGATGGCGCGGGCGTCACGGCGCTCGTCCGCCATTATGTCTTCATCACATTCGGCGCCGAAGCCATTGTCGTTCTGTCGCGATATCGCCCGGATATCGAACGGCCGGACATTCTGGCCATGTTGGCCGAAATCATGGATGACGGTCAGGCAAGTTCGGCGCTCTCCGTCATCCCACAGATGGCCTGCGACGGGCCCGTGGCGCTCTGGGCCGCAGCCGCGCAACCGCAACTCTACCGGTACCAGACCATCAATGGCGAAGCGATCCGACGCACGTTTCTCGCCCTTCCACCGCACCTTCGGCGTCACATCGGACCGGGTCTTGCCGCCAAGTTCCTCGCCATAGGCGATACGGTAACGGCCGACACGCTCCAATCCGCCACCGCGCGGGTCTTCGAAACGCCGAGCGCGGACCTCGGCCTCTTGGAAGCGCGACGGGAGCTTTCGGACGGCCGGCCGGATGCCGCCCAGCGCAAACTCGACGACCTGCTAGCATCAGCCGACGACCTTTTGCCGGCGGCCCTCATCGAACGCGTCGAGGCGGCCCTAGCACACGGCGACCCGGTTCCGGACGATCTGATCGCGCTGGTCGAAAGCGTCGGATTCGAGCACAGGGGAACCGAAACTGGCGCGGCGCTCGCGCGGGCCGAAATTCGTGCCCTCGCCTCGGCAGCCCGATATCGCGAGGCTTTCGAAAGACTTGACGGTGCCCGCGCCGATGGCACCGCCGACGGCAAGGTGGCCATCGATCTCAGCCGCGAGGTTTTCGCTTTGCTGGTCATGGACCCGTCCGACGAGGAATTCCTGACACGCAGCGTTTCGCGGATCGGCGAAGCGACAACGTTGCCACCGGAGTTGCGGCGTGACGTCTCTCTCCGCTTCCTCGACCTCGGGTTCCCCGCCCAGGCACGGGCAGTCCTTGGCGGGAGCACGGCGGTTCCGCAACCTGAAGACCGCCTGATCTATGCCCGCATTGCGCTGGCCCAGTCCAAACCGCGAGTCGCTGTCGGTTACCTTGCGGGCCTCGACAACAAGCCCGCCCTGGAACTGCGTGCTGCCGCAATGTCGATGGCCCAAGACCACGCTGGCGCCAGTCAGACCTACGCCGAACTCGGCGAGGAGGGGGAGGCCTTGCGCGAGGCTTGGCGTGCCGGCGATTGGGAACAGCTTGCGCTGGCTGAGGGCACGCCGTTCGGCGCCGCGGGTGCGCTCATGCAGGACATTGATACGCCCCTTGCCGACCGGACCGACCCGCCCTTGGCGCGAAACGAAGCCTTGATCGCGGCGAGCCGGACTGCACGCGCGACGATCGATGCGCTTTTGGTCGGAATAGACGGGAACCCGGATGGGGCAACCGACGACGTTCAGCCAGAATAACCGAATCGCCCAGCCATTACGTTTTGTAAACGCACAGCGCTTATACCGACGCCGACCGGCAAGAACTGCCGCGGAGGACGATATGAGACGAGCCCCCCGGGCCTCTGGCACACGAAACGGCGCGTGGTTCTTGGCGCGCCTCGCCGTCGCTTCCGTCATTGCACTGTGTTTTGCAGCGCTCCCAACCCGTGCCGGTGGCGATGCGTCTGCAATCTGCAATCAGGCGGCCGCCCTCGTCGCGCGGGAAAGTGGCGTACCGGTCGCCGTCCTGAGGGCGATAACCCTGACCGAGACAGGGCGCAGCCGGAATGGCACCACGCAGCCTTGGCCCTGGACAGTAAACATGGAAGGCAAAGGGGTCTGGTTCGAAACGGCTGACGATGCACGCGCGTATGCCTACGAACATTACAAACGCGGCGCGCGCAGCTTCGATGTCGGCTGCTTCCAGCTCAATTACAAATGGCACCATCAGGCCTTCTCCTCGCTCGAAGAGATGTTCGATCCTGTTGCGGGTGGACGTTACGCGGCCGATTTCCTCACGCGTCTGTATGACGAGAAGGGCGACTGGACCGAAGCTGCAGGCGCGTACCATTCACGCACCAAAGAACACGCGGACCGCTACAAGGCCATCTTCGCCGAGCATTTCGCGAACGTGGTCGACAGCCCATTGCCCGAACCGGTTTCCCCGATCCGGGCAGCATCGTCGCCGGTTCCGCCTCCGGCGCAGTCCGCCACCCGCGTGAACACGTTCCCACTGCTAAAGGCCGGGGCGGGCGCCCGTTCGACCGGGTCGCTCGTGCCGCTCGGGCCCTCCTCGACAACAAGGTTGATCGACTTCAATGGCGCTGGTTGACGCGAACGGACCTTCGGGTCGAACGGTCCTCTTCCGGGTCTTCCACCCGACGATCCTGCTGGCGATGGCCCTTATGGCGGTCATCGTCATGATGATCCTTCCGATGCCGGCCTGGGTGCTCGACATCGGCCTCGCCGCGTCCTTCTCACTCGCGATCCTGATGTTCACCGTCACGTTGTTCATCGAACGGCCGCTCGATTTCTCGGCCTTTCCGACCGTCCTGCTGGCGTCGCTGATGCTGCGCCTTTCGCTCAACGTGTCGTCCACGAAGCTCATCATAGGCAACGGCCACACCGGCACCGGCGCCGCCGGAAATGTCATCGAGGGCTTCGCAAGCTTCGTGATGTCCGGCAGCATCTTTCTCGGCCTCGTGGTGTTCGGCGTTCTGCTCATCGTCAACTTCATGGTTATCACCAAGGGCGCCGCGCGCATGGCCGAAGTCGGCGCCCGGTTCGCGCTTGACGGGATGCCCGGCAAGCAACTCGCGATCGACGCCGACGTCTCCTCCGGTGCCATCGGCCATGAGGAGGCCAAGGCGCGGCGTGAGCTCGAGCAACAGGAAACGACCTTCTTCGGGTCGCTCGACGGGGCGTCCAAGTTCGTGAAGGGCGACGCCATCGCGGGCCTGCTCATCACGCTGCTCAACCTCGTGATGGGCCTGGTCATCGGCGTTGCGCTGCATGACATGGAGCTGGGGCGCGCCTTCGAGACCTACGCGATCCTGACGGTCGGCGACGGTCTTGTAAGCCAGATTCCGGCGGTCATCATCTCGATCGCGTCGGCCCTGCTTCTCGCCCGCGGTGGCGCATCCGGTTCCACCGACCTCGCCTTCTTCGCCCAGCTCGGCCGTTACCCCGCCGCGCTTGGTACGGTCGCGGTGCTGCTTGGCCTCTTCGCACTCGTCCCGGGCCTGCCTTTCGTTCCATTCCTCACTGGTTCGGTCGCCCTTGGCTTCGCCGCCTGGCGCGGCACGATCCGCCTGCGCGCGGAAAAGCAGGCGGCTGACGATGCCGAGGAGGCCGCGCAACCTGCCCCGCGCAAGGATTCCCTCGGCGACGTGCTGGACCTCGACGACATCCATGTCGAATTCGCTTCGGACCTCGTCACGATGGTGCTCGACCCCTCCACGGGCCTCGACGCGCGCATCGCGAACATGCGCAACCATGTCGCCGCGACCTATGGCCTGATCCTGCCCGAGATCCGGCTGACCGACGATCCAAGCCTGCCGACGGGCAATTACGTCATCCAGATCCAGGGCGTCGAGCAGGCGCGGGACGTGCTTTTCCCCGGTCGCGCACTCGCCATTATCTCGGGCCAGGAGATCGACATGCCGCCCGGCGAGACGGTGAACGAACCGGTTTATGGTGCCCCCGCGCGCTGGATCGCGACCGATGCTCAGGAGGACGCGGCGATGCAGGGCGCCACGGTCGTCGCGCCGACAGAAGTGCTCGCCACCCACCTGCTGGAAGTCATGAAACGCAACTTCGCGCGTCTGCTGACACTCAAGGGCCTGCGCCTGCTCCTCGCTGAATTCACCAACCTCTCCGACCCGGTGCGGGCCGAGGCGAACCAGCGGCTTCTCGATGAACTGATCCCTGACAAGGTGCCGGTCGACCTTCTCCTCTCGGTTCTGCGGCTTCTGCTGGAAGAACGCGTGTCGATCCGCAATCTGCCCCTGATCCTCGAGGCGACCGCCGAAGGCCGCACCGCCCTCCCGACGCCCGAAGCGATCTGCGAGCATGTGCGCCAACGGCTCGGGTTTCAGCTGGTCGCGGACGTCAAGCGCGAAGACGGGACCCTGCCGCTCGTCCAACTGGCGCCGGAATGGGAAGAGTCGTTCCTGACCTACCAGATGGACGGCGACCGCGGCAGCGACTTGGCCCTGCCGCCCGACCTGTTCAACAAACTCGCCTCCGGGCTGGCCGAACGCATCGCGCAGGCGGGCGAGCGCGGCATTTACCCGGCGGTCGTCACGTCGGCCCGGCGGCGGCGGTTCCTGCGCACAGTCCTGACCGCAAAGGGTCTGGCCACACCCGTATTTTCCTTCGACGAGATCGGAACCGACGCGCGCCCGTCGCTCGTCGGCATGGTGCAGATGTGATCGGAGAGGTCGCGTCCCTGTTCGAAATCGGAGAGGCCGTGCTTCTCGCCACCTTCGCCACCTTCCTGCGCGTGGGCGCGGCAGCCGCCCTGTTGCCGGCATTCGGGGAACGGCTGGTGCCCGCCCGGATCCGGCTCGGCGTCGCCGTGTCCTTTACCGCCATCGTCGGCCCGGCGGTCAACGCACAGTATGCGCCCCTTGTCGCGCAGGGCGGTATGCCGCTCTGGCTCGGGGCCGAGGTGCTCGCGGGTCTCGCCATCGGGATCAGCATCCGGCTCTTCGTGATGGCGCTTGAGATCGCAGGCACCATCGCCGCACAATCCACGTCCCTGTCGCAGATCTTCGGCAATGCCGCGGTCGAACCTCTCCCCGCAATGGGCCACATCCTTGTTCTGGGCGGGCTCGCCCTCGCGGTCATGTTCGACCTGCATGTGCGCATCGCCGAGGTCCTGATCGGCTCCTACGACGTGTTTCCGCCCGGACGTATTCCCGGGTCGCAGCTCGTCATGGAATGGGGGGTCGGCTGGATCGGCAGCGCCTTCGCGCTCGCCTTCACATTGGCCGCACCCTTCGTCATCGCCTCGCTCATCTATAACGTGGCGCTTGGCGTCATCAACCGCGCCATGCCGCAGCTCATGGTCGCCTTCGTCGGCGCACCCGCGATCACGGCCGGCGGTCTGATCCTGCTGGCACTGACCGCCCCGTTGATGCTTGAGACGTGGCGCGACGCCTTTCTCGCCTTCCTCGACGCCCCCTTCGGAGCGCCGTGATGTCCGACGAAACCGCCGCTGCCGACAAGGAACACGAGCCGACACAGAAGAAGCTCGACGATGCCCGCAAGAAAGGCGAGTTCGCGCGCTCCGCCGACCTGAACACCGCCATCGCCTATTTCGGGCTGCTCGTCGCGGGCTCGGCCATCGGGGCCACGTCACTCGCCGGACTGGGCGAGGCTTTAGCGGGTCTTCTGCGGCACGCCGGCCCATTGGCGTCGGACGCCTTCTCCGGCGGCGGCCGGTCTTTCACAGGCACCCTGCTGGGCGACGTCGCCGCGTCCATCGGCCCGCTATTCGCGATCCCCGCCATCGCGGTCCTTCTCGCCATCATCGCGCAACGTGCCTTCGTCGTGGCACCTGAGAAACTGGCGCCGAAGCTGTCGCGCATCTCGCCGGTGTCGAATGCGAAGAACAAGTTCGGGCGTGCGGGCCTGTTCGAATTCGCCAAGAGCTTTGCCAAGCTCACGATCTATTCCTTCGTCCTCGGCATCTTCCTGTGGCGCCGGCTGCCCGAGATGCTGGGCACGATCGGCCTGACACCCGGCCTCGCGACCGCTGTGCTCCTCGACCTCTGCCTCGATTTCCTGCTCATCGTTCTGGTCATCGCCGGGGTAATCGGCGGGATCGACCTGATCTGGCAGCAGCAGGAACACCTGCGCAAGAACAGGATGTCGCGCAAGGAGGTCATGGACGAATCCAAGCAGAACGAAGGTGATCCGCACCTGAAACAGGCCCGCCGCCAGCGCGGCTACGACATTGCGATGAACCGGATGCTCTCGGATGTTCCTGAGGCCGACGTGGTCGTCGTGAACCCGACGCATTACGCCGTGGCTCTGAAATGGTCGCGGCTTCCCGGCGCCGCGCCGGTCTGCGTTGCGAAAGGTGTGGACGAAGTCGCGGCCCGAATCCGCGAAACCGCGCAGGAGGCCGGCGTGCCGATCCACCGAGACCCGCCGACCGCCCGCGCGATTCATGCCACCGTCGAGATCGGCGAGGAGATTCGGCCTGACCAGTATCAGGCCGCTGCGGTCGCCATCCGCTTTGCCGAGGAAATCCGACGCAAGGCACGGGCGCGCGGATGAACCGGCAGGCACTTCACGGGATGGCGGACATCACGCGCATGATCCTCGACAAGGAGCTGTCGCAGCTGCGCGCCCTGTCGGACGGGGCGAGCGCCTTGGCCGACAGGATCGCAACCCTCGACGCCGAGAAGGCCCGACTGCTGGCATCAGCGCAAGATGGCAACGCGGCCGAACAGATCGGTGCTTGGCTCACATGGGCCCGGCGCGAGCGCGCGGCCCTGTCACGCGCCCTAGCCGACCTTCGTTCCAAACAGGAGCGGCAGCGCAAAAGCGCGCAACGCGCCTTCGGGCGGGCTGACGTTCTGGAGCAGCTCGGCGCGACGCTGAAGGCCGACGAGCGCCAACAGGCACAACGCCGGGCAAACGAAGGGCGCTGAGCCCGCGTCAGGTATCCTGCCGCGCAATATCTGTGATAAGGACATCGACCACCATCGGTCCGAGCAGCCCACGCGCCACCTCGGTCAACGCGGTGCGCAAGGTCTGCATGTTCGGCCCCGCCGTGAAAGCCCCGTCGAAGCCGCCTGCATTCGCGTGGTCGAACAGGACTTGCAGGAACGCATCGCGCAGCTTGGGCTCGCGTTGATAGACGCCCTCGCGGCTGCCCTGCTCGACTTCCACGGAAATCGCCATCACGACGAGAGCGGCCACGCTTCCGCCTTTCATGACCGGAATGACGAACTGGTTGTTGATCTTGACGAACTCGGTCGTCGAGGGCTCGTCGTCCTCTTCCGGCTCCGCCACGGCACTGCGGACCGGTGCCGGGCTGCCGTCACCGCAGGGGTCGATGGACACGACCGGCTCCGGTTCGGGCCGCAGCATGAGGCCCGCGCCAACGCCGCCGCCAAGGCCGATCAGCGCCAGCAGGAGAGGAAGGATCTTGCCCATCAGCGCCCCGTCAGAACGGCATCACGATATCGGTCACCTGCTGACCGATACGCGGTTGCTGGACGTCTGTGATCTGGCCGCGCCCACCATAGGAAATCCGGGCCGAGGCGATCTTGTCATACGCAATCTCGTTCTGGCGCGAAATGTCCTCGGGCCGGACGTAGCCGGTCACCAGAAGTTCGCGCAGTTCGAAATTCACGCGCACCTCCTGCTGCCCCTGGATCTGTAGCACGCCGTTGGGAAGCTGGCCGATCACGGTGGCCGCCACGCGCAGCGTGAGTTTTTCGTTCCGCCGCGTCGATCCGTCGCCTGCCGAAGCCGAGGACGAATTCGTCGAGACGTTCGGATTGATCCCGGTCTGCTGAAACGGCTGCCCCTCGAGCACGCCGAGGTAGCTTTCGACCGACATGCTCTCGGACCCCGACCGGCCACGTTCCGAGGAGTTGGAAAACTCCGCCTCGTCGTCGATCTCGATCACGACCGTCAGAATGTCGCCCGTCTTCTGTGCCCGACGGTCGCCCAGCAAGGAATGCTGGTTGCCGGACCAGAGCGAGGCATTGTCCGCGTCGCGACGCGCCGGCAGATCGGTCGGCAGCGCGGCCACTGTCATCGCGTGGGTTTCGGCCGAGGCCGTGATCGGGCTCATGTCAGGCGTCTGCCCGATCTTTTCGACCCGGTCACAGGCCATGAGTGCCGCCAGCGCGGCAGGGGGAAGTGCAGCGAGAAGTCGCATCTGGTTCGTCCTTGTCAGTTCGTCATTCGTGTCGCGGAAAAAGCCCGGCCGGGCGGTGAGACCGTGACCGTCCCGTCCTCCAGAACCCGCCCGCTGATCACGGCGTGCGAGGCCAGGTTCATCACCCGCAACATGTCGCCGACCCCGGCGCGGCCCAGCGCCCGGCCCTCGGCCATGATGCGCATGGTCCCGCTGTTGTAGATCACCGGGACAACCTGATTGCGGTCGATGATCGCGGGCGGCCCGAGGTCTTCGATCCGCACGGGGCGCCCGGCGTACAGAACGCCGCGCGACTCCAGCCCCAGCACCTCGTCCAGCGTCCGGTAGGTGCCGACGACATCGCCCTTGGCAAGCGTCACGTCCGCCGGGCCGATGATCGATTGCGCCCGAAGCGTGCGCGCGGCGATCACGGTGTCGGCCGAAACGGGGGCGGCGGTCATGGCCGCGAGGATCAGGACAACGAAGCGCATCAACGCACCTGCGTCGTCGCGCTGAGCATCTGGTCGGCCGCCGTGATCACCTTGGAATTGAGCTCATAGCCGCGCTGCGCCTCGATCAGTTCCGTGATTTCGCGCACAGCATCCACCGAGCTCTGCTCGAGGTATCCCTGCCGCACCGTGCCCAGCCCTTCATCCCCCGGTTCGCCCACGAGGGGCGGCCCCGATGCCTCGGTCTCAAGGAAATTGTTCGACCCGATCGCCTCGAGCCCCTTGTCGTTGGTGAACTGCGCCAGCGTGAACTGGCCCAGCAGTTGCGCTTCGACCTGGTCGTCGAAATAGGCGTAGACCTCGCCATTGGCATTGATCGAGACCGAGCGCGCCTCGGTCGGGATCGTGATTTCCGGCACGACCGGAAAGCCGTCCGACGTCACGATCAGCCCGTCCCCGGTCAGTTTGAGACCGCCGTCGCGCGTATAGGCCGCGGCCCCCGACGGCAGCGTCACCTCGAAGTAGCCTTTCCCCTCGATCGCCATGTCGAGCTCGCCGTTGGTCTGCACCAACGCGCCCTGCTGCATCATCATGGTGACGGCAGCGGGCCGCACCCCAAGGCCCAGTTGAACCCCTGTCGGCAACACCGTGCCGTCGGTCGCGTTCACCGTGCCGGGCCGCGTCATCTGCTGGTAATGCAAGTCCGCGAACTCGGCGCGCCGCGCGTTGTAGCCCGTCGTGGACATGTTCGCGAGGTTGTTCGAGATCGTCTCGACCCGCATCTGCTGGGCCAGCATCCCGGTGGCAGCAATCTTGAGCGCGCGCATGGTCTACTCCTTTCAACCGCCGAGCGTGCGAAGCACACCGCGGATACGTTCGTCTTCGCGTTCAAGGAACGCCTGCCCCTGTTCATAGGCGCGCTGGATTTCGATCATCCGGGCGATTTCGCCGACCGCATCGACGTTGGAATTCTCCAGGAACCCCTGAAGGATCACGGCCCCCTCGATCACGGGAACGGTTCCGCCGGGCACCTCGAACCGCACCCCGTCGCGGTGCCGGATGTCGTTCGGATCGGCCGGAAGGAACAGGCCGAGACCTCCGACCGGATCACCATCGGCCGACACCGTCCCGTCCGCCGCCACGGCGATCTGCGCGTCGGGCGGAACGAAGATCGGCGCGGCGCCACCATCGAGGAGGCGAAAACCATCCGGTGTCACGAGTTCACCCGCCTGGTTCGGCGTGAAACTCCCCGCCCGCGTCAGCATCGGCCCCATCGGGCCCTCGATCATGAAGAACCCGTCGCCCTCTATGGCGAAGTCGAAGCTGCCCCCGGTCTGGGTGAGCGGCCCTTGTTCCATCCGCGTGTCGCGCACGTTGGCCGTCGCCATTGACAGCGAGGGATCGTCTGCGCCCAGCGCGGCCACGAACTCGGAAAAGATCACGCCTTCGCGGCGGTATCCGGTCGTGGACGCGTTGGCGATATTGTTCGCGACGGCCTGCATTTCGGCCAGAAGCCCGGACTGCCGCGTGAGCGTTGTGTAGCCTGCATTGTCCATTTCAGCCTCCCGCGATCAGGGGAATGATCGTGGACTGGAAAAAGCTCACGAGCGTCGAGGACATGAAGCTCATCGACACCCAGAACACCGCGAGAATGGCCGCGAGCTTGGGTACGAAAGTCAGCGTCATTTCCTGGATCGAGGTCAGTGCCTGAAACAGGCCGACCGCGACGCCCGAAACCAGCGCCACGGCAAGAATCGGGGCCGAGACGATCACCGCGTTCCAAAGCCCGGCGCGCATGGCATCGAAAAAGATGGCCTCACCCGTCATATCGGCATCCTCAGGATTTCCTGATAGGCTTCGACCACCTTGTTGCGCACGGTGACAGCGGTCTCGACGGCGAGCTCGGTCTGGGCGAGCGCCTGGACGAGCGCATGGGGGTCGGCCTTGCCCGTCATCGCGTCGAGCGCTGTCTGCTCCCCGTTGCGAACGGTCTGTTCGAGGGATTCTGCCACCTTGGAGAAGGACGACGCGTCGCCCGCCTCCGCCCCGCCCGGTCCGGGCTTCGGCTGGGTCGCCGGGCGGGTAGAGACGTATCCCTGCGTCGCAAGTGCTGATTTCAAATCCATTCTGGACCCTCCTAACGCCGGAGCAGATCGAGCAGGCCCTTGGACATCTGCCGGGCCTGATCGAACATCTTGAGGTTCGCCTCGTAGCTGCGCTGCGCTTCGCGCGCGTCAGCGATCTCGACCACCAGATCGACATTGGAGCCGTCGTAGTAGCCTGCGGGGTCCGCCATCGGATGCGACGGATCGTAGATTTTCGGCAGATCCCGCTGGTCGAGCCGCACGGGGCCGGTTTCGACCAGCCCGGTGTGGTGCCCGCCTTCGACATGTTCCTCGAAGGCGACGACTTTGCGCCGGTACCCCGGCGTATCGGTATTGGCGATGTTTTCCGACACGAAGCGCAGGCGGCCGGCCTGTGCCTGCATGCCGGATGACGCGGCCTTGATGGATTGCATGAGGTCCGACATCGCCTATCGCCCTCCGTTGACCGACGTGCGCATGATGTTCAGCGCGGATTTATAGATGGCCAGGGCGCGGTCATGTTTGCCCTTCACACCGGCGGCCTCCATCATCTCCTGCTCGAGAGATACGGTATTTCCGTTGGGCGATGTGGCGCCGGATCGCGTGGTAGTGAGGCGTGTGAGGTCGACCGGGTCCGCAACGCCCGCGTCACCGAAATGCCCCGGCCGCGTCGCGCGCATCGTGCCGCCGGTCCCGGCCTGATAGCTTTGTTCGAACGGCGCAAGGTCGCGGGCGCGATACCCCGGGGTATCGGCGTTCGCGATATTTTCGGCAATAGCGGCCTGCCGGGCGGCAGAATGCACCGCGAGGCCCTGCGCCATGCGAAAGATTTCCAGTTTATCGAACATCGGGGCTTCTCCCTCGATCTGCTTAAACCCCGGCTTAACGGTGATTCCTTTAGAAACGGTTTTCAAAGACGCAGAAACAGGGCCGCAGAATGCCGTACATTGGGTTCGAACACCTGGATGCCGAGGTTCGCGCGATACATCCGGCCCATGATATCGGCCGGGTGGACCGGATCGGGCGCGGAACGATCGAAGTGTCGGGCCTTTCCCATGTGGCCGCGCAGGGCGACATGGTCGAAATCGACACGCCGGGGCAGGATGTGCGCCGGGGCGAGGTTCTGGGGCTCGGGCGCGACAGGGTCACGGTCCTGCCGGACGGCGACATCGACGGGTTGCAGATCGGCGCCGCTGTCACCCTTGTCGGTCAGGGCCGCATAGCACCGGACGACAGCTGGATCGGACGCGTCGTCGATCCGTTCGGGCGCGCCCTCGACAACCATCCGATCTTTCGCGGCCCCACGCCCCGCGCCCTGCGGGGCAGCCCACCCAACCCGACCGCCCGGCGCGCCCTCGGGGACCGCCTCGAGACCGGGATGCGCGTCTTCAACACCCTGCTGCCCATCGTGCGCGGCCAGCGGATCGGCCTCTTCGCTGGATCTGGGGTGGGCAAGTCAACGCTTCTGGCCAAGCTCGCGCGCGGAATTCACGCCGACATCGTGGTCATCGCGCTCATCGGCGAGCGTGGACGGGAGGTGCGGGAATTCGTCGAGCGCGTCCTCGGGCAGGAGGGCATGCGCCGGGCGGTCGTCGTGGCGGCGACCTCGGACATGTCACCGTTGGCGCGGCGGCGTTGTGCCCTGACGGCCATGTCGGTGGCGGAGCATTTTCGCGACAACGGGCGCCATGTCCTCTTCCTCGCCGACAGCGTGACCCGGTTCGCCGAGGCACACCGTGAAATCGCGCTTGCGGCCGGCGAGGCGTCGTCGCTGCGTGGCTACCCTCCGTCGACCGCGCACCAGATCACGGCGCTATGTGAGCGTGCCGGTCCCGGCGCTGGTGCGGCCGGAGACATCACCGCGGTCTTTTCGGTTCTCGTCGCCGGGTCCGATATGGAAGAGCCGGTCGCGGACATCCTGCGCGGGGTTCTGGACGGCCACGTCGTGCTCGATCGTCAAATCGCCGAGCGCGGCCGGTTCCCGGCGATCGACCTTCTGCGCTCTGTCTCCCGCGCCCTTCCCGGCTGTGCGAGCGAAGCTGAGAACACGCTGATCTCTGCCGCGCGGCAAAGATTGGGCACCTACGACCGCTCCGCGATGATGATCCAAGCCGGGCTGTATGCCCACGGGAGCGATCCGAACCTCGACACAGCCATCGACAGCTTCCCGCAGCTCGACGCTTTTCTCTCTCAGGACGAACCCGAAGACGTTGCCGCCAGCTTCCGCGCACTCGCGGGATGCCTCATGCCTGAGCCCGCACAGGAAGGGACGACGTCTGAGTGATTGCCTCCGAAGTTCGGGTCAGCGGATGCTTTGCAGGAGCGTCAGCGCGATCGTGCCGGAACTCATGCCGCTTTGCCCCTCAGCGATCTGGGACCGGACAAGGAACAAACGGTTGAGTTCTTCCAATCGGTCCGGTTCGGCGAACTGACTGATTTCGCCGTCGCCAAAGACCGCGCGCGCCTTATCCCGAAACTCTTCGACCTGCCGGTCGATGTCCAAGGCTGCGAATGAGGACGGCAGGCCCAATGCCGTCTCGAATACCCGGCGCAGCGGTTCGTTCCCCATCACGCTGAACCATCGCCCGTTCCCGGACGTGTCGCTCGCAACGATCTCGCTCAGGTCCCTCTCCAGGCTGAGTGCGAGTCGCATACTCGCGTTCTGCTCCCCAACCGCAATCTCGAACTGGCGCGTCATGTAGCGCCCGGTCATGCTGTCGGCGAAATCGGACAACTGAGTATTCGGCGGCTCAAGGTCGAACCCGAACGCCTCAGTCAGCGCGAGGTAGCGCTTGTCGACCATGCGATTGGCGAAACTGTCCGGATTGAGCGACCCCTCCTCCAGAACTTTCCGGATGTAGGCCTTGTTCGGCAAATCGTCGTCGAGTCCGAAGGCACCCAGGGCGACCTTCATCAGCCGGTAATCCCCGACCAGGTCCTCGGCCGTCTGGACCTTGCCGATGTTCTCGGCGAAGTACTCAACGTCCCGCTGGATCGCGGGCGACCGGTCGAAGGCGGCCTGCTGGGCCTCGCGCGTGCGCTCCAGAAAGGCCCAACCGGCCGTACCGCCGAAGGGGATGACCGGCTGAAAGCTCACTCCGCGCGCCCCGCCGCCATCAGGCGTTCTTCGCGGGGCAGAAGCGTGCGCAACGACTTGAGCGCCTGATAAAACTGCCCCTCACCAATCGCCTCGGTCGCGTGGGACATCTGCGTGCGGCTGTCATGGTCGGTCAGAACCTGGCTCAGCTGCTCGATCCCGCGCAGGAGTTGCAGCCGCGCCTCATCGGGATCGGCATCGCCGGACAGTACGAGCTGCGCGATGTAGCAGACCCGGCGCACCGGCGTGTTGACCTCTTCAGGATGGATGGCATCACGCAGACGCAGGATATTCGCGCCGGGCGTGATGATGGACAGGCGGGACCGGCGGTCGCCGTTCTCGATCACCGCGCCGTTGACGAGGACCCTCTCCTTGGGTCCGAGTTTGAGGACCAGCCCGCTCATGCCGCCTGCTCCTTGGTCCGCAGGCCGCGCATCACGGCCATGTTCACCTCAAGAAGAACCGCAACATCCTCCTCCTGCCTCAGCACCTTGCGCGAATGCTGCGCTGTGAATTCCGAGAGATAGAAAATGCGGGCCCGAAGGTCTTCGGGCAGCCCGTTCTCACGCTCCGCCACATCGGCGGCGAGCATCGTCCAGAGCTGTCTGTTGAGATGGAGGGCTTCTGCAAGCCGGGCAAAGCCGGGCCGGCCCAGTTCGGACGCGGCCTTCAACCGCCGGGTCACGCGCGCGAATGCTTCGTATTCGGTGCCGCGCGGGGTGCGGATCGGGGCCTGATTCGTGGCGTAGGCCGTTTTGGCCATGTTCATTGCGTTCACGGGAATTTCCTTCCGGTCGCGGGTGGATCACGATGGAGAAACGGGGGGCCTTTTTGGCCCCCCGTCAGTGCCGTCCTTAGCGGAACAGCGACAGGATGTTCTGCGGCGCCTGGTTGGCGATGGACAGCGCCTGCGTGCCCAGCTGCTGCTGCACCTGGAGCGCCTGAAGACGGGCCGAGGCCGCCTCCATGTCCGCATCCACCAGCGACCCGATCCCGGTCTTGAGCGAGTCGGTCAGCTTGCCGATGAATTCGCTCTGGATCTCGATCCGACCCGCAGCCGAGCCAAAGGCCGCCGCTGCGTCGATCGAGTTGTTGATCAGCGTTTCGATGTTGCCGAGCGCGGCCGATGCCCCCGAGTCCGACGTGACGTCGATATTGTCGAGGCCGAACATCCCGCCCGATGCGGTGCCGCCGTCCTCGCCATTGATCGCCAGCGCCATCGTGGCGCCTGCGGTGGTATCGGTGCCGTCATAGTCGACCTGCACCGTCCACGCCCCGGTCGTGCCGTCCTGCACCACCTGCGTGGTCACGCCTGTCTCGGCGCCACCATCGACGGCGGTCTTGAGCCCGTTGGCCACGTCTTCCATCGTTTCGCCAGCGCCCGCGATGTAGTCGTAGTTGTTGCCGTTGACCGAAATCCGATAGCTGTCGCCTTCGTTCACCTGCGCCGTCGTCGACAGGGCGATGTCCTCGGCACGGTAGACCAGCGTTGCCGATCCCGGGCCGGAAGCCGCTGTCGCATCCTCGCTCGAGTCGCCGTTGTTCGTGATCGCGACCGTGTTCGTGCCGCCGACATCCCAGGTAATCGCCGAGTCATCGAACGAGTTCGTATTGGTCAGGGTCAGGACGCCGGAGCCGTTGGACGCCGCCGAGATGCCGGTCAAGCCAAGCGCGTTGATCGAGTCCGCGAGGTTGTCGACAGTCGTGTTCACGTTCGTGTCGAACGTTTCGGTAAACGATGTACCGCCGATCGAGAAGTCGACATCATCCGTGCCCGCGCCGGCGAAGGTCAGGTCCAGGTCACGCGCGGCCGCACTTGAATCGATGGCCGAGTTCGTCGAGGAAATGACGATGTTCCCGCTGAGGTCCGTCCCGCCATTGCCGTAGACACCGGCGTCGGACGACAGGTCCTGACGCGCGACCGTGATGTTCGACGCATTGACCGAGCCGTCCGAGGCGCGGTCGAGCGACGAAAGGACATTCACGTCCTCGGTCCCCTGCACCATGTTCAGGCCGTTGAACTGTGCGGCGCCGACGACCGACGAAATCTGGTCACGCAGGGCATTGATGTCGGTCTGGATCTTTTCCCGGTCGACGTTCTCTTCCTGTGCCGCGACGATCTTGCCTTTCATCTGGGTCAGAAGGTCGGTGACGGTTTCGGACGCCTGCCGCGCCACGGCCACGGTAGATTCGCCAAGAGACAGCGAGTCCGAAATGGCGCTGAAACCGTTCACATCGGCTTCCATGACCTTGGAGATCGCCCAGACGGCAGAGTTGTCCTTGGCGGAGGCCACGGACTTACCGGTTGAGATTTCCGATTGGGTCGTTTCGAGGTTCGAGTTGATGGATTTCAGCGTCTGAAGCGCGACCATCGCGCTCGAGTTGGTCAGAATGCTGGACATGTACTAGTTCCTTCAGTCATTCGGCGCCGTTTTGCGCCGGGTTAGAGGTCCGCCCGCTCAGGGCGGGTTCCAGAGTCATTCTGACCTCTGCGGACGTCGGTTTCCCGGTCCGCGCCACCCCCTCAGGATGCGCGATGCAACCTGATGCGGGAGTGCTAAAAGAACGGTGAACATGTCTCGGGCGATTGCGTCGGATTTTAGGCGAAAGCGGGGTATTAGCGCGGCGCGTCAGGCCCGCTTGTTGAAGTCCGTCGGCTTGCGCCCCATCGCCGCGCGGTTGCCGTCGCTGCCATAAATCTTGAGCGTTTCGGACCCTTTGGCGAGGGCCGAAATCTGATCCTGAACTGCCTTGAAGCCCCGCGCGGATGCCTCAAGCAACGCATTGTTCCGGTTGGCCTTTTCCCGCAATCGGTCAAGCTCTCCGCGCCGGAAGCGCGCCCGTGCCAGCCGGCTCATCAGACGCTCTTTCTCGTGCGAAAGGCGAGCGACCCCGTCGATGTCTCCGCTCAGGATCAGCGCCTTCTCGCGCTCCAGAAGATCAGCGAGCGCCGCGCCCGTGCCATGACCGTCAAACAGACCCATAGTCACGCTCCTTTATTGCTTCGAACAGGGTTTCGGACAGGCCGATTCCCCCGGCCTTCACCATCTCCCGCGCTTGTTCCAGACGCAGAAACGAGGCGAATTGTTCCTCGCCCGGTCCGCCCCCGAACGCGTCCGGCATCTCGCCGAGTCCCGCCGATTTCAGCATTTCGGCCAGGAATGTCGCCTCAAGTTCCCGTGCCGCGTCGCGCAATTGCTCATCGCTCGTGGGGCGTGCCGGCATCGGCGGGCCGGGCGTGGTCGGGGGAAGAACTGGTGTCATCTGGTCCGTCGAATTTTGCGCATTTTCAGGAAGACTGACGGCAAGCGGTAAAGATTCGGTAATCCGTTTGGGGGAAAGTCACGACATTCGGTGGCAGAACACCCGGAGTGACCATGACCATACCGCAGGCCGCTTTCTTCGCGCCGGTTTCCGCGAAACCAACACCCTCACCACGCGCCTCCGGCCCGCCCGGCGGTTCCGGGTTCGAGCGCGCGTTTGCCGCGTCCGGGACCGAAGGCTCGCCCCCGAAGGACAACGGCGCGCTCTCGGAAGAACAGCGCAAGGGTCCTGATCGGTCCGGCACCAAGAGCGACGACGCAGCGCAGGCCCCAAACGCGGAGCGCCAAGGTCAGGTTGACAACCCGCCGACGCCGCTCCCGGCACCTGTCCCCGCCGAAACGGCGTCAATTGTTTTCGCCGCCGACGTCACGCCTGTTCCGACTCCTGCAAGTCCTTTGAATGAACCGTCCCCGGACCCAACCGGCCTGCCTCTTCGCGACGGCAGTCCAGGCCAAACGCCCGACGTTGCCGCACTCCTCGTTCCCGTCCCGCCGGCCCCGTCGCAGGCTGCGGCACTGACGAAAGCCGCGACCTCAGTGACCACCACGCTGCACGCGCCATCGCTGAAGCCGGCGGTGGTCACGACCGCCGCGATCGTTCCGGTCGCGACGAACCCACAGCCGACGCACGCAGACACGGCGCTGTTGACGCAAGCCAGCCCGAATGCCGCCGATGCTGCGACCACGGTGGTCGCGGCGCCAGTAGCCCGCACCGGTCAGGCTTCGTCGCTTCCGCTCATGTCGGCCCTCGGTCAGCCGCAGGAAATAGCCGGGCGCTCAGGTTCGACGGAAACGACCGACGCCCTCGTCAAAGCCAGATCCGCGCCCGCGCCCCAACGCCACAGTCCCGAGGTGACTCAAGGCCCATCGCAACCGGTCGGGCCTCCTGCCCCGCCAACGGTCCCACAGACAAAAGGCGAGGAACCCACGGCGACACCGGAAGCCGATATCGAAATCTCCCAAGCGGGGCGCGAGGGCGCGTTCAGGACCGAAACGACCACGCCCACGCCTCCCACACCATCGGCCGCCCCGCCGCCCACGCAGCTCGCCGCTGGCGAAGCGCGTGTGCCTGTGGCCGAGGTTCCGACCGACACGCTCGTCGCCGAGGTAGCCGGGATCGACCCGCTCCGGTCCGAGCGTCCTTCCGCCCCGACCCAGCCCCCGAACCCCGGCCTGCTTGCCCAGCCCGAGACCGCGCGCTCGGTCGCGGCGCAGGTCGCCGATGTCGTCCGGGCGGGGCGCGAGGGCACGGTGGAGGTCACGCTGCGGCCCGAAGAACTGGGCCGGGTGAGCCTGTCGTTCAACACCGACGGCGGCGCCCTGACCGTATCCCTGACGGCGGACCGGCCCGAAACGCTCGACCTCCTGCGCCGCAACATTTCGCTCCTCGAACAGGAACTGCGGCAGCTGGGCTATGACTCGCTCGACTTCGCCTTCTCGGACGGATCGGCGCGCGGGAATGACGCCGGCAGCCGGGAGACGTCCGGCACAGCGACCAGCGATCAGGCGGACACCACGCAGCCCGATGCCCGCACCACCGAAGTGCTGCGCCACACATCCAGCGGCGGCATGGACCTGCGGCTTTGACACGAAAGGAAACATGATGGACGTCACCCAGACAGGCACGCGCGTCGCCTATGGCGCCTTCGCCGCCGCACCGGACCGCACCGCCGACGACACCGCGCAGGACACGGCATCTGACACCGGATCGGGCACAGCGATCTCGTCCGACTTCGAGACGTTCCTCAAGATGCTGACGGTCCAGATGGAAAATCAGGACCCGCTCAACCCGATCGAGAGCAGTGACTACGCGGTCCAGCTCGCCACCTTCTCGGGCGTCGAACAACAGGTTCAGACCAACGACCTGCTCAAGGCGTTGCAAACGCAGCTCGGCGTCATGTCCATGTCCGACCTCGCCGGCTGGGTGGGGATGGAAGCGCGCGCGCCCGTGTCCGCGCAGTTCGACCTTGCCCCCATCACGGTCACGCCGACCCCCGCGCCGGGCGCGACCAAGACCTTCATGGTCGTGCGCGACGCCAGCGGCGCACAGGTCGACCGACTGGAGATCCCCGTCACCAACGATCCCGTCGAATGGGCCGGGCTGGACCAGAACGGCACCCTGTTCCCCAAAGGCGAATACTCGTTCGAGCTGCAAAGCTACAACCAGACCAGCCTGATCGCGGAAGAGCCGATGTCGGTCTATGCGCAGGTGGTCGAGGCCAAGGTTGTCGAGGGCCAGACGGTGCTGATCCTCGACTCCGGCGACGAAATCCCGGCGGCCGAGGTCGAGGCATTGCGCGCGCCCGACAGCTAGAACCGGCTGGCACATCGGCCCGCGCCGCGCTAATCCCTCCGCGACCAGACGGAGAGGCCGATGTTCACCACCACGTTGATCGCCGCGCCGGGCTCAGGCGCTCTGACCCCCGCCCTCGTCGAGGCGCTGATGAGCGCCTGGGGCGGGCGCGAGGCGCGCTGGCTCGCCCCCGACGAGGCTGCGGAATTCGACATGCCGGTCATCCCGGACACGCGCTGGTCAAGCTGGTATGACCTTCAGGCGATGGGCGTCGACCTTGTGGTTCAGCCCACCGAAGGACGCCGCAAGAAAATGCTGCTGGCCGATATGGACAGCACCATGATCCAGCAGGAATGTATCGACGAACTGGCCGATGAGGCGGGCGTCGGCCCGCGCGTGGCCGACATCACCGCGCGCGCCATGAACGGCGAGCTCGATTTCGAGGGCGCGCTGCGCGAGCGTGTGGGCCTTCTCGCAGGGCTGCCCGCCGCAGTCATCGACAAGGTGCTGGGCGAGCGGATCACCTTCATGCCCGGCGGCGCGGCGCTGGTCGCCACGATGCGCGCGAACGGGGCCTATGCGGCGCTCGTTTCGGGCGGGTTCACCGCCTTCACCGCGCGCGTCGCCGAAACGCTGGGTTTCGACGAGAACCGCGCCAATACGCTCACGATCGAGAACGGCACCCTCACCGGCACGGTGGCCGAGCCGATTCTGGGCCGCGCCGCCAAGGTCGCGGCACTGGAAGAGATCACCGCGCGCCTCGGTCTGGCCCATTCGGACGTGCTGGCGGTGGGCGACGGGGCGAACGATCTGGGCATGCTCGACCTTGCCGGCGCCGGTGTCGCGCTTCACGCCAAGCCCTCGGTCGCGGCCCAATGCGATATCCGCATCAACCACGGCGATCTCACCGCGCTCCTCTATATCCAGGGCTATTCCAAGGACGACTTCGCGCGCGCCTGACCCACCGATTCGCAACCGGCAAGGGCCCGCCGACATTCACGACTCCGCCATCCATAGGAAAACGCGCGGTTTTCCGCCAACGGGGGTTCCAAAAACCGGCAAAAACCCGTTATGCTGACGCCACATGGTTGATAAGGGCGTCCTCGCCGTGGAACACCGCAAAGACGGATGGGACGAGGGTGCCCGAGAGGCAGAGCAGCTGGAGGCTGTGTTAGACATGACATCACGTATCGCACGGGGTCTGTGCATTGCCGCGTTGTCGCTGACTGCGACCGGCGCCGCGATGGCACAGGAAAGCACCAACCGGGTGGCGGCCAACACGGACTGGAGCGTCTTCGTCGAAGGCGATCCGCAGGAGTGTTGGAGCGTATCCAAACCGAAGCAGACGGTGAACACGAAGGACGGGCGCTCGGTCGCCGTGCGCCGCGGGGATATCCTGCTGTTCGTGTCCTACCGGTCCGGCTCCGGCACGGGGGAAGTGAGCTTTACCGGCGGCTATCCCTTCGCCGACGGCTCGACCGTCTCGCTGACGATCGGTGACGACGAATACCAGCTCTTCACCGACGGTGAATGGGCGTGGTCGGCAAGCCCCGAGGACGACAAGAAGATCATCACATCGATGCGCAGCGGCGCAAACGCCGTGCTGGTCGCCAATTCCTCACGCGGGACCCGGACCGAGGACACGTTCTCGCTCATGGGCTTCACCGCGGCGGTCGAGGATGCGGGCAAGCGCTGCGAATAAGCCGCGCCCGACCTGACGAACACCGCGCGCCCCGGACCGCTCCGGGGCGTTTTCTTTTGAATTCGTGGTATGATCGCCTATATGGGGCGCAATTCCATGAGGAGCGCGAAACACATGACGGCCTCTGCACCGATCACCCAGGATGTAATGACGATCCCGCGCAAGGACGGCGTGTCGGTGGGCAAGCTGAACCTCGTCGGGCTGACCCGTGACGGGCTGCGCGACGCGCTCATCGCGGCCGGAACACAGGAAAAACAGGCCAAGATGCGCGTGGGCCAGGTCTGGCAGTGGATCTACCAGAAGGGTGTGCGCGACTTCGCGGACATGACCAACCTCGCCAAGGACTACCGCGCCCTGCTCGATCAGCATTTCGAGATCCGGTTGCCGGAGATCGTGTCCAAACAGGTCTCCACCGACGGGACGCGCAAGTACCTCGTCCGCATCGCGGGCGGGCACGAGGTGGAAGTCGTCTATATCCCCGAAGAGGATCGCGGCACGCTCTGCGTCTCAAGCCAGGTCGGTTGCACGCTCACCTGTTCGTTCTGCCACACCGGGACGCAAAAGCTCGTGCGCAACCTCACGGCGGGCGAGATCGTGGGCCAGATCATGCTGGCGCGCGACGACCTCGACGATTGGGTGCCCGCGGGCAAGGGCATGGGCGAACGCCCGCGCCTTGTCTCCAACATCGTGCTCATGGGCATGGGCGAGCCGCTCTACAACTTCGACGCGGTGCGCGACGGGATGAAGATCGCGATGGACAGCGAAGGGATCAGCCTCAGCCGCCGCCGCATTACCCTGTCGACCTCCGGTGTCGTGCCCGAGATCGCGCGGGCGGGGGCCGAGATCGGCTGCATGCTCGCCATCAGCTTCCACGCGACGACGGACGAGGTGCGCGACAAGCTCGTCCCGATCAACAAGAAGTGGAACATCGAGGCGCTGCTGGCCGCGCTCAAGGACTATCCGAAGCTCTCGAACTCCGAACGGATCACCTTCGAATACGTCATGCTCGACGGCGTGAACGATTCGGATGAGGACGCGCGGCGGCTCGTGAAGCTGATCGAGGGCATCCCGGCCAAGATCAACCTGATCCCCTTCAACGAATGGCCCGGCGCGCCCTACAAACGGTCGTCGAACAACCGCATCCGCGCCTTCGCCGATATCATCTACAAGGCCGGCTATGCCTCGCCGATCCGCACGCCGCGCGGCGAAGACATCATGGCCGCTTGTGGCCAGCTCAAGTCCGAGACCGAGCGCGCGCGCAAGTCGAAAGCCGAGATCGCGAAGGAAGCGGGCCTCTGAGGGCCTGCCCGGTGTCTCGGGCAGGGTGACAGAGCCGTGGAAAACCGCCCGGCGCCCCGGTGACCGCCCGCAAAAAAACCGATCAGGTGAACGTCCCCGTCACCCGCCCGAGCAGCATGAAGGCCCGCGCGGTCCGGGTGTCGGACATCCGCGCGATTTCCTCGTCCGTGGCGGTTTCCTCGAATTCCACGAAAACCTCGTCGAACCGGCGCAGGAAGTGATGGGCCGCGTCGCGAAAGATCGCGTCGCTTTTCATACGGCCCGCCGTCAGGGCGAGTGACGAGCGGTCCCGGATACCGCCAAGCGCGGCCACCTCGCGCCCCCGGTGGCCATTGGCGAAGCGCCGCCAGATTTCCGGGCGGGCCCGGTCCGGGCGCAGATCGTCCATATAGATGCCGTCCTGGCTCAGTAGCGTCAGCACGTCCTGCGCGGCCTGCACGAGCCGCGCGGTCTTGCGATCCTGAAGCGCCCGGCGCAGGGCGGCGAACCCGTCCTCGTCCTCGGCGCTTTCGGGGAAGTGAAGCGCCCGGATCATGTCGTCGCGCTCAAGCGGCGGCGCAGTATCGGCGGCCTGCGGCTCCAGCGCGAGCGAGGGCTGTTCCTCGGCCCGTTGCGGTGGGGCCATCCGCGATGTCTCGGCTTCGGCCCGCACGAGGTTTCGGGTGGTGGAGAACGTGGTCAGCGCCTGTTCGGTCTGCTTCTGCGCCTGTTCCAGCCGGGCGATCTTGGCCTCGACTTCGGGGTTTCGCTCGGCGTGGTGCGCATGGGCCTGTGTGAGGTAGCTGTGGCGCATCGCGTCGATGGTCGACTGGAGCCGCACCGTCTCTTCCCGCATGATCCGGGCCGAGCGTGCGGCGGAAGCCGCAAGCCAGATGACGGCCACCGGCAGGAACACGGCGAGCAGCGTCATGATGAACCCGGCCGGGCCGGGCGCGGCCACGTCGCCGTCCATCAACAGGAAATAGACCGCGCAACCGGCAAGCCACAGGCAGCACAGGGCCGCCGCCAGCAACTCCGACGGCGCCACGCCCCGTCGGCTCCGGCGTCCGAAGATGCCGAGGTCCATCGCCTCTTCGGTTTTGTCCTGCGCCATTGCGCCCTCGACAGGTTCCGTCACAGGGTCAGATATACTCGATCTCGAGGATTTCGTAACTCTTCTCGCCACCCGGCGTGCGAACTTCGACCGAGTCGCCCTCTTCCTTGCCGATCAGGGCGCGGGCCAGCGGTGACTTGATGTTGAGCTTGCCCTTCTCGAGGTCGGCCTCGGGCTCCCCCACGATCTGATAGGTCTTTTCCTCGTCCGTATCTTCGTCCACCAGCTTCACGGTGGCCGCGAACTTCACGGGACCGGACAGCTTGGCGGGGTCGATCACCTCGGCCAGGCCGATCACGCTTTCAAGCTCCTTCACGCGCCCCTCGATGAAGCTCTGCTTCTCACGGGCGGCATGATACTCGGCGTTCTCCGACAGGTCGCCATGCTCGCGCGCCTCGGAAATCGCGGCGATCACGGCGGGGCGCTCCACCGACTTCAGTTGTTTCAATTCTTCATTCAGTGCGGTGTAGCCCGCACGGGTCAGCAGGATCTTTTCCATGAGTGCCTTGTGGTTCTCTGTCTCGGGTCTCACTTAATACCGGGCGGGCGGTCCGCCGGAGCCCGGAAGGCTGGTCCAACACAAAAGCAATCCCGCCTGATTTGCAACGGGATTATTGGCGGATTGCCGGTGCCGCAGCGCAGCGAATGACGCCGTGTCGCGATTGACCGGGACCAGCACGCCCGCTACCAAGGCGCAACAAAATTTCGGGAAGGGAGCCGGAAATGGCCGAAATCGAACGCGAAGCGATGGACGTTGACGTGGTCATCGTGGGGGCTGGCCCCGCGGGCCTCTCCGCCGCCATCCGGCTCAAGCAACTGAACGAGGACCTGATGGTCGTCGTGCTCGAAAAGGGCTCCGAGGTCGGGGCGCATATCCTGTCGGGCGCTGTTCTGGACCCCTCGGGTCTCGACGCGCTGATCCCGGACTGGAAGGAAAAGGGCGCGCCGGTCACCGTCCCGGTGAAGAAGGACAACTTCTACATCTTCGGCGAAGGCGGCCAGATGCGCATCCCGAACTGGGTCATGCCGCCGCTCATGAACAACCACGGCAACTACATCGTCTCGATGGGCAACGTCTGCCGCTGGCTCGCCGAACAGGCCGAGGCGCTCGGCGTCGAGGTCTATCCCGGGATGTCCTGCTCCGAACTGGTCTATGACGACAATGGCGCGGTGAAGGGCGTGGTGGCAGGCGAGTTTGGCCGAAACGCCGACGGCACCCCCGGCGACGGCTACGAGCCGGGGATGGAGCTTCACGGCAAGTACACCATCATCTGCGAAGGCGTGCGCGGCTCGCTCGCGAAAGAGATCATTGCCAAGTACGACCTCGCCCAGAACTCCGACGTGCCCAAATACGGCATCGGGCTCAAGGAAATCTGGGACGTCGACCCCGAGAACCACAACGAGGGCGAAGTCACCCACTCGCTCGGCTGGCCGCTCGGGTTCAAGAACGGCGGTGGTTCGTTCCTCTATCACATCGACAACAACCAGGTTTACGTCGGCTACATCGTCGACCTGAACTACAAGAACCCCTACCTGAACCCGTATCAGGAGTTTCAGCGGTTCAAGCACCACCCGCGCGTTGCGCAGGTGTTAAAGGGTGGCAAGCGCGTGGCCTACGGCGCGCGCGCCGTGACCAAGGGCGGGTTCCAGTCGATCCCCGACACCGCGTTTCCGGGCGGCGTGATCGCGGGCTGTTCCGCCGGTCTCGTGAACCTGCCGCGCATCAAGGGCAACCACAACGCCATGCATTCGGGCCGTCAGGCCGCCGAAGCCGCCTATGCGGCAATCGAAGCGGGGCGCTCCGGCGATACGCTCTCCGAATACGACGAGGCGCTCAAGACCGGCCCCGTGGGCAAAGACCTCAAGCGCGTGCGCAACGTCGCACCCCTCAACGCCCGCTTCGGTCCCGCCGGCGGCATGGCGCTGGGCGGCTTCGACATGTGGTTCCAGACGCTCTTCGGCGGCTTCTCGCTGTTTGGCACGATGAAACACGGCAAGTCCGACCCGAAGGCGACCGAGAAGGCGTCCAAGCACAAGCCCATCGACTATCCCAAGCCCGACGGCGTGCTGTCTTTCGACCGGCTGACCAACGTGAGCTTCGCCAACACGAACCACGAAGAAAGCCAGCCCTGCCACCTCAAGCTCAAGGATGCCTCGATCCCGATCGACGTGAACCTGCCGGAATATGCCGAGCCCGCGCAGCGGTATTGCCCGGCCGGTGTTTACGAGGTGGTCGAGGGCGACAACGGGCCGAAGTTCCAGATCAACTTTCAGAACTGCGTTCACTGCAAGACCTGCGACATCAAGGACCCGTCCGAGAACATCCGCTGGACGGTCCCGCAGGGCGGTGACGGGCCGAATTACCCGAACATGTAACCTTTGCGTCAGTGGGCCGCCCCGCGCGGCCCACGCGCATTGAACCGCCCCGGTCCGAGGGTTAGGGTTGCCTCCAACCACCCAACAGGAGAGGTGCACCTTGCCCCGATTGATCCGTACCGTCCGCAGCCTCGGCGCGGCCAGCTTGCTGGCGCTGACCGCCTTGCCCTCGGGCGCACAATCGACCGACGGGTTCGTCGGCGCCTACCTCGCCGCCCGCTCCGCCGATGCCAATGCCGATTTCGCGGCCCTCGTCGATTACGGCGCCCGCGCCCTTGCCGAACGCCCGGACAATGCCGGGATCATGGAGGGGCTGCTGGTCGCCTATATCGGCCTCGGCCAGATCGACGCCGCCGTGCCGGTCGCCCGCCGCCTCACCGACCTCTCGGCGGAAAACGAACTTGGCCGCATCGTCCTGCTGGGCGACGCGATGGCGCGTGAAGAATGGGACACCGTGGAAGAGACGATGAGCGGCGGCTTTTCCGTCGGCGGTCTCATGGACCCGCTCATCCTTGCATGGACCGCTATCGGTGACGGGCGCATGTCGCGCGCGCTGGAAATCTTCGACGACCTCGCGCAGGACGAAATGGCCCGCCAGATCTCGGCCTTTCAAAAAGCGCAGGCGCTCGCTTATGTGGGTGACTACGAGGGCGCGGCCCGGATTCTCTCCGGCGAAGAGGTCGAGCTCACGCTCAACCGCTCCGGCGTCATCGCCTATGCCCAGATCCTGAGCCAGCTTGAGCGCAACGACGACGCCATCGCGGCCATCGACGCGCAGCTCCCGACCACGGGCGACGAAGAGGTCGCCTCGCTGCGCGCCGCGCTCGAGGCCGGGGAGACCGTCGAATTCGACGCGATCCGGTCGCCCAAGGACGGGCTTTCGGCGCTGTTTTTCAACGTGGCCGAAGTGCTCGCCAATGAAGCCAGCCCCAGCCTCGTCCTGATCTATGCGCGCCTCGCCCAGCATCTGAACCCCGACAACGTGGGCGCCGTGCTCCTCAGCGCCGCCGTGTTCGAGGATATGGGAAGCCATGACCTCGCCGTCGAAACCTACGACCAGATCGACCCGGACAGCCGCGCCTATGTGCAGGCGATGATGGGCAAGGCCGGTGCGCTGCGCCGGTCCGGGGCCGAGCAGGAGGGGATCGACACGCTCGTCGCGCTTGCCGACCGCTTCCCCGATCTCGCCCCCGTCCACGTCGCCCTGGCGGATGCGTACCGGTACGAAGAGATGTGGCCCGAATCCGCCGCCGCCTATGACCGTGCCATCGCGCTGTACGATACCGAAGTGCCCGCCCAATGGGCCGTCTACTTCGCCCGTGGCATCGCCAACGAGCGCGGCGGCAACTGGGTACAGGCCGAGGCCGATTTCCTCAAGGCTCTGGAATTGCAGCCGGTTCAGCCCTCGGTCCTCAACTACCTCGGCTACTCCTATGTCGAGAAGGGCCAGAACCTCGACACCGCACTCGACATGATCCGCAAAGCCGTCGATCAGCGCCCGAACGAAGGCTACATCGTCGACAGCCTCGGCTGGGTCTACTTCCGCCTCGGCCGCTATCAGGAGGCCGTGCCGCAGATGGAAAAAGCCGTCTCGCTCATGCCCGTCGACCCGGTGGTCAACGATCACCTCGGAGACGTTTACTGGTCCGTCGGTCGCACCCGCGAAGCCGAATTTCAGTGGAGCCGCGCGCTGTCCTTCATCAACGACGACACCGACCTCGAAGAGGTGAAGCCCGACCGCATCCGCCGCAAGCTTGAGATCGGGCTGGACGAGGTGCTGATCGAGGAAGGCAAGGAGCCGATCCTGACGCGGGACAGCGCCGCGGCGAACTGAGGCCGCCCGCATGGTTCCGTTCGCCAAGGTCTTCGCCCCCGCGAAGGTGAACCTCACGCTGCACGTCACCGGGCAGCGCAAGGACGGCTATCACCTTCTCGACAGCCTCGTGGTCTTTGCCGACGTGGGCGACCGCGTCGCGGTGCAGCCGGCGGATGCCATGTCCCTCGACGTGACCGGGCCGCAGGCCGCCGGTGTGCCGACGGACGACACCAACCTCGTCTGGAAGGCCGCCGCGCTGTTCGAACAGCCCGTCGCGATCACCCTGTCCAAGCACCTGCCTGCCGCTGCCGGGATCGGGGGCGGCTCATCCGACGCCGCCGCGACCCTGCTGGCCCTGTCCGACATCACCGGCGAGCGGCGCTTGCCGGAGGGCGTGGCCGACCTCGGCGCCGATGTGCGCGTCTGCCTGATGCGGCAGGCGGCCCTCATGTCGGGGATTGGAGAGGTCGTCGTGCCCGTGCCGCACCTGCCCCCCCTGCACGCCGTCCTCGCCAACCCCGGCGTCGAAGTGCCGACGCCCACGGTGTTCAAGGCCCTCGACCGCAAGCAGAACAAGCCGATGCCCGCGAAACTGCCCCGCTGGCAGGGGACGCGCGCCCTCATCGACTGGCTGGGCGCACAGCGCAACGACCTCGAAGCCCCGGCCATCGGCGCAGCACCGGTCATCGCGGACGTGCTGGAGGCGCTCAGCGGTCTGTCTGGCGCCCGTCTCACCCGCATGTCCGGGTCCGGCGCCACCTGTTTCGCATTGTTCGACACGCGCGACGGGGCCGACATCGCCGCTGCCGCGCTGGCACAGGATCATCCCGGCTGGTGGGTGGCCCCGGCCACGCTCACCTGAGCTTCATGAGAACCTTGTTCGCCACCCCGTAGTGGCCAAGCTCCGGATGCTCATGCATCTCCGGCACACAGCCCAGCGATCCGGCAAGGGAGCGCACCATCCGCGGCGGCACCCAGGAGTCCCCGGCCCCCGCATGGATCACCGTCGGCACCGACACGCGCCCAAGCACACCGGACCAGTCGGAAACATAGGCCGAAAGCTCGTCGCGATAGGCCGCGCGCGACCCGAGCAGCGCGGAGTGCCACGACTCGATCAGCCCGTCCATGATGTCCGGGTCCACGAGCAGCGCCTTGTCATGCACCGGAGCGCTGCGAAACAGGCTCTCGAGGAACGACTGCGGCATCAGCCGGATCGCGCTCGCCTGCCCATAGACGAACATCCGGAACCGCGCCCCGCCGCGCAGCGCCGCCTGAAACACCGGGCGCCCGGCCATCTGCGGCAGGAAATCCCCCAGCGTGAGCGGTCCGGCAGGCGCGATCAGCACAAGTTCCGACACCAGCTCCGGATGGTCGGCCGCGATCCTGAGCGCCGACATGGCCCCCATCGAGAACGCGACGACCCGCTGAGGCCCGGCGCGGCGCAGATCGTCGACCACCGACCCCAGCCGCGCCTCGTAATCCGACCCCGGCCGGGTCAGCCGGTCGAGCGGACGCAGGGGAGAGCGCGGGCCAAGGCACTCGAGCTCCGCCGGTCCACCCGGTAGCCCGTGGAAATAGACACCGTCGGTCATGTCAGTTGAGCCGCGCCACCACATAGTCGGCGATATCGCTCAGCATATCGCGGATCGGATCGTCCGGGAGCAGCGCGAGCGGCGCCTTGGCCCGCTCCGCCCAGTCGAGCGCGGCCGCCCGCGTATCCTCCAGCGCGCCATGCGCCGTCATGATCTCCAGCGCCCGCTCGAGGTCGCCGTCCCGTTGATCGTTCTTGGCGATCGTGCGGGTCCAGAACGCCCGCTCGTCGTCATCCGCCTGCGCAATCGCCTTGATGATCGGCAGGGTCAGCTTGCGCTCGCGGAAATCGTCGCCGATGTTCTTGCCGGTCGCGTCGCCGCCCCAGAAATCGAGCAGGTCGTCCACCACCTGGAACGCGATGCCCAGAGCGTCGCCATAGTCGTGCAGCGCGGCGATCTTCTCCTCGCTGACACCCGCAAGGATGCCGCCCACTTCGGTCGCCGCCGAAAACAGCGCCGCGGTCTTGCCCCGCACCACCTTGAAATAGGTCTCTTCGGTCGTGGCCAAGTCCTGCGCCGCGGTGAGCTGCAACACCTCCCCCTCGGTGATCGTGGCCGAGGCATTGGACAACACCTGAAGCACGCGCAGCGAATCCGCCTCGGTCATCAGCTGGAACGACCGCGCGAACAGGTAGTCGCCCACCAGAACGCTCGACTTGTTGTCCCACAACAGGTTCGCGGTGGGCCGCCCGCGCCGCTGCGCGCTCTCGTCCACCACGTCGTCATGCAGGAGCGTCGCGGTATGGATGAACTCCACCGCCGTCGCGAGGTGAACGTGATACGGCCCGTCGTAGCCGCACATCCGCGCCGAGGCGAGCGTGAGCATCGGGCGCAGCCGCTTGCCGCCGGCCTCGACGAGATGCGCCGTGACCTCGGGGATGCGCGGGGCATGTTCCGACGACATGCGGGTGCGAATCATCTCATCCACGCCGGCCAGATCGTCCTTGAGATGGGCGGCGAGACGTTCGTGAGGCTTGTGCGCCTTGCGGTCGAACACGTTCATTCTTTCCTCAACCCTCCCCGAGCCGTCGGACGAATGCCTCGACAATCGGCGAAATAAGGTCCTAAGTCCCAATCATGAAAGAGCTTCTTCGCACCACGGACCCTACGATCATCGCTTTTGCAGACGCCCTACTTTCCGGCGAAGGTATACCTTCGTTTCCGATGGACGTCCATATGAGCACCCTTGAGGGATCAATAGGTATTTTACCTCGTCGCCTTATGGTCCGGGCGGACGATCATGCGCGCGCCTGCCGCGTGCTGACCGAAAACGGGATCGATATCGAGGAGACGTGAGTATGGGATTTGCCCGTAATCTGGTGACCGAGGACAAGTTCCTCGGGGGGCAACTTGTATTGATGCAGCCGCGCGACGGCTACCGCGCCGGGGTCGACCCGGTGTTTCTCGCGGCCTCCATTGCGGCGCATGAGGGCGAAAGCGTGCTGGATCTCGGCTGCGGCGCGGGCGCTGCGGCATTGTGCCTCGGCGCACGCGTCCCGGGTCTCAGGCTCGTGGGGGTGGAACGGCAGCCGGAATATGCCGACCTCGCGTGCAAGAACGCCTACGACAACGACATCGACATGGACGTGGTTGAGGCCGACCTCGCGGACCTCCCCGCTGCGGTGAAGGACGAAAGCTTCGATCACGTCATCATGAACCCGCCCTACCACCTGCGCGACCGCTCGACGGAATCCAACGATGCCGGTCGCGCGGCGGCGCTGTTCGAGGACACGCCACTCGCGGTCTGGATCGACACCGCGACCCGGCGTCTGAAACATCGCGGCTACCTCACGATCATCCAGAAGGCCGAGCGTGTTCCGGAAATCCTGGGCGGGATGGACGAACGGTTGGGCAGCATCCTCGTCAAGCCGCTCCTCCCGCGTGAGGGGCGCGCAGCGGTGCTCGTGCTGGTGCAGGCCCGCAAGGGCGGACGGGGCGCTTTCCGCCTCGCAGCCCCCCTCATCCTGCACGACGGGGCCGAGCATGTGGGCGACTCGGAAAGTTACCGGCGGGAGGTCTCTGCGATCCTGCGCGACGGCGCCGCGCTCCCGCTGTGGTAGTGATCCTGTAACCCCGTTGTAAGAATCTGCCGATATCAAAGGTGCATTATTGGCATATGTTTGCTGGCATGCACGTTTTTGAAACGATTTCGTGACAGAACGGGGCTTCTATGCTCCACTTTAGATATCAGTTCACATTGAGGAGGACCCTATGGATTTGAGTGCACGCTTGAAGGAACTCCGTCGGAAACATGAAGCCCTGTCCAATCAGGTGGAGGCGGCGCAACGCAGCCCCGGCACCCCGGACACGGAAATCATGTCCCTCAAGAAGCAAAAGCTCATGCTGAAGGACGAAATCGAGCGTCTCGCCCTGCATTAAGCATGGCACTCACCCCGACCGGCTCCGGCCGGCCCGGGCTGCAAGATACGCACCAACCGTGATCAGGACGGCCGCAAGGATCAGCACGACGCTGGCCTGAGCGATCCCGAACGCGATCAGGGCGAAGGTGGACAAGAGCGGTGCGGCGTAACTCGCCGTGCCGAGAAGCTGGATGTTGCCCCGCTTCACCCCGATGTCCCAGGTGTAGAAGGCGAGCCCCACGGGGCCGAGCCCAAGGCCTATGGCCGATGCCCAGCCAAGCGTATTTGTCGGCCAGACCGTCTCCTCGACCGCCACATGGGCGAGCGCGGACAAAACGGCCGTGGCGACGCAGAACACCGCGACCGTATCCGTCGGCATCGCGCCCAGCCTGCGTGACAGGACCGAGTATCCCGACCAGGTCAGAGCACAGAGTATGGCGAAAAGGTAACCGGGCAGCGCGGCCATGCTGAACCCGCCCCCGCCCCGCGTGAGGAGGAGCGCGGCCCCCGCGAAACTCACGAACGCCCCAAGGATATGGCCCGCCCGCAGCCGTTCACCGGGCAAAAGGCCTGAGAACAGAACGATGAGCAGCGGCCAGAGATAGGCGATCAGCCCCGCTTCGGCCGCGGGTGCAAGGCGCAGCGCGCTGAAGTAGAAGAAGTGGTATCCGAACAGCCCGGCCGTTCCAAAGGCATAAACCCGCAGCGGCACGGCCCGCAGCCGCCCCCATCCCCCCGTCACGCTCACCCAGACCAGCCCGATGGCGCCCCCGATGGCAAAGGACAGCGCATTCAGGAGCAACGGCGGCACCGGCGCCGTTCCAACGGTGAACAGCGCCAGCAGGCCCCAAAGCAGGACCGCCGTGAATCCGATCAGCGTGGCGCGGGTTTCCGTCATGCGGCCTGATGGCATGAAAAAACCGGCCCCGAAAGGCCGGTTCTTCCCTCCTCCCAGAGTGGGCGCGTCAGACGAAAAACTGCGCGCCGTTCGCCGAGATCGTGGAGCCGTTGATGAAGCCCGCGTCATCGGACGCAAGGAACACCACGCAGCGCGCGATCTCTTCCGGTTCGCCGAACCGCCCGGCAGGGATCTGTGCGACCACCTTTTCCTGGGCCGATTCCGGCATCGCCTTGACCATTTCGGTGGCGATGTAGCCCGGGCAGATCGCGTTGGCGGTGATGCCGTTACGCGCGCCTTCCTGGGCCAGCGATTTCACGATGCCGAGGTCACCCGCCTTGGTCGCGGCATAGTTCACCTGACCGAACTGGCCTTTCTGACCGTTGATCGAGCTGATGACGATCACGCGGCCGAACTTGCGTTCGCGCATCCCCGGCCACAGCGGGTGAACGGTGTTGAACACGCCCGTCAGGTTCGTGTCGATCACCTGGTTCCACTGCTCTGGCGTCATCTTGTGGAACGGCGCATCGCGGGTGATCCCGGCATTGGCCACGACCACGTCGATGGGGCCGAGGTCGGCCTCGACCTTCTCCAGCCCGGCCTTCGACTCCTCGTAGTCGGCCACGTTCCACTTGTAGGTCTTGATCCCGGTTTCCTCGGTGAAGGCCGCGGCCTTCTCGTCGTTGCCGGCATATGTCGCAGCGACCTCGTAGCCTTCGGCCTTCAACGCTTTGGAAATCGCTTCGCCGATTCCGCGCGAACCACCTGTCACCAGTGCAACTCGTGCCATGGCCTGTCCTCCCTCAGTAAATTACGCTTGAAACTCTGTTACCGAATACACCCGATACACGCAACAATGTTTCTTTCATACAGATTTGCTGCGCAAGAAGAAAAGGGCGCCGAAGCGCCCCTTTCCCTGTCTGTTTTCCGCTTACGGACGCTCGAGGCACATGGCGACGCCCATGCCGCCCCCGATGCAGAGCGTGGCGAGGCCCTTCTTCGCCCCGCGCCGCTTCATCTCGAACAGCAGGGTGTTGAGGATCCGCGCGCCCGAGGCGCCGATCGGGTGACCGATGGCGATGGCGCCGCCGTTCACGTTCACGATCTCCGGGTTCCACTCCATGTCCTTGTTCACCGCGCAGGCCTGCGCCGCGAATGCCTCGTTCGCCTCGACGAGGTCTAGGTCCGAGGCCTTCCAGCCAGCCTTGTCCAGCGCCTTGCGGCTCGCATAGATCGGGCCAACGCCCATGATCGACGGGTCGAGCCCGGCGGTCGCGTAGGACGCGATCCGTGCCAGCGGCTCCAGCCCGCGCTTCTCGGCCTCTTCCGCCGACATCACGAGCACACCAGCCGCGCCGTCATTGATGCCCGAGGCATTCGCCGCGGTCACGGTGCCGTCCTTGGTGAAGGCCGGACGCAGCTTCTGCATCGCGTCCATCGTCGCGCCGAAGCGGATGTACTCGTCGTCCTCCACGACCGTGTCGCCCTTGCGGGTCTTGACCGTGAAGGGAACGATCTCGTCCTTGAACTTTCCGTCCTTCTGCGCCGCTTCGGCCTTGTTCTGGCTCGCCACGGCGAATTCATCCTGGCTGTCGCGAGTGATCTGCCACTGCTCGGCGACGTTCTCGGCGGTCTGGCCCATGTGATAACCGTTGAAGGCATCCCAGAGACCGTCCTTGATCATCGAGTCGATGAACTTCATGTCGCCCATCTTGTGACCGGCGCGCAGGTGCGCGACGTGGGGGCTGAGAGACATGTTCTCCTGCCCGCCCGCGGCCACGATACCCGCGTCGCCAAGCTGAACGTGCTGGGCAGCCAGCGCCACGGCGCGCAGGCCCGAGCCGCAGACCTGATTGATGCTCCAGGCGGCGCTGCCGACCGGAAGGCCCGCGTTCACATGCGCCTGACGCGCGGGGTTCTGCCCCTGCCCGCCGGTGAGGACCTGACCGAGGATGGTCTCGTCCACCTCGGATGCGTCGATGCCGGCCCGCTCGACCAGTGCCGACAGAACAGTCGCGCCAAGGTCATGTGCGGGGGTGTTGGCGAACGCGCCATTGAAGCTGCCGACCGGCGTACGCGCAGCCGATACGATCACGACATTCGTCATAGTATGTCCTCTCCGTGTCGGTTCCGCCGTCGCGGCGGAACGGGTCCGGCAGATGCAATCGCGGGGGTGCCCGCGCGATTCTAGTCCCGGCATCTGCGCCGGGCACAGGAGTATGCCGCAATGCAGAACGAATCAAGGTTGGAGTGGACGCCACGTCAGGCCCGGCGCTTTTGTCCCACCCCGCCCTGCTTCCACCAGGGCCGTACGGTCGGCGCGCCGAAGAAATAGCCCTGAAGGAAATCGCACCCGGCATCGGCCATGAACTGCGCATCCTCAAGGCACTCGACGCTCTCGGCCACGGTCATCATGTCGAAATGGCGCGCGACCGACAGCATCGCCTGCGCGATCACCTGATTGTCCGGGCTTTCGGCGATGCCGCGAATGAACTCCCCGTCGATCTTGAGAATGTCGAAGTAGAAATCCCGCAGGTAGCGAAAGGCGGTATAGCCCGCGCCGAAATCGTCCAGCGCGAAGGAAATCCCTTCGGACTGCATATCCGCCATGAAGACCTGAACAAGCTCCGGCATGATGATGGCCGTGCGCTCCGTGATCTCGAGGATCAGGCGCTCCCCGACCGTCTCGTCGCGTTCGAGACCCTGCTTGAGCACCCTCATCCAGCGCGGATAGCCGATCGACCGCGCCGACATGTTGATCGACAGCCTGAGCGACGGTTCCTCTTCCAGAGCCGCGATCCCAAGCTCCAGCGCAAGCGCGTCGATGACACGGCCAAGCTCCTGATTCTCGACCACGTCGATGAAGTCGCGCGCCGGAATGATCCGGCCCGTGTGATCGAGCACGCGGATGAGCCCCTCATGGAATGCCACCGTGTCCGGCGACCGCGCGCGCATCACCGGCTGAAAAGCCAGCAAGACCTGCTTTTTCTCGACCGCCCGGCGCACCATCGCCATCGTATCGCGGTCCCGCTGCCGGATCGCCATGGTCAGGGGGCTGGAGAGTTCAACGTCCGGGTCGACCGGATCGAGCGGAGAAGGGTCGTGCATGTCCACCTCGAAAGCCAATGCCTCGCCACCATTGCGCCCGACCTGCTAAGAAGCAGTAAAATTTAGGATTCGAGGTAAATTCACATGGGCGAACGCTGTGGCTGGTGCGGGACCGATCCCCTGTATGTCGCCTATCACGACACCGAATGGGGCGTGCCGGAGTACGACGGGCGCGCGCTGTGGGAAAAGCTGATCCTCGACGGGTTCCAGGCGGGCCTGTCCTGGATCACCATCCTGCGCAAACGCGAGAACTTCCGGCAGGCCTTCGAGGGCTTCGAGCCGGAGGTCATCGCGCACTGGGGCGAGCCGGAGGTCGCCCGGCTCCTGACCAACGAAGGCATCATCCGCCACCGCGGCAAGATCGAGGCAACCATCGGCAACGCGCAGGCCTATCTCGACATGGGCGGGGCGCAGCCTTTCGCGGATCGGATGTGGGGCTATGTGGGCGGCGCGCCGCAGGTGAACCACTTCGAAAGCCTCGCCGAAATGCCGCCGAAGACGCCGCTGTCCGAACAGGTATCCAAGGATCTCAAGAAAGCCGGGTTCCGGTTCTGCGGGCCGACCATCGTCTATGCCTGGATGGAGGCCTGCGGGCTGGTGAACGACCACATCGTTGGCTGTCCGGCGCGGCGCGTGTGAGGTTTCGGACCGGCTGGGGCCGGTCCGACCCGCCGGGG
>NZ_DGCP01000011.1:516144-572282 GCF_002384975.1 Maritimibacter sp. UBA3975
TGCCTCCCCCGGACCCCCTCCGAGGTATTTTCAGACCGAAGAAGGGGTCAGAAGCTCGCCTCTGGCTTGAAGTCGTCCGGGATGGCGTCGCGTCCGTCGAGAACGAGGTCGGCCATGACCTGTCCGATCATCGGGGCGATCCCGAAGCCGATCTTGAACCCGCCGTTGGCGATGAAGTGACCGGGTCTGTCGGGCCAGGCCCCGATCATCGGCGACCGGGTGCGCGCGCGGGGGCGCAGGCCCGCCCAGCGCTCGATCACCGGGGCGTCGGCGAGCGCGGGCACTGCGGCGAGCGCGCGGGCGAGGACGGCGTCGAGCTGGTCATCGGTGGTGTCCGGCGCGTCGAACTCCCGCTCGGTGGTGGAGCCGATGGCGGTGGTGCCGTCCGCATGGGGCACGACATGCACCGTGTCCGCGAAGATCTGCGGCAGGTCGCGGGCATCGAAGGCAAGGCGCGCGGACTGACCCTTCACCGCGACACCGACCATACGCCCCCGCTCCGCCGAAAGCGCCGCGAGGCCCGCCGCGCCGGTGGCCCAGACCACCGCGCCCTCATCCTGCGCCTCGGTGGCGAGAGTGCCGCCCAGTGCCTGCACCGCAGCCGCGAGCGACGCGCAGGCGTGGCGGGGAAACATGCGCGCGGTGAGCGTATCGTGAATGACGAGGCCTGTGGGCGTGACGGGCGCCCAGTCCGACGGCGCCGCGACCACCTCCCACACATAGCGCCCTTCCCAAAGCATCTGCGCCGTGACCGCGCGCGCCTCGGCCAACGCCCTTGCGTGATCGTCGGCGATGGGTTGCAGCCGCCCCGTGCGCGCATAGCTCGACGGCACGCCGCCCGTCTCCTCCACCCCGCGCCAGAACGCCTCGCCCATATCGAGGGCCGCGAACTGAAACGCCTTCTTCGCGTTCCAGTTTTCCGGCACATGGGGTGCGAGCGCGCCGACGATCCCGCCCGACGCGCCGCCACCCACGCCCGCCGGGTCGACCACCCGCACCCGCGCCCCCTTGAGCGCACAGGCATAGGCGACCGAGAGCCCGAAAGCCCCGGCGCCGCGCACGGTTACGTCCACCATTGCCAAGCCGTGATCCCTCCTTCATGCATCGGGAGCGGACAGTAGGGGATCGGCGCACGATGGGCCAGAGAGCGGAACTGGAGTGGCGGGACGGAAGCCTGCCGGTCTCGACCCGCTTCGACGATCCCTATTTCTCAATAACCGACGGGCTGGCCGAAACCCGGCATGTCTTTCTGGATGGCAACGACCTCCCCGCCCGCTGCGTGACGGGGTTCCATGTCGCGGAACTGGGCTTCGGCACCGGGCTGAACATGCTGGCGATGGTTCTGGCCCTGCGCGACAGCAACATCCCGATCCGCTTCACCTCGTTCGAGGCGTTCCCGATGCGCGGCGACGACATTGCCCGCGCGCTCGAGGCCTTTCCCGAGGCGCGCGCCGTCGCGGACCCGTTCCTCGCGGTCTGGGACGCGGGTATCCGGTTCTTCACGGTCGGCCCGGTGTCCGTCGAAGTGATCGAAGGCGACGCGCGCGAGACGCTGCCTGCATGGACGGGCATGGCGGATGCGTGGTTTCTCGACGGCTTCTCCCCCGCCAAGAACCCGGAGCTGTGGTCGCCGGACCTGATGGCCGAGGTCGGGCGCCACACCGCACCGGGGGGCACCGCGGCGACCTACACGGCGGCGGGTTTCGTGCGCCGGGGGCTCGCGGATGCCGGGTTCGAGGTCACGCGCCAGCCGGGCTATGGCCACAAGCGGCACATGACGACCGCGCGGAAGGTGGGCTGATGGACCAGCAGAACAACCGCCTCGGCATCCTCCTGATGATCTCCGCCGTCTTCGTCTTTGCCGTGCAGGACGGCGTCTCGCGCCTGCTGGCCGACAAGTACAACGTCTATCTCATCGTGATGATCCGCTACTGGTTCTTCGCGCTCTTCGTCACCGTTCTGGCCGCCCGGACCGCCGGAGGGCTTCGACGCGCGGCGCAGACCACGCAACCGCTGCTCCAGACGTTTCGCGGCGTGGTGCTCATCGTCGAAGTGATCGTCACGATCTATGCCTTCGTGGTGCTGGGCCTGATCCCGACCCATGCGCTGTTCGCCTCCTACCCGCTGATGATCGCGGCCCTTTCCGGCCCCGTGCTGGGCGAGAAGGTCGGCCCACGCCGGTGGGCGGCCATCGCGGTGGGCTTCGTCGGTATCCTCATCATCCTGCAACCGGGCTTCGCCGTGTTCGCCCCCGAGGCGCTGATCGCGCTGGCCGCCGCCTTCCTTTTCGCCGTCTACGGGCTTGCCACCCGCTACGCGGCGCGGCGCGACAGCGCGGCCACGTCGTTCTTCTGGACCGGCGTCACCGGGGCCATCGCCGTCACCCTCATCGGCGTGTTCTATTGGGAGCCTCTGGCGCGTCCCGACTGGCTCTGGATGGGGATGCTCTGCATCACCGGGGCGCTCGGGCATTTCCTGCTCATCAAATGCTACGAACAGGCCGAGGCGAGCGCGGTGCAGCCCTTCGCCTATTTCCAGCTCGTCTTCGTATCCATCATCGCGATCACCTTCTTCGGCGAGTCGATCGAATGGAACGTCGCGCTCGGGGCGGTGATCGTGGTGGGCGCGGGGCTGTTCACGGCGTGGCGCGAACGCCAGCGCGGACGCAAGCCTAGCGCCGCTTCAGCATTGCGGTGAAGTCGAGCGGAACCACCTCACCCGTCAGCCGTGCCTCATAGATCGGCAGCGTTTCGGTCACGCGCATGACGTAGTTCTGGGTTTCCTCGAACGGGATCATCTCGATCCAGTCGATCACGTCCACGTCCGGATCACGCGGATCGCCCCGCTCCTCGGACCAGCGATAGGCCCGGCCCAGCCCCGCGTTATAGGCCACCGAGATCAGGACCGGGTTGTTCCCGAACCGCTCCTTCAGCCAGGCGAGGTATTCGGACCCCAGCCGCGCGTTGTATTCCATGTCGGTCGTGAGCCTCGACTGCTCATAGTCGATGCCCAGCCGGCTCGCCATGTCACGCGCCGTACCCGGCATGAGCTGCATGAGGCCCAGCGCCCCGGCATGGGATCGGACCGTATGGTTGAACTCGCTCTCGCGCCGCGAAATGGCCATCTCCAGCGCGCGCGGCACCTCCGGGTGGCCCTTGCCAATGTCGGGCGTCGGGAAATAGGCCCGCTCCAGCACCTTGTCGAAATTCACCGAATGCTTGGCGATCTTGAGCATGACATAGGGCAAATCCACGCTCTCGGCCCAGTCGGCGAGTTGCCCGGTCTCGGTCCGGTCGAGCCGCTCCGACAGATGCACGACGAAACGCTGGGTCAGGTAATATTCGTCCAGCGCGGCGGTCAGGCGCGCGGCCTCCATGATCGGGGTGCCCCAGAAGCTGGCCGTCTCGAAATCGGGGAACGCTTCGGTCCCCGCGAGCTTCGGGTCCATCGGCACACCGGCCTTCTCGGCGGCGAGCAGACCGTAGAACGCCGTCTGATGCTGGGCGCCGAACGCATAAGCCGCCTCGGCCTCCGCCGTCCGGTCCGCTGCTTCAAGCGCGCGCCCTTCCCAATACCCCGCGCGGCCCTGGCTGATCGGCGTGTCCACGGTGGCGCGGAAGTTGCGGAAATGCGTCACGGCCGCCTCGGGGTCGTCCAGCATCCTCAGCGCGACGAAGCCCGCGATCCACTCGTTGTCCTCACGGTCCCAGACCGCTTCGTCGATGAAGTGGTTGGCGGCGATGTCATAGGCCACCTGCGCCTCGCCCTCGCGCATCTTCTCGCGGGCGAACCGCCGCCGTTCATCGCCCCACATGAGCGGGCGGCCAAGATCCTCGGCAGAATCAGAGCGGTCCAGCACCATCTCGATTGCGTCATCGATCCGGCCCTTACGGAGCCGCCACAGCATCCGCTCATAGGCCAGCCCCGGATCGTCGGCGAGCGCCTCGGGCACTTTCGCGATCATGTCGTCGACACCCGCTTCGGTCTCGCGCAACCCGATGCGGGCACGCGCGAGGATCTGCTGGTCGGTCGTCACCCGTGCCATATGACGCTCGGCCTGACTGGTGCGACCGGCCCACAGCAGGCTGTCCATCCGTTCCCAGTGATAATCGGCGAGGGTCTTGGGCCAGTCATGCATGAACTGGTCCTCTTCGGAACTCGCCAGCGACATCTCGGTCCACGCCCGGCGCGCCTCGGCCATCGCCGCGTCCTGCGCCCCGCTCTCCCACAAAGCGCGGGCATAGCGGATCGCGCCGGTTCCCGTCTCTGGCGTGTGGCCCTGAAAGAACCGCAGCACATCGGCCAGAAGCGCATCCGACGGGATGTTGCGCTCGGTCCGTTCGCGCAGCAGGTCTTCGCCCGGCCAGTCGGGATGACGCTCCAGAAAGGCGAGGCTTTCCTCGAACGTCCCTTCCCCGGCGCGAAGGCGGTTCCACTGGATAATGTCGCGCGGCAGGTCGCCGGGGTCCCCGGCGGCCTCCAGCGCCTCGTCCCATTTGCCGTCGCGCATGAGCTCAAGGCCCTTCTTCAGCGCGTTCACCTCGGCTGTTTCCTGCGCATGAGCAGGCAAGGCGACCACGATGAGGACCATGAACAAACGGCGGAAAAGGCGGGCGAATTCGGCGGCTCGTCTCAACATGCCCGAATACCTATCCCGCTTGAGTGCTCTCGCAACACACATTCTTGGCATTTCCCGTCATCGCGGCTAGTTTCCGCCGCGTTTGCACCGGACCGACTCGCGGCACGGGCGATAGACCAAGATAACAACAGGAGCGTGACATGCTGAAAGGTTCGATTCCGGCCCTTGTGACGCCGTTCAAGGACGGCAAGGTGGATGTCGACGCGCTCAAACGGCTCGTGGACTGGCATATCGAGCAGGGCTCGCACGGCCTCGTCCCCGTCGGCACGACCGGCGAAAGCCCCACGCTTCTGCACGAAGAGCACCAGATGGTCGTCGAAGAGGTGGTGAAAGCGGTCGATGGCCGGATCAAGGTGGTCGCGGGCACCGGCTCGAACAACACGGTCGAGGCGCTGCACTTCACCGAACATGCCAAGCGCGTGGGCGCCGACGCGGCGCTCGTCGTGACGCCGTACTACAACAAGCCGACGCAGAACGGCCTGCTGGCCCATTTCCTCGCCATCGCCGAGGTCGGCCTGCCGATCATCATCTACAACATCCCCGGCCGCTCGGCCGTGGACATGGCCCCCGCCACGATGGCGGAACTGGCCAAGCATGAGATGGTCATCGGCGTGAAAGACGCGACCGGCGACCTCGCCCGCGTCGCCTGGCAGCGCGAGATGTGCGGCACCGACTTCGTCCAGCTTTCCGGCGAAGACGCGACCGCCGTGGGCTTCAACGCGATGGGCGGCGTCGGCTGCATTTCCGTGACCGCCAACGTGGCACCGAAACTCTGCGCCGAGATGCAGAACGCCACCCTCGCGGGCGACTATGCCGCCGCGCTTGAAATCTCCGACCGGCTCATGCCGCTTCACCGCGCTGTGTTCATGGAGCCGGGCGTCTGCGGCGCGAAATACGGTATGGCCAAGCTCGGCCTGATCGAGGACGAGGTGCGCCTCCCGCTCATGGCGCTCTCGGACGAGACCAAGTCGGCGATGGACAGCGCCATGCGCCACGCGGGCCTGCTCAACTGAGGCCGCAAGGCCGCCGGCGTTCAGTCGTCGGCGGCCATTGCCACGTGAAGCGCATCCGCACTGACCGACGCCAGACCCGGCGCATAGGGCTTTATCCCCTCCAGCTTCCAGCGCTCCCCGGTCCGGTGATCCGTGACCGCGACGATGAAGTACTTGGTTCCCACCGCCAGCAGGTCGAGAAACAGGCTCTCCCCCGGAAGGTCGTCGCCGGTCATCTGCCGGTGCATGGCGACGAGCAGGGCAATGGCCTTCACGATGTTCTGCGCTTCGGGAATTTCGCCAAGTGCCACGAGGTCCAGACTGCGCACCGGCCCGGCCGCGCCCAGCGCCTCGGCGCGGTAGGTCTCGCGCCCGATGTCATCGCGAAAGGCAGGGTCTTCGTAAATGTTGTAGCCGCTGATCTCACCCCCCACGGTCTCGATAACCGGTGGGAGCCCGACCGCATCCCGCATGGCCTCCTCCACCAGCGGCCGTTGGTCCTCGGGCACGTCCTTCAGCCGTTCCTCGATGATGGCTTCTAACCCGGCAAACGCCTCGTCCAGCGCCGCGTTCGCTTCCGCGTTCCCCCCGCCCATCGCAGTGCGCACCGCCATCGCGGCGGAAAGCTGAACAAGCCGGCGGTTCTTGTCGTCCGCGAACCAGATTTCTTCACCCGCCAAGTCGCCATAGATCGCGCCGTCCCGTCCCCCGTTCACAGCCACCCAACCGGGCAGAACCGTGACAGTCGTGGTCTTGCCGCTCCCCGACGGCCCGAGAAACCTGACTTGCGTGGGCGTGACCCCGAAAATGTCGAAATCGTCGGCGGTCGCGGGCGCAAGGTCGGTCTCGGCCCAGACGGGCACCGCCACGACTGCGGCCAACGCCGCCAGAAACAGTCGTCTGAACATGGTTTTCCCCCCGGAAAGTCCGTAATGGACACCGACAACATAGCATTTTTTGGCCAGACTGGACAGGCGCGGCCCGCCCGCCTACATCAGGCCGATGGCCAAGACTGACGAAAACAAGAACTACAAGGTGATCGCCGAGAACCGGAAGGCGCGGCACGACTACGCGATCGAAGACGATCTCGAGGTCGGCATCGTGCTGGAAGGGTCCGAGGTGAAAAGCCTGCGCGTGAACTCCGCCAACATCGCCGAAAGCTATGCCGAGGTGAAGGAAGGCGAGCTGTGGCTGGTGAACGGCTACATCGCGCCCTACGAACAGGCCAAGACCTTCGGGCATGAGGAACGGCGGCGGCGCAAGCTCCTGTGCAACAAGCGCGAATTGGCCCGGCTCTGGAACGACACGCAGCGCAAGGGCATGACCATCGTGCCGCTCGTGCTCTACTTCAACCATCGCGGCATCGCGAAGATGAAAGTGGGCATCGCCAAGGGCAAGAAGAACCACGACAAGCGTGCGGACAAGGCCAAGCAGGACTGGAACCGTCAGAAACAACGCCTGCTCAAGCACCAGGGCTGAGGCCGCAGCCTTCGCGCCCTGTTAACCGACGTCGGCCTCAGGTCTTACCGTTTCGGCGCGACCGGCACCCAGATTTCGTAAAGCATCTTGCCCGGCTCCGGGCTGTCGTCGTCCGGATAGCACTCGAACACAGCACCGTCGCGCTGAACGAAATCCGAATTGGGCAGCCAGTCGGAAAACACCGCATCGAATCGCGCGGGCAGCTCCGAGATGGCCGTGCGCTGGGAAAACACGACGTAATCCCCGCCGACGAGGTGCATTTCGCAGGTGCCCTCCGGCAGGTCCTCGGCCTCCTCGACCTCGATCCCCACGCCGTAACGGAACGATCCGTCCGCCCGCGCCTCCATCGAAATCCCGTAAAGCACGTCCGAGACCTTGTGCTTGATCCCGTCCTTCAGCGTGAAGAACTTTTCATAAAGCGCCGGGATCGTGTCACGCGACTCCATCGTGTAGTCACCGGCCAACCCGATGATGAGTTTCTCGCGGCTCTCGACGATGGCTGCGTTGGGCAATGTGACCATAAGGACCTCCTGTCGGAGGGACGGTAGCGCAGGCTCCGCCGGGCCGAAACCCCTACTCCGCCGGTTCCCACAATTCCACCGGATTGCCCTCCGGGTCGTGGATACGGGCGAACCGGCCGACGCCCGTCATGTCTTCCTCGTGGCTGATGTCCAGCCCCGCCTTGCGCAGCGCTGCGACCATCCCCGCAAGGTCGTCGACCCGGAAATTCAGCATGAATTGCTGGCTGTCCCGCCCGAAATAGTCGGTGCCTTTCGGGAACGGCGCAAAGACCGTCGGCCCCGCCTCCTGCATCCACGGGCGTTCCTCTGCGTCGCTTGGCGTCAGGTCGATGCCGAGGTGGGTCCAGTACCACTCCGCGAGCGTCCCCGGATCGTCCGACCGGAAAAAGACCCCACCGATTCCCGTAACCTTCGCCATGTTTGCGCTCCCACCCTGAATTGACGCCACGCAACGGTATCACATTTCTCCGGAACGCGGCGTCGGCACGCAACTTTTGGTCGCTTTGGCATTGTGACACCCCCGAAAACCCCGCTACACCATGCTCCAGCAACGGCCCCGACGGGGCGCAAAGGGAGAGAACGCTCATGAAGGTGCTCGTGCCTGTCAAACGCGTGATCGACTACAACGTGAAGGCCAAGGTTAAGTCCGACGGCTCCGGTGTCGATCTTGCGAACGTGAAGATGTCGATGAACCCGTTCGACGAGATTGCCGTGGAAGAGGCGATCCGGTTGAAGGAAGCGGGCACGGCGGAAGAAGTCGTCGTCGTGTCGATCGGTGTGAAACAGGCGCAGGAAACCCTGCGCACGGCGCTGGCGATGGGCGCGGATCGCGCGATCCTCGTGGTCGCCGCCGATGACGTGCATCAGGACATCGAGCCGCTCGCCGTTGCCAAGATCCTCAAGGCCGTGATCGACGAGGAGCAGCCCAAGCTGGTCATCGCCGGCAAGCAGGCCATCGACAACGACATGAACGCGACCGGCCAGATGCTCGCCGCCCTCCTGGGCTGGGGTCAGGCGACCTTCGCCTCGGAGCTCACCCTCGACGGCGACGCGGCCACCGTGACGCGCGAAGTGGACGGCGGCCTTCAGACGATCAAGGTCGGGCTTCCCGCCATCGTCACCGCCGACCTGCGCCTGAACGAGCCGCGCTATGCCTCGCTCCCCAACATCATGAAGGCCAAGAAAAAGCCGCTGGATGAAAAGACCGCCGACGACTACGGCGTCGATGTCACCCCGCGTCTCGAAGTGGTCAAGACGACCGAGCCGCCGACCCGCTCGGCCGGCATCAAGGTCGAGAGCGTCGATGAACTCGTCGCGAAACTCAAAGAGAAGGGGGTCGTGTAATGGCCGTTCTGCTTCTTGCCGAAGTCAATTCCGGCGAACTCGCTATGGACGCCACCGCGAAAGCCGTGACTGCCGCCCAGTCGCTTGGTGACGTGACCGTGCTTTGCGCCGGGGCCTCCGCCGCTGCCGCCGGTGAAGCCGCGTCGAAGATCGACGGTGTGTCCAAGGTGCTCGTCGCCGAGGGTGACTCGCTTGGCCACCGTCTGGCCGAAGCGACCGCGGAGCTCATCGTCTCCCTCGCCGGCGACTACTCGCACATCTGCGCGCCCGCCACGACGGACGCCAAGAACATCATGCCGCGCGTGGCCGCTCTTCTGGATGTGATGGTGATCTCCGATGCCTCCGCCGTGGTGGATGCCGACACGTTCGAGCGCCCGGTTTATGCCGGCAACGCTGTCCAGACCGTGAAGTCGAAGGATGAAAAGAAGGTCATCACCTTCCGGACCTCCACCTTCGACGCGGCCGGTGACGGCGGCTCCGCGAGCGTTGAGACCATCGACGCGCCCGCCGCGTCCGGCCTTTCCGAATGGGTCGAGGACAAGGTGGCCGAAAGCGACCGCCCGGAACTCACCTCGGCGGGCATCGTCGTGTCCGGTGGCCGTGGCGTCGGCTCCGAAGACGACTTCGCGCTGATCGAAAAGCTCGCCGACAAGCTCGGCGCCGCCGTCGGCGCGTCGCGCGCCGCGGTCGACTCGGGCTACGCGCCCAACGACTGGCAGGTGGGTCAGACCGGCAAGGTCGTCGCGCCCGAGCTTTACGTCGCGGTCGGCATCTCCGGGGCCATTCAGCACCTCGCGGGCATGAAGGACTCCAAGATCATCGTCGCGATCAACAAGGACGAAGAGGCCCCGATCTTCCAGGTGGCCGACTACGGCCTGGTCGCCGACCTCTTCACCGCCGTGCCGGAGCTGATCGAAAAGCTCTGAGCCATACGATCGTATGTACGCGGTGTGCACACGTTGTGCATACGCCGTGCACACCAAAAAGGCCCGCCACTCGGCGGGCCTTTCGCATTGCGGTCAGAGGAGTCGCCTGAGCGCCGCATCCAGCGCCGACGCCGCCCGTTCATGCGCTGAAATGCCCAGCATCCCCCGCGCCGCTGGCGCTTCGAACTCGGTATAGGCCAAGCCCGCGAACCCTTCCGAGATCTCATCCGGCGTCACCACCACTTCGACGATCTCCTCCACGAAGGGCGACACGGCATCGAGCATTTCACGGTCCACGAAAAGCGGGTCCGACCCCTCCGCCGTGTCCCGGTCGGGCTGTTCCGGTGCGTGACCGGAGAGCCAAAGAAGAACGACCCGCGAGTCGATCCGAGATACCAGCGTTTTCATCCGCGCGACCCATGCCTCGCGCAGCTCTTGTTCGACCATCGCGAACTTTTCCGGCGACGTCGTCTTGAGCGCGGTCAGCAGGTGGCGCGTGAAGTTGAACTCCGTGAAATCGACTTCGCGATAGATCGTTTTCAAAAGGTTCGACGCCCGCAGGAACCGATCGTTGCGGCGCGGATGCACGGCATAGAACCGGTTGGACATGTTCTGCGCGCCGGTGATCTGAATGACCGTCACCTCGGCCCTGGACGCGATGTCCACGACCGTGCCATCGGTCGAGAACACGTCGATCCCCGCATTGACACAGCCCAGGTTCACCACCGGCATGTCGAGCGCACTTTCGGTCAGCACAGGAAAGGGCAGATCGACGAATTTGCCATAGGTTTCCGTCCCGCCCAGCATCGCCACATAGGGCGCGTTCAGCTTGCGCTTGGGACCACGGAACAACAGTTTGGATTTCCCGTAACGACACGGGGCATAATCCAGGGCACCCTCGCCCAGGTTTTCATAGGTCATACCACCCACTCCATTTTCTTCACCCGGGATGGAGATTGGCAGACCTTCGTTGTGAAACACTTAATCGAAACAGGGTCCAAGGGGTGAATTTGCGCGTCGAGGTTAACCCGCGGGTCTTGCCCCTCCCGCACCCCCAAGCCTATGGTCCACGTGGACATCGGAAGGGTCGGCAATGGCAATCGAAACGGTAGGCGTGATCGGCGCCGGGCAAATGGGCAACGGGATCGCGCATGTCATGGCGCTCGCGGGTTACGAGGTGCTCCTGACGGACATCAGCCAGGACGCCCTGGACTCGGCCATTGAGACGATGACCGGCAACCTCGACCGCCAGGTATCGCGCGACAAGATCTCGGCCGCCGACCGCGACGCTGCACTCGGGCGCATCAAGACCACTTTGACGCTTGCCGATCTGGGCAAATCCGACCTCGTGATCGAAGCCGCGACCGAGCGTGAAACCGTCAAGCAGGCGATCTTCGAAGACCTGCTTCCGCATCTGAAACCCGAGACGATCCTGACATCGAACACATCCTCGATCTCGATCACTCGGCTGGCCTCGCGCACCGATCGCCCGGAGAAATTCATGGGGTTCCACTTCATGAACCCGGTCCCGGTCATGCAGCTTGTCGAACTGATCCGGGGCATCGCCACGGATCAGGCGACCTTCGATGCCTGTCAGGAAGTGGTCGAGAAACTCGGCAAGACCGCCTCGAGCGCCGAGGATTTCCCGGCGTTCATCGTGAACCGCATCCTGATGCCGATGATCAACGAGGCCGTCTATACGCTTTACGAGGGTGTGGGGTCGGTGAAATCCATCGACGAGGCGATGAAACTGGGCGCCAACCATCCGATGGGGCCGCTCGAACTCGCCGACTTCATCGGGCTGGACACCTGCCTCGCCATCATGAACGTCCTGCATGACGGGCTGGCCGATACCAAATACCGGCCCTGCCCGCTCCTCACGAAGTATGTCGAAGCCGGGTGGCTGGGGCGAAAGGCTGATCGCGGGTTCTACGACTACAGGGGGGACACGCCCGTCCCCACGCGCTGAAGGTTACTTGCCCAGAGACAGCGTGTGTTCGCGCAGCCACTTGATGAAGTCGCGCGGACTTTTGGACAGCGTCTTAAGCTGATCTTCGTTCAGCGGTTCACCGATGGTCGGGGCATGCGGCTGGTTGCAGGCGCGCACGATCTCATGGATCAACAAGCCCTGCCGCAGCGTGGCTGACACCTTGTTCGCGATATTGTAGGCGCGGGTGTTGCGGCCGTGGAACTTGACCGGCACCACTTTTGCGCCCGTCTTGCGGATGAGTTGCGCGGTAAACAGGTTCCACTCCGCCTCGATCGGAGGGCCCCACCAGGTTTCTGACGCCGCCACGACGCCCGAGGGAAACACGGCGATCACGCCGCCCTTCTGGAGCCGCTCGAGCGCCTGAGCGCGCATTTCCTTGCCCTTCTGCTGGGCATCCGGGTCATGCGGGAACGGCACGGGGATGAGGAACGAACTCGCCACCTCGTCCAGCCCGGTCAGGACCGACCGCGTCAGGATCTGGAAATCCGGACGCACGCGCGAGATGATTTCGCCCAGGATCATGCCGTCGACCAGCCCGTGCGTGTGATTGGCCACGACGATCACGGGCCCTTCCTTCGGGATGTTGTCGATCTGCGCCTGTGGCGTGCGGATCTCGATCCCCATCGCTTTCATCGCGCCGGCCCAGAAATCGATGCCGGTTGGCGCGCCGAGCCGCTCGAACTTGCCGATCATCCGGAAGATGAGGAGTTTGCCTGTCAGCATCTCCATCCAGCGGATCAGACGGGCCTGCACCTTGTTGTCGAACGTGTCGGCATAGGTCAGGTCGCGTTTGGAGTAAGTATGCCCGATCGCGGGTCTTTCAGGCGAAGGAGATGCGGCGACGGAGCCGCTTTCCTGCGTCTTCGTCGTCCGTCGTACCGCTTGCGTGCGGGCCACGTTGTTCACGGATTGATCCAAACGGGGTGCCCCCTCATATTGTGCGACTCGCGCGACACGTGTTTCTACATGCCTTCGCCGAATTTGTCAGCCACCAGCGAATCGAGCGCCTCCATCAACGCTTCGGCCTGTGGCCCCGAGGTCTCAACCTCGATTTCCGAGCCGCGGGACGCGGCAAGCATCAGGAGGCCCATGATCGAGTCGCCTTCGGCCTCCATCCCATCCTTAGATACGCGTGCGCGGGCGTCATGGTTTTCCACGACGTCCACAAATTTTGCCGAGGCCCGTGCATGAAGGCCTTTTTCGTTCACGATTTTCATCTTCCGCGCGAGTGACGTGCTCATGGATGCGTGTCCTCCGCCGTCGCACCGTCGATGGCATCAATGTACTTGCGACCGGCGGCCAGCGCTGCCCGCGTGGCCTCTTCCACCGTTCCGTGGCGGGTTTTCGCCAGTTTCACGAGCATCGGTAGGTTCGCACCATAGAGGATTTTGCGGTTGCGACCGGCGCAGGCCGGCAGCGAAAGGTTCGAGGGCGAGCCGCCGAACATGTCCACGACGACGATCACGCCGTCGCCCGTGTCGACCGCATCCGCCGCGGCCATGATCTCGGACCGCTTGCGAGCACGGTCGCAGTCGGCGGCGATACGGATGGCCCGGACCCCTTCCAGTTTTCCCACCACGTGTTCGACCGCAGACAGGTATTCACCGGCAAGGCCGCCATGCGCAACGATCACGATTCCGATCACGCGATGAACCTCGAATTTTCGTCCCTTGCCCTTTGCGCCTCATATCCCGTGGCGCTCGAGCTCCCGGTGCCTAATTGACACCTGCCAGCCCTTGTCTGCAAGGGCCTTGGCCATAGATTCCGCAAGGGTCACCGAACGGTGACGTCCCCCGGTGCACCCGAACCCTACGGCAAGGTGCGCTTTGCCCTCTTCGGCATAGGCCGGGAGCAGGAATTCGAGCAGGTCGAGAGTCTTTTCAGTGAATGCAGCATAACGTGGATCGCGGGCGACGTAATCGGCCACCTCCTGCGCGCGGCCTGTGAGTTTGCGCAGCGCGGGCTCCCAGTGCGGGTTGTTCAGGAACCGCACGTCGAACACGAGGTCGAGCCCGCGCGGAACCCCGCGTTTATAGGAAAAGCTCTGCACCGAGAGCGACAGTTTGGTGTCGTCTTCAGGGTCGAAAATCGCGAGGAGTTCGGCCTTGAGTTCGTGCGGCGACATTTCCGACGTGTCGATCAGAACGTCGGCGCGCACCCGGATGGGTTGAAGCAGGTCCGTCTCGCGCGCGATTCCGGCCTCGGGCGTCTCTTCCGGGGCGAGCGGGTGGCGGCGGCGCGTCTCGGAATACCGGTTGACCAGTACGTCGGGCCGGCAATCGAGAAACAGCACCTGGATACGGTCGGACCATCCAGCCTCGCCCGCGTCGATCAGGTCGAGCACGGCGGCGGTTGAGAAATCGCGGTTGCGCACGTCGATGCCAAGCGCGATCGGGTGATCGGGGGGCGAGCCATGCAGGAGCCGGGGGATCATGCTGATGGGCAGATTGTCGATGCTCTCGTAACCCAGGTCCTCGAACACCCGGATCGCCGTGGTGCGTCCGGCACCGGACGGGCCAGTGACCAGCACCACGCTGGGCGGAGTTTCGGTCTGTGTCGTTTCGCTCATGTCACGCGTCCGCCCTTTGACAGGGCCAGAATGGACGCTGCGAAGTGAGGGGAGTCAACCCGCGCCACGGCGGGGATCGCCTGCCCGAGAACAACTCTGGTCACGGGTTCGGGAAGCCGCGCTTGCTCGGTGCGGTCGAGGTCGACGATCAGGCAAACGGGTGCGCGCGCAACGTGCGGCACATGCAAAAGCCCGACGCCCCGCGCCTCGATCACACCGGCCATACGCCCGGTCGTGGCGGCGTGGGGCCACCCCTCAGCCCCCGGTTCGATCCGCGTGAGGTCGTCTGAGATCAGGCGCGCTCCGAGTGCGATCAGCTCCAGCGCAAGGCCCGATTTTCCGCTGCCCGATGCGCCTGTGATGACGACGGCGCCGCCGTCGATGGCGACGGACGTGGCGTGGATCGTTTCGGGGGTGGGTTGTCGCGCGGCGTCGCGGCTCACACCGGCAGGCCCACCACGAAGCGGGCACCGAGCGGTTCAGAGGTGATGTCGGCGTCGGTCGGGCGGATGTTCTCGGCCCAGATCACGCCGCCATGTGCCTCGATGATCTGCTTCGAGATCGCGAGGCCGAGGCCGGAGTTGTTGCCGAACTGGCCTTCGGGGCGCTCGGAGTAGAAGCGGTTGAAGATCTTGGTCAGCGCCTCTTCGGGGATGCCGGGGCCGGTATCCTCGACCACGACCAGCACGCGGTTGTCGCGGTGCCGTGCCCAGACGCGGATCGCGTCGCCTTCGTCGCAGAAGGACAGCGCGTTGGTGATGAGATTCACGAACACCTGCGCCAGCCGCGCCTCGAGCCCGTGGATCACGGAGGGGTCGGCGGGCAGATCGGAGATGAAGTCGACCCCTTTGCCCTCGGCCTCGTTGCCCAGATACTCGGTTAGGTTGCGGATCATCTTGATGAGGTCGAAGGCCTCTTCCTCTTCCTTCACCAGTTCGCTGTCGAGGCGGGAGGCGTTGGAGATGTCGGACACAAGCCGGTCGAGACGGCGCACGTCGTGGTCGATCACGTCGAGGAGCCGTTCGCGTTGTTCGTCCTTGCGCGCCATGCGCAGGGTGCCGACGGCGGAGCGCAGCGAGGCGAGCGGGTTCTTGATCTCGTGAGCGACGTCCGCCGCGAACTGCTCGTTCGCATCGATCCGGTCATAAAGCGCCGAGACCATGCCGCGTAACGCTTTGGAAAGACGCCCAATTTCGTCAGGGCGGCCCGAAAGGTCCGGGATACGCACACGCCCCGCGTTGACGGCGGCCTGGCTGTTCTTGTCGCGCCCGATCTCTGCCGCAGCCGCAAGGTCGGCCAGCGGATTCGCGATGGTCGAGGCCAGCACCAGCGACAGGCCGATGGAAACAAGAATGGCGATGACGAACATCTGGAGCACCTGTTCGCGCTCCGCCCGCACCAGCGCGTCGAGTTCCCCGCCCACGGAGGTCAGCGCGACGGCGCCGCGCACGGTGCCGTCGATCGTGATGGGCGTGACGACAGTGAACCGGGTGGCCCCGGTCGCGTCCTGTCCGCCCTTGATCCGGGTGTTGCCGTTGTAGACGTCCGGCAGCAATTCCTGCGCAAGCGATACGCCATCGACCGGCATCGGCGGCTCGGTCGACTGCGCGGCGATCAGGCTCGCGATCGCTTCCCAGATTCTGCTGAGGAAATCGGTGATGATGGTCGAGCGCTCGTCGACCTCGAGGCCCAGCACCTCGGGCCGGTTCGAGCGTGACATGCCCGCGTTCGTGCCCAGAACCTCGCCCCCAGCATCGAAAACGATGATGTCGCCGCTGTCATAGACGTTGGTTTCGGCCAACACCTGCTGAACGATGGCAGGCGTCAGGGTTTCGGTGGTGACCTCAGGTGCCGGGGCCGGTTCGGGCTCCGGCGTGTCCGGAGCCACCGTCTCAGGCGCGGGGCCCGACGGGGTGCCGTTGATGGTCTGCTGAACGACGAAAACTTCCGCCAGAAGCTCCGCCGTCATGACCAGCGCGCGTTCCCGTTGCGCCACGAGGCTGTCGCGCACCGGGTTGAGATACAAGACCCCGGCCACGAGAACCACGAGGCCGAGGAGATTGAAGGTGATGATCTTGCGGGCGAGCGGGGATCGGTTGACGGAGATGGAGCGCCGTTTGTTACGCGATGCGCGCAATTCCGTATCGACCGAGGATTGGTCTACCCAATCCTCGCCGAGCACCACATCGGCGCCGTCATGCGTACTCTCGGTATCGCGCACCACGTTCTCTCCGCCTTGACGGTACCCCCCGTCCTAGCCTCACTCTTCGTTGTAACGGTATCCGATGCCGTACAACGTCTCAATCGCCGAGAATTCGTCATCCACGGTCCGCATCTTCTTGCGAAGACGCTTGATGTGGCTGTCGATGGTCCGGTCGTCGACATAGACCTGATCGTCATAGGCCACGTCCATCAGCTGATCGCGGCTTTTCACGAAGCCCGGACGCTGGGCCAGCGCCTGAAGCAGGAGGAACTCGGTCACGGTCAGCGACACGTCCTTGCCCTTCCAGGTCACGGCGTGGCGCAGCGGGTCCATCGAAAGCTGACCGCGCTGCATCACCTTGTTTTCTTCGGTATCGGGCATCGCGACGCCCTCGATCGCATCCTGCCGGCGCAGAAGCGCGCGGATGCGTTCGACCAGCAGACGCTGGGAGAACGGTTTCTTGACGTAGTCGTCCGCGCCCATGCGCAGCCCCAGAACCTCGTCGATCTCGTCGTCCTTGGAGGTGAGGAAGATGACCGGCATGTTCGTTTTCTGGCGAACCCGCTGAAGCAGGTCCATGCCGTCCATGCGCGGCATCTTGATGTCGAACACGGCCATGTCCGGCAAAGCTTTGTTGAATGCATCCAGCGCTTGCTGGCCGTCGTTATAGGTCTCGACCTCGAAGCCTTCGGCCTCAAGCGTTATGGAGACCGACGTCAGGATATTCCTGTCGTCGTCAACCAGGGCAATTTTCGACATTTGAGATGTCCTTGTGCTGCTCGTTTCTGCCAATTTTTTGCACTCATAGAATCCATTTATACGAACGGAATCAACTCCCAAGTGCGAATCGGCCACGGGTATGCGTCTATTCAGCATCAATAGGGGTTAATTTTGGCTGATTTGTGGCGCATCGGAAAACAGCTCCACCCCCCGGAACGCATGGTTGCGCAAACAGACCTGCTGCTATCGCTAACGCGACAAAGCGCCCTGTTCCTTCACAAAAGCGACATGCTATAGGCGCTTCACGCGCTGCCTCTCCGGCATCGCGGCCAGCGGCCGTTATCGCCTGTAGGCGAAACCGGCCCTCAGGACTATCATACAGACCGGCGGTGGGCCGGCGACAGGAGCACGCAGATGACCATTGGACGGGTGAACCCCTCGTACCGTTTGGAGGAGCAAGGCATCACGGGGCTTGGCAATGTCCATTACAACCTCATTGAGCCGGCTCTGATCGAAGAAGCCCTGAAGCGCGGCGAAGGCCACCTCGGCAAGGGCGGCACCATGCTTGTCGAGACCGGCAAGCACACCGGCCGCTCCCCCAAGGACAAGTTCGTCGTCGAGACCGAGAACGTGAAGGACTCGATCTGGTGGGAGAACAACCCGCCGATGGAGCCGGCCAAGTTCGACGTGCTTTACAACGACATGGTCGAGCACATGAAGGGTCGCGACTACTTCGTGCAGGACCTGTTCGGTGGTGCGGACCCGGCCAACCGGCTCGACGTCCGTGTGGTGACCGAGCTGGCCTGGCACGGCCTGTTCATCCGCCACATGCTGCGCCGTCCGGAGCGTGACGAGCTGGACGAGTTCGTGCCCGAGTTCACGATCATCAACTGCCCGACCTTCAAGGCGACGCCCGACAAGCACGGCTGCCGCTCGGAAACCGTGATCGCGCTCAACTTCGAAAAGAAGGTGATCCTGATCGGCGGCACCGAATACGCGGGCGAGAACAAGAAGTCCGTCTTCACGCTGCTCAACTACATCCTGCCGGGTCGCGGCATCATGGCGATGCATTGCTCCGCCAACCACGCGCCGGGCAACCCGGTCGACACGGCGATCTTCTTCGGCCTCTCGGGCACCGGCAAGACGACGCTCTCGGCCGACCCGACCCGCGTGCTGATCGGCGACGACGAGCATGGCTGGTCCGATCGCGGCACTTTCAACTTCGAGGGCGGCTGCTATGCCAAGACCATCAGCCTGTCTGCCGAAGCAGAGCCGGAGATCTACGCCACGACCGAGAAATTCGGCACCGTGATCGAGAACATGGTCTATGACGCGGACACGCTGGAGCTCGACTTCGAGGACAACTCGATCACCGACAACATGCGCTGCGCCTATCCGCTGCACTATATCTCGAACGCCTCGTCCTCGTCGCTGGGCGGGCATCCGAAAAACATCATCATGCTGACCTGCGATGCCTATGGTGTCCTGCCGCCCATCGCGCGGCTGACCCCGGCGCAGGCCATGTATCACTTCCTGTCGGGCTTCACCTCCAAGACGCCGGGCACCGAGGTGGGCGTGGTGGAGCCGATCCCGACCTTCTCGACCTGCTTCGGCGCACCTTTCATGCCGCGCCGCCCCGAGGAATACGGCAAGCTGCTTCAGGAAAAGATCGCCAAGCACGGCGCGACCTGCTGGCTGGTGAACACCGGCTGGACCGGCGGCGCTTACGGCGTCGGCTCGCGCATGCCGATCAAGGCGACCCGCACCCTTCTGGCCGCCGCGCTGGACGGGTCGCTTTCGGATGCCGAATACCGCAAGGACCCGAACTTCGGCTTCGACGTGCCCAAGGACGTGGACGGTGTTGCCGAGGTCCTTCTCGACCCGCGCCGCACCTGGGATGACAAGGCGTCCTACGACGCGCAGGCGGAAAAGCTGGTGAAGATGTTCGCCGAGAATTTCGAGCAGTACCTCGAATACATCGACGAAGACGTCAAAGCCGCCGCCATCGGCTGATGCTGACCCGGTTGGCCCAGACAATTGCACGCCCCGTCCTCACCGGCGGGGCGTTCGCGCTTCTGGCCTCCGTCGCGGTGGCGCAGGAGGGGCTGACGGTCAGGGACCCGATGGTGTTCATCGAGGCCGGCATCTTCTGCCCCCGCGAAGCGTCGGGGCGCGAGGAAGCACCGGGGACCGAACGCGGCTACATCGACCTGATCGACGGCGAGTTGTACGCCGACTTCCACACAAACGTCGTGCCGGGTGAAATCGGGCTGGGCTTCGGCATCCGGTTCCAGTTGCAGGAGGGACTTGGCGCGCGCAACGTGGAAATCGTGACGACGCACCCGCCGTTTGGTTCACCCCCCGTGACGGTGGAGCGCTACGCGACGACGGCCTACGACGATTCCCCCAACGCCTCGCTCTTCACGTTCGACTACCCCTACGAAGTGGCGCTCGGAGAGTGGACCATCGCGGTCGAACTGGATGGCGAGGTCGTGCTCTCGCAAACCTTCACCATCATTCCGCCGGAAGACAGCATCATTCACGCCGACATGTGCGACGGGCCGGCGTTGATGAGCTGACCTCGCGTCCCGATCAGCCGAAGATCCCGCGCCGCACGAGGTTCAGACCCGCTATCGTCAGGACAAGAAGCATCGCGCGGCGGAACGTGGCCTGTGGCATCCGGTCGTGCAGCATGTAGCCCAGCGCCATTCCGGCAAAAGCTGGCAAGACGGCGGCCAGCGACAGGGGGAGCGTGTGGGTGTTCAGGACGCCCGAACGCAGGTGCGCCAGCAGGAGCGCGATTGAGCCGATGCCGTAGATCACGCCCTGTACCCGCATCGCCTGCGCCTTGGGCGCGTCGGTGGCGGTGAGATACATGACCGTCGGCGGGCCCCAGATCCCCGACACCCCGCCCAATGCCCCCGCCACTCCGCCGATGGCAAGTTCGTCGCGAACGCGGTTCAGCGGGTCGAGGCGCAGAACCCACCCCGACAGTTGCAACGCGCCGAAGATGATGAGGACGCCGCCGATCAGCAGGAACAGCGCCCGTGTCGGGATCACGCTGACCAGTTGCGCCGACAGGACGAGGCAGATGAGGAGCGCGGCAAGAAACAGCCAGTAGCGCCGCCCGGTTTCCACGGCACCGCGCCAGCCGCCGCGCAGGGACTGGCGCAGGTTGGTGGCGAGGGTCGGCAGGATCAATGCCGCAAGTGCAGTCTCGGCGGGCAGGATCGAGCCGAGACCCGAGATGATGATCATGGGCAAAGCGAACCCCACCGCCCCTTTCACGAACCCCGCGAAAAGCACGATCACCGTCCCTGTGATGAGGGTCCAGGCCGGTAATTCCCCAAGGATGCCAAGCTGCTCCATGCTCTCTCCTACCGCGCGGCCCGCGCCGGTGCAGCCAAAATCGCCCGCGACATTTTTGATCCGCCCGCAGACCTCCGGCGAATTATTGTTGCGCTGCACCTGCAAAATACCTATCACCGACAAGACCTCGAAGACGGAGATTCCCATGCCCAAGGACGCCGCCATGACCCAACCGCTGCTCGACGATCTTCTGGACCTGACCGGAGAGGCGCTCGGCCCTGTCGAGGTCGTTCTGGAGGCCGCGACGGCGAGCGTGAAGGAGATGGTGAGCGAGGGTGGCAAGGTATCGGCCGCGCTGCTGGAAGAGAACCAGTATGCCGCTCATGCGCTGGCCTGGCTCGCGACCTATGTCGAGGCCCTGCGCCAGACCCGGAACTGGGCGGTCAACCTTCAGGAGGCTGGCAAGCTGGGCGAGATGGAGAAGCTCCTCCTCCAGATCGCGTTCGGCGAATACCTCTGGCAGATTCAGGGCGGCATCCCGATGAGCCAGAACGAAACCGCCAAGCTGATCGACATGGGGCTCGCCCCGCAGGACATCGGCGCGATGATGCAGCCCGCCGTGATGACGTTGATCTCGGGCGGCAACACGCAGTCCGCGCGGATGCGGCTCGTTGAGCTGATGCGCGACAACGCGGGCCACGCGACCTTCGGCGCCTCCGGGCTCGATGAAGAGCTCGAAATGATCCGTGAGCAGTTCCGCCGCTATGCCGACGAAAAGGTCGTGCCATTCGCGCATGACTGGCACCTCAAGGACGAGCTTATCCCGCTCGACGTGATCGAAGAACTGGCCGAGATGGGCGTTTTCGGCCTGACCATCCCCGAAAACCTCGGCGGTCTCGGCCTGACCAAGGCGTCGATGGTCGTGGTGTCCGAAGAACTCTCGCGCGGCTATATCGGTGTGGGGTCGCTGGGTACCCGGTCCGAGATCGCCGCCGAGCTGATCCTCGCAGGCGGCACGGATGAACAGAAATCCAACTGGTTGCCCAAGATCGCCTCGGGCGAGGTGCTTCCGACCGCCGTGTTCACCGAGCCCAACACAGGCTCCGACCTCGGCTCCCTGCGCACCCGCGCGGTGCGCGACGGCGACACCTACACCGTGACCGGAAACAAGACCTGGATCACCCATGCGGCGCGCGCCAGCGTCATGACGCTTCTGGCCCGGACCGATCCGTCGACGGACAACTACAAGGGCCTGTCGATGTTCCTGGCCGAGAAAGAGCCGGGAACCGAGGACACCCCCTTCCCGACCGAAGGCATGACCGGCGGCGAGATCGAGGTGCTGGGCTATCGAGGCATGAAGGAATACGAACTTGGCTTCGACGGCTTCAAGGTGCCGGCCGCGAACCTGTTGGGCGGCGAAGAGGGCCAGGGCTTCAAACAGTTGATGCAGACTTTTGAGAGCGCCCGCATCCAGACCGCCGCCCGCGCCATCGGCGTGGCGCAATCGGCGCTGGAGGCCGGAATGCAATATGCCGAGGACCGCAAGCAATTCGGCAAATCGCTCATCAACTTCCCACGGGTCGGCGGCAAGCTGGCCATGATGGCCGTGGAAATCATGGTGGCGCGTCAGCTCACCTATTTCTCGGCGTGGGAGAAGGACAACGACCGGCGCTGCGACCTCGAGGCCGGGATGGCCAAGCTGTTGGGTGCCCGCGTGGCCTGGGCCTGTGCAGACAACGCGCTTCAGATCCACGGCGGCAACGGTTTCGCGCTGGAATACCAGATCAGCCGTATCCTGTGCGACGCGCGCATCCTGAACATCTTTGAAGGTGCCGCGGAAATTCAGGCGCAGGTCATCGCACGGCGTCTGCTCGGCTAGTCTTCAGCTATGTCGCAGGATTGGCGGGGATCGTGCTAGACTCCCCGAAACGCCGACGAAGGGACAGGGCCATGCAGGATCTTGAAGCGAACAAGCGCAACGTCGTGGCGTTCTACGGCCTCATGTTCAACGACTGCCGCCCGCGCGAGGCGATCGAGCGCTACACAGGCGACGATTACATCCAGCACAACCCGCATGTCGCCACCGGCAAGGACGGCTTCATCGACTATTTCGAGCGCATGGCCGAGGAATACCCGGGCAAGGAGGTCGTGTTCAAAGGTGTCTGGGCCGAAGGCGACCGCGTGATCCTGCACTGCCACCAGATCTGGCCCGAAGGCCTCGAATACGCCGGGATCGACATTTTCCGGATCGACGGCAACGGCAAGATCGTCGAGCACTGGGACGTGCTTCAGGTTCTCCCCGAGGAGAGCGCGAACCCGAACGGGATGTTCTGACTAGCCCCCCGCGCCCAAGTCGACCCCGATGTAATAGGGCCAGAGCAACAGGGCCAGGATGCCCTTGAAGAACCCCAGTTGCAGGTAGCCGAGGGTGAAAAGCCACCCCGCGAACCACAGCATCCCCAGCGAGCTTTGAACGACTATTTTCTTGTCCGCCATCATGTTCCCTTTGCTGTCACACCCCGACCTTAACACCCGAAGGGCCAAAGTTGCCCCCCTTTCGCGGCAGGCCCAGACTCGCATGCCAAACTGGGGTCGCATCGATCCGTGACCAGTTCAGACGTCGATCTCGTGCTGATGGGGAAAGGCGCCATCGGCGATATAGGCCGCTTCATCCGCCGTCGTCTCACGCCCGAGAACGGCATTGCGGTGCGGATGGCGCCCGAAACGCGCGATCACGGCCCTGTGCCGCCGGGATTGTGCGAGGCAGAACTCATAGGCGGGCTTGAGAGGCTCTGGCGCCATCTCGAGCGTGTCGGCGGCGAGGCGTTCGCCGAGCGCAGCGCGGGCGGCATGATCCGGCCCTTCGGCGTGGACGAGGGGCAGCGCGAACATCGTCCGCTCCCACGAGTGGACGAGGGCCGTGAAGTCACCGTTGGCGAGCCCCTCCTCGGTCAGCGCGAGCGCTTGAGCGTCGGTGGCATAGGCGCGCGGGTCGTCACGGTAGAGCGAGCGGGGAAATTGGTCGAGCACGAGGATCAGCGCAAGCCGTCCGCGCGGCGTATCGGCCCAGTCGTCGAGCTCGCCTGACGCGGCCAGGGGAACGAGCCCCGCGAACCGGGTGACGATGCCCTCGTCCGCGCCGCCACGCATCATCCATCCCCAGTAGGCGAGATGACGGTCGAGGTCGGCGTCCAGCCCCTCGGGGAAACAGAACGACAGGACGTCGCCGGCATTCATGGCGTCACATAGCTCAGAGCGAGGTCGCCGATGACGGTCGTCACGGCCCCGCCTTCCGAACCACGCATATGGGCCAGATAATCCGCCGCTGCCGCATGGTTGATGTTGTCGGCCACGATCAGGCAGCCGGGCGCCAGCTTTGGCCGCAACAGCGTGAAGACCGGCAGATACATGCTCTTCCACCCGTCGAGGACGAGCATGTCGATCGGGGCATCCACTTCCGCCAGAGTCTCCCGCGCATCGCCTTCAAGCAGGGTCACGGTCTGGCTCACCCCGGCCTCGTCGAACGTCCGGCGCAGGGACGCGCATTTGTCGGGATGCACTTCCGTCGTTGTCAGATGCCCGCCCTGTTTGCCCAGCGCAGCGGCGAGATAAAGCGAACTGATGCCGAAGGACGCGCCGAACTCCACCACTCTTTTGGCACCGCAAGCCCGTGCGAGTATGTGCAGGAGCCGCCCCTCGTCCGGCGACACGGCCAAGTAGAACTCCCCGAGCCGGACAAGGTCGCCCCCACCCGCCGAAGTCGCTACTGCCCCATCGCCGCCGTCCCGTTCACGCCAACGGCCCGCGTCCTGCGCGGCTTGCGCGTGCAGGCGGTCAAGCACCGTCTGGATGGCTGGGGGGATGTCTGCATGCATGGAGCGCCCTTTCCGGTTCGCCCCAGACTAAGCGAGCGCGGCGCGGGTCGGAAGCCCGGTCAGACAGAGACACCCTTGAGCAACTGGTCCCGCGTTACCTCACCCTTCGGCCCGGACAGCGTCACCGCCCCCCGGCGCAACACGACGAACCGGTCGCCGAGGTCGTGGGCGAAGTCAAAGAACTGCTCGACCAGCACGATGGCCATGTTCCCTTCGTCGCGCAGAAGCTGAATGACCTTGCCGATCTGCTGGATGATGTTGGGCTGGATGCCCTCGGTCGGCTCGTCCAGAAGCAGGAGCTTTGGCTTGGTGATGAGGGCGCGGGCAATTGCCAACTGCTGCTGCTGCCCGCCTGACAGGTCGCCGCCACGCCGGTTCTGCATTTCCTTTAGCACCGGGAACAGCTCGAACATCGCCTCCGGCACGTCGTGCGCACCCTTGGGGAGACAGGCGAAGGCGGTCTCCATATTCTCGCGCACGGTAAGCAGCGGGAAGATCTCACGCCCCTGCGGCACCAGCGCGATGCCTTTCTGGGCCAGTACATGTGCCGGGAGGACGCCCAGCGCCTCGCCGTCCAGTTCCATCTTGCCGCCGGAGCGGGGATGGCGCCCGCAGATCGCGCGGATGAGCGAGGTCTTTCCGACGCCGTTCGTGCCCATGATACAGGTGATCTCCCCCGTCGCGGCGTCGAGGTCGATGCCGTTCAGGATCTGGGAATGGCCGTAATGCAGCGTGAAATCGCGGATCGTCAGCATTGTCAGCGCCCCAGGTAAACGTCGATGACGTGTTGGTTTGCGGTCACATGGTCGAGCGAGCCTTCGGCCAGAACCGACCCCTCATGCAGGACCGTCACCTTGCAGTTCAGCCGCCGCACGAATTCCATATCGTGCTCGACAACCACGACGGCGCGGGTGCGGGCAGCCTCGACCAGAATGTCGGTGGTATGCTCACGCTCCTCCGGCGTCATACCGGCGGCGGGTTCGTCGACCAGGAGCAGCTTGGGTTCCTGGGCGAGGAGCATCCCGATCTCCAGCCACTGCTTCTGCCCGTGGCTGAGCTCCCCCGCCTTGCGCAAAAGCTCATTCGACAGCCCGATTTCCGCAGCCAGTTCCCCCACCCGGTTCATGTCGTGATCGGTCGGTTTCCAGAACAGGACCGAGAACGCGCCCCGGTTGTTCTGCAACGCCATGAGGAGGTTGTCCTCGACCGACTGATCTTCGAACACCGTGGGTTTCTGGAATTTGCGCCCGATCCCCTCCTGCGCGATCCGCGCCTCGTTCATGCCGACAAGGTTCTTGGACATATCGCCCCACAGCACCTTGCCCGCGTCCGGCTTGGTCTTGCCGGTCACGATATCCATGAACGTCGTCTTGCCTGCGCCGTTCGGCCCGATGATGGCGCGCAGCTCGGCGGAGCCGATGTTGAAGGACAGGTTGTTGATCGCGCGGAACCCGTCGAAGGTGACGGAAATCCCGTTCACTTCCAGAAGCTGGCCGCTCATTCCCGCGCCTCCTTCTCCTGCAACGAGCCCTTGTCGGGTCCGAGGTCGGCGCCGTGCCGGTCCGGATGGCGGCGGTCGGTGATCAGGTCGAACAACCCGCCGATGCCCTTGGGCGCGAAGAGGGTGACGAAGACGAAGGACAGACCCAGAAGGATGGTCCACCAGTCGACCCATTGGATCGTGTAGAACCCGAGGTTGATGTCCGGGGCCTGACCGCCGGTGAAGTAGGTCGAGACAAGGCTCACGAACACCGCGCCGATCACAGCGCCATACAGCCGACCGCGTCCGCCAATGGCGACCCAGACGGCGAGGTAGATCGACGCGATGGGCGCGATTTCGGCCGGGTTGATGATGCCCGCCTGCGGGTAATAGAGCGCCCCGGCGATGCCTGCGATCATGGCGGTGACGGTGAAAAGGAACAGCTTGTAGCCCTCGACCGAATAGCCAAGGAACCGCACCCGCGCCTCGTTGTCCCGGATGCCGCGAATGACGCTGCCGAACTTGCCCGACACGATCCATGCGGAAAAGACGTAGCCCAGGCCAAGCGCAAGCGCCGAGGCCCAGAAGAACCACATCGACACGAAGTCCTGGCTCGCGGTGACGCCCGGCAGGTTCTGAAGACCAGACAGCCCGTTGTTGCCGCGCAGACCGCTGTCGTTCTGGAACAGATAAAGCGACAGGGCGAGCGTCATCGCCTGCGTCAGGATCGACAGGTAAACGCCGGTCACGCGCGAGCGGAAGGCAAGCCAGCCGAAGACCAGCGCGAGCAGGCCGGGCACCGCGACCACCAGCGCCAGTTGCAGAAACAGGCTGTCGGCGAAGAACCAGATCGGCGGAAACTCGGACGAGCCGACGACGCCGAAGATCTGCGTCCCGATGCCGTCCACGACCTCTTGTTCCGTCGGCGGAATGGCGGCAGAGGCCATCGACGACACGACGATCTCTTTCGTGCGCTCGTACATGAGCCACATGCCGATCATGTAGCCGCCCAGCCCGAAGAAGGCGAAATGGCCAAGGCTCAGGATTCCGGCATAGCCCCAGATCAGGTCCATCGCCACGGCGACGAGGGCGAGGCAGAGCGTCTTGCCCAGCGTCTTGACGAAGGAGGTCGACACGAGGCCCGCGCCGAAGGCTTCCGACATGAAGGTGATCGCTATGGTGAAGACCGCGAGGATCAGGAGGAAGACCAGGATCGACGGGTTACGACCGATGAAGCTGCGCGTCATGGCTCAATCCCCCGCCGCGCGGCCCTTGAGGGCGATGATCCCCCGTGGCCGGAACTGGATGAAGATGATGATGAAAATGATCATGTAGGTCTGCGCCGCCAGCGTATTGGACGGGTTGAACCATTCGATCCCCTTATGCAGCGCGCCGATCATCCCGGCACCCAGCAGGGTGCCCCAGATGTTGCCGACGCCACCGACCACGACGGTCATGAAGGATTGCACGATATAGGCCTGCCCGATCTCGGACGTGACCTGTGCATAGAGCCCGATGGCGACCCCGGCGATCCCCGCGATACCCGAGCCCAGACCGAAGGTCAGCATGTTCACGCGGCCCGGATTGATCCCCATCGCGCCGGCCATGCCGGGATTCTGCGTCACGGCGCGGGTTTCTAGCCCCAGCCGCGTGCGCTTCATGATGAACAGGAACACCCCGAGGAAGATCAGCGCCAGCACGAAGATCGCAACCCGCACGGTCGAAATCGACACGACGTCGTTCAGCACGATCGCGCCCCCGAGCCAGTCGGGCGAGGTCAGCGGGCGGGCCTGCGTGCCGAAGATGTTCTTGGCAAGCTGTTGCAGCGCAATGGAAATCCCGAAAGTGGCGAGAAGCGTTTCCAGCGGCCGGTTGTAGAGATAGCGGATCACCAGCCGTTCCATCGCCACACCCGCCGCAAATGTCACGGCGAAGGCGAGCGGTATGGCGAGCAGGATCGACGTGGTGTGGTTCGGCACGATCTGCTGCACCACATAGCCGGTATAAGCCCCCATCATGATGAACTCGCCATGCGCCATGTTGATGACGCCCATCACCCCGAAGGTGATGGCGAGCCCGATGGCGGCAAGGAAATAGATCGAGGCAAGGCTCAGGCTGTCGAGCCCGAGGTCGAGCGCCTGATTGAGGCCCACGTTGGTTTCGATCCGCGCAAGCGCGCGGTTCGCGGCGGCGGTCACGTCGGCGTTGGGTTCAGAATAGACGGCAGCGAAGGTGATCCCGTCGAAGGCATCGTCCACGTCCTGTTCGGTCGCGGCGGGTGGCACGGTGCCTGCCGCCTCCAGCGCCTCGAAAGCCTCGATGCGCTTGAGCGGATCGGACAGCTCCGCGACGGGCACGCCACCCACTTCGCCGTCCACGATATGCTCCTGCAACACGTTGCGCAGGTCGGCGGATGTCAAAAGCGGCTCGCCGTCCGTCAGCGCATAGGCGTCTTCGCGTGACAGCTCTTCGGTGCCGGGGCGCAGGATCTCGGCCACGTTCACGCTGTCGGGCACCTCGCCCTCGAAGGCGCGGATGCGGGTCGCGACCAGCGGGTTCAGGGCCGCGCGCAGGTCGACGCCAAGGTCCCCGCCCATCGCTTCGATCGCGGCGATGCGCGCGTCGGGGTCCGAGCCGTAGGCAATGGTGATGAGTTTTTCGAGTCGTTCCTTGCGGGCCCGGATCGCCGGGTCGTCTTCGGTCTCGATTGAGGCGCGCAGCGGCTCCAGCAGGTCTTCGTTCGCGCTGCGTTCGAGCGAGTCGAGCGCCTCGCGCCGCTTGGCGGGGTCCGGGTCGTTGAGCTGGAAGCTGACCAGCGCGGTGCCGATCAAACCCTGAATGCCCGAGTTCGGCTTGATCTGGTCGAGGTCATCCTTGGGCACCGTCGCCACGACCTCGCCACTGTCGAAATCGGTCAGCGCATAGCCGTCGTCGACCTTCTCGGCCTTGAAGAAAAGCCCGTCCGACAGACGCACCCACATATCGCGGGATTGCCAGGTTTCCAGAAGGAACGGCACGTCCTCGATGCCCGAATTGGCAATGGCGTCGATGGCCGGCTGGATCGTGCGGCGCGAGCTTTCGAGGATCAGCTCAGACTGCTCCTGCAACACGCCCTGAAGCGGGCCCATCGTCGCGTCGCCCGTATCGCTGTCGGCTGTGTCCTGTGCCATTGCCGCGGCGCCGAGACACATCAGCGCCAGCACGACCACGAAAAGTCGCTTCAACATCGCCCTCACCCCGATGGAATGGATAGGCGGCGGGTCAGGCCCGCCGCCCGTTTTTTATGATTAGTAGTTCGAGGTCAGCTGAACGCAGGTCTCGGTCTCGGTGTTGTACATCCCGCACTCGAGATCTTTCCAATCCGAGGTGAGCACGGCCGATTCCGGGAGGAAGTCGGTCCAGGCGTCGCCCGGAACCGGATCGGTTTCCGAGATGATGTCGAACTGACCGTCCGCGAGGATTTCACCGATCAGCACCGGCTTCGCGAGGTGGTGGTTGGTGCCCATGACGGCGGTTCCGCCTGTCAGGTTCGGGAATTCCTGGCCCCACATGGCTTCGCGCACAGCGTCGACATCGGTGGTTTCAGCTTCGGTGACCGCGTTCACCCACATGTTGAAGCCGATGTAGTGGGCTTCCATCGGGTCGTTGGTCACGCGCGCTTCGTCACCGATGAACTCGTGCCAGGCCGAAATGAACTCCGCGTTGGCCTCGGTATCGGCCGACATGAAGTAGTTCCACGCGGCGAGGTGGCCGACGAGGTTCGAGGTGTCGAGGCCCGAAAGCTCTTCTTCACCGACCGAGAAGGCCACGACGGGGATATCGTCAGCCGAAACGCCGGCCGCTGCGAGTTCCTTGTAGAAACCCACGTTCGCATCGCCGTTGATCGTCGAGATGACGCCGACCTTCTTGCCGTCCGCGCCCAGCGCGACGACATCGGCCACGATCTTGGACCAGTCGGAGTGACCGAAGGGGGTGTAGTTGACGAAGATGTCCTCTTCGGCAATCCCTTTGTCCATCAGGTAGCTTTCGAGAATGTTGTTCGTCGTGCGCGGATAGACGTAGTCGGTGCCGAGCAGCGCGAATTTCTCGACGCCCAGTTCCTCAAGATAGTAATCGGTGGCCGGGATCGCCTGCTGGTTCGGTGCAGCGCCGGTGTAAAACACGTTCTTGGACGACTCTTCGCCTTCGTACTGGACCGGATAGAACAGCAGGCCGTTCAGCTCTTCGATGACCGGCAGAACCGACTTGCGCGACACGCTCGTCCAGTTGCCGAAGATCACATCGACCTCCTGGACCGTCAGAAGCTCGCGCGCCTTTTCGGCAAACAGCGGCCAGTCGGAGGCCGGGTCGACGACGACGGCTTCGAGATCGCAGCCCAGCAGGCCGCCCGCTTCGTTCTGCTGCTCGACGAGCATCAGCATGGCGTCTTTCAGCGTGGTTTCGGAAATTGCCATCGAGCCGGACAGCGAGTGCAGGACGCCGACCTTGATCGGGCAATCCTGAGCCAGCGCGGCGGTCGACATGGCGACGGTCGCAGCGCTGCCGGCGAGAATGGTTTTCATGAGTTTCATAAGACTCTCCCAAGCGGAGACGAACGGTCGCACTTGCCTCTGAAGGCAATGTTCCCCATGTCTGTCCCCGCAACTTTGTTGCATCCGTGTGGCGGCCTCCGGTTTGCAGACTGACGGGCCGTCACACACCCTCTACGCGATGAGTCGCGTCCCATAGGGCAGGCTTACCTTTCGGCTCCAGTCTCGTTTCGGCAATTCCTCACGGGGTCCCAATGGCCGGATCGGGCCATTCGCACAATTATTGCGCAACTTTTCCGGTTACCGCCCAAAAATAGGACTATTCTCTGTGAGTTTTGTCGGACTGCGCTCGCAACCCGGCAAAAATTAGCGAGTCGGCCCTCACATCTGCGGTCGCTCACGGAATCGATTGAATTTTCAAATACCTTCCATAGGCTAGGGTCAGGGAGAGAGAAAATGACAATCATCCAGCAATGGACACGATCGCCGTGCGCCTGACCGTCAAGCAGATGGAGGTGTTCCACGCCATCGTTGTCGCCGCGCAGCCCTTCCAACACGATGCGGATCTTCTCCTCAGATGAATGCTGCTGGGCGGGTGCGCTTCCTCAGCCGCCGCCCTTGTAGGGTATTGGAAATAGCAATAGGTTTTATTGTCACCCGTCTGGAGAGGTCCTGTGGAAATAACCCTTCGCCATCTTGAGATCCTGCAAGCCATCGTGGTGAGCGGGTCCATCAGCAAAGCAAAAAGGGCACTCGGGCTGTCTCAGCCGACGATTTCACAGCAGCTCGCCAAGTTTGAGGAATTGCTCGGCGCGCAACTCATATACCGTCAGCGCGGGAATGACGGGCAGCTGACGCAGGCCGGTGAACATTGGTTCAAGGTTGCTCAGAGCGTGCTCGGGACACTCGATCAGGCGACGGTCAATCACAAGGCCCGCCTCGGCAAGGACGGGGTCGAATTGCACTTCGGCACGACACCGTCCATGCGCGGACGCTTCATGGAGAAGGCCGCGACCTTGTCACGCGACATCCCCGGCTTTTCGCGCATGGAATTCGTCTGGGCGCTCGGATCGGCCGAATTGGTTGAAATGATCGCGACCCACCGGATCAACTGCGCCATCCTGAGCGAAGCCAGCGTCGTCGAATACAAGATGTCCATACACATGGTCCATCTGTTCAACGACAAGATCGTTCTGGCCGTCCCCGCCGATGTCGACGATGCCGCGCTCGTGCGGACACTGAACAGGCTGGAGCACGACGACGACGAAACGAGTCCCCTGCGCAACTACGTGGAAGTCGGCAAGGAAGTGCCTTGGAAATCGCGCAGCGAGCATTGGTACCGGCAGCGCATGCCGAGGGCGGCGCCCTATTTCTCCTGCATGACGCATCAGGGCGCGGTGGATATCGTGGCCGCGGGACTGGCGACCTGTCACGCCCCGCTGTCACTCCTGCCCAACCTGCCGAATTCGGTGCGGGATCGGATCAAGGTCTATGATCTGGGGGAATATGTGCGCGACGCGGTTCTCGTCATGCCGAAACACCTGCTGACCCTGCGTCCGTTCGCCGAGTTCCAGCAACGTCTGAGCGACTGGGTGATAGACGAGTATTCCGAGGCCCATCTGGAACAGGAACTCCTCTCCCTGCCGGAACTGCGCATCGCAGCCGAATAGCTCAGGTGCCAGCCAGGCCGCAGCTCCTTGCGGTTTGGGATCGGACAACGAGACTGACATTCCACCCTCCAATTCATTGGATTGGGAAAGGCTATACTGGGTGGACGAGACGCTTTCGCGCCGTCCGGGCGGCCCGACGGCATGGCGCGCGTCCGGCGGACGCGGCGGCCCGAGGCTGGGAAAAACCCGTTTTATCCCGGTGCGTTAACGGTTTTTTGGCAGCTTACCATGTCCGCCCCCTGCGTCCGAAACGGCCCGCCAGGCAGCCAGACCGATCGGTTCGACCTTATCCGTTAGCCCCGTGAAACCGGCAAGTCCGCGAACAGCGCGCCCCGGCCCGAGGCTTGACTTGGTAAAAATGACGCTGCTACTATGCCTCAAGTCGCCTAAGTAATTGCAATCATTGGCTAAAAAGCGGGAACCCGGAAAATGATCGGGGCGCCCGAAGGGGAGGAATCATGGTGCAAACAGATGTCCAAGGAGCTGCGCGTTCCGGCGCCGGGGTCTGGATTTTCAGAGTTTTGCTCATCGCGGGTGCCGCATTCATGGTGTATTCTTGGTATACACCTTGGTGGGGGGCCAAGATCGGGGTCCTGCCCGGCGAGGATCACATGCTGATGCGGCCTTGGGGCATCGAGGCCCACGGACAGGTCCGGGCGAATGCAGACCCGGAACTCTGGGCGATGCCCGCCATCTTCCAGCCCTTCATGTGGACCTACTTCACGGTCTGTTTGCTTGCGCTTGCCTTGAGCCTGTTCATCTCGCGCACGATCTCGCTGGGTCGGTTCAAACTGCCGGTCGCAACGCTCCTCATCCTGTTCGTCGGCCTGTCCTACATTGTCGCCGTCGTGCTCGCCTATGTCATCGGCGAGTGGCGCGCGGAAGTGGCCGGCAGCGCCTTTGTCGGCGAGGCCACCGTGACGCACGCCATGACGGGCAACAAGCTGAAGATGGAGGGCTACCTGAAGGTCGGATACTACTATGCGCTCGCCGCGGGGGCTGTCCTTGTCGTCATCGCCTTGCTGCGTGGGTTGTTCGTGCGCCGAACCTGATACAGGAAAAAGTAATCGAGATCGACGTGCCCGGGCCCCCTGCCCGGGCACTTTTCGTTTCAGCACCGGTGCGGGCCCTTGTGACAAGACGCGCCGAGCTCTGAACCGAGGTTCGCTGTCCAAATCCGGCCGTCGCGGGACGCCCCCGCCTGCTGTCGCGCGCGCCTCCGGCCTCCCGTCTCCACGAGGTCCGGGGCCGTTTCGAAAAAAAGCAATGTCGCATATTGGTCAACCCATCAATCGAAAGTGACAGCATGGCCTCACATAGGGATTCAACATATCCAGATGGGAGGAAGACTATGAAAATGAAGTATAGTTACGCAGTGCTGGCAGCCATGACGGCCGCAGGCATGGCGAGCGCGGGGTTCGCGCAAGTCACGTCCGAACGCCTTTTGGCCGCGAGTTCGGAGGAAGAAGCCGGTAACTGGCTGATGGTCCACCGGAACTACGATTCCAACCGGTTCTCGCCCCTGAACGACATCAACGCCGAGAATGCCTCGGACATGGACCTGGCGTTTGCTGTTCCGATCGGCGGGCTCGAGCCGTCGGGTTTCGGTGCCGGCTACATGGAAGGCACGCCCCTGGTCGACAACGGGATGATGTACATCTCCGACCCCTGGGGAACGCCGTACAAGATCGACGTCTCGTCAGGCACGAAGGGCCAGATCCTCTGGGTCTGTGACACCGGGCTCGAAAAAGACCCGACCGCGGGCGTGCTCCTGGCCAACCGCGGCCTCGCTCTGCACGGCGACAATGTCGTCACCGCGCTGAACGACGGGCGTGTCGTCGCCTGTAACACCGAAACCGGCGAGGTCGCTTGGGACAAACAGCTCGCCACCGAACCGGGCGAAGGTTTCACCGCCGCCCCTCTCGCGGTCGGCGACAACCTTCTGATCGGCCAGTCCTACGGTGACTGGGCCACGCGCGGCTGGCTGGCCGCCGTCGACGGCGAGACCGGCGAGGAAGTCTGGCGCTTCTTCACGGTGCCGGAACCGGGTCAGCCGGGCTCCGAAACGTGGCTGTGTGAGGAAACCGGCAACCCCGACTGCTGGAAGACCGGTGGTGCGGCCCTGTGGGTGACGGGCTCCTACGACCCCGAAACCAACACGACGTTCTGGGGAACGGGTAACCCGGTGCCGATGTTCGACCCCGAATTCCGTCCGGGTGACAACCTCTACTCCAACTCGACCATCGCGCTGGACGCCGATACCGGTGAGCTCAAGTGGCACTTCCAGTACACGCCGGGCGACTACATGGACTATGACGAAGTCGGCATCCAACTGCTGATGGACACCACGGTCGATGGCGAAGAGCGCAAGGTGCTGTCGCACTTCGGTCGGAACGGCATCTTCTACACGCTCGATCGAAACAGCGGTGCCTACATCCAGTCGGCGCAGTACGTGACCGAGCTGAACTGGACCGAAGGGGTCGATCCCAAGACCGGTATGCCGGTTGAATACGACCCGTCGAAGTCGCTGCAGACCTACGCCCAGGGCGTGATCAGCCGTGGCAGCGACAACGTGGACACCTGCCCGCACATCACGGGCGGCGTGAACTACTACCCGACCGCCTACAACCCGAACACCGGTATTGCCTATGGCGCCGGTCAGGAAGGTTGCTCGGAAATCGGGACGCAGGAAATGGCTGCGGACGACGTGTTGCCCGGTGTCATTTTCCTTGGCGGCACCTATGCTTCCAGCAACGAGCAGACCGGTTCGATCACGGCGATGGACGTGTCGACCAGCGAGCAGGTTGCCAAGCAGAACATGCCCTATCCGAACCACAGCGGTGTGCTGGTCACGCCGGAAGTGGTCTTCTCGGGCTCGCTTGACGGCACCCTGGGCGCCTACGACGCCACTACGCTGGAACCGCTCTGGTCGGTCAACACCGGCACGTCGTTCCGCTCCCCGCCGATGACCTACGCGGTCGATGGCAAGCAGTATGTCGCCATCCTGGGCGGCCCGGTCGGCGGCAACGCCAATGGCCATGCCGAACTGGAAGTCATGCAGCAGGCCAACATGCTCTGGGTCTTTACGGTCAATTGATCTGAAGCCCTCCCATTGCCGGGCAGTTCGCGCTGCCCGGCATTTTCGTCTGCACATTTTTCCCGAATTCCAAGGACCAACCATGCACGTCACCCGTCTCGCGGCCACGATGCTCTTATCCATCGCGCTGACCGCACCCCTGACCAAAGGGCTGCAGGCGGAGGAGCTGTTGGGGGATCCGGACCGTGGCAAGTATGTATTTCGCTCGGCCGGAGACTGCATGAGGTGCCACGGCTGGCCCGCCGACGGCAGAACCGGCGTTCACCTGCGGGCCCCGCCCGGATCGAACCTGCGCGACTCCGCACTGGATGCAGAGGCTTTGGCCGAGGTCGTCAGATGCGGACGCCCGGGCACCGCAATGCCGTATCATGATCGACAGGCCTACAAGGACGAGGCCTGTTACGGAATGACGATGTCCGATTTCGACGAGGACGACAGGCCGATTCAGGGCAAGTCTATCCGCGACGAAGATATCGCGAACGTCGTCGCCTACCTGCAGGCGCACGTCATCGGGCGTGGCAAGCCGACGTTGGAAGAATGCGGCGAATTCTTCGACGATCCCGAGGCCGGCGCCTGCGACTTCCTGAGGCAACGCTGACATGCGACACACGACACTTACCGCAATTCTTGGCCTCGCCCTCTCCGCGCAAATGGCCGCGGGCCAGGTGCGGCTTGAACCCGAATTCTCGATCTGGGACTTTGAACTTGGCGCGCCCGTTACGCAGGCGCCCGACATCAAGGTCGGCGAGATCGCCTGTGGCACGAACGGCGGCCCGCAGGGCCGACCCCTGGTGTCCTTTGCTGATTATGAGACCTGCGAACCGGAACCGTCCGGATTGCGGGAGGTCAGTTTCACCTACGATGACGAACAGGACTACATCGCGCTCGCGCTGAACGCGGAATACAAGTTCCTCTATGGCGGCACCTCGGTCTTCGCCCATCCCGTCATCGTATCCGTGCTCGTCGACCCCGAGGGGATCGTGCAGGGCCGTCGCATCTTCACCGACGATCGCGTCGACACGTATGACCGGCGCAACGCCGTCACGCTTATCCGCAATTTCAAGGCCCGTTTCGGAAACTGGTCGCTGGAGTGCAGGGATATCGACATGAAGGAGGGCGAACAGCCGGTCGGCAAGCAGTTCATACACGAGCTATGCACGGGCGAAGCGCCCGATGGCACCAAGCGCATCGAACTCGAAGCCACCCTGTTGCGCAAGAAAGGGCAACGCGGCCTGAACCCTGAAACGCAGGAGGTCAACCAAGGCTATTTCGAAAGCAAGACACGGTTCGAAGAGGTGCAAAAGCCCTACGAACCCGGAGCCCCGCGATGAACTCAGTTCTGCTGCTGGCCGTTGACCATGAAATTGCCATTCATGGTGGCTTGCTCGAAATCGACCCCACCTGCGGCAGCAGTGGTGAAGCGGTTGCCGATCAGGGTGGCCCCCGCCACGCTGGCCCGGCGCAGGTCGGCGCCGTAGAAGTCGGTATGCGCGATCTTCGCGCCGTCGAAGATCGCACGACCCGCCTTGGCCTGGACGAACCCGGCGAAGCTGATCGTGGCCCCTTCGAAGGTTCCGCGGCTCAGGTGCGCGCCGGTCAGGTTGGTCCGGTTCATCGAGGTTCCGCTGAAGTCGGCGTTGTTCGCAACGCTTTCCATCAGGAGCGCCCGGTCCAGCATCGCGCCCGGCAGCTTCGCCGAGGTGAGCCGGGACGTCTGCATGCGCGCATCCGTCAGGTTCGCTTCGCTCAGATCCACACCGGACATTTGCGCGGCGTAGAAAAAGGCACGCGTGAAATCCCCGCCGCCCAGTTGGGCCAGGGTCAGATCAGCCACGTTGAAATTGGTCTCGACAGCGGTGACATCCGTCAGGATCGCCTCGCGCAGGTTCGCCCGGTGAAAGGTCGCGTCGGTCAGGTTCGCCCCCGTCAGGTCGACACCGGCGAGGTTCGCCTTCTTGAAGTTCGCCCCCTGCAGATCGCAGCCGCGACATTCCTTTATCGTTCCCGCAATCAGATCGGCCACCTGATCGGCGCTTGCCGGAGCGGCAGCCATTGCGACGAGCGCTGCGAAGGCGGCGCGACGCACTGTTCTCACATCTTTTCGAAAGGTCCTAAGCATGCCCCCTGATACAGGCCATCTGGCGCAAGTTTGCAAATGCTGGGCATTGATCTTTTCAATCGTCGTGGGGGCCTGGACGGCGCTGCCGCCCACCGCCAGGGCCCAGACGGCCGACACGGGCATCAGCGGCCTGGCCGATGTGATCGACGCCGATGTGCTGAGGTTCGGCCAGCAACGCGTGATCCTCTGGGCCATCGACGCGCCGGAGCGGCCGCAGCGCTGCTATATCAACGGCACGTTCTGGGGCTGTCACGAAGCGGCGAAACGGCATTTGCAGGTCCTCGCCGGTCGTGGCGAGGTGTCATGCACCTATCGCGGCGAGCCCGACAGGTTGGGCCGCCAGTACGGCGTCTGCACGAGCGGAGGACAGGACTTGAACGAAGAGATGGTGAAAACGGGATTCGCGCTCGCCTATGAAGAGCAGTCGGACGAATATCTGCCGGCAATGATCGACGCCATCACGGCGGGCGTCGGTTTGTGGCAGGTGGGCGTGGAATTCGAAGAACCCTGGGAATTTCGCAGGCGCGAGACACCGGGTGGTTTGAGGTAGAACAGAACATGGCACAACTCGCCGATGCAATTTCCGCACCGGGCCGCGATGGCGCCTTCGATGCGGTCATGAAATGGGTCCTCCTGATGGCGCTGATCACCCTTGGTGCAGTGGTCTCCTATGAGTACGGGCTTTTGACCTATCTTTTCTCAGCCGACGAATCCCGGATCACCGTGCTCATCGCGGTTCTCTACATCGGGTTCTCGGTCCATTGTCTGTGGATTCTCGTGGAACTGAGCCGGGAGTATCGGCGCGCTCTTCAGATCAAGGCGCAACTGGAAGCCACCTCCGAGATGCCCGACCTGAAGCGGGGGGACGGTCTGGTCGACCGGTTCGTGGCGGACCTGATCCGTTCGCGCGAGAACCCGGGCGAAATCGAAGGAAACGCCCACTTGCTCATGATGAGCCTGGGGGCGGCTTTCAGGCGTCGCACCAAGATCGGCACCTATGGCGCGGACCTGCTCTACAAGCTCGGGATGCTGGGCACGATGGTCGGTTTCGTCATGATGCTGAACTCGATGGGAGACCTGTCGAATTTCGATGTCGACACCCTGCGCGGGGCCCTCCAGAAGATGATCGCCGGTATGGCCGTCTCGCTCCTGACGACGATCGCGGGGCTGATCGGCGGCATCCTCCTAAGGCTGGAATACAACATCGCGGACGCGCTCGTGACCGACATCAGCCAGACCGCGGTGTCCTTCACCGAGGCCTCGCTCCTCCCCCTGCTGTCGCAAAGGGAGCGCGAAGCCGGCAATGCTGTTTGAGGAAGAACAGGAACCCGAGTTCGAGATCTTCTCGGCCCTTCTTTTTAATTCACTGAAGGCGATCACCTTCATGTTCTTCATCAGTTTCGCCATGATCAACAAACCGGCGGACGAGGGGAAGGTCGACCCGAAGGCCGAGATGCTGATCACCGTGTCATGGCCGGACAACAATCCCGACGACGTGGATACCTATGTCATGGACCCGGCCGGGAATATCGTCTGGTATACGCAACGTGAGGCCGGGCTGATGCACCTCGACCGCGACGACCGGGGCATGTTCAAGGACGTCGTGCTCTTCAACGACAAGGAAGTGACCAATCCGTTGAACCAGGAGATCATCAGCTTTCGTGGCCTCGAAGACGGAGAATACGTGGTGAATGTCGTCCACTACATCGCGAACGGCACGGCCCCTCTCCCGGTTTCGGTGAAGGTGGAAAAGCTGAACCCCTCGGTCAAGGTGGTCTTCTACCAGACGCTTGAACTGACGGGCACGGGAAATGAACAGACTGCCGTGCGCTTCACCCTCGAGGGAAACGAGGTCGTCAACGTCAACAACGTGCCAAAGAGCCTTGTCGAGCTGACACGCTCGCTGAGCGCAAAGGGCGGGAGTTCGCAGGCCGGAAGGCCTTCGGGCCCGATCGACGCAGCGACCGGTCAGACGCTTGGCGGTTCGGAGACGCAGCAATGAACATGACCTACGTGATCCTGGCCCTGACCGCCTCCTACGCGCTGGTGGTGTCACTTCTCGCCTACCTCGTGCTTCTCACGAACATCCACATCGTGATGAAGGTCTTCGCGACCGTGGCGACGGTGGCGACGATCCCCTTGACCTTCTGGGGCGTGGGCGAGCTGCGTGGCATGCCCTCGGACGGGGAACTGCCGCTCAGCTTCAGGATGCTCTGGGCCCAGATGATCGAACCAAACGCTCTGCAGGGCGAAGAGGGGCGTGTCTACGTCTGGCTACAGGCACTCGACACCGAGAATTTCCCGGTCGGCCCCCCTCGCGCCTATCAGCTGCCCTATTCGGACGACCTGATCATCAAGGTCAACGATGCGCTGGGACGGATCTCGGAGGGCGAAGAGATGCAAGGCACCATCGATTCCGACGAGGTTCTGCCCGAAGCCACCTCCGAGGCGCTGGCCGAAGCGATCGATGCGGAGATCAGCGAGACACGACCGGGCGGAAGCTCGACCGCCGGTCAACGGATCTCCAATTTCGATCCGTCGATGTTGAGCTTCGACACCGAAGCCGCGCCGATTACACCCTCCAAGCCGCAATAGGCCACTGGCGGCCGCCGGGACACCGGATGAAACGCGCGGCTATCGGGCGGAGGCGTCGAGGGGGCTGCGGCCCGACCGCGCCTGCCGGGCGGTGAGCAACGGCAGGATCAGGCTCGCCACACCGAACAACAGGACCCCGCCCAGCAGCGCCCCGATCAGCCAGCGCGACCAACGGAGCGCCTCGACATCGGCGCCGAACCAACCGTCCGCGCCCCACAAGAGCACCCGACCGCGCGACCCGGCGTCGGCCCCGATGCGGATGGTGCGCGCAAGGTCGCTGTTCATGCCCTCTTCGCCGATCCAGACCGTGACCTCGCGAACTTCGCCCGCCGCCATGTCGCCCAGTACCAGCGCCGTCATCCCGGTGGAGGTCGTCGTGATTTCGAACGCTTCGCCATCCACCTCGGCCAACCGAGCGTCAGGCACCGTGAGCGCCACGTCGCGCGCAGCGTCGGCACTCGTGATCCTGCCTGTGACGCTGCCACGGAACGCGCCGAGTTCGAGGATCGCCGACAGTTCGGGAATATCGCGCATCATCTCCTGCACCGGGACGACGCTCATAAGGCGCGGCAGCACGATTTCCTTGACCTTCCTCATGTTCTCGGTATCGAGCGTCATGCGCATGGCGACGTCGCCATCCATCCGCTGCACCAGCTTGTCGGCCATGTAGCCGGCCACGCGCGCCGGGTCGATCCCGAACCCTTGCGGCACGGGAAACGCCTGAACTTCGAGCTGGGCTTCCAGCGGTGGCGCGGCAAGGCGCTTGGCCCCACCTGCCAGAACCAGCAGGCCAACGCCCGAAGCGACGATCAGGATGCAAGACAGAAGAAGGCTCCAGAAACGCATCATTCCTCCTCGACCGACAGGTCCATGCTACGGGTATCGGGCATTGGCGTTCGCGATGCCCGGAATTGGGGTTTCCACGGTGCGCGGGCGCAGTTGAGGGCGCAAGTCTCCTACTCCCGTTCGGGGGTCGCGCCCCCGGTCAGCTTTGCGTAGGCGTCGGTCAGATCCTCAGCGCCCGCGTCCTTGATGAGCGTCGCGGGTGCGCCGTCGGCCACCACCTTGCCTTTGACCAGCATCACCACGTCGTCGGCATCATCCACCTCGTCCACGAGGTGCGTGGCCCAGAGGATCGCCACGTCCTGCTCGGCGGCCAGCCGCCGGATATCCGCGACCAGCGCACGGCGCGACGGCGTGTCGAGCCCGGCCGAGGGTTCGTCCATGATGAGGAAATCGGGATCATTAATGAGCGCGCGCGCGATCTCGACCTTGCGCTGCTGCCCGCCCGACAGGTTACGCACCGGGCGCTTCACTAGGTCCGTCAGGTCGAACTGTTCAGCAAGCGCGTCGATCCGCGCGTCGAGCTTGCGCCCGCCCAGCCCGAAGAGCCGCCCGTGAAACCGCAGGTTGGCGCGGATCGTCATGTCGAGATCAACCGAACGCGCCTGGAACACGACGCCCATGCGACGGCGTATGGCGGGGCCGTCCGCGCCGTGGGTCATACCAAACAGCTTGACCGTCCCCGCATCCGGCACGAACAGGCCCGAGATGATCTGGAACAGCGTCGATTTGCCCGCCCCATTCGGCCCGAGCAGACCGACGAACCGGCTCTTGCCCAGCGCAAGGTCCACGCCGTCCAACGCCTTCACGTTGCCGTAGCTCTTTTCGACCGCAGTCATCTCAAGCACGCTCATGCGCCGCCCTCTCCTGTGATCCGCGCCGTTTCGGCCGCGACCATGGCATCGTCCCGCTCGCTCCGGGCCAGCGTAATGCGGCGATCTTCCACAACTGTCGCCGGCCGCCCCTCGATCACCACAACACGGTCGGCCAGCCGGGCCGCGTCTTCCGGGTCGTGGGTGACGAGGATGACCGTATGGCCATACCGCTCGATCACCTCGATGAGAAGCGCCGACAACTCGCGCACCAGCTTGCGGTCGATGGACACGAAAGGCTCGTCGAGGATCAGAAGCCCGGGTGCAACCGCGAGGGCACGCGCCAGCGCCACGCGCCGCTGCATCCCTCCGGACAACTGCCCCGGCAGCGCATCCTCATAGCCCGCGAGGCCCATTTCGCCCAGAAGCTTGTGCGCCTCCGCCACCGGCAGCTCCGGGTTCACCACCCGCAGGTTCCCGGTCGCGGTCTCCCACGGCAAAAGGCGCGGGTCCTGGAACACGAAGCCGGGCACCGGAGCGCGTTCCGGCGACTTGCCGTCGACCTCCACCAGACCATCGAAATCCGTGTCGATCCCGGCGACCATCCGCAGAAGCGTCGACTTGCCGACACCGGACGGTCCGATCAGCGCCAGCACCTCGCCCCCCGCGATCTCGAGCCCGAGATCCCGGAACAGCGGCGTATCGCCGAAGCGCTTTTCGGATATGTCTATGCGGACAGGAACGCCGGACGCCATCCGAGTACCTTCGCTTCAAGTTTCCGCATCACCAAGTATTCGATCAGGATCACCACCGCCATGAACGACATCGTATAGGCGAGGATGCCCTCGATGTCGAAGTTCTGAAAGAAGATACCGATCCGGAAGCCGACACCACCGTCTGACCCCAGAACCTCGAACACCAGCACGATTTTCCAGATGAGCGACAGCCCCGTGCGGGCCGCCGTCAGGACATAGGGCATGAGTTGCGGCACGATGAACCGCCGCACCCGCCGCCAGAACGGCACGCGGTAGACGCGGGCGAGTTCGCCGTAGCCGTGATCCAGCGCCCGAACGCCCTCACGCATCGTCACGGTGACGAGCGGCGCCTTGTTGATGACCACCGCGAGGATCAGCGCGAACTCGGTGAGGCCGAGCCAGATGTAGCAGGTGATCGCGACCACGATCGCCGGGATGTTGAGCCCGATGAGAACCCATGTCCCGAACAGCCGGTCAGCATTGCGAAATCGCCCGAAGACACCGCCAAGCACGATGCCCGCCGTCATCGCGATGACAAAGGCGATGGCCGCGCGGCTCAGCGTCTTACCGACATCGGCGAGAAGCGAGCGTTCCGTTGCGAGGAACCAGACCTCCGCGATCACCTCGATCGGTGTGGGAAAAAGGCGGTGGTCCACGACCACCGCCAGAACCTGCCACAGGAGGAGGAGTAGCGGCAGGGAGAACCATTCCAGGCCCCCCGCCACCCCGGGAGGTTTTTGTTTGCGACGCTCCATCCGGTTCGGTCCGGCGCGATTCAGACGCCGTAATCCGACCAGAACGTTCCAGCGGGCATTTCGGTCGCGTCTCCGACCAGTTCAGGCCCGCCGTATTCCGCCATGATCTTGTAGGACGCCGCGGCGGCGTCGATCATGGCCTGATCATATTCGGGGATGATCCCCTTGCGGTAATCGGCGCGCAGCGTTTCGAACAGCGTCTGATCGTCTCCCACGCGCATGAGCTCCTTGAGATCGTTCCACACGCTGTCGCGATTGAGCAGCATCTTCTTGGCCTCAAAGGAGGCGTCGAGGAATCCCTTGATCGCCCCGGGTTTCTCCGCCGCGATGCTCTCGCGGAAGACCCAGCCCAGAAGCGGGGGCTGATCGGTGACGCCGAGCCCCTCCATCATCTCCGTCACCGAGATGAGCTCTTTCATCCCGGCCGCCTTTGAGCGGGCGTTGAAATGCCAGAAGTTGAGCGAGGCATCCGCCTTGCCCTCCGCCAGCAATTCGTTCACCAGCGGCGGTGCCCCGAAGCGGGCTTCGACCTTGTCCGCAAGGCTCTCACCCGTTTCCTTGTTGTAATAGGCCTGCAACGCGACCCAGCTCTTGTCGACCGGGCCGCCGGCAATCGCGATGGTCTTGCCCGGCAGGTCGTTGATCGACTGGATCGGGCCGTCCGGCTGCACCATCAGGCCGCCGACCGCATAGCTGTGCGGCACGACGGTAAAGTCCTCGCCATCCGCGCGCACCGTGGCGACCCAGATGAAATCCGACAGCACGATATCCACGTCACCCGACATGAGCGCCACATGGCTCGCCTGCTTGCCGGACACGTCCTTGAGGCTCAGGTCCACGCCGTGTTTCTTGTCGAGCTCCATCTTCTTGATGACACTCAGCTCCCACTGGGCGGTGCCGTTGGCGAGCGCACCGACAGTGACCGGCACAACGTCGTTGTTTGGCGGGCTGAAGGCCGCAGCGCGACCGGCGGGCAGCGCCGCCCCGACAAGGCCCGCGCCGAACATGGCCGAAAAATCACGTCTTTTCATTGTATTATCCTCCCTCACGCGCGCGAGCGCGCGCTCCTGCTTTTAGGGCAAACTAACACCAGCCCAACACCAAGACCTCAATAGCGGAAATTGGAATTATCTATTTGATCTGGGCGGGGTCCATCTGCGAACGTATGGCGGCAACAGGGAGTTCAATCTATGAGAGTCATTTATTCAAGTCTATGTGCTGCCGCCACGAGCCTCGTGATCGGCACCGCCGCTATCGCCGAGGGAAACCTCGCATCCAACGCCACGCGGCTCGAGGACATGGTCATCGACAGCGCGGCGCTCACGCTTTCGGTCAACGAGTTCGAGCTTGAGACCGGTAAATACTACCGCTGGCGGATCGTCCATGACGGCGGCGAGGAATTTCAGTTCAGGGCCCCGGACCTGTTCCGCAATTCCTGGATCAACCAGGTGGTCATCAACGACCTGGAGGTGAAGCCGCTGGGCCTTCACTCCGTCGAATTCGACGACGAGGGGGTCATCGACATCTGGTTCGTCCCGATCCGTCCGGGCAACTACGATTTCTACGTTCCGGGATACGAGAACCGCGGCATCGCCGGCACGTTCGTGGTGCGTTGATGAAACAGGGTATTTTCGCCGCAATCGTCGCAGCTGGACTGGCCTTCGGGCCGGCCCACGCCAAAGACACCGGGCTTGTCTTCGTCTCCAACGAGAAAAGTCACGAGGTCTGGGTGCTCGACGCCGAATTCAACGTGATCAAGCAGATCGAAACTTCGCGCCGTCCGCGCGACATGAAGATGAACGACGCGCAGACGATGCTCTACGTCGCCTGCGGGGATGACGACGTGATCGACGTGATCGACATCGAGACGCTGGAAGTGGTCGACCAGATTCCGACCGGCCCCAGCCCCGAGGTTTTCGCCTTTTCACCCGACGAGTCGCGCATGTACGTCTCGAACGAAGAGGACTCCATGCTCGAGGTGATCGACATGGAAAGCCGGATCGTTGTCCACGATGTGCCGACGGGCGCCGAACCCGAGGGCGTGATCCAGACCGCGGACGGCTCCACCGTCTATGTCACCTCGGAAGTCGCGGACATGATCCATGTGGTCGACCCGCAGGCGGGCGTGGTCACCGACAACATCATCGTCGGCACCCGGCCCCGCCGTTTCGTCCTGACGCCCGACACCAACGAGCTTTGGGTTTCGGCGGAACTGTCGAGCGAGATCTACGTCATCGACCGCGACACCAACGAGATCAAGGACGTGCTGGAGTTTCTACCGCCCGGCTTCCGGCCCGAGGACGTCACGCCCGTGGGCATGGCGATCACCGAAGATGGCAGCATCGGGATCATCAGCCTTGGCCGCGCGAACCACATCGCGATCATCGACGCGCGCACCAAGGAATTGCAGGACTACGTCCTTGTCGGCAACCGCGCGTGGTCCGTCGCGCTCAACCGGGATGAAAGCGTGGCGGTGGTCGCCAATGGCCTCTCCGACGACATCACGCTCGTCGACATGGAGAGCCGCCGGCCCATCCGCTCCATCCCCGTCGGCCGTGTGCCGCATACTGTTGTGATCGACGACTGATGCGCTGGTTTCTCGCCTTCACACTCTGGTGCGCCCTGGCCGTTTCGGCTGGGGCGCAGGACGCGCGCGAGGTCCGGCTCGGCTTCCTCGCACTCGAAAATGACCCGCGCTTCGACGAGGATTTCGCCTATGCCCGGATCGCCCTGCGCCCGCAAGGGGACACGGTGACCGGCGTCGAACTCGCCATAGCGGACATGAAAATCCTGACGGACGCCCGTGGGTTCGAGGTCACACTCGACGAAGCCTCGGTTTCCGAGGACGCGCTGGTGGCCGAGGCCGAGCGTATGATCGCGGACGGCGCGGCCTTCATCATCGTCGATCTCCCCGCCGCCCAAGTGCGGACTGTGGCCGAAGCCGTGGGCGACCGCGCAACCGTGCTCAACACCACCGCCCCGGAGGACGACCTGCGCCGATCCTGCATCCCCGGCCTGCTCCACACCGGCGCCTCGGACCGTATGATCTCGGACGCGCTGGTCCAGCATCTCGCCCGTCAGAAATGGACAAGCGCGCTTGTCCTGCGCGGCAAGAGCGAACGGGACATGGCCCGCGCCGCCGCCTTCGCCGAAGCCGCCGAACGGCTCAGGATCGAGGTCGTCGAAACGCGCGAGTTCGATCTCTCCACCAACCCTGCGCTGCGCGAGGAAAACAACATCATGCTCGTGACCGGCGGGCTGCGCGACTACGACGTCATATTCATCGCCGACGACTACGGCGAGTATTCGCGCTACGTCGAATACCAAAGCGCCCTGCCGCGCCCGGTGATCGGGGCCGCCGGCCTCGTCGCGCAGGAATGGTCCTGGGCGCTGGAACGCTACGGTGCGCCGCAGGTCAATTCGCGGTTCGAGGATATGTCCGAGGACAACCGCCGCATGAACTGGCAGGACTGGTCGACATGGGTCGCGGGCCGCGCCGTGCTCACCGCCTATGCCAAGACGCGCGAGGACAGCGTGGAAGCGGTGAACGACTACATGCGGTCCCATCGTCTGAGCCTCGACGGGTCAAAGGGCGTGCCGATGACCTTCCGCTCCTGGAACGGCCAGATTCGAATGCCCATTCTTCTCACCACATCGAACGCAGTGATCGACATCGCACCGATTCAGGGGTTCCTGCACCAGAGCAATACGCTGGACTCGCTGGGTCAGGACGAGGCAGAGTTCTCCTGTGAGTGAAATCGTCAGCCAGCCCCGCTATCTCCTGGGCCTCTACGCCGTCACCGAGCGTGAGGTCCTCAAGTTCATGCGTCAGCGGGAGCGGCTGATCTCGGCGGTCGTGCGGCCGTCGCTCTGGCTGTTCATCTTCGCGACAGGCCTCCAGAACCTGCTCGGCATCTCGATCATCGAGCCGTATCAGACCTACACGCCCTACCAGGAATACATCCTGCCGGGGCTGTGCGGGATTATCGTGCTGTTCCAGTGCATGCAGTCGGCCCTGTCGATGGTCTATGACCGTGAGGCGGGTGTGATGCGGGTGATGCTGGTCAGCCCCCTGCCCCGGTCTTTCCTGCTGTTTGCCAAGATCCTCGGCGCGACGATCCTCGCCGCCGTGCAGATCTATGTCTTCCTTGGCCTCGCCGCGCTGTTCGGGTTCTACATGACCGCGATCGGGATGCTTTACATCCTGCCCGCGATCTTCCTGACCGGGCTGATGCTGGGGTCCATCGGGCTCATAATTTCCGTCTATGCCCGCCAGATCGAGAATTTCGCGGGCATGATGAACTTCGTCATCTTCCCCATGTTTTTCATGTCCACCGCGCTCTATCCCCTGTGGAAACTGCGTGAGAGCGGGGCCGAGGCGCTGTTCTGGATTGCGACCTTCAACCCGTTCACCCACGGGATCGAGCTGATCCGGTTCGCAGCCTACGGGCAGTTCAACGCAGTGTCCGCCGCCGTGGTCGCGGGCGTGACCATCGCGGCCTTCGGGATCGCGGCCTGGGGCTACGATCCGGCGCGCGGGTCCATCGGCCGCATCAAGCGCGGCTGATCCCTGCGCGGCGAATGGCCGTGACCACGAGCCGCGCGAGAGCGGCCACCGTCACGGCGGTCAGGACAATCAGGGCTGCGATACAAAGGCCGGCGATAGAGGCACCGGCAATGATGTGTCGGGCAATAACCCGTATTCAGCCTGACGATAGACGTCGCTCAGACGGTCAGCCCCGTCGCCCGCTTCACGTTCTTCAGAACCACGTTCGTCTGCGCCGCCCGCACCGCGGTCTGGCGGAACAGGAACTCCTCGAGAAATCGGTTGTAGGTCGCGATATCCTCACACACCACGCGCATGTGATAATCCGCGTCACCCGTGGTCGCGAAACACTCCTGCACTTCGGGCCGGACCTCGAGCGCGCGGATGAAATCGGCCACTTCGCCGGGGTCATGGCGGATAAGCTGCACCTCGACGATGGCCTGAAACCTCAGTCCCAGCTTCTCCTGATCCACCACCGCGCCATAGCGCGCGATGATCCCGGCCTCCTCCAGCGCCTTCACCCGACGCCAGCAGGCCGAGGTCGACATTCCCGTGCGCCCGGCGAGGTCGGCGTTTGAGATCCGCGAGTCCTGCTGGAGAATCGATACGATCTTACGGTCCCGGTCATCTATCTCGATCTGGTGAGCCATTCCGCTCCTTCCGCGATTCTGGAAATCCGGTTCCAATATTGCACAGCCCGGCGTGAAGGCTGGAACAAAAATTCGGCATCCCGCTGTTAACTTTGAGGGGAACAGGAGGATTCCAGATGCTGCACGCGCCCGCGACGACGCCCGACTACAAACTCACGGATCGCTACGACCTGACCGAAGGCCGCGTTTTCCTCACCGGGACGCAGGCGCTGGTCCGGGTGATGATGGATCAGGCCCGGCGCGACCGCGAGGCCGGGCTGAACACCGCCGGCTTCGTCTCGGGCTATCGCGGCTCCCCCCTCGGTGCGCTGGACCTCGAGCTGTGGAAGTCACGCAAGCGGCTGGATCAGGACCGCGTGACCTTCATGCCCGCCGTGAACGAAGACCTCGGCGCGACCGCCGTTCTGGGCAGCCAGCAGGCCACGCTCGACCCGGACTGCGAGGTCGAAGGCGTCTTCGGCATGTGGTACGGCAAGGGGCCGGGCGTCGACCGTTCCGGCGACGCGCTGCGCCACGGCAATGCCTATGGCACGGACCCCAAGGGTGGCGTTCTTGTCGTCGCGGGCGACGATCACGGCTGCGTCTCGTCCTCCATGCCGCACCAGTCGGACGCCGTATTCCTCGCGTGGTTCATGCCTGTGCTGAACCCCGCCTCGGTCGAAGAATACCTGACCTTCGGCGAATACGGCTATGCACTCAGCCGCTATTCCTCCACCTGGGTCGGGTTCAAGGCGATTTCCGAGACGGTGGAATCGGGCCGGTCCGTCGAACTCCACGCCGACCGCGCCTTCGTCTACCCGGAGCGTGAGGACTATCCGGGCGGCATCCACATCCGGCGCAGCGACCCGCCCTCGACCGAGATCGAGGTGCGCATGGGCGCCAAACTCCGCGCCGTGGAAGCCTTTGTCGAAGCCAACCCCATCGACCGCGCGATCTATGGCCTGCCCGACGCGCAATACGGCATCGTCACCACCGGCAAGGGGCATCTGGATACGCTTGAGGCGCTGCGCCTTCTGGGGATGGACGAGGCGAAGTGCCGCGACCTTGGCATCGACATCTACAAGGTCGGCATGGTCTGGCCGCTGGCCCGCCGCGACGCGCTGTCCTTCGTGAAGGGCAAGAAAGAGGTCCTCGTCATCGAGGAAAAGCGCGGGATCATCGAAAGCCAGTTCAAGGAATACTTCTACGACTGGCCCGGCGATAAACCCGAAAAGATGGTCGGCAAGCATGACGCTGCCGCCGAAAACGACCTCGTCCCCTGGACCGGGGAGCTGTCCGCCCGCGAATTGGCCCCGATCATCGCCGCCCGGCTCGACGCCTTTTTCCCGGGCGAAAACCTGCCGGAGAAGGCCCGCGCCCTGACAGCCGAGGAACCGCCGATCCTGAACACCCCCGGCGCAGCGCGCACCCCCTATTTCTGCTCCGGCTGTCCGCACAATTCCTCCACCGTCGTGCCCGAAGGCTCCACCGCCGGCGCGGGCATCGGTTGTCATGTCATGGCAAGCTGGATGGACCGCGACACCGCCGGGTTCGCTCAGATGGGCGGCGAAGGCGTGCCATGGTCGGTGTCGTCCAAATGGAACGGCAACAAGCACCAGTTCCAGAACCTTGGCGAAGGCACATGGTATCACTCCGGCTCGCTCGCCGTCCGGCAGGCCGTCGCGGCGGGTGCCAACATCACCTACAAGGTGCTCTACAACGACGCTGTCGCGATGACCGGCGGTCAGCCGGTGGACGGGCCGGTCAGCGTTCAGAACATCGCGTGGTCCTCACGCGCCGAGGGCGTTCAGCGCATCGCGCTGGTGTCCGACAATATCGGCAAGTTCACCAAGTCCGACTTCCCGCCCGAGACGAGCTTCCACGACCGCGACCAGATGGACACGATCCAGCGCGAATTGCGGGAGGTGAAGGGTGTCTCGCTCCTGATCTACGAACAGACCTGCGCGACCGAAAAGCGCCGCCGCCGCAAGCGGGGCACGCTGGAGGACCCCAAGCGCTTTGCCTACATCAACCCTCTGGTCTGTGAGGGCTGCGGTGATTGCTCGGTGGAATCCAACTGCCTGTCGGTCGAGCCGCGCGAGACCAAGTTCGGTCGCAAGCGCAAGATCAACCTCTCGACCTGCAACAAGGATTTCTCCTGCCTCGACGGGTTCTGCCCCTCCTTCGTCACCGTCGAAGGGGCCGAACGGGCAAAACGCGCAGCGGCCGACATCGACGTGGCGTCGCTCATCCAAGACATCCGCGAGCCTGAGCTTCCCACCCTCGACGATCCCTTCGACCTGCTCGTAACCGGCGTGGGCGGCACCGGCGTCGTGACCGTGGGCGCGCTCGTCACGATGGGCGCGCACCTGATGGGGCTCGGCTCCTCCGTGCTCGATTTCACCGGCTTCGCGCAGAAGTTCGGGACCGTGCTGTCATACATCCGGCTCGGCGCGGCCCCCGAGGCCGTCCACCAGGTGCGTATCGGCGACGGCGCGGCGGATGCGGTCATCGGCTGTGACGTGGTCGTGTCCTCCTCACCCAAGGCATCGGCGCATTACCGGAAGGGCACGCTCGTCGCGCTGAACACCGCCGAAATGCCGACCGGCGACATCGTCCTGCGCCGTGACGCTGACCTGATGGTCGGCGTGCGCACCGGGTCGATCCGCAAGGCGGTTGGGGCCGAAAACGTGGCCCCGCTCGACGCGAACAAGCTCTCCGACGACCTGCTTGGCGATCAGGTGTTCGCCAACACGATCATGCTGGGCTTCGCCTGGCAAAAAGGCCTCGTCCCCGTCGATCTCTGGGCGCTCGACCGCGCGATCGAGCTGAACGGTGTCGCGATCGAGAAGAACCGCGACGCCTTCGCCATCGGCCGGATCATGGCCGAGTCGCCCGAAGCGCTCACCCCCCATCTCGAACCCGAGGTGGAGCGTGAGCCGACGCTGGACGAGATCATCGAGGACCGTGCGCAGTTCCTCGTCGGTTATCAGGATGAGGCCTATGCCCGCCGCTACCGCGACCGGATCGACGCCTTCCGCGCCGCGCTGCCCGAAGGCACGCAGACCCCGCTCGTCACCGAGGCCGCCAAGTCACTGTTCAAGCTGATGGCCTACAAGGACGAGTACGAAGTCGCCCGGCTGCACACGCAAATGGGGTTCGAGGACGAACTCGCCCAGCGTTTCACCGGCGACTACAAGGTGCACTACCATATGGCCCCTCCGCTCTTGCCGCTTGGCAAGGATGAGCGCGGGCGTCCGAAAAAGGTGGAACTGGGCCGCTGGATGCGCCCGGCCCTCGGCGTCATGGCGAAGATGAAGCGCCTGCGTGGCGGGATGTTCGACGTGTTCGGCTACACCCACGAACGCCGCATGAACCGCGAGATGATCGACTGGTACGAGGGCGTGATGGATCGGGTCGCATCCAAGGCCACGCCGGAAAACGCGGGCGACTGCACCGCCATCCTCCACGCGCCGATGGAGATGCGCGGCTACGGTCCGGTATGGGAAGATGCGGTGGAAGCCGAAAAACCCAGGGCCGAAGAGCGGCTCGCCGCACTGGCCTGAGACCGACCCTGACAGAACGCGCGGACCGCCCGTCGGCCCGTGCAACTCTTGCCTCCGACGTTCCCGATCAAATTACTAAGGTATTGCCGGGTCATTGATCCCGCCCTATGGTCGCCGCAAAAATGGAGACCAAGATGAAGACCGCAGACGCATACTGGAAAACCGAGAACGGATCGAAATACCTGCAACAGCTTTGCAAACATTTCGCGCACAAGCTCGACACCACCTGCACGCCGGAAGAGGGGCGCATCGACTTTCCCTTCGGACCCGTCAAGTTGCGCGCCGATGACGGCGGGTTGTGGATCGAAGTGACCGGCGAAGACGACGAGACCGTTGCCCGCGCCAAGGACGTCGTCGACCGCCACCTCGCCCGCTTCGCCTTTCGCGAAGAGTTCGAACATATGCCTTGGGCGGCGTGACGCTGCGCATACGGATGGGGGCCGCGCGCCCTTTCGCGCCGTGAGACGCCCGGAAAAGCAAAACCCGCCATCGGGCGGGTTTGAAGTCGAGCGGATAATTCTGGAATTTGGTTGCGGGGGCAGGATTTGAACCTGCGACCTTCAGGTTATGAGCCTGACGAGCTACCGGGCTGCTCCACCCCGCGCCAATTCGTTCGGGTGATGTATCGCTGTCGCGCGGTGACCGCAAGGGGATTTGGCGATATTTTTCTGCTGATTTTCGTGAGATTCACACCCCACGCTGGTAAGCGTCAAAATCCGGGAGCGACTGATCGGCCGGCGACAGAATCGGTGTCCGGTTCGGCCAGTCGATACCGAGTGTCGGGTCATTCCACCGGAACCCGCGGCGGACAGACGGCTCGTATTCCTGCGACACATCGTTGATGTAATCGACCTCCGTCACGCAATAGAACGCATTGGCGAGTCCCTGGCTGATCAGCAATCTATCCCGGCGGCCCGGTGCGTCCCCCAACATGACCTTCTCATGCTGGCGAAAGGTCGGGCTGTCCGGCCTTGGGTCCACGACGACGATCAATGCTGTGCCGCGTGCGACATAGATCAGCTTGTCCCACGGTTCCGATCGGAAGCCGCGCAGAGTGCCTGCTGCGGAGCGCGAATGATTGCCCTGCACGAACTGGTACGGGCGGCCCAGAGCAGGGTCGACAAGGCTCCGGCGAAAGGTTTCCAGAAAGAAGCCCCGCTCATCCGAAACCGGTTCGCAGGCGACACGCCACAACCCCGCGATCCCACAGGGCTCGACGGTCATCCCGGTGCGCGGCAAGGCATCCAGTCTCGTGGTTTCATCCATTGCGCGTAACCCTTCAACGCGTACCAATAGAGCATGGCCCGAACTCGGATTATCTGTCCCACTTACAACCATGTCGAGACACTTCTAGCCGCGATTCCCAGCGTCCAGGCGCAACGGGACGGCGACTGGGACCTGGTGGTGATCGGAGACGGCGCCCCCGACCGGACGCGCGAAATCGTCGAGAGCTTCGCACAGGACGATCTGCGTATCTCCTATGTCGCGCACCAGAAAGGGGAACGATTTGGCGAATCCTACCGCGACCCCGTCATCCGGAATTGCGATGCCGAGTTCATCTGTCATCTGGGCGACGACGATATCTGGCACGAAAGCCATCTGGACGTGATGGCCCGGCTTCTGGCCGGCGCCGATTGGGCCATGACGGGTGACCTTCGCCTGTCCCCCTCGGGCGAGGTGACCTGGCGGTTCGGCAACGTGTCCTTTCCGCCTCTGCGGGTGGCTGCCTGCGCGGATGACCGGAAACTTGTTTTTGCGACGCTCAACGGGGTCGGAGTGCGTCGCCGCGCCTATCTGTCCCTCCCGCGCGGCTGGGAGCCTTCCCCGACCCCGCGCGGCTCCGACGTGTTCATGTGGTTGAAATATATTCGAAAATCCGACCTGCGTCTGGCCAGCACGGCCGAGCCGACACATGTCAAGTTTCAGTCGGCCGGTGCGCGGGCCGATGTCAGCCCGGCAGAAAGGCTGGCCGAGTTGCAGCCGGTCGCGGAAAGCATCAATCGCCCCAGCTATCTCGACAAACTTCGGCAGCGGGCGACGATCGGCGGGCCGCTCGCCAAGGCTTTCGGGCTTGTGGATCTGGCGGGCGCGCAGGACTTAAGGGCAGCGTTCGGGGCTGTCGGGATTGTCCCCGGCGACGAGACCGACGGGTTCACCCACGGCGCCGGGTCGGCCATGCACGTTCCCCTCACGCACCGTCAATTGGACCAGGCCCGCCTCGCCTGGGCGCTGGCATCGGGCCCTGACCGCGATCCGGAACGCTTTCGCGCCGTCGTGCGCGCGGACCGGCGCGACGACGGGCTGACTCTCCACTATCTTGAGATGATCGCGCAGGCAAATCCGGAGGTCGCGCTGGTCTCGGCCCGCGCCCTCGCGACGGTCTGTCAGGCGCCCGCTCTATCGGCCCACGCAAGAGTTCGGGTCCTTCTGCAGGGCGACGACCTAGCCGCAGCGGAGCACGCGCTGGAACGGGCACGGGAACAGTGGCGGAAAGCACGGTGGGTGGGCGGATTGGAACGGCGCCTTTCCGGGCTCCGCGCATCGGGCAACGCCACATAAGGACACACGGGATTTCGGGACCGCGTGGTATACTTTCTGAGCTCAACACCGGAGATCGCGCGAAATGCCCCATCACGTTCTTGTCGGCACCACCAAGGGTGCGTTCATTCTGACCTCGGACAGTGACCGACAGTCTTGGTCGGTATCCGGCCCGCATTGCGACCTCTGGCCCATCAATCATGTGATTGGGGATCCAGAGACCGGACATCTCTGGGCCGGCGGCGGCGGGGAATGGAGCGGTGCGGGGATCTGGCGCTCGGCGGATGGCGGGACGAGCTGGCAGTTGTCGCAGCTCTCGAACGGATCGATGGCCGAATGGGCCGCGACCGACCCCGGCTTTGCCGAGATGATCGGCGGCGTGCCTCCCGACGCGCCTTTCACGGGCGAGGTCGATGCCATCTGGTCGCTCTCGCAGACGCGCGACCGGCTTTATGCGGGATCGAAGCCCGCGCATCTCTTCACCTCGACCGACGGTGGCGAGACGTGGGAACGCGTGGCGGGACTCACGGAGCATCCGACCCGAGACAGCTGGACGCCGGGCGGCGCCGGCCTGACCCTTCACACCCTTTTGCCGGATCCCGTCCGGCCTGGGCATTTGACAATCGCCATATCTGCGGCCGGGGTCTTTGCCACGGCGGATGGCGGGGAAAGCTGGGAGCGGACCAACCAGCTCGACAACGCGCGGGGACACGACCACGGCCATGGCGACGACCACGAGATCGGCCATTGCGTACACAACATGGTCCGGTCGGCTGGCGATAATGATCTGATTTATCAGCAAAATCATCACGGTGTATTCCGATCGAACGACGGCGGGCGCCATTGGCACGACATCTCGAAAGGGCTGCCCTCGACCTTCGGCTTCCCGATCAGCGTGCACCCGCACGACCCCATGACGATCTGGACGATCCCCCTGAACGGCGACATGCAAGGGCGCTTTCCGCCCGATGCTGCTGCGGCGGTGTGGAAGTCGACGGACGGTGGTGAGACCTGGGAGGCCAAACGTGAGGGCCTTCCTCAGGAAAACTGCTTCTTCACAGTCTTGCGGCAGGCCATGGCGACGGACACCAGCGAACAGGCTGGTGTGTATTTCGGCACGAACACCGGCTCGATCTTCGCGTCCCTCGACGACGGCGAAGCCTGGCGCGAGATTGCGCGCCATCTGCCCACTATCCTGAGCGTCGAGGTAATGGAAACCGCCTGAACCAATAGCCCAGACACGAAAACGCCGCCCGGTGAGGGGCGGCGTTTTTCGTTGGGCGCATCGAAAGAGAGATACGGGCTTGGTTCTTACTAGGTGAGGCGGTGACCTACTCTCCCACGTCTTAAGACGCAGTACCATCGGCGCAACGGCACTTAACGGCCGGGTTCGGGATGGAGCCGGGTGTTTTGCTCGCGCTATGACCACCACACCAAGAAAGAACCAAGTCCAAGTCAAGAGCTAGTGTAGATAGTATGCTCTCGATCATCCGAGCGAAGCGAAACCTCGCTTCTACTGGATCAAATCAAGCCTATCGGGCAATTAGTACCGGTCAACTGAACGCATTGCTGCGCTTACATCTCCGGCCTATCGACGTAGTAGTCTGCTACGGCCCTCAGGGATACCTTGTTTTGAG
>NZ_DGCP01000006.1:0-7294 GCF_002384975.1 Maritimibacter sp. UBA3975
CTCCATCATGGTGCGACGCGCCGAACGAAAGCCGACATTCGCGCGCCCCGCAGCATCGGTGAGTCTGGGCTCGAAGCCCACGTCGGCAGGTAGGTCTTCGCACGTCCGGTCTCGGCTGGCGAACGGCGTACGCCGTTCGCCGAAGGTATCAAATGTCGACCGACTCCGCGATGCTCAGAGCATCCTCAAGTTCAACGCCCAGGTACCGGACCGTACTGTCCACCTTGGTGTGACCGAGCAGGAGCTGGACCGCGCGAAGATTGCCTGTTTTGCGGTAGATTTGTGCAGCCTTGGTGCGCCTCAACGAGTGCGTGCCGTAGCCGCTCGGCTCGAGACCGATCGCCGTCACCCACTCTCGGACGAGCCGCGCGTATTGTCGCGTCGAAATGTGCGGCCTGGCGTGAAACCGGCTCGGGAACAGGAAGGCGCAGCCGATCATCTCCGGCCGCTTCACCCACTCCGAGATCGAAGCTCGGGTGTTTTCCGTGACTTCGAACTGAACGGGGCGGCGCGTCTTGCTCTGGATGACCGATACGCGTTCGCGGACACGATCGCCGACAACGAGCTGGGCGACCCTCAGACCGACGAGGTCGCAGCCCCGCAACTTGCTGTCGATGGCGAGATTGAACAGAGCGAGATCGCGAGGGTTGCTCGCGAGTTCGAGGCGCGCACGGATCGCCCAGACCTGTTTCGGCAGCAGAGGCCGTTTCTGGCCAACGAGCCTGCCACGGTTCCAAGGGCGTCGCTTCGGCTTGATGGCGGGGAGTTGGATTTTGGACATGAGACTTTCTCCATCCGTCCCTCCCGGCCCAGGCGTCAACATCGCGTGACCCCGAGATATTAAGCGATGTAGCGAAGGACCGGTGAAGAAGATTGGCTCCGGGCCGCCGCCGCCGCGCTGCCGCAAGGCCGCACCGAGCCCTTTCAAGACATTCCCGGCGTAAGCACAGTCCCCTGATCAGACGGCGTCCTGGAGCAGCGGACGCAGCGCCACCTCGACCCTTTCGCGGGAGGCAGGCTCGAGCGGCAGGATCGGACGCGGCGGGGTGATGCGCCCGAGACCGAGGATCTCCGCGATGGTAAACATCACGCGGAAGCTGCCGAACTCGCGGAACAGCGCCCAAAGGGGAGCGAAAGCGTGATCGATGCGCTCGGCTTCGGCCGCATTCCCGGCCTGAGACGCGCGGGTGAGCGCGAGAGCGGGTTCCGGCAAGAGGCCGGCCACGACGCTATACCAGCAGGCACCGCCGGCGAGCAGCGCGTCCTTCGCCCCCCAGTCGCCGCTATAGCCCACGGCGAAGCCATCCGGCGTCACGGCCCGCTGGCTCCGCATCTCGCCCGCGTAATCGCTGTCCGCCGGCAAAGGCATCTTGACCGCGGCCACGTTCGAGATTTCGGCCAGACGCGCGATCAGGTCCGGGCTGAAGGTGAATTTGGTGGTGCCCGGGTTGTTGTAGATGCACAGGGGCAGCTCGCCGGCCGCGGCGACGGCCTCGAAATGGCGAAAGACCTCATCATCGGTCAACGGCTGATAGGACATGGGCGCAAGAAGCAGGCCGTCCGCCCCGGCTTTCCGGGCATCTCGCGCGAGGTCCTCGGCAACATCGGTCGTGAGAGCGCCGACACCGACGACAAGCGGTGTCCGTCCCGCCACGCAATCTACGGCGGCCCGGAGGGTCCGCTTGCGCTCTTCCGGTGTCAGGTAGGCGTATCCACCGGTGCTGCCGAGCAGTCCGATGGAATCCGCTCCCGCAGCCACGATCCGCTCGAGGAACCGTTGCAGAAGCTCGGATTTCAGCTGCCCCTCGTCATCAATGGGCGTGAGCGGGAAGGCCGAGAGGCCGGTGAACAAGGTCATGTGAACATCTCCTTCAAAAGCGTGACATGAGCAGGCGCAGGCCGGCGAACCCGAAGAAGGCGGCCAGAACGCCCTCGATTCCGCGCCGGGCCCGCCGGTAGAGGCGGATCATCGGTTCCGTGGAAAACACGACCGCGTAGCCGGTGAAGATCATCACGCTCAGGATTGCGCAACCTGCCAGAATGGTGGCCACATCATGCCAGGATGGCTCAGCACCGAGGCCAAGCGTGACGAGGGCGATCCAGGCCAACACGGCTTTCGGGTTCGCCAGATGCATGATCAATCCATGACGGTAGAGCGCGGCCGAGGACGGAGGAGTATCGGATCGTGCCGGTCCGGTTGAGGTTGCCGGGTTGGAAGACAGCGCATTCTGGGCTGCGCGCCCCGCGAGGTAGAGCAGGTATAGGCCGCCGCAGATCTTCAGGAGGATCAGGGCCTCGGCATAGCGCGCGAGCAGCGCGGAAACACCGGTGGCCGCAGACAGCCCCCAGAACAGCGATCCGGAGATGACGCCCGCCGCCAGGGCCAGCCCGGCCCGGCGACCATGGTTCATCGCCACGCCCATGATCCGAAGGGTGCTCGGACCGGGGCTCCCGGCCGCGATCACATAGGCGGTGAAGACGACGAGCAGGTGGTTGAAATTCTCCATGACGTGTCCTCTCAGGTTCCGGCCAGCAGCTTGAAGGCGATGAGCCACATTACCAGCGCGATGAGCGTCTCCAGGACGCGCCAGGCCGCTGGCCGCTCGAACACCGGTCTCAACTTGGTGGCACCGTAGCCGAGAGCGAAGAAGAACACGAACGACCCCAAAATCGCGCCGATCGCGAAAGACCCTTGGCTGTCGGTGAACTGCGTGGAAATGGTCCCCAGCAGGACGACCGTGTCAAGATACACATGGGGGTTCAGCCAAGTGATCGCGAGGCAGGCGATCAGCGTGCGGAAGAGATCGGTCATCGGCAGCGAGGAATCCGCGGCCAACGCCTTATTCGAGCGCAACGCGGACAGAAGACTCTTCACGCCATACCAGATCAGAAAGGCCGCGCCGCCGTAGCGCATCACCGGCTCGAGCCAGGGCAACCACTCCGAGACGGTGTGGAAGCTGGTCACCCCGACGGTGATCAGGATCGCGTCCGAGACCGCGCAAGTGAGACAGACAGCCAGGACGTGCTCGCCGCGCAACCCCTGTCGCAGCACGAAGGCGTTCTGCGCGCCGATCGCCACGATGAGGCTGAGGCTCATCATCATGCCGGTGAAAAAAACTGCGACATCCATATGTGGGCCTCTGGTTCAAAAAAACTGCCCTTGGACTATTCGGTCGCAGTAGATTAGACAAATTAAAGACGCTGATGCCAATAAAGGAAAACTAAATGGCTGTGGACTATGCAGCTCTTCGCGCCGTCGCCGCGGTCGTCAGGACCGGCAGCTTCGAAAGAGCCGCCGCTTCTCTCAACGTGACCCCGTCGGCTGTCTCGCAGCGCATCAAGCATCTCGAGGAACGCCTCGGCGCGGTGCTCATCGAACGTGGAACGCCATGCACCGCCACGGACAAAGGCCTTGCGCTTTGCCGGCACATGGACCGCGTGGGGATGCTCGAAAAGGATCTCATGGAACATCTGCCTGAACTTTCCGGGGCGGAAGGTGCCGGACAGGTAACCCTCAACGTGGCGACGAACGCCGACAGCCTCGGGACCTGGTTTCTCGAGGCCATCGCCTCCTTCACCAGGGCCACCGACTATCTCGTGAATGTGGCGATCGACGACGAGGACCATACCGCCGACTGGCTGCGGCGCGGTCGCGTGCTTGCCGCCGTTACCTCGCTGGAACGTCCTGTGCAGGGGTGTCGTGTCACGCCGCTCGGTGCGCTGCGCTACCAGGCGACGGCGAGCCCCGACTTCGTTGCCCGATACTTCCCTGACGGCCTCACGAAGGAGGCGTTCCAACGCGCGCCCGCTCTCACCTTCGACCAGAAGGACCGGCTCCAGAACGTCTGGGCGCGCGAGGTTTTCGGGCAAGACATGTCATTCCCCACGCACTGGCTTCCTTCGACGCAGAGCTTCCTTGAGGGAAGCCTCGCCGGCATGGGGTGGGCGCTCAATCCGGTACAGCTCGCCAGACGCCATCTCGAGCGCGGAGATCTGGTCGAGCTGGCCCCTGGACAGATGCTGGAGCGGCACCTGTTCTGGCAGATCAATCGGCTGGCCGCCGACCAGCTTCACGAGCTGTCCCGGTTAATACTCACGGTAGCGCGGCGGGAGCTCAGCTCGCAAGCATGACGCTCATTGGAAACGACAGCTTGGTCCGCTGTGCAGCCACTGCTTCTGAGAAATTTTCTACATTACGCACGAACGACAGGATCCACAGCTGCGATGCGGCATGAATGTTTACTGCACCGAAGCAAACATTTCGCTGCGTGCGCGCGCAGCGCAAAATTGGCTCTTCCGTAGTGGGCTCGTTTGAGACCTTCGCGGCATCCCGCCCCAACGTCGGCAATGGTGTGAAGGGGCGTCTGTGCGCAGATGTTTTGGTCATCCCCATAATGTAGAGATCTCAAGAGTCTTATCGTCCGGGAAGTTTTGCTGTAACGTTCGATCATCGCGTGAACGGGGAATCCGAGTTGAAACAGCCTTCAGACCGCAAACAGGCTTGCGACAAAGTCAATCTGTCCAAGGTCCATTCTCCCTACCGCCGATCTCGGGTCGCTCTGAGCGTTGCAGCTATGCCGAGAGACCTAGGCGAGCTTCTGGATAGGCGCCTCGAGGACCATCGCCGTGACCGGTGAGATGACGTCCCATGATGCCTGGTTTCGGTCCAAGGTGAAGGAGGCACTGAATGACCAGCAGGCCGCGACACCGCATTCCAACGTGATGAACCTTGTGCAGGCGGTGATTGATGAGAAGCGCCGCCAACAGTCTTGAACAGTGCGTTCTGTTCTTACCTGGTACCTTCGTGCGTTTCGGGGTGTTTTGGTGGGTTGCCGCCGCTTCTTCTGTCAAAAAATTGTTTGCCGATCGGCTGCGTGACTTAGCCTTTGATTCCGACAAGGGCGGGTCGCGCTCGTGATCTGAAATTCTGCACTCACTCTCGTTGCCCAACCTCCGTCATAGCTTTCGGCGGAAACCCCAAAAAGTGTAGAGCGGGCTTTTTGTCCTTTGGAACTCAGACCCTGATCCAAAGGAAAATCCCCATGTCCAAACCCAGAACGGCCAACCCGGCTCTCGCAATCTCCGAAGCCGATCTCGCCTCTGCGCTAGCGCTTATCGGCAGAGAGATCCACCACCAACCCCTGCGCAGTTCAGCGCTGGCGCGCATCATGCGCGAGACGTTTCATGGCAGCGATGCCGGGGGTGCCTGGGACTGGCGCATGGCCTATGACCTGATGCAGGCCGCTGCCGTCCAAATGCTGCTGCGCGGCGACGGCGCGGCAGGTGACATCGCCGCGGCAAGGCTGCTTGCCTCACGGCTCCTGACGGAAACCCGCCGCTCCGAGCAGCAGATCCGGCTGCAGCAGTTTTCCACACCGCTGGCATTCGCGACCATGGCGGTGCGGGCCGCAGCGATCCGCAAGGGCGAGACCGTGCTGGAGCCCTCGGCTGGCACCGGTGCCCTGGCTGCTTTCGCCGCCCGGGCCGGTGCCACGCTTCTGCTCAACGAGATCGACCCCTTTCGCCAGCGCCTCCTGCGCGCGGTTTTCGGCGGCGAGGTCACAGGCCATGACGGCGAGCATATCGATGATCTGCTGCAGACGCCGGTTCTACCCGACGTCGTGGTGATGAATCCGCCCTTCGCCTCCTCGGTCGACCGCTCCCGGGACAAGCACATCGCCGCCAAGCATCTCATTGCGGCTGCAAAGCGTCTGGCACCCGGCGGGCGGCTGGTGGCGATCATGCCGCCGGGATTCACACCCGAACGCGATGCCGCGCATTGGTCCCGCGCCTGCGGCCTCCTGACGCCGCGACTGGCGTTGACGATGCCGGGGCAGGTCTACCGCAAGCTCGGCACCTCTGTCGAAACCCAGCTCATGGTCTTCAACAAGGTGCAGGAGGACGGCGAGATGATCCGCGCCAGGGTTCAGGATCTGGAGGAAGCCCTTCCCTTTGTCGACGCCGTGGCCGCAAGCCGGCCTGAGAAGCGCCCCGCCCAACGGGCGGCGACAAACCCTCATGCGCGATCGGTCGGTCCAGTACCTGTCACGCGCAAGCGCCCAGTTGCCACAGTCGCCGCCTCCAAACCCCGCGCCAATGCTGCCATCCCGCTAAGCTTCACAAGTCTTGAGGCTCCGCGCGACAACACGCCCGTCTCGGACATCTATGCGCGCTACCGTCCGCAGCGGATCGAGATCCCGGGTGCGCAGGAGCATCCAACGCCGCTTGTCGAAAGTATCGCCATGGCCTCTGTCGCGCCGCCCATGCCCTCTGGCGCGGCCAGTTCAGAATTGCGCCTGCCTGCCAGGCTGATCGAGGATGGGCATCTCTCCGAGGCACAGCTTGAGACCATCATCATGGCACATGATGCCCATGGGCGCGACCTGCCAGGACGATTCACCATCGACGACGACCAGACCAAGCTGACGCGCGCCGATGATAACCCGGATGCACGGGCCTATCGCCTCGGCTATTTCCTCGGCGACGGCACCGGGTGCGGCAAGGGGCGCGAATGTGCGGGGCTGATCCTCGCGGGATGGCTCGCCGGACGCCGTAAGGCCGTCTGGGTCTCCAAATCCGCCACGCTTATCGAGGACGCGATCCGCGACTGGACTGATCTCGGTGGCTCGCCCGCCGACATCCAGCCGCTCTCGAAATGGAAACCGGATCAGCCCATCCCCATGGGCGACGGCATCCTATTCGTCACCTACGCCACGCTGCGTTCGGCGGGCAAATGCGGCACCTCGCGGCTGAGCCAGGTCCTCGACTGGATGGGCGCGGGGTTCGATGGTGTTCTGGCTTTCGACGAAGCCCATGCCATGCAGAACGCGGCCGGGTCCGAGCAGGGCAGGGGGGGCAAACCCTCCCAGCAGGGCCTTGCTGGCCTGCGGCTGCAACTGGCGGCACCCCGGGCTCGCGTCTTTTACATCTCGGCCACGGGTGCCACGAGCGTGCACAACCTCGCCTATGCCGCGCGGCTGGGGCTCTGGGGGCAGGGTCCCGAATACCCCTTCCCAAGCCGCGAGAGCTTCGTTTCTGCGATGGAAGCCGGCGGTGTCGCCGCCATGGAGGTGGTCGCGCGCGATCTCAAGACGCTCGGCCTCTACACGGCCCGTGCCCTCAGCTTCGATGGGGTGGAATATGATGTTCTAGAACACGCGCTGACCCCGGCGCAGATCGAGATCTACGACGCCTATGCGGGCGCATTTCGGACGATTCACCACAATCTCGAGGCGGCACTGACGGCAACCGGTGTCAACGATGCCTCGGGGGAGACCAATGCCTCGGCCGCACG